>NZ_JAXOUF010000020.1:0-97902 GCF_034424805.1 Labrys sedimenti
CGCAATGGCGGCTGCATTACCGCAATGGCGGCCGCAGTGCGGCGGCCCAGGCCAATATCGCCGTGCCTCCGGCCGATACCGGCGCGCCTGCCCAGGTCGAGGCGATGAGCTCGGCCCTCGACCAGCTCGCCGGGCACATCGCCGCCAAGCTGCGCTGAGGAGAGCACGCCCCTTCACGAGCCCGCCAGAATCATGCACTGGCCATACACGTCATCGTGAGCCGCCAAACGCCGGATCAACGTAACGCCGGTTCTTTCCAAACGTAGTGATTGCGAGGAACGCCCATCAGCGCGCCTTCGAAATCAATATGGCAAAGAGGAAAGAAGCGACCCGCATGAAAACATTCTTCCACATCTCGGAAAACGGAAGCGGCTCATATCGTTTTCTGGCGATTCTTCGCTGGGTCATGGTCGTAATCTTCGTGTCGTTCGGCATGCAGAAATTCACATTGCAGTCGGCCCAGGGCATCGCCCAATTCATTGCCAACAGCCCCTTCATCTCATGGCTGTCGCTGCTGGGCCTGTGGGGTGAGGCGTACTTCCTCGGTGTTGCCGAGTTCGCCATTGCGGCGCTGCTTGCGGCAGGGGCCTTCGTCCCGGTCCTGTCGGCTGTCGGTTCGCTGATGGGCATCGTCACCTTCGCGATCACCTGGTCGTTCTTCTTCACCACACCCGGGGTGGTGCAATGGAGCCTGTCGACCGATCCGATGGCCTGGAATCTGACCGGTGAGTTTCTATTCAAGGACATCGTCCTGCTTTGTGTCTGCGTGGTCCTGTTCCTGGCTTCCTTGCCGCGGTCTCTTGTAGCCTCGCCAACCGCCTGAAGCATTTTCCGGGCAGCTCTGCCGGCTTGCTGGGCACATCGCCGCCAAGCTGCGCTGAGCCAAGCGCACGAACGGTGTGCCGATCTGGAGATCGGCACACCATATCCGCGAGATCTCGTGCGAAATGCCTGAACGGCTTCATGGAGCCGTCCTGCACGTCTCAAAAAAATTTAGCCTCCATGTCACAGCGCCTGAGGCCGGCTCGTCATGTCCGTGCAAACCGATCAAGAGGACATGATCATGAAAGCCAGACTGAACCCTTTCGCCGCCTCTCCCGCCATCATGAAGCAGTGGCTCGACTTCTCCACCGGCATCGACGGGCTGGAAACCAGCCTGATGGAACTGGTCAAGATGCGCGCCTCGCAAATCAATGGCTGCGGCTTCTGCCTGCACATGCACGCCCTCGATGCCCGCAAGCTCGGCGAGAGCGAGGAACGGCTCTATCTGCTCGACGCCTGGCGCGAATCGCCGCTCTATAACGACCGCGAACGCGCGGCCCTGGCCTGGACGGAAGCCCTCACCTTGGTCGCCGACAAGCGCGCGCCCGACGACGTCTACGAAGCGGTGAAGGCGCAGTTCACCGAGGAGGAACAGGTGAAGCTCACCTTGCTGATCGTTGCCATCAATGGCTGGAACCGGGTCAATGTCGGCTTCAATGCCGTGCATCCGGTGCGCGCGAAAGCGGCGGCCTGATGTCGGGCGCCAGCAAAGCCGATGCGGCCGCGAGCTTCGATCCCTTGCGGCCGCGGCTGATCCGCATCGCCTATCGCATGCTGGGATCGGTCGCCGATGCCGAGGACGCGGTGCAGGACGCCTTCCTGCGCTGGCTCGATACCGACCGCACCGAGGTGCGCGAGCCCTTGGCCTTCCTCACCCGCGTGGTCACGCGCCTGTGCCTGGACGTGCTCAAGTCGGCCCGGCGCCAGCGCGAGACCTATGTCGGCCCCTGGCTGCCCGAGCCGGTGATCGAGGAGGGCGAGGACGAGGTCGAGGACGTCACCTTGCCTCTCTTGCTGGCACTCGAACGGCTCTCGCCGCTGGAGCGCGCTGCTTTCCTGCTGCACGACGTCTTCGGCGTTTCCTTCGACGAGGTCGCCGAGACGATCGGGCGCGATGCCGCCGCCTGCCGGCAGCTTGCCAGCCGGGCACGCACCCATGTGCGGGCCTCCCGGCCGCGCTTCGACATGCCTAGGGAGCGGGGGCTGGAGATCGCCCACGCCTTTTTCGCGGCCTCGCGCAGTGGCGACATGACGGCCCTGCAGGCCCTGCTGGCCGCCGATGTCGCCGTGCATTCCGATGGCGGCGGCAAGAAGCCGGCCGCGATGAAGCCGATCTTCGGCCTCGAGGACGTGATGAAGCTGCAGGCCGGCCTCGCCCACTACTTCGCCGAGACCATGTCGAAGCTGGTGCGCTACACCTATATCAACGGCCTGCCGGGCTTCATCACCATCGAGCGCGACGACACGCTGCAGACCACGGCCCTCGACATCCGCGACGGCCGGATCGTCGGCATCTACGTCACCCGCAATCCCGACAAGCTCAGGCATATCGAGGAAGCGACCCTGCATTGAGGTCGCCTCCATCGGCTTGTTGCTCTCTAGAGCGTCGTGCCGATATTATGAGGCATATCCTGCCTGCTTGAAGTAGTTTTGACATTCGAGCGGCTCGAAGAGTTTGCAGATGTCGTGCAGGGCTTTGAACAGGGTCTCGAAGGTTCGAGCTGCGGCTTTTCGCAAATGTGCCTTGAGCTTGGAGAAGGCCATTTCGATCGGGTTCAGGTCTGGGGAGTACTGCGGCAGAAACAACATCCAGGCGCCGCGTGCCCGGATAAGGGCTTCGGCCTTGGCACTTTTGTGGACACTGAGATTGTCGAGGATGACGATGTCACCAGGGCACAAGGTCGGCGCCAGTTGGGTTTCAATATAGACATTGAAGGCGGCGCGATCCATCGCGCCCTTGATCACCTAAGGAGCGCTCAGGCCTTGGTGACGCAGGCCCGCGATCAGGGTCTGGGTTCCCCATTTCCCAAAGGGAGCACTGGCCTTGAGCCGCCGACCGCGACGGGCGCGGCCGCGCAAGCGGGTCATTTTGGTGTTGAGGCTCGTCTTGCTGCTCCGCGCTGCCCTTCGGGTCGTCGATAAAGACCAGTTGGCCTGGCCGGCGGCGCATCCGGGGCTGGCGCTTCTCGATCCAGACACGGCGCTTCTCGGCCACGTCAGCGCGTGCGCACTCCGACGCCATCAGCTGTTTTTTTATACGTAAACCCGGCACGGCACAGAAGGCGCGACAAGGAAGCGGCATGAGCAACAATCCCGCTCGCCCGTACGAGCCGCTCGGCAAGCTCCGGCATGGTTATGTCCGGCTTCTCCTCCACCGCAGCGATGAGGAAGTCCAGATGATCCGATAGCGGCCCTTTGCCCGCCGGCCGCCCCATCTTCGACGCCTTGACTTCCCCGCTCCGTTCCACTCGTGAAGCCCAGCGGATCGCCGAACTGGCGCTCACGGCAAAACGCTGCGCCGCCCCTCGGCGCGACTGCCCTTGGCTAATCGCATCGGTCACTCGAACGCGTAAGTCGTCAGAATGGGCCATGATCCACCTCCTAACACGGTGAATCACGAATCCACCCAAAACGGAATCCCTCGACTCAAACTTCCCGCACGATGCTCTAGCCCCGCGTCGGGATCTTCAGCCCGCCGAACATCACATTGCGTGTCAGCGGCAGGTTGAGAAAATCATGCGGGAAGCCGAGCTTGATGGCGCTGGCCGCCTCCAGCCGGGCACGCTGCTCGTCCGAGAAGGTCACCTCGAGCGCGCCGAGATTGTCCTCCAGCTGGGCCAGGGTGCGGGCGCCGATGAGGGGTGAGGCGACCGCCGGGTTCAGCAGTGTCCAGGCCAGCGCCACCTGCGAGGGCGTATGCCCGGTCTCGCCGGCGATGGCCTTGACCACCTCGGCGATATCGAGACCGCGCTCGGTGAGCGCCCCATTGCCGAGCGCGACGTTGCGGCGAGTGCCCGAGGCTTCGGCCGAGCCGCCGCTGTCGTCGAGATCGGCCCGGCTATATTTGCCGGCGAGCACGCCGCTGGCCAGCGGCGACCAGGGAATGACGCCGAGCCCCAATTCGCGGGCCATCGGCACCAGTTCGCGCTCGATGGTGCGCTCGATCAAATTGTATTCGACCTGCAGGGCGATCAGCGGCGCCCAGCCGCGGAGATCGGCGATGGTCTGCATGCGGGCGATCTGCCAGGCCGGCGCATCCGAAATGCCGGCATAGACGATCTTGCCCGACCGTACGAGGTCGTCGAGGCCGCGCAGCACTTCTTCCACCGGCGTGGTGAAGTCCCAGGCGTGCAGATAGAGCAGGTCAATATAGTCGGTGCCGAGCCGCTTCAGACTGTCCTCGACCGAACGGACCATGCTCCTGCGGTGATTGCCGCCGGAATTGGGATCGCCGGGGCGGGAGGGCAGCGTGTATTTGGTGGCGATCACCAGCCGGTCGCGGCGGTCGGCGGCAAAAACGCCGACGAAGCGCTCGGACGTGCCGTTGGTATATTGGTTGGCGGTATCGATGAAATTGCCGCCGCGATCGACATAGGCATCGAAGATGCGGCGGGCCTCGACCTCGTCGGCGCCCCAGCCCCAATCCGTGCCGAAGGTCATCGCCCCCAGCGACAGCGGGGATATTCTGAGGCCCGAGCGGCCGAGAAGGCGGTAGTCATCCAAAGCGAGTGTCATGGCGGTCATCCTCCGTTGCGATGCTGCCGGGAAGATGGTCCTTGGAGACTGCTTCGTTAATGCTATAGAATGCGCATGGCTTATGAAGGAAAGCATATAGAATGCGCGGCAGCGAGCATGCGGAACTGCGGGCTTTCGTCGCCGTGGTCGAACATGGCAGCTTCGCGCGGGCCGCCGCCCATCTCGGCCTGTCGCCTTCGGCCCTGAGCCAGACCATCCGCGCGCTGGAGGAGAGGCTCGGCGTGCGCCTCCTCAACCGCACAACCCGCAGCGTGGCGCCGAGCCAGGCGGGGGAGCGCTTCCTTGCCCGGCTGCGCCCGGCGCTGTCCGATCTCGACGCTGCCGTCGCTGAAGTCAGGAGCCTGCGCGACAGCCCTGCCGGCCTCTTGCGCATCAATGCCACCCGCATTGCCGCCATCCATGTCATCGGGCCGCTGATCGGCCCTTTCCTCGACGCCTATCCCGACATCACGCTGGACCTCGTCAGCGAGGACAGGCTGATCGACATCGTGGCCAACCGCTTCGATGCCGGCGTGCGCCTCGGCGAGATGGTGGAGAAGGACATGATCGCCGTGCGGCTCGGCAGCGAGCTCAGGCTGATGGCCGTCGCCGCCCCGGCGTATCTGGCGCGCCACGGCACGCCCGTGACGCCGCATGACCTCGCCCGCCATCGCTGCATCAATTTCCGCTGGCCGACCGATCTCAGCCTCTATCACTGGGAATTCGAGCGCGAAGGCCGGCCGCTGGAAGCTGCCGTCGAAGGCCCGCTCATCGTCAACGAACCGGAGGTCGCCTGCCAGGCGGCGCTGGCCGGCGTCGGCATCGCCTATCTGTTCGAGCACCAGGTCCGCCCCGGGCTCGACTCGGGCCAACTCGTCCACCTGCTGGCTGACTGGTCGCCGCCCTTTCCAGGCTTCCATCTCTATTATCCCAGCCGCCGCCAGATGGCGCCGCCCCTAAGGGCCTTCCTCGACTTCGTTGCGGCAATGCAGGGCAAGGCCGCGAGAACCTAATCCAGGCGCATATGCAGCAACGGGTAGGGGCGTCCGTCGCTGTCGAGTGCGGAGCGGCCTGTCTCGACGAAGCCGAGATGGCGGTAGAAGCCGACGGCCTGCGTGTTCTGCTCATTGACGTCGACGGTCAACGACCCCTCGCTTTGCTCCTTGGCATGGCGGATCAGCAAGGTGCCGATGCCTTGGCCGCGCCTGCCGGGATCGATGAACAGCGAATCGATATGGCGCTCCGACATGCCCATGAAGGCGAGCGGCCGGTCGTCGCCATCAACGGCAACATGCAGCGATGCCGCCGGCAGGTAGTCGTTGGCGACCAGCTTGTCGATCGTCTCGAAGTCGCCGGGTAGCAGGAAATCATGCGTCACCCTGACGGACCCGCGCCAGATCTCAAGCAGAAGGGGCACGTCCGCAGGATGCGAGGAGCGAATGGTGATCATGGAAATTGATATCCAAATAGATGATGCTCACATCGGCAGGATGGCGAGCAACTGACGGAGATCCGCGATAGTAATGGTCTCCTGCTCGGCTCGCTCGCCGCCGCGGTCGAGGTGCAAAGCTTGCAGACCCGCCCCTTTTGCACCCTCATAATCGCTTCGCCAGCTATCGCCAACCATCAGGATTTCTGCGGGCGCACAGCCGAGCTGGAGGCAGAGGGCCTGATAGAAGGCAGGATCGGGCTTTGCGGCGCCGACCTCGAAGGAAAGGCAGGCATTATCCACCAGATCCGCGAACAGAGCCTTCAGTGGAGCCGCATAGGGCAGCGCAAGATTGGAAGCAAGGGCGATGCGATAGCCCGCCCGGCGCAACGCGGCAAGAACCGCCCGGCTTTCCGCAAAGGCGCGAATGGAGGCCAATTCCGCTTGGAGATCGGCGTTCCATTCGAGGCATGGCTCCACGCCGCACAAATCGGCGAATGCGGCGAGGTCGAGCGGCCGCGTGATTGACGAGGCCAGAACACCAGCCCTCGAGGCGCGCGCGATCTGCACATAGGGCCGGCGCTCGTCGACGATCTCGACCAACGTGCCGAATGCATCGAAAGCAACGGCCTTGATGGCGCCGACCACGATTTATCTCATGAGGGGTCCAAGATGGAGAGCGGAAAGCGGCTATCTTTCCAATGCAAAAATGATCGCATCGACATTCCCCTTCCATTGTTGGAACATGTTGGCGTTTTCCAACCACAACTCTCGCAGTTCGCTGCCATCTGCAAGGACGCGACGACAGGCACGCACCGCCGGCACCTTCAGGGCGCTCATATCTAAGCGGCCGATCTTCTCCTGCCAGAGAGTCCACTCCGCCGTTTGGCGGGGGGTAAGCGGTTCCTTCAGAATGGCAGCTTTTATGATGGCCGCCGAAACCAGAACAGCGCCGCCCTCGTCAACCTCGAGGTAGCTGGCTCCAGTGGCTGCCTCGCAAGCCTGCCGCATCCTGTCTCGCGGATCAGGCAAACGCTGCAACTCCGTCAGAAAGTCAAGTGCACCGTCACTCTCGAAGATTCCAGCGCCCCATGCCCCCATTGTCCGCCTCCTGACGGTTATGCTCAGCCCTTGTAGCCGCCCATCGCACAGACGATCTGCCATTCCTCGTCCGTCACTGGCTGCACGGACAGGCGCGACAGCTTCACCAGCGCCATGTTGGCGAGCTTGGGCTCGCCCTTGACGTCGGCCAAAGTCACCGGCTTGGGGAAGGGCGCCACCGCTTTGAAGTCGACCAGCACCCAGGGCTGGCCGGGCGTGGCCGGGTCCGGATAATGCTCGCGCGCCACCTCGGCGACGCCGACCACGGCCTTGCCCTCGTTGGAATGGTAGAAGAAGGCCTTGTCGCCCTTCTTCATCGCCATCAGATTGAGCTTGGCGGCATGGTTGCGCACGCCATCCCAGGGCGTGCCCTTGGCGCCGGCGGCGACCTGCTGGTCCCAGCTCCACACTTCGGGTTCGGACTTGATCAGCCATTGGGCCATGTCGATTGCCCTCCCGCCGCGATCAGAGGCCGGCCGGGGGCTTGATGCCCCAGCGCCAGCGGCGGATGCTGGTGGAGGCGAACAGGCCGGCCTTAGCGTAGGGATCATTTTCGGCGAAGGTCCGGGCCTCGGCCTCGCTGGGGAAATCCACGATCAGCAGCGAGCCCACCATCTTCTCCTCGGCGTCCAGGAACGGACCGGCGCCGAGGATATGGGCGTCCTGCGTCTTCAGATAATCGAGGTGAGCCGGGCGCGTCGCCTGCCTGAGTTCGAGACCATTGGGAATGTCCTCGCATTGGATGACAAATAGCATGGCGGCGCCTTTCCTGATGTCGGTTGTTCCTCGCGTAGCGATTTCGCGAGACGATGTCGAGAGGCAAGCCAAGCCCGATTGGCCGGCGCCTACGGTTGCCGATCGCCGCTCTCATGACCACGGCCGCGCAGCATGCCGCCGAGGACTCCATCGCGCAGCACGACGGCGTGGAAGAGCGCCGCCAGCCCATGCAGCGCGACGAGGGCTACGAGCACCCAGGTCAGCAAGGCGTGGAGGCCCAGTATCGTACGGGAAGACACCCCCTCCACACCCGCCAGCACGGGCATGGGCAGCAGGCCGAAGGCGAGCGGCGGCGGCATGAACGGCGCGGGACGATAGCCGAGCCAGCCAGTGAGCGGCACGAGCAGGAGCAGAGCATAGAGACCGGCATGACCGAGAGTCGCCACGACCGCGGCAAGCGGAGAACGGGCACGGCGCGGCGCATGGTCGAATATCCGGGAGCCGAGGCGCAGCAGGGTCAGCGCCAGGAGGACGAGGCCCAGCGAAAGATGGGCCGTCAGCCAGACATTGCCAGCCATGGCCATGCCGCCGAGCAGAGAGAGGCCGATGATCCATTGAACGGTGATCGCGATCACCGTGACCCAGTGGAACAGCCGGGCCCTCAAGCTCCACCCCATCGCAGCCCGCCTAGACGATGCGATAGGGCACGATTTCGCGCCGGTCGTGGTTCACCGCCAGATGTGCTTTCAGGGGCGGTACGGCGCGCTGATGGCAATGCGGGCGCTCGCAGATGCGGCAAGAAATGCCGATCGGATCGAAACCCGCCCGGTTGGAGAGATCGAGGCCGTCAGCATAGACGAAGTCCCGGGCATAGGCGATCTCGCAGCCCAGCGTGATGGCATAGCGGCGCTGGGCTGCATTGAAGCCGCCGCCGCCCTTGGCGATCTCGGTGGCGACGCTGAGATAGCGCTCCCCGTCGGGCGTCTCGGCGAGTTGGCGAATGATGCGGCCCGGCGCCTCGAAGGCCTGGTGCACGTTCCAGAGCGGGCAGGCGGAACCGAAGCGGGCGAATTGCAGCTTGGCCGCGCTGTGACGCTTGGTGATGTTGCCGGCCCGGTCGATGCGGGCGAAGAACACCGGCACGCCCTTGAAGCCCGGTCGCTGCAGGGTGGAGAGGCGATGGGCCACCTGTTCCAGGCTTGCGCCGAAGCGCGCGGCCAGGAGTTCGAGGTCATGGCGCAGTTCCCGCGCGGCGGCGTGGAAGGCTCGGTAGGGCAGCGTCAACGCACCGGCGAAATAATTGGTGAGGCCGATGCGGGCGATCTCCACCGCCTCGGCACTGCGCCAGTCGGCCCCGGCCAGGATGGCAGCGATCTCGGCCTCCGCCTCCAAAGCGGCGATCTGGAAGGCGAGCTGGAAATGCCGGGTGGCGGCGGGTGAATAGGGGTGCAGGCGCAGCACCCGCGCCTCCTTGTCGAAGTCGCGGATGATGCCCTCCTCGGCCGGCGCCTGCATCACCCTGACCTGATGGCGGCTTTCAAGATAAGCGGTCAGGGCAGCGCCGGGCTCGCGGCGGGGCAGCCCCAGGCGCTCGGCCAGGGCTTCGGCGGCGGTGTCGAGCTCATGCACGTAATTGTCGAGGAAGTGGAAGAAATCCCGCACTTCCTCATAGGGCGTCGGCTCCGACAGGCCTCCCGCCAGCCGCCCGTCCAGGCTCGCCAATTGCTCGGAATTGCGCCTGTAGGCCTGATGCGCGGTGATCAAAGCGTGGGCGAAGCCCGGGGCATTCTGGGTGACCAGCTTCAATTCCTGCAGGCTCGGCGCCAGGGCATCGAAGAGGGGATCGGCCAGGGCCTCGTTCAGGGCCGAGAGCAGGCGGTCGCCGTCGCTCTGGGCGATGGTGGCGATATCGATGTCGAAACGCTCGGCCAGTGCCAGCAGCACCGCCGCCGAAAGCGGGCGCTGGTTGTTCTCCATCTGGTTGAGATAGGAGGTGGAGATGCCGAGCCGCTGGGCGAACGCCGCCTGGGTGGCGTGCGCGGCCTCGCGGATGGCCCTGAGGCGGGCGCCGATGAAGAGTTTGCCTGCCATATTCGCAATTTCGCAATTTGCAATACGATTTAGCATAAATCATGCATTCGCACTCTTTCAAGCAGGAAGGAGGGGCCGAGAAAAGCTAACAGGGCGAGATCTCAATTCTCCCGGAGTAAGCCCGATGCGCGCCGTCCTCGAACAGTTGGAAAGCCGCCGCGAGGAGGCGAGACTCGGCGGTGGCCTCAGACGCATCGAGGCGCAACACGCCAAGGGCAAGCTGACAGCCAGGGAACGCCTGGAAGTCCTGCTCGACGAGGGCTCCTTCGAGGAGTTCGACATGTATGTCACCCATCGCGCCGTGGATTTCGGCATGGCGAACCAGAAGGTCCCGGGCGATGGCGTGGTCACCGGGTGGGGCACCATCAATGGCCGCCTCACTTACGTGTTCAGCCAGGATTTCACCGTGCTCGGCGGCTCGCTGTCCGAGACCCATGCCCAGAAGATCTGCAAGATCATGGACATGGCACTGCGCAACGGCGCGCCGGTGATCGGCCTCAACGATTCGGGCGGCGCCCGCATCCAGGAGGGTGTCGCCTCGCTGGCCGGCTATGCCGACGTGTTCAAGCGCAATGTCGAGGCCTCAGGCGTGGTGCCGCAGATCTCGGTGATCATGGGCCCCTGCGCCGGCGGCGCCGTCTATTCGCCGGCGATGACCGACTTCATCTTCATGGTGCGCGACACCTCCTACATGTTCGTCACCGGCCCGGACGTGGTGAAGACGGTCACCAACGAGGTGGTCAGCGCCGAGGAACTCGGCGGCGCCCGCACCCACACCCAGAAATCCTCGGTGGCTGATGGTGCCTTCGACAATGACGTCGAGGCCCTGGAGGAGATCCGGCGCCTGTTCGATTTCCTGCCGCTCAACAACCGCGACAAGCCGCCGGTGCGGCCCTTCCACGACGACCCGTCGCGGCTGGAGATGCGCCTGGACACGCTGGTGCCCGACAGTTCCACCAAGCCCTACGACATGAAGGAGCTGATCCTGTCCGTCGCCGACGAGGGCGATTTCTTCGAGGTCGGCGAGGCTTTCGCCCGCAACCTCGTCACCGGTTTCATCCGCATCGAGGGCCAAACCGTCGGCGTGGTCGCCAACCAGCCGCTGGTGCTGGCCGGGTGCCTCGACATCGATTCCTCGCGCAAGGGCGCGCGCTTCGTGCGCTTCTGCGACGCCTTCTCCATCCCGATCCTGACCCTGGTCGACGTGCCCGGCTTCCTGCCGGGCACCGGCCAGGAATATGGTGGGGTGATCAAGCACGGTGCCAAGCTCCTGTTCGCCTATTCCCAGGCCACCGTGCCGATGGTGACGCTGATAACGCGCAAGGCCTATGGCGGCGCCTATGACGTCATGGCCTCCAAGCATATCGGCGCCGACGTCAATTATGCCTGGCCGACGGCCGAGATCGCCGTGATGGGCGCCAAGGGCGCGGCCGAGATCCTGCACCGGGCCGAACTCGGCGATGCCGACAAGATCGCCGAGCGCACCCGCGACTACGAGGCCCGCTTCGCCAATCCCTTCATCGCAGCCGAGCGCGGCTTCATCGACGAGGTGATCCTGCCGCACACCTCGCGCCAGCGCATCGCCAGGGCCTTCGCGGCGCTGCGCCGCAAGGCCGCCGAGACGCGCTGGCGCAAGCACGACACCATGCCGCTGTGAGGGGGGATGCCTCTATCTCGGCCTGGACAAATGAACCGCGAGAATCCTTCCCCGGTTTCGGGGAAGGTGGCGCTGCGCAGCAGCGACGGATGGGGGCGAGTGGCGCAACCCCGCTATTTGATGAGTTGCAGGCGCCACTCTCCCCCTTCCGCCGCTTCGCGGCACCTTCCCCGAAACCGGGGAAGGATTCTCGCGCCCCATTCCGCAAAAGTCAGAAACACGAACCCACCCTCCCTCCAGGGAAGGGTAAGGCCGCGCAGCACGCAAACCTAGATTGGCGCCCATGAACACGAATCCCACCTTGTTCAAGAAGATCCTCATCGCCAATCGCGGCGAAATCGCCTGCCGTGTCATCCGCAGCGCGCGGAAGCTCGGCATTGCCACCGTTGCGGTCTATTCCGATGCCGACCGCGACGCCGTGCATGTGCGCGAGGCCGACGAGGCCGTGCGCATCGGCCCTCCGCCTTCGGCGCAGTCCTATCTCAAGATCGACGCCATCCTCGCCGCGATCCGTGAGACGGGTGCCGACGCGGTGCATCCGGGCTATGGCTTCCTGTCGGAGAACGCCGCCTTCGCCAACGCGCTCGCCGAGGCGGACGTCGCCTTCATCGGTCCGCCGCCCAAGGCGATCGAGGCGATGGGCGACAAGATCACCTCCAAGAAGCTTGCAGCCGAAGCCGGCGTGTCGACGGTACCCGGCCATATGGGCCTGATCGAGGACGCCGGCGAAGCCGCCCGCATCGCCGGCGAGATCGGCTATCCGGTGATGATCAAGGCCTCCGCCGGCGGCGGCGGCAAGGGCATGCGCATCGCCTGGAACGATGCCGAGGCCCGCGAGGGCTTCCGCGCCTCGCGTTCGGAGGCCAAGTCCTCCTTCGGCGACGACCGCATCTTCGTCGAGAAATTCGTCACCGAGCCGCGCCATATCGAGATCCAGGTGCTGGGCGACCGCCACGGCAATCTGATCTATCTGGGCGAGCGCGAATGCTCGATCCAGCGACGCAACCAGAAGGTCATCGAGGAGGCGCCCTCCTCCTTCCTCGACGAGGCGACACGGCGCGCCATGGGCGAGCAGGCCGTGGCCCTCTCCCGGGCCGTCGGCTACCACTCCGCCGGCACGGTGGAATTCATCGTCGACAAGGACCGCAATTTCTACTTCCTGGAGATGAACACCCGCCTGCAGGTCGAGCATCCCGTGACCGAACTGGTCACCGGCATCGACCTGGTGGAGGCGATGATCCGCGTCGCCGCCGGCGAGCGCCTGCCGCTCAGCCAGGACGAGGTCCGTCTCACCGGCTGGGCCATGGAAGCGCGCGTCTATGCCGAGGATCCCTATCGCAACTTCCTGCCCTCGATCGGGCGCCTGACCCGCTATCGCCCGCCGGCCGAAGGCCCGGATGGCGAGGGTGGCCTGGTGCGGGTCGATGCGGGCGTGCAGGAAGGCGGCGAGATCTCGATTCATTACGACCCGATGATCGCCAAGCTGTGCACCCATGCGCCGACCCGCCTGGAGGCCATAGACGCCCTTGCCCGCGCCCTCGACCAGTTCGAGCTGGAGGGCATCGGCCATAACCTGCCCTTCCTGGCCGCCCTGGCCGATCACGAGCGTTTCCGCGCCGGTCGGCTGACCACCGCCTTCATCGCCGAGGAATATGAGGGCGGGTTCACCGGCGTGGTGCCCGTGGAGGCCGACCTGCCGCGCCTGGCGGCCGTGGCCGCCGTGGTTAGCCATATCCGCCAGCGCCGCGACAGCGCCATCTCCGGCGCCATGGACAATCACCGCCGCGCCATCGGTCGCGACTTCGTCGCCACCCTGGCGGGACGGGCCCTGCCCTTCACCATCGATGCCGTCGATGGCGGCTACCATGTCGTCTTCGCAGACGGCGCGCTGCTCGCCGTCACCAGCCGCTGGATGCCGGGCCAGGCGCTCGGCCGGTTTACCGTCGGCGGCGAGGCCATGGCAGTGAAGATTGGCGTCACGGCCGGTGGGCTACGCCTGCGCTGGCATGGCCGCGATGTCCTGGTGCAGGTGCGCAGTCCCCGCGTCGCCGAGCTTGCCCGCCTGATGCGCGAGAAAATTCCGCCCGATACCTCCAAGCTCCTGCTCTGCCCGATGCCCGGCGTGGTCGCCGCGATCACCGTCAGCGAAGGCGAAGCGGTGGAGGCCGGCCAGGCGCTCGCTACCATCGAGGCGATGAAGATGGAGAACGTGCTGCGTGCCGAGAAGGCCGGCACGATCAGCCGCATCGCCGTGGCCGAGGGCGCCAGTCTCGCCGTCGACGAACTCATCCTCGAATTCGAATGAGGCCAGCCATGTCGGGATCCGCCATATCAGCACCGGCTTCCGCAGCCGACACCGCGCTCGAAGACTGGCGCGCCCTCGCCAGGAAAGAGGTCAAGGCTGATGCCGACAGCCTGACCTGGCAGACCCCGGAAGGCATCGCGGTCAAGCCCCTCTATACCGAGGCCGACCTGGACGGCGTCGCCCATCTCGGCTCCCTGCCGGGCCAGCAGCCTTTCCTGCGCGGCCCGCGTGCCACCATGTATGCCGGGCGGCCCTGGACCATCCGCCAATATGCCGGCTTCTCCACCGCCGAAGCCTCGAACGCCTTCTATCGCAAGGCACTGGCGGGCGGGCAGAAGGGCCTTTCCGTCGCCTTCGACCTTGCCACCCATCGCGGCTATGATTCCGATCATCCCCGCGTGGAGGGCGATGTCGGCAAGGCCGGCGTGGCCATCGACAGTGTCGAGGACATGAAGATCCTGTTCGACGCCATCCCGCTCGAGGAGATGTCGGTCTCCATGACCATGAACGGGGCGGTGCTGCCGGTGCTGGCCTTCTTCATCGTGGCAGGCGAGGAACAGGGCGTATCGCACGCGAAACTGTCGGGCACGATCCAGAACGACATTCTCAAGGAATTCATCACCCGCAACACCTATATCTACCCGCCGGCTGCCTCGATGCGTGTTGTCGCCGACATCATCGCCTACACCGCCCGGGAGATGCCGCGCTTCAACTCGATCTCGATTTCCGGCTACCACATGCAGGAGGCGGGGGCGACCTTGGTGCAGGAGCTCGCCTTCACTTTGGCGGATGGCCGCGACTATGTGCGCGCGGCGCTGGCCAAGGGGCTCGACGTCGACGCCTTTGCCGGACGGCTCTCCTTCTTCTTCGCCATCGGCATGAACTTCTTCATGGAGGTTGCCAAGCTGCGCGCGGCCCGGCTGCTGTGGTCGCGCATCATGACCGAATTCGGCCCCAAGGATCCGCAATCGCTGATGCTGCGCACCCATTGCCAGACCTCGGGCGTCTCGCTGGCCGAGCGCGATCCCTACAACAACATCGTGCGCACGGCCTATGAAGCGATGGCGGCGGCCCTCGGCGGCACCCAGTCGCTGCACACCAATTCCTTCGACGAGGCGATCGCGCTGCCGACGGAATTCTCGGCCCGCATCGCCCGCAACACCCAGCTGATCCTGCAGCACGAGACCGGCGTGACCAGGGTGGTCGATCCCCTGGCCGGCTCCTATTATCTCGAAAGCCTCACCCACGACCTTGCAACCCAGGCCTGGGCGCTGATCGAGGAAGTGGAGGCGATGGGGGGCATGACGGCGGCCGTGGCGGCCGGCCTGCCCAAGCGCCTGATCGAGGAGGCCGCGACCAAGCGGCAGGCGGCCGTCGACCGCGGCGACGAGGTGGTTGTCGGCGTCAACCGCTACCAGCTCGAGGACGAGCCCGCGATCGACAGCCTAGACATCGACAACCACGCCGTGCGCGCCGCGCAGATCCGGCGGCTGGACGACATCAAGCGCCGGCGTGACCCGCAGGCCGTGGCCAAGGCCCTCGCAGCTCTCGCCGAGGTGGCCCGCTCGGGTACCGGCAATTTGCTGGAGGCGGCCGTGGAGGCGGCCCGCCATCGCGCCACCGTCGGCGAGATCTCCGACGCGCTTCGGGTTGTGTTCGGGGACCACAGCGCCCGCCCCAAGGTGGTGGCGGATATTTATCGGCCTGCCTTCGGCGAGGGGCCGGAAGTGTCAATTCTTGCGGACCGCATCGCCAATTTCACGGCACAGCGCGGTGCCAAGCCGCGCATCCTGGTGGCCAAGCTCGGCCAGGACGGCCATGACCGCGGTGCCCGTGTGGTGGCATCGGCCTTCACCGACATGGGTTTCGAGGTGGTCGCCGGCCCGCTCTTCCAGACCCCGGACGAGGCCGTCGACCTTGCCCTCGCCGAGAAAGTCGACGTCGTCGGCGTCTCCTCGCTGGCGGCCGGCCACAAGACGCTGCTGCCCCAGCTGATCGAAAGGCTGAAGGCGCGGGGCCGGGTCGATATCGCCGTGGTCTGCGGCGGCGTCATTCCGCGCCAGGACTATGATTTCCTGCGCGAGGCCGGCGTTGCGGCTGTGTTCGGCCCGGGCACCCCGGTCCTCGACGCGGCGCGCACCGTGCTCGACCTGCTCGAAGGGCGGCTGAGCAACGAAGCCCGGCGACAGGGGTAAGAACGGATACTTAAAGCCTTCTCCACGAAGTGGGGAAGGTGCCCCGGAGGGGCGGATGGGGTGTGGCGGGCAGTCTGATACTCTTGAGGAATTTGGCGGAACGGTGGAGCAATCTTGTCAAGGCCAGTGCGCTGCCCGCCACACCCCACCCGACCTCGCTACGCTCGGCCACCCTCCCCACTTCGTGGAGAGGGCGAGTCGCGCCTTCTCTTGGCCGTTCTCCGGCCTACCCCTTCACCCTGGCTTCCGCTGCCACGATGGTGTTGTGCAGCAGGCAGGCGACGGTCATCTTGCCGACGCCGCCGGGCACGGGGGTGATGTAGGAGGCCTTGCCCATGGCTTCCTTGGTGGCGACGTCGCCGACGATGCGGCCCTTGCCGTCCTCGGTGGGCACGCGGTTGATGCCGACATCGATGACCACGGCGCCATCCTTGATCCAGTCGCCCTTGACCATTTCAGGCCGGCCGACGGCAGCGACGAGAATGTCGGCCTCGCGGCAGACGGCAGGCAGATCCTTGGTGCGCGAATGGGCCGTCGTCACCGTGCAGTCATAGGCGAGCAGGAGCGCGCCCATCGGCTTGCCGACGATGTTGGAGCGGCCGACGACCACGGCCTTCTTGCCGGAAAGCCCTTCCTTGCCCACGGTATCGAGCAGCATCAGCAGCGAACCGAGCGGGGTGCAGGGGATCAACATCGCTTCCGGATCGATCTTGGACGCCGTGAAGAGCTTGCCGACATTCATCGGGTGGAAGCCGTCGACATCCTTGGCCGGATGGATGGCGTCGATCATCATCTGGCCGTCGAGATGGTCGGGCAGCGGCAGCTGCACCAGGATGCCGTCGACGCCGGCATCCGCATTGAGACCGGCGATCACGCCGAGCAGCTCTTCCTTGGAGACGGTCTCGGGCAGCTCGATCAGGCGGCCGTCGATCGCCGTCTCATGCGCCATCTTGGCCTTGGTGTTCACATAGGCCCGGCTCGCCGGATTGTTGCCGACGATCACCACGTCGAGGCGCGGCTTGCGTCCATGGGCGGCGGCAAAGGCCTCCGCGCGAACCTTGGTGCGGGCGCGGACATTGGCCGCATGGACGTTGCCGTCGATCAATTCGGTCATGGCGAGCTTTCGTTGTTTTACGGACAGTGGAATTTCTTTCTTTAGAATAAATTATAGCGCAGCCACGTCTTGTGCAACAAGCCTATCTCGCCTTGTTTTGTCTTGTTTTTCCCTCAGATGGCCAAGCGATTCCGGGTGCGCGGACGTCCCGTCCGCTCTTCTCCACCCCACGCATGACGTTTCGAAGAACGGGCAAGCTGCCCGTGCACCCGGCAAGGTGTCATTCCCGCAACCGTTGACAGGACCCGCTTTTGCCTCCCGAGTAGCGTCCTGACAAGGTCGACCGATGGCCCTGCGATTCGCGGGTATCGCCTATCGGCTGGCCAGCTTGAGGAGACAGGCCATGGCCGATGGCAGCACGCGCCAATTTTCGATCCCGCGCGAAAAGGATCTCCAGCTCAGGACCATCAGCAACCAGGGCGGCCTCAGCGTCTCCTTCCTGGAGAACGGCACGGTCTTTGCGATCGACCATGACGACGGCAAGGACCGGATTACCCTCAACCAGGTGCTGGGATCGCCCGTCCATGGCGGCATCGGCCGGCTCTATCTGCGGGCCGGCGGCGCAAATCCCTTCGTCCGGGAACTGGTCGGCCCCGGTGCCAAGGGCCGGTTCGCGGCGTCTGGCTCCAGCGCGGTCTGGCAAAGCGAGGCCGGCGGCATCACCTATCGGGTAAGGCTCGCACTCCATCCCAGCGAGGCGCTCTGGTTCTGGCAGGTCGAACTGTCGGGCTCGGGGCCGACCCAGCCCTGCGACCTCGTCCTCATCCAGGATGTCGGCCTCGGCAGCCGCGGCTTCCTGATGAACAGCGAGGCCTATGTCTCGCAATATCTCGACCACCATGTCGAGCATCACGAGACCTTCGGCCCGGTGCTGATGAGCCGGCAGAACCTGTCGCAGGGCGGCAAGTTTCCCTGGCTGGCGCAGGGCTGCGTCACCGGGGCGAAAGGCTTCGCCACCGACGCGATCCAGGTCCTCGGCCCGGATTACCGCATGACCGGCCTATTCGCTGCCGCCTTCGGCACCGACCTGCCCTCGCAGCGCCGGCAGCACGAGGTCGGCTGCATCGCCCTGCAGTCCAATCCCGTCAGCGTCGGGCAAGGCGCGAGCGCCGAGATCACCTTCTTCGGCCTGCTATCCCCCGATCATCGGGCCGCTTCCGGCCCGGCCGACCTGCCCGTGGCCGTCGCCGCAGCCGCCCGTGCGGGGGAAACCGGCACGGATACGCCTTCGCCCGCCGAGCCGGCGCGCAGCCTGGTGCAGGATGCCGCTCCCCTGGTGGCATTGCCGCTGGAGGCGGGCGAGATCGCCGCGCTCTATCCCGAACGCCGGGCTGAAGAGACCCAGGACGGCACCTTGCTCTCCTTCTTCGTGCCGGAGGGCGAGCAGAACCGGCATGTCGTGCTTTCAGCCAAGGAAGCCCAGGTGCCACGCCGCCACGGCGCCCTCCTGCGCAGCGGCGCCAGCATGCGGCTCGACGACGCGACCCTGTGCTCCACCGCCTGGATGCATGGCGTGTTCGGGGCGCAGCTCACCATCGGCAACACCTCCTTCCACAAGCTGTTCTCGGTCTCGCGCGATCCCTACAACATCACGCGCGGCAGCGGCCTGCGCATCCTCGTCGACCAGGGCGAAGGCTGGAAGTTGCTGGGCGTGCCGAGTGCCTTCGACATCGGGCTGAGCGATGCCCGCTGGATCTATCGCCTGCCCGGGCGCACGGTCACCGTGCATGCCGTCGCCGCCGGCGACGCGCCCGCCATGCAATGGCGCGTCACCGTCGATGGGGCGCCCTGCCGCTTCCTGGTGTTCGGCCATGTGGTGATGGGCGAGCGCGACTATGAGCAGACCGGTACCGTCACCATCGATGCTGCCGCCAAGCGCATCAGCCTCACCCCCGGCGCGGACTGGCTGTGGGGGCAGACCTACCAGCAAGCGGCCTATCACCTGGTCACCTCGACCCCTTCAGCGGTCGAGGCCGTGGGCGGCGACGAGCTGCTCTATGTCGACGGCCAGGCGCGCGGCGGCGCCTATGTCGCCCTGCGCTCCCAGGCCACCAACGAACTCGCCTTCGCCGTCACCGGCTCGATGACATCAGCCGCCGAGGCGGAACGACTGGCCGCGCGCTTCGCCGCCGGGCCGGATGCCGAGAGCCTGCTCGCCCCGGCGCGCGCGTTCTGGAGCCTGCTCACCCGCGATCTGCGCCTTAGAGGCAGCGGGCCGGATGTCGAGGCCCAGGATCTCTTCCTGCCCTGGCTCGCCCATGACGCGATGATGCATCTGACCGTGCCGCATGGCCTGGAACAATATACGGGTGCCGCCTGGGGCACCCGCGACGTCTGCCAGGGCCCGGTCGAACTGATGCTGGCCCTCGAGCACGATGCCGAGGTGCGCCACATCCTGCTCACTTTGTTCGGCGAGCAGTCGCAATCACGAGGCGACTGGCCGCAATGGTTCATGCTCGAGCCCTATCCCTATATCCGGGCCGGCGACAGCCATGGCGACGTCATCGTCTGGCCCCTGAAGGCCCTCTGCGACTATGTCGAGGCCACCGGCGACCTCACCGTGCTCGACGCCGAGACGCCCTGGCGCGACGACAAGAACGCGGCGACCCCAACACGGTCGACGCTCTCGAGCCATGTCGACAAGCTCCTCGAAACCGTCACGGCCAGCTTCATCCCCGGCACGCATCTGGTGCGCTATGGCGAAGGCGACTGGAACGATTCGCTCCAGCCCGCCGATCCGCATCTGCGCGACTGGATGGTGTCGAGCTGGACGGTGGCGCTGCTCTACGAACAGGTCGTGCGCTATTCTTCCATCCTCAAGCGTCGGGGCGAGACGGCCCGCAGTGCCGAACTTTCCGATCTCGCCGCCCGGATGCGCGGCGATTTCAACCAGCATCTGATCCGCGACGGCGTGGTGGCCGGCTATGGCCTGTTCGATCACGCCATCTTCGGCGAGGCGGAGGCAGCGCCCGGTGAGACCGATATTGCGCCTGTTGACGCCAAATCGGGCGGCGTCGAGCTCTTGCTGCATCCCAGCGACACCAGGACGGGCCTGTCCTATTCGCTGATCTCGATGACGCAGCCCATCATCGGCGGCCTGTTCACGCAGACCCAAGCCCGCCACCACCTCAAGCTGATCGAGGAGCATCTGTTGCTACCGGACGGTGCCCATCTGATGGATCGGCCCGTCGTCTACAATGGCGGCCCGGAAAAGTTGTTCCGCCGCGCCGAATCCTCGTCCTTCTTCGGGCGAGAGATCGGCCTGATGTATGTGCATGCCCATCTGCGTTATTGCGAGGCTTTGGCAAAGCTCGGCGAGGCGCAGAAGGCCTGGGAAGGCCTTGCCCTGATCAATCCGATCGCCGTGACGCAGCATTTGCCCAATGCCTCGCTGCGCCAGCGCAACACCTATTTCTCTTCTTCCGATGCCGCCTTCCCCGATCGCTACGTCGCCAGTGCCGAATGGGGTCGCGTGCGAACAGGAACGATCGACGTCGATGGTGGCTGGCGCATCTATTCGAGCGGCCCTGGGCTGTTCACCCGCGCCATCGTCGAGCAGGTGCTCGGCAAGCGCCGGCATTTCGGGGTGAGGGAAGAGAATGCCATGACGATCGCAGGGCTGACAGGGAGCCGGTCGAATCTGGTGTGACGAGGCAGTTGGTCCGATATGAGAAGAGATCATTGGCGTCACCCACTTGTTGCGGGATATCGGGAACTGGTTCGGAAGACTATGTAATCTTCTGAAAGCTCCTCGGAATGCCAGGCTCAAGCGACAAATTGGAGGGATGACGATGGTCGATCTTCGCCTTCTCAGTAAATCAGAATTCCTGGATTGCTTCGCGCAGCCCATGAGCAGGGTGACCGCAGCAAAAGGAGCCCCTATCGACATCTGGCCCCATGTCGATGCGATCCTAGAGAAAGACCCGCAGCACCAGGTCCGTGATGTAACGCATGTCTATAGGGACGCCCTGCATCGCTACGATCAGATTCTCATCCAAACCGATGCCAGAAACGTATTTCTCGTGATCGTTGTCGATCTCACGGCCACAGACATCTTCGGATACCATTGGCTCGATCTAAACAAGGAATATGGCCGAGAGGGGTGAGGAACCCCTGGGATCGCAGGCGTCTCGCATGCTCTTGGAAACGTCGCGCTCGATGGATGGGAAGATGCAGGCGAGACGCCTGCGATCCCAGGATTACTCTTCCTTCTTGCCCTGGCGTTTCTTGGTGCGGCGGCGCTGCTTGCGCAGCTCCGTGCTCTCGTGCAGGCCAAAGGTGGAGACAGGCTTTTTCTTGCGCAAGGCCGCCCTCTTCTCGGCTCGCGCCCTGTCCGACAGCAGCGCCTTCACCTGTTTGAGCTGCGCCTCGGTGAAGAAGACCTCGCGGCCCATGGCCGTGAAGAAGCCGTGCTGGCGTGCGACATTGGCCAGAGTCTTGGCTTCCACGTCCAGAAGGCGGGCAGCCTGAGCGAGCGATATCGGGGAGTTGGGTTGCGAAGGTTCGGTCACGATGGGTTCCGGCATGAATGCGTTGTGTTCAATAATGCGGCGGCGGCGGTTCGGGCAAACCGGCGAGATCGGCGCGTTGCTCGCTGATCTCGACGCGGTCCGAGAGCTGGGTGAGCAGACGGTTCAACGCCTCGATCTGTTTCCATTGCGCGATAACAGCCTGGTTTAGATCCTCGATGGTCTCGTCCTGGAAGGCCACGCGCGTCTCCAGCGCGTCGACGCGGGCGCTGAGCGTTTCGATCTCGGTCATGGCAATTCCCGCTTTCGTCAATTCTCGCTTCGTCGTGCCGGACAGTACCGGCCTCATCCAACCTCTTGGCAAGATATTTGCGCTAGAACCAGCCCATGTTTCGGGGATTCGGCATATTTCGCGCGTCGGCATGGGTCAGCCTGACCAAATTCGCGATCGTTTTCATCGTCGCGATGAATCTGGCGCGTCTCGACCGCCTGACGGGCATCGCCGCCGGCCTTGCCCTCGCCGCCCTCGTGCTGGTCTGGCTGGCGACGCGGCTCGGCCTGCTGCCCGTCGGCGGCGACAGCCCCGAATGGCGGCGCCTGATCCGCCGCCACGACCAGGCCCTGACCAAGCGCTATCGCCAGCTGGTGCGGGTCAATGCCTATGGCGCCGAGGAATTCGACAAATGGCGCGACGAGCTGGTGCGCTTTCGCGATTCGACCAAGCTCTCGCTCGACGAGAAGGACATCCCCCGTTTCGATGCCCTGGCCACCCGCATGGTGGGCAAGTGGGCCTCGGCCCAGCCCGATGCGCGCATCCCGGAAGCGATGGAGGAAATCACGCCGCAGGACTACGAGCATCTCTGCGCCGATCTCCTGCGCAAGGCCGGCTGGGAGGCGGAGGTGACGGGCCAGTCGGGCGACCAGGGCATCGACATCCTGGCGCGACGGGACGACCTCTCCGTCGCCCTGCAATGCAAGCTCTATTTCGGCAATCCCGTCGGCAACAAGGCCGTGCAGGAGGCCCATGCCGCGGCCGGCTTCGCCGATGCCGACTACGCCGTGGTGGTCTCCAACCGGGATTTCACCAATTCGGCCGAGCAGCTCGCCCGCAAGCTCGGCGTGCTTCTCGTCCATCACAGCGAACTGCCCGACCTGGAGACGATGCTGCAGCCGGGGAGGTAGGAATCTTTACCCTCCCCTGAAGAGGAGGGTAAAAAACTCTCTCAATCCGGATAGCTGACCTGGAACTCGATCTGGCCGTAGTCCTGGAAGGTCCAGTGCCTTGCCGCCTGCCCGGGCCAGAGCAGGGTCACGGCACCGGCGGCCGGGCGATAGCAGGCCGTGTAGACCGTACCGAAGCCCTGCGCGTAGCTGGTCGCAAGCAAGGGCGGGGTCAGGAAGGCGGCGACCAGGCCGGCACCGTCGAGGCCGGGGTCGGCCAGGATCCGCTCCAGGGCCTCGGCCCGCTGTACCGTACGCGAGAGGCGGCCATGTCTCGGCCATTCCACGCCGAGCTGGTGATTGGTGGTGAAAGCCTTGCCGGAGACGATCGCCGGCCGGTCGGGCGAGAGATAGACCGTTTCGGAGCGGCCCTGGCGGTCGAGCACCGTGACGTTGTAGGCCATGTGGCAGGGAACCGAGCGCAGCGCCTCCACGGCCTGATAGGTGTCGGAACAGACCTCCAGGAGATAGCGCACGATCATGGGTGCGCCGAAGCCCCGACCGGCCACCGCGCGCCCGCCAAAGGTGAGCGAGACGACGAGGCCGGCATCGTTCATGCCGTCGGCAAGGCCGGAAAGGCCGTCGACCATGCCGATGACGTCCCGGTTGCGCCAGCGCGAGCGCAGCAGCGTGCCCTCGTTCAGTTCCGGCGCCAGGTCGTAGTTGCGCACCAGGATGGGGCCGTGCTCATCGACCAGCACGGCCTGGCTGCAATTGACCAGGTAGCGCGGCGGCGTCCAGAAGCTCAGGAAGCGGGCGAGGTCCTCATCCGAGGGCACCGCGGCGATCAGTCCGGACCACAGCCCCTCCATCTCCGGCATGAAGCGCCGCACGGCGCGTGTAGCATCAACGAGGCTCGGCGCCTGCGCACCGCCCCGTTCCAGAAACCACTGCCGCCAGCCGGGCCAACCGGCCTGGAACACCGCGTTCCAGGCCGGGCCGGGCTCCTGTTCCCGCAAACTGCGGAAGCCTACGTTCATGTCTTTCCACTCATGCCTTCGAGCGCATTCCGTCGGATCCGTTCCCTCAGATCCATTTGGCTGAGGCCATGTCCACCGGCGGCACGATGGCCGTCATCGCCGAGAGCGGCACCGACTCGAATTGCGCCTTGATGCCGGCGTTCCATTTCTTGGCACGCGCCAGCAGTTCACGACTGTCCGATTGCATCCGGCCTCGCGCCAGCAGGCAGCCCATGTCGGCGCCATGGTAGCAATATTCTCCCACGCCGTACACGCGCATGTAGAAGGCCTCGTTCTCATCGCCGACACTGGTCAGGTCGAGGGCAGAGCGCTGATAGGCGATCTCGCCGCGATCGTTCATGCGCCAGATGCCCGATTGCGGCACGCGCGTCAGCATTTCCACCTTGTCCTCGGTCTGCTTGAGGATGAGCTGGGTCCAGTGGTCATATTCCTTCCAGCGGCTCTGCACCGCTTCGATGTCGAGGTCGTAGTCGACATCGAGAAATTCGAGGAGGTGGAACAGGAACAGCGGGCAGCCGCCATAGATGGTGGTGATCAGATTGGTCGGCGGCGAGGCGCCGGAGACCCGCGGATTGAGTTCGCCCAGATAGACCTCGTGCGTATCGGTATCGAGCAGGAAGTCGCAGCAGAACACGCCGCGATAGCCTTCCTCGTAGAGGCGGTCGCCGAGCTTGCGCGCCATTTCGCGCACCCGGTCGGGCGCATCGCCCGGCAGGATGGTGGGCGAGACGTCATTGCCGCACCAGCCGCCCTTATAGGGCGTGATCTCGGCAAAGCCGGTGATGTCGGTCATCACAGGGCCGACCAGCGTGCCGTGGCGGGTGCAGCAGCCCTCGATGGTGCCGGGAAGGTGATTGATGCGCTTCATCACCTTCAGGTCCTGGCCGATGATCTTGGCAGCGTATTTGTCCCAGTCCGGCTGGCTCTTGACGAAGAAAGTGGTGCGCCCGCTGTCGCCATAGGGCGTTTGCACCACGAGGTCGCTGCCGAGCCCCGCCGCGGCGGCGAGGGCTTCGAGTTCCTGATAGGTCGAGGCGAGGCCCATGGTATTGGGCGCGCTGGCCACCCCCGCCTCATTGCCGAGCCGCGTCGTCTCGATCTTGGAATCGAGCCTCGTGCGCAAGGCGGCCTTGGGCAGGGCGACATCGACGCCGGCCTCGGCGCAGAGCTCCTCGGTCTCCTCGTCGAACATCACGAAAATGGCCTTGCCGCGCGGCTTTTTGCGGATGCGGGCCCGAAAGGCGGGATGCGCTACCAGGTAGTTGGCGACATCCTCCATCGACTTGAACTCGACCGGCCCGGTGCGCGGCGGCACGAAGACCCGCGGATGCCTGCCGTCGAAAATGTCGAAGTAATTGATGAATTCCAGGCCGCCCACCCACTCGTCGAGCCCGAGCAGGTTGAAGGGCGTCGGCGTGACGACATAGATCGGCGTCTCGTTCATACGCAGGAAACGATAGATGTCGCTGAGGCTGCGCAGCTTCTCACGTCCACTCATGGTGGGGATCCCATTCTCTGCAGGGTTTGCCGTTATTGGAGGGCCTGTAGGGCCGAAGAGGCGAAGCGCGGGGCTCGAAGAGCGCACCATCGTCCCATGCGATATCGGCGAAGGAAAACCGGCGAGATATGAAACGAGCGTTTGTCCCAGGCGTCCTTGCCGCGCTCCAAACGGCCGCAACGTGCTTGCGACGGTTCAACCAGGCGACAACAGGCTCACCAGCCGGCATGAGGCTCCCTTCTGTGGGGCGACGTCCTCTGTGCCAAATTTCTGACACACTTCCAGCAAGCCGGCAACCGGGGTGGGAAGGCGGGCGGAACCCGACCAGCCTTCTCCTCTTGCGGGAGAAGGGAGTCGCGCCTCTCTGCTCGGCTGCCGACCCTTACGCCCTCGCGAGAGGTCCTTCCGTACGCAGCGCCCCTGGCGGCCTGCCCGTCACGCGCTTGAAGGCACGGCTGAAGGCGGCCTGAGAAGCATAACCCAGGCGCTGGGCGGCAGTGTCGATCGACATGCGGTCACGTCCGATCCATTCGGCCGCCAGGCGCATGCGCAGCTCGGTGACATAGCGCAATGGTGTCTGGCCGGTCACCGCCAGGAAACGCTCGGCAAAGACCGAACGCGAGGCCCCCATTTCCTGCGCCAGTTCCGCCACCGTCCAGTCTCGGCCGGGGTCGCGATGCAAGGCGCCGATGGCGCGGCTCAGACGCGGGTCACGCAGCGCATCCAGCCAGCCAGCCGTCTCCCCGCAGCCGCATTCCACCCAGCCACGCACGATCGAGGCCGATACCACATCGGCCAGCCGCGCCAGGATGCCAGCCGAGCCGACCCGCTCCGTCAGCACCTCGCGTTCCATCGCCCGCAGCATCGGCTCGATTTCCGGCTGGCGCTCCAGGAGCGTGCCGACCAGCATCACCTCCGGCATCTGGGCGATCAGCGGATGCATGCCGCCGAGATCGAACTCCATGCAGCCGCTGAAGACATGGGCATGCTGGCTCGGGCAGGTCTCCTCGACGCAGGCCGACACGGCGCTGACGCTCTTGCAGAGCGGAATCGTCTCATAGGCGCCGACATCCTGGCTCGGCAGGTCCGGCGCGGAAACGAGGCAGTGTTCTCCGCCCCGCGGCAGCAGCACGGCATCGCCGGGCCCAAGGCTGTGAACCGCGCCGCCGGCCATGCGCAGATAGACCGTGCCGCAGGCAACGAAATGGAACTGGGCCCGTCCTTCGACCGTGCCGAAATGCACGCCGAAAGGGGGGGCTGCATGCAGGCGCCGATATTGCACGCCATTCAGCCGCATCCCGAGGAGCAGTTCGCTCATCAGGTCGGCTGGCGGGTTATCACGACGCACGCGCTCAAGTCCGGACGAATGGTAAAGCATTCCGGATTTAGTGACATGGATCGTCCGAGATGTCCACCCTATGTTGCTGCAACGCAATAGCGTTTTGCGATTTGGCGGGACACCTAGAATTGCAAAAACGCGCCAACCCAACCCGCTGTAGCAAAACGCGTTCCGCCTGAACGCGCTTTGCTACAGGTCACTTCGACAGGACATGACAGATGAGCGAAGCGTTGCAGAGCGCCTCGACGCTTGACGCGATCGAACCGGATCGCGGCCCGAATCGGGCTTTCAGGGATGATCCCGCCGCACCCGCGACATCAGCACCAGGATCGCAGAACGCCCTGTGGGGTGCCGTGGTCTCCATGATGCTCGGCGTGTTCGGCCTGGTCACGGCGGAATTCCTGCCCGCCAGCCTGCTGACGCCGATGGCCCGCGATCTCGGCGTCACCGAGGGCGTGGCCGGGCAGGCCGTCACCGCGACCGCGACCGTGGCCCTGCTCACCAGCCTGATCGTGGCGACGGTGACCCGGCGCCTCGACCGCCGCATCGTCCTGCTGGCCTTTTCGATCCTGCTGATCGCCTCCAACCTGCTGGTCGCCTCCGCTTCGAGCCTGCCGGCCCTGATCGCTGGACGGGTGCTGCTCGGGGTCGCGCTCGGCGGCTTCTGGACCATGTCTGCCGCCACGGTGATGCGCCTGGTACCGGAGGCGCTGGTGCCGCGCGCCCTGTCGATCCTGTTCAGCGGCGTCTCGGCCGCGACTGTCTTCGCCGCTCCCGTCGGCAGCTATGTCGGCGATATCGCCGGCTGGCGCGCCGTCTTCCTGATGGCGGCCGGCCTCGGTATCCTCGCCCTGGTGGTGCAATTCGCCACCTTGCCACGCCTGGAGCCGCGCGGGCATGCCCGGCTGAGGACGCTGTGGGAGGTGCTGATGCGGCCGCAGATCGGCCTTGGCATGGTGGCGGTCACCCTGGTGTTCACCGGCCATTTCGCCTTCTTCACCTATATCCGGCCCTTCCTGGAAACGGTAACGGGGGTCGGCGTGAGCACGATGTCGGCCATCCTGCTCGGCTTCGGCATCGCTAATTTCCTCGGCACCTTCCTCGGCGGCTTCCTCCTGGAGCGCAGCCTCAGGCTGACCCTGGCCGCGATGCCCCTGGCGATGGGCGTGCTCGGCCTGATGCTCGCCGGCCTCGGCAGCGCGCCGGTGGCGGATACGGTGCTGATCGCCCTGTGGGGCCTCGCCTTCGGCGCCGTGCCGGTAGCCTGGACGGCCTGGATCACCCGCGCCGTGCCGGACGAAACCGAAAGCGGCACGGCGTTGATCGTGGCGGTGATCCAGCTCGCCATCGCTCTCGGTGCCGCCGGCGGTGGCTCCATCTTCGACGTCAGCGGGGCCAGCGGCGTGTTCGTTGCTGCAGGCCTGGTTCTCCTGCTGGCGGTCCTGCTCATCCTCGCCGGCGTGCGTTCTCGCCTGGTGACCGCGGCGGCCTGAGGTTTATCGAGGACGGAAAGCGGGCTCCGGCAAAAGAGCCCGCTTTCCGCGTTTCAGGCAGCCTGGTCGGGCCGCGGGCCGACATAGCGGGACTGCGGTCGGATCAGCCGGCCGTAGAGCACCTGCTCGCGGGCATGGCCGATCCAGCCCACCACCCGCCCGGTGGCAAAGACGCTGGTGAAGCTCTCGCGCGGGAAGCCGAGGGCTTCGAGCAGCAAGGCCGTATAGAATTCGACATTGATCTGCAGCGACCGGTCCGGCTTGCGGCGGGCGAGAATGCTGGTCGCGGCCGCCTCGACATGCTCGGCCAGAGCGAGACGGCTTGTCTCGTTCGTGCCCGGGCTGAACAGCGCCGTGACAGCCCGCTTGAGGGCCTCGGCCCGGGGGTCGCGCACGCGGTAGACGCGATGGCCGAACCCCATCAGCCTGTCGCCACGGTCGAGGGCCGCCTCCAGCCAGGCCTCGGCCGTCTGCGCAGCGGCGATGCCGTCGAGCATGTCGAGAACCGGCCCCGGCGCACCGCCATGCAGCGGACCTTTCAGGGCGCTCAGCGCCGCCAGCACCGCCGAGGTCAGGCCGGCCTGCGTCGAGGCGACCACCCGGGCGGTGAAGGTCGAGGCATTGAGGCCGTGATCGCTGACCGTGACCAGATAGGTGTCGAGGGCGGCGGCTTCCTCCGAACGTGGCACGGTCCCATGCAGCATGCGCAGCATGTCGGCGGCATGGCCAGCCTTCGGATCCGGCGCGATCGCCGCCTCGCCCCATCGCTGCCTGGTGATGGCCGAGGTGAGCACGGCGGGCGCTGCGATCAGCCGAAGCGCCGTGGCAAGGTCCTCGCCATCCTCGAGCCAAGCCATGGCGGCGCGCAGCGCATCGGTGGCAGGCAGACCCGCATCCGGCGTGCCCTCGGCGACCAGCGACTCGAATACCTCGCAGCGTGCCTTGCCGAGGCGGGACGCCAGTTCCGCCGGGCCGAGCAGATCCTGGAAGAAGCCGTCGAGCAGGATGCCGACCAGTTCCTCATAGTCGACATGGCCAGCCAGATCGTCGAGCGAATGGCCGCGAATGACGAGCCGGCCGGCAAGGCCGTCCACGTCCGACATCACGGTTTCGGTGGCAATGACATCGTCCAATCCATTGTTCATCGCAATCTCCTTATCACGGTTGCGACGAGCATTTGAGCGCTTTAGCATTGACGTCAATCTTGATTGATTTCGTCAATATATCAGCCCGGTTGCATCGATGTCCTGGATCACTTCGGAAGAAGCCCTCGCCCTGCTCAAGGTCCAGCCGCAGACACTCTATGCCAATGTCAGCCGCGGCAGGATCCGCACCAGGCCGCACCCGCAGGACGTGCGGCGCAGCCTCTATCACGGCGAGGACATCAAAAAGCTGGCGGAGCGCCACGCCGGGCGCCGCAGCGCAGCCGACGTCGCCGCGCAAACCATCTCCTTTGGTGAGCCCGTGCTGGCCTCCGCCCTCTCCACCATCGCGGATGGCCGCCTGTGGTATCGCGGCGAAGACGCCGCCCGCCTATCGGAGCGGGCAGGCCTGGAGGAGATCGCGCGGCTGCTCTGGCAGGTCGGCAGGGTCGACCTCGCCTTCCCGCCGACCGTCAAGGGCGCGCCGATCCCGGCCAATCCCTTCGAAGCCGCGCTGCTCGCTTTGGCCCGGCGGGCCAGCCATGACTTTCCCACCGGCGGACGCTCGCATGCCGTCCTCTGCCGGGAAGCGGCAGGCCTGGTCGGCACCGTGGCAGCCGCCATGCTTGGTGGTGGTTCCGATGGTGCCTTGCCGCTGCATCAGCAGGCGGCACGGGCCTGGCAGGCGCCCAATGCCGCCGGCCTCATCCGGCGTGCCCTGGTGCTACTGGCCGATCACGAGTTGAACGCCTCGACCTTCGCCGCCCGCACGGCCGCATCGACGGGCGCTCCGCTGGCCGCCGGCCTGCTGGCGGGGCTGGGCACCCTCGCCGGCCCGCTGCACGGCACGGCCGCGGTGAGCGTGCAGGCCCTGGCCGAGACCGCCCGCCGCATCGGCGCTCGCCACGCCGTGCATGACTGGCTCTCCCGCGGCCATCGCCTGCCGGCCTTCGGCCATCCGCTCTATCCCGATGGGGATCCCCGAGCGACCGCCCTGCTGGCCTGCTTTGCCTGCAGCGAGATCTATGAGGGCATCCGAGGAGCCGTGGCAGAACATAGCGACGAGCCGCCGAATGTCGATTTTGCCCTCGCGGCCCTGGCCGACCATCATGGCCTGCCGGCGAGTGCGCCCTTCACGCTTTTCGCCCTCGCCCGCTCGGTCGGCTGGATCGCCCATATGCTCGAGCAGACGGCCCGGGGCAGCCTGATCCGCCCCCGCGCCCACTATGACGGGCCGCCGCTGAAGACAGCGGCGGCGGAGACGGCCTGACCCCACCAGCACCGGCTTTTGTCAAGGTAGACGCTCCCTGTTCCGCAGGGCACAGCAAGAGGGCCCGCTTCATGCTTGCGTCCGCCCCGTCCGGTCGCGCGCGATATTCATCGCCTTCGCCGCCAGGCTTGATCCCGCCCCATTGGAGAAACGCGGATGCCCCGCCGTCTCACGCACCGCCTCCTTCTGTCGCTCGCCTTGTTCATCGGCTTCGCCCGCTTGGCCGTGGCCGCGGAGATACCGACGGTCGAAAATCCCGAAACCCAGGTCCGACACTATGTCGATGCGCTGACCCGGCAGGATTTCGACGGCGTGATGAAGATTGCCTGCGGCGCTGGCAATGCCCCCGACTGCGAATTCGGCAAGGGCCTGCGCGATGCCCTCGCCTCGTTCAAGGGACGCACGCTGAGCTCGACGGGCACGGTACTTGACCTTTCCTTTCCGGAGGCCATACGCGAGATCTATGTCGCGATACGGGCCGACGACTACACGCCGGTCTATTTGCGTTTCACCTATCGGATGGACGACAGCGGCTGGCGCCATCGCGCCTTCCGCTTTGCGACCGGCTCCTCGGCTGCGCTCTTTCCGGCCAGCCTCCTCGAAGGCAGCCTGGTCGGCTTGACCGGCGCCAACCGGACAGGACCGGTCACGGCGGTCGACGAAACGAGTGAGAAGATCGTGGCCGGCATCGCCAGGCGGGATTACGAGAGTGTCGCAAACGCCATCCGGCAGGCCGTCACCGACACCAGCGAAGGCATGAAGCGCTCCATCGATCGCTTCGCCGACAGCTTGAAGCCGTATCATCTCAGCCACATCCGAAAGATCATCGACAGAGAAATGGATGGCTTCCGCCAGCAGTTCTACTATGCCGCGGTCAGCGACAAGGACGCGATGTTCATCCGGCTGACCTATGCCAAGACCAACGGACAATGGCGGCTCTTCGACATGCAGTTCGCCGGTGAGAGCAATGGCCTGATCCCGGCCGACATTCTGAAGGACAGCCTCGCCACCCTTCCAACCCCTTGACCCTGCCCCAACCGCCCGGCGTCAAGGCGCGAACCGCTTTGAAATGCTTTCGGCTCCGCTGCGGTAATCGACGAAGCCGATACTCCCATAAAAAGCCTGGCCGCCTTGGTTCTCCTTGCGGATGGTGGCATCGATGAAGCGCACGCCCACTACCTTGGCCGAGGCCGCGGTTTCCCGGAACAGGGCGCGTCCGATGCCCCCGCCATGCGCCGCTGGCGCAACATAGGTTGCGATGACGGCCCAGTCAGCCGGCAGCCGGTCCTCGCCCGGCCAGTCCGGATCGCACCATTCGAGGGCTTGGAAACCCAGGATCTGCGCCTTCTCCACCGCCACGAAACAGCAGATTCCGCGCGTGGCCGCGATGAATTCGGTGCGAATGCGGTGCTTGTCGAAAGGCCTGCGATGCGCCGTGGTTCCGCCGATCGCGATGATCTCGTTGATGAGTCTGGCCATCGGACCGGCGTCCCTTGGCGACGCGGTCCGGACTTCCATGGGCATTGGCAGCTCGCTTTCGGATGTGTTTTCGCTTTGCCCCAGCCTATCCGCCCGAGCCTGTTCGGCAAGGCGTCCGCCCCGATATGGCCATTCCAGGCCAGGCGCCGGCCAAACAGCATCGTGGGCCAGGACAGGCCGATCAGGCCGGGTCCTTGAACTCGATCTCCGCCAGCGCGCGAAGCTCGGCTTCCTGGCCTGGATAGGCCGCAGCCGGCAGGTCCTGAAGCGTCAGCCACAAGCTCGCCATATGCAACAGCTGCTGCTGCCTTGGCGTGGGCTTCTCCAGGTCGAAGAGCGAGGCGATCCCGTCGCGCAGCCGGCGGTCCTGCTCGGTGGCGTCCCAGCCGCTATAGCGGAGCCATTCTTCCTTGGGATCCATCGGCGGTTCTCCTCTTGTTGCATGCCAGCATGAAAGATGGCCGACATCTTACGGCATCACACTGCCGGTCCCGCACAGGGTGAAAACCGTACTGTCGTCTACTCGCTGGGACAGGCAGGCTGCCTTTCGATCATCAGATGTTGCCAAAACAACAATCTGGGTCGAATATCTGACATAACATGCGCGCTTTTACGCTATAGTGTCGAGGCAATGGCCAAGAAGGACAAAAAGAAGCAGCCCGATATACGGCATCAAGTTGGAGCTCTTCCCGTGCGTGAACGGGATGGGCGTCTCGAAGTGTGCTTGATCACCACGCGCGAGACCAGCCGCTGGTCGATCCCGAAGGGATGGCCGATGAAGGGACGCAACGACTGGGAAGCCGCGAGAATCGAAGCCGAACAGGAAGCCGGCTTGGTCGGCACGGTCGGCAAGGAACCCTGCGGCAGCTTCATCTATTGGAAACGCCAGGCTGAGCACTTCGACCTCGTCGAGGTCTGCGTCTACCCTCTGCATGTGAATGAGACCTTGCCGACCTGGAAGGAGATCGGCCAGCGCCAGGTGCGTTGGGTTCTGCCGGCGGATGCGGCCCTCGTCGTCGAAGAGCCGGGACTGTCCTCGTTGTTGCAGGGCATGAAACCCTGAAGCGCCTTACGATCTGTCGATCTCGCAAAGGCGCATTGAAATAGCTGCGCCTCCATTTCAAGAACGCCGGCATGGATAGACCCGCGATCTGACCGGGTCGGTGCGAATCGTGACCGGTTCGCTGGTGTTCACCATCGCCGACCTGCCCTGGGCGAGTTCGGCGTCGACGGCGCCATTCCCGCGCGATTGGCGGCAAGGTTTCCCGGTGATTCCACTAAACCGCACAGCGCTTCAGCGCGAGGCCAGGAGGACCGTACCAGTCCTGCCGGACTTTTCGACAAGCGCCGCAGCCTGGCCAACATCCGCGAAGTGGAATGTCTTCTCGACCGTGAACAGTTCCGGTTTGGTAGAAGCAAGTTCGAGCGCCAGCTCCAGATCGGCCTTGCGAACCTCGGCGGGCAGGTTCGACCAACGTCCGATCGTCACTCCCGAAATGCGGATATCGCGGGTCGAAAAATAGAGTGCCGGAACGGAAATCGGTTGGCCGGAAAGATCGCCATAGGAAACAAGACTGCCGCCCTGAGTGAGCAGCCCGGCAGCGGCACTTGCCGTTTCGCCGCCAACCGGATCGAGGACGACGGCGATCGGATGCCCGTCCGCCGCGGCGTCGACCTTCTCCTGCCAGCCGGGCTTGTCGGTGGAGACAACAGGCAGATCGGGAAACACGACGTTGAGCTCGTTCACGCCGGCCTCGCGTCTGACGACGCCGACGACATCGAATCCGCGATCGAGAAGAAGCCCGATCGCCAATCTGGCAACGGCGGACCCGGCAGCGGTGAGGATTATGGCATCGCGACCTGGCTTCGCCCCCGAAGTCTCGACGGCTCTGAGGAGAAGCGCAGCCGTCAACGGGTTGACGTGAAGTTGCGCCGCAGCCTCGTCCGACACATCGTCGGGGATCTCGGTGACATACTCGGCGGAAACGAGGGCCTTCTCGCTCCAGGCGCCGCGTCCGGGGAAGAAGGCAACGCGCCTTCCTGGCTTCAGATCAACTCCGTCCCCCGCCTGTTCGACGATGCCATAGCCTTCGAAGCCGACACGGACGCCGCCTTCCGGGACGACCGATCCAGGCTGGTAGCGTCCTGCTACGCCGAGCAGATCGCCGTGATGAACGGGACGAAGGAGCACGCGGATCAGGACTTCGTCGCGTCCCGGGCGCTCGAGTTCCTCGACTTCGACAGTCTGAAGGACCTCTTCAGGCTTTCCGTGCTTGAAATAAACTGCAGCGCGCATTGCTGACCCTTCTGGACAATGGGGAGCGGTCGCCGGCCGCTCCCGTCTCAAGATTAGACCTGTCTCAAGATTAGACCTGGGCCTGGCCGCCATCGGCGAAGAGCTCGGCGCCGTTGACGAAGCTTGCATCGTCGGAAGCCAGGAAGAGCGTCGCCTTGGCGATTTCCTCCGATTCCCCAACGCGACCGAGCGGAATGCGCGAAGCGAGGTAGTCCAGGAGACCTTGCTGCTGCTCCCTGTCGTCGCCGGCAAGCTCGACGAGGCCGGGCGTGCGGGTCGCACCGGGCGAGACGACGTTGACGCGGATGCCGGTGCCCTTGAGGTCAAGCGCCCAGGAACGGGCCAGGTTGCGGACGGCCGCCTTGGACGCCGAGTAGACGGAAAAAGCAGCAGTGCCTTCGGTGCCGGCGGTGGAACCGGTCAGCACGACCGACGACCCCTTGCCCAGCAGTGGGAGCGCCTTCTGCACTGTGAATATGACGGCTTTCACGTTGCGGCCGAAGGTGTCGTCAATTTGTTCTTCGGTGATCTGGCCAAGCGGAAGCATGCTGCCGCCGCCTGCGTTAACGACGAGGACGTCCAGGCGCCCTTGTTCCGATTTTACCTGAGCGAAGAGCCTGTCGAGATCGTCATTGTTGCTGGAATCTGCCTGAACGCCGACCGCCCCTTTGCCGATCTCGGCCACTGCCTTGTCCAGAGCGTCCTTGCGGCGGCCGGTGATATAGACGCGGGCGCCTTCGGCCACAAAGAGCTTGGCGGTCGAAAGGCCGATGCCGCTGGTTGCGCCGGTAACGACGGCAATCTTGTTCGCAAGTCTATTGGTCATCTTACTCTCCTGTTACTGGGCACGCGTAGCGGATCAGCCCGAGCGAACGCGGCCAATGGTGCTTTGAAACTGTTCGGGAGGTGGCGCTGGCCCTTGGCCTGTCGTTGCCGTCCGATGTGGAGAAGCTAATTCGTCAGTCCGGCGGCGAGAAGCGGCCCGGCATGGAGAGATTATCCATTCACATGGACAATCTCGGGCACCTAATCGCCACGCCTGGCGTCGACGCGCTCGAACACTTGCTGGGCCCAGTCCGCGAATGCCCGCAGTCGAGGATTGGGAAATCTGTCCGCGGGATAGACGAGGTGCAGGGCGTGGTTCTCTGGCTTCCAGGCGGGAAGGAATTCGACCAGCGAGCCGTGCTCAATATGCGGTCTTGCAAGGAAACCGAAGCTCTGCCCGATCCCCAGGCCGGCAAGCAGCGAACTGAGATGTGCGGTGCTTTCATTGACCGAGAGACCGCTCGCCGTCGGCATGAACTCTATCCGTTCGTCAAACCGCTGGAAGCGCAAGGGAAATCGTTTTCCAGACGATGCCGAAAAATAGCTGACGACCCGGTGCCTGCGGATATCGTCGGGGTGAGCAGGCGGCTCTCGACCTTCGAGATAGGTGGGCGCTGCGCAGAGAACGTAATCGAGTTCGCACAGCTTCCTTGCCTTCATCGAAGAATCGACGAGGGAACCGCCACGGATGACGCAGTCTATTCCTTCGCCTATGAGGTCAGCGGAGCGGTCGCTGACGCCCAGAAGAAGGTCGATGTCCGGATATTGGCGTTGAAAGTCCGAGAGGCAGGGGATCAGTATCCTGTTCGCCAGAACCGACCCGATGTCCACGCGGAGCCTGCCCTTCGGAGTGCTGCGAGAGCCGGCGACGGTGCCGTCCATATCGTCGAGATCGGCCAGAAGGCGCAACGCACGCTCATGATAGGCGGCGCCCTCGGTGGTCATTGTCACAGAGCGCGTCGTTCGCTCGACAAGCTTCGTCCCGAGATGCGCCTCGAGATCTTGCACCAGCTTGCTGACGGAGGAACGGGGCAGGCTCATTGCGTCTGCGGCCTTGGCGAAAGACCGGGCTTCGGCGACGCGAACGAAGGTGCGTATGGCGAGTATCTGATCCAAATGAGGCCTGCCTGGTCGGAGCGCTGGGATGACTATACCCAGCTCGTTCGGCGTTTCCATTGCTGATCGGTACAGATGTCTTGCCGTGTGCAACGGCCACAGAAGCCACGAAGCGCTATCGATTTCGCAGTCGACAATCACGTTTTGTTCTCATTTTGCTTGGCGGTGCCGCGCTTCCCCGCTATCGTCGGCGGGGTTGATGGGGAAACGAGAACGAGATGGTATCGCGCGTCGCGACGGTGGCATTCGAGGGCGTGGAAGCGCGCCAGGTCGACGTGCAGGTCCAGATCATGACGGGTTCGGTGGTGTTCACCATCGTCGGCCTGCCCGACAAGGCGGTTTCGGAGGCGCGCGAAAGGGTGCGCGCCGCCCTCACCGCCGCCGGCCTGGCCCTGCCGGCCAAGCGCATCACCGTCAACCTCGCCCCGGCCGACCTGCCCAAGGAAGGCTCGCATTTCGACCTGCCCATCGCGCTCGGTGTGATGGCTGCCATCGGCGCCATTCCGCATGACGCGCTGGAAGGCTATTGCGTGCTGGGCGAGCTCGGCCTCGACGGCACCATCACCAAGGTCGCCGGCGTGCTGCCATCGGCCGTTGCCGCCAATGGCCGAGGGCTCGGCCTGATCTGCCCGGCCGCCTGCGGGCCGGAAGCGGCCTGGGCCGGCCCCGACATGGACATTCTCGCCCCGCGCTCGCTGATCCAGCTCGTCAATCACTTCAAGGGCACGCAACTGCTTTCCCGCCCACAGCCGCGCATTGCCGCCGCGCCGGCCGCCCTGCCCGACCTCAGGGACATCAAGGGCCAGGAGACCGCCAAGCGCGCCTTGGAGGTGGCCGCCGCCGGCGCGCATAATCTCCTGATGATCGGGCCCGCCGGCTCCGGCAAATCGATGCTGGCGGCGCGGCTGCCCTCGATATTGCCGCCGCTCGTGCCGGCCGAGCTCCTGGAAATCTCGATGATCCATTCGGTGGCGGGCCAGCTCGCCGGCGGCGAACTCACCAGCCGGCGCCCCTTCCGCGCACCCCATCATTCGGCCTCGATGGCGGCGCTGATCGGCGGCGGCTGTCATTTCTCGAAATAAATGCGACTCGATCGAATTGATTGCGACTCGCCAATCGAAATAGCTGCGATTCAATGTGAGGGAACGCTCACAATTGTTTTCAATGCCGGCTTTGGTCTTCACGGCTGCGTCACGGAACCGGCTGCATCCTTCTCGTCGAAACAACTGTGTAACCCGGCTCATCTCGGACTTACGTGGTTTGCCGCCGCACTGCCTAGTTCATGTGAGGTTGCACGCAATCGCCCGAGCGCTGGGTCACTCCATTTGAGGACATGAAGATTTAGTCCGTGGCGCTTGGCACTGCGTACAAGAAACACGACGTGACATGGCCCTGGCTTTATGACCAGCGAACTTTCGCGCTACGAGCGTCGAAGTAAGAGCGCCCTCAGTTTGGTGTAACTGATGTCGGGGAGAAATCATGTCTCATCTACTTCAATCCATTTTGACAGCAACAGGGATTATTCTGTCGTTGATCGTCGATTCACACGCAGAATGTGACCCCAAAAACTTTACTTTTGCCGATGTCGAGACAGCTGATATGTCCGATACGATCAAGATGATGTCCTACACCTTCTCGGAACAAAGCAGGCAGGAGGCTTCCGACACGAGTGCGTCTGGCAGCGGGTACTTCGGAGCGCCGGTGAGTCTGACTTACGGAGAAAACAAGTCTCTTGCGCAGAAGACACTGGAAGAAAATAAGTTCATCTACGATCGGACTATGGTGAAATCATTTGCAAGGACCGCCCTCTCCCAAGTAGGCCGAGAGATGTACTCGGACTGCTTGGCGACACAAGCCATTCGGGCCGTCGTGAACTCGGCGGCTTACCGAGGAAGCGAGTTTTTTCTAGATGTTCAATGGACCCCCAGGGAACCTAGACCGGGCGCCGGGGATTTCGTGATTCGTGTCGTAAACGGCACGGTCGAGGGTCAAAAGCGTTTGACCGGCACCTTTATACCTCAGGAAAGGAAACAGTTTCTCATTGCTCGCGATCCCGATCGGGAGGCCCAAATATCCATCGTCATCGGTAAAATGACCTATCCACCACTCGAAATCCCCCCAGTCCTTAAACCCGTGAAATTCAAATTCTCCAAGCTTCAGGGAAAGGCCAGTATACCCCGTCAGGGCGTCGGAGATATGTGCACTGACTCCGCCTATCTCGTCAGCGAAAACGGCAGTGCCGCTGGGCCTGATAGCAAGTCCTGCACGCTTTGCATTCAGCGTCCAGAAAACGGCGTGCTACTTAAAAGCACCGCCGCTTTTCAGGGGCCACCAGAAAGCAAATACGTACACTCCGAAATCTCGACAAGCGGTGATTTGGAGGTGTGCGGTCGGTTCTACACGATCGGACCAGGCAAAGGGAGCGGTAGAGCAGAGGTGCCAAGGGGGAGTGTCTTCAGCGTTTGGGCTGCGGTTCCGCAATAGTCCGTTCGTACAATTGCAATCCATCCGCTATATCTAGCTATGAATGAAGCTCCCACATCTCATAAACTCGTATGAGTGATAGTACATCCGGCGGGACGTCCTCCGCGGCAAGCCCTTCTGCGAGCGGACCGGCTGGTGCCCTCTTCGAGGGGCAGGTCGGCGCGCATTACCTATTGACGCTTCTCGCAGACGCAGATCCTCGGGGGCTGCCGGGCATGTCAATCGAGCGCGTCGAACTCCAACGCGCAGGGGAAGGATATCCACTCGACGATGTAATCATCCAGGGCGTAACGCGTATTGGCGAGCCCGCGACGCTTGAAGTGCAGGTCAAGCGAACGATCAAGTTCACTCGGGGCGACGCCGTGTTCAAAGACGTCGTCGCGCAGCTGGCTCGGGCCTATGCCAAGCTTGATCTTTCCCATCAACGCCATCAGTTCGCCGTCGCGACCGAGCGTAACTCATTCAAGATCACCGGCGCCTACCAGGACGTTCTTCGATGGGCTCGAGAGATCAGCTCGCCAACCACCTTCATCGCACGGATTGACCGTAAGGGCGTATGCAACGACGACATGCGGAGCTTCGTGGCAACCGTCCGCGCCCATCTTGCGGAGTTCGGCTGCGCCAATGATGATCAGACGATCTGGCAGATCCTCCGACGCTTTCAGATCCTGCCATTCGACTATGATGCACCGGGCTCACAGTCACTCGAGCTGGCCACCGAACGGTCCCGCAGCGTCCTGGAACCTGACGAGGTCTCTCGAGCGAGCGGCTTTTGGAAAGCATTGACCGAAACCGCCATTCGAACCGCCGCGTCAGGAGGGGATCTGGACCGCAGGCGCCTGCTCGAAACGCTCACGAATGTCGACAGTTTCCGCGTGCGCGGATCGCTTCGAAACCGCTTGGCGAGAGAGACGCTATCCGATGCCGCCTCCCTGACCGCCGCCGATCTTCGCTGTGATATCGCCGGCGTAACTCTGGCGCGCTCAGCCCAACTGCAAGCTGTCCGTGAATCGAGAGCTATGGGTCGCTATATCGAGATTCAGGGCGGTCCCGGCGTTGGGAAGTCCGGGGTCCTGGGGATGCTTGTCCAACAGACCCTTCGCGAAGCCAACGCCATTGTGCTTTCACCTGAACGAACGACACCCGGAGGCTGGCTGGCGTTCAAGACCGCGCTGGGCGTGGATGCAAGCCCAAAGGCCTTTCTATCCGATCTTGCCAGCGACGGCGGTGCCGTCTTGTTCGTGGACAGTCTCGATTTCTTTGATGACGACAGCAAGCGCAAGACCGTGGTCGATCTGGTACGCACTGCGGCCGACATCCCGAATTTTCAGATCATCGTCACAGTAAGAACCGGCTTTGATAAGGATGAGCCAAATTGGTTGCCGTCTGATGTGCTGGATCGCTTAGGCCGCGCCTCGCCTGTCGTCATCCAAGATATCGGTGAGCAGGAGCTCGATGAACTGAAGGAGGCCAAACCGGCTCTGCGAGCGCTCCTGGCGGACGATCACCCCGCCCGGCCGATTGCCCGCAACTTATTCCGCTTGTCCCGGTTGCTCGATGTGCAGGGCCCCACGGAAGATCTACGGTCCGAAGTCGATCTTCTCGAGCGCTGGTGGACAACGGCCGACGGCGCACCTGCCGGACGCCGGGAGCGCGCGCGACTTCTGCGCGACCTCTCCGAGGGTGTGCTTGGAGGTGTCGATCACCTCACGACCCAAGCCCCGCCAGCCGCGGTGGAATCCTTGGTCTCGAGCGGAACTCTGCGCGAGCTGGCCTTGGACCGGGTGACCTTCCGACATGACGTGCTGCGCGAGTGGGCAATAGCCTGGCTCCTGCACAGTGCCCCTTCCACGGTAAACCGCCTACCTCTTTCCCAAACTGCCGCGGCCTCTTTGGTTCGGGGCGTTGAGCTTGGGGCTCGGCTCGCGCTCGAGCGCTCATCGGACGCTCGGTCCTGGGTCAGCTACCTGGATCGGGTCAGCGTGCCAGGCGCACATCCGTCCTGGCGTCGATGGTCGTTGTTGGCGATCCTTCGTTCTGAGCATGGCTTCGCACTCCTGGATCAGGCGGCGACCTCGCTTTTTGAACAGGATGGGGCACTTTTGCGTGAATTGATCCGGACGGCGATCGCGGTCGAGGCCCGTCCGCTCGCGGACTTGCTGACAGAAAAGGGAGGTGGGCTGCCGGCGATTCCCGCAGGCCTCTATGGGCCAGCCAATATGTCCTGGGCCACTTTGGCGTGTTGGCTCATCAAGCGGCAAGCCGATCTGCCGATCCAGGCCTTGCCCGACATCGTCGAGCTTTTCCAACACCTCGCGATGTCGACGCTCTTGCGAGGCGAGTTCACGCAACTGATGGCACGCTCACTCGCGGACTGGCTCGACGAGATCGAGGAGGCTCGAGAGCACCGCCTTTTCGCCCAGCCTGAACCGCGCTTTAAAGCGGGCTTCAGATACCATGAGCTGGAAAAGCTAGCCGTGGACGTCCAGCGGGCCTTCGCTCTCATGGCGATCAGCGTTCCTGAACGGGCCCAGCGTTATCTGCTCGGCGTAGTAGAACGGAACAACACTTATACGATCCGTAATCTCATGACGTTCAGAGGTACCCTGGCCCAAGCGGCGCCCGTCGAACTCGCAGAGCTCACCATTCTCGGCCTCATCCAAAGACCGGAGGATTATCCGACCAACCGGCGGTCTCACGACACCATTTTCAGCCATCTCGATTCTGACTTCCTGCCGAGCTCGCCGGCGCAAGGCCCGTTCTGGGATTTGCTCAATTCGGCCCCGCAACAGGGTCTGCCACTCATACGGCGCCTGGTCGAGCACGCAGTCACCTGCATCAGCACAGGTCAGGAGCCCGGCAAAGACGGGCTCACCCTGGAATTGCCGTCCGGGCCTCGTTTCTTCCCGTGGGAGCACACTTACGATTGGTCGCGTGGCACTGGCAGCCTGTTTGCGGTCGAATCAGGGCTGATGGCGCTGGAGGCTTGGTCACATATGCGCATGGAGCGGGGCGACCCGGTTGCCGAGATCATCGACGACATCCTGGGCCCGGACGGCACGCCTGTCGCGTTTCTTCTGGTGGCGGTCGATATCCTGATCTCGCACTGGCCGCAGACAATTCCGGCGGCCTTGCCATTTCTCGGCTCTCCCGAGCTGATGTCCCTGGATCATGTTCGCCTTGCGCGCGATTGGCTGCCTGGTTTGAACCCGGTGGGCTTTGGCGCCGTCGGGCCAAAGGAACCCGGCGCAACAATTAGCCTTGCCGATATCAGGCAGCGGCCTTCGCGACGGGCGGCCCTGGAGAATCTCCTGGGCGAATTCGCGCACAGCAAGGACGCCGATGTTACGAGGCTCCGCGTGCTCCTTCAGGCATCCGCCGAGCGGCTTGGAGAGCCCCAGCTGGGTGATACCTTAGTAGAGCCCCGGCTCATGGCGCGGCGAGCGCTCAACGCAATCGATCCAGCCAACTGGCACACGGAGAATGGCGAGCGAGTTTACGTGCCGCCCCCGGATGAACTGGCGCACAACGCAGATCTTCAAGCCAGGTACTCTGCTGAAAGCTCGGATTTCAGCATGGATTTTGCGCTTCTCGGTGTCCTGGAGCATGCGGATCGCTCCAGTCCAGAGCTTGTGGAACGTGCAGTTATTCACGCCAGACGCTTGCAGTCGCTCGACAACGATGCGGCTGAGGACGTTTTGCGTTCTCGAACGATTGCGATCGTCTCGGCCGCCATGATTACCGCCCGTGACGCGTCCGATATGTTCCTTGGCGAGCACGAGGACTGGGTGCGACAGGCGATTGAGAAAGCTATTGCGACTACCGCCCCCGACATCGCTTCTGGCATGCGCGAGGGAATTCGCTACAACCCGATCAGCATTGCTACGCTCGGCCTCATCCACCTGTGGCTAAGGAAACAAAGTGACGCCGATCGAGATACATTGCTGGATCTGGCTGGTCGTGACACCAGCGAAGCCGCGCAGGGGTTTGGAGCCGGTCTAGGCATCATCCGTCAGCGTGATCGGCGGCTCCTTCGAGCGGCCCTCAGATGTGCAATGACAGCCCAAATCAAGCCATTCCATCAATGGAATACGCCAGAAAAAGCCCAATCGGCTGACCAAGCTCAACATCGAAGGAGAGTCGAAGCAGCCATCGCGGCCGAGCGCGCATGGTTGCACGGCCACGTCGGCGAGCCGGTCTGGCCGGCCCTACCGGCACCCGCCCCACGCACCAGATCGGGAATTCGGATTGGAGCTGCGCCAATCGAGGCTCGAACGCATCGTCAAGCAGAGCCCGAAGAGCTATTTCATAGCCAGGCTGGGGCCCTGTGGGTTCGACAACTCACGGGTGCCTTTGATCCGGAAGATCATGACTGGCTGCGGGAATTCGTTAACGCCTATGCAGATTGGACAGGCAAGGCGAATGGATCCGAATTTGAACGGCACGCCGACGTTGAAAATCGCTTCGATGGTTGGAACGACGTCTTCTATCGGCTGGTCGCACGTGCCCTCTTGAAACTGAGCCCCGGCGATGCTGCCGCCGAAGTCAGCCGGTTTATCGACGTTCCCGACAGATCGTTTTTTGACATCGTCCCCGTGCTTGCCACAAGCATCGACGATCTTTATTTCAATGGGCACGGACTAAATCGCGAGACAGCAGTTCAAATTCGCGATCACCTCGTCGACCGCCTGATGCAAAGCCATGATTGGCACCGGGAACAGAAGCGATTGGAGCTTACGGTTGAGAGCCGGATTGGTCCCGCAATCGCGGCCTTGTTTTTCAACCACTACAGTCCGATCAGCGGATCCAATTGCTACTTGTTTGCAAAGGCCGTTGACCAGGTTGACGCGTTCCTCCCAAAACTCAGCCAGTTGATCGAGACGGGCCCCGTCCCGTTCACTGCGATCCTGACAATGAATTTGCTCGAGGTGTCTCACGCGCCCAGGCATGACGGCTTCTTCCTCAGCAGCGCTCTTGTTTGGCTCAGGCGCCAGCCTGACAATACAGGCTTATGGGTCGAAGTCGGTTTGGGGAAGCGCCTGGCTCTGTGGATCGAAGTCCTGATGTCATCTGACCCGTCGGTTCGCTCAGCAAGCCATCCGCTACGGCCGCGAATCGATGACGCCCTTGCCCGGTTGGTCCGAGCCGGCGTTCCGGAAGCTCATAGGATCGAGCGCGCGCTCGCCAACGACATTCCGTAAGGAAATCGCCGGTGACAGGCGGCGCCATGCAGGGCACAATGAGTTCATGTTGGAGGCCATACCCAAGACCCTGTTCGATGTCCGCCCGGTCGAGCGCATTACGCGCTTGGATTGCGTTCCGGCAAGCAACTCGGAGTGGATTGCCTGGTGGTATTGCGGCCTTTGCAAACCACAAATGCGGAGCCTCCAACCCAAGGTACTCGTGGAGTTCCGGCGGCTACGAGACAAGGATGGAACCGACGCATCGCGATCGAGTACCGTCATGTGCAGGGTGCCGGTCAGTGACCTCGGAGCGGTCCGTATCGGATCGGTGTGGAAAGACCAGCAGTGCTCCCAAACAATTGTGCTCGAAAAAACCGAATTCGAAGCCGAATTCACGCCAGGATCATGGCGGCTGACCTCCCTATTGGACGAAACCAAAGCGGACAACCCGCTTCCGTTTCCCCAAGAGGCATATCCGCTCAAATACGGTTCAAACGACCGAAATCGTCTTCTCGAGTTTTCGCTCCGATCCGGAGATCGCCTGATCATTCCTTGTCTGGAGTTCTTCGCAAGATGCTACGGCCGCAGCTCCGTTCTGCGCCGCGATCTTGCTACCTATCCCTGGGATGGACAAGGCGAGACGTGCGCTGATCGCTTTTACGCGCCTCTCGAAGAACCCGAGACGCCCGATGAGGCTTGGAAGGTCCGGCCGACCGGGAACCTGACCAAAGGCGACAGTGTGTTCCTCGCCCATGCCAAATATGATCCCTACACGACCAAAATCGTCCGTGGGATTTACGCCGAGCTTGAAAGCGCCTTCAGCAATCGTCCCGCCTCCCCTGCGTTTGTGAACATCCGACCCTGGTTTCAGGGGCCCGCAAGACTCAGAGTGGAAGGAAGACGTTTCAAGGGTGGGTTTCTAGGCCTGCGAATCCTTGGCTGTAGCGACCCGGCCGGTGTCGCGGTCCAATGGCTTCGAGATGGCCTCAAATCGGAGAAAACCAATGGCATTTCGAGTGATCTCGATGGTGCCTGGAGAGGCCTGGGGAGGCACCGTCTGGTTAAGGCCCCGGAAATTGTCAGCCTGATCGACGAAGATCCGGACAGGGATGTTCGATCCGTGAAGGTGGAAGACTCCGGTTTTGTCGTCCTCGGAGAAGCACGTGCGGTCCGAACAGTACGCCGTCAACGGCCCGAGGTGTTATCGGGACAACCGAGCAAAGGCGCTGAAGCCGAGAGCTACGCCGGCGGAAAGCCGCACGGGTATGGCAAGGGGGTTGGTCCCTATATCCAACAGATGCGAGCAACGTTAGAGTCTCACGGTGTCCTGAGGGACATGTGGAGCGCCATGCGCTACCTCACGCGAAAATACCCAAAGGCAATCAGCTCGGTCTCATGGTTCACGTTTCAGGATGGCTTCCAAGAGACCAGCGATGCATCGACAAATTCCCTCTCACGTTTTTTGAGCACGGACAGAGTCCAATCGGAAATCCGCCATTGGCTCTATCTGGACCGGCGAGCCGGCATCGTGCGCGGTGTGCTGGTGGCGCGTATGCATGTTCAAGGCAAATGCGTTGACTTCTTCGAGATTCAACGCCGCCGCCGCGCGAAGAGAAACAAGAAGGACGAAGCCCCGCCCAAGGAAGAGAATTTCAAGGGTCTGGTCTGCATGCTCAGATCGCAGGACGAGCACGAGGCATGGACGAAGACTTTTCTCAATCGGGTACGCCACGAGAAGGGTATCGTCGAGAATTTCGCACGGGAATGCCCTGGAAAAGCCGATACTTTCAAGCACTCAAAGGCGTTGAGTGATGAGGTTCCGTGCGAGGCTGCCGTCTTGAATGCGTTAAAGAAAATGGGAATATACTTGGACTAATGTCATTTCTCGAAATAGATGCAGCTCGCTCAAATTAATTGCGACTTGCGACTCGAAATGGCACGCATGGCCGCCTCCCCAAGAAGCCACATGCTTTTGGTTCAAAACTCTCCTTTTTGCAGAGTTTTCATGGTGTCCATAAGATCTGTGTTCGCTTGATTTTTCTTATCGATCTGAGTTTTGGTCAGACCATCCAACAAATCCTTGTATTGCTTTGAATCGAGTGTTTCGAAGCAAATGCCTCCCTCGCAAACCTTCTTACCCGGCTGACTCTCGGCAGCCGTGCGCAGCTTGGCGAATATATCCGCAATTTTCGCTTCGGATTGAGCGTTACTCATAGCCAATCGAACATTTTCCAAACGTGCAATACCGAGCCGAATAATGGATCTTGCCGCATCGGATGTATAAATATCCAAATAACTTGTCAGGATCTCAATAGCTTTGGTACAATCCTGCTCTGATTTCGGTACATTAGATCCATCGATTGTGGCGGAAATTTTTGATCGTACCTCAACAATTTCGACTTTCATAACATCCGCGTTCGCTTCCGCGGTTGTTTTGAAATATTCGGTCGCTAAATTTCCACCAATGCCCGACAAGAATGTCACAACTCCGACTATTATTGCCCAGCTCCAATGCGTAGGTGCAGAGGCGGCAGCTGTTGTCATATCGACCCCCCTATTCGGCTCCGAGCAACAAGCCGATCCTAGACCCCGCCATAAGTATATTTCAAATTGGTATATCTTGCACGCTACATCCGGCGGACACACCGTCGTGGTCGGCTAAGATGAACGCTCTTTGAAATAATCGATATAAAGCTGTGTTGCCTCAGCCTCAGTGACGAGGGCATGGCGTTTCAGGGCCAGGATTAGATCATGTATTTCATCAGGTTGCACTTCGTCGCCACATAGTTCCGTAATCTTGTCAGCCCACACATCAACAGGCCCCGGTCTGTAGGTGACGCCGTGATGTGCTGCCAATCGCCGGACATAGTCGGCGGTACCCTTCATTTCGGAGGCGACCCCAAGGTATCGAGTTGTCATTGTCTCCCCTCCTAGAGGAGGACAATAGCATGGTCCGGATCCAATGAGACGTCCTCCTTCGGGGGCTCCCGCTATCTGATGGCGAAAGAGCTTAGGCGAAAATGTCTTATTTAGGTAGTCTCCAGCGAGACAATCGGGCGAGACGATAATTTCGTCTCACAAGGGTTGAGAAAAACAATTCGAGACAGTACTTTGGCATGGTCTAGACCCTAGCGAGACAATTCCATGCCAACCTACGGTTACGCTCGCGTCAGCAGCGTCGATCAGGACCTTGCCATCCAGGAGACAGCTCTTCGCGCAGCCGGGTGCCATGTAATCCGCTCTGAGAAGAAGAGCGGCACCCGTCGGGATGGCCGAACCGAGCTCGCGACCCTGCTCGACTTCCTCCATGAAGGTGACACCTTGATGGTCACTCGCGTCGATCGCCTGGCGCGCTCGATCGGCGATCTGCAGGACATCGTCCGTACCCTCAAGAGCAAAGGCGTCGCCCTGCGCGCCACCGAGCAGCCGATCGACACCTCGACCGCGAGTGGCAAGGCCTTCCTCGACATGCTCGGCGTCTTCGCAGAGTTTGAAACCAATCTCAGGCGCGAACGGCAACTGGAAGGTATCGCAGCCGCCAAGGCCCGCGGCGCCTACCGAGGCCGGAAGCAAACCATCGACCCGGGCGAGATCCGACAACTGCGCAACCAGGAAAAGCTCGGCGCTACGGCCATAGCGCGCAAACTGGGCATCGGTCGAGCCTCCGTCTACCGTATCCTGTCGCGCGATTCTTCAATCTGATAATTATCTTGCTCCGCGAACCGGTCGACGGTCCTAAATGACACTTCGTCCCGTCCGTTTGCAGATACTGCGCAACACTCGCTGCAGGGAGCAGGGCGGCTTATGCTTCTATTGCCGAGTCGGGTTTGACGATGGACGATAAAAACGGACCGGCGGGTGCTGAGAACGATCCTTGACGAACCTCTTAACCCCGGGTGGCATGAGCCTTCGAAAGTCCGATCTCAGGTGAAGGCAACGGGCATTTCATCCCAGGTCATGCCTCGGTATTCGCGACCGTTTTCCTTTTTCGACCGGCGCTTGTTGTCCTTCCCCCAGGTGCCCCACTGCTTGAAGAAAAAGGCAGATCCATAATGAAGACAGCGATCATGGATTTCGTCGATCCATTCCTCGCGAATTGGCCGCGCCGCTCGGCCGCTTTCACCGCCCACGATTGCCCAGTGGATTCCTGAAAGATTCACTGGGCCAACAGGACCAATCAGCGGTTCGAACGAAATAAACCGTATCGCAGTCGGCACCTTGCGCAATTCGTCAATCCGCGACACCACGTCCGCATTCTCGACGCTCGTCCCTAACCAGACGTTGGGAAGCACATCACCAATCCGGCTTGAGACGAGCTCCGCCATGCGATCGGGGCGCTTGGTCAGAATCTGGTAGTGATGATGCGGCGTCTCTCGCATGACCTTCCAGACCGCGACGATGAATTCGTCACTTACGCCCTGATGGAAGAGGTCGCTCATCGAATTGACAAAAATTTTTCGCGATTTTTTCCAGCCATACGGGATTTTGAGGGATGCGTGATCTTCCCGGACGACCCCGTTCCAAATCGTCCGCTTGCCACTTCTGCGGGTGAGTCCGTGGTATTTCGGGACGGCCATCGCGTCCAGCCGGCGAGCCATCTCCATGGCATAGCAATTCGTGCATCCGGAGGAGATGATGGAACAACCCGCGACCGGATTCCAGGTCGCATCGGTCCACTCGATCTGTGACTCGGCCATGTGTGCGCCCTCATGCCATAGCCAGGCGCACCGCCAAGGCTTGCCCCAAGCTCGGAGAAAGCGATTCTATACCGCATGCGGTAAATTTAGGGTGTTATCGTTCCGGCGCGTCAATATGACTCAGCGACAACGACCAAAAGCGGACCATCAGTCGAGTCGGCTGAAAAGAGAACGCTGTCTTGGCAAAATGATGCGATCCGTCCAGTCAATGTGTCTCGATCGGTGTTTTTGCGTTCCATGTTCGTCGACGATCGAAAGTTCACGTTCGTCGCGAAGGAAAAGTAGCTGGCCCGTCAAGATATCCGACGTAACCGGCGTCTCGTTGCATTGCCTGGTAAAAAGCTCTTCGAGTGTCAGATCCGAACCCTGCTGCTGAGCGACACGGATCATATCGGGCAGTTGTTCCAATACGGTAGCCTCGGATCGTTTTCTTGCGTCGTCATCGAACATGAACGGCATTAAATCCTGGCGCAGATCCTTGCTAGGGTCGAAACCCAAGGCATGAAAGCCGGCGCCGCCGTGATGCTGGAAATGGTTGTTGATCCGCCAATGGAGCTTTCCCATCTCGTCGCGAGCCTGGCGATGGTTGGACAGGTGTAAGAGCCAATACGAACGACGGCTCTCTCGGGAATGTATAAAGAAGGGGGTGTAGAAGCTGGCTCCGGTTCGCTGCCGAATATGGCGATAGAGGCCATTTTGAATGAGATAACGCCAGCCCTCGCCACTGCGCATGTCCATCAGAGCCCGAACGTCTTCGCGTGCAAGGTCGATAGCCATCAGCGCCTGAGTTTCCGATGTCTTCACCGATAGAAAGTTCACCAAAGCGTCGACGGCGAAAGTCAGCAGGATCTCGGGCTTGCGCAATTGTGTCAGAATGCTGCGGACCGTGGCGAAGGCGACGTCCTTCCAACCAAACTGATCGAGGAAGAAAAGCGATCGGTGCGCCGTACCTTTATTTTGAATATGCGCAAAAATTTGGGGGCAGGCGTCCTCAAAAGGGGAATTGATGAGGAAAATATCCTTGTCGAGCCGGTCGAGATAGCCGCGGCCAATGAGCTGCTCCCGCAGGAATTCAATGTGCTCGGGCGCTTCGTCGACGAAGAAGAAATCCGCCTTGATTAGGAACCCCTTGAGCCGCGCGTTCTTCAGTTGGGCATCTGCGCGTTCAACGGCATTTAATAGCCTCAATGGAGAGCCATCGACTGTGTTTCGCCCCTGGCGATATAGCCCGCCTCCACAGAACCCATCCACGACAGTCAGGTTCAGCATTTTCTGACTAGGCGTGCGCGTTACCCGGTCAATATAAATTTCGACATACTGCTCAAAGATTTCGTGCTTGGCGACGCTATGTTTGCCCAGGAGCGGAAGGGGCTCGCCGATCTTCCATGCATAGCGATTGTTGACCGGCATTTACCCTCTCAGAGGCTGAGAATACACCGTACCCAACTTGGAACGCATCTAGATGAGCGTACCGTGGAACAAACACAAGCCCCCTTGGAGCCCACCAAGATGGATTCTCAGCTAAAAATATTAGCCATAGAATCATGTTGAGGGATTTGTAAGATCGTGAATAGTCGATCTTTAAGGTAAGATCCGCCAGGCCAATCGATTCAGGTTTCCTCTTCCTTCGTGGGCTTCAATCTTTTCTCCAAAATGAAGCCTATCCGCCGAGGTGTCTCCGTTTCGGCCGGTATCGCGACAAGCAGTACATTGATCTGAGTGACATGCTGGAGCAACTCGACGGGATGCCCATCGGCGTTTTTTCCATAGAAGATCACTAGATCAGGGCCCCAAAAGCCGACATCGTCAATGGCAATTGTCTCTCTGGCGCCGAAGTTGACGAGGCGCCCTCCGACCTCCGTCTTATCATCGAGTTTCTTTTCAAACTCGATGATCGATTTGATGATGCGCTCATGCATCCATCTGGCCGAATTGGCAGGCGGGGGGAGCGCGACCGGAGAGAATTGAGGCAACCGTCCTGGGTCTGGCAAAGCAGCGCCGGTCAGGTGCTTGAAACGATCGTCCACATCAGCCTCTTATGTTTGACGGGCGATAGTAACACATATGTAAGGTACTGGAATGGATCTGACTCAACTACCCTGGAAGGACATCGTAACAATCGGCGCGGCGACGCTCGGCGCTGGCCTCGGTATTATGAACACGTGGAACTCAATGAGCCAGACACGCGTTCGGCTGCGGGTGCGTCCATTACATGCTTTTGCGATACCCAGCAATGAACAGATGTTCTCTATCGAGGTCATCAATCTGAGCTCCTTTTCGGTCACGATTTCCGATGTCGGTTTTTCGCTCAGCGGTCAGCGGCTACAAAAGGGAGTGAGAGCGACGATCCCGCAACCGATTATCATCGATGGAAAGCCATGGCCTCGTCGCCTCGAAGCCCGCGAAGCGGTCTCAGTCTATCTCGATCCACGGGCGTTCATCGGCACGAAGGCAAAACTGGGGAAGGCATATGCACGTACAGCCTGCGGCGAGGTTGCTTACGGTGATAGTCCTGCGCGTCAGCAGTTGGCGCGTTCCCTGCTGGCCTGAATAGCGTTGCTTCGAACTCAGAGCATCACGCCGGGAGGCGAGGGAACTGCCTGAGCGGGAGGAGCCGGAGGCTATGGCTATCGTATGCAAGCCTGGTGTTGGCGGTCGCGGTGTTTCGCCCTTTGAATTGGCGGCAACGACTGAGAGGCAGGCTGCACTATCTAGTCGCTGATTGGAGAGCCCGTTCCTCAACCTTTCCCCTAGTCGCAGGCGTGGTTCACTTTCGTTAGATCGTGCTCGTCCTACTTCTACGAGACATAGATGCCTCCTCGCTGCTATTGAAATGAGAAAGGCTTTTGGCTACATATGTAGTAAGGCGACTTGGTCAGGCCGCGTGTTTGGCAAGCGCCGTGGTTACCCGTAGGCCTAAAGCCTTGGTTGCCGACCACACTTTATATTCAGTTTCCTGAGCCGCACCACTTCCGTGGGCGGCTCTATTTCTATGGCATTTGAATGCCGTATCTCTCTCGAAGCCCCACGGCATTGAGATCTCCTGCGACAATCCATTTGCGTGAATATGCAACAAGATCAGAAAGTTGCAGCAATCTGGATGCTGCTGAATCCACCCGCGTGATCCTGTTTACCCCTTTGAAGCGCCCATCATGCTCTTGCGAGCGCCGAAGCTCGCTGTCGAACAACGGGTGCTCATTGTGCTGGTTGACATCCGTGATGACATCCACGTTGCCAATGGTTGCACGCCCCAAGACATCCCTCTGAAATCGCTTCAGACCGATCTTGACGGTCTCTACGACCCCTTGGGCATACAGTACCGGGGCCTCGCCAACTCGATAGGGTATCTTCTGATTGATCAGAACGGCCTTCTTTTGAGGTGCCTCTGCCCAAAACCTCTGCATCAGTCCCTGAATATAACGATCATCGAGATCCACCGCGTGAATCTCGTTGGCATTGGGCTCGAGCAGGTCCGAAAAGCACTTGTCGAGGCGACCGGCATCCCGAGCGAGGACAAAGACGGCACCGAGATAAAATATCTCGGTTCCGGCCTGCCCGTACTCGTCAATGAAGCACAGAACCTTTTTGTTAAGTCCGGCGGCCACAGAAAAGCTCCATCACTGTAAGAGCGATGCTGATCGCAATCATGCCGGCGTCTCCGCGACTGGCGGTTTGTAACCCGGCTTCGCCACTGCCCTCTTCCGCGCCTTGTTCTCATCCGCCACCTGCCGAAACTCAGGCTCGAGGGCCTGAAGTTTCTCCACCAAGCCTGACAGATCATATTCATTTGAGATCTTGCCACGGTGCTTCGCAAAGCGTTCGATCCTGCGTACGTAACCCGCGAGTTCCAGGTCTGCGATATGACGCTGAACCTGGCGCTCACTCAGATTCAGGCGCTCGGCGAGATCGCTCTTCTTCGGAAACGGTTTGCGGGCCGCATCCCACCAAAAATCCGCAAGCTGCAGCAGCACCGCAAGTTGTATGGGACTCAAGCCAAGGCGCCTCTGAGCACGGAAGACCAGAGAAGGCAGAATACAGAAGCCCAGCTCCATTACCTTGTCGCCCCACCGCTCGGCTGAGGCCCTGCTGCTCTTTTTCTTTCCCGCTGCGGGGAGTGTGATTTCCTGCTCGGTCGTGCTATCCTTGTCGGGCATCTGACGTTCTCCTTGTGAGAAAAGAATGTTGTTTCCGCAGAAGCTTTTCAAGGGTATCTGACTGGACATATTTGACGCCTAGGTACCAGTCATTTTCGACTGTACCCCTGGAGGCCGAAATGTCTCTTCTTAAGAAGGATGTAGAGGTTAAGAGGACATAGCTGGGAAGCACGAAAATAGAGGACCATTCCCCAACCGGTCACGAATGTCCGGGCGGTTTCGTAAATTTCGGGTCGATTGGCGCTGTGATGTGAAGATTACGCCCAAATAGGGATGCGTGGCTCGGCTAGAATGGGACTTCACTCTCTTCGGCAGATGTTATCGGCGGCGTGGGAGCCGGCGGTATGAACATGTCGTCGACCTGAACGGTAAGCCGGTCCAACGCACTTGTGGTCAATACAACACGGCAAACGCTGACCGGCTTGAATGGCTGGGTACTGAGCACACACATGTGACCATCCTCGCTATCGTAGTATGGAATCTGCGCGCTTGCCGTGTACGCCCCCGCAAAGAGGCGGATGCTGTGCTCCTTCAACGCTTCTAAGCGATCAGTCATGTCAACCGCTGAACGAAGGCGCGACGCCAAAGGCCAGCCGATTTTGGTGATCGGCAGCTCCCAAGGATCGGGTATGAACTTTTCAATCTCCGTGATCACCTCAGTGAGGATTTCGAGGTTTTCCCTGTTAGGCTCGGCGTCACAGGCGATGTTGGCCGAAAATGCTCCCAAAAGAAGATCGATCAATTTTTTGCCGCTTGATACCGGCCTCAGGTCTTCATTTCCCTAAGTTGCTGAGATGCGAGTTCCTCCATCTACCGATAAGCGGGATTGGGGCATAGAATTTATCGAGCACCGCACTCGCATGCCAGAAAGGCACCGGCGCCCGCATGTCCCTCAAGCGCACGGGTGTCGCCTCGCAAGGCATTCCTCGACATGCTTCGGGTCTTCGCCGAGTTCGAAACCAATCTTAGGCGCGAACGGCGACTGGAAGGCATTGCGGCAGCCAAGGCACGCGGCGTCTATCGCGGACGGAAGAGGACCATCGATTCCGCCGAGATTCGGAGATCGCACGACCAGGACAAGCTGGGTGCCACAGCCATTGCACGCAAACTTGGCATTGGCCGTGCCTCCGCATACCCGACTACTGAATGGCAATCAGGCCGAGCCAGGGTCCTCTTGAGTTTAGAGCCTGGGTCCGAAGCCCCGGTGCCACAGAGACCGTCCGTGGTCGACCGCCATCTTGGCTACAAACAAGGTCAGCCAGAGAAAAAACGCAGCAAAGCCCATTGCAGCTATACGACCGAGAAACGGCTGCTCGGGATGGACCGCCAGTCCAATGAAGATCTGAAGAGTCATCACCCCCATCGAAATCGCCGTCAGCGAAGCGCACAGTACGATCGAGAGGTCGGCGATATCTCGAATGGTGCGATCGAACCATCGCGGAAGCGGCAATGGCCGCTCCGGGATTACGGACTCAACTAGAGCAATAAACAGGGCGTTCAGGGCACGCCCGACGGCTCTCAAACCCTTGCGCGTTGCAGGGGCATAGAGGCACTTGAATATCTTGTGTGTAGCGACGGCCACAAGCGTCAGTACGCCAACGATCAGTAGCGGCCATTTGAGGATTTCTGGAAAATTGCCGCTCAAAAGGCTCATGATTTGAGTGATCTGCGTCATGGATATGTTTCCTCGTGCTGCGTTGAAGTGTCTGGAATTCGGAAACAGCGTTGAGATCAGCAACATGCGGCCAAAATCACCCAGTTACCCGCCATGCACCGCTCCGCATGAAACCGGCAAATCCCTGAGGACTGGGCACCCAATAGGTTCGGCCACCGAGCGCCGCCTGAACCCCCGGGACCGATTCATACTCTTGATCGATCAGAACCGCTCGACGACCAGCATTCCGTGGCAGGCCGTGGAACAACGGTAGAGCGACTGAGAGCCATTCGTCCAAGTTCACTTCCTCGGGAGCCTGCGCTAATATCTGGAGGCGCTTCTCCAGCCGTCGAACCTGCAGGCGCCTGACTTCGGCGCGATCAACCCTCACTGCGAGCTCCACGCCTTTCTCGTGCCTCATGAAATTTGCAAATCCGCCGAGCGAGGCACAGTGGCCGGGTTTGCGGTTGAGATAGCGATCGATTGTAGCCTGGTCCGGCAGATCCCCGTCGGCCTCGAGCAAGAGCAAAATATCCGCGGCAGGGCGTAAGGCCAGGCGTAGCGATTTCGGCGCCAGCGATGCCGATCGCGGCTGTGCTTGCAAGTACGAGACGTAAGCCTTCGCAAGTATCGCATGGCTGGGTCGATCATCAAGCGTATGCAATATCGCTTCGATCCGCCGACGTTCGGAATCCGCTTCACGCGCCCTGGGATCGACAACTATGTCGTGGAGCTCACGAAGCCAACGCATCGGCAGACGCACCCGTCTCAGCCCTTCCGCCCCGAAATGCTGCAGAAGCTGCTCATAGGTCGGAACCGCCGACCACTGTCCCTCGATCTCCAGAAAGAAGGGCAGGAACCGATGAAGCTTGATCGCAGCCTTCTTGGGCCCGGTCACGCTGTCGAGCCAAGAGGCGAAGGCACCGAATAATCCAGCCATCGATGTTCCCGCAAAGGCCGCCTGGTCGATAGCCACCTTGCGTCTCAACGTCTGGCGCCACGAGCAGGCTTCGCAGATCTTGCCGCCTCCGGCGGGCATTGCATCACCACAGGTTCGGCACTGGCTATTGCCATCCTGGACACATTTGGCACAAAGCCTCATCGCCCCCTCGGTCACGAGGATGCGATGGCGTCGGCAGGATGAACAGGTGCCCATCCCTCGCCGCGCGCATTTGGAGCAAACCTGGACATCCACTCCAAGCCGGCTTACCCGCGACAACCGCCTTGACAGGTCTCCGCACTCTGCGCAGGCGCGTTCCGCACGAAAATACACCGAGCAGGCATTACAAACCGGCCCATACGCCGTGAGCTTGCCGATCGGCAGCCCGCTGCGTCCGCATCGCACACAGGGCTTTGCTCGCTCACAAGTTCTGCAAACGCCTGGGTCCTCGTTCCGGGGAAGCAGGGAAAAGTTTCCACAGCGCTGGCAAAGCCGGCGTCGAAACTCGCGGGCATAACAGGTCGAGCAGTACCGCAAGCCTTGATGAACCCGATGCGCTTGCGCCATCTGGCGACCGCATCCGTCGCATGTGCTCGCATCGACAACCGAACTCATCGGCGTGCCAACCGCCTGTGCATCAGGCGGCACTGGCGCAACACGGCACTGGGAGTGCGTGGAAATTCCGGGCGACGCGCCGAATTGTGTCGGCGACAATAATTCGAGCAGGGAAGGCTTTTCACCAATGGCCCAAGCCCGATTGGAACATTTGGTTGAACACTGTGAAGAGACGCCTGCGTCAGGCGAGCCCCGCGCGCCGCAGTGATGAATCGGTCGACCCCGGCCTCCAGCAAGCCTGCAATAGGCCTCAACAACTGAATACGTTCACCAGTCGACAACAGCTCAAGGGGAAGTTGCAACACTGGCGGTAAGTCCACGTCCGAAGGATCCACATCCAGGCTCGTCAAGAAATGCCTCAGCCCCCGAGACTTGCCGCTCGAAACCCGCCGGAGCAAGGCGATCAGAAAGCGCGCCAACGCAAACCACTCGCGGCTTGGCATGGTTTGATCTCCAAACCGGCCGCATCCGACCTCGACGACCTCGTCCGCCAATTGCTGAAACCGAAACGCTCCTCTCTGCAACGGCCCGCGCCCCGCCTGCCGAAGGTCTCCGCCACAGCTCGCGCAGCGGTCGAGACGAATGGCCTGCGCCGTCAACAGATGCGGCTCGATCGCTGCCGAACAGCAAGGACAGCCATCACGCAGAGTTTCGCCGTGGATTGCACAGCCCGTATGCCATGCCAGCCGCCAGGCACGCCGGTAATAGGGAATGTGATTGCCGCCCAGACAACGGGGGCAATATTGCAGCCCGCCACGATGTCGGCGATTGCGCGTACCGTACGCCAACAGCCAGGGCCAGATACCCTGGTCTATGTGGCAGGAAATGGCCTGATGCACGTCCTCCAGACCAGCTTTGCAGATTCTGGCACGTGCTATGCCGCAGGCTCGGATCAGTGCCTCAAGCCTGTCTTCCGGGAAAGCACGATCCACATCCACAGTCCATACCCGCCAATGCGGCCATATAGCCCCGGTCAAGACCAGAGGATCACAACCCAGCGTCAGAGCAGAGCGGGCTAGCCAGGAGGAGATCAGCTCGTCTCCCAGGATCGGGACAGGCAGGACCCATAGTCGTGTCAGCCCATCAGTTCCCGGATTCCGCGGGTCGGCCGCAACCATGATTTCTTCTCGATAGTCGCTTTGTCGATGCGCTCCTTGCCCGTCTGGATGGCCTCCAGAGCGCATTCGACGAGCAAACGATGCAGGTTACCGGTGTTGCCCTCCGATATGGCGTGAAGAAGTGCGGCAAGTTCCGGCTCATGCAGACGGGAAGGCTGCTTGAGTGGAATCACCTTCTCGAACCCGGCTAGGAGGCGCTGAAACTCAGCATTGAGTTCCCACAGGGGCAACGTGGCCACATCGAACCGGCTGGCATGCTGCGGATCCGTGTGGAGGACCCGAACCGCGTCCCGGGTGCCAGCGCCGACGACCGGAATCGACAGCTCGTTGCACAGGAGCTTGAGGGCGTTCATCACCTCACGTTGCTTGACCGGCGTCCCCGTGAGCAGGGAGTGGAACTCGTCGATAATCAGCATCCTGACCTTGCAGGCCCGCGCCAGATGTACGACCTGGTATCGCAGTTTCGAGGCAGGGTCCGTGGCACGATAGGGCGCCCAGAACTGCTCGAGGATCGAGATGTAAAGCCCCTTCTCGTCAGCCGACGGCGGCGCCTCAGCCAGGATGACCGGTTTGACCGGCTCTGCGTCCTCGTTGACATAAGCTTGGCCGCACAATTCCTTGAAGCGACGAACGACCGTCGTCTTGCCGTTGTTGGAATCGCCGACGATCAAGAGATTCGGCATGCGATGGCGGACCGGCTTGCTGAGCAGGCCTTGGAGGATATCGAGGACGTGTTGCGCCGCCTTGTGACCGATCCAGCGCGGCTCATCCATGAACGCCATGCGCTCCCGATCCGACAGCGCCATGACGTGCCGAAATGCAGGGTGTATGTGCTCCAACGACATCATGCGATGTCCTCAAAGCCATTGATGTCCCCACTCAGCAACCCATTTGCCGCAGGGGGCGGGGAGGGGGTCTGGGTTACCGCCGCCAACGCAACCGGCTTGACCTGCGAAAGTTTGCGTTCGTGCTCGCGACGCCGTTGTGCCTGCCGTCGCGCCTTCTTGGTCTTCTCAGATGCGGCCTCAACTTGAGCCCTCATTTCGGTGACCGCACGCAGCAATTCTTGCGGGTTCACGCTTGCCGCGCCTTCCTCCCGAACCCGCTCCTTTGCGGATTGATATTCCCATTTGCTCATGCTGGGCAGGGAAAGATCTGCAGATGGAATGCGGCAATAACGCTTCAGGGTCGGGTCAAAGAACCAGATACTGCTGATATCGCGCGGATCGCGCCGAAATATGAACTCCCGCTTGGTTCCCGTTTTCGGATCAGACTCATTGATCCACGGCCGCAGTGCCTCGTCATAATAGGTCAGCCCCTCGATCGACACGCCAAAAGTCTGGATGGTGCGCCGGAACATCGGCATGAAATCCAACACGACGGTTTGCCGGTCGGAGGGGCGCGCCGGCAGACCCACGCCACGTTTCTCGCGATCACCGAAAATGCCGAGCTCCCATTGGCGCAAAGGGGTCATGCCAAGCGAGGAATGCTTCTTGCGGTGATAGATCTTCGTGATCAAGTTTACGAGCCAGATCTCGAACTCCGTGATCGTCATGACCGCATGACGTTCCGAGTCGTAGTCTCCGCGCTCCTTGACCGATGAAAATGTCGTGCCGGGCAGATCATGGATCTCCCGCATCAGCGTCCCCAGCAGACGCTCGATGTGCCCTCCATAATTTGGCTGCTTGACTGGCCTGTACTCAAGATCGATGCCGTAAGCTGCACATGAATATCGGAATGTATCGGATCGAAAGTCGGGACCGTTATCGACATGCACCTTGGCCGGTATACCCCAGACCGGCCAATCACCATCACATCCATGCAACAGCAACCACTCTTCCTTAGGAAGCATCGAATGAGAAATGCAGGCAGCCACCGATGCTTCCGACGGATCGTCGAAGGATAGATAATATCCGGTCACTACCCGTGAATAGACATCTATCGCGAGCGTGATCCACGGCGGCTTCACCGGCAACCGGTGCACGTCATCAACAAGCACGATATCCACGCGGGTATGGTCGATCTGGATGACGCTCAATGGATAGTCGGCCCCCGGAAACGAGCCCGCGGCAGGCGAGAACTTATTCTTGGCTCGTTCCCGATAACCCCGGCCCCGCAAAACTTCCCGTTCCGGCAATCGTGCAATGCGTCGGCGTATCGCCTCCGGGCTGGGCGGCGTAACTCCCAACTCGTCACATCGACGCAGGACCTCGATCACTGTCTTGCTCGGCCGAGATCGCTGATACTTCAAATAATGCTCGCGAAGGGCTCGGTCTATCGTATTTTCAGTGTCGCGGCTAAGCCGGGACTTGCCCGCCCTCCAGCCACGAGCCTTGGGCAGCAGGGCCAACTGGCTCCCAACAGCTTGATAACGTCGCAGCCATCGATAGAGAGTGGCAGGATCACGACCCGTCTCGGCCGACCGATTGACAACGTCGGCGCGTCGCAAGGGGATTGTTTCGATCAGCGGCTTGATGGTCTCATATCTAGCCTGGGCGACACTCCAATCATCCTCCGAGAACTCACCAAGATCCGAGCTGCAAACCAAGGGATCGGTCGCGGCAGGCTCGAGCTCTCCTATTCGCAGAACTGCCGTTCGGCCGGTCTCGATCGCTCGCGCTACGACAGTTTGAAGATCCACCACCTCGCTGATGCGATACGTGCCACCTGCGTGCGTCACAAGCGCGCCAGGCTCCACCTTCACCGGTCGGCGGTTAGGCTGAAACGCCGGATTGTCCTGGCGACCGTCGTCGGTGGCTTCATCCATGCTCGCCGATCCACACTTCCGTTGCATCGTTCAAGGGTCGCGAAATGTCGCAATCGATCCGGTGCATCGCGATCAAATGCCAGACGAGTGCGATCCCCTCCGCCCGCCACGGACCTACGAAGTGCCGCCCGAGCAGATAGTCGATCGTAGTGCTTTCTGCCCGCCGTAAAGTTTCGAGCACCTGCATGCAGTCCTCGGGCGCAAACTGCATGCGTCTATAACGCGACAGAAACTGGATGTTTTCAAGGGCCAGATCCCGGATACGACTCTCATCCATGATCCGAAACTGCCATCCCTGCTCAAGAGCATACCTGTACGCTGCCTTCCACTTGGGCAGCCACTCACGCCAATGGCTCCGCCACTCGCTTTGCGGCTTCACCTCGACGAGCAAAGGCTTGGGGTAGTCGAGGTAGTTCAAGTCTCCAAGTCTGAAATACACCAGATAGTCTGGGGTATAAGCGAACGACCGTCCTTGCGGCGTCTTGAACTCGATCGCAACAGGCTGCGGAATCACGTCCAGCACGCCTGGCAGGAAGTCGAGCCGTATCAGATAGTCCCGCTCCAGCGACGATTCGTAGGGGATCGACGTCTCGCCACGAAAGACGTGCAGGCCGGACACGCTCCGTCGCGTCGGCCCAATCTTGCGGACGGGCTCCAACTGAATCGAGTCGCAGCTATTTCGTATCATCTCGAACCCAGTCGCAGCTAATTCGAGATTCCAGTCGCATCTATTTCGTCCAAGTTTATCGTAACTCATTGATTCATTCCCGTCGAGTCGCAGCTATTTCGCAAACTGACAGCGGCATCCATGCCCGGCCCGGTGAAGTCTCGCTCTCCCATCACGGCGTGCTTTTTCTCGACGAGATGCCGGAATTCACGCCGCAGACCCTCGATGCCCTGCGCCAGCCGCTGGAATCGGGCGAGGCGGTGATCGCCAGGGCCAATGCCCGCGTCACCTATCCCGCGCGGATCCAGCTCGTCGCGGCGATGAACCCCTGCCGCTGCGGCAAGGCCAATGATCCCGGCTTCGCCTGCCGGCGCGGACCGGTGGAGCGCTGCGCCGCCGACTACCAGGCCCGGATCTCCGGCCCGCTGCTCGACCGCATCGACATCGTCGTCGAGGTGCCTGCCGTCTCGGCCGCCGATCTCATCCTGCCGCCGCCCGCCGAGGGTTCGGCCGAGGTGGCGGCCCGGGTGGCCGAGGCCCGCGATCGCGCCGCCCGGCGCTATCGCACGCTCGGCCTGCCCGACGGCTCCACCAATGCCAGCGTGCCGGTCAATGTGGTCGAGGAGGTCGCCCGCCCCGATGCGGCGGCTACCAAGCTGTTGCGCGACGCCTCGGAAGCCATGCGCCTGTCCGCCCGCGGCTTCCACCGCGTGCTCAGGGTTTCGCGCACCCTGGCCGATCTCGACGGCGAGGCCGATGTCGGCCGCATCCACATCGCCGAGGCCCTGAGCTACCGGGCGCGGACAGACCGGGCGACGGTGCTGGCATAGGTTCGACCTCCCCTGCACAGCATCCGTGGCATGGACGGACTGGCGACGCGGCCGCGAAGCGGCTATCTGCAGACAGCACCGAGCCGAAGTTCACCCGAGACATGTCATGCGCATTCCCGCCCTCCTCGCCTGCCTCGCCTTGCTCGCCTTGCTCGCCGGCACCGCTGCCACCCAGGCCGCTCCCCGTCCTCGCTGTGCCGACGCCGCCGTGAAGCAGGCCCAGAAACTGCTCGCCTTCCATTCCGACAATGACGACCGCGCCACGGTCGATCCCGACAGCGTCAAGGCGATCGGCACCGTCGGCGCCTTGGTAGGCAAGGGGCGTTTCGACGTGATCGAGGTCGAAGGTTCGATCTATAAGGGCAATTACCGCATGCGCCTGATCTACGCCCAGATCCCGGGCGACTGCGTGCTGATGGGCCAGGAAATCCTCGAACGCAGCGATCCCTATTGAACGCTGCGGGCCGGCCAGCCTCGACCGATGCTGCAAGCTATTGGGCTGGCATCGTTCCTGCCGAAAACCGGCGCCCACTTTTCGGCTCGATGCTTTAGACTGGATCGCCAGCCGCAACAGCGATCGAGGTGATTGATGACGGGCAGCCAGGCAGCCGGACGCCTCTTTGCGGCGCTGATCGCGATCATCGCCTGGCTCGCCGTCGCCCTGCGCGCCTGGATCGTAGTCGGGGCAGTGATGGCGCAGGGACGCACGGCGCTTGACGGCCTCGTCACCGTGTTCAGCTATTTCACGCTGCAGACCAATGTGATCCTGGCCGTGGTCGCCACCGCCTGCGCCGTGCGCGGAGAGGCCGATGGATTCCTGACCCGGCCCGCGACCAGGGCAGCCGTCACCGTCTACATCGTCATCGTCGGCGTGATCTATGCCGTGCTTCTCGCCGGGTTGCGGCAGCTGACGGGCCTCGCCGTCCCCGTCGACATCGCCTTGCACCGGGTTGTGCCGGTACTCTTCACGCTCTATTGGCTCATCTTCGTGCCGAAGGGGCGGTTGGCCTGGCGAGATCCGCTGGCCTGGCTCGCCTTTCCGGCGCTCTACGTCGTCTATTCGCTGGTCTATGGCGCGCTGACGGGGCGCTATCTCTATCCCTTCTCCAACGTGCCGGTGCTCGGCTATCCCCGCGCCCTCGGCAATGCCGCCTTCATCCTCCTGGCCTTCTACGGCCTCGGCCTTGCGCTGGTGGCGCTCGATCGCGCTCTCGCCGGCTCCGCCATCCGCGCGCGACAATGACGACTGACGGTATCATGATGATGGACCCGTTGCTAAGCCGCCGAACGCAGCCACAGCGAGGCATGGCGTGACAGGCAATCCAGCGCTCGGGCGCCTCTTCGCAGCGGTGATCGCGCTCATCGCGGGCGGCGCCGTGCTGTTGCAGGTGCTGCTGGGCATCGAGACCGTGCAGGCGCGGGGAGGCAGCGCGCTCGAGGGCGTCATCCTCGTCTTCAGCTACTTCACCGTGCTCACCAACACGCTGGTGGCGATCGTGTCCGGGGCCAGCGCCCTTCTCGGAGAACGCGACGGCTTGCTGACCCGGCCGGGAACCCGGGCAGCCGTGGCCATCTATATCTTCGTGGTCGGCGTGATCTTCGCAGTCCTTCTTACCGGGTTGCGCCCGATGAGCGGCCTGACGCTTGCGGTCGATAACATGCTGCATCGCGTCGTGCCGGTCTTGTTCGTGCTCTATTGGCTCCTCTTCGTGCCGAAGGGACGATTGAGCTGGCGCGACCCGCTGGCATGGATGCTCTACCCCCTGCTCTATGTCGCCTATTCGCTGCTCTACGGCGCTCTGACCGGCCGCTACCTCTATCCGTTCGGCGACGTCACGGTGCTCGGCTATGGCGGCGCGCTCGCCAATGGCCTCGTCATCCTGGCAGGCTTCTTTGTGCTAGGACTGATCGTGGTGGCGATCGACCAGGCCATGGCGCCGGCTAGAACTGCCTGATCAGGTAACGCGATACTGCGGCTTGTTGTCACAAATCCGTGCGAAAACTGTGATGATGCTGCTCCGATGGGGATTCGGGCAGGGGCTGAAGATGCCGACGACGCCGCCGAAAGGCTTGTTTGCAATGATCAATCCGCGCGGCTGGGGCAGCAAGCTGCCGGCCGGCATCGTGCCCTTGGCGCCGCGCCGCCGGCTCAAGCCCGCCTTGCGCCAACGCCGCATCGAGAATATCGGTCTGCCGATGACTCTCGGACGCATCGGCTCCCTGGAAGTGCGGTTGGCTGAGACCGCAAGGGACGTGAAGAAGGCGCAAAAGCTGCGCTATCAGGTGTTCTACGAGGAGATGGCCGCCATCCCGGACGCGCTGTCCCTGATCTCCAGGCGTGACCGCGACGATTACGACACGCTCTGCGACCACTTGCTGGTGATCGACCATGACGCTCCCACCAAGCTGGGCAAGCCGGGCGGCCGTGTGGTCGGCACCTATCGCCTGCTGCGCCAGGACGTGGCCGAGCGCCATGGCGGCTTCTATTCGGCCGGCGAATACGCCATCGAGCCGCTGATAGCGGCCCATCCTGGCCGCCGCTTCCTCGAGCTCGGCCGTTCCTGCGTGCTGCCGGCCTATCGCAACAAGCGCACGGTGGAACTGCTCTGGCACGGCATCTGGACCTATGTGCTGCACCACAAGATCGATGTGATGCTGGGCTGCGCGAGCCTCGAAGGCACCGACCCGAGCCGCCTTGCCTTGCCGCTCGCCTTCCTGCACCACCATGCTGCCGCCGAGGGCGAATGGCGCGTCAAGGCCGTGCCGGAGCGCTATGTCTCGATGAACCGCATCGCCAAGGAAGGCATCGACGTCAAGCAGGCGCTGCATGCCCTGCCGCCCTTGATCAAGGGCTATCTGCGCCTCGGCGCCACTTTCGGCGACGGCGCAGTGGTCGACCACCAGTTCGGTACCACCGACGTGCTGGTGGTCCTGCCGGTCGAGAAGATCAGCGCCCGCTATGTCGGCCATTTCGGCGCCGGCGCGGAACGCCACGCGGCGTAGCGGTGTGCCGGTCTTCAGACCGGCATGTCCAAGACGACCGTAGGGGGTCAATGCCGGTCCGAAGACCGGCACACCCTCAGGCCGCCAGGCCGCGCTTCTTCAGCAAGGCCTCGGGCTTGGGATCATGGCCGCGGAAGTCGCGATAGGCCTGTGCCGCATCCTGCCGGTTGCCGGCGGCATAGACGAACTCTCTGAGCTTGCGGGCCGTCTCACCGTCGAAGATATCGCCCGCTTCGACGAAGGCATCGAAGCCGTCGGCATCGAGCACTTCCGACCACAGATAGGAATAATAGGCCGACGAATAGCCCTCGCCCGAGAAGACATGCTGGAAATGCGGCGGGCGGTGACGCATCACCATGGCCCGGGGCATGTCGATCTCGCCGAGCACCTTGGCCTCGAAGGCACCGACATCGAAGGCCTCGGCCTTATCAAGCAGATGCATTTCGAGATCGACCAAAGCGGAGGAGACATATTCCACCGTGGCAAAGCCCTGGTTGAAAGTGCGGCTGGCAAGCAGGCGATCGAGCAGGGCCTTCGGCATCGGCTCGCCTGTCTTGTAGTGCACGGCATAGCGCTGCAGCACTTCGGGCTGTTCGAGCCAGTGCTCGTAGAGCTGCGAAGGGAATTCGACGAAGTCGCGCGCCACGCCGGTACCCGAGAGCAGGGGATAGGTGACGTCCGACAACAGGCCGTGCAGGCCATGGCCAAATTCGTGGAACAAAGTGCGGGCGTCGTCGAAGGACAACAGGGTCGGCTCGCCCTCCGCGCCGCGGGCGAAATTCATCACATTGACGATGATCGGGCTGATGGCGCCGTTCAGCCGCTCCTGGCTGCGGAAGGCGCTCATCCAGGCGCCGCTGCGCTTGGAGGGCCGGGCGAAATAGTCGCCATAGAACAGGCCGATGCTGGCGCCGGCCGCATCCGTCGCCTCGAAGGCCCGGACGTCGGGATGATAGACCGGCACGTCCTTGCGCTCGGTGAAGGTGATGCCGAACAGGCGCCGGGCCGTGTCGAAGGCCGCCTCGATGATCTTGTCGAGCTGCAGATAGGGCTTGAGTTCGGCCTCGTCGAGGTCGAATTCCTGGCGGCGCTTCTTCTCGGCATAATAGCGCCAGTCCCAGGCCTGCAGCGCGATATTGTCGCCTTCACCGGCCGCCAGCGCCTCCAGGCCCGCGCGCTCGCGTTCGGCCTGGCCGCGGGCCGGCTGCCACACTGAGCGCAAGAGATCGAGCGCCGCCTCGGGCGTGCGAGCCATGGAATCGTCGAGCCGGTAATGGGCGAAGGTCTGGTAGCCCAGGAGCCTGGCGCGCTCGGCCCTCAGCGCCACCATCTCGGCGATCAAGGCGCGATTGTCCGTCTCGCCGCCGCCCTCGCCGCGGGCCAGCCAGGCCTTGAAGGCCGTCTCGCGCAGGTCGCGGCGGGCGGAGAATTGCAGGAAGGGCTCGATCAGGGAACGCGAGAGCGTGACGACATGGCCGCTCTCGCCGCGATCTCCGGCGGCGCCGGCGCTGGCAGAGCGCAGGAAATCGGGCAGGCCGGCAAGATCGGCCTCGCCGTCGAGCTTCATCGACCAAGCCTTCTCGTCCTTCAGCACATTCTGCCCGAACTGGGTGCCCAGGCTGGCAAGGCGTTCGGAAATCGCTGATAGCCGCTGCTTGACCGCCTCCGGCTTGCCGGCTCCGGCCCGGCGGAAGGCGGTGTGATAGCGATCGAGCACCCGGGCCTGCTCCGGCGACAGACCGAGTTCGGCGCGGCGGGCGAAAACGGCGTCGACGCGCCGGAACAAAGCGTCGTTCAGATAAATCGCGGTGTGATGACGCGAGAGCACCGGCGCCATCTCGCGCTCGATCGCCTGCAATTCGTCGTTGGTGTCGGAGCCAGCCAGGTTGAAGAACACCGAGGCGACCTGGTCGAGCGCCCGGCCCGATCGTTCCAGCGCCGCCACCGTATTGTCGAAGCTCGGCTCGGCGGCGTTGCCCGCGATCCTATCGATCTCGCCCCTGTTCTCGGCCAGCGCCGCCTCGAAGGCCGGGCGATAATGCTCGGTGCGGATCTCGGCGAAAGGCGGTGCGTCGAAGGGAGCGGACGAGCGGGCGAGCAGGGGATTGGTATCAGCGGACATGCAGGAGCCTCGATTCGGATACGGCCTTATAGCAGCCGACCTTCCGTCTCCTGAAATATGCATTATCTTTTGATTTTGGAGGGCACCATGGCCGATGAAAACGACCCGGCGACGCCGACCGATTCCAAGCTCACCCGCACCAAGCAGCTCTGGGCCCAGGCCGGCAAGTTCCTCACCGGCCGGGCTTCCCGGCCCGAGAGCGACCGCCTGCCGCCGGGCCAGCATCTCGTCAAGGACTGGCCGGTGCTCGATCTCGGCCTGCAGCCCAGCATCGGCAAGGCGCACTGGCAGCTCGATGTGTTCGGGGCGGTCGAGAATCCGGTCGTCTGGGATTTCACGGCCTTTTCGGCCCAGCCCCAGGTGACACAGGTCTGCGACATCCACTGCGTCACCACCTGGTCGCGCTACGACAACCATTTCGAGGGCCTGCCCACGTTGGCTCTCGCCGAGATCGTGCGCCCCAGGCCGGAGGCGAGTCATGTCGTGCTGCATTCGGCCGATGGCTACACCACCAACCTCTCCCTGCAGGATTTCCTGGGCGAGGACGTGCTGATCGCCCATGCCTGGGAAGGCAAGCCACTGACCTCAGACCATGGCGGCCCGGTGCGGCTGGTGGTGCCCCGGCTCTACTTCTGGAAGAGCGCCAAATGGCTGACCCGCATCGAGTTCGCCAGCCGCGACAAGCCAGGCTTCTGGGAAGTGCGCGGCTATCACAATCGCGGCGATCCCTGGCGGGAAGAGCGCTACAGCGAGTGAGCCGCATTGTCGGTTCCTGGGACCGCCAGCCTTCCAGCCAGCCCTTCAATCACGGCGCACTTGGTTTCCAAACGCCGGTTAGAAAGCCGGTAATCCCAGAACAAAGCTAACCGCCCTACCCGTCCACCTTGAGCGCGGCAATGAAGGCTTCCTGCGGGATGTCGACGCTGCCGAACTGGCGCATCTTCTTCTTGCCTTCCTTCTGCTTCTCCAGAAGCTTGCGCTTGCGGGAGATGTCGCCGCCATAGCACTTGGCCGTAACGTCCTTGCGCAGGGCGCGGATGGTCTCGCGGGCGATGATCTTGGCGCCGATGGCGGCCTGGATCGGGATGACGAACATGTGCTGCGGGATGAGATCCTTCAGCTTCTCGCACATGGCACGGCCGCGGCTCTCGGCACGATCACGATGCACCAGCATCGAAAGCGCGTCCACCGGCTCGGCATTGACGAGGATCTGCATCTTGACCAGATCCCCTTCCTTGTAGTCGGTCAGATGATAGTCGAAGGACGCATAGCCCTTCGATACCGACTTCAGGCGGTCATAAAAGTCGAACACTACCTCGTTGAGCGGCAGATCATACTGCACCATGGCGCGCTTGCCGACATAATTGAGGTCGACCTGCACGCCGCGACGGTCCTGGCAGAGCTTGAGGATGGAGCCGAGATAGTCGTCCGGCGTCAGGATGGTGGCGCGGATCCACGGTTCCTCGATCGAGGTGATCTTCACCACATCCGGCATGTCGACCGGGTTGTGCAGCTCGATATGGCTGCCATCGGTCATGTTGATCTTGTAGATCACCGATGGGGCGGTGGCGATCAGGTCGAGATTGAACTCGCGCTCCAGGCGCTCCTGGATGATTTCCAGATGCAGGAGGCCGAGGAAGCCGCAGCGGAAGCCGAAGCCGAGCGCAGCGGAGGATTCCATCTCGAAGGAGAACGAGGCGTCGTTGAGGCGAAGCCGCCCCATGGCGGCGCGCAGATCCTCGAACTGCGCCGCATCCATTGGGAACAGGCCGCAGAACACCACGGGCTGCGCCGGTTTGAAGCCTGGCAGCGGTACGATGTTGGTGTTCTTGCGATCATCGGTGATGGTGTCGCCGACACGGGTATCGGCAACTTCCTTGATCGCGGCGGTGATGAAGCCGATCTCGCCCGGCCCAAGCTCGGCGATGGCCTGCATCTTCGGCCTGAAGACGCCGAGGCGATCGACCTCATACTGCGCATTGGTGCCGATCATCTTCACGCGCTGGCCCTTCTTGAGCGTGCCGTCGAAGATGCGTACCAGCACGACCACGCCGAGATAGGCATCGTACCAGCTATCCACCAAGAGCGCCTTGAGCGGGGCGTTGCGGTCACCCTTGGGCGCCGGCAGACGAGTGACGATGGCTTCCAGCACCAGGTCGATGTTGAGGCCGGTCTTGGCCGAGATCGGCACGGCCTCGGAGGCATCGATGCCGATCACGTCCTCGATCTGCTGCTTGATGCGGTCGGGTTCGGCCGCCGGCAAGTCGATCTTGTTGAGCACCGGCACCAGCTCGTGATTGGCGTCGATGGCGTGATAGACATTGGCGAGCGTCTGGGCCTCGACGCCCTGGGAGGCATCGACCACCAGGAGCGAGCCTTCGCAGGCCGCGAGCGAGCGCGAGACCTCATAGGCGAAGTCGACATGGCCGGGCGTGTCCATCAAATTGAGGACATAGTCCTTGCCGTCCTGGGCGCGATAGTTCAGGCGTACGGTCTGCGCCTTGATGGTGATGCCGCGCTCACGCTCGATATCCATGGAATCGAGCACCTGCTCGACCATTTCGCGGTCGGTCAGCGTGCCCGTGGCCTGGATCAGACGATCGGCAAGGGTAGACTTGCCGTGGTCGATATGGGCCACGATGGAGAAATTCCGGATATTTTCGATCAGTTCTTCGCTCATCCGCGCGCAATAGCAGGAAGGGATTGCAACGCCAAGCGTAAATGGGGATTCCGGGCCGCCGCAGGCCCCGGTTTGCGGGGCCTGCCGGCTCTCCGTCTAGAACGGGCCGTGCGAAGCGATGTTGCGAATGACCTCGTCCAGCACGCCGATCCTTTCGCCATAGACCTTGTCGAGGCAGGCGGTGTCGGCGCCGCAAGCCTCGCGCGTCTTGATCCAGGCCTGCTGGGCCTCGCCGATATTGCCGCGCTGGCCCATCGCCACCAGCGACATCGAGACGCCGTAAAGCGTCGCCATGCGGGCTTCGGCCTGGCCGAGGGCGTAACTGTCGCAGACGGCCTTTTCGGCCGGCGAGGCCGCCTTGGCGCAATCGAGCGGTGCATACTCGCCGGCCTGCGCGGCGGAGGAGGACAGCAGGGCTGCGGCGGCGATGATGACAAATCTGCCTTTCAAGGGTCATCCTTTCCGGATTGGATGGCGAGGAGGCTCCGGCCGAAAGCCGGCCATCTCGTCCACTGGACCAAAACTATAGGGAAACGCACATGCTGCTGAAAGGATCCTGCCATTGCCGCGCCGTGACGTTCAGCGTCGAGGCAATGAGCCCCGCCCCCTTCATGCATTGCCACTGCTCGATCTGCCGCAAGACGGCGGGATCGGGCGGCTATGCCATCAATCTCGGCGCCCACGCCGACAGCCTGAAGGTGGAGGGGCGCGAGCATCTGCGCGTCTATCACGCTGTGTTGCGAGAAGAGGGACAGCCCGACCAGCGCTCGCCCGCCGGGCGGCATTTCTGCGGGGAGTGCGGCAGCGCGCTCTGGCTGTGGGATCCGCGCTGGCCGGAGCTCATCCATCCCCATGCCTCGGCGATCGACACGCCCTTGCCGAAGCCGCCGGAAATCGTGGAGATGATGCTGGCCGATGCCCCCGGCTGGGTCGATGTACCTGACGATCCCGGCCATCTGCATTTCGACACCTTTCCCGAGGAATCGCTGGAGGACTGGCACCGGCGCCACGGCCTGTTGAGCGAATGAAGCAGGCAGGCTGGACAGGGCCGCATACCTACGCAAGGGTGCTTGCTGTTTGCAATTGGTCCGGATGTGGTAAACCGACGCCTCGAGCAAAGCACGTTTAGACGGAAACGCGCTCCACTTCTTTGGTTGGACGCGTCTTTGCGATTCCTGGCGATCCCGCCAAATCGCAAAAACGCTCTGGGACCTTCGGAGTGCATCGGGACGGAAAGGGACGGCGATGAGCACGCAAGACGATGATCTCAGCCATTTCCACGCCTATGGCGCACCACCGCTGCCGCCCGCCGATGTGGAGGGATGGCTCGAGCATGACGGCGCCCGCATCTGGCATACGTCTTATGGCGACGGGCCGCCGGTGGTCCTGCTGCATGGCGGCCTCGGCCATGCCGGCAACTGGGGCTACCAATTGCAAGATCTGCGGGCCGCCGGCTATCGCGTAGTGCTGGTCGACAGCCGCGGCCATGGCCGCAGCACGCGGGACGACCGGCCCTATTCCTATGAATTGATGGCCTCGGACGTGCGGGCGGTGATGGATCGGCTCGGTCTCGACAAGGCCCGCTTCGTCGGCTGGAGCGACGGCGCCTGTGTTGCCCTGGTACTGGCCTCCGAGCGTCCGGAACGCGCGGCAGGCGTGTTTTTCTTCGCCTGCAACATGGATCCCAGCGGCACCAAGCCGATGGGGCCCAGCCCGGCGCTCGATCGCTGCTTTGCCCGGCACCGCCAGGACTATGTCTCGCTCTCAGCCACGCCCGATGGATTCGAGCCCTTCGTCGCCGCCGTCAGCGAGATGATGCGCACCCAGCCCGATTACAGCGCGAGCGACCTAGGCGCGATCGATGTGCCGGTCGAAATCGTGCTGGGCGAGCATGACGAGTTCATCCGCCCCGACCATGCCGCCTATCTCGCCCGCACCATTCCCGGGGCGAGGCTGACCATTCTGCCGGGCGTGAGCCACTTCGCACCGCTGCAGCGGCCGGCGCTCTTCAACCGGGCGGTGCTCGACTTTCTTGGAAAGCTCCCGTCCTGATCGGGCAGATCAGGCGGTGAGACGCGAGGCCCACGCCGCGACGGCCGTCGCCATGGTCTTGAGATGGTCGGCGGCCGAAAAGCCGGAAACGGCCTTGCGCGGCTTGAGGTCGTGGTCGCCGTCCTCCAGCCACAGGATTTCGATGCGGGGCGACAGGGCGTAGGACGCAACCTCTTCCTTCGTGCCGAAAAGATCGCGCGTCCCCTGGGCGATCAGAGCCGGCGTGCGCAAACCGGCGAGATGCGCCGTACGCAACTGCCCCGGCTTGCCGATAGGATGGAAGGGATAGCCGAGGCACAGCAGGCCCGCGATGCGGCCTTTGGCATGGAGGTCGTCGGCGATCATGCTGGCGACCCGGCCACCCATCGATTTGCCGCCGATGACAAGCGGCCTTGCCGCCCCGAAGGCCTCGATGGCAGCGCGATATTCGCCTTCGAGCGTCTCGGCGCGCGGCGGCGGCTTGCGGACGCCCGATTGGCGCCGGGCCGCCATATAGTCGAATTCGAACCGGGCAACGCACAATCCGGCCGCAGCGAGTGCCTCGGCGCTGGCGGACATGGCAGCCGAATCCATAGGTGCGCCAGCACCATGCGCGAGCAGGAGGGTGATCCCTGCATCCTCGGGGCCGTTCGTGAGGAAGCGCAACGCCATGTCGATACCTGAAGGCTGTTATGGACCGAGCATGGGTGACGGCGTGCCGAGGACACGCCCTGTTACCATCAAAGGCCGGCGCGTTGATTCATGCAATTGCAATGGAGATGGATTGGCTTCTGCCTTCAATAAAGAAATTCTTGGAATGCGATCGCATTCAGGAAACGCGTTCCTCACGCAGCAACTGTCCGAGCAAAGAAGCCATGATCGAGGAAGACAAGCAGTATAGGAGGATACAAACCAACCAGGACATTATTTCCTCCAACTCAGCCTGGCGTCAGACTGTTCAGTTACCAATACGTCGCTTGCTTTAGCCAAAGCGGTCGAAATTTTAATCGGCCCGCCCGGGTCGTTGACACGCAACTACCTTTCGTCACTCATACCTTCATATTATCGAGACTGGAGGTCATGGCAATCGTCAATACGCTTGTGCACTCGATTTCGAGTCATAATTATTGTTCAAATTGTTTGAATTGCATATTTGGCAGCCCGGACGGCAAGTCCGCAGCTGGGTTCGAAACCATGGCCGGATGAGGTCCTTGCAGGTCGGACATCGATCTGATACTTAGCCTGATGGCTTATCGTACCGAGCAACTCGACGAGATCTTCCTGGCCCTGGCGGATCCAACCCGACGCGCCGTGCTCGGCCGCCTGGGGCGGGGACCGGCCAGCATCAGCGACCTGGCGGAGCCGTTCGACATGGCCCTGCCCTCCTTCATGAAACATATCCGCATGCTCGAAGGCACGGGCCTGATCAGCACCCGCAAGCACGGACGCGTACGAACCTGCACCATCCAAGAACAGGCTTTCGCCGCCGTCGAGGGCTGGCTGGCCGCCCAGCACGCCGTGTGGGAAGGCCGGACCGACAGGCTGGAACGCGTCGTCGCTGCCATGCTCGATAAGGAACAGCCGACATGAGCCACCGCTTCGATCCAGAACGCGACCTCCACATCAGCCGTGTCATCAAGGCTCCGCGGGCCGCCGTGTGGCAGGCCTGGACCCAACGCGCGCTTTTCGAGCAATGGTGGGTGCCGGCCCCAGCCCGATGCCTGGTCGCCGAGATGGACCTGTCGCCGGGCGGCGCCTTCGTGACCCGGATCAGCGAGGATGGCGACGCTTTCCAGCCCCATCTCGATGCCTGCTTCCTGACTGTCGACGATCAGCAGCGCATCGTGTTCACCAATGCGCTCACCGGCGGCTGGCGCCCCGCCGAACAGCCTTTCATCACGGCGATCATCGATTTCGCCGACCACCCGGACGGGACTGACTACAGCGCCCATGTCATGCACAAGAGCAACGCGGATCGCGCTTTGCATGAAAAGATGGGCTTCCATGACGGTTGGGGCACGGTGATTGGGCAGTTGGCGGAACTGGTCGAAGACCGGGGATAACCGCGCCGCCAGGGCAGGCCTTCGGGATCCCCGGCATCAACCCGACATTGCGGCCGCAATTCAGTTGCCCTGCCGCACTACCCACGCCACGCGGCAATCATGCTCTAGCGCGTACATCGCAAAAGCTTGGTTTGCTCATTGCATAAGTAAATGCCATTTATGTATTATTGATTAATATTTTTGTATACAATTTAATTGATCGGTGACACAGAGTCTGACAATGTGTGGACACAACCTCATCCAGAAGGTTGATCGAGGAGGTGTCCCATGGCCGGCAAGCAACACAGCGGCACGTCGCAACCCACGCAGGGGCGTGGCTTCAGCAGACGCAGTTTCCTGAATCTGAGCGCGAAGGGTTTGGCCGGTGCGGCATCGGCGGCTCTTGTCGGCCAGGCGGCCCGGCCTGGCCCCGCCCTGGCGAAAACGCCGCCCTCCGACATCGTGATGATGGATGCGATCCCGCTCTCGCAGGCGATCAAGTCGAAATCCATCTCCTGCGTGGAGGTGATGACGGCCTATCTCGATCACATCGACCGCTTCAATCCCACCGTCAACGCCATCGTTTCCCGGCAGGAGCGCGGCGACCTCATCAAGCAGGCCGGAGAGCGCGACGCCCAGCTCGCCCGTGGCGACTATGCCGGCTGGATGCATGGCTTCCCTCAGGCGATCAAGGACCTGGCCGACACCAAGGGCATCCGCACCACGCAGGGCTCGCCCCTGTTCAAGGACCGCATTCCCAAGGCCGACGCGATCTTCGTCGACCGCATGAAGCGCGCGGGCAGCATCATCGTCGGCAAGACCAACACGCCGGAGTTCGGGCTGGGGTCGCAGACCTACAACCAGGTCTTCGGTACCACGCTGAACGCCTATGATCACAGCAAGACTTCCGGCGGCAGCAGCGGCGGGGCCGCCGTGTCCCTCGCGATGCGCATGCTGCCGGTCGCCGATGGCAGCGACCATGCCGGCTCGCTGCGCAACCCGTCGGCCTTCAACAATGTGCTGGGCTTTCGCACCTCCTTCGGACGGGTTCCTTCGCCGGGCGCCGACGTGTTCGATGCGGCGCTGGGCGTGAACGGGCCGATGGCACGCAATGTCTCGGATCTCGCTTTGCTGCTCGCGGTGCAGTCGGGCTATCACGCTGCCGCACCGCTTTCGCTCCATGAAGATCCCACGCGTTTCACCGAGCCCCTGAAGCGCGATCTCAAGGGCGTGCGCATCGCCTGGCTCGGTGATTGTGGCGGCTATCTGCCCTTCGAGCCGGGCGTGCTCGAGCTGTGCAAGACGGCGCTCAAGACCTTCGAAACGCTCGGCTGCACCGTCGAGGAAGCCAGGCCCGATTATCCGATCGAGAATGTCTGGCGCAACTGGCTGCCGCTGCGCGCCTGGCAGACCGGCTCCGGCCTGAAGGTGCTCTATGACGATCCGGCCAAGCGCACCTTGCTCAAGCCCGAGGCGCAATGGGAGATCGAGAACTACCTCAAGCTCAGCGCCGTCCAGCTCTCCGATGCCGCCGCCGCACGCACGCAATGGTATCAGGCGGTCCGCAATTTCATGGAGCGCTACGACTATTTCATTCTGCCGTCGGCGCAGGTGTTCCCCTTCGACGCCACCACGCATTGGCCCAAGGAGGTCAACGGCCGCGCGATGGATACCTATCATCGCTGGATGGAGGTGGTGATCCCGGTGACCATGTCCGGCTGTCCGGCGATGAGCGTGCCTGTCGGCTTCAACGAACGCGGCCTGCCCATGGGCATGCAGCTCGTCGGCCGCAACCATGCCGAGATGTCCGTGCTGCAGCTCGCCTACGCCTATGAGCAGGCCACCGGCTGGCCGCAGAACAGGCTGCCGCCGGCGCTCAAGCCGGCATGACGCCAACAGGCGAGGCGGCCGAACCGGCATGCCTCGCCCTTCGCGGCGCCGTGAAGGCAATCACGGCTTGCCGGCATCGGCAGAAGGCGCGATATGGGCCTATGACCGAGCGCCGAGCCACCCAATTGCGGGATTCGATCGAGGACGAGATTGCCACCGGCCAGTTGAAGCCGGGTGAGCGTCTCGACGAAGTGTCCCTTGCCGAGCGTTTCGGCGTGTCGCGAACGCCGATCCGAGAAGCGCTCCAGCAACTCGCCGCCGCCGGTCTGGTGGAATTGCGGGCGCGGCGCGGCGCCGTCGTGAGTGCGCCCGACCCCAGCCAGCTCATGGAAATGTTCGAGGTCATGGCCGAATTGGAGGCGATGTGCGGCCGCCTTGCCGCCCGCCGTCTTCTCGCCGAGGATGAAAAGGCACTCGTGGCGGCATTGGCCGCCTGCCAGGAGGCGGCCGCCAGGGGCGATCCCGACGCCTATTACTATGAGAACGAGATCTTTCACCGCATCATCTATCGCGCCGGCGGCAATACGTTCCTCGCAGGCCAGGCCCTGGCCCTCAACAAGCGCCTGGCGCCCTTCCGCCGCCTGCAACTGCGCGTGCGCAACCGCATGAAGACCTCACAGGAGGAGCATGAAGCGGTCGTCGCCGCCATCCGCGCGGGCGAAACCCTGCGCGCCGCGGACCATCTGCGCGCCCATGTCGCCATCCAGGGCGAACGCTTCGGCGATCTCATGGCGTCGCTCGGCAAATCCCGCCTCGCCGGAGCATAGCAGCCACCGATCCTCGCCAAGAAAGCCGGTCACTGCACGGCGGGTCGGGCTTCCCTCCGGACAAGAAACGCCCTAAGCTCCGCTTCGGCGCTGCGAGACGCCTCCGGACCCGCGGGAAGGGCTCAGCCCCCTCACCATCATCGACGTCAGACGATCTGCCCCTGTGCAGCCGATTGCGGGTCTTCGGCCTTGCGCACATGGAGGCACCATGAAGACCCTTCCGGTTTCGCCCGACCTTTCGCATCTCAAGAACCAGGCCAAGCAGCTCCTGCGCGCCGCCCGCAATGGCGAGAGCGAGGCCCTTCGCCATTTCGCCGAAAGCCTGCCCTCGGCCCGCAGCGTCGATCCGGCAAAGCTCGCCGGCCGCGAGCTCGCTCTGCATGACGCCCAGTCGGTCATCGCGCGCGATTACGGCTTCCGGTCCTGGAACGAGCTCAAGCACTATGTCGAGTGGACGCGCAGCGCCACGGCCGAAAGACTGCGAACCTGGCTCGCCTGGGTGCTGGAGGGCAATGCGGCCCAGCGTCATCTGGCGCGCCGCACCCTCGCCGAACAGCCGGCCCTGTTCGCGCAGGATCCCTGGCTCGCCTGCATCACCGGTGACGAGATTCGGCTCAGGGCCCTCATCGCCGAGGATCCCGCCTTCGCGAACCGCAGCGGCGGCCCGCTCGCCATGCCTCCCCTGATCGGCGTCAGCCATTCCGGCCTCATCCGCGAGCCGGGCTTCAAGATGAAGCTGCTCGCCTGCGCCCGCCTGCTACTCGCCCATGGCGCGGACGTCAACGCGACCTGGACGGATCCGCGCTGGCCGGATTCGCCGCTTTCCGTGCTCTATGGCGCGGCCGGGCGCACCCATGACGAGGCAATGATCCGGCTGCTGCTCGAAGCAGGCGCCGATCCCAACGACAACGAATCCCTCTATCACTCCGTCGAAAGTTCCGACGACGTCGGTACCCGCCTGCTGCTCGCGGCCGGCGCGCGCGTCCCCGATACCAATGCGCTGGGCCGCGTGCTCGATTTCGACAAGCTCGACGCGCTCCGGCTGCTGCTTGCCCATGGCGGCGATGCCAGGGAACGGCCCTGGATCCACCATGCCATCCTACGGGGGCGCTCCGCCGCCCATATCCGAATCTTGCTGGACGCCGGCGCCGACCCGCGCGCGACCAACGATGACGGCATGAGCCTCTATCGCTTTGCCCAGGAGCAGGGCCGCACTGACGTGGTCGAGATGCTCGAGGTGCTGGGTGTCGAGGAGGATCTTACGCGGGAAGAGGCCTTCGTCGCGGCCTGCACGAGGGCAGACCAGGCGACCGCAGCTGAAATTCTCGACAGTGAGCCGGACATTTTCGCCCGACTCAGCGAGAGGCAGTTACGGACACTGCCCTTGCTGGCCGGGAATGGCGCGATCCAGGCCGTTCGCGTCATGCTCGCTTTGGGCTGGCCCCGCGAGGTGAAGGAGCATGAATGGTCGGCGACGGCCCTGAACAAGGCGATGTTCCAGGGCGATGCCGCCATGCTGCGGCTGCTCCTGGAGGAGGGAGCCGATTGGCGCACCGAGCACGGCTTCGGCAACAATGTCCTCGGCACGCTCTCCTATGCCAGCCAGGCGGAGGATATCGCCAGCATCGTGCCGCAGGACTATGTCGGCTGTGCGCGGGCCCTGGTCGAGCACGGCGTGCCGCTTTCGGCCTTCGGCGGCTATGATTTTTCAGACGCCGTCTCGGCCTTTCTCAAAGATCGGGCCTCGCCGGCGGCCTGACGGCATCACTCCAGATTGGTGTGGCGCGCCCGCATCGTCTCGGCGGTTTCGCCGAGACGATCGCGCAGCTTCAGCACGATGATCTCGAAGACCAGCATCTGCGCCGTCTCGAACAGCGAGCCCATCGGCAGCACCGAAACCCCGCCCCCCCGGTCATCCGCCATGGTCTGGGCCGGAATGGTGAAGACGACGTCGGCGAGCTTGGGCGTAAGCGCCTCGGGCTGGGCCGTGACAACCGCAACCTTGGCGCCGGCCTTGCGGGCGACGCCGATCAAGGCATCGCCGATATTGGAAGCGCCGGGCCCGGACGACACGAAGAGGAGGTCACCCTGACCGATCGGCGGCACGGTCATGTCGGCGACGACATGGACGTCGAGCCCGAGATGAAACAGGCGCATGGCCAGGCCGCGCATCTGCAGCCCCTCGCGGCCGGCGCCGTAGATGGCGATGCGCCCCGCCGTGGCGAGGGCTTCGATCAGGCCGTCGGCCGCATCGTCAGGGAGGGCCTTCACCACCGCGGCAAGATCATCGAGCGCACGCAGGCTGAGAGCGGGAATGGTCTCCGACATGGCAGGTCCAATTTGTTGCTTAAGAAAACGAACTAGGTTCTAGGCTCATGCCAGCCGATCTGCAACAGGGCTATGCGAACTTGACTCCACTATAGTGGATAAATATTCTTACATTATGGAATCAAGCGATGTCACCATCGATAGGGAGTTGGGCGGTCGCATCAAGGCCCTGCGTGGCCAGATGCATCTGACGATCGATCAGCTCGCTGCTGCCAGCGGGGTCAGTCGCGCCATGATCTCGCGCATCGAGCGCGGCGAGTCGAGCGCCACCGCCCAATTGCTGGCTCGCCTCGCCGGCGGCCTCGGCGTCAGCCTGTCGACCCTGTTCGCCGCCGTGGAACCGACGGCTTCCCCCCTGGCCCGGCGGGCGGAGCAGTCACTCTGGCGCGATCCGGCCACCGGCTATCTGCGCCGCTCGGTTTCGCCCGCCACGGCCAATGGCATTCTCGATCTTGTCGAGGTCGAGCTGCCAGCCGGCGCCCTGATCCCCTTCGAACCGCAGGCAACCTCCTTCGACCAGTTGGTCTGGTTGCAATCGGGCAGCCTCACCATGACGGTCGATGGCGCGGCCTTTCCGTTGGAGCCGGGCGACTGCCTGCATATGCGGCTCGACAAGCTGGTGATGTTCCATAATCCAGGCGACGAGCCGGCGCGTTACTTCGTCATGCTCTGCCCCTCGCGACAGGTTTCCCGATGACCGACCTTACCATCGCCATTGCAACGCCGGAGCAGGCGCAGACACTCGTGCCCGCTTTGGCAGAGATCCTGATCGACTGCGTCGAGGGGGAAGCCTCCATCGGCTTCATGCTGCCGCTCGCTCGCGAGGAGGCCGAAGCCTTCTGGCGCGGCGTCGCCGCACGGGTGGCCGAGGGCGGTACCCTGCTGCATGTCGCCTATCTCGACGGCCAGCCGGTCGGCACCGTGCTGCTCAGTCCGGAAAATCGCGCGAACCAGCCCCATCGCGCCGACGTGCAGAAACTGATGGTGCATCGGCGCGGCCGCAATCTCGGCATCGCCGGCGCGCTGATGGCAGCCCTTGAGGAGAGCGCCCGGGCCGAAGGGCGCATCGTGCTCTGCTTGGACACCGCGACCGGCTCGTCCGCCGAGCGGCTTTATCAAAATCTTGGCTGGCAGAAGGCCGGCGTCATTCCGCGCTATGCGCTCTGGCCACAGGGCGGCTATTGCGACACCACCTTGTTCTGGAAAGATTTGGATCGATGATCATCCGTCCCGCCACCCCTGACGACCTGCCTGATATCCTCGCGATCTACAATGATGCCGTGCTGAACTCGACGGCGATCTGGAACTGGAACACGGTCGACCTCGCCAACCGCCAGGCCTGGTTCGATCTGCGCAGGAGCCAGGGCTATCCCATCCTCGTCGCCGACGCCGAGGGCACGGCGATCGGCTATGCCAGCTATGGCGACTGGCGGCCCTTCGACGGCTATTGCCATACGGTCGAGCACTCGATCTATGTCGCCGGGTCGGCGCGCCGCCGGGGGGCGGGCGCTGCCCTGCTGGATGCCCTGATCGGCACGGCCCGCGATGCCGGCAAGCATGTCATGCTGGGCGGCATCGAAGCCGGTAACGAGCCCTCGCTCGCGTTGCATCGGCGCTTCGGCTTCACCGAAACGGCGCGCATGCCCGAAGTCGGCCAGAAATTCGGGCGCTGGCTCGACCTCGTCTTCATGCAGAAGACGCTGAACGGCTGATGCCGAAAGGCATTGACGATGACGCCTACAGCTTCATCTCGAAGGACTGCGGCCGGGTGAGGTTTTCCGGTCGCAGCACGGCGTCGAGCTGGTCGCGCGGCATCAGCCCTTTCTCCAGCACGAGCTCGTAGACGCCGCGGCCGGTGGCATGCGCCTCCATCGCCACTTCGGTGGCATGCCGATAGCCGATATAGGGATTGAGAGCCGTGACGATGCCGATCGACTGCTCGACGCTGGCACGCAGGCGCTCGCGATTGGCGGTGATGCCGGTAATGCAGTTCTTTTCCAGCGTCAGGCAGGCGGCGCGCAGATGCTCGACGCTGCGGAACAGGCTGTAGGCGATGATCGGCTCGAAGGCGTTGAGCTGGAGCTGCCCGGCCTCGGCCGCGAAGGAGATGGTGACGTCGTTGCCGATCACCTCGAAGGCGATCTGGTTGACCACTTCCGGAATCACCGGATTGACCTTGCCCGGCATGATCGAGGAGCCGGCCTGGCGCGCCGGCAGGTTGATCTCGTTGAGCCCGGCCCGTGGCCCGCTGGAGAGCAGGCGCAGATCGTTGCAGGTCTTGGAGAGCTTCACGGCGACGCGCTTGAGCACACCCGAAAGCTGCACGAAGGCGCCGCAATCCTGGGTGGCCTCCACCAGGTTGGGCGCGGTGATCAGGTCGATGCCGGTGATCTCGGCCAAGCGCTTGCAGACGATGCCGGCATAGAGCGGGTGGGCGGTGATGCCGGTGCCGATCGCGGTGGCCCCCATGTTGATCTCGCGGATCAGGCCGGCCGCCTCGGCGAGCCGCGCCTCGTCCTCAGCCAGCATCAGCCCATAGGTGCCGAATTCCTGGCCCAGCGTCATCGGCACGGCGTCCTGCAGCTGGGTGCGGCCCATTTTGAGGACGTCGGCGAATTCCTCCGCCTTGGCCTCGAAGGCCCGGCGCAGCACGCCCATCGCCTCGATCAGCCGGTGAATGCCGAACCAGGCCGCGATCTTCAGCGAGGTCGGATAGACGTCATTGGTGCTCTGCCCCATATTGACGTGCTCGTTGGGGTGCAGCTGGCCGTAGTCGCCGCGCCGGTGGCCGAGGAGCTCCAGAGCCCGGTTGGCGATCACCTCGTTGGCGTTCATGTTGGTAGAGGTGCCGGCGCCACCCTGGATGAGGTCGACCACGAACTGGTCGTGCAGCGCCCCGGCCCTGATCTCCTCGCAGGCCGCCACGATGGCGGCGGTGCGCTTGTCGTCGAGCAGGCCAAGCTCGCGATTGGCGAGGGCTGCCGCCTGCTTGATCGAGGCCAGGGCCCGGATCAGGTCCGGGCAGGTGGCAAGGGTCTGGCCGCTGATCGGGAAATTCTCGACGGCCCGCAGGGTGTGGACGCCATAATAGGCATCGACGGGCACTTCGCGGTCACCCAAGAGGTCGTGCTCGAGGCGGAAGGCGATCTCGGACAAGGCAGGTTTCCTCCGGCCAAGCGCCAGGGTCTCCCCAGGCCACGGCGAGTTGCAGCGTCGCGCCCAAGCGCGCTGGTGGATCGTGAAACAGCGGGCGGAACGAGGCAGGTCTTGCTTTGCCGGCTCCGTTCCGCCGCGCTGGGAAGGCTCATACGCCCGACCGGAACTCCCCGCCAATGCTATCGCGGCAAAGCCTATTCCAAATCTGCATAACCTTCAGCCGGAAGCCTCCCGCGCCGCGCTCCAGACCCGGTCGACGAAGGGCCGGGAGCGGTCCGCGCTGCGGTAGAGCCGGATATCCATCGGCATTTCCGGCGCGACCGCGGCCAGGGATCCCTCGGCGATCTCGTCGGCGACCAGGCTGCGCGGCAGCCAGGCCACGCCATGGCCGTCCAGCGCCATGAACTTCAGGGCCTCGGCCATGGAGCCTTCATTGGTATGGGCAAGATAGGTCGCCGGAGCACCCTCGCGGGCCTGGGCGATGGCGGCCAGCAACCCCAGGAAGGAACCGCGCGAATAATGCAGCAGCGGCACACGCTCGTCACCGGCCTGCCAATTGCGGCGTTCGGGCCGTGCCGCCACCGCGACCAGGCTGTCGCGCCCGACAGTGAGAAAAGCGAAGCGTTCGGGATCGAGCGGCACCGAGATGTTGGGATGATGGAAGGTGAGCAGGAAATCATAGCCGCCTTCCACCAGGGCCTGGATGCAGGTGTGGAAGTTCTCCGGCAGCACGCGGCTCGTTACAGGGCCGACCTTGCGCCGGATCTGCGTGAGCCAGCCTGGCAGGAAGGTCAGGCAGAGGGCATGCAGCGCGGTGACGGCCAGCACCGGCAGCTTGCTGCCCTCCTGGCGGCTGCGGAACTGCGAACGGGCCAGGGTGAGCAGGCGCACCGTTTCCTCCGCCGTTTCGCGGAACTGCCGGCCATCGGCGGTCAGGGTGATCGGAAAGGTGCTGCGATCCAGCAGTTCGGTGCCCAGCCAGACTTCGAGCGCCCGAATGCGCCGGCTGAAGGCCGATTGGGTGATGTTGCGGTCCGCCGCCGAGCGCGAGAAACTGCGCGTCTCGGCCAAGCTCAGGAAATCCTCAAGCCATTTCAGTTCCAAGACCGTTCCTTCCGGTATGACGAGACGGACAGGTGCGGAGAGGCTGGATCGTTTGCCATGTTTGGTTTCGTCTTGGGCCCTGCCGCATTCCCGCTCTGGCATGCAGCGCGGAGTGATGCAATCATGCCGCCCTTTCGTCCTGCTGCGTGGCCCCGGTGTCGCTGCTCTCCGAACTGATCCTCGCCACGGCCCTCGCGGCCGTGATCATCCTCAACTGGCGGATCGGCTGGCAGCCGGCCTGGCTGCGTATCGGTGTCGCGGCTGGCCTTTTCTGCCTGTTCACCCTGCTGGTCCTGCGGGTCGGCGGCATGCCGGCCGCGCCGGTGCTCGATGCCGACACGCGGATCGCCACCTGGCAGCGCGGCCTGATCGCCCTGTGGTGGCTGCTCGGCGCAAGGCTGGCAGTGGGCATCCTGCCCCTGATCCTCTGGCAGAAGCGCGAATCGAGCCAACCCAAGATCGCTTCGGACCTCCTGGCCGGCCTGACTTATCTCACCGCCGTGCTGGCGATCGTCAATTTCGTGTTCGACCTGCCCGTCCGTGCCCTCCTGGCCACCTCGGGCATCATCGCCGTGGTGCTGGCCCTGGCGCTGCAGAACACGCTGGCCGACGTCTTCGCCGGCATCGCGGTGGGCATCGAGCATCCCTATGTGGTCGGCGACCGCATCGGCATAGATGGTTCCTTCGAGGGCGTGATCGTCCAGATCAACTGGCGTTCCATCCATGTGCGCACCGATGGCAACGACATCGTCACCATTCCCAACAGCCTGATCTCCAAGTCGCGGGTGATCAATCGCAGCCGGCCGAGCACCCGGCGCGACGATTCGGTCCAGGTTGCCTGCGATTCTACGGCCCGGCCGGATCTCGTGCTGGAATATCTGCGCCATGCGGCCCTGCTGACGGCACAGATCCTCTCCAGCCCCGCTCCCGGAACCTCACTGGCGCGGATCGGCGCCCGCACCAACAGCTACGACATCAGCTTTTCGGTGGCGCACACGGACCATCTCGGCAAGGTCAAGAGCGCCCTGCTCGGCCAAGTGCTGAGGCAATTCCACTATCACGGCATCCGGCTGGTCAATCCAGGTGCGGTGTCGACGCCGATCGGCCCGGTCCAGGTCAATCTCGGTCCACTGGAGACCTTGCCGCCCGAACAGCTCCTTGCCGACATCCCCCTGTTCCGTGAGCTCTCGCCGAAGCAGCGGGCCGACCTTTCCGGCAAGATGGTCAAGCGCCATCTCGAGGCAACGGCGACGCTGGTGTCGCAAGGGGGATCGCTCGCTTCCCTCCTGGTGGTTGCCTCCGGCGTGCTGGAAGCGAGCCGCACCATCCGCGACCACTCGCATGTGGTGGGACGGCTGGGGCCGGGCGATCATTTCGGCGAGCTGGGCGTGATTACCGGCGCCCCCAATCCGGGCACGATCCTGGCCCTGACCCGTTGCATCGTCTTCGAACTTCGCAAGGAGGATCTCGATCCCGTCCTCGCTGCCGAACCCGGGCTGGCCGAGGCGTTCGAGGCTTCGGTCCGCCGGGGCCAGGCCTTCCTCGCCCGCGACGAGGCGGCCGCTCTCTATGCGCAGCCAGGCCCGCCCGCACAGTTCCTGGCGCAGATCCGCGCCTTCTTCAAGACGTGACCCCTGGGACCGCAAGCGCCCTGCCGGCTCTCGGAAACGGGGCGTTTGCTGAATGGAAGAGCCAGCGAGATGCTGGCGGCCCCGGGAAGGAAGTGGTGAAGCCGAGCACGACATAGTAAAGGGTCGCAATCCTGCCCGGAATCAGCCGATGAACCCCGATTCGCGCCGCCTTCGCTTCGTCTATTTCCTGATCGCCGGATCGGGCCTCGTCAGTGTGGCCCGCGCGATGAGCCTGTCCTTCCTCGCGGTGAAACTGCAGAAATCCTTCGGGCTGGGACCTGCTGCCATTGGTATCCTGCTCGGTACCGGACCGCTTCTGGGTGCCATCGCGGCTCCCTTCGCCGGCTCGCTGTCGGACAGGGTCGGCCGGGTGCTCATGCTGGTGTTGATGCTGTCGCTGACGGCCCTGGCCCTGATCGGCATGGGATTTGCGCAATCGGTCACGGCCTTCTGCGCGGCCCAGATCGTCGCGGCTGTATCGATCGCCGTCTACGAGCCGATATCGCGTGCCTTGATGAGCGATATCTGCCCTCCCGAGCGACGCCTGAAATATTTCTCCTGGCGCTACATGGTTGCGAATGCAGGATGGGCCGTCGGGCCCCTGATCGGTGTGGCCGCCGGGACAGCGCTCAGCGCGATGTTCATCGTGGCCGGATGCATCTACGCTGTCTTCGCCATCGCGCTGCATCTGCTCGGCACACCCGAAACCGTCGATGCCGAAAGGAGCGAAAGCCATCGGCAACCTTCCGTCATCGAGAGCATTCGCTCGGCCGCGCGGGATCCACGGCTCGCCTTCTTCGTTGGCGGCGGCACTCTCCTGCTCGCCGTTTACGGCCAGTGGTCGGCCACCCTTGCTCCCTATCTCGGCGCCACGATGGAAGGCGGCGTCGACATCTTCGCCTATCTCCTCTCCATCAACGGGCTGGTGGTGCTTGTCGGCAATCTGTTCGCGCGCCGCCTGATCGAAAAGGTCGGCGCCCTGCATGCCATGGTGATGGGCTGCGTGCTCATTCTCGCCAGCGAGCTCGGCTTCCTGGCCTCAACCGGTTTCACCGGCTTCGCCCTCTTCATGGTGCTGTTCACCATCGGCGAGATCCTGGTGGTGCCCTCCGAATATCTGCTGGTCGACGGCATCTGCAATGCCCGCAACCGGGGCAGCTATTTCGGCGCCCACTCCTTCTCGACCATCGGCAATTTCTTCGGCCCCGCCATCGGTGGCCTGATGCTCGGCGCCTTCGGGGGCACCGGCATGTTCCTCACCTTCGCCGCCTTTGCCGCGGCCAGCGCCGTGATGTTCACCATCGGCACGCGCATGCCGCCGCCCCGCCCACGCACCCAGGGCGCCCCGGCGGCCACCGTCATCGAGATTTCAGGCCTCAGCTCGCGCCTGCGCCATGCCTGATGCTTGCGGACAGCGCACACCATAATTCCGACCAAGCCGAATAAAGCACGACAATCCCTCCCCGGTTTCGGGGAGGGTGGCCCGGCAAAGTCGGGTCGGGTGGGGGAGAGTGATGATTCTCGGGCCAAAATTGGCATCGTCGCGCCACACTCCCCCTCCCGTCATTTCTACGAAATGACACCTTCCCCGAAGTCGGGGAAGGATGATCCGCGCCTCATCCTGGGAGAAAGAACAAGCGCGGCCAGCTCTCTCTCAGGCATAGCCGAGGCAGCATATGGCCACCGGCCCGGTCATGATCGCGTAGCCCTCCGGCAGCAATTCGATGGAGAGGGTTCCGCCCGGCAAGTGTATGGCAACGTGGTCGCCATCGATGAGACCACGCAGGCGGGCGGCATAGGCGGCGACGCAGGCACCGGTACCGCAGGCTTTTGTCAGGATCCCCGGCCGCTCCCAGACCTTGAGGCGCAGCGTGGTACGATCGACGATCTCTGCCATGCCGACATTGACGCCTTCCGGGAACAGCGGATCGTTCTGGATAGCCGGCGCCACGGCCCGGGCATCGACGGCATCGAGGTCCTCGACGAAGAACACCGCATGCGGATTGCCGATATTCAGGGCAAGGCCATCGCGAAGCGGGCCGCTGGTGAGCGGCAGGCGGGTGGTGTCGGCCTGGCGGGCGAGCGGAATCTGTTCCCACCCCATCACGATCGGCCCGAGCGTCACCGCCACGGCCATGGGGCCAGCCCGGCGACAAGCCAGCAGGCCCCCGCCCGTCTCCAGCACCAGTTCGTCCCTCCCGCTTTCTTCCAGCAGGATATGGGCGACGCAGCGCGTTGCGTTGCCACAGGCCCCGGCCTCACACCCGTCTATGTTGAAGATGCGCATGCGGGCATAGCTCCCGCCCGCCGCGCCGGCCGACGTCGGCGCCTCGATGGTGAGCACCTGCTCGGCCCCCACCCCGGCCTCGACATCGCAGAGCCGCACGATATCCGCCACCGGCAGGGCGCGCGGATGCAGGCGCTGGTCGAAGATGACGAAATGATTCCTCAGGCCGTGCATCTTGACGAAGGGCTTCAGCCCTTCGAGGCCGGGCGGCACCGCTTGGGCGAGATAGTCTGGCAACAGCATCGGAGCGGGGCCTCATGGCACGGGTGGTAACCACAGCCGGATTTGTATTGTCCGGCAATTGACACATGCCTAGAGAAGATCCACCCTGAACGAAACAAATATTACTTCCAGGGAACAGCGTGGGGACATGATGGCAGGCCAGCAGCTTTCTGCGCGCGACCGGCTGCGCCCCTGGTACCTGCTCTCCCCGACCCTGATCGTCCTCACCGTGCTGATGGTGGTGCCCATCGTCATCATGACGGTGTTCAGCTTCTATGAATTCGTCACCGCCGGGGTGGAGAAGCAGGTCTTCACCACCGCGAACTGGCACGAATTCTTCACCGACAGCTTCTACCACCTCTTTCTGTGGAAGACGGTGAAGGTGGCGGCCATCACCGCCATCCTCTGCGCGCTGCTCGGCTATCCGCCGGCCTATTTCATTGCGATGACGCGCACGCGGCACAAATGGCTGCTGCTGCTGCTCCTGATCGTGCCGTTCTGGATCAGCTTCACCATCCGCACCTTCTCCTGGATCCACATCTTGGGCGAGCAGGGCATCATCAATGTGGTGCTGATGAAAATCGGCCTGATCTCAGAGCCGCTGCGCATGCTCTACACCCAGGGCTCGGTGATCATGGGCATGATCCATTTCCTGCTGCCCTATATGATCCTGAACATCTATGTCAGCCTCGAGGGCATCGACCGCAACTTGATCTCGGCAGCGCGCACGCTCGGCTGCACCCAGGGCCAGGCCTTCCGCGAAGTCGTGCTGCCGCTGTCCCTGCCGGGCCTGATGGCGGGCTTGCTGCTCTGCTTCGTGTTGGCGGCGGGCAGCTACGTCACCCCGCAGGTGCTGGGCTCTACCCGCGACGCTTTGTTCGGCAATCTGATCTACGACACCATCATGACGCAGCTGAACTGGCCGCTGGGCTCGACGCTCTCCATCGTGCTGCTGGTGCTGCTCGGCATCGTGGCGGCGATCTACAGTCGCTATATGGGCCTGTCGCGCATCTTCAAGGGGTTGAGCCAATGAGCGACCTGCCCGGTATGGAGAGAGACTGGTCCTGGCAGGCCGTGAAGGTCTTCACCATCCTCGTCTACATCTTCATGTTCGCCCCGATCCTGGTGGTGGTGATCCTCTCCTTCAACGATTCGCAATTCGGCGGCTTCCCGATGACCGGCTTCAGCCTGCGTTGGTACAGCAAGCTGATGGAGAACGAGGCGGTGATCCGCGCCTTCAAGACCTCGCTCTGGGTCGCCCTGATCACCGCGGTGGTCTGCACGGTGCTGGGCATCATGGGGGCGATGGCGCTGGTGCGCTACGATTTCCCGGGCAAGCAGTTCATCAACACGCTGCTGATCGCCCCTGCCCTGGTGCCGGAAACGGTGCTCGGCGTCGGCCTGCTGCTCCTGATGCGCTGGGCCCAGCAGCCGCGCACGCTGGTGCTGCTGGTGCTCGGCCACATCATGCTGGCGCTGCCCTATGTCATCCTGGTGGTGCAGTCGCGGCTGGTGGGCATCCGCAAGGTCTATGAGGAAGCGGCCCTGTCGCTCGGCGCCAACCGCTTCCACACCTTCCGCGAGATCACCTTGCCGCTGTTGATGCCGGCCGTCATCGCCAGCCTGCTGCTCGTCTTCACCATATCCTTCGACAACGTCACCGCCAGCCTGTTCTGGCGCCCCTCGGGCGTCGAGACCATGCCGACGCAGATCCTGTCGATGCTGAAAGTGTCCATCAGCCCGGAGATCAACGCCCTCGGCGCCTTGATGATCCTGCTGACCGTGGGCGTGCCGCTGATCGGCGGCGGCCTTGCCCGCTATCTCGCCCGCGGCATTCGCTAGGGCCAGTCATTAAACCACCAGGAGGGGAACCAGACCAATGAAAATGTCGCAGACCAGGCGCCTGGAGCGCCTCAAGGAGCGCTATCTCAATGGCGGCATGAGCCGCCGCACCTTCCTCGGCCTCACCGCGGCAGCGGCGGCCGGGGCCGGCATCAATCTGAAATGGGGCGGCTCGGCCCTCGCCGCCGCCAAGGAGGTGCGCTTCGACGGCTGGGGCGGCAGCGTGCAGGAGGCGATGGATAAATACGCCTTCAAGCCCTACACGGCCAAAACCGGCAACAATGTGGTGCAGGGCACCTTCGGCGACGAGAACGAGATCATCACCAAGGTCAAGACCGCCTCGCCCGGCGAGTTCCAGGTGATCCATTCCTCCGGCGTCGAATATTACAAGCGCTATGTCGATGCCGGGCTGACCACCAAGCTCAACGACGCCAACATCCCCAACATGGCCAACATCATGCAGGTGATGTTCGAGCCGTTCCGCAAGATCTCGCCGGACCTGTCCTGCGTGCCCTATGACTACGGCACCACCGGCATCGCCTACAACACCAAGGTCATCTCCGAGGCCGAGGCCAAGGAGAAGGGCGTCAATCTGCTGTTCGATCCCAAATACAAGGACAAGATCGGCGGCTATGGCAACATGATCACCCGCGTCTGGTACGCGGCGCTTGCCCTGGGGCAGGACCCCAATGCCATCAAGGACATCGATGCCGTCTGGGACAAGGTCCGCGAGCAGCGCGACCTCGCCAAGAAATACTGGTCGTCGGGCGCCGAGTTGATGGACCTGCTCTCCAAGGGCGAGGTGGTGGTGACCGATGCCTGGTCGGGACGCGTCGCTGCCCTGCAAGCCCAGGGCGCACCGATCGGCTATCTCGATCCGCCCGGCTCCTATGCCTGGATGGAAGACCTGCTGGTGCTCAAGGGCGCCCCGATGGCCGAATGCGAGGAACTGCTCAACTTCATGCTGCAGCCCGAAGTGATGATCGCGGTGGCGGAGGGGCAGAGCTACCCGCCGGCGCTCGATCCCACCAAGGTGAAGCTGACGGACAAGGTCAAGGCGCTGCCGGCCTTCGACCCCACCGGCAAGATGGCTTCGCTGACCTTCGCCGACGCCGCCTATTGGGACAAGCACACGGACGAGTGGACCAAGACCTGGGATCGCATCGCCAAGGGTGCGTAATTTGGGAGAAAGTCCTTCCAGCTTCATAGCTGGTGGATCTGCACGGCTCGGCCAGAACGGTTGAAGCGCGACAATCCCTCCCCGACTTCGGGGAGGGTGGGCCGGCGAAGGCCGGCTCGGGTGGGGGAGAGTGGTACGACCGAGCTTTTTTCTGATCGCTCCTGCCACGCTCCCCCTTCCGCCGGTGCTGCACACCGGCACCTTCCCCGAAGTCGGGGAAGGATTCCCGCGCTTTATCATCGGACTACCCGTGTGTGGATCGGCCGGCCATGGAACGGAAAGATCAAACCCATCTGAATGGACCAGGGGAAAAGCATCCATATCGCCCCTGTCGAACGAGAGCGTGACTGATGACCAAGCCGACGGCCGTGGAACTCACCAATGTTAATCTGGCCTATGGCGATTTCGTTGCCGTCAAGGACGTCAACCTCACCATTCGCAAGGGTGACTTCGTCACTTTGCTTGGCCCCTCGGGCTGCGGCAAGACCACGATCCTGCGCTCGATCGCCGGCCTGGTGCAGCCGACGGCCGGCGAGATCGTGGTGGCGGGCAAGCGCATCGACAATGTACCGATCCACAAGCGCAATATCGGCCTGGTCTTCCAGAACTACGCCCTGTTCCCGCACAAAAGCGTGTACGACAATATCGCCTTCGGCCTGAAATATCGCGGCGCCGACAAGGCCACCATCGCCGCCAAGGTCAAGCGCGCCCTCGACATGGTCCGCCTGCCCGGCGTCGAGCGCAAGCTGCCCTCCGAACTCTCCGGCGGCCAGCAGCAGCGCATCGCGCTCGCCCGCGCCATCGTGATCGAGCCGGACGTGCTGCTGCTCGACGAACCGCTCTCGGCCCTCGACGCGCATCTGCGCGAGGAAATGCGCACCGAGCTCAAGATCATCCAGCGCGAGATCGGCATCACCTCAATCTTCGTCACCCACGACCAGGAAGAAGCCTTGGCCATGTCCGACCACATCGTGGTGATGAACAAGGGCGTGGTCGAGCAGCAGGGCACGCCCGAGCAGGTCTACAAGCTTCCCGATACCCGCTTTGTCGCCAGCTTCCTCGGCCAGTCGAACCTGGTCGAGGGCAAGATCATGGACGTATCCGAGGGGCGTCTTGCCCTGCATCTCGACAATGGCGTGCAACTGGTCGCCATCGCGCCGGCGAGCGCCCGCGCCGGCACTCGGGCGACGGGCGTGGTGCGTGCCCAGCGCATCCGGCTCGGCCCGCCGGGCGGCCATCCCGGTGAGCTGCGCGCCACCATCGTCGCCGCTTCCTATCTCGGCGGCACCGCCGCCTATGTCCTCGACCTCGACGGCCTGAGGCTGCAGGCCAACGCCACCATCGAGGACAGGGTCTGGCATGACGGCGAGGCCGTCGCGGTGGACATCGCGCCCCAGGACATCTTGCTGCTGGACGAGAACGGGCGCAGGCTCGGCTGACGGCAGGCCGCTCCAACCGAACCGCATTCGATACCGAACTTCTTTTCAGCACCAATGGGGTTTTTCCATGCGTTACGACGTCGTGGTACTCGGCGCCGGCATCGTCGGCACCTCGATCGCCGCACATCTGCAGCAGCGCGGCCGCTCCGTCGCCCTGGTCGACCGGCGCGGCCCGGGCGAGGAAACCTCCTACGGCAATAGCGGCGTGGTCGAGCGCTCCGCCTTGCTTCCCGTTGCCTTCCCGCGCAGCCTGTCCGCCCTCGCAGACGTCGTGCTCAAGCGCTATCCCGGTGCCAACTATCATTGGTCGGCCCTGCCGGCCCTGGCCCCCTGGCTGCTCGCCTATTGGCGCAACTCCGCCCCCGACAGGCTTCTCGCCACCGCCCGGATGATGCAGCCCTTGCTCAGCGCCACCGTGGACGAGCATCGCTCTTTGGCGGCCAAGGCCGGTGCCGACTCCCTGTTCCGCGACACCGGCTGGCTCAAGGTCTATCGCAGCGAGGCGGCGTTCGAAGCCGAAAAGCGGGAATTCCCCCTCGCCGCGGAGTTCGGCTATCGCGTGAAAGCGCTGACGCGCGATGAAGCCTTGGCGCTCGAACCCAATCTTCGGCCCGATTTCACCGCGGCCGTGCATTGGCAGGATCCGCATAGCGTCTCCGATCCCGGCAGCGTCACCAAGGCCTATGCCGGCTATTTCGAGACGATCGGCGGGCGGGTCCTGACCGGGGACGCACGCAGCCTGCGCCCGGGGTCCTCCGGCTGGAGCGTCACGACAGGAGACGGTCCGATCGAGGCGCGCCAGGCCGTCGTGGCGCTCGGCCCCTGGTCGATGGACCTGCTTTCCCCGCTCGGCTACCGCTTCCCGCTCGCGGTGAAGCGCGGCTATCACATGCATTACCGCGCCGAGGGCAATGCCGGCCTCAGCCGCCCCGTGCTGGACGAACAGGGCGGCTTCGTCATCACGCCGATGGTCGGCGGCATCCGCCTGACAACCGGCGCCGAATTCGCCCGGCGCGACGCTCCGAGGACACCCGTGCAAGTCGAGCGCACGGAAAAGCTCGCCCGCAAGCTCTTCCCGCTCGGCGAGCGCGCCGAGGCCGAACCTTGGATGGGATCGAGGCCGATCTTCCCCGATTCGCGCCCGATCATCGGCAAGGCGCCACGCCATGATAGCCTCTGGCTAGCCTTCGGCCACCAGCATCTCGGCTTCACCCTGGGGCCCGCCACGGGCCGGTTGCTGGCCGAGATGATAACAGGCCAAAAGCCCTTCATCGATCCATCCGCCTATGGGGCGGAACGCTTCGGCACCTGAACGAAACGGGCCGTCCTTTCACCCGAAAAGACGCCCCCCTGCACCGAAAGGACACAGGCATTTTCCTTTGCAGCGCCGCGATTTGGTGCTTAGACGGGGCGTAACGAGATTGCGGAGCCGCCGATGAACCCCTCCTTTGCCGCTGATCTGATGGAACGCGCCCGTGACAAGGGCCCTGTTACCATCGGCCTGGTCGGGGCCGGCCAGATGGGCACCGACCTCATCGTGCAGATCGCGCTGATGCAGGGCATCCGTATCGGTGCGGTCGCGGTGCGCTCACGCCCGCAGAATGCCATAGCGGCTGCCCTGAGCGCCGGCCATCGGCTCGACGAGCTCGTCGAGGTCGCCAATGCCTCGGCAATCGACCGGGCCATCGAAACCGGGCGCATCGCCATCACCACCGACCTGGAGGCGCTGGCCGCCGCCGGGCGCATCGAAGTGATCATCGACGCCACCGGCCATCCCGAATCCGGGGCCATCGTGGCGGAGGCCGCCATCCGGCACGGCAAGCACATCGTCATGCTCAATGTCGAGGCCGACATCACCATCGGCCGCCATTTCAAGGCCGAGGCGGAGAAGGCCGGCGTGATCTATACCGGTGCCGCAGGGGACGAACCTGCCGCCGCGCTCGAACTGGTCTGTTTCGCCCGCACCCTCGGCATGACGGTCGTCGCCGCCGGCAAGGGCAAGAACAACGCCCTGAATTTCGATGCGGTGCCCGACGACTATGTCGCCGAGGCGACGGCGCGCGACATGAACCCGCGCGTGCTGGTGGAATTCGTCGACGGCTCCAAGACCATGGTGGAGATGGTGGCCCTCGCCAATGCCACCGGCCTCGAGCCGGACAAGCCCGGCCTGCATGGGCCGCGCGCCAGCAAGGAAGAACTCGCCGAGGTGCTGATCCCGGTGAGCCATGGCGGCGTGCTCTCCAAGCGCGGCTGCGTCGACTACACTATCGGCAAGGGCGTGGCGCCGGGCGTGTTCTGCGTGGTCGAGCCCAACCATCCGCGCGTGCTCGAACGCATGACCGACCTGCATGTCGGCAAGGGCCCGTTCTTCACCCTGCATCGCCCCTACCATCTCACCAGCCTGGAGACGCCGCTCACCGCCGCCCGCGCCGTGCTCTACGGCACCGCCGACCTGCAGCCGCTCGACCATCCCGTGGCCGAGACCGCGGCAGTGGCCAAGCGGGACCTCGCCCCCGGCACCGTACTCGGGCGCATCGGCGAATATGATTATCGCGGCTGGTCGATGCGCTGGGCCGATGCCAGGCGGGAGCGGCTGCTGCCGCTGGGCCTGGCCGAGCGTGCCCGCGTCACCAAGCCGATCCGCAAGGGCGAACTGCTCAGCCATGACAATTGCGTCGTCGACGACAGCCTCACCATCGTGCGCCTGCGCCGCCAGCTCGACCTCGCCGACCAGCGCTTCCTGAAGGCGGATGCAGCGTAAATGGGTGTGCCGGTCTTCAGACCGGCATTTGCATATCCATGACGCGCGATCGGCACTGATTGGGCTATTGCCGGTCTGAAGACCGGCACACCGAGTTTTCATGTTCTATTATCTCGCCAAGACCCTGGGCTTCCTGATCCTGCCCTCCAACGCGGCGCTGGTGGTCGGCCTCGTCGGCCTGCTCCTGAGCTTCATCCGCCGCGCACAGCGCTTCGGCCGCTTCCTGATGGGCTTTGCGCTGCTGGCCTTTGCCGTGATGGGCTGGTCTCCGCTGGGCAATTGGCTGATCCAGCCGCTGGAGGAACGCTTTCCCCAGGCCGCGATCGCCCCCCAGGCCAGGATTGCGGGCATCATCGTGCTGGGCGGCGCGGTGGACACCCACATCTCCACCACCAGGCACGAGACGGCCCTGACCGATTCAGCCGAGCGGATGACGGCCGTCGCCGGCTTGTCGCGCCAGTTCCCCGAGGCCCGCATCATCTTCACCGGCGGCGTCGGCTCGCTGGCCGGCCAGATCTGGGGCGACATCACCGAGGCGGACGCCTCGCGCCAGCTTTTCCGCAGCTTCGGCATCCCCGACGAGCGGATGCTGTTCGAGAACCGTTCGCGCGACACCTATGAGAATGCCGTCTTCACCTACGATCTTCTCAAGCCCAAGCCCGGCGAGACCTATCTGCTGGTCACCTCCGGCTACCACATGCCGCGCTCGATGGCCTTGTTTCGCAAGGCAGGCTTCGATGTAATGGCCTATCCCGTCAATTATCGCACGGCGGGCCCGCAGGATGGCGTGCGGCCCTTCTACGCGATGAGTGACGGGCTGCGCCAGGTGAACCTCGCCGTGCGCGAGTGGATCGGTCTGCTGTCCTACCGGCTGAGCGGGCGCATCGACGAGATCTTCCCCGAACCCTGAAAGTCGCACCATGTCCGAGTTCCTGCTTGCCGCCCAAGAAAGCGCATCGATCCAGGCCGTTCCCATCTGGTTCGCCACCAAGGAGACCGCCGGCGCGGTGCTGGAGCACCTGCCGCAGGTGCAGCGGGACTGGATCGCCGCCAACGGTTTCGAGGCAAGCGCCGGCCGCCACCTCGTTCTGCCGGGGCCTGACGGCAACCTCGCCGGGGTGATCTTCGGCCTCGAGGGCGAATCGGCCCGCCATCGCGACGGCTTCCTGCCCGGCAAGCTCGCCACTGTGCTGCCGGCAGGCACCTATCGCTTCGCCAATGCCAGCCATGACGACCGGCTCGCCGCCCTCGGCTGGGTGTTGAGCCTCTACCGTTTCGGCCGCTACAAGCGCAAAGATATCAAGGCTGTACGGCTGGTCGCACCCGATGGTATCGATCGCGATGAGATCCTGTCGGTCGCTGAGGCCGTGGCGCTCGGGCGCGATCTCGTCAACACGCCGGCCAATGATCTCGGTCCGGCGGAACTCGCCGAGGCGGCACGCGCCCTGGCCGAAAAGCATGGTGCCTCGTTCCGGGTCGTGGTCGGGGAGGAGCTGCTCGCCGAGAATTTCCCGATGATCCATGCCGTCGGCCGCGCCTCCTCGCGCGCGCCCAGGCTGATCGACCTGACTTGGGGCGACGCCGTCCATCCCAAGGTGACGCTGGTCGGCAAGGGCGTGATCTTCGACACCGGCGGCCTCGACATCAAGCCATCGGCCAGCATGCTGCTGATGAAGAAGGACATGGGCGGGGCTGCCTCTGTGCTCGCCTGCGCCAGCATGATCATGGCCGCAGGCCTCAAACTGCGCCTGCGCGTGCTGATCCCGGCGGTCGAGAATTCGATTTCCGGCGATGCCTTCCGGCCCAGCGACATCCTGGCCTCGCGCAAGGGGCTGAGCGTGGAGATCGGCAATACCGACGCCGAGGGCCGCCTCGTGCTGGCCGATGCCCTGACGCTTGCCGACGAGGAAGCGCCCGAACTGATCGTCGACATGGCGACGCTGACGGGCGCCGCCCGCGTCGCTCTCGGCCCTGACCTGCCGCCTTTGTTCTGCCGGAACGAGGCGGTGGCAGCCGACCTCCTGGCCTATGCCGCCAGCGAGAACGATCCGCTCTGGCGCCTGCCGCTCTGGCCCCCCTATGACGTCATGCTCGATTCCAAGGTCGCCGATCTCAACAATGCCCCCGGCGGCGGCTTTGCCGGCTCGATCACCGCTGCCCTCTTTCTCAACCGCTTCGTCGAGAAGGCCGACGCCTATGTGCATCTCGACATCTTCGCCTGGACCCCTTCCGCCAAGCCCGGCCGGCCCGAGGGGGCCGAGGTGATGGGCGCCCGCGCGCTCTATGCCTATCTCAAGGCCCGTTTCGGCTGAGGCAACGGCCGATCCAGGCCTGCCGATCGACAAATATCGAGAGCTGGCGACCCAGCCGGCCCTGCGCATGACAAAGCCAGTCCAGCCTCCCGGGAATTAACGCCATGAGCAACGCCGACGACCTGATCCGTCTCACCGCCTGCGAGGTCGTCGAGCGCTTGCGACGGCGCGAAATCAGCCCGCTTGATCTCGTCGAGGCTTCGCTCGCCCGCATCGAGGCTGTCGACGGCAAGGTCAATGCCATGGTCACGCTCTGCCCCGAGCGCGCCCGCGACCAGGCCCGTCGCCTGATGGCGACTGCGCCAAGCGAAGATCCCAGCTGGCTCGGCGGCCTCCCGCTTGCGGTGAAGGACCTCAACGACGTTGCCGGCGTGCGCACGACCTATGGCTCGCAGATCTATAGGGATCATGTGCCCGAGCGCTCGGACATCATGGTCGAGCGCCTGGAAGCCCGCGGCGGCATCACCATCGGCAAGAGCAACACGCCCGAATTCGGCGCCGGCGCCAATACCTTCAATGCCGTATTCGGCGACACGCTCAACCCCTGGAACACCAGCCTCAATGCCGGCGGCTCCTCGGGCGGGGCGGCCGTGGCGCTCGCCACCGGGCAGGTCTGGCTGGCCACCGGCTCGGATCTCGGCGGCTCGCTGCGCACGCCCGCCAGCTTCTGCTCGGTCGTGGGCCTGCGCCCTTCGCCCGGCCGGGTCGCCAGCGGCCCAGACGGCATCAAGTTCGAGACCCTCCCGGTCAACGGCCCGATGGCGCGCACTGTCGAGGATGTTGCCCTGATGCTCGACGCCATGGCCGGCTGGCATATCGAGGACCCGCTGTCGCTGGAAGCACCGGCTATCGGTTTTCGCGAAAGCGCCCGCCGCCGGCAGGCACCCAAGCGCGTGGCCTTCTCGCCCGACCTCGGCGTCACCCCGGTCAATCGCGAGACCCGGGCCATCGCCGAGGCCGCTGCAAGGCGGCTGGAAGAGGCCGGCAGCATCGTCGAGGAAGCCTGTCCCGACTTTGCCGGCGTGCCGGAAGCCTTCCAGACGCTGCGCGCCCTGTCCTACGCCGCCGGCATGCGCGAATTGCTCGAGACGCGCCGCAGCGAACTCAAGCCCGACGTGATCTGGAACATCGAGAAAGGCCGTGCCCTCGAGGCCGATACGATCGGTGCCGCCATGCTCCGCCGCAGCAAGCTCTATGACGATATCGCTGCCTTCTTCTCGCGCTATGACGTGCTGGTCACCCCGGCTGCCTGCACCCCGCCGCTCGGCATCGAGCAGCGCTGGGTCCGCGAAGTGGAGGGCACGGTGTTCGAAAACTATGTCGATTGGCTCAAGATCGCCAGCGTCGTCACCATGACCTCCTGCCCCTCCCTGGCCCTCCCCGCCGGCTTCACGACCGACGGCCGCCCCGTCGGCGTGCAGCTTATCGGCCGCCCACGCGGCGAGGCAGCGCTACTGGGTGCAGGCGCCGTGCTCGAGGATCTGTTGGGGCTGAGCACGTTGGTGCCGATCGAGCCGCGGATGCCATTGCTCGCTCACTGATCTAGAAATCTGCCCTGATCGCGTCAGCCTCGTCCGAGTTTGCCGCCCGTCATAAGTTCAAAGCGTTGCGTCCAACATGAAATGGACCTAGGCCTCGTGGACAAAGCTTGACGGCAAGGCTCGGGATTGATTCAAGGCTGCTTTTTGGAGGCAGTTTTGGG
>NZ_JAXOUF010000021.1:0-92740 GCF_034424805.1 Labrys sedimenti
AAACGCTGTTTTGCTCTCGCTCTTTGGTTCGACGCGTCTTTGCGATTCGAGATGATTCCGTCTAATCGCAAAACGCTCTAATAGCGGAGAATCCCGGTCCTGAACCGGAGGCGGCATGAAGGGCAGATTCGATCTCAGCGCCTATGACAGCGCGACGCAATTGCTGATGCATCTGGTGGTGCTGCTGGCATGCCTCGTCGCCAGCGCGCTGGTCTGCTTCGGCCTCGTCGCGGTGAGCGCGCCCTTCGTGCTGCTGCAATGGATCGGCTTCTTCACCCTCGCCAAATTCGTCTATTTCGTCGTCGCCTATGTGCTGTTCGGCGGATCTTTCATCGACCCGCTCGAACAGATGTATGAGGAGCGGCGCAACCGACGCTGACACCAACTCTTCCCTGAACCGCAGGAAAGGCGTCAGCGGTTCGGAGAACACCCGGGCCATTGGTCCGGAACTCCTACTCCTTCACCGCACCCGTCATCGACGACACGTAATAATCGACGAAGAAGGAATAGAGGATCACCACCGGCAGGGAGCCGAACAGTGCCCCGGCCATGAGGGATCCCCATTCGAAGATGTCGCCGCGCACCAGCTCGGTCAGCACTCCCACAGGCACGGTCTTGTTCTCGGAAGACTGGATGAAGGTCAGTGCGTAGATGAACTCGTTCCACGACAAAGTGAAGGCGAAGATGCCGGCCGAGATCAGGCCCGGCACCGCCAGCGGCAGGATGACCCTGACCAGGATCTGCCAGCGCGAGGCCCCATCCACCAGCGCGCTTTCCTCCAGCTCGTAGGGAATCGAGCGGAAATAGCCCATCAGCAGCCAGGTGCAGAAGGGGATCAGGAAGGTCGGATAGGTGACGATCAGAGCCAGCTTGGTATCGTAGATACCGAGCTTGAAGACGATGAAGGCGAGCGGGATGAACAGGATCGAGGGCGGCACCAGATAGGCCAGGAAGATCAGGAGGCCGACGATCCGCGATCCCCTGAAGCGGATGCGCTCGATCGCATAGGCGGCGAGCACGGAAGCGACAAGCGCCAGCGCCGTCGCGCCCACCGAGACATAGATCGTGTTGAGCAGCCAGCCTGGATAGGACGTTTCGAACAGGAGATAGCGGATATGTTCGAGGGTGGGGCCCACCACCCAGAACGGGCTGTAATTGGCATAGTCGGTCAGCTGGTCGTTGGGCTTCACCGTGGTGATCGCCATCCAGTAGAACGGGAACAGCAGCACGATGACGAAGACCAGCAGCGGCAGGTAGACGGTCACCACCCGCCGGGGCAGGCTGGAGAGATAGCCCATGCCCTCGACGTGGTCGGCGAGCGGGGCGGTAGCTTGGTTTGAGCTCATCGTCATGCCTCCGCTATTCCCCGCCGCCCTGCTGCCAGCGCCGGCGCTGCAGGCCGAAGAAGCTGAACAGGATCGCCGCCAGCAGGAAGGGCACCATGGCCACGGCGATGGCCGCGCCTTCGCCGAGCTGGCCGCCGGGAATGCCGCGCTGGAAGGAAAGCGTCGCCATCAGATGGGTGGCGTTCACCGGTCCGCCCTTGGTCAGCACATAGATGAGCTGGAAATCGGTGAAGGTGAACAGCACCGAGAAGGTCATCACCACGGCGATGATCGGTGTGAGCAGGGGCAGCGTGACATGGCGGAAGCGCTGCCAATTCGTGGCGCCGTCGAGCGAAGCCGCCTCCTGCAGCGAGGGCGAAATCGTCTGCAGCCCGGCCAGCAGCGAGATGGCGACGAAGGGAATGCCGCGCCAGACATTGGCGACGATCACCGAGATGCGGGCATTGATGGGATCGCCGAGGAAGTTGATCGGCTGCTGGATCAGGCCGAGCTGCATCAACGACCAGGAAATGATCGAGAACTGCGAATCGTAGATCCACCAGAAGGCCAGCGCCGACAGCACGGTGGGTACGACCCAGGGCAGCAGTACGATCGCCCGGAACAGCGATTTGAAAGGCAGATGCTGGTTGAGCAGCAGAGCGAGCCAGAGGCCGAGGCCGAATTTCAGGGCCGAGGCGACGACCGTGTAGACGATGGTGTTGAACACCGACAACCAGAACACCGAATCGGCCCAGAGGAACTCGTAGTTCTCCAGACCGATGAAAATGCCCTCGCGCCCGATCTTGGTATCGGTGAAGCCGAGCCAGACGCCGAGGCCCAGCGGGTAGGCCAGCAGGCAGATCAGGAACACCGCGGCCGGCAGCATGAAGAGCGTGCCAAGCATGCCCTTGCTCTGCGCCAGCCTGGCGAAGGCGGAAGGTCGCGGCCGTGGTCTCGATGTCGCGATGCTCATGAGGTGCCTTGGTGGGAGGGAAGGAGGAAGGAGGCTTTACCCCTCATCCCCCTGCCGGGACCTTCTCCCGCAAGGGGAGAAGGGGATTGTTTTGGGAGCGTCGAGCCGTAGTGAAGGTTGCTTGGTCGACCCAACCTCTCAGGATCCAGTCCCTTCTCCCCTTGCGGGAGAAGGTGGCGGCAGCCAGATGAGGGGTACAAGCACCACGATACTGCTCCTGGCGACCTCACACCCGATAATAGCGATTGGCGCGCTTCTCGGCCTGGGCCGCCGCATCCTCCGGCGACATCTGGCCGGTCACCGCGACCGCGTACATGTCGACCAGTACGTAATCGGCCATCACGCCGGCCGAGGCATAGCCGAGGGGACCGGCATAGCCATTGGGCCGCAGTGTTTCGGACGCATGCGAATAGGGCTCATGGATCGGATCGGCCTTCCAGACCGGATTGGCGGCGAAAGCCTTCAGCGCCTGGCAGCAATAGGCGCTGGATCCGCTGATCCAGGCATTCATCTGCGGTTCCTCATACATGAACTTCAGATAGGCCTTGGCCGCCTCGGGATATTTGGAATGCTTGAACAGCAGCGCCGACGTGGTCTGGTGCAGTTCGATCTTCTGCCCGACGGGACCGACCGGGAAGTTGACCGCGCGGATATCGGCCGCCAGTTCCTTGAGCTTGGCGTCCTTCTTGGCGGCGTAATAGAGCGAGACGCCATTGGCCGTCAGCGAAACCTGGCCGGCGAGGAAGGCCCGGTTGTTGTTGATGTCCAGCCAGCTCTCGGTGCCGGGAATGAAGGTCTCGTAGAGCGACTTGGCATATTTGATCGAGGCGATGGTCTCGGGCGAGTTGATGGTGACCTTGCCGCTCTCGTCGACCATCTTGCCGCCATGGCTCCACAGCAGCCAATGGGCATAGTTGTTGCCGTCGCCGACCGCCTTGCCGTGGGGGAAGCCGGCGGGCGTCCCCTTGGCCTTCAGCGCCTTGCACAATTCGAGGAAGCCGGCGGTATCCTTGGGAAACTCGCTGAAGCCGGCCGCCTTCATGTGGCTGTCGCGGTAGCAGATGGCATTGCCGATCGCCGCCAGCGGCAGGGCGATGAACTTGCCCTCACGCGTGGCATAGCCCTTCAGGCCGTCATACCAGCCGCCATATTTGCCGCCGAGATAGGTGCCGAGCTCGGTGAGGTCGGTCAGCTTGTCGGGATATTGATGGGCATCGTCGAACCAGCACAGCACGATGTCCGGACCCGAGCCGACATTGGCGGCCACGGCCGCCTTCGGACGGATGTCCTCCCAGCTTTCCTTGTCGACTCGGACCTGCACGCCGGTCGCCTCGGTGAACTTCTTGGTGTTGGCGAGCCAGGCGTCCTCGTCGCCCTGCACGAAGGGGGTCCAGCGCAGCACGCGCAGGCTGGCGCCCTCTTCGGGCTTGTAGGCGGGCTCGGCGCCCTGTGCGAAAGCCGGCCCGATGCCGAACCGGCCAAAACCGGCGGCCGCGGCGAGACCTGCGGAAGCAGTGAGCAGATCACGTCTGTTGATCGTCATCGAAGTCCTCCCTGGCAATGGCAACTTATATTTATAGGCAGATCGGCAGAACCGAGGACAACGCAGCTCTCCTGCGACGTCCATGGGAAATGGCCCGGCCTACGCTGGCACGGCGCTCATCCCGGCGGCCCGAAGGCCAAACCGTTTTCGGACGGCTGAAGAGGCCGCTCAGGCGGCCGGCTCCAGCCGACGCCCGTTTTCGGCGTCGAACAGATGGGTCGAGCCGACATCGATGGAGACATTGATGGTCTCGCCGGGCTGTGCCGCCACGCGCTCGTGGAAGACGCAGGCCACGTCCGTGCCCGCGAGCTTGGCCATCATATGGGTTTCCGATCCCGTCGGCTCGGTGACCACGACGGTCAGCGGAATACCGCCGGCGCTCAATCGCAGGCTTTCGGGCCTGAGGCCGTAGATCAGCGGCTTGTCGGTCGCCTGCCGCGGCGCCCGCGCCGGCAGCACGCTGCCATCCTCGGCGATGAAGCGGCTGGAATCGCTGGGATCCAGCTTGCCCTTGATGAAATTCATCGCCGGCGAGCCGATGAAGCCGGCCACGAACAGATTGGCCGGCTGGTCGTAGAGATCGAGCGGAGCACCGATCTGCTCGACGATGCCGTCATGCATCACCACGATCTTGTCGGCCATGGTCATGGCCTCGATCTGGTCGTGGGTGACATAGACGGTCGTCGTCTTCAGGCGCTGGTGCAGTTCCTTGATCTCGGCGCGCATGGCGACGCGCAGCTTGGCGTCGAGATTGGAGAGCGGTTCGTCGAACAGGAAGACCTGCGGGTCACGCACGATCGCCCGGCCCATGGCAACGCGCTGGCGCTGGCCGCCGGACAATTGGCGCGGATAACGGTCGAGCAGCTTGGAAAGGCCAAGGATTTCGGCGGCCGGCTTCACGCGCTTCTCGATGTCGGCCTTGCTGGCGCCCTTCAGCTTGAGCGAGAAGCCCATATTGTCGGCCACGCTCATATGCGGATAGAGCGCGTAATTCTGGAACACCATGGCGATGTCGCGCTCTTTGGGCGGCAGGTTGTTGACCACGTCCTTGCCGATGCGGATCTCGCCGTCCGAGATGTTCTCCAGGCCCGCCAGCATGCGCAGGAGCGTGGACTTCCCGCAGCCCGAGGGGCCGACCAGGATCACGAACTCGCCATCGGCAATCTCGATATCCACGCCCTTGATGACGGGGTGGGTCCCGAATGATTTCCTGACATTGACGAAGTCGACTGACGCCACGACGTTTCCCCCAAGCAAAAGGATGATGAGCCCGATCACCGCCACCAAGGCGGCATTTCTGCCTTTTCGGCCTCTTTCGGACCGTTGCGAACACCTAAAAGGCCTGCCGGAGCCGACCCACCATCGGTGCAGACGGTCCCCACAGGCGGCGGCATCCTGACGGTGGGACAAGACTCCTGTCAAGGCAAAGAGCCCATCATCCCTCACAAATCTTCAGACCAATATACCCTGGGACGGAGGTTGCGTTATCATCATACCGCCCTCGCGCCATTCGCTTCGCGCAATTGCGGGGTCGGCTTCAATTCTCGATGCTGGATTTTCGCGTTTCAGCCATTATGTAGCAGCTTTACCCTTCCTCCCGAGTGCCTATGTCCAATTTCTCCCCCCGCGAAATCGTCTCAGAACTCGACCGCCACATCGTCGGCCAGCACGACGCCAAGCGCGCCGTCGCCATTGCCCTGCGCAATCGCTGGCGCCGCCTGCAGCTCGACGAGACGCTGCGCGAAGAGGTGATGCCCAAGAACATCCTGATGATCGGGCCGACCGGCGTCGGCAAGACCGAGATTTCGCGCCGCCTTGCCAAGCTTGCCAATGCGCCCTTCCTGAAGGTGGAAGCGACGAAGTTCACCGAAGTCGGTTATGTCGGGCGCGACGTCGAGCAGATCGTACGCGATCTCATCGATATCGGCATAGCGCTGGTGAAGGCCGAAAAGCGCAAGGAAGTCCAAGCCAAGGCACATCTGGCCGCCGAACAGCGCGTGCTCAACGCCCTGGTCGGCGCGACGGCGAGCCCGGCGACCCGCGATAGTTTCCAGAAGAAACTGCGCGCCGGCGAGCTCGACGACAAGGAAATCGAGATCGAGATGAAGGACACCTCCTCGCCTTCCTTCGAGCTGCCGGGCCTGCCGCAGGGCCAAATGGGCGTCGTCTCGATCGGCGACATCTTCGGCAAGGCCTTTTCGGGGCGCACCAAGACCAAGCGCACCACGGTCAAGGACAGCTATGACCAGCTGATCCAGGAGGAGGCTGACAATCTGCTCGACCAGGAGCAGATCGTGCACGAAGCCATCCGGCAGGTCGAGAACAACGGCATCGTCTTCCTCGACGAGATCGACAAGATCTGCGCCCGGGAAAACCGCGGCGGCGCCGACGTCAGTCGCGAGGGCGTGCAGCGCGACCTTCTGCCGCTGATCGAAGGCACCACCGTGTCGACCAAGCACGGTGCAGTGCGCACCGACCACATCCTCTTCATCGCCTCGGGCGCCTTCCATGTCGCCAAGCCTTCCGACCTCCTGCCGGAATTGCAGGGGCGCCTGCCGATTCGGGTCGAACTGCAGGCACTGACCCAGGACGACTTCCGCCGCATCCTCACCGACACGGAAGCCAGCCTGATCAAGCAATATGTGGCGCTGATGGGTACCGAGAACCTTGAGCTCAGCTTCACGCCCGAGGCCATCGACGCCATCGCCGCCATCGCGGTGCAGGTGAACGCCACCGTCGAGAATATCGGCGCGCGCCGGCTACAGACGGTAATGGAACGCATCCTCGACGAGATCTCCTTCACCGCCCCCGACAAGGGCGGCGAGAAAGTGACGATCGACGCCGACTATGTGCAGAAGACGGTGGGCGACCTCGCCAAGAACACCGATCTCAGTCAGTTCATCCTGTAAAGTTCATACGGTTGGCAGCCGGTCGTGAATGCAACTGCCTGACAAGCAAGGCCGCGACCTCCCTCCCCACGAAGCTGGGGAGGGAGGTCGCGCCTCATTCTACCCAGTTTCGGCTACCCTGCCCTATCGTCTCTTGGTTCAAAGACTCTATAAATATATAATTTTTATGGATTTAATGAACTGACTTTTCTACCATCGCATCGATCCATCCCTTCGGAGAGTTTATCGATGCCTTCCTCCCTCACCCGCCGCTCCGTCCTGGCGCTGGCCGCCGCTTCCCTGTTCGCCGCACCCGCGGCCGCCCTCGCCTCATCGACACGCATCCGCATCGGCGCCACGCCCGGGCCGATGGCCGAGACCCTGGAAGCGGCCAAGCCCGTTGCCGCCAAGTTGGGCCTGGACATCGAGGTGATCGAATTTTCCGACTATGTCGTGCCCAATGCCGCGCTCGATGCCGGGGAGATCGAGGCCAACGCCTTCCAGAACCAGCCTTATCTCGACAACCAGATCGCCGACCGCGGCTACAAGATCGTCGGCATTGCCCCGATCATCAATTCACGCCTGGGTGTCTATTCACGCCGGCACAAGGCCTGGAGCGAGGTGCCCGACGGCGCTACCATCGCCATTCAGAACGACCCGACCAATGGCGGCCGCACGCTCCTGTTGCTGCGCGACAAGGGCGTGATCAGCCTCAGGGACGGCGTCGGTTACAAGCCGATCGTCGCCGACATCACCGCCAATCCCAAGCAATTGCACTTCCTGGAGGTCGACGCGGCCCAGACGCCGCGCTCCCTCGACGATGTCGATGCCGCAGCCGTCAATGCCAATTATGCCGTCACCGCAGGTCTCGATCCGACCAAGCAGGCCTTGATCCTGGAAGAACTCAAGCCGCAATACACCAACCTGATTGCCGTACGCACCACCGACAAGGACAAGCCCTGGGTGCCGCTCCTGGCGCAATCCTATCGCTCGCCCGAGGTCCGGGACTTCGTCCTGGCCAAATACAAGGGCGCCTATGTGCCGACTTGGTGAACCCCGGACATCGCAGGGCGGGGTCCCGGCAAGTCGCCGGGCGCCTCCGCCTTTACTCCGCCAGGACTTCGAAGCTTATGGCTTCTTGTCCTGCAGGCCGTAGCTCTTGAAGCCCTCGACCACCTCAGTGATCTCGCTGTCGGGCAGGATGTTCGCGCCCCCGATCTGAAGGGCGTGGTAATATTGCTTGGCCAGCGTTTCCAGTTCATGGGCCAGCCACATCGCCTTGTCGAGGCTGGAACCGACGGCGATCATACCGTGATTGGCGAGCAGGCAGCCATTGCGGCCTTCCAGGGCCTCGAGGGCGAAACGCGACAATTCCTCCGAGCCGTAACGGGCATAGGGCGCACAGCGTATGTCGGGGCCGCCGAAGGCTGCGATCATGTAGTGGATGGCCGGGATCGGCTTGTGGGCAATGGCGAGGATGGTGGACCAGGTGGCGTGGGTATGCACCACGGCGCCGGCATCCGGGCGGCCCTTGAGGATGTCGAAGTGGAAACGCCATTCCACCGAGGGCTTCAGCGGTCCTTCCCAGGCGCCATACTCGCCCTCGAAGGGCATGGCGGCGATCATCTCCGGTTCCATCTCGTGATAGGGGATGGCCGACGGGGTGATCAGCATGCGGTCGCCGCAGCGAGCCGAAATATTGCCGGACGTGCCTTGGTTGAGGCCGTTGGCATTCATCCAGCGGCATTTGTCGATGATGGCACGGCGCAGGCCCAGTTCGTCTTGGCGTGGGTCGTCTTGGCGCGGATCGTCTTGGCGCGGATCGTCTTGGCTCATGGCGGATCTTCCGGAATCGAGGCTGTGCCATCGATGCGGAAGAAGGGCCCGGGGTGGCAAGCCAAAATTGTCGAATGAGCGATATTGAGCGCAGGAAGCCGGCGCGCCGGTCTCCAGAGCCTGACTCGATAATCGCAAACAGAACCGAGGAAGGCTGAGTTTTATCATGCCCGGGCTTATCCCGGGCATCCAGATACGGCCACTGATGGAGATTGCGGCCCTAATTATACCGGACAGCTTGTCCGGTGGGGGGGCGAAGCGCTGCAATGACAAAAGTCGAGTTTTACCGACTTTTCGGTCAGGCTCCGAAGACCGGCACGTCAACCCGCGCCCTCCGGCAAAGGAGGGCGTGGGCGGGCCTGAAGACCCGCCTACCGAATCCGATCAGCGGCGGCGCATATTGCCGCCGCCGCGCTGCGGCGGACGGGGGCCGGACGAAGCGCGCTCGTCCTTGTGGCGGAAGATGATACGCCCCTTGTCGAGGTCGTAGGGCGACATCTCGACGGTGACGCGATCGCCCTCGATGGTCTTGATGCGGTTCTTCTTCATCTTGCCGGCCGTGTAGGCGATCATCTCGTGGCCATTGTCGAGCTTCACGCGGAAACGGGCGTCCGGCAACACTTCGGAAACCTCGCCTTCAAATTCCATCAGTTCTTCTTTTGCCATGTGCAAATCCTGTTGGGAAAATGGAATGCCGCGCCCTTAGGCGGCGCGGCGCTGATTGTTGCGGCCACCCGGACGCCGCGAGCGCCCCGGGCGCGGTTGGCCCGAATGAGACTTTTCCGGCTGCCCGTTGTTGCGGGGCTTGCCATTCGGCTTGCCCTGATGCGGATGGCGCGGACCGCGTTCGCCGTGCTTCTGGTCGGCTTCGAGGCCCTGCACCGGAGCGGCCACCATCAGCGGCTTCTTGGTCAGGCGCTCGATCGCCTTGAGCTCGTCGCGCTCATTGGGATCGCAGAAGGAATAGGCAATGCCGCTGCGCCCGGCCCGGGCCGTACGGCCGATGCGGTGCACATAGCTCTCGGCATCCACCGGCATCTCGAAATTGACGACATGGGTGATGTCGTCGACGTCGATGCCGCGGGCGGCGATGTCAGTCGCCACCAGGATGCGCGTGGAGCCCGAGCGGAAATCCTCCAGCGCCTTCTGGCGGGCATTCTGCGACTTGTTGCCGTGGATCGCCGCCGAGGGGATACCGGCCTTGTCGAGATGGCCCGAGACGCGGTTGGCGCCATGCTTGGTGCGGGTGAACACGATGACGCGGCTCATCGCCGGATCATTGAGCAAATGGAGCAGCAGCGAGCGCTTCACCGAGGCCGGCACGTGATAGACGTGCTGGTCGATCTTGTCGACGGTCACCACCTCGGGCGTCACTTCGACATGCACGGGATTGAGGAGGATCTCCTCGCCGAGCTTCTTGATCGTCTTCGGCATCGTAGCCGAGAACAGCAAGGACTGGCGCTCCAGCGGCGTCTCGTCGACGATCTTGAGCACGTCGCGCGAGAAGCCCATGTCGAGCATGCGGTCGGCCTCGTCGAGCACCAGGATCTCCACCTTGTCGAGGCGAACCTTGCGCTGCTGCTGCAGGTCGAGCAGGCGGCCGGGGGTGGCGACAAGGATGTCGACACCGTCGGAGAGCGCCTTGACCTGCGAACCCTGGCTGACGCCGCCGAAGATCACGGCGATGCGGAAGCCCATATGCACGCCATAGGCGCGGAAGCTCTCGTCGATCTGGATGGCGAGCTCACGCGTCGGCGCCAGGATCAGGGCGCGCACGCCCTTGGGGCCGGCGCCATGGCGCGACTTCGACAGGCGCTGCAGGATCGGCAGCGCGAAGGCGGCCGTCTTGCCGGTGCCGGTCTGGGCCAGGCCCATCATGTCGCGCCCTTCGAGAAGGGCGGGAATCGCCTTGTGCTGGATCGGGGTGGGGTTCTTGTAGTCGGCGGCGTCAAGCGCACGCAAAAGCGGCTCGGCAAGGCCGAGCGCTGCAAAAGTTACTTCGGAAGTCACATTAAATCCTTCATGCCACGCTCGTCGATCGGACAGCAGCGCGGCCACCGTCCGGGTCCGCGATCACAGCCCGTCTTCAGCCGCAAAGGCATGATGAAACGGTACGGCGATATCGCGACCCACGCGCGGATGGGAGCAGCGGAATGTTGTTGGGGACGGCCGGGAGGTGAGGCACTGCTTCTGAAAAAGCCAAAAACCAGCGCGCCGCGCGAACCCCCGAGCGGTCGTTACACGCGGTTGCTGCGCTTTTTGCAGCGCAAAGTCAAGAAAAAAGCGGAGAAAGGGCAATCGCGGCGATGGAAAGGAGGACGGAAGGCCCATCCTGGCATCACAGGCGTCTCGGCTGCTCTTCCGTTCCCGCAAGCGTGCCGCCTCCAGATGCAGGCGAGATGCCTGCAATCCCGCCGGATTCTATGCCATCGTGGGGCGCAAGCTGGCCCTCGAGCGCCTAAAGAACTGACAGCGCCCAAGCTGCAAACGTCGCCCCCCCCCCGGCCCTCTAACGCAACGTCATGGACATTCCCTGACGTTGCTGTTCATATACGCTTAGATTCTTTCGAGCGTGACTCGGGACCCTGCGGCGGATGAAGGAGGGCTTCGCCGTACTCCCGGTAGGTTCCGCCGAAATGCAAGGGCGTTCCGTCAGCATGTCCGAATCCGAAACCACGCCTGCCGATGCCAGCCCGGCAAGGCCCGACGACCGGGACTTCGACAGGGCCATCGCCGAATTCAGCAGGGCGCTCGAACGCAGCCCCGATGCCGTCGACGCCTTGTACGAACGGGCCCTCGCCTATCACCACAAGCGATCCTTCCCGCAGGCTATCGCCGATTATGACAGGGTGATCGCGCTCGACCCCGGCCATGCCGATGCCCTCTTCAAGCGCAGCGTCGTGCATCGCCAGTTCGGCGCCTTCGACAAGGCCACCGCCGATTTCGACCGGGCCGTACAGCTCCTCTGGCGCCAGCAGGCGTTTTCCCCCGCGAAAGAGGCCTGACCGACCCGCCTTCTTCCTTGCCCGCGGCGCAAGGTTAACATTTTGTCATCTAAGCTTCACGAACCCCGCCTAAGGGTCGCCAGACCATGGAAACACGGGGATGTTTGGTGATGACGGACGTTACATCGGGCCAAAGGAGCGGCCATCCGCTCGATAGGCCTAGCTCTCTCGGCAACCTGCCCAATATCGTGATCGCCCTGATCCTGCTCGGGGGCCTGGGCTATGTCTGCTACGCGCTGGTCGCCGATCTTACCGGCGCGGTGGCCGTGCCCTGGATCCTGCTCGGCCTTGCCCTGCTGATCGCGCTCGGCTTCGAGTTCGTCAACGGCTTCCACGATACCGCCAATGCGGTGGCGACAGTAATCTATACCCATTCGCTCCCCGCCGAATTCGCGGTGATCTGGTCGGGTTTCTTCAACTTCCTCGGCGTACTCACGGCGAGCGGTGCGGTGGCCTTCGGCATCATCTCGCTGCTGCCGGTGGAACTGATCATGCAGGTCGGCTCGAGTGCGGGCCTTGCGATGGTCTTCGCACTTCTGATCGCCGCCATCGTCTGGAACCTCGGCACCTGGTATTTCGGCCTGCCGGCCTCGAGCTCCCACACCATGGTCGGCTCGATCATCGGTGTCGGCCTCGCCAACCAGTTCCTGGCCCCCGCCGGCTCGGCGACCAGCGGCGTCGACTGGTCCCAGGCCAAGAATATCGGCCTTTCCTTGCTCATTTCGCCCCTGTTCGGCTTCTTCCTGGCGGGCGCCCTGCTGCTCCTGATGAAAACCGTGGTGCGCAACAAGGCCCTCTATGTCGAGCCGAAGGGCAGCAATCCGCCTCCGTTGTGGATCCGTGGCCTTCTGATCCTGACCTGCACGCTGGTCAGCTTCTTCCATGGCTCCAATGACGGCCAGAAGGGCATGGGCCTGATCATGCTGATCCTGATCGGCGTGGTGCCCACCGCCTTCGCGCTCAACCGCACGCCCGACATCAACTATCTCGAAACCTACAAGGCTGCGTCGACCGCGGCCGGTTCGGTCCTGGGCAACTACATCAAGCCGGGCGTGGCGGTCGCTCCCGCCGATGCCAAGGTCAAGGTCGCCGAGGCGGTGCGCACGCGGACCTGGAGCGACGAGACGACACCGGCCCTCAAGATCTTCATCGAACAGACCACCTCCCAGCTCTCGCCCTACGGTTCGGCCGCGGCGGTGCCCGCGGGACTGGTCTCCAACACCCGCAACGACATGTATCTGATCGGCGAGGCCCTCAAGCTGATCGATTCCAAGAAGCTGCTGCCGGTATCGGATGCCGACCTGAAGGCGATCAAGACCTATCACACCGCCACCGACAACACGACCAAGTTCATCCCGACCTGGGTGAAGGTCGCCATCGCCCTGGCCCTCGGCCTCGGCACCATGGTGGGCTGGAAGCGCATCGTCGTGACGGTCGGCGAGAAGATCGGCAAGACCCACTTGACCTACGGCCAGGGAGCCTCGGCCGAGATCGTCGCCGCGGCGACGATCGGCGCTGCCGACTATCTCGGCCTGCCGGTCTCCACCACCCATGTGCTGTCTTCGGGTGTCGCCGGCACCATGGCGGCCAACGGTACGGGGCTGCAGATGTCGACGGTCCGCAACCTGATCATGGCCTGGGTGCTCACCCTGCCCGCCTCGATGGCATTGTCCTTCGTGCTCTTCGTGGTGCTGCGCCAGATCATCTGAGACCCTGCGCCTTCTTCGTTGGAATGGCCGCCCCGGGGCGGCCATTTCTTTTCGAAGCACTGACAAAGAGTAAAAAGCGCCTGATTTGCACCGTTGCCCTGCCCCTCACCCTTACCCCCGCCCCTTGCGGGGGGAGAGTAAGGGTGAGGGGCAGCTCAATCGGGGCTGAATTCATTCGCCCGGTTGACCTAAGCTGCCGCCATCGCATCCCGGAATGACCGGACGATCTCGACGCTGGTCTGGCGCCGCCCGCCCACCGCAAAGCCGAGGCGGACGGCATCGGCGCTCCATGGCTCCCCTTCGGCCGAACAGGAGCTGTGCACCTCGGTGACGGGAAGCGCCGCCAGCAGCGCTGCAATATTGGCCGGCGTCAATCCCGAACCCGGCATGATGCCGATGCGACCTCGGGCCGCCCGATGCAGGCGCACCAATTCGTCCAGGCCCGCGGATGCGCCAGCCGCCCCGCCCGATGTGAGGATGCGCTCGAAGCCGAGCGCGATGGCCGTCTCCAGCGCGGCCGGCCGGTCAGGCACCAGATCGAAGGCGCGATGCAGCGTGGTGCCGAGCCCCCTGGCATGCACCCGCAGGCGCGACAGCAGGGCTTCGTCGAGCCGGCCATCCGGCTGGGAGGCGCCCAATACGACACCGGCCAGCCCGGCGCCGCCCGCCGCCTCGATATCGGTGAGCATGATCTCCCCTTCCCGGGCGGAGAAGACGAAATCCCCGGCCCGCGGCCTGATCATGGCATAGGCCGGGATCGGTGCCTGCGCCGCTAGGCGCATCAGGCCCGGTGACGGCGTCAACCCGCCGAGTTCGAGCGCCGAACACAGTTCGATGCGGTCGGCGCCGCCTTCGATCGCGGCTTCGAGGCTGCGGGGATCGGCGACACAGATTTCGAGCAAGGCCGTCATGGACGTTCTCCCTGATGGGCCAAGAGGGCCGCGCCTATCAATCCGGGCTCCGGCGCCAGAAGACTCGGCACCAACAGCGGCCCGCCGGATCGCCGCAGGATGCGGCGGCGCACGGCCTCGTCCAGCCTTGCGATCAGTTCCGGTACGCTGGCGAGGCCACCGCCGACCGGCACGATATCGGCGCCGATGATATTGACGGCCAAGGCCAGGGGCGAGGCGACAAGATCGACTTGGCAGGCCACCGTGCGGGCCGCGGCGGCATCGCCCGCGCGCCAGGCGCTGATGATTTCCGTGCTCTCGCATTCGTCGCCGGTGAGATGGCGATGCAGCCTCTCGAGGCCGCGCGCGCCGCCGATCGTGTCGACACACCCCTTCTGGCCGCAGCCGCAGGCAAAGCGCGGAATCACGGCCGGCGGATCGCCCGCCTCGAGCGCCGCCACCGGTCCGTGTCCCCATTCCCCCGCAAAGCCGCCGGCGCCGGCGAGGATCCGCCCGTCGATGACCACACCGCCGCCGATGCCGGTGCCGATGATGATGCCGAAGACGATGCGATGCCCACGCCCGGCACCCTGCACCGCCTCGGCGAGGGCAAAGCAATCGGCGTCATTGGCGACGTGCACAGGCACGCCTAGCCGCTCGGCCAGGTCAGGAGCCAGCCGCCGCCCGTCGATGCAGGGAATATTGGCACAGGTGATGATCTGGCTGTGCGGATCGACCACGCCGGTGATGGACAAGGCGATGACATCCCCTGCCCCAGCCGAGCCTTGCCGCCTCAGATCCGCGAGCGCACGCGCAAAGGCTTCGAAATCGTCGAGCGGCGTCGCAACCCGTGCAAAGGGATGGATCTCGCCTTGCGGCGAGGCAATGGCCGCCTTGATGGCGGAGCCACCGATGTCGAAGCAGATCGTCATTGACAGAAGAAACCTTCCAAACCGTTGTTTCCTGTATTAGGGCGTGGCGTCAGCTATGATTTCGCATTCCCCTAGAGCAAAGCGCGTTTACACAGCGACGCTGCGTTGCTCTGACTCTTTGGTTCGACGCGTCTTTGCGATTCTTGGCGATGCCGCCAAATCGCAAAACGCTTTGGAGGAGCTTATAAGGCCGCATGAGGCGCAAGGCAGCACCGACCATCAGCGACGTGGCCGCCCTCGCCGGCGTCTCCAGGGCCGTCGCCTCGCGCGCGCTCTCCGCCTCCAAACGACCGGTATCCGGCGACAAGCGCGACCGCGTCCTGGCAGCGGCCGCCGAGCTCGGCTACCGCGTCAACCTCCTGGCACAGAGCCTGACGACCAAGACCGTCAATCTCGTCGCCGTCCTGGTCAACCACATTCATGACCTTTCCGACCTCGATCTGTTCGACCTGCTGCTCGCCGAGATCCAGGCGGGCGGGCGACAGGTCATCCTGGTGCGGGTCGGCTCCACCGACAAGGTCGAGGAATTCCTGCGCCAGGGCGTGGCCTATCATGTCGATGCCGCCCTGGTGTTCTCCGATTTCGCCGATGCCGCGACGGTGAGGCGCATGTTCCGCTCCGACCTGGTGATCATGCTCAACGGCCGCCACGATCATCGCTCGCCCGCCATCATCCCGGACGAGGCCGTCGGCATCCGTCAGGCGGTTGCCGACGCCGCTGCCAAGGGTGTGAGGCGTGCCAGCCTGGTGACCGGCCGCGCGAGTTCGCTGGTTGAGCAGGCACGCATCGGCCTTTATCGCCAGGCCTTCCAGGTCCACGACATCCAGTTGCTGCGAACCTTGCAGGGCGACTATTCCTATCGTTCCGGTCACGCCCTGGCACCGGGACTGATCGAAGGCGGCCAGCCCGACGCCGTGTTCTGTACCTCCGATGCCATGGCCATGGGCATCCTCGACGTCTACCGGATGGATTTTCCGGGCAACCGGCCGGCGCGCTTCCGCCTCTATGGCTTCGACAATCTCTCTTTGCTCGATTTCGAGGCCTATCCGATCTCCTCGATCGGCTACGACAAGGCGGCCTATGTCTCCCGCATGCTGGGCCTGCTCAACGAGGCTCCGGCCGGCGGAGGCACGTTCGAGCCGGAACTGGTGCCGACCCGCTACGTGCCGCGCCTGACGGGGTGAGATAGGGCTCTTGCCACCTCGACAGGGATAGCGACGCACAAGGAAGCGCTATTGCCTTCTCCCCTTGCGGGACCTGGCACTTCCCATGGAAGTGCCTTGGGTGGCATTGCGCAGCAATGACGGATGAGGGGAGACACGTGATCTTGCCAAGTATTCGCCAACACCCTTCATCCGCCCTGCGGGCACCTTCTCCCACTAGAGCAAAGCGCAGTTTCTCCGAACCGCACTTTTCTCTAACTCTCCGTTCCGACGCGTCTTTGCGATTCTTGGTGACTCCGTCAAATCGCAAAAAACGCTATAGGGGAGAAGGGAGATGCGCCCCTCCCCTTCACCACAGGGGGGTCAGCTTGGGCGGATTGGCCTTCTCCCCCCACCATTTCTTGTAGTTGGCCTCATAGGCGCCGGACTGGATGTAGTCGGAGACGAACATGTCGAGCCAGCGCACGAATTCAGGATCGCCCTTGGCCACCGCAATGCCAATGGGATCGTTGGAATAGAGCCCCGGCAGCGTGACCAAAGAGGGGTTCTTGGTGGCGAGATAGTCGAGCAGGGATGAATCCTCGATCGCCGCGTCCACGCGCTTTTGCTGGAGCTGCAGCACACCATCGGGCGCGAATTGGTCGACATAGACGAGATTGGCGGTCGGCACCGCCTTCTTGAGGAAGCTCTCGCCGGTCGTGCCGCGCCCGACCACCACCGACTTGCCGCCGAGGTCTTCCAGCTTGGCGATGCCGGCGTCGGCCTGCACCAGGATGCGCAGGCCCGCCCGGTTGTAGGGGATGGAGAAGTTCACCGTCTTGGCCCGTTCCAGCGTGGCCGAGGTGTTGGCGACCACGATGTCGAGCTGTCCGGAGACCAGCATCGAGATGCGAGCATCGCCGGAGACGTCGGTAAATTCCACCGGCACGCCGAGCTTTTCGGCGAGAAGATTGGCGACGTCGACGTCGTAGCCCACCGGATTGTTCTGGGCGTCGCGGAAGCCGATCGGTTCTCCGCCCAGCGAGACGCCGATCCGTACGCTGCCACGCGAGCGGATGTCGTCGAGCTTGCCGGCAAACGCCGGCAAGGCGGCGCAGGCGGCGATCGCCAAACCCAGCAATACAGGCAGAATCTTCTTCATGATTGTGCACTCCCCTCTGTCAGATCGTTCTTGCCGGCCGGAGCTCTGGCTCGACCATGGTATCGTCCCACAGCCAGTAGCGGATCTCGCCCTCGCAGCAGAAATTGACCACCTCATGACGGCCCTCGGCATCGGCCGCATGGATGACCACGCCGCCGAGAAAGCCCTCGCGGAGCTCGGCGAGTTCCTCCACGGCGAGATCGACGGCCTCGCGCAGCGAGTGGCCAAGCTTGAGGGCGAGCACGATGGTGCGCGCGGTGGCGCAGCGCATGGTCATCTCGCCGGTATGGGTGCAGGCGGCGGCGCCATAGCGGCTGTCGGCATAGAAGCCGGCGCCGGGAATGGGGCTGTCGCCGAGGCGGCCCGGATATTTCCAGGCCCAGCCCGAGGTGGACGTCGCCGTATGGATGCCGCGCCGGGGATCGGCGCTGAGAAAGACCGTGGTGTCCCTCACTCGTTCCGGATCAGTGATCGCGCGCGATAAAGGCGCAAGCGGTATGTCGGGAAAACGCGCCAACTGCTCAGGCTCGAGTTCGGTTTCGAGCCGTTGGCGCCAGACGCGCCTGGAATCCTCGATCAGCACCTCATCGACGGAGAAACCGATTTCACTCGCAAAGCGCCGGGCGCCCGCTCCCGTCAGCATGACATGGGGCAGGCGTTGCATCACGGCCTGGGCCAAGGCAGCGACCGGGATGGTATCGGGTACGGCGCCGACAGCCCCCACCTCCCTCGTGGTGCCGTTCATCACGGCGGCATCGCATTCCATTACGCCCAGCATGTTGGGCCAGCCGCCATAGCCGACGCTGCGCACGCGCGGTTCCGCCTCGACCCGGCCGATGCCGGCAACCATGGCATCGAGGCTATCGGCACCGGCCCGCAGCATCTCGACCGCGAGCGGGAATCCAGGCCAGGCTTCGGCATTGGCAAGGAGCAGCATGATGGAGCCTAATCTTTCCGCATTTTCGAAAGGAATTGCGCGATGCGCGGATGGTCGCGCCCGACCTCGGGGGCGAAGAAGGCATCGGTCGGCAAATCGACCAGCAGCCTTCCATGTTCGAGGAAGACGATGCGGTCCGAGATGCGACGGGCGAATTCCACTTCATGGGTGACGAACAGCATGGTGGTGCCGGTACGGGCGAGCTTGGCCAGGATGGCCAGGACCTCCGCGGTCATTTCCGGATCGAGGGCGCTCGTCACCTCATCGAGCAAGAGATAGCGCGGGTTCATGGCGAGCGCCCGGCAGATGCCGACGCGCTGGCGCTGGCCGCCGGAAAGCTGGGCCGGATAGGAGGCCGCCTTGTCTCCCATGCCGACCTGCTCCAGCAGGACGATGGCGCGATGCTCGGCCTCGGCCCGAGCCTGGCGCAGCACTTCCAGCGGAGCCAGGGTGATGTTCTGCAGCACGGTCAGATGCGGATAGAGGTTGAAGAGCTGGAACACCGTCGCCGAGCGCTTGCGCGCCTCGGTGAGGTCCCGCGGCTTGGACACGTCGAACTCGTCGATGGTGATGCGGCCGGCGTCGAGCTTCTCCAGCCCGTTGATGCAGCGGATCAGGGTGGACTTGCCCGAGCCGGACGAACCGAGCACGGAGACGACCTGCCCGGGTTCGATGGCGAGGTCCACGCCGTCGAGCACGCGGTGCGAGCCGAAATCCTTGCAGACTTTCTCGACTTTCAGCACGTCAGATACCCCTCCAGGCGCTATGGGCCCTCAGCCTTGCCTCGTAGCGCGCGCCCAGCAGAGCCAAGGTCTTGGCCGCCGCGTAGTAGAAGAGGCCGACCACGGTCCAGACCACGAAGGGCTTGAGGGTACGCAGGTTGAGGATGTTGCCGACCTTGGTCAGGTCCATCACGCCGATCACCGAGATCAGCGAAGTGACCTGGAGCTGGTTGACCAGCAGCCCGGTCAGCGGACCGATGGCGAAGGCCGTGGCCTGGGGCGCGACGACATGCTTGAGCACTTGCCAACGGGTGAGGCCGAACACCCTGGCGGCCTCGAGCTGATCGCGCCCCACGGCGTCGATGGCGGCGGTGGCGATCACATAGACGAAAGCAGCGGTGTTGCCGGTCAGGGTGATCGACGCCGCCGTGACGGGCGTGACATTGATCTTCAGGAAGGCCGGCAGGCCGAAGAAGACCAGGAAGAGCTGCACCAGCACGGGCGAGTTCTTCAGCAACTCGGTCACCGCCGTCAGCACAGGATTCAGCCCCGGAATACGGTAGAAGCGCAATCCCGCCAGCAAGGCGCCGAGCGCGAGCCCGGCCAGCGTGGTGCCGACGAACAGGCCGAGGGAGACGCCGAGCCCCTGCGCCAGCAGCACCAGATCATAGGGCGTGAACTCGGTGTAGCGCATCAGCGGACCGCCTCCATCATGTCGCGGTTGAGACGGCGATGGATGAGGCCGATCACGAGCGAGATGAGGTAGGTCATGGCGGCATAGAGGACGAGCAGCACCGCGTAGACCTCGAAGGGACGGAAGGTGTTGGAGGCCACGATCTTTGCCGTGCCGGTCAGCTCGTTCAGCGTGATGACCGAGAGGATCGAGGAGGTCAGGATCAAATTGACGAACACCGAGCCGAGCGGCCGGATCGAGGTGCGCAGGGCAATCGGCATGACGATGCGGGTGAAGATGGTACGCTTCGACAGGCCGCTCACTTCCGCCGCCTCCAGAATACCGGTGTCGATGGCGAGAATCCCCGAGCGGATGACGTCGGAGGCGAAGGCGCCACCGGCGATGGAGAGCGCGATCACCCCGGTAGCGAAGGCGTTGAGATAGATGCCGATCTCGGGCAGCCCATAATAGAAGAAGAAGAGCTGCACGATGAAGGGGATGTTGCGGAAGAGATCGACATAGACGAAGGCGATCCGCCGCAACCACGGCGAGGCCGACGTGCGCGCGACCGCCACCAGCGCCCCGCAGACGAGGCTGCCGGCCAGGGCGAGGACACAGGCCTCCAATGTCAGCAGCGCCCCTTGGGCGAGGAAGCCGACATAGGGCGTCAGGATGGCGAGATCGAAGCGCATGCCCGCTTCTTTGCTAAGTGAAACCGGTTTCACTCTGAGTTACGAACCAGGCCAAGTCAAGCGGGCGAGGGTTATCCAGCACGACGGTCGCGTTTGCATGAAGGAGCGCAGGATGTGCGGAGTGTCAGCCTCCGGTTGACACTCCCAATCCCGCCAGATGCACGGGCAAGATGCCCGCGCGCCTGGAACGCGTCTTCTGGACAAGCCTTGCCTGCCTAGGGAAAGAAAGAGGCGGGCGGGGACGCCCGCACTCCCGGGTAGCTTCAGCGGGCGGCTTCCCAGCCCTTGTAGTTCGCCAGGTTCTCGCTGGTGATCAGCACGGGATCGAGCAGGATGACGTTCGGATCCGGCTTCTTGCCATCGATAATCCCGGCCGCCAGTTCCAGAGACTTGCCGGCCATGGCGTAGGGATCCTGCGACGCAGACGCCTTGATCATCGAGGTGCCGCTCTTGAGCTGGACCTCGATATCCGGCGCACCGTCGACGCTGGTGATGAAGAATTCGCTGCGGTTGAGCTGCTTGGCGGCGAGTTCGACGCCGATGGCAGTCGGATCGTTGATCGCGAAGACGGCATCGACCTTCTGGAAGCGGGTGAGCAGGCTCTGTGCCACCGCGAGGCCACCGTCACGCGAGCCCTTGGCGTCCTGGTCGTCGGAAAGAACCTTGATGTCTGGACTCTTGGCGAACACCTCCTTGCAGCCCTTGACGCGATCGGTCACCGAAGAGACCTGCGGCCCGTTGACGATCAGGACGCTGCCTTTGCCCTTGAGCTGGTCGACGATGTACTGGCAGGCTTCGGAGCCCGCCTTGACGTTGTCGGTCATCACGGTGACATCGGCGCCAGCCGCGGCGACGTCGAAGGCCGCCACCACGATGCCGGCAGCCTGGGCCTTCTTCACGGCCGGCAGGATCGCCTGCGGATCGACGGCATTGAGCATGATGACGTTCACGCCGGCGGCGATGAAATTGTCGATCTGGGTGAACTGCTTGTTGAGGTCGTAATCGGAGGAGACCGACGTGACTTCGGCGTTGGGATTGATGGCCTTGGCCTTGTCGGTGATGCCCTTGATCGTGGCGACGAAGAAGGGATTGCCGAGCGAACCGACCGAAATGCCGACCTTCTTCAGGCTCTGGGCCGATGCCGGGCCGGCAAGCCCCAGCGCCAGGGCCATGGCGGCCCCCGTCAGCGCGGCGCCTGCAATGCGACGTGAAAACTTCATATGGCTCTCCTCTGGAAACCCTTCCTCCTCCTGCGGCCTCTGAACCGTCAGGGAGGCAAAAGGTCCGGGAGCACCGGTCCAAAGTCAAGTGAACCTGCGGGCTGGACAGCGAAATAATCGGACAAATGCAAGACCGAGCCGCCAGCGCCGGCTGCGGGGCCGTGGAGGCCCCGCCCACCGTCACTTCACCTGGTATTCCACCCGGCGATCGAAGGAATAGAGGTCGTCGCGGCTGTATTTGGAGCGGTCGTCGGCCGCGAAGGGATCGCGGGCACCGCGCCCCTCCACCCGGATCACCAGGGTCAGGCCGCGATGGCGCAGGGCCTCGGCCACGGTCTGGGCTCGAGCCCGCGACAGGCCCATATTGTATTGGGGATCGCCGCGCTCGTCGGTGTGGCCGGTCAGGATCACCGAGCCGGCGCTCTGCGTCTTGAGGAAATTGAAGAGGTCGTCCACGGCCTTGTCGCCATCCGGCGTCAGCACCGCCTCATTGGTGTTGAAGCGGATCGGCACCGGCACGGACACCGCGGTGAAATTGCGGAAGGTCGGCACCATCACGCCTTCGGCCTGGCCCCGTACGCCGCGCGAGGAGATATAGCTGGGCGCCAGCGATTTGGCCTGATAGGCACGCTTGGCCAGATATTCCTCGATCTCGCGCGGTGGCGCCTTGGGCACGTCCTTGACATTGCGGATGTCGTTGATGGCTGCCTCATAGGCCTCCACAGCGGCCGGATAGTCCTTGCCGTCATATTTGACGTCACCCAGCGCCATCGCCACCTGCCAGGGCCGGGCGATCGCCGCCGCGCTGGCGACGGCCTGCGGACTGTAGCCCCCGCTCGCCTGTTCGCCGCCGAGCAGGACGGCAAGGGCGATCGAGCGGCGTGCCTTGGCGACATAGGCGCTGTCGCAGGTCGTATCCTTGGCGATAGCATCCGCCAGCGCCGGCAGGGCATCCGCCTTGCCGGCCCCGATCGCTGCCTTCACCTGCGCATCCAGGCTGGCGCAATCGGCCAGGGCCGCGCTTACCGCCGCCAGGCCGATGGCCGTGGCGGCGCTGAGCTTCAGGATGAAGGAGACGCCCATCCTCACCTCCCTCAACGCACCGGGATCACGATGGCGGTGGACGCGACCGACTGCTTGGCGGCGTCGGGAGCGCCGGGAGCCACCTTGTTGCCCGTCGCCTGTGCGATCTTGGCGAACTGGGCCTGCTTGCGGCTGTCATTGTCGAGGCCGGAGGCTTGCTGACGGTCCTCATTGGCTTCAACGATAATCTGGCGGGTCAGGCCCTGCTCGAAATTGGGGATCGAGGCAAAGCTGTTGGCCACCGGATCGACCGTCGTGCCGGCGATGCTGCGCGTCGCATTGCCCACGCGGCAGACCGCCACCACCTTTTCCTGGCCGGGATCGCGCAGCTTGAAGGCGAATTTAGAGCCGGAACCGCCGAGCACCACCCGCTCTCCCGCCCGGACCGCATTCTCGGTCTGGAACTTGTTGGGGAAGATGATGGTGCCGGTGCCCATCTTGTCGACATTCACCACGAAGAGGTTGCAGTCACGGGTGGAGATCACCTGCAGCACCGCCTTGTCGCCGATATTATAGGCGCTCTTGTCCGAGGTCAGCTGCAGATCGAAGGAACCGCCGGATGCCGGCTTGTCGATCGGCGGCGCCACGGCCTGAGCGCCCTCGAGCTTGGAGGTATCGAGTACGCGATCCTCGGTGGCGCCTTCCACGAATTTCAGGAAGAGCTGCTCGAACTGGTCGCGCGGCACGATACCCTGCTCCAGCCGGCGCATCAGGGCGATGGCTTCGGGGCCGGCGTCGATGAAGCGCTGCTTGAATTCCTCCGGCGGATAGCCGTATTCGGCTGCCGCGCGGCGCAGCGAGAGGTCGTCCTCATAGCGCTTGAACAAAGCGTTGGTCATCTCGACGCCGGCCAGCTTCAGCGTCGGGTCGAGGCCAGCCCGCTTCATCGCGGAGTTGAAGCGCTGGAAGTCGTCCTCGATGATCGCATCCATCTTGGCATTGTCGGGATAGAGCGAGGCGACGGTATCGCGGATATCCTTGGAGAAGGAACGGTCGGCGGTCACCGCCTTGCGCACCTCGTCCTTGGCCTTGCGCATGCCCTGGTCGTGGCAGCCCATGCAGGAAATGCCATTGGTGACCGAAAGGTCGCGCCGCGAGGGATCGCGCACGATCTGCGTCGGCCCCTTGTCGAGGCGCTCGCCGTTGGACTTATTGAGGTAATAGCCCTGGAAGCCGTTGGGCAGGGAGAAGATGCTCTCGCCGCCGTCATGATGGAAGCCGTTGGCGATACCGTCCTGCTCCGGCCCCAGCGGATGCAGGAACAGGCTCTGCTTGCCCTTCGAACCGGCGAAGTCATAGGAGGTCCAGAAATAGCCGGTGCTGATCGGATGACGCTCGATCAGGCGGTTGTTCTGCGACACGCCCGATTTCTGGAAGCCGGCGCGCTGGGCGATGAACTTGTTGATGTTGTCGGCCATCGGCACGCCGAGCTTGTCGGTCAGGCCGGGGAAGTCGTTGGGCAGCTGCAGCAGCGTATCATAGAGCGGGGGCTGGGACGCGGTGAAGGCGAACCAGTCGCCGCGCACATAAGGCAGCTCGGTGTTGGTCTGCTGGGCGATGAAGTCGTAGGCCCGCACATCCGGCTTGGCGGCGTAGGGATAGTTGGCAAGCACCGTATTCCAGTCGCTCTCCTGCCAGCCGAGGTCCTCGAGATTGATTCCCACGATGGTCTTGGCTTCGTCGACGGTGGCGAGCTTCACCACGTCGGAGCGGCGGCCGAGGCCGTTGATCAGCTTGACCAGGCCCTGGCGATAGACGTTCATCGCCTCGTCGCTGGCGCAGGCATTGTAGAGATTGGTCAGCGTGAAATAGCGCATGCCGCGCACGCGGTGATCGTCCTGCTTCTGCAGGTCGGCCGAGATCGCGGCGACGATGTCTTCGGACGTGACGAATTTGCGCCCGGTGCAGGCGGCCGCCTCCTGGTCGCCGGTGGCCTTGATCCAGGTGCGCAAGGCCTCGATATCCACCGTCGTGACTTCCGGTTTCGTGGTGTCGAACTCGTAGTTCACGTCATACGGCATCTCCTTGTTGAGCACCTGCTGGAACAGCTTGGAGCCCTCGGGATTGCCGGCCTGAACGAGGTGCGGATCCGCAGCGATCTCGTCCAGATGCAGGATATTGCCGAAATTCTTGGCCGGCTTCTCGCGGTTGAGCATGCCGTTCTGGTGGCAGCGCGAGCAATGCTTGTCCAGGACGTCGAAGGCGGCCTTGGCCACCGGATCGCTCGGCACCTTGATGTCGGCGGGAACGCCCGCAGCTGCGGCCGGTGCGGGTGCAGGCACAGGTGCCGCCGGGGCGGGAGCCGCCGCCGGTGTCGGTGCCGGGGCAGGCGCCGGCTCTGGAGCTGGTGCGGCAGCAGGCGCGGGAGCCGGTGCGGCAGGTGCAGGAGCGGGAGATGCTGCCGGAGCGGGAGCCGGGGTCGCGGCAGGGGCAGCGGCCGGCTCGGGCTCGGATTCCACCACCGGTGCGGCAGGTGCCGGCGTGGGCTTGGGCGCCTCGGGTGCGGCTACGGCCGGCGCAGGGGCAGGAGCCTCGGCCTGTGCCGGAGCGGCCGGCTTGGCGGTTGCCGGCGCCTCGGCGGCCGCAGGAGCGGCGCTGTTCTGGGTGCTGGTCTGGGCAAATGCCTGCGAGGTCGAGGCCGCCAGCCCCACCGTCAGCAGGGCGCCCGCGACCATCAGGCCGGCGATGCGCAAGGGATTGCGGTAAAACATGACGGTCTCCTCACGGGACGATTTGGCGGAAGGGAGCGGCGAAGCCGCGCCCTCCGAATTGCTTGTTGGCCTCGGCGCCTGCCACCTGCCCGGCAAGGGCCGGCCCGGGCAGGACACTGCCGGCGATGAGGCCTTTCGACGGTTTCGGCGGCATGATCGCTACCATCGGACCGGCGGTAAAGTCGTTCTGGCTGCAGGTCACGGCGAGCTCCTCACGGCACGATTTCATAGCGCATGGTCGCGACGGAGCGTCCAACCGCCTTGGCATTGGCCTTGACACTGTCCGCATTGGCGGGCCTGGCAAGGCTGTCGGCAAGTTCGGGCAGGACCTGCTCATTGACCTCATCCTGCGGGATCACATCGATCTTGCGCGTGACGAAGCCCTTCGACAGCTTTAGAGGATCGATCGCAACCAGCGCCAGGACTGTACCTTTTGTCACAGAGGTCGCATCGAAACGCACGCCGTAGCTGGCATCCGGCACCATGATTGGGCTGCCGGCACGGATGCGGCCATCCTTGCCGTGGGCGGCGGCGATCGCATTGGGGAAGAGCTGCACCACCTCGCCCTCGTCGGAGACCGACAGCAGGATCAGGAAGCCGTCCTGCGACGAGGTCACCTTGAAGCGCATGTCCTTGGTGCCCAAACGCACGGGCGAAGGTGGAAACTGCTCGACGGTAACACTGTCCGACAGCTTGGCACCCAGCAGATCGAGGATCTTGTCCGCCGTCGGCTTGCCCTGGTTGAGCGCCTCGCCGCTGCCTGTCTTGTCGGCAGCGACCTTGAGGGCGGCCCCCTCCCCCGACAGCATCGGCGTCAGGCCCATCTCGCAACGGTCGCGATGACGTCCGCAATAGGCCGATGACTGCGCCCTGACATAATCGAGCAGTTCCTGGTTCGAGACGGTGCCATTGCCATTGGCGTCGGCCAGCCCCTTCTCGATGCCATCGGCGAAGGCAGTGGTGAAGACGCCGCGATAGGCGGGCGCGGCTTCCTCGTCGACCAGGGCCGTCTGAGCGGGAGAGACCGCCTGCCACTTGACGAAATCCGCCCCCGCCGGTTCGGGCGCCGCTACCGGATCCTCGCCGAGCGTGGGCTCGACCACGATCGAGCGGGTGGAGCCGTCGAGTTGCGGCGAGCGGGCCGCCGGATTGCCGCCGCCGCTGGCTTCGACGCTGATCGCCCGCGTCACCGTGCCGGCATGGCTGGAATCGATCACTTCCGTGATCCGTCGGCCGGCAAGCCTGCCGAGTTGCCGGTCGATCTCGTTGCGGCTCAGCGCATTGCCGAAACCGCCGGGCTTGGTGGTGGCATCGAACGGCAGAAGGATGTCCTCACGCCCAGCGCCGGTCTTGGCAGACTGGCCCTGGCCGGCGAAATAGAAGAACACCCTTTCGCCCGGCTTGCTGCGGCCGAGCCAGTCCTGCAGACCGGTGCGAATGGCCGCCGTGGTGGCCTGATCGTCGACGAGGAGCTGGATGTCGCCCTGGCCGTAGCCGAGCGTACCCGTCAGCAGGGCCTGCATGCGCAGGGCATCGGCGCGAGCCCCGCCTCCGAGCTCGGCCGAAAGCTTGCTTTCCCGATAGGTATCGATGCCGACGACAAGGGCCTTGTCGGCCAGGGCCGGACCGGTGGTCACCAGGGCCGCCAAGCATACGATGATCTGGCACACGGTGATCTGGCCCGCAGCGATCCGGAGGTGCCGCATGAAGCGCATCATGGCGTCCCCGCGCTGGTGAAGACATTGGCGATGCCGACCGTGACCGACTGGCCGCTCAGGGCGTTCTTCAGCGTATCGGGCAGGTCCTGGGCGGCCTGCGGGCTCGACAATTTCTGCAGGGCGGTGTGCAGTTGGTCCAGCGGCTGGTCGGACAGGATGGCGACCAGGTGCTCGGCACCGAAAGGCGGATCGCGCACCTGCAGCGGCAGGGTGAAGGGCTTGCCGCTCCAATCCTCGTCGCGCTCGGCCTGGGAGGTCGGATAGAGGAATTCGACCTTGCCGTTGGGAGGCAGGTTGAACAGCGTCATGAAACGGTGGCTGGAGGCGGCGAGGCCCACGGTCAGCTTTTCGCCGCGATTGAAGGTACGCGAGCCGCCCGCCACTTCGAAAGGCTGGATCGAGCCGCCGGCCATGGCCTGCAGGAAGGCGATCGCCCGCCATTTGGCGACGATGCCGCCGAGACCGGAGGGCTGCACGCCTTCGGCCACGACGCCGGCCACGCGCTTTTCAACGGTGCCGGCGGCCGCGTCATAGACGAGATCGGCCCCGGCCTCGTCGCTCACCAGGGCCGCGCCGGGGGGCGCTTCGGCGAGGTTGCCATTGCGCACGGCAAGCTTGAGCTGGGTATTGGCCGCGACCTGTTCGGCAACGGCGATCGCCTTGACGATATCGTCCTGGCTCCCGGCCGGGCCGGCCGCAACGGAGCGGAAGACGGGAATGTCGCGGCTGATATCGGGGAAGGACTGCGAGACCTGCTGGCTCTGCGTCGCCTGCAGCACGAAGGCGCGCACGAAGGCGACGAGCTCCTTCTCGGTGGTCACGCCATCATGATCGGCGTCCGCCTTGCCCTCCAGCGCACGCGAAAAGGCATAGGACAGGGCGCCGCGCGGCTGGCCATCGATCGCCACCTCCGGCACCAGCTTGTCGTCGGCAACCCCCGCCAGGAAGGTGAAAGGATCGTTGGCGGCGATCTTGGTCGAGACGTCGGGCACAGGCGGGGCGAATTCCAGCAATTCCTCGCGCGAGATCTTGGCCTGAGGCGTCGCCCGGTAGGTCAAGCCCAAGGTGACCGAGCGATACATCGTGCCGGAGTTGCAGGCATCGATGACGACGATAGGATAGACCTGCCTAGCCGCTGCCTGCTTGAGCAGCACGGCCATTTCCTTGTCGACGATGCGGTTGAGGGCGCCCGGCAGCTTGGGGGCGAAGTCCGTCATCACCAGGATGTTGTTCAAGCCGTCCGGCGAATCGGGATCGTTCGGCTTGCCGGGCTCGCGCGAACCATGGCCGGCATAGGTGAAGTAGAAGGTGTCGCCGGGCTGGGCCTGATCCATCAGCTCCTTCCAGGCGGCGAGGATATTGGGCTTGGTCGCCTGCTTGTCGGTGATCAGGGTCAGCTTCTTGACGCCGGCCTTGGTCAGGGCCTGGGCAATGTCCTTGGCGTCGTTGACGGCGCCGTGCAGCGAGTTGATCGGCGCATCATAGGCGTCGATACCCACCACCAGCGCATAGGAATCGGCAGCCAGCACCGGTGAAGCGAGAACCAGCCCCACCCCGGTCAGAACGGCCCTGATCGACGTCAGAATTCTCGGCGCTCGCACCACGTATCGTCCCTACCTGCAGCAAAGCGCGCTTGTGAGAAAACGCCGCTTGGCTCTCGCTCCTTGTTTTGACGCGCTTTGCGTGATTCCTCCGGGACAGGAGCGCCCCGCCCCGGAAAACCTGCCCGGGGCGTGGTCCTGTCAATTGATCGGACCACGCTCCAGGCCTTTGTTTCAACGCATAACCCTGTCCAAAAAGCCGTGCAGCTCTTCGGAATTGTGTCCTAGGGCTTCTTCGGCGCCTTGCCCGGGATCGCCGGCAGCGTCACCAGGAAGGCCGCGATCGCCTTGCGGTCGTCGTCGCTGAGATGGCCCGTATTCTGGATCACCTCCGCCATGCTGCCACCGGCCGAATCGTAGTCAGGCGTGAAGCCATCCTTCAGGAAACTCGCGATCTGTGCCTCGGTCCAGCTGCCGATGCCGTCGGCATGGGGGGTGATGTTGGGCACCCAGCCCTTGCCTTCCGGATCGGGCCCGCCCGAGAAGCGTTTATCTGCTTCAATACCGCCAAAGGCGTTGCGCGGGCTGTGACATTCGGAACAGTGCCCCGGACCGAGCACCAGATAGGCGCCACGATTCCACTCGGCGCTCTTGGACGGATCGGGCTTGAAGGGCTTGTCGTCGAAGAACAGGAACTTCCAGCCGCCGAGCAGCCGGCGGATATTGAAGGGAAAGCCGATCGCATGCGGCTTGTCGACGGTATCGACCGCCGGCAGCGTCTTCATATAGGCATAGAGATCGCGGACATCCTCCAGCTTCAGCTTGGCATAGGAGGTGAAGGGAAGAGCCGGATAAAGGTGCTCGCCCTCGCGCCCGACGCCGCGCTGCAGGGCGTTGACGAATTCCAGCTCGCTCCAGGCGCCAATGCCTTGCTTGGCGTCGGGGGAAATGTTGGGGGCATAGAAGGTACCGAAGGGCGAGCCCAGAGCCAGGCCGCCGCCGAGCTTGAGCCGCTCTTCCTGGCCGGGGGACTTGTGGCAGGAGACGCAGCCGCCGACATTGAAGATGGTCTCGCCATTGGCGATATTCGGCTTGTAATCGGCCGTGAGAACGGAGGCTGGCAAGGGCGAGGGTTGCGTCACGAACCAGAACACGCCCAACCCGATCAGGCCAAGCACCACCAACCCGCCGAGTATTCGCTTGAGTGACATCCGGGAAAGCCCCCTTTTCCGGCTTGAACGCCATTGTCCAGGCCTGTCTCGCCCGACAGCCGCCGCCCCGGTTTTATTCCCGGTCCGCACGCGCTGCTGGATCCCCGGCCCTTATCGTCTTTTGACCCGGCCGTCCCGTTACCAGGGCGTTTTGCAATTTGAATCACCGGTTCAAATTACAAAACGCCCTGGATGTCCCCGGGTCATCGAGGCCTGGTGCGATGTGGCGAAACCGCCTGGCACCGCAGGGACGCGTTGAAAACGACATTACCGGGACGAGCCCGGCAATGTCAGCTTGAGATCAATTTTGAGTGAAGCATCCCGGCAGGTCTGCTCGAACCTCAGTTCTTCTTGATGCGGTAAGTGCCGTGGCAGGCATTGCAGTTGGAAGCGACCGTGCCGAAAGCCTTGGCGAAGCTGGCCTGATCGGCGGCGGCGAGAGCAGCGGTTGCATCGGTGCCGAGCTTGGTGGCTGCAGTCTTGAAGCCGGCCTGGTCTTCCCAGATCTTCGGCGCGGCGGTGGTCGGATCGGTGCCGCCGGTCTTGCTGTCGTCGGGGAACAGCGTGGGCAGCTTGGCCGAGTCGTCGATGTAGACCTGCAGCAACGCCTTGACCTTAGCCGCGTCGAACGGCGTCTCGCCCTTGGCGACCGCCGCCAGTTCCTTGGTGTTCTTGGCCATGGTCTTCATCAAGGCCTGGCGATCCTCGATCGGGCCAGCGAAAGCCGAGGCGGCGCCGACGGCAACCAGAGCGGCGGCAATAACGAAACGTTTCATACAGTTCTCCCTCACATGGGCAAAACGACGCGGTGGCGAATAGCACCTTTTTTTTGTTTCAATCGCAAGTGGGTAGCTTTGAATTATTTCAAATCATACGGCGGATTTTGCGCTTGACCTTCGCGGATGTCATCGCCGCGTCATGCCGGAAGATGGAAGCCCGTAGCGGGACAGGCCCTGTTGGCGCCCGACAATTGGCTGGGACTATCGATCAAAAAAGTATCGGTCTTCACATCGATGGCTGGTAGCTGGCACCGCCGCCTTGCAGTAGGCTTCCCGACACCGGGCAAACCTCGACAAAAAGATGCCAAGCTCCGGCGGCCTATAGCGTTTTGCGATTGGACGGGCGCGCCTGGAATCGCAAAGACGCGTCGAACCAAAGAGGCGGAGCAAACAAGCGTTCAGCCATGAACGCGCTTTGCTCTTGGATATGGGAGGCGAAAGGGATGGAGCCACAGCTCGAACTGGTGCAGATCCATAGCGGCGAATCCTTCATCGTCTGGGCGCATGGCTATCCCTTCCGCACGGTTCGCTGGCATTTTCATCCCGAATACGAGATTCACCTGATCACCGATACGAACGGGCACTATTTCGTCGGCGACTTCATCGGCGACTTCGTGCCCGGCAACCTGGTGATGACGGGCCCCAACCTGCCGCACAACTGGATCAGCGACGTTCCCGAGGGCACCACCATCCCGCGCCGCTGCATCGTGCTGCAATTCACCCAGACCTTCATCGAATCCTGCATCGGCGTATTCCCGGAGCTCGAGCCGGTCGCCACCCTGCTGGACGAAAGCCGGCGCGGCCTCCTGTTCCGGCCGGAGACCGGCGAAACCGCCCGCAAGATCCAGACGGCGCTCCTCAGCGCCCATGGTGCCGAGCGCATCGCCCTGTTCGTGCAGCTGCTCGGCCTGCTCACCGCCGACAGGGGCCGCAAGAATCTCACCAGCGCGGGCTATCTGCCCGACCCCTCGGCCTATATGTCCGGCGGCATGAACCGGGCACTCGCCTATGTCGGCGAACATCTCGAGGGCAATATGAGCGAAAGCGCGATTGCCGCCATCGCCGGCATGACGCCGGGCGGCTTCTCGCGCGCCTTCAAGCGTCATACCGGCATGACTTTCGTGCACTATGTCAACCGCATGCGCATCAACCTGGCCTGCCAGCTGCTGATGAGCGAGAAGAGCCCGGTGACCGACATCTGCTTCCGGATCGGCTTCAACAACCTGTCGAATTTCAACCGGCACTTCGCCCTGCAGAAAGGCATGTCGCCGAGCCGCTTCCGCGCCCTGTTCAACGAAAACCGCACCGCCACTTTCGCGGCGTGACGGCGATTTCGTCGAGCAGACCGCAACAACGAACAATCGATACCCCAGCCCAGAGGAACGCCATGCCTGCCAGCAATTCGAGAATGACGGCCATCGTCTGCCACGGCCCCGAGGACTATCGCGTCGAGGACGTCAGCCGTCCGGTGGCCGGCCAGAACGAGCTGGTCGTGAAGATCGGCGCCTGCGGCATCTGCGCCAGCGACTGCAAATGCTGGTCGGGCGCCGCCATGTTCTGGGGCGGCAAGAACCCCTATGTGAAACCGCCCGTCATCCCTGGCCATGAATTCTTCGGCTATGTCGAGGAATTGGGCGCGGGAGCCGCCGAGCATTTCGGCGTGAAGGCCGGCGACATGGTGATCGCCGAGCAGATCGTGCCCTGCGACCGCTGCCGCTATTGCCGCTCGGGCAGCTACTGGATGTGCGAGGTGCACAACATCTTCGGCTTCCAGCGCGAGGTCGCCGATGGCGGCATGAGCGAATATATGAAGTTCCCGTCCACAGCACGCGTGCACAAGATCCCGGCGGAGATGCCGCTGGCCGATGCCGCGGTGATCGAGCCCTTGTCCTGCGCCATCCACACGGTGCAGCGCGGCGACATCCAGCTTGCCGATGTGGTGGTGATCGCCGGCGCTGGCCCGCTCGGCCTGCTGATGACACAGGTCGCCCGGCTGAAGACGCCCAAAAAGCTGGTGGTGGTCGACCTGATGGAAGACCGGCTGGAACTCGCCCGCGGCTTCGGCGCCGACGTCACCATCAACCCCAAGACGCAGGATGTCGACGAGGTCGTGCGCTCCCTCACCGACGGCTATGGCTGCGACGTCTATATCGAGACCACCGGCCATCCCTCGGGCGTCACCCAGGGCCTGCAGATCATCCGCAAGCTCGGGCGCTTCGTGGAATTCTCGGTGTTCGGCAAGGAAACCTCGGCGGACTGGTCGATCATCGGCGACCGCAAGGAGCTCGACATCCGCGGCGCCCATCTCGGCCCCTATTGCTACCCGATCGCCATCGACCTGCTGACGCGCGGGCTGGTGACCTCGAAGGGCATCGTCACCCATCAATATGACCTGGCCGACTGGGACGAGGCCCTCAAGCTCGCCAACTCCACCGACTCGATCAAGGTGCTGCTGACTCCCGGATACCGCCGCTAGGCTCTGCCAACGACACGTCCAGCTCGGCGGCATCCCCCTTCCGCCCGGCGGGTCAAGGCATCGGCAGGGATCGTCCCCCGTCTTCTCTCCCAAGCAGAGGGACGAACCCTGCCCGAGGGCCGGTGCTTCTTGCGTCCCAGCGCGCCGGCCCTCATATCTTGCCGACACGGGCACCTGTCTCGCCCCCGGATCCGCATGAACTATCTCGCCCATCTCCTGCTCTCGCCGCCCGATGCGGCGTTCCGGGTCGGCAATCTCCTGCCCGACCTGCTGAGATTGCCGCAACTCGAACAGTTCGACGGCCGCTATCGCGACGGCATTGCGCTGCATCGGCGCATCGATGCCTTCACTGATGCCCACCCCCTCACGCAACGCAGCCGACAACGCCTCTGGCCGACCTTCCGGCGTTTTTCCGGCGTGATCGTGGACGTCGTCTACGACCATTGCCTGATCCAGCGCTGGGAGCGCTATCACGAACAGCCGCTGCCACTCTTCCTGGCCGAGATCAGGGCATCCCTGCCCGCGCTGCGCGAGGATTTGCCGGACAAGGCCTACAGGCGCATCGACTCCCTCACGCAATGGCTCGGAGACTATGAGACCATGGCAGGCGTCAGCACCGCCATGAGCGAACTCGGCAAGCGCCTGCGCCGGCCGGTGGAATTCGTCGGGCTCCAAGCCGCGCTGGAACGCCAGCAACAGGGATTTCTCGACGATTTCGACGCCTTCTTCCCCGATCTCCTCTCCATGGCCGAGACAGCCATGAATGGCGACGTTCAAAAGTAATCTAATTGTAATGATACCTTAGCTCCTCGTTAACGCCTGTGCCCAAAAATTGTCGTGCGGGGGCAAGAAACGAGGAATTCATGCAAACATGACTCAACTATCGATTTTCGCACTGGTCATTTTCGCTCTTTCGACCACGGGTGTACTTGCGTCATCACCAAAATCTTTAGGTGTATTCGGCAAATGGAGCACATGGTCCTATACCGATAACTCTGGGAACCACTGTTTCATCTATTCGAGTCCGATCAGCAAGGAGCCTACATCGCTCAATCACGGCGATGTTTCCTTCTTCATTCGTGCCGCCAAGCAAACGGAGGCCCGCAGCGAGGCAAGCCTGCAGACCGGCTATGGCCTTGCCGGCAATGCCGACATCGTGGTCAATGTGGGGCCCCAGCCCTTCCACATGATCTCGTCCGGCAATGGCGCCTGGCTGCGGCGGACGGGTACGCGGGAGATGGAATTCCTCACCGCGCTGAAGCAGGAGCGCACCATGACCGTCGACGCGGTCTCTGGCCGGGGCAACAAGACCCACTACGTCTTTTCGCTCGACGGCGTGACCAAGGCGATGGCCCGCCTGCGCCAGGCCTGTCCCTGAAGCGTTCTCCAGAAGAGTTGATAGACTTTTCGATTGAGAAAACACGTCGAAACAAAGAGTTAGAGAAAAATACGATTCGGAGAAATCGCATTTTTCTCTAAAGGCTCCCGTTTGGCGCGGTCTCGGCGCAAGGTCTGATAGGAAAGGCTCTGATTTTGTCATGCCCGGGGCTTCATCCCGGGCATCCAGATACCCCGTCGACTCTCGCAAGCCCCTGGATTGCCGGGACAAGGCCCGGCAATGACAAGAGTCGAGCCTGCCAGGCTTTCGCCGGCCTCCAAAGACAATCCGATCATCGTTAACGGCCACGGGAGGTCCCGTAAGGAAAGATTCACTATCCGCACGATAGTCTGGGGGCCTGTAAGTGTCTCCAGTTGCGTTTGAGTGATTTCATGACCTCCTCCTGGCTTTCCTTTTCGTTTCAGAACCGGGAGACTTCGTCCCGCCGCACTTCTTCACGAGTTGGAGGTTCGAGAACTGGATGGTCCGGCGCCCCGTTGCGTGGCCTGGTCGCCATTCGGCGCCTGGGTGCCCTCACCTCCGCCCTCGTCGTCGCCTTCGCCGTCCCGGCTTTCGCCAACGAGGAGCCCAACTATTCCCCGCGCACCTACGAGCTGACGCTCAGGGCCATCTCCGCCTATGAGGAGATCGCCGACAATGGCGGCTGGCAGGCCTTGCCGCCGGCGGCCGCCGGCCTGAGGATCGGCGCCAAGGGCAAATTCGCCAAGGCCCTGCGCGACCGGCTCACCGCCACCCGCGACCTCGACCCGTCCCTGCCCGCCAGCAGCGAGTTCGACCAGGCTACGCAGGATGCGCTCAAGCACTTCCAGGCCCGGCACGGCCTGAGCGAGACCGGCTCGGTCGGCCGCCTCACCATGCTGGCGCTCAACGTGCCGGTGGAGCAGCGGCTGCGCGAGCTCGACGCCTCCGCCAACCGCCTGGCCGCCCTCAAATTCAAGTTCGGCGAGCGCTACATCGTCTCCAACATTCCCGCCGCCGCCCTGGAGGCGGTCGACAATGGCGTGGTGGCGCGCACCTATACCACCGTGGTCGGCCGCCCCGACCGTGCCTCGCCGACGCTGCAGACCAAGGTCATCGCCGTCAACATCCTGCCCTACTGGAATGCGCCGCAGTCGATCTTCAAGGCCGACATCATGCCCAAGCTCCAGAAGGACCCGGGCTATCTCAAGGCCAACCATCTCAGGCTCTATCGCGGCCGCCAGGAGATCGATCCAGCCACCGTGGACTGGAGCAAGGCGCGTGCCTCCGATTTCCTCGCCAAGCAGGATCCCGGGGTGTGGAACTCGCTCGGCTTCCTGCGCATCGACATGCCCAACTCCGATGCCGTCTACATGCACGACACATCCCATCGCGAGCTCTTCCGCAACGATGTGCGCTTCCAGTCCTCTGGCTGCATCCGCGTCGCCGGCGCGCAGGATCTCGCCGCCTGGATCATGGAAGGTTCCGACTGGAGCGGTCAGGCCATCCAGGACCAGATCGATTCCGGCGAGCCCAAGACCATCAAGCCATCCAAGCCCATTCCCGTGGCCTGGGTCTACCTGACCGGATGGGGCGGCCCCGACGGCAGCGTGCAGTTCCGCCCGGACGTCTACAATTTCGACACGCCGGCCGATCAGCTTCTGGCCAAGGACGCCAGTGCCCAGCCCACCCCGGTGGACCGCACCGGCTCGGTGCCGGTTGCGCCGCCCAAGGCGGCGAAGCCAGCGGCACCCAAGCCCGCCGCAGCCAGACCGATTTCCGCCTCCAAGCCAGCTTCCTCCTCCATGCCCGCCGCGCCGGCCAAACCGGTCACCGTCAAGCCTGCGAGCCCCAAGGCTGTGACTGTAAAGGCTGTGGCCGTAAAGGCGACCGCTACCAAGACGGTAACGGTCAAGACCATTCCCGTCTCGGTCAGCCTGCCGGCGAACTGATCGCACGCGGCGCCTCACCGCCTTTCCGCTTGACGCCCCGGCTCCAACGCCGGGGCGTTGGGCATTTCAGGCCATAGTTTTTGATGCTCCTATAGTCATAAATTGACTAGCTTTATCAAATCTAGTAATAATATGACTATGGCAAATTTCAAACGTTCCCCCCTTGCCCTCGCCGTGCTCGCGCTTCTGATCGAGGCGCCCATGCATCCCTACCGCATGCAGCAATTGCTGAAATCACGCGGCAAGGAGGAGGTCATCAATATCCGCCAGCGCGGTTCGCTCTATCAGACCATCGAGCGGCTCGAGCGCGAAGGCTTGATCGCCCCCGGCAGCATCGAAAAAAGCGAGGGGCGGCCGGAGCGCACCATTTATGAGGCGACGCCGCTCGGGCGAACGGTTGCCGTCGATTGGCTGCGCACCATGCTGGCCGAACCTCACAACGAGTTCCCGGAATTCCCGGTCGCCATGTCCTTCCTCCCACTGCTTTCGCCGGAGGAAGTCGTCCCGCTGCTCGAAACCAGATTGGCCGCCCTGCGCAGGCGTGAATTCGAGCTTGCAGCGGAGCTGGAGACCTATCTCGCTATGCTGCCGCGCGTCGTGCTGCTGGAAAGCCAGTACATGCAGGCCGTCGTGAGCGCGGAGCGAAACTGGATCGAAGGGGTCGTCGCCGATCTCCGCTCGGGCCGGCTCGCCTGGTCGATCGAGGAACTCGAGAAGGTTGCCGCCCAGTTCGAGGGCGAACAGCCGCCCCGCCCCGGATAGAGGAAGTGCGATTTCTCAAAATCGCACTTCCTCTCTAATTCTTTGTTTTGACGCGTTTTCTTAATCGAAAAGTCTATCAACTTTTCTCGAAAACGCTTCGGGCCCTCTCTCCGGCATTCCAACCGCAACTTCCAGCCAGAGCGCGACCAACCTCGTCCGAGGCGGATGTCGCACGGCCTTCGTCGACTGTCGCCACCCGCCGGGACGCCCCGCGCGGGCAAGGAGGAACCATGTCCAATGTCCCCGAAAAACGAAATCTAAGCATCATCATCGTCGGTGCCGGCACCGGCGGCCTCTGTCTTGCCCACGGCCTCAAGCGCGCCGGCATCGCCGTCAACGTGTTCGAGCGCGACCGCACCCGCAAGGATGGGCTGCAGGGCTTCCGGGTCGGCATCGATCCCGATGGCTGCCGCGCTCTCGACGCCAACCTGCCGCCGGCCCTGTACGAGACCTTTCTGGCGACCTGCGCCGTCTCCCCGCAATGGTTCAACATGCTCAGCGAGCACTATGGCGAACTGCTGAGCCTGAAGCCCAGCCCGCCGAGGGATCCGCGCCATGGCGAGCGTTCCGTCAGCCGCATGACGCTCCGCCAGGTCCTGCTGACGGGTCTGGAGGACGTCACCCATTTCGACAAGGTGTTTTCCCGCTACGAACAGCACCCGGACGGCAAGGTCGAAGCCTTCTTCGAGGACGGTTCGAGTGCGGTGGCCGACCTGCTGGTCGCGGCCGACGGTTCGAATTCGCGCATCCGCCGGCAATATCTGCCGCAGGCCGGCATGGACGACACGCTGATCCGCTCGATCGGCGGAAAGGTGCCCGCCACGCCGGAAACCCTGGCGCTTCTCACCCCCAAGATTCATCGCGGCGTGACGCTCATCCTGGCTCCCGGGGGGTTCGGCGCCATCCTCCATGTCATGGAATTTCCCTGGGACGAGGCCGGCGCACCCAAGCAGGGCATCGGCGCGACGGACGCCGACCTGATCGCCCAATGGCCCGGCCTGCGCTTCGACAACAGCCGCGACTATATCAGCTGGGGCATCTGGGCGGCGGCCGACAAGTTTCCCGAGGACCTGCGCGCGATGAACGGGAACGCCCTGCTGGCCCTGAGCCAGCGCCTCACCGCCACATGGCACCCGGACTGGCGCAAGCTGCTGGCTGCGTCCGATCCGAATTCCCTGTTTCCGGTGGTCATCCGCACCTCGGTGCCCATCGAGGCCTGGACGCCTTCCAGCGTTACCTTGCTGGGCGATGCCATCCACACCATGACCCCGGGACGCGGGGTCGGCGCCAATACGGCGTTGCGCGATGCCGCGCTGCTGACCCGCCATCTGCAGGCGGTGCAGGAGGGCCGTTCGGGCCTGGTGGCGGCGATCGGCGCCTATGAGGCCGAGATGCGGCGATACAGCGCCGAGGCGGTCGAACGGTCACGCCGGCAGATGGACGGGCGCACGGCGATCCACAAGCCGGTGATCGGACGCATCCTGCTGGCCTGCCAGCGCACCACCATGCGCCTCATCAACGTCACGCCGCCGCTGAAGCGAAAGATGCTACGCTCGCTGGAGGGCCTTCGCGGCGGCGAACGCGAGGTGGAGGGACAGGTGTAGCCAGCAATGCCGCCCGGTCGCAACCGCGCAGGAACACGCCATCCATGCTAATCTCGCAGACTACCGAACCGACGGTGGGTGATCGCCATGTTGGAAACGGACAAGCTGTTCACGGGCTCCATCCCGGAAAATTACGACCGCTATATGGTGCCGCTGATTTTCGAGGCGTTCGCCGCGGACCTGGCGCGACGGGCCGCGTCCCTGTCGCCCATCTCAGTCCTGGAAGTCGCCGCGGGCACCGGAGTCGTCACCCGCGCGCTCGCGCCGAAACTCTCTCCCGACGCCCGTTATGTCGTCACCGACCTCAACCAGCCGATGCTCGACCATGCCGCCGCGCGGCAGGCTCCCGACAGCCGTATCACCTGGCGCCAGGCCGATGCCCTGGCGCTGCCTTTCGATGATGCCGCCTTCGATCTCGTCTGCTGCCAGTTCGGCGCCATGTTCTTTCCCGATCGGCCGGCCGCCTATCGCGAGGCAAGGCGGGTGCTCAAACCCGGCGGCCATTTCCTGTTCAACGTCTGGGATCGGATCGAGGAGAATGTCTTTGCCGATGACGTGACAAAGGCACTCGCGGAGATCTTTCCGGACGATCCGCCGCGCTTCCTGGCGCGCACGCCGCATGGCTATCACGACACCGGACTGATCTGCAGCGATCTAGAGGGTGCCGGCTTCGCCCGCGTGCTGATCGAGACGAGAGCCGAACAAAGCCGCGCCCCTTCCCCGCGGCTGCCGGCCATCGCCTATTGCCAGGGAACCCTGCTTCGCACCGAAATCGAGGCCAAGTCGCCGGGAAGCCTCGACGCGGCAACCGATCACGCCACATCCGCGATTGCAGGCCGACACGGCCTTGGCGAAGTTGCCGCCAAGATCCAGGCCCATGTCATCGTGGCCACGGTCTAGCTCACTTGAGATGAAACGCGCCAATTTGTCATAGCCGGGCTTGATCCAGCTATCCAGAAGCCCCCCCCGCTCGCCAGGCGGCTGGATTGCCGGATCAAGTCCAGCAATGGCAAAGCCCGTGCACCTTTGCCCAATGCCTGAGTGACCGCATCCGCGGAGCACCGGCACGGCAAACCGGCAAGAACGGACTTGCCGCGCGCGACAAACTCCTGTTTGGTCCGCGCATGCCCGACCCGCGAAATTCCGCCTCCCAAACCCTGCCGCAATTGCTGGTGACCCCCGGCTTCGCCGATTATCGCCTGGTCGATTGCGGTGAAGGCCGCAAGCTCGAACGCTTCGGCAAGCTCCTCGTTGATCGTCCCGAGCCGCAGGCCATGGGCCTGCGCCTGAAGCCCGAGGCCTGGGACAAGGCCGATGCCGTCTTCCTGGGCATGAATGCCGAGGACGAGGGCTCGGATGGGCGCTGGAAATTCGCCGGCAGGCCGGTCGAGACCTTCCCGGTCTCCTATCGCGGCGTCGCCTTCCACGGCCGCTTCACGCCCTTCCGCCATCTCGGCTTCTTTCCCGAGCAGGCCCCGCATTGGGACTACATGATCGAGGCTCTTCAGGCCCTGAAGCGACCGGCCCGGGTGCTCAATCTGTTCGGCTATACCGGCGTCGCCTCCCTGCTCGCGGCCAAGCATGGCGCCCAGGTCACCCATGTCGACGCCTCCAAGAAGTCGATCGGCTTCGCGCGCGAGAACCAGGCCCTTGCTGGCCTCGCCGATGCCCCGATCCGCTGGATCGTCGACGACGCCATGAAGTTCACCGCGCGCGAGCAGCGCCGCGGCTCGCAATACGACATCGTCCTGCTCGATCCGCCCAAATATGGCCGCGGCCCCGGCGGCGAGGTCTGGGACCTCTTCCGCGACCTGCCCAAGATGCTCGACCTCTGCCGCGCCGTGCTCACCGACAAGCCGGCCTTCGTGATCGTCACCGCCTATGCCATCCGCGCTTCCTTCGTGGCGGTGCACGAGCTCACCCGCGAAGTGTTCGGCGAACTCGGCGGCGACATCACCTCCGGCGAGCTCGTCGTCTCGGAGGAAGGCTCGGGGCGCCTGCTCTCGACCTCGCTCTATTCGCGCTGGAGTGCCGGCGGAGGCGCCGCATGAAGCCCCGCTTTCAACGTCCCCGCCCGGCAGCACCTGCCGCGCCCGTCTCCCGTGTCGTGACCAGCCTGACCAATCCGCTGATCAAGGACATCCGCGCGCTCGAGATGCGCAAGGTCCGCCAGGAGGCCGGCCTCTTCATCGCCGAAGGGCTGAAGCTGGTGGCCGATGCCATCGAGGCCGGCTGGCCGATCCGTATCCTGGTGCATCGCTCGGGCGAAGAAAAACCGATGCTCGCCCGCGCCATCAGGGCTACCCAGCAGGCCGGTGGCGAGGTGCTCGAGGTCACCGGCGAAATCCTGGAAAAACTGTCGCGCCGCGACAATCCGCAGACGGTGATCGGCGTCTTCGAGCAGCGCCTGGAAAAGATCGATAGCGTCAAGATCGCACGCGATCAGATCTGGATCGGGCTCGACCGGGTCCGCGATCCCGGCAATCTCGGCACCATCATCCGTACCGCCGATGCGGTCGGCGCCGAGGGTATCGTGCTGATCGGTGACACGACCGATCCCTTCGGCATCGAGGCCGTCAGGGCCACCATGGGTTCGATCTTCAACGTCCGCCTGGCGACGGCGACGCCGCAGGCCTTCCTCGCCTGGCGCAAGGGCTTCGAGGGCCTCGTGGTCGGCACGCATCTGTCCGGCACGCATGACTATCGCGAGGTCGCCTATGCCGGCCGCCCCTGCCTCCTGCTGATGGGCAATGAACAGCAGGGCCTGCCCAACGACCTTGCTGGCGCCTGCAGCCATCTCGTCAAGATCCCGATGCGCGGGCAGGCTGATTCCCTCAACCTGGCCGTGGCGACCGGCGTGATGCTGTTCGAGATCGCGCGCGGGCAGTTGAAACTGGGATGAGAAGCCGCCGATGATCGCAAGGCTCCTCAGCATCGCAGGCCGTATCGTCCTGGTGCTGGCGGCGGCGCTCGCGACGCTGTGGGGCACGCTGGCATTGTGGTATCGCCTACCTCTCGGCGAGTTTGGCCGCTATGCCGTGCCGGCCATGTGGCTCATCCTCGCTTTCCTGGCTTTGGCCGGCCTCCTCGCGGCACGCTGGCGGCTCGCTTTGCCTTTCGTCGCTGCCTTCGCTGCCCTGCTGGTGTGGTGGGCCACCATCCAGCCGACCGGCAAGGGCGATTGGGCTGATGACGTAAGCCGCCAGTTTACCGCCACGATGGAAGGGTCCACGGCGAGGCTGACCAATGTGCGTGATTTCGAGTGGCGCTCGGACAGCGACTTCACGCCGCGCTGGGACGATCGCAGCTACGATCTCGACACCATCACCGGCGTCGACCTGTTCGCCTCCTATTGGGCCGGGCCCGCCATCGCTCATACCATGCTGAGCTTCGGCTTTGCCGACGGAAGGCACCTCGTCTTCTCGGTGGAGGTCAGGCGCCGGAAGAGCGAGGTCTATTCGGCGATCTCCGGCTTCTTCAAGAATGATGAATTCGTCGTCATCGCAGCCGACGAGCGCGATGTCATCCGCGTGCGCTCCAATGTCAGGGGCGAGGACGTGCAACTCTTCTGGCTGCGTACCGGCCGGGCCGAGGCCAAGGAACTGTTCCTCTATCTGCTCTCGGAAGCCAACGACCTTGCGGCCAAGCCGCGTTTCTACAACACGGCCACCACCAACTGCACCACGGTGCCCTTCCACCTCGCCCGCAGGCTCGACCCCGGCCTGCCGCTGGATTGGCGCGTGCTGGTCAGCGGCTATCTGCCCGATTATCTCTACGACATCGGCGCCCTCAGCCATCAGGTGCCGCTCGGCGAACTGCGCAAGCTCGGCAGCATCGATGCACGCGCCAAGGCCGCCGGCGACAGCCCCGATTTTTCCACCCTCATCCGGGTCGGCGTGCCCGGCCCCTGACGGCGCAGCGGGTCCCGGGCGAGCGATGACCCGGGGCACCGGGAAGAATATCGGCGCAGCCGTCAATTGTCGTATCGTTGATGATCTGAGATTACCGCCGGCTCGAAAGGTCCGGCGGCCGAACGGAAAGAGCCGCATGCCGACAGTGGTGCCCGGGATCCTCGCCGACCAGATCAAGGCCGTTTCCAAGACGGCCTTGCCCCCCAGCCTCGCCGGCTATGCGCAGATGTGGTCCGTCGGCGTTGCCGGGCCGCTCTACGACATCTATTTCGTCGAAACCCTGGGCGGGCCGCGCACGATCGCTTTCATGAAGCTCTATTTCCGCTTCTCCTCCGAGGGCAAGGAAGGCTGGCCGGATCGCTCGGAGGCGATTGCTTTCGCCCGGCGGTGGCAGGCCGACATCCAGAAGAAATTCAATGTCAAATCCCTGACCACCACGCCGAGCGGCCGCATCGTCGGGCTGGAGTTCCATTTCGCCCAGGGACTGTTCAGCTTCGATCCGGGCGATCATTGGCTGATCGACGTGGTGAAGGTTCCGCAGGGCCAGTTCTATTCCAGCCAGGTCAAGCGGGCCCATGGCACCACCATCGGGCACACGACGCTCTCCAGCAACGACCTCGCCCCGATCACCCGGCAAAAGGACGGCCATCCCTACAAGCAGCGGCCCGCCATCCACGAATTCGCCCATATGATCGATCTGCGCGACGAATATCTGGACATTTGCGATGCCAACGGCCTGCGCGCGGACGGCCTCAAATGCAACGCGGTGCCTCGCGATCCCCGCTACATCAAGGATTACCCATCCGTCGCCAACAGCGGCGAGCAGATACGTCCTCGCCACCTGGAGACGATCAAGAACTGGACGGCCATGGCCGCGCCGCTGTCGCCCCTGGAGCTGGGCCGCCCCTCCTTCAAGGATACGTTCGACGCACTGCTCTTCCTGAAGGAGGCGCCACGCAACACGTTGAAGCCTCCGCTGAAGCTGGCGGGGGTACTGTAGTCGGGCCGAAAGGACTGGCCACCAAATTGGTGTCGCTTCTTCCTATTTCAGGGTCCACACGCTGGTCTTCTTGATCTCCAGGTCCTCGAGATCCCTGGAGACCGGCACCTGGTATGTCGCCAGCAGGCTGAGTTCATCCCTGGGCAGATAGGTCCGGCCGGGATCGCCTACCAGGATGGTGGCTCCCCGTTCGCGCCAGCCCTTGAGCCACATCAGCACTTCGGCCGAGATTTCGCGATCGTAGAAAATGTCGCCCGCCAGGACGACGTCGGCGGGACAATCATGGCGGCCGAGGACGTTCTCGCCCGAAGGCTCGATCGCCACGCCGTTGAGATCGGCATTGAGCCGGATGGCTTCCACGGCGAATTCGTCGATATCGGCGGCAAGGGCCTGCGCCGCCCCCGCCTTCATCGCCGCGATCGCCACCAGGCCCGAACCCGAGGCGAAGTCGAGCACGCGGCGGCCGGCGACATGCTCCGGATGGTCGATGATATAGCGCGCCAGAGCCTGGCCGCCGGCCCAGGCGAAGGCCCAGAAGGGCGGCGGCAGCCCCATTTCGCCGAGCTCCTCCTCGGTCTTCAGCCAGAGCGGCGTGACCTCGTCGGCAAGATAGAGGCTGATCTCCGGCGCATGCGGCACAGGCAGCGGGCGCGTATTGGCGGCGATGAAGGCTCTGCGATCTCCAATCGTATCTTTACGATTGCCGGTCACAGCCGCAACTGGCGCTCATAGAGGTCGGGCAGGTCGTTCTCGAGCAGCACGACGTCGCCGGCCTTGAGATTGGCGCCCATCCAGGCCTGCGCCGCGGCAAAGCTAGCGCATTCCACCACCTGGCCATCGGGCTTGGCCGCCTTATAGGCGTCGATGAGGTCGCGGATGCGGTCAGGGGCCACGGCCAGCAGGATGTCGACGGTATCGCCGGCCTTGGCGCCGATCTTGCGATGCTCCTCGGCATGGGCGGCGCCGAGTTCGACCATGCCCGGTGTCACCAGGATGCGTCGGCCCTCGCCGGAAACCAGCAAGGGCAGGATCTCCAGGGCCGAGGCAAAGCCCGCGGGATTGGAATTATAGGCATCGTCGACGATGACCGTGCCGTCGGCCTGGCGCTTCACCTCGAGGCGGTGGCTGATCTGCGGCGTCGAGCGCATGGCGATCTCGGCCGTCTCGGCGTCGATGTCCATGGCCAGCGCGGTGACGAAGGCAATCGCCATGTTGCTGCCGTGGTGCAGGCCGTAAAGCGGGGCGGAGAGCTGGTAGTCCTTGCCGAGATAGGTCAGCGAGACCTTCAGCCCGTCCTTTTCCTGGACGACCTCGTTGATGCGGGCTTCGCTGCCCTCGCCATTGCCGACCAGCACCATCGAGGCGCGGTGGGCATCGGTGAACTCCTTGGCGTCCTTGAAGGCGAGCACGGCATCGTTGATGATCGCCTTGCCGTTGCGCGCGATCGCGGCGGTGGGCAATTCGAACTTGGTCTTGGCCACGGTGTCGAGCGACTTGAAGCGCTCGTAATGGGCGGCTCCGACCGCCGTCACCACCGCGATGTCGGGCGGGGCGAGGCGGCAGAGGCGCTCGATCGAGCCCGGCCCATAGGCGCCCATCTCCACCACGAAATGGCGGTGATAAGGCTCCAGGCGCTCGCGTACGATGCGGGCGATGCCCATCGGCGTGTTGACCGAGCCGGGGGTGATCAGCGCCGAACCGGCGCTTTCGAGCAGGTGGCCGAGGATGTGCTTGGTCGAGGTCTTGCCGTAGGAGCCGGTGACGCCGACGATCACCGGCGAAAGGCGCTTGAGCTTTTCATGCGCCTCGTTCCAGAAACGCAGCTGGATGCGGTTCTCGCCGGGTTGCAGGATCATCACCGCCGCGACCAGGGCGAAGGGGATCGACTGGATCAGGAGCACGACCCAGACCGGCGCCACGCCGAAGCCGACCCCGACGAGGCCGATCACCAGGACCAGGGCGAAGGCGACGCGCAGGATGCGGGTAGCGCGCTGCGTCATCGCCAGCTTCTTCTTGCCCGTCTGGCGCGGATCGCGCTCGCGCCGCGCCACGACCAGCAGGATCACCGCGATGAACAGGGCGAGCACCGTGACCGGCGAGGGGTAGAGCTTGGCCATCACCGACAGGAGGACGATGGCAAGGCTCGCCTTGGTGTCGACCACCACATTGTAGAAGAGCCAGTGCAGGAAGCGCCTGCCGTCATATTCCTCCTGCTGGAAGATATGCAGATATGTCAGGAAGCGTTTCCAGGCGAAGGGAATGAAGCCGATGAGGACCAAAGCGGCGGCGAGGTAGGGCGAGTTCAGCACGGGGGCCAGTGTTTCCAGCATCAAGCCTCCAGGAGCTTGGCAACCGTATGGGCGATCTGGGGGCCGCCATCGGACAGAACGGTGTAATGGTCGAGGCCGGGCAGGATGCTGACGCTGGCGCCCGGGATGAGCCGGCCCATGCGTTCGCTCATCTCCGGTGGTGCCTGGTCGTCGAGCGCGCCGCAGATGATGCGGACGGGAATGCGGATGGCCTTGATAGCCTCGCTCTGGTCCTCGCCCACCACCTTGACGAAAACAGGGCGCATCGCACCGGCATTGCGGTAATCGGCCGAACCGAACTTGGCCTTGCGGGCCGACACATCGACGCCGAGCTTTTCGAGAAGCTTAAGCACCTTGAAGGTGCGCACGCGCAGGAAGATCTTCAGCCGGGTCATCAGGCTGCGGATGGGCTTGAGGCCATGCGAACCCACCAGCACCATGCCGTCGAGGACATCGGGATGGCGGGCCGCCAGGCGCAGGCCGACACGCCCGCCGAAGGAATGCCCGACCCAGATGCGCCTGCCGCGTGGCAGGGTCGCAAGCCATTCGGCCACGGCATCGGCGTAATCGGCCGTGTCCCAGATGCCGCCATGGCCAGTCTCGGGCGGCGCCGGGCTCTGGCCGAAGCCGGGAAAATCGATCAGCGTGTGATGGGCTGCCCGCTCCAGCGATCCGGCCAGGGCCTGGAAAGCCCGGTGATCCTGGCCCCAGCCATGGGCCCAGATGACGTGCGGAGCCCCGGCCTCGAGAGGCTTGCCCAGCGAGACGATGGCATGGGAGGCACCCTTGGCAGTGAAAGTCGAATGGGTCAGCATAGTCCTTCCGGCAGGTCCGTGGTTCCGTACCACGCAGCTTTGGGGGCGCCGGCCTGTCCTTCATCCTGCAGGGTCAGGATATGGGCCTGCGTTCCATAGTCGAAGTGCCAGAATTCGTACGCGTAGTTGGTAAAGCCCACGTTAACCATCGCATTGACCAGGATGCGGCGATTGACCAGGCGCGTATCGTCGGCAGCGATTTCGCCCCGCTGCAACAGGCGCTCATAGTGATCGGTATAGGAGCGCTCATGGGCCTCGTCGAAGCCGGCACCGTGATCGAGCATGGTACCGGTGGACGCATCCACCAGCACGACATCGACCGAGCCCCCGGTGGAATGGATCGGCCAGGTCGTTTCGTCCTCGCGGTCGAAGCGGCGCGGATCGGAGACGAAGGTACGGACGATTCCCTCCTGCTCGGCCGCGGAAAGCTCAGGACGCTCGGCCGCCACCTGCTTTTCGAAGAAGGTCCACAGGCCGGCCTGGGTCTCGATCGGCCTGTAGGCGTCGAGCACCTTGAGCCGCAGGCCGAGGCCGGAGACAGCGGCATCGACCTCGCGCACCAGGCGCGCCACGCTGGCGCGGGCCGCCACCGTCTTCACTGCACCCGCGATCGGCATGAAATAAGGCGCATTGCCGCCGTCGGTCCGGGCATACCAAGCCTCGGTGAGCAGCCCTTCCGCCGCCAGGTCGACCAGCGGCTCGTTCCAGCGCGGATCGGCACGGTCGAAGGGGATCCATCTGTATTCGACCGGCGTGCCGTTCGGATCGGGGCGGAGACGGAGGGGGGCGTGGAGATCGGGCATGGCCTGCCGATAGCAGAACGGCATGCCCAGGTCGAGGCAAAGGAAACACTGCGGCTGGGACCGCGGACGTCTCGTCCGCATCTTCCCATCCTGCAGCCTCGGTGTTTCCAAGAGCGGACGGGACGTCCGCGGTCCCAGCCGCGGCGTTTCCCGGAAATCAAAGAAACTTCGCGGCCACCTTGCCATGGGCCTCGCGCAGGGCGCCGAGGTCTACACCCACGGGCAGGCCGTCCTCGACGCGCCATTGGCCGGCCACCATCACGCGGTCGGCGCGATGGGCGCCGCAATGGACCAAGGCGGCGATGGGATGATGGGCGCCGGAAAAGCGCAATTCGTCCAGCGTATAGAGGGCCAGGTCCGCTTCGAGCCCCACCCTGATCGCGCCGATGTCGTCGCGGCCGAGACAGCGGGCGGAGCCTTCGCTGGCCCAGCGCAGGCAGTCGCGCCAGGAGACGGCCTCGGCCCCATGGGAGAGGCGGTTGATCATCAAAGCGTGGCGCACGCCTTCCATCAGGTTGGAGGAATCGTTGGAGGCCGAGCCGTCGACGCCGAGGCCGACAGGCGCACCGGCCTTTTCCAGAAGGCCCGTATGGCAGAAACCGGAGGCGAGCACGGCGTTGGAGGTCGGGCAATGGCAGACGCCGACGCCGTGGCGGCCGAGCGTGGTGCAATCGTCGGCGCTGAAATGGATGCCGTGGGCAAGCCAGGTGCGCGGCGACATCCAGCCCACCTCATCGAGGAGTTCGATCGGCCGGCACTTGTAGGTGGCGAGGCAGAAATCGTCCTCGTCATGGGTCTCGGCGAGATGGGTATGCAGGCGGCAGTCGAAGCGCTCGGCGAGGTCGGCCGTCTTGCGCATCAGCTCCTTGGTCACCGAGAAGGGCGAACAGGGCGAGAAGGCGATTTGCGTCATCGCCCCCGGACGGGTGTCGTGATAGGCGCTCGCCACGCGCTCGCAATCGGCCAGGATTGTGTCCTCGTCCTGCACGACGGAATCGGGCGGCAGGCCGCCATCCTTCTGCGACAAGTTCATCGAGCCGCGCGACACCGTCATGCGGATGCCGAGCTTGCGGGCCTCCTCGACCTCGATATCGACGGCATTCTCCAAGCCCTTCGGGAAGACATAATGATGATCGGCCGCCGTGGTGCAGCCGGACATCAGGAGCTCGACCAGCGCGAGGCGCACCGACAGGCGGAAGCTGTCGGGATCGAGGCGCGACCAGATCGGATAGAGCGTTTTCAGCCAGGGAAACAGCGGCTGGTCGCAGGCATCGGGATGGGCGCGGGTGAGCGTCTGGTAGAAATGATGATGGGTGTTGACCAGGCCGGGCAGCATGACATGCCTGGACGCATCGAAGACCTTGTCGACGGGCGAGACCGGCTCGCGCCCGGCCGGCACCAGCTCGACGATATGGCTGCCCTCGACGACGATGCCGCGCTCGGCGCCCTCGGCGAGGACGGCAAGCGGATCCTTGAGCCACAGGCGCATGAGGTTTCCTCGAAAGCTGGTCTTGGTTGCGCGCATAAGAGCGCGCCCGGCAGGCGAGGCCAAGCGGTATTAAATTGGAAAATGTTTCGCGCAGATCTTCCGGGTGCACGGGCGTCCCGCCCGTTCTTGCTGTTCCAACGATCGTGGCTCAAGAACGGGCGGGAGGCCCGTGCACCCGGAAAAAATCAGAAGAAGGCCTGGATGCCGGTCTGGGCACGGCCGAGGATGAGGGCGTGCACGTCATGCGTGCCCTCATAGGTGTTCACCGTCTCCAGGTTCTGCGCCACGCGCAGCACGTGGAACTCGTCGGCGATGCCGTTGCCGCCATGCATGTCGCGGGCAACGCGGGCGATGTCGAGGGCCTTGCCGCAATTGTTGCGCTTCATCAGGCTGATCGCCGGCGGAGCGGCGGTGTGGGCGTCGAGCAGGCGCCCGAGCTGCAGCGCGCCGAGCAGGCCGAGGGCGATCTCGGTCTGCATGTCGGCGAGCTTCTTCTGCACGAGCTGCGTCGCCGCCAGCGGCCGGCCGAACTGCTTGCGGTCGAGCGTGTATTGGCGGGCGCGGTGCCAGCAGAACTCGGCCGCACCCATGGCGCCCCAGGCAATGCCGTAGCGGGCCTTGTTGAGGCAGCCGAACGGGCCGGACAGGCCCTTGGCGTTGGGCAGCAGGTTTTCTTCCGGCACCACGGCGTCCTCGAGCACGATCTCGCCGGTAATCGAGGCGCGCAGCGAGAGCTTGCCCTCGATCTTGGGTGTGGAGAAGCCCTTGGTGCCGCGCTCGACGATGAAGCCGCGGATGACGTCGTCCAGCTTGGCCCATACCACCGCGATGTCGGCGATCGGCGAATTGGTGATCCACATCTTGGTGCCGTTGAGCTGGTAGCCGCCGGCAACCTTGACCGCGCGGGTCTTCATCGAGCCGGGATCGGAGCCGGCGTCAGGCTCGGTGAGGCCGAAGCAGCCGACGAGTTCGCCGCGGGCGAGCTTGGGCAGGTACTTCTTGCGCTGCTCCTCGCTGCCATAGGCATGGATCGGGTGCATCACCAGCGAGGACTGCACCGACATCGCCGAGCGATAGCCCGAATCAACCCGCTCCACCTCGCGGGCGACGAGGCCATAGGCGACATGGCCGAGGCCGGCGCCGCCATAGGCTTCCGGAATCGTGGCGCCGAGCAAACCGAGTTCGCCCATCTCCGACATGATCGCGCGGTCGAAATCCTCGTCGCGGTAGGCCTTGAGCACGCGCGGCATCAGCCTGTCCTGCGCGTAGTCGCGCGCGGTGTCGCGGACCAGCCGCTCCTCTTCCGTGAGCAGCGATTCGAGATCGAGCGGATCCGACCAGTCGAAGGCGTCGCTCGCCTTTTTGATCGCGTCGCTGGCGTCATGAAGCTTGATCGCCGCGTCCACCATGGCCATACCCTCCATTAAACAAATTTGGCGCGACATTGGTCGCGCTGGTTGCGGGCGTCAAGACAAGAGTGGCAGGCGAATGAGCGCAGTGGAGCATGGCGGCAATCTCGGCGAGGCACGTCGCCTCTTTCCGCAGGCCTCCGGGCCCTGGATCGATCTTTCCACCGGCATCAATCCCTGGCCCTATCCGATCCCGGCGATTCCGGCCGAATCCTGGACTGCCCTGCCCTCTCCCGACGAGGCCCGGGACTTGGAGGCCGTGGCGGCGCAGTGCTACGGCGTGCCCTTCGATGCCTGCGTAGTTGCGACACCGGGCACGCAGGCGGCCATCCAATGGCTGCCGCATCTGTTCGCCGCCGGCACGGTGAGCGTGCTGAGCCCGACCTATGCCGAACATGCCCGCAGCTGGGCGCTGGGCGGCCACCACGTGCGCGAGGCGCGTCGCTTCGAGGAACTGGCTGGTTCCGAGATCGCCGTCCTCGTCAACCCGAACAATCCCGACGGCAATTTCTTTGGCCGCGAGGAGTTGCTGGCGCTCGCCGCCGAGAAATATGCCAGGGGCGGCGCCCTCATCGTCGACGAGGCCTTTGCCGATGTGATGCCGCAGGTGAGCCTGGCCCCCATGGCCGGCACGCAAGGCCTGGTGATGCTGCGCTCCTTCGGCAAATTCTTCGGCCTGGCCGGCATTCGGCTCGGCTTCGTGCTGGCCGAGCCTTCACTGACCGGCAAATTGCGTCAGGCCATGGGGGCCTGGGCGGTTTCGGGCGAGGCCATCGCCATCGGCCGCGCCGCGCTCGCCGATATCCTCTGGCAGAACGGCACGCGCACCTCGCTGCGTGCGGCGCGCCAGAATCTCGACGAGGACCTGACCAAGGCCGGTGCGGTGATCGGCGGCACCGATCTCTATCGCCTGCTGCAGACCGCGCATGCTCCGGCCCTGTTCCGCCAGCTCGGCCAGGCCGGCATCTGGGTGCGCCGTTTCTCCGCCAATCCGCGCTGGCTGCGCTTCGGCCTGCCGCCCCATGCGGAAGCCGAGGCGCGCCTGCGCGCCGTGCTGGCCCGCTACCACAAGAACGGCACACGGGCGATGTGAGGGACTCCTGGGATCGCCGGCATCCTTGCCGGCTCTTCCTTCCGGCAAGCGACGTGTTTCCAAGAGCCGGCAGGGATGCCGGCGATCCCAGGAACGAGTGCCTCAAGCCGCGAGCCTGGCGCCTATCTCACCCAACACCTCCTCCAGCGGCAGCAGGCCGTGCATGGCGCCGCTGCCGTCGGCGGGGACGCCGTCCTCTATCGCATGGGCGAAGCACACGGCCGGATCGGCCTCCAGCCTGGCCTTCAGCGCCTGGATCTTCGGGAAGGGCGTGAGATCTACCGCCTGGTGGAACTCGGCCCAGCGCGCCACGCCGACGAAGACCGCATCGGCCAGGCTCGGCCGGTCACCGATCAGATAGGGCGCACCGCCGATCATCGCCTCGAGCTGACGATGGCGGTGGGCAACCAGGCCGCGACCGAAGGTTCGCAGTGCCTGCCTGTAATCCTCGCTGCCATCCTGCATTTCCAGCGCCACCCAGAGCGGCGTGAAGGCGCCGGTGAAGCCGGTGTTCAGGAAGCCGATAAACTGGTGCATGCGATGCGCTTCGGCGCTGCCCGGCTCGAAGCTGATGCGGCGCTCGTCGTCGCGCAGTTCGAGCCAGCGGGCGATCGCCATCGTCTCGGTCAGCACGCTGCCATCCTCTCGGATCAGCACCGGCGTTTCCTGGCGGCCGTTCACCCTGGCATAGGCCTCGGTGAGCATGTCGTCAGGCATGTGAACGCGAGTGAGGCGATAGGGCTTGCCGAGCCATTCGAAGGCGGCGACGAGGCCGAGGGAGCTGCCGGCGGGATGGCCGGCGAAAAGGATCGGTTTCATTGTCATATCTCCTGGTGGGTTGATGATGACAATATGCCTGCATGGACTTTGGACCTGTAGACTGGCATTCATGGATCTAAAGTCCATATTTGGAGACTTTGAATGTCGAACCTCAACGACTTCATCCTCTTTGCCCAGGCTGTCGAGCATGCCGGCTTTGCCGCTGCGGCCCGGCAGCTCGGCATCCCCAAATCGACGGTGAGCAAGCGCGTGGCCGAGTTGGAGGCGCGGCTCGGCGCCCGCCTCCTGAACCGTACCTCCCGCAGCTTCGTGCTGACGGACGCCGGCCGGGAGGTGTTCGAACATGCCCGGGCGGCGATGATCGAGGTCGAGGCGGCCGAAAGCGCCGTGCTGGCCCGGCGAGCCGAGCCGAGCGGCATCGTCCGCATCACCGCTTCGGTTCCCACCGCGCAATTCCACCTCGCCGCCCAACTGCCCAGGCTGGCCGCCGCGCTACCCAAGCTGCAGGTCCAGCTCCATGTCACCGACCGTTTCGTCGACCTCATCCAGGAAGGCTTCGACATCGCGCTCCGGAGCCATTTCGGACCGCTCCCCGATTCCGACCTGATGGCCCGTCCCATTCACCGGGAAGCGATCGGGCTGGTCGCTGCCCCCGCCTATCTCGCCGCCAGGGGAAGACCGGCCGCACCGGAAGACCTTGCCGGACATGACGGCCTTCTCACCCAGCCGAGGGCGCCGGTGTGGAGGCTGGCCGCGGGCGGTCAGGCGGCCGAAGTCACACCCCATGCCCGCTTCTTCGCCGACGAATCCGTCGCCTTGCTTGAAGCGGCCAAGGCCGGCCTCGGCATCACCGCCCTGCCCCGCTCGATCAGCGCGGCAGCCGTCGTCGATGGCTCCGTCGTGCCCGTGCTGCCGGACTGGCAGGCGGGCGAGGTCACCACCACGGTGCTGACGACCCATCGGCGCGGGCAACTGCCGGCCGTGCGCGCCGTGGTCGATTTCCTGGCCGGCTCCCTGCGGCCGGCTAGCTCAGGCGATTGACGCGGGTTCGGGTACCTTGCGAAACAGGACGACAAGAGGGCATCCTCCCGCCACGCAACGATATCAGGAGGAAGGCATGGCTGGGCGCGAACACCGCTACAAGGTCACGGTCGTCTGGACGGGCAATGAGGGCGAGGGCACCTCGACCTATCGCGGCTATAGCCGCGCCCACCAGATCCTGGCCGAAGGCAAGCCTGTCATCGAGGGGTCGTCCGATCCGAGTTTTCGCGGCGACGCCACGCGCTGGAACCCCGAGGACCTCTTGGTCGCCTCGCTCTCGGCCTGCCACAAGCTCTGGTATCTTGGCCTGTGCTCGCAGATGGGCGTCAACGTGCTCTCCTACGAGGACGAGGCCGAAGGCGTGATGGTCGAGGTGGCCGGCGGCGCCGGCCAGTTCGAGAAGGTCACCCTGCGCCCGCACATCGTGGTCGCCGCCGGCTCGGACCTGCAAAAAGCCCATGACCTGCACGAGAAGGCGCATGAGATGTGCTTCATCGCCCGCTCGGTGAATTTTCCGGTCGGGCATGAGGCGGAGATCGTGCTGGCAGGGACATAGAGCGTTTTTCTTTTTGGGCGTGCCGGTCGGTGGGACGATAGAGCGGACGGGACGTCCGCGGTCCCAGCCTTCGTGGTTCCGACGCGAACCTTGTCAGCGTCACGCGGGAAACGGCGCGGCTGGGACCGCGGACGTCCCGTCCGCCCCCGCCCATGCCCCATGATGGCGTATCTCCCCTTGACTTCCGCAATTTGTGATCACAAAATTGGGATCACATTTTTCGAGGAAGCGCGCATCATGACCTTGCACCAGACCAATCTCACCACAGCGGAACTGCGTGCGATCGATGCCGCGCATCATTTGCATCCCTTCACCGACACCAAGGGCCTGAATGCCGAGGGCGCGCGCGTCATCGTCAAGGCCAAGGGCGTGCATCTGTGGGATTCGGAAGGCAACCAGATCATCGACGGCATGTCGGGTCTGTGGAACGTCAATATCGGCTATGGCCGCGAGGAAATCGTCGACGTCGTGGCGCAGCAGATGCGCGAACTGCCCTTCTACAACACCTTCTTCAAGACCACCCATCTGCCGGCGATCGAGCTTTCGCGCCTGCTGGCGGAGGTGACGCCGCCGCAGTTCAGCCGGGTGTTCTTCACCGGCTCGGGCTCGGAATCCAACGACACCATCATCCGCATGGTGCGCCATTACTGGGCGGCCCAGGACAAGCCGGGCAAATCGACCATCATCGCCCGCAAGAACGGCTATCACGGCTCGACCATCGGCGGCGCCTCGCTCGGCGGCATGACGCCGATGCATGCCCAGGGCGGCCTGCCGATCCCCGGCATCGTCCATATCGCCCAGCCCTATTGGTATGCCGAGGGCGGCGACCGCAGCCCGGAGGAGTTCGGCCTGTGGGCGGCGCGTGAACTCGAGCGCACCATCGACGAGCTCGGCGCCGACAATATCGCCGCCTTCATCGCCGAACCGATCCAGGGTGCCGGCGCGGTGGTGATCCCGCCCGCAACCTACTGGCCTGAGATCCAGCGCATCTGCCGTGAGCGCGACATCCTTTTGGTCTCGGACGAGGTGATCTGCGGCTTCGGTCGCACCGGCGAGTGGTTCGGCTGCGAATATTTCGGCGTCGAGCCCGACATCATGGCCATGGCCAAGGGTATCTCCTCCGGCTACCTGCCGATCGGCGGCGTGATGGTGACGGAAAAGGTGGCCGAGGTGATCGCCAATGCCGGCGACTTCAACCACGGCTACACCTATTCGGGCCATCCGGCCTGCGCCGCGGCGGCCATCGCCAACATCAAGATCCTGCGCGAAGAGAAGATCGTCGAGCGCGTCAAGGACGATATCGGCCCCTATATGCAGAAGCAGTGGCTGGCGCTGGGCGATCATCCCATGGTCGGCGAAGCGCGCATGATCGGCCTGATCGGCGCCCTCGAACTGACGCCGAACAAGAAGGCCCGCGCCTCCTGGCCGGTGGAGACGGGCACGGTCGGCCTGATCGCCCGCGACTTCTCCTTCCAGCACGGCCTCGTGATGCGCGCCACCCGCGATACGCTGATCATCGCCCCGCCGCTGGTGATCAGCCATGAGGAAGTCGACGCCCTGATCGCCGCCGCCAAGAAGACGCTCGACGACAGCTGGGCCGAGGTGAAGCGGCGCGGATATGTGTGAGGAGTGAGAAGTCACCCCTCATCCCCCGGCCGGGACCTCTCGTCAACTCAAGAGAGTTGACGAGACCCGCAAGGGGAGAAGGGGTTTTAGTGGGTTAGGTCAAGTTCAACGGTACGGTCCCGAGTAGCGCGTCCCGAGCCAGACAAATTCCCTTCTCCCCTTGCGGGAGAAGGTGGCGGCAGCCGGATGAGGGGTGGTGGCACCGCCCTCACCGATAACGCCGCGGCCGCGTCGAAACCGCCAGCGAGGCTACCGTAACGCCGTTCGCCACCGCTCTCTCAAGATCTTCGCTCTCGGCCAAACTGGCGAAATAACCGGCCGAGAAGGTGTCGCCGGCTCCGATCGTGTCAACGACCTTTACCTGCGGGGCCGTCACCCTCACATGCTCGTCCCCGCGCCAGGCCAGGGCGCCCTTGGGCCCGCATTTGATCACCAGGCTGGCACCGGCGGGCATCGGAGGCCGTATCCTATCGGCGGCCGCCTCGACGGTTTCGGCGCCGGTGAGCCCCTTGGCCTCGATGTCGTTGATCAGGACATGCTCGCAATGGCCGATCCAGGCGTTCACCCGCGCACGAACCTCATCCGTCCAGCCGCCATCCGGCCAGCCCGTATCGAGGGCGATGCGATAGCCGCGATGCCGCAGGATGGCGATCAACTCGTCATAATCCGCAAGCAAGGCCGGTATCACGAAGGGTCCGACCAGCAGGGCCACGCAGCCCTGCCCTGCCTCGTCGAGCTGCGCCAGCACGTCCTTGAGCCCGAAGGCATGCAGATGGCCGGTGGTGGTAAAAAAGGTGCGGTCCCCGTCGGGATGTCCGATGCCGACCGAAACCGTGGTCGCCCCCTCGGCCACCGTCCAGCCCTCGGCCCGCGCCCCGAAAGGCTCGGCCAGCCAGCGGCCGAGCATGTCGTTGCCGCGGCTGGTGATCAGCCTGTAATCGACGCCAAGGGCATCGAGGGCCAGGGCCGTGTTGCCGGCGGCGCCGCCGACGCGGAATTCGCTCTCGGGCACGATCACTTCCGTGCCCGGTTGCGGCCAGGGCGCCTGCGGGCCCATTACGAGATCGACATTGACGTTGCCGATCAGAAACAGCGGTTCCCTCATAGCTCCGTCGTCACCTTGGTCGAGCGCAGGGGCTCGCCGACATGATCGACCCGGCCGGCCGCGAAGGTCACCAGGAAGGCCTGCAGCGCCGGCAGCACGGCGAAAATGGCCGCCATGCCCTCCTCGCGCGGCAGGCGGACAGTGACGGCATCGGCGATATCGGCCTCGCCGGAGAGATCGAACACCACCACCGGCGATCCGGCCGCGCGGCAGGCCGCCGCCAGCCCCGGCGCGAGGCCGGCCGAGGGGCCGGCGGCGCGCAGCAGCACGATGCCGCTCGCCGGCGACAGCATCTCCATCGGCCCATGCCGCAACTGGCCGCCTTCCAGGGCCAGGGCCGGCAGGCGGGCGAGTTCCATCACGCAGAGCGCGCCGGATTCGGCCACGCCCTGCAGCTCGGCCCGGCCGCTGAGGATGAGGGAGGTACTGGCGCTCAGAGCCGACAGCGCCGCCCCGAGATCGGGCCGGACGGGCGCGTCAAGCATGGCGAGCGCCCTTTGCGCCGGCAGGCCCAGTGCAGCAAGCACCGCCAGGTGCAGCGCGTGGCTGACCAGGAGGCTGCGGGTGGCGGCGAAGGCCTTTTCCGATCCGCCGACACCGACGAGGGCGGGCGCGCCGCGACCAAGCGCACTGTCGGCGTCGAGGGTGAGCCCGAAACGTTCCTGCCGCCCGGCGGGCCGTTCGAGAAAGGCGACGATCTCGCCCGAATTGCCGGATTGCGACACCAGCAGCACCGTGCGCTCGCGGTCGGGCTGCGGCGTGATCAGGAGTTCGGACACCACCTCAGTCTCGACCTCGATGCCAAGCCGGCGATAGAGCACGGCGGCTGCGCGGTTGACCCAGTGCGAGCCGCCCATGGCGGCCAGGGTCAGCCGGCCGGTACGGCGGATGCTGTCGGCCAGCCGCGCGGCCATCGGCCCGGCGCCATGGAAGGAGGCCAGTGCATCGGCATGCTGCCTGCTCATTTCGGCCTCGATCATCGCCAGGCCCGTGCCCGGCACGATTGTACTCATGATATCAACCCTTGACGCTGCCGGCGGTGAGCCCGGCAACCAGTGACTTTTGCAGGATGAAGGCGATCAGAACCGGCGGCAGCGCCGTCAGCAGGCCCGCAGCCGAGACCAGGCCGAAATCGGTGGCACGGCCGGCGGCGAAATCGGCGATGGTGACGGTGAGGGTCTTGGCGTTCTGGTTCGAGGTGAAGAGCAGGGCGTAGAAGAATTCGTCCCAGGCCAGCAGGATGGCGAACAGCGCCGCCGTGGCGACGCCGGCCCTGGCATAGGGCAGCGTGACCCACCACAGGGTCTGCAGCGTCGAGGCCCCATCGATCGCCGCCGCGCTCTCGAGCTCGCCGGGCACCGCATCGAAGGAGGATTTGATGAACCAGGCGGTGAAGGGCGTCAGGATCGAACAATAGACGATAATCAGGCCGAGCACATTGTTGAGCAGCCCGAGCATCGAAAGCAGAAAATAGAGCGGCAGGATCAGCGCCACGGCCGGCGTCATATAGGTGGCGAGGATGCTGTAGAGCACCACCGAGACGCCGCGATTGCGGTAGCGCGAAAAGGCCCAACCGGCCGGCACCGCCACCAGCAGCGACAACGCCGTGGCGCCGAGCGAGCTCAGCAAGCTGTTGCGCAGCGCCATCAGGAAGGCTTCGCCTGGGCTGTTGGCCTCGAAGGTGAGCAGGCGGGCATAGCGGCTGAAGTCGACGTGGCGCGGGACGAGCGACAGGGGCTTGGCGGTGAGATCCGAAGGCAGCGATATGCTCATTACACCGAGCCATGCCACCGGCGCCAGCGTCACCACCAGGAACAGGGCGACGCCGCAATACAGGAAGAAAGTTGCGATGGAGCTTCGCTGCATGATCAAGCCTCCTGCCTGCGCATCAGCCGGACGTAGAAGCCGACGAAGACCATGCAGATCAGCACCACGATGAGGGCGTAGGAGGCGCCCGATCCCACCCGCATGAAGCGGAAGGATTCCTCATAGACAAAGAAGCTCATGGTCTTGGTCGAGCTCGCCGGGCCGCCCCGTGTCATCACATAGAAGATGTCGAAGACTTTCAGTGCCTCGATCGAGCGCAGCACCAGCGCCACCAGCAGCGGCGGCGCGATCACCGGCCAGGTGACGGCCTTGAAGCGCTGCCAGGCATTGGCCCCGTCGAGCGTGGCGGCACCGTAGAGTTCCAGCGGCGCCGACTGCAGTGCGGCCAGTACGATCAACGCCACCAGCGGATAGTTCTTCCAGACATCGGCGACGATCACCGCATTCATGGCGCTGCCTTCGGTGCCGAGCCAGCTGCGATAGCTTTCCATCAGCCCGCTCTGGGTCAGCACTGCATTGAGGACGCCGAAATCGGGCTGGTAGATCAGGCGCCACATCAGGGCGTTGACGATGGTAGGCACCGCCCAGGGCAGCACCAGCAGAGCCCGGCAGAAGGTGCGGCCGCGAAATTTCTCGTTGAGCAGCAGGGCGACCGCGATGCCGAGCAGGGCCTCGGCGCTGATCGAGACGACGGTGAAATAGATCGTCCGGCCCGCTGCGGCGAGAAATTCGGAATCGCTGAAGGCGTAGGCGAAGTTCTCCAGCCCGATGAAATGCGCCGCCCCCGGCCCCGCCATCAGGCGGGTATCGGTGAAGGCCAGCCACAGGGTCATCAGGATGGGATAGCCGACCGCCGCGAACACGATGACCAGCATCGGGCCGAGCAGAAGCCATGGTGAGGGCATGCCGACACGGCCGCTCATCATCAGGCAGATTCCTTCCAGCAAGACGGGAGGGCGTATCCGCCTCCCTAAGTCGGTATTTGGCGCTTGGGCACCGAGACGAGCGCAACCTTTGTCATTGCCGGGCTTGCCCCGGCAATCCAGCTCCTCTTTCGAAGCGAAGTCCGGATGCCCGGGTCAAGCCCGGGCATGACAAAGGTCGGTGCCCACCAATCCCTTACCGGATGCGCGCGGCATCCTTGGCCGCGGCCGCGAGGGCGTCGGCGGGCGAAGTCTTGCCGGCCAGCGCGTTCTGGATCTGCGCCTGCAGGATGGTCGAGAGCTCCTGGTAGGAGGCGACAGTCGGCCGCGGCGTCATCAGGCCGATGGAGATATCGGCAGCCTTGACCAGGCTCTCCTGGCCCTTGGTGACGGCAGGATCGGTGTAGGACGCCTTCCAGATCGGCAGGCTGAGCTTGGCATATTGGTCCTGCACTGGCTTGGAGGTGAGATAGGCGATGTACTTCCAGGCAAGATCCGGCTTGGTCGAGCCGGCCGTGATGCCGAGCGCCATCGAGCCGTTCACCCCCGAAGCCGTGCTCTTGCCCTCGACGCCGGGCGCCGGCACCACGCCGACCTTGCCCACCACCTTGCTTTCGGCAGGATCATTGGCCTTGGCATACATATAGGTCCAGTTGAGCGCGAAGGCCGCGTCGCCCGCCGAGAACACCTTGCGGACGTCCTCTTCCAGATATTCCTTGGAATTGGGGTTGGAGAGGCCGTTCTTGAGGCTGTCGGCCATGTAGGTGACCGCGTCGAGCGAACCGCCCTTGTCGAAGACCGGCTTGTCCCCTTCGAAGAACTTGCCGCCATAGGCAGCCGTCAAGGTCACGTAGTCACAGATGACCGCCTCGGCCTGCGACCAGCTCCAGACGATGGGATATTGCACCAGCCCCTTGTCCTTGATGATCTTGGCGTCCTTGGCCAGTTCATCCCAGGTCTTGGGCGGCTCCTTGATGCCGGCCTTTTCGAGAATCTCGGTGTTGTAGAACAGATATTTGGTGTCGAGGATCCACGGCATGCCATAGGTCTTGCCGTCATAGTTCACGGTGGCCCAAGCCCCGTCGAACACCTTGGAGCGATCGAGATCCTTCAACCGGTCGGTGACATCGACCAGGACGCCGTTCTGCGCGAAGGCGGCCGGCCAGATCACGTCGTAGAGCACCACGTCATAGCCGGCGCCGCCGGCGGCCTTGGAAGCCACGATCTTGTCGTAGAGGGCTTCATAGGGCACGAATTCGGCATTGACGGTGACGCCGGGGTTTTCTTTCTCGAAGGCTGCCGTCATCGCCTTGACGTCGGCGTCGCTATAGGCGGCCTGCGCCATGAACAGGGCATTGAGCGTCTCGGCCGCGGCCGGCGACAATCCCGCCAGGGCCGTCATCGCCAGCCCGGCCAGCACAGACTTGTGAATTCCAGACATTGCAATCATCTCCCGCTTGCAATTCGATCAGCAGCTCATGGCCGCCCTGCATGGTTCAGGGGCGCGGAGAGTTCTCGATGGCTCTCGATCGTTTTCTGCGGCCCGGAAAATTATTAACTCAATTTGTTTGAATGTAAACATGCTGCCATAGTTGCCCGTGAAATGATGAACGGGGTGGGTGACATGGCGAGGCGCGAGGCGGACAGGACACCCCAACCAAGCCGGAGCGTTGCGGGGACCAATCTCGAATTCACCCGCTCCCACAACCGGCGCGTCGTGCTCGACACGATCCGCCGGCTGGGGCCGGTCTCGCGGGCCGAGATCGCCCGTGAGACCGCACTCACCAACCAGACGATCTCCAACATCGTCGAGGAACTGGAGCAGGCCGGCTTCGTCCTGGCCGGCGAGCCCAAGCGCGAAGGGCGGGGCCAGCCTTCCATCCCCTATGCCATCAATCCCGAGGGTGCCTGGTCGCTCGGCTTCCATGTCGACCACAGTGCCATCATCGCGGCCCTGGTCGACCTCACCGGCAAGCCGGTCGCCATCCGCGAGATTCCGGCCCAGCGCCCCTCCCCCCACAGCGCGGCGCCCGCCTTGCGGCAGCTCGCCGACGAACTGATCGGGGAAGCAGGCATCCCCGCCTCGCGCCTGCTCGGCGCCGGGGTCGCCCTGCCGGTGCGTTTCGGAGTCGGTGCCATCACCACCGCCGGTCCGACCACCCTGCCCGGATGGGACGATCCCGATGCCAGGCAGCATATCGCCGAAGCGCTCGAACAGCCCGTGCAGATCGAGAACGACGCCATGGCGGCGGCGATCGGTGAACGCCTGCATGGCGTCGCCCGCGCGATCGACAGCTTCGTCTTCCTGTTCCTGGACGAGGGGCTCGGCGCCGGCGTCTTCCTCGGCGGCCAGCCCTGGCGCGGCGCCTCGCTCAATGCCGGCGAGATCGGCCACATGATCGTGGCACCCAACGGCAAGCCCTGCCCCTGCGGCAACCGCGGCTGCCTGGAACGCTATCTTTCCCTGAGCGCGGCCCAGGAATTCCTGGCCGACAAGGAATTCCTCGCCGATCAGCCCGGTGCCCCTGCTCTCTTCGAACTGGACGGCGCGCTATCCGCCCCCGTCGAGCGCTGGGTGGCGGACGCCGCCCCGTATCTGGCCGGCGCCGTCAACATCCTGGAATCGACCCTCGATCCTGAAACCATCCTGCTCGGCGGACTTGCCCCGGCCGGCGTGCTGGCCAGCCTGATCGAAAAGGCCATGCCGTTGCCGATGTCGGTGGGTTCGCGCAGCGGCCGCAGCCTTCCCCGCCTGATGGCCGGCTCGGTGGGACATCATACCGTCGTGCTCGGCGCCGCCTCGCTGCCGATCTTCGACGAGATCAATCCCCGCTTCGACGTGCTGCTGAAGCATTGATCGTGGGGATCGCGAAAGCACCCGAGTTTTCCGAGGGGCTACTCCACCGATCAAACTCCCCTCTGATCTCCACTCAGCCCTCGATCCGGCCCGGCGTGACCCGATAGATGGCAGCCCGGTCGGCGATCGCCTCGAAGGCGGAGGGATCGGCCCCGGTCAGCCAGACCTGCGCACCGAAGCTTTCGAGCCTGTCATAGAGGGCTGCCCGCCGCATTGGATCGAGATGAGCGGCGACTTCGTCGAGCAGGACGATCGGCGTCATGCCGGCGAGACGGGCGACCAGCCGCGCATGTGCCAACACCAGCCCGAGCAGCAGGGCCTTCTGCTCGCCGGTGGAGGCGCGCTCGGCAGCGATGCCCTTGGGGCCGTGCACGACGAGGAGATCGGTCAGATGCGGCCCATCGAGCGTGCGGCCGGCGGCTCGATCCCGTGGGCGCCCCTCACGCAGGGTCTGGCGATAGCGCTCCTCCACGGCCAGCGCCGGCTCGTCCAGCACGGCATTCTCGATGACGCCGTCGAGGGCGATGCGGGCATGGGGGAAGGGCGAGGCGGGATCGATCTCCTCCTCGATCAGGCCGGCGAGACGGCGTACCGTATCGGCGCGCGAGGCCGCCACCGCAATGGCGAGGTCGGCCACCTCATGCTCGGCGGCATCCAGCCAGCGCTGATCGGCCCTGGGATCCTCGAGCAGGCGGTTGCGCGAGCGCAGCGCACGTTCGAGCGCATTGACGCGAGTGCCATGGCCGGCATCGACAGCCAGCACCAGCCGGTCGAGGAAACGCCGCCGTTCCCCGGCGGAGCCGGAGAACAGCCCGTCCATCGAAGGCGTCAGCCAGACGAGGCGCAGATGATCGGCAAAGCTTGCGGCCGAGGATACCGGCTGGCGGTCGACACGGTATTTGCGCGGACCGTTTTCAGGGCCTTCCAGCCCGGTGCCGAGCTGCGCCGGGCCGAGCGCGCCCTCGACCTCGGCCGCGACGGCAAAGCTGCCGGGCCCGTCCTCGCTGGCCATGCCCTCCAGATCCGCCCTACGCAGGCCCTTGCCCTGGGTGAACAGCGAGATGGCCTCGAGTACATTGGTCTTGCCGGCGCCGTTCTGCCCCGTAAGCACCACCATGCCGGCGTCGACGGCAAGATCGAGCCGCGGATAGGACCGGAACGAGGTGAGGATCAGGCGGGTGATGCGGGGAGAGATCATGGAAACGGCTTCCAACTCACTCAAAAGCGAGTGAGACGCGGGAGGCCTTCTCCACGAAGTGGGGAAGGTGGCCCGACGAAGTCGGGTCGGATGGGGTGCGGCCCGCTAGCTGTACCCCATCCGGATAGAACGGAGCGAGCGGGCCGCATCCCATCCGTCATTGCTTCGCAATGCCACCTTCCCCGCTACGCGGAGAAGGCAAATCGCGCCTTACACCCGCATCGGCATCAGCACATAGAGAGCGGCCGCGCCCTCGCGATCCTGCACCAGGGTCGGCGAGCCCGGATCGGCGAATTTCAACAGCGCGGTATCGCCGTCGAGCTGCGCCGCGATGTCGAGCAGATAGCGCGAATTGAAGCCGATATCGAGCGGGGTGGCGTCGTAATCGACCTCGATCTCCTCGGTCGCCGTGCCGGAATCCGGGTTGGTGACGGTGAGGACGAGGCGCCTGTCGGCCAAGGAGAGCTTCACGGCGCGGCCGCGCTCGGAGGAGATGGTCGAGACGCGGTCGACCGCCGCGGTGAAATCGGCGCGCTCGACGATCAGGGACTTGTCGTTGCCGACAGGGATGACGCGGGCATAATCGGGGAATGTGCCGTCGATCAGCTTGGAGGTGAGCACGACCGGGCCGATGGTGAAGCGGACCTTGGCCTGGGACAGCTCGACCGAGACGATGGCCTCGGCATCCTCCATCAGCTTCTGGATCTCGCCCACCGCCTTGCGCGGCAGGATCACGCCGGGCATGCCGTTGGAGCCCTCGGGCGCCGGCAATTCAACGCGGGCGAGGCGATGGCCGTCCGTGGCCACGGCGCGGATGCGCGTCTCGCCCTCGACATCGAGCGTGTGGAGATAGATGCCGTTGAGATAATAGCGCGTCTCCTCGGTGGAGATCGCAAACTGGGTCTTCTCGATCAGCTTACGCAGATCGGCAGCCTTGAGCTGGAAATTATGCGGGAACTCGCCCGCCGCCAGGTCCGGGAAATCCGAAGGAGGCAGCGTCTGCAACGTGAAGCGCGAGCGGCCGGAGCGCACGATCAGCTGGGTCGCCTCCCCGCCCCCTTCCAGCGAAACCTGGGCACCGTCGGGCAGCTTGCGGACGATATCGTAGAGGGTATGCGCCGGCACCGTGGTGGCGCCGTCCATGGTGACGTCGGCAGGAGAAGACTCCACCACCTCCAGATCGAGGTCGGTCGCTTTCAACAGCAGGCTGGCGCCCTGGGCCTCGATCAGCACGTTGGACAGGATCGGGATGGTGTTGCGCCGCTCGACGACGCGGTGGACGTGGCCCAGCGATTTGAGAAGGGCAGTCCGTTCGAGCGTAACCTTCATGGAGTGCGTCCTGGCATAGCGACCCGCAAGCGGACCGAGCTGCCGCAAACGGTGGAAAAAGGGCGAAGACCATGCAATTTGCTCGGACGAAAGGCAAGCCATCCCGCAGCTTTTTCAGGGTTTTCCCGAACATGTCGGATGTGCACCCGATCGGGATGCCGGGCGCCGCGCAGCCCGTGTCCGGCAAGGACCGATCCGAACGTCTCCAAGCAGGAGGCTGCTCGTCACAGCGTCGGCACCGGCTCCAGCAGCACCACCACGCGTTGCAGGATGGCGAGCACCGCGATGAGGATGATGAGAATACGCAGGATCTGCTTGAAGCGCCCATCCATGGGCAGGCGGTCGATCACATACATCAACAGCCAGCAGACGAGACCGATGACGACGATACCGATCAAAAGCGAGATCACACCAGACAGCATGCAGACATTCCCTGAGCGACCATGACAATCATGGTCGCTCAGTAACGCGAATGTCGGCCCCGGGGTTCCCGATCGTCAGGTCAGGGGGATCATCACCGCCTTGCGATAGGCCGGGCGCTCGGTCAGGCGCTCGTACCAGGCGGCGAGATGGGGCAGGTCCGGCCGCTCGATCGGCATGTTGAACCAGCCATAGGCGCTGCAGCCGAGCGGAATGTCGCCGATGCCGAACTTGTCGCCCGACAGATAGGGCTGGCCGGCGAGGGCCTTGTCGGCGATGGCCAGCAGGCGGCCGCAACTGTCGAGGCCCCGGGAGAGCTCGGTCTCCACCCGGTCCTGGGCGCTGCGGCGGACGACGTTCCAGAACACGTCACGGAAAGGACCGGCGATGGTCGAGGTCGTCCAGTCCATCCAGCGCTCGGCGGAAGCCTTGGCCTGGCGCGTTCCCGGCACCAGCCGGCGCTCCGCGTCCCCCTCGGCCAGATAGCGCACGATGGCATTGGATTCCCACAGCACGAAGCCGTCATCCTCGATGCATGGCACCAGCCCGTTGGGATTGAGAGCGCGATAGGCGGGATCGTTGACCACCCCGAAAGCACCGCCCGCATCGATGCGCTCATAGGCGAGCCCGAGTTCCTCGGCGCACCACAGCACCTTCTTCACATTGGAGGAATTGGTGCGGCCCCAGATCTTCAGCATGTCGGTTCCTTCCACAGAGCGTTGCAGTCCGTGCGTAACGAACGGATCAATTTGGCTCGGCCTTTGTCCCCGCCCGGTTTGACCCGGGCATGACAAAGCGGCTTTTCAATTGCTTTTCTGGCAATCCCTCACTTCGCCCGGATGAAGCCGACGATATCCTTCACCGAGGCCATGATCGGGGCGGCGATCGCCCGGGCCCGGTCCGAGCCCTCGGCCAGCACCGCGTCGATATGGCCGGGATCGGCCATCAGGCGCTTCATCTCGGCGGTGATCGGCGATATCTTGGCAACGGTGAGATCGGCGAGCGCCGTCTTGAAGGTCGAGAACTGGCCACCGCCGAACTCGGCGAGGACGTCGGCCACCGTGCGGCCGGACAGTGCCGCGAAGATCGAGACCAGGTTATCGGCCTCGGGGCGCCCCTTCAGCCCCTCCTCCTCGCTCGGCAGCGGCTCGGGATCGGTGCGGGCCTTGCGGATCTTGGCGGCGATCGTCTCGGCATCGTCGGTCATGTTGATGCGCGACAGATCGGAGGGATCCGACTTCGACATCTTCTTGGAACCGTCGCGCAGGCTCATCACGCGGGTGGCCGCGCCTTGGATCAAGGGTTCGGGCAGCGGGAAGAAACCACCCTCGAAGCCGTTGGCCGCGATGGAATCGCCGAAATCATTGTTGAACTTGGCCGCGATGTCGCGGGCGAGCTCCAGATGCTGCTTCTGGTCCTCGCCGACGGGCACGTGTGTGGCACGGTAGACCAGGATGTCGGCGGCCATCAGCGTGGGATAGGCGAACAGGCCCACCGAGGCCGCCTCCTTGTCCTTGCCGGCCTTCTCCTTGAACTGGGTCATGCGGTTGAGCCAGCCCATGCGCGCCACGCAATTGAACACCCAGGCGAGCTCGGCATGCTCGGCCACCTGGCTCTGGTTGAAGACGATATGGGCCTTCGGGTCGATGCCCGCGGCCAGGAAGGCGGCCGTGACTTCGCGGATGGCACTCGCCAGGCTCTTGGGATCCTGCCACAACGTGATGGCATGCTGATCCACCACGCAATAGATGCATTGATGGCTCTTCTGCATCTCGACGAAGCGCTGGATCGCGCCGAGATAATTGCCCAGATGCAGGTTGCCGGTCGGCTGAACGCCCGAAAAGACGCGTTCCACGAACTTCGTCATGGCCAGAGGATTCCATATTGTCCAGGCAGCTTGTTCTTGATCGAGCCACGGGCGCGATCAAGAACAAGCCGCAAGATATCGAACACGTGCACGATTTTCCGGCGAAGCCCGCCCGCGGGTCTCGCCGGAAAATCGTGCTTAGGCTAGCGCTTATGGCGGGCGCTGGCGCAAGACGCAAGTGCGGCCATCCGCTCCGGCACCGGTGCAGGGCTCCATCTTGCCGGTTTCGGCCACTGCCTGTACGCATGCAGGGCTGGAGTAGCCCGTGACCGCATCCACCTCCTCCCTGCGCGTGCTGATCGTCGGCGGCTACGGCATCTTTGGCGGGCGGCTGGCGGAATTGCTGGCCGACGAACCCCGCCTCACCCTCATCATCGCCGGGCGTTCGCTCGCCAAGGCGGAACTCTTCTGCGCCAGCCGTCCGGTGCGGGCCCGCCTGTTTCCAGCCGAGTTCGACCGCAACCAGCCGCTCCAGCCGCAATTGCAGGCCCTGAAGCCGGACATCGTCGTCGATGCCAGCGGCCCCTTCCAGAGCTATGGCAAGCAGCCCTATCGCCTGGTCGAGGCCGCGATCGCCCATGGGGCCGATTATTTCGATTTCTCGGACGGGGCCGCTTTCGTGCAGGGCGTAACCCGCCTCGACGCGGCAGCCCGGGAGCGCGGCGTCGCCATCCTGTCGGGCGTGAGCAGCTTTCCCGTCCTGACCGCCGCAGTCGTCAGGCATCTCGCCGGCGCCTTTGCGCGCATCGACACCATCCGCGCCGGTATCGCCCCCTCGCCGCATGCGGTCGTCGGCGAGAACGTGCTCAGGGCCATCGCTGGATATGCCGGCCAGGCCGTGCCGGCTCGGCGGCAGGGCCAGACCCTGCTGGTGCATCCCCTCACCGAGACCCGCCGCTTCACCATCGCCCCGCCAGGCAAACTGCCGCTGCCGAATACGCTGTTCTCCCTGGTGGAGGTGCCCGATCTCCTGCTGCTCGCCGGCCTTTGGCCGGGCGTACGCTCGGTCTGGGTCGGCGCCGGGCCGCGCCCGGAGATCCTGCATCGCTGCCTGATCGGGCTGAGCCTGCTGGTGCGCTGGAAAATGCTGCCCTCTCTCGCGCCGCTCGCCGGCCTGTTCCTCAGGGTGAACCGCATCCTGCGCTGGGGTCCCCATCGCGGCGGCATGATCGTCGAGGTCGAGGGCGCGGGACAGCGCGGCGAAAGGCTGGTTCGCAGCTGGCATCTGAGCGCCGAGGGCGACGACGGGCCCTATATTCCGGCGATGGCGATCGAGGCCCTGATCCGCCAGCGCCTCGAAGGCATCAGGCCGGAACCGGGTGCCCGTCCCGCAACGGGGGCGCTCACCTTGGGCGACTATGATCGCGTCTTCACCGGCCGGCCCTTCGCCCATGGCACGCGTGAGGTCACGGCCGAAGCGAGCCAGCCGCTCTATCCAGGCATTCTGGGCTCTGCCTATGCGAGCCTGCCACCGGCCATCCACGCCCTGCATCGGCACGAAACCAGCCATGCGGCCTCCGGCCGCGCCAGCGTCGAGCGCGGCAAGGGGTTGTTGTCGCGTCTGGTCGGCGCCCTCGTCGGCTTCCCCGAGGCCGGTGCGGATGTTCCGGTGCGCGTATCGTTCGAGATCGAAAACAAGCGGGAAGTGTGGACGCGGGAATTTGCCGGGCGCCGCTTCCGTTCGGTCCAGACCGCCGGCCGCGGCCGCAATGCCTGCCTGGTCGACGAGCGCTTCGGGCCATTCAGCTTCGGGCTTGCCCTCCTCGCCGAAGACGGCAGGCTCAAGCTCGTCATACGCAACTGGCGCTTCCTCGGCCTGAGGCTGCCGCGTTTCCTCGCCCCCTCCGGCGACAGTTTCGAAAGCGCCGAGGACGGGCGATTCAACTTCCATGTCGAGATCGCCCATCCCCTGCTCGGCCTGATCGTGCGCTACAAGGGCTGGCTGGTGGCGGAAACGCGGCGTTGATCACCAGCCGGCTGCTTGCCTCGCGCCGAGATCACATCGCCTTCATGGCCTTGTGGTGCTTTTTCATCATCTTCTTCTTGGCCATCTTCTTCATCGGCTTCTTCATGGTGTCGCCCTTCATGGCATCACCCTTCATGGCCTCGCCCTGCATTGCGTTCGGTTGCATCGTTTGCGATTGCATCGTGTTCGTCTGCGGCATCGCGTCCTGGGCCTGTGCCAAGGGGGCAGCGGCGACAGCGAGCCCCAGGCCCAGCAAGCCTGCAGAGGCGAGTTTGGCAATACGATCCATGATCCGTTCCTTTCTATGATTGCGCCTCGGCGCAGGGAAAGCCGGACGAGCCGTCCGGCGGGTCGAAGAGCTGTGACGGTTCGAGGTTCCTCAGTCGGTTGCGGCAACCTGGATGGCACCGCCATCCGGCGCCTGCAGCAGGACGGCCGTGCGCTGGCCGGCCGGCGCCCGCGCGATCGGCAGGTCGAGTGCCTCGCCCTTCCAAACGCCGAGCCGGACCAGATCGTGCACGACATTCTTGTGAGGCAGGGTGCGCCCGGCATTCTCGCCGGCGCGCACCGGCACCTCGACTTGCCTCGGGTCATAGCGCACCAGCCAGATGTCGAGTCTGGCCGGGGACGAGCGCTGGCCACCGATGACGACATGGCCGTCCGAGACGGCCAGGCTCGGACCCGCTTGCGGCCCAGCCGCGGCCGCGATCGCCACATCCACCTCGGTCAGTTCGTTGCCGACCAGGGACATCCGGCCATTCACCACCATCTGCGGGGTGAAGGGACCGCTCTGCCCAAGGGGCTTCTCATAGGCGACCTGGCGCTGGGTGTAATCGGGGCGCGCGAAGACATCCTTCCAGCCCAGCCGATCCCAATAGGTGACGCCGAAGCTCAGGGCCAGCACGCCGGGCCGCCGGCTGATCGTGGCCAGATTGGCATTGGCTGGCGGGCAGGACGAGCAACCCTGGCTGGTGAAGAGCTCCACCACGGTGAGCCGCTCTGCCTGAGCCGGCGCGGCACTCCCGAGCAGCGGCAGGACCAGGCCTAATCCCAGCAGAGCCAGCCGTGACAGGCCGGCACCCGGCCTCTTTGTCGATGCCCTCATCGATAGCCTCATCAGTATTCGACCCGAGAGAGGTCGCTTCCCAGGGTTATTCGTCGGCAGATCGTCATCCGTTACACGCTCACGCCCTCGTGATGACGTGGCGTTGCGATCGAAAAATCCTGGGAAAGTGCGTGACAAGGCACGAATTCGCTGCTGTTTCGCCGATTCCCGGCGCTTCACGCTTTCGTTCGGCGGCGGGGCGGTGTAAGAGGCGCCCACAATCGTTCCTAGGGCAAAGCGCGTTTTGATGAAAACGCGCCTTTTCTCTAGCGCCTTGGTTCAACGCGTTCTTGCGATTTGGGGTGATTGCGCCAGATCACGGAAACGCTCTAGCTCACTTGAAAAGTTTCAGGACATCATCGTGAAGGTCATCGCCAGCCAGATCCGCAAGGGCAACGTCGTCGAGATCGACAATCAGCTCTACGTCGTGCTCAAGGCCGAGAGTTTCTTCCCGGGCAAGGGCACGCCCACCACCCAGATCGACATGCGCCGCCTGTCGGACGGTGTGAAGACCGTGCAGCGCTACCGCACCACCGAGCAGGTGGAGCGCGCCTTCATCGAGACCAAGTCGCACACCTATCTGTATGAAGACACGCATGGCTACGCCTTCATGAACATGGACAGCTATGAGCAGGTCTCGGTGCCCGCCGACGTGATCGGCGAGCAGTCGGTCTATCTGGCCGAGAACATGGAATGCCAGATCAGCCTGTATAATGGCGTGCCGGTGTCGATCGAACTACCCGCCCGCGTGGTACTGGAAGTGACGGAGACCGAGCCGGTGACCAAGGGCCAGACGGCCTCCTCTTCCTACAAGCCCGCCACCCTCTCCAACGGCGTGCGCACCACCGTGCCCCCGCATATCAGCGCCGGCACCCGCGTGGTGGTCATGACGGAAGACGGCTCCTACGTCGAACGCGCCAAGGACTGATCCGGAGCGCGGACTTCTCAGCGACTCGCTAAGTCCGCTCTTGGAAACATTGAACTCAAAGGAAAGGGCGCAGCCGATGAGGTCTGCGCCCTTGTTGTTTTGATTGGTGTTTTCAAGAGCGGACATCGCGACATGTCTTCATGTCGCTGAGAAGTCCGCGCTCCAACTCTATACCGCCGCCGCGATCTCCGCCTGGATCGCCTCGGCCGCCGCCTTGGGATCGGGGGCCGCCACGATGGGGCGGGCCACCACCAGATGGTCGGCTCCGGCACGGATGGCGTCGCCGGGCGTCATCACCCGCTTCTGGTCGCCGCTGTCGCTGCCGGCGGGGCGCACGCCCGGGGTGACCAGCAGCATGCCGTCACCCACCCGGTTGCGGGTCGAGGCGACCTCCTCCGGCGACATCACCAGGCCGGGCACGCCGCTCGCCATGGCCTGGGTCACCCGTTGGGCCACGAGTTCGCCGACCCCCTTGCCATAACCAGCTTCGGCCAGGTCGGCATCGTCGTAGGAGGTCAAGACGGTGACGGCGAGAATCTTCAGATCCGAGCCGCGGGCGCCTTCGACGGCGGCGCGCATCGTCTGGGGAAAGGCATGGATGGTGAGGAAGGTCATGCCCATGCCCGCAATGGCCTCGACCGCCTTGGTCACGGTGTTGCCGATGTCGTGCAGCTTCATGTCGAGGAAGATCTTCTTGCCCGAACGCGCCAGGTCCTGGGCGAAGGGCAGACCGCCATTGAAGACGAGCTGATAGCCGATCTTGTAGAAGGTCACGCTGTCGCCGAGCTCGGTTACCAGGGCCTCGGCCTTGGCGACGCTGTCGACATCCAGGCCACAGATCAGGCGGTCTTTCGTGTTCAAATCAATTCCTCAGGAGTTGGCGGTAGGTCCAGACGCGGGCGGGCGGCACGTTGCGCCAGATCCTGGGCGAGGCCTGCCAGGTGAAGAAGGCGTTCTTGGTGGGGATCGGCGAGGCCAGCGAATAGGTGAACTGGATGAAGGCGGCATCGGGCTGCATCAGCGTGAAGGCCTGCGACAGGAGGTCGAGGCGCTGGCGCTCCGGCTTGGTCAGCAGCGGCAGGCCGCAGACCACCGCCGCCGCCTTGTTGGGAAGCCGGCCTTCGAGGGTCTTGGCCAGGGCATAGGCATCCCCCTGCACCACCGTCGCCTTGGGAAAACGCTGCGACAGGAGATCGCAAAATTGCGGGCTGTATTCGACCAGGACCAGCCGGTCCTCGGCGACGCCTCGCTCGACCAGTGCCTGGGTGATCGGCCCCGTGCCGGGCCCGATCTCCACCACCGGCCCTTCCGAGGCAGGATCGACGCAATTGGCCATCGCCTTGGACAGGAAGGGGCTGGAGGGGGTGATCGACCCCATCTGGAGGGGCTTTTCGGTCCAGCTTCGGAAAAACTGGGCGGCTTCACCGAAACGTCTGGATGGCTTGCAATTGTCACGTCGCGCGCCGCCCTTGTGGACCATCGGCCTGCTCCTTGCTTGCCCCGTTCGCATCGCTATTGGCGAACGCCGCCGCCGTCAAGCGGTCCCTGCGTCCGCCCTTCAATATAAGGCATCCTGATGCATCGGCGCCGCATGGCCCGCCGCCTGCCATTCCGCCTTCACATCGGCATCGGTTTCATCGTCCCGGCGCCAGGCTTGGCCAGCGAGGCGGGACGGGGCGAGTCTGGCGAGCGCCCAGACCGCCATGGCGCGCACCAGCGCCGATTCATCGCCCAGGAGACCCTCGGCCACCTCGATCAGGCCCGCATCGCCGGAATTGCCGATGGCGATCAGCACGTTGCGGATGAAACGGTCGCGCCCGATGCGCTTCACCGGGTTCTTGGCAAACAGCGCCCGGAAGGCCGGATCGTCCAGGCGCGCCAGATCCGCCAAGCGCGGGGCTCGCAATTCCGCGCGCGCCTTGAGCTTGTGTTCTCGGGCCGTCACCGCGAACTTGTTCCAGGGGCAGGCCGCCAGGCAATCGTCGCAGCCATAGATGCGATTGCCGATGGCCTCGCGGAACTCGGCCGGGATGGGTCCCTTGTTCTCGATGGTGAGATAGGAGATGCAGCGCCGGGCATCGAGCCGGTAGGGCGCGGGAAAGGCAGCAGTCGGGCAGGCATCGAGGCAGGCCCGGCAGGAGCCACACCGGTCCCGCTCCGGCGCATCGGCCTCGATCTCGGTGGCGCTGAAGATCGAGCCCAGAAACAGCCAGGAGCCGAAGTCCCGGCTGACCAGATTGGTGTGCTTGCCCTGCCAGCCCAGGCCCGCCGCGGCGGCCAGGGGCTTTTCCATCACCGGCGCGGTATCGACGAAGACCTTGAGCGGTGCTCCTGTCACCTCGCCCCACCAGCGCCCCAGGCTTTTCAGCCGTTTCTTGATGACGTCGTGATAGTCGTCGCCCTGGGCATAGACCGAGATCAGCCCGCCGGAACGATCCGAAAGCCCCGCCATCGGATCACGGTCGGGCCCGTAATTGACGCCCAGCATGATGACGCTGCGCACCTCCGGCCAGAGCGTGGCGGGGGCGCCGCGCTGATCGGCACGCTCCTGCATCCAGCCCATCTCGCCATGGAACCCTTCCTCGAGGAAGTGGCGCAGGCGGGCAGGCGCCTGGGGGATGGCGTCGGGCGTGGTGATGCGAACGACATCGAAGCCTTCCGCTTCGGCGCGCTGGAGGAGTTCTGTCTTGAGGGCGTTCACGGCGACCTCCTTGCGCGAGGCCACCGGCACCCGGGGAGCGGCCCCTCCGCAAAGTTCAAAAGCACCGACGCCGTCATCCCCGGCACGGCCGCAGGCCGTGGGAAAGGGATCCAGGGGCCGCGGGCAACGGAATGCGGGCACCCCCAAGGCGGAAAGTACCAAGCTAGAAATCGAGATCCGCATAGGTTGCCGAAGGCGGCGTGCCCCGCAGCGTCTCGGCCAGGAGCGGGCGGAAGGACGGGCGCGACTTGAGGCGCGCATACCATTCCTTGGCGGCCTGGTCCTCGTCCCAGGGCACGTCGCCGAGATAGTCGACGATCGACAGATGCGCCGCAGCCACGAAATCGGCGTAGGAGAGCCTGTCCCCCGCCAGCCAGTTCCGCCGCCGCACCAGATATCCGACATAGCGCAGATGATAGCGCACATTCGATTTGGCCGCACGGATGGCGGCCGTGTCCGGCGAGGAGCCGCCCTCGCCGATCGGCAGGAAACGCTTCAGGATCTTCTCGGTGATCAGATATTCACTGACCTCGGCATAGAATTTGATGCTGAACCATTCGATCAGGCGGCGGGTCTCCACGCGCGCCCTGGCGTCGCGCGGCAGCAGGCGCTGCTCGCCGAGGGCATCGCCATAGGCTTCGTCGAGATATTCGCAGATCGGCGAGGCGCCCGGCACGATCAGGCCGGTGGCGTCGATCATCACGGGAAGCACGCCCGCCGGATTCATGTGCAGGAAGGCCTCGCGCCGCTCCCAGGGCTTTTCCTCGACCAGATCGGTCGCCACGTCCATTTCGCTGAGCACGAGGCGGATGAAGCGCGATTGCGGGTCGACAGGATGATGAAAAAGCTTGGCCATTGAACCGTGAATCTGGAAACCGCGGATGGAGGCCCGGATGGGGCGAAGCGGATAACCGGTATACCCCCCCGTACAACCGCCCGGCAACCGCCTTGCGTGAATAGAACACAGGCTCTGCGGTTGGCGGCGGAAAATGGGCGGTGGCGGTTAACGAAAAATTGACGTCGGCGGGGCCCGGCATTTCGTTTCCCTCGGCCTGCCGCAGGGCTGCCCGCCAAGCCAAATTCCGTCCACCAGATCCGTCATTACACCATATGGCGAAATAAATTATAGATCAGAGATACGGCACTGATGAGGATGGATAAATCTCGCAATCTGCGATCGGCCCAGCCTGCCATCACCAATCTATCCATCTGTTATGCCATTCCCCAGAGGTAATATTGGAAGCATTGACACGGAGCGATTCAAGCGCGAATTGTTACAAAAAATTAACAAACAATAGTGTGGGACGAAATCGCGCCGCAAGGAGCAAGATCATGCCGGTTGACATGACCGACGGCAAAGCCATCCGCAGCCTCATTCCGGCACGCATGGACCGACTGCCCTGGGCTCGTTTCCACTGGATGGTCGTGGTGGGCCTGGGGATCAGCTGGATCCTCGACGGCATCGAGATCCAGCTCGTTTCGGCCTCCGGCTTCAAGCAGAGCCTGGGCATGTCGAGCGCGGAAGTCGGCTTCGCGGGCACGATCTATCTGATCGGCCAGGTGGTCGGCGCGCTCTTCTTCGGCCGCCTGACCGATCGCTGGGGCCGCAAGAAGCTCTTCATCATCACCCTGGCGATCTATCTCGTCGGCTCCGGCGTGGCGGGTTTCGCCTGGACGCCCTGGTTCCTCTATCTCTGGCGCTTCGTGGCGGGCCTCGGCATCGGCGGGGAATATACTGCGATCAACTCGGCCATCGACGAACTCATCCCGGCCAAATATCGCGGCCGGGTCGACATTGCCGTCAACGGCACCTACTGGGCCGGCGCCATGCTGGGCGCGATCGGCAGCTTCTATCTGCTCGACCACACCTTGTTTGCCGAGAATATCGGCTGGCGCATCGCCTTCTTCATCGGCCCGGTGCTCGGCCTGATCATCATCTTCCTGCGCCGGCACATCCCCGAAAGCCCGCGCTGGATGGTGACCCATGGTCAGGCCAAGGAAGCGGAAACCATCGTCGATGACATCGAGGCCGGCGTACGCGCGCAAGGCGTCACCCTGGCCCCTGTCGACGAAAGCAAAGCAATGTATGTCAAGCCGGAGGAATCGGTCCCCTTCTCCAAGCTGGTGGACGTCTTCTTCCGCGAATATCCCTCGCGCACCTTCCTCGGCATCACCATGATGGTGACGCAGTCCTTTCTCTACAACGCGATCTTCTTCACCTACGCCCTGGTGCTGCAGAACTTCTACCATCTCAACGAGTCGCAGACGGCGCTGTATTTCTTCCCCTTCGCCATCGGCAACCTGATCGGCCCGCTGCTGCTGGGATCGCTGTTCGACACCATCGGGCGGCGCAAGATGATCTTCTCGACCTATGTGCTGGCAGGGCTGGTCCTGCTCGTCTCGGCCTATCTGTTCAAGCAGGGCAGCCTGAGCGCCAACACCCACACATTGTTCTGGTGCATTTCCTTCTTCTTCGCCTCGGCCGGCGCCTCCTCGGCCTATCTCACCGTCAGCGAGATCTTTCCGCTGGAAGTACGCGGCTAGGCGATTTCCTATTTCTTCGCCGTCGCGCAGATCGTCGGCTCGATGGGCCCGCTGATCTTCGGCTACCTGGTCGGCGACGGCACGCAGCGCGACCCGCTGTTCTGGGGCTATGTCGTCGGTTCGGTGGTGATGATCTTCGGCGGCGTGGTCGCGCTGATCTATGGCGTCGACGCCGAGGGCAAGGGGCTGGAGGACATCGCCGACCCGCTGACCAAGGTCAGCGTCACCGTCGAAGGCGCCCTCGGGCCGCAGGCGCTGCGGTAGAGTGGCGCACCGGGCGCGTTCAGCCATGAATGCGCCCGAGCGGCCGAGATCGGTTCATCGAAGCCCGTCATTGCGAGCGAAGCGAAGCAATCCAGGGGACCGGCGTCCCGCACTGCAGACATCGTGGATTGCTTCGCTTCGCTCGCAATGACAAGGCGGGTATTGCGGCGACATCAAGAGAAAACCTCCACCCCGCCGATCGGCCTAGCCCCGTGACAGCCAAATGTGGCGCGGCGGACAAGGCAAGAGATCGTGGAAGGAGAGGCATCCAATTCCGTTCCATTTCCTTCCAGACTGGCGGCCACCGCAGGCCGATCGAAGAAATGGGTGAGGAAATGGCTGCCGCTACGGAGGATCTCGTCAAGCTCTATGCTCAGTCCGATGCTTTGGCGCTCGGAGAGCTGGTGCGGACCAAGCAGGTCAAGGCTTCGGAACTGGTGGAGACGGCGATCGAACTCGTCGGCCGTCTTGATCCCAAGCTGAACAGCGTCGTCATTCCGACCTTCGACGTCGCTCGCGAGGTCGCCGAGGCACCGGGCTCCGGCCCGTTCGCCGGCGTGCCCTTCCTGCTCAAGAATTTGGGCACGCAATGGAAAGGCACGCCGCTGACCTCGGGGCTCTCCTATCTCCAGAACTATGTCTGCCCCGCCGATTCCGAAATCGGCGGCCGCATGCGGGCCTCCGGCCTCGCGCCGATCGGGCGCAGCAACACGCCCGAATATGGCTGGTGCATTTCCACCGAGCCGCGCCTCTACGGCCCTACGGTCAATCCCTGGAATCCGGCTATCACCGCCGGCGGGTCGAGCGGCGGCTCGGCCGCTGCCGTCGCGGCCCGCATCGTGCCGATCGCCGACGCCTCCGATGGCGGGGGCTCGATCCGCGTGCCGGCCTCCTGCTGCGGCGTGGTCGGCCTCAAACCCTCGCGCGGGCGCGTCAGCTATGGGCCCTTCGATGCGGATCTGTGGTTCGGCTGCATCTATTTCCTGTGCAACAGCCGCAGCGTGCGCGACACCGCCGCCTTTCTCGACGTGGTTGCCGGCAATCTGCCGGGCGATCCCTATACGGCGCCGCGCCCTGAGGAGAGCTGGCTGTCGCTGCTCGCCAGGCGCCCCAAGGGGCTGAAGATCGGCTACACGCTCACCGCCCCCTTCGGCGAGCCCTATGCGCCCGAGGTGAAGGCGGCCGTCGAGGGCGCCGTCAAGCTGCTGGAGAGCCTCGGCCATTCGACCGAGGAATATCGCTTCGAGGTCGATCTCGAGGAGGCCTGGTGGCGCTACAACGACATCATCGCCGTCGAGACTTCCACCGAATTCACCCAGCACGCCCAATTCGCCGGTCGCCCGCCGGAGGAGGCCGATCTCCAACCCTTCAACTGGTCGATGCTGGAATACGCCAAAACCCTGTCGGCGACGCAATATTCGGCCAGCATCGGCGCCGTGCGCAAGGCGGCCCAGCGTATCGCCACCGAGCTCGCACCCTTCGACGCCTTCATCACGCCCACCTTGACGCAGCCACCGCGTCCCGTCGGCTACTGGTCGATGGAGGACGGCGATCGCGAGCGCTATCTGGCGCGCTGGTCGGATGCCGCCTTCATGTTCGCCTTCAACATTTCCGGTCTGCCGGCGATGTCGGTGCCGCTCGGCATGGCCGACGGCAACAAGCCCGTCGGCATCCAGTTCATCGGCCGCCACGGCGACGAGGCGACGATCCTGCAGCTCGCCGCGCAGGCGGAGGAAGCCGCCCCCTGGATCGGGCGCAAGCCGCAGGTGTGCGCGATCTGACGAGGCAGCACGTCCGCAGCCAAGCCGCTTGAGGAGCAACTATCCCTCCCCGACTTCGGGGAGGGTGGCCCGGCAAAGCCGGGTCGGGTGGGGGCGAGTGGCGCGATTTCGCCATTTTCCGGCCTGCCAGCGCCACGCTCCCCCTTCCGGCGCCGCTACGCGGCGACACCTTCCCCGAAGTCGGGGAAGGATTGACCACGTTTCTTTCTGATAGCGATTCCGGCTTGCCTCGATCGGTCCTGCGACCTCAGGCCGTCAGACCGCCGGCCAGGCTCGGCAGGTCGAAGGGGCGGAAGCCGAAATGGGAGAGCCAACGCACATCGGCGTCGAAGAACGGGCGCAGGTCCGGCATGCCATATTTCAGCATGGCGATGCGATCGATGCCCATGCCCCAGGCGAAGCCCTGATACTCGTCGGGATCGAGGCCGCAATTGCGCAGCACGTTCGGATGAACCATGCCGCAGCCCAGGATCTCCAGCCAGTCCTCGCCCTCGCCGAAGCGGATCTCCCCACCCTTGCGCGAGCACTGGATGTCGACTTCCATCGACGGCTCGGTGAAGGGGAAGAAGGAGGGGCGGAAGCGCATCTTCACCGAAGGCACTTCGAAGAAGGCGCGGCAGAACTCCTCCAGCACCCACTTCATGTGGCCGACATGGCTCACCTTGTCGATCACCAGCCCCTCGACCTGATGGAACATCGGCGTGTGAGTCTGGTCGCTGTCATGGCGATAGGTACGGCCGGGCACGACGATGCGGATCGGCGGCTTCTGGCTCAGCATGGTGCGGATCTGCACTGGGCTGGTATGGGTGCGCAGCACCTTGCGCTCGCCATTCTCGTCGGGCGCCAGGAAGAAGGTGTCATGCATCTCGCGGGCAGGATGGCCGGGCGGGAAGTTGAGCAAAGTGAAGTTGTATTCGTCCGTCTCGATATCCGGACCCTCGGCGATGGCAAAGCCCATATCGGCGAAGATCGCGGTGATCTCGTCGATCACCTGGCTGATCGGGTGGATGCGGCCGAGTTCGGTGCCGCTCTCGCGCACCGGCAGCGTCACATCGACGGCCTCGGATACCAGGCGCGCCTCCAGCGCCGCCGCCTTCAGCACGGTCCTGCGCTCGGCCAGGGCCGCGGTGACGCGGTCCTTGACCACGTTGATGGCCGCGCCGGCCTCCCGGCGCTCTTCCGGCGCCATCTTGCCGAGGGTGGCCAGGCGCTCGGAGATCGAGCCCTTCTTGCCCAGCGCCGAGACACGCACGGCCTCCAGGGCCGCCTCGTCGGCGGCGGCGGCAATCTCGGACAACAGGGTCGCTTCCAGGCTGGTCAGGTCGTTCATCGTCACTTCCTCAAATCGAGGTGCCTTCTAGCCTATTTCGGGCAGAAAAGGGAACCGCATTCGACAGATCAGACAACGCGGATTTGCACCACCGAATAACGGTTTTTCGCTCACATTGCCGAAGAAAGCGGGAATAACCGGACACCGAGACCCCGGTCGAAATGCCGCCCTCAAAGCCTGGCGAACGGCTACCGCACGCTTCCCATGCGCATTTTCAATCCACCCGGCCGGCCATCTGAATCATTCACGTATTCAACAATTAGCTAATTAATCAATATTGCAAATATTTAAAATTTCGTGATATCAAAGGCTTGCAGGTAGCCAAACCAGAACGGCGGACGGATGATGACGGTCGACAAAGTCTTCGAAGCGCTTTCCTCACCGCCGCGGCGGCAGATTCTGGCCGATCTGTCGAAGGCTGACATGACCGCCGGACAAGTGGTCGAAACGCTCGCCGATGCGATGACGGCGCCGGCGGTTTCCAAGCATCTTTCCATCCTGGAGAATGCTGGCCTGGTCCGGCGCGAGAGGCGCGGCCAGAACGTCAATTACGGCCTCAGGCGCGACACGCTCGCCAACACGCTTTTTGAATTCCTGTCCGCTTTCGAACCCGCCGCCAAGCCCGACGGCGCCGACTCGGCGCTCGAACGCATCCGCCGCAACATGCTGTCGGGGCGTGGGCTCTAGAGCACGTCGCCGGTGCGCGGGCATCCTGCCCGTTCTTCTTCGCCGGTAACCCTCGTGTCTCCAAGAACGAGCAAGATGCCCGTGCGCCCAGGAATTTCCCCTGCAACCGCCGGGCTCTTGCGGTGTCGGGCGCAACGGCTCAATAGAGTCGGACTGTCATATCCTTTGATGCAAGGTTTCCATGCCCACTCCCGACAACTCCGCGCCCACCAACATGCTGTCCACCGTCGAGGCCCTGGCCCCCGAGACGCGCGCGAAGGTCGATGAATTGCAGCGAACCGAAGCGCCCGCCTACCGGCTGGCCGCACTCGACCCCGACTTCATGCTGGGCGACTCGACCCGCGGCGTGCGCTTCCAGCTCGAATATGCCAAGGCGCAGGAGGGGATGAAGGCGGCCCATATCCGCTCGACCATCGTGGTGTTCGGCTCTGCCCGCGTCAGCGAGAGCGCACCGGGCAATCGCGGCCGCTGGTACAAGGAGGCCCGCGACTTCGGCTATATCGCCTCGCGTCGCGGCGGCGCCCTCAACGAGGATGGCGGCGGGCGCTTCAACGTGATCGCCACCGGCGGCGGGCCCGGCATCATGGAAGCCGCCAATCGAGGGGCGAGCGAAGCCGGCGCTCCCACCATCGGCTTCAACATCACCCTGCCGCACGAGCAATATCCCAACCCCTACACCACGCCGTCCCTCACCTTCCGCTTCCACTATTTCGCCATGCGCAAGATGCACCTCGCCATGCACTCGGCGGCATTGGTGGTGTTTCCGGGCGGCTTCGGCACACTCGACGAATTGTTCGAGATCATCACTTTGCGCCAGACGGGCAAGATGTCCTTCTGCCCGATCGTGCTGATGGACAAGGCCTATTGGACCAGGATCATCAATTTCGAAGCGCTGGTCGAGGAAGGCTTCATCAAGGCCGAGGACCTGACCCTGTTCGACTTCGCCGAGACGGCAGAGGAATGCTGGTCGATCCTGGAGCGCAAGGGTCTGACGGCACCGAGCGAGTAGAATTCAGGACGGGTCGAATTCGGCCTTGGCGCACCAATCGAGCCGCTCGGGCTTGAAGGCGGGCTTCTTGCCGTAGATGTCACCCATCTCGGCAACATAGGCTTTCTCGACCTCCGCCAAATTCCTGTAGAAGGGCAGCGGCTCGCAGGGGCGGGCCAATTGCCAATCCTTGCTGTCGAGGGGGTAGCGTTCGCCCTTGACCACGAGGGCGCCCGATATCTTCAGTACCGAGCCATCCGGCGCCACATGGATTTTGCCTTCCCGGCTTACCGCTACGTCGCGATTGGGCCCGTCGATGACGTTGGGAGACAGCATCGCCGTGACGGCAAGAGCGAGGCTGCCGTCTTCCCGGTAACAATAGGTCGCAAAACGCGCCAGACCGTCGATATAATCGGCGGTGGACAATACCGAGCGGCTCCCGGTTGCGCCGGCACGATTGTCCCAGAAGGAAAAATCATCGCCATAGCCGTTGAAGAAGCTGCGGCGCCAGCCGAGCCATGCCTGGGGATTGTCCTTCATCAGCGCCTGGCAGGCGGCCCAATCCGCGTCGATCCCGGCCAGAGCCTTGGTATCAGGCCGTTCGGCGGCGCGAACCGAGGCCGTTGCCGTCACGACGGCGATCACGGCCAGAGACATCCATACCCGCATGCGTACCCCCTGAGCGACGTGCAGAGCCTTGCGACGCTAGGCCGGGCCGGGTCGCCTCGCCATATCCGTGGGAACAACCGGCACAACCACGATCGGGCGAGAATTCCGGGTGCACGGGCATCTTGCCCGTTCCTGGAAACGCAGCGCTTGCGGAATGAGAAGAACGGGCAGGATGCCCGTGCACCCGGAAATCACCGCGCGACGGCCGCCCAGAAACTGGCCTTACGACCGTGCTTCTTGCTCAGATAGGCACGCCAGTCGGCATGGCTGAGCCGTCCCAGCTTCGCCAAAGCCTCCGGGTCGAGCCGCGTGGCGAGATCGTCCAACCTAGCTAGATAGGCGGCGCCATGGCCATAGGCCGCCGATTTTCCCTTCGCCAGGATCTCCTCGACCAGGGCACGATAAAGCAAGCTCGCTGCAAGAGGCTGCGCCTCCTGCAGCCTGTCCGCCACCGACTGCAGCACCTGATAGTGGCTGCCATCCCAGACCAGCCCGAAATCGAGCACCAGCCGGGCGGCGTAGTCCAGCCGCGGCCATTCCGCCAGGAAATAGAGGGCGCGGTAGCGTGTTTTGGCGGCCAGGGCATGGGCGAAGGCCTTGTCGAGCACCTCGAACTCGGCGAAATCATCGAGCTTGGCCAGAAAAGCGCGCAGGATGACGGGATCGAGCGTCGTCTCGAAGGTTGTCCAGCGCAGATCCTGGGCTTCCTGCCCGCGCCCGAGTGCCTCCAGGATTCTTGCCTTGAGGCCGATCCGGGCAGGCAGGCGGAAATCGCGTCGCACCACGCCATCCGCAAGATCCAACGCGTCGGCATAGGCAAGCCGGGACGGCTCCCCGACATCCAGCCAGGACAGAGCCTCCTCCGCCCGCCCGGCGGCAAGCAGTTTCTCGGCGACGGCAAGCCCGTCACGGGCCTCGCTGGGCTTCTCGTTCTCCAGGGCGATCCAGCCATCGAGGTCTTCGCGACTGTCGGCGATGGCCTGGCGCAATTCCCGATAGGGACGAGCCATATAGGCCGGTTGCAGCGCCGCGACCTTGTCCGCCAACAGGCGATCCCATCGCTCCAGATCCGTCGCCGAAGCCCGCTCCAGCAGGGACGCGATCACGGCAGGAGCGATGTCGCCGGCCTTGTCGGCGAGAGCCATCACCCTGTCGGGCAGGCCGGCGAGGTCGGTCGGGGTCAACCGGGTCGCCAACGGCCCCAAGGCCGCAACCGCTTCGCCATAGAGGTCCTCGAGCCGGCTGGAGGACAGGGCCCGCGCGAAAACGCTCCCGGCGGTCGCGATGAAGCGCAGCAGGAGATCGACCGCAAGCGAGGGCGAACCAGGGCCGATCTCACCGGTGATGCTGGCCAGTGTTGCCGCCAGGTCCTTTTCGAATTCCTTGATCTTGGGCCAGTCGATGAAGGAGCGCACCTTCTCCAAGGCCGAAAGGCGCCGCTCCACCAGCTTGGCCACCGCTTCGGGCCCCTGGACCCCGGCGAGCGCCGCGATTACCCGCTTGCGGAAGGCCGGATTGACCTGCGTCTCCTCGAAAATCAGCCCGGCCAGCTTGGCCGGCCCGAGGTCGGCGAGGGTCGCTGCCGTGAACTTCGATTTCGCTGCCATGCTGGCACCTCCGAATCGCTGCCGAGCCTTGCCTCAGTGTGCAAGCTTCGACGCGGTTCGAAAGCCCAAAAGAAAAACCCGCCACGTTGCCGCGGCGGGTTCTTCGAAAAACGTCTTCGGCAAGGTACCGCTCAGGCGGCAGCCTTGACCTTCTCGACCAGGGCCTTGAAGGCTTCCGGCTCGCGGATGGCGAGGTCGGACAGCACCTTGCGGTCGATCTCGATGCCGGCCTTGGCCAGGCCCGCGATGAACTTCGAGTAGGTCAGGCCGAGCTCGCGGACAGCGGCGTTGACGCGCTGGATCCACAAAGCGCGCATGTTGCGCTTCTTGAGCTTGCGGCCGATATAGGCGTATTGCATCGAACGATCGACCGCCTGCTTGGCGATACGGATCGTATTCTTGCGGCGGCCGTAAAAGCCCTTCGCCGCGTCGAGTGTCTTCTTGTGCTTCGCATGGGACGTAACGCCCCGCTTCACGCGTGCCATCTGCTGATCTCCTTAAGGTTTCGCGTTGCCGTGGCGATCAGCCGTTCGGCAGGAAATACTTCTTCACGTTGTCGCCGTCCGTCTTGAAGAGGACGCGCGTGCCGCGAAGCTTACGGATCTGCTTGTTGGTACGCTTGATCATGCCGTGGCGCTTGCCCTGCTGAGCGTGCACCACCTTGCCCGATCCCGTGATCTTGAAGCGCTTTTTAGCGCCCGACTTGGTCTTCATCTTGGGCATTTTGCTCGTCTCCGAATAAAAAAGGCGCCGAAACCTTTTGGGTTCCGCCACCGGTAAGCCGTGTGCTTTTTGAAAAGCGCCCGAGCCAACAACATCGCCACGGCAGCCCTTATCAGCCGGTCGATGCGGGGAAGCCGGGTCTATAGCGACAAGCGGGGAGAAAAGCAACAGGCCGGGCGGCCCCAGCCTCCGATTTCAGCGCATTTTACGGGCATTGAGTGGCTCCCAGCAAAAACGCCATAGCGTCGATTCTATCCGCATTTGCGATAGCTGTGCACCAGCGGTGTCTTCTCGCCGTCGACGGTCGCATGGGACACCGTCGCCAGCTCCTTGCCGATCTTCACCAGAATGACGGTGTAGTCGAAGGTTTCCCCCTCGCTGTCTTCCGAAACCTGCAGCCGCCAGGTCGGGGGGTCCTTGGCGATCTGGGTGACGGAGCGGGCCCGCCCGATGCTGCCCTCCTCCGTCCATTCCTCACCGTCGACCGCAATCCGTATCGGCTCCTCGCCCCGCAGATCCTTCTTGCTGGCACAGCTCTCGACGTCGCGGGTCCATATACCCTGCGCCTCGGCGGGAAAGGCCACGCCGGACTTGTCCTGCGCAGCCGCAGCCGAAGATGCGAGGCAGGAAACGGCAAGGAGCAGAAGGCGCAGATGACGTCGCATGAACTTCTCCGGATGATCGGCCGGCTCTTCCGCCGCCGCCCGGCTCGTCTCTAGCACGGCCATGCCCGCTTTCAGGATACGTCCGAAACAATCGAGCACCGACACCGTTACGTCGCAGCGCCCTTGGCCAACCTCCGGATCGCCTGCGGCGGCTGGCCGAAGGCGCGCAGAAAGGCCCGCCGCATGCGCTCGCGGTCGGCAAAGCCGGTCTCCCGCGCCACGATGTCGATGGGATGGAGGGTCTGCTCCATCATCAGCCGCGCTGCCTCGACGCGCAAATTCTCGACGGCCTTGGCCGGCGACTGGCCCGTCTCGGTGCGAAAGGCGCGGCTGAACTGGCGCGGACTGAGATGGGCGACCTCCGCAAGCTGTTCCACCGAAAGCGGCGCGTGCAGGTTGCGCCTGGCATAGGTGAGCGCGGTCTGGATGCGGTCCGACTTCGCGTCGAGATCGAGCAGGTTGGAATGCTGCGACTGGCCGCCACCGCGCCGGTGATAGAGCACGAGTTGCCGCGCCACGGTGCGGGCCAGTTCGGCGCCATGATCCTCCTCGACCATGCCGAGGGCGAGATCGACACCCGCGCTCATGCCGGCCGAAGTCCAGATCTGGCCGTCGGCGATGAAGATGCGGTCTTCATCCACCTTGACCCGCGGGAAACGGACCTGCAGGTCGCGCGTCCACAGCCAATGGGTGGTCACCCGCCGGCCGTCGAGGAGCCCGGCCTCGGCGAGCACGAAAGCGCCGGTACAGATCGAGGCGACGCGGCGCGACAGCCCCGGCGCCCGGCGCACATAATCGATGACATCAGGCGTCGGCGGATCGACATCGGGCGTGCCGCAGACCATGAGCGTGTCGAATTCGGGCTCGTCGAAGCGAAGACTGTCGATCGTAGGGCCGACGGAGCTTCGCACGGGTCCCCCGCTCTCCGAGACGATGGCGATGTCATAGAGTGTCTTGTCCGCCGCGTAGTTGGCGAATTCGAAGGCCGAAAGCGCGGCAAAGCTCATCATCTGGAAATTGGGCGAAATCAGAAAGCCGACGCGTTGCATGAGCGCCTCCATTCTTGTCCTGAAAGGTGGCATATATGACATTTGAGACAAAAGCCAGTGGATCTAGTCTCCAGCCATTGCAACCCATGGAGATTTTCCCATGTCCTCCTCCAAAGTGTCCGCCACATCCAAAGGCACCGTGCTGATCACGGGTGCGTCCTCCGGCATCGGCGCCGTCTATGCCGACCGCCTCGCCCATCGCGGCTATGACCTGATCCTCGTCGCCCGCAGCGAGGACAAGCTCAAGGCCCTCGCAGACCGCCTCGGCAAGACGACCGGCCGCGAGGTCCGCACCCTCGCCGCCGACCTCAACGCCAGGGAAGGCCTCGCCGCTGTCGAGGCTGTGCTGAAAAGCGACAAGAGCATCACCGGGCTGGTCAACAATGCCGGTTTCGGCAGCGCCGCGCCCCTGCTCCAGGCCTCGGTCGAGAAGATGGAGGACATGATTGGCCTCAACGTCACCGCGCTCACACGGCTGACCTATGCGGCAGTCCCCGGGCTGGTCGAGCGCGGGGGCGGCACCATCGTCAACATCGCTTCCATCGTGGCGATCGCGCCGGAATTGCTGAACGGGGTCTATGGTGGCAGCAAGGCCTATGTGCTCGCCTTCAGCCAGAGCCTGCACCATGAACTGGCCGACAAGAACATCCGCGTCCAGGCCGTCCTGCCCGGCGCCACCGCCACCGATTTCTGGAACGTCCTCGGCGTGCCCGTCGAGCAATTGCCGGAAAGCGTCGGCGTGATGTCGGCCGAGAACATGGTGGACGCCGCCCTCGCCGGCCTCGACCAGGGGGAACTCGTCACCATCCCGGCCCTGCCTGACATCGCGGACTGGGCCAGCTTCGAGGCGGCCCGCAAGGCACTGTCGCCGAACCTCTCCCATCCCCGGCCGGCCGCGCGCTATCGGGTCACGCAGGCCAGCGCCGCCTGATAGCGCCAACGAGAGTTGTCATCAGACAGCAAAAAGGGCGGCCCGCCGGGCCGCCCTTTCGATTCACTGGCGTGAAATCCCGCCTTACTCGGCAGCGGCTTCGCCGTCGGCCTTGGCCTTCTTCTCCAGGTCTTCGCCGGTGGCCTGGTCGACGGCCTTCATCGACAGGCGCACCTTGCCGCGCTCGTCGAAGCCGAGCAGCTTGACCTTGACCTTGTCGCCTTCCTTGACCACGTCGGTGACCTTGTTCACGCGGTTCGCAGCCAGCTGCGAGATGTGAACCAGGCCGTCCTTGGCGCCGAAGAAGTTGACGAAGGCACCGAAATCGGTGGTCTTGACCACGGTGCCGTCATAGATCGCGTTGAGCTCGGGCTCGGAAGCGATCGACTTGATCCAGTTGATCGCGGCCTTGATCGCCGTACCCGAAGCCGAGGCGACCTTGATGGTGCCGTCGTCCTGGATGTCGACCTTGGCGCCGGTCTTCTCGACGATCTCGCGGATGACCTTGCCGCCCGAACCGATCACTTCGCGGATCTTGTCGACCGGAATGGTGATCACTTCGATGCGCGGGGCATGCTCGCCGAGTTCGGCGCGGGCGCCGGACAGGGCCTTGGCCATCTCGCCGAGGATGTGGAGGCGGCCGCCCTTGGCCTGCTCCAGAGCGACCTTCATGATCTCTTCGGTGATGCCGGCGATCTTGATGTCCATCTGCAGCGAGGTGATGCCGCCTTCGGTGCCGGCCACCTTGAAGTCCATGTCGCCGAGATGGTCCTCGTCACCCAGGATGTCGGAGAGCACGGCAAAGCGCTCGCCTTCCAGGATCAGGCCCATGGCGATACCGGCGACCGGAGCGCGCAGCGGCACGCCGGCATCCATCAGCGCCAGCGAGGTGCCGCAGACGGTGGCCATCGAGGACGAGCCGTTGGACTCGGTGATCTCGGAGACGACGCGGATGGTGTAGGGGAACTCGTGCTGCGGGGGCAGCATCGGGTGGACGGCGCGCCAGGCCAGCTTGCCATGGCCGATCTCGCGGCGGCCGGGCGAACCCATGCGGCCGGTCTCGCCCACGGAATAGGGCGGGAAGTTGTAATGCAGCATGAAGCGCTGCTTGTAGGTGCCCTCGAGGCTGTCGACATACTGCTCGTCGTCGCCGGTGCCGAGCGTGGCGACGGCGAGAGCCTGGGTCTCGCCGCGGGTGAACAGGGCCGAGCCATGGGTGCGCGGCAGGATGCCGGCTTCGGCAACGATGGCGCGGACGGTCTTGACGTCACGGCCGTCGATGCGGGTGCCGGTGTCGAGGATGTTCCAGCGCACGACCTTGGCCTGCAACTCCTTGAACACCTCGGCGATTTCCTGCTTGGTATAGGCAGGATTCTCGACGCCTTCCGGCAGGAAGTGCGCGACGACCTTGGCCTTGGCGGCATCCACGGCCGCATAGCGCTGCTGCTTGGCGGTGATCGCATAGGCGGCGCGCAGATCGGCCTCGACCACGCCGAGCATGGCCTTCTCCAGCTCGGAACGATCGGCGGGCTGGAAGTCGCGCGGCTCCTTGGCGGCCTTCTCGGCCAGGCGGATGATCGCCTCGATCACCGGCTGGAAGCCCTTGTGGCCGAGCATCACGGCCTCGAGCATGGTCTGCTCGGAGAGTTCCTTGGCTTCCGATTCCACCATCAGCACGGCGTCGGCGGTACCTGCGACCACGAGTTCGAGCGAGGATTCCTTCATCTCGTCGATGGTCGGGTTGAGCTTGAGCGCACCGTCGACATAACCGACGCTGGCGGCACCGACCGGGCCCATGAAGGGCACGCCCGACAGGGTCAGGGCGGCGGAAGCTGCAACCATCGACAGCACGTCGGTGTCGTTGATCAGGTCATGCGACAGCACGGTGACGACGACCTGGGTGTCGTTGCGATAGCCGTCGACGAAAAGCGGGCGGATCGGGCGGTCGATCAGGCGGGAGATCAGCGTCTCGCGCTCGGAGGGACGGCCCTCACGCTTGAAATAGCCGCCGGGGATGCGGCCGGCCGCGAAGGCCTTTTCCTGGTAGTTGACGGTGAGCGGGAAGAAGTCGACGCCGGCTTTCGGCTCCTTGGCCGAAACCACCGTGGCCAGCACGGTCGAGTCGCCATAGGTGGCAAGCACGGCGCCATCGGCCTGACGGGCGATCTTGCCGGTTTCGAGGGTCAGCTTGCGGCCGGCCCATTCCAGCTCTTCGCGATAAATTGTGAACATTAAGGATCAATCCTACTCTTGTGGATCGACCGGACGAGGCAGGGCGTCAACCAATGGCGCCTGAAACAAAAGCGGCCATCGCAAGATGGCGGGAAGCATCCTGACGTTCAACGTCCGAGGGGTGCTTCCTGCGATCCTGCCATGGCCTGCTGCCTATCCGGTCTGTGGGCTTTCGCGCCGGCCCCATGCCGCCGCGTCCCGGTCTTGAAATGGAACAGCCCGAAAGGCATGGAGCCTTCCGGGCTTGATCGGTCTTAGCGGCGGATGCCGAGACGAGCGATGATCGACTTGTAGCGCTCTTCGTCGCGCGACTTGATGTAGTCGAGCAGCGAGCGGCGCAGGGCCACCATCTTGAGAAGGCCACGACGGGAGTGGTTGTCCTTCACATGCGACTTGAAATGGCCGGTGAGATTGGTAATGCGCTCGGTGAGGATCGCGATCTGGACTTCCGAGGAACCGGTATCACCGGCCTTGGCGCCATATTCCTTGATGAGCGCGGTCTTGCGCTCTTGGCTGATCGACATCGGGTCGTCCTTTCATGAAGCATCGCCGCGCGGAGCGCGCGATTGCCGATACCGTCTTGCGACGAAGGGGCCATCTGGCCAGGATCGCCATCCACCAAGGCCCGGCCGGGATGTCGTCCAGCGGGGTCGGCGGGGGCGGGCAAAAACCAGCGCATGAGCGCCGGGATGCGGCCCTATAGTCGAAGCGCGGCCAAAAAGCCAGAAAAAAGCAAAGCTGGGCAGTGAAAACGCCCACTCCTATTGCGAAGCACCCGGACGGTTGATTTCACCGGAACCGATGATACTCGCCACCAGGACCTTATCGGGCCCGTGCAGGAAATATTCCTGCGATGTCGGATCGCGCAATTTCAGATAATTGCCCTCGCCGATCTGCATCGTGTGTCCGGCCGCCATCTGGGCGCCGCTTTGCAGCATGTAGTCCCAGATATTGTTGATGAGATCGCTATAATGACCGCCCTCATGATGCCCCTCCGCCAAGACGGCAAAATCGGGCAGGCCGAACTTCTGGGCGCCATAAGTGCGCATCCAGACGCCCTTCGTTCCCTCCACCTCATATTTCACAAAGCCGCAATAGAGCATCGTCAGGGGCAAGGACTGCAACAGCCCCCATATTTGATCGGAAGGAGCCGATTTCAGAAAACCGCTCGGCAACGACGTATGTCCCAGTTCGTTCAACGTCCCGACCGCGCCAAAATCGGCCAGCGCCTCCGCAATCATGGCCAACACCGCATATTGCGTGCGCATGGGCGTATCGCCGTCGCCCGCATACCAGAGCAGGACGTGGCTGTCGGCACGGCGAATGGTTTCTTTGAGTTCCTGTGCGTAATGGGCCGGCGCGACGCACATCTCCAGATGCTGCTTCGGGAAGGGGGCGTTGACGCCGAACATGCGCACGCCATGTCCGCCCCATTCGACGAAACCAAGCAGATCCAGCCCAGGTTGGAACTCGCATTTTGCCTCCCTCGTGGAGGCATCGAACTGCTGCAGGCGCTGCGCAAGAGCCGCAGCCGGGACGTTCAGCGAGCCAGAAAAGACCACTTGCAAAGCCGCCCCTTGCTGCCCCTCCTTGGAAACCGGCTTGTCATCGCTGCGCTGCGGGGTCGGCTGTTTCTTCCCTCTGCCGAAAAAGCGGGACAGCACACTCACGTTCGACCCTCCTCAGCCCTGCCCGTCTCGACTTCATGGCGCAGGTTCGCAGGCCTGGCAAGCTCGGCCGCAACTTCTGCGGGCCGGGTTCATGGCACTGGCGACGCTCCCTAAATTCCGTTAAGGCAAAGGCGTGCCCCGTTCCACCACCACCAGCCCCCCGCCCGGCAACAGGCCCGGCCGCTTCGGACTGTCGGCCCGCCTGCTCGTCCTCACCATCCTGTTCGGCCTGCTGGCCGAGGTGCTGGTCTACCTGCCGGTGGTGGCGAACTATCGGCGCAATTGGCTTTCCAACCGCATCGCTTCCGCCATCACCGCCGCGCTGGTGCTGGAAGCGGCGCCCGACGGCATGGTTTCCGATGATCTCGCCCGGCAGATCCTTGCCTCGGTCGGCGCCAAGATGGTGGCGTTGAAGACCGACGACAGCAAGCGGCTGCTCGCTTCCTCCGACATGCCGCCCACCGTGGCCATCGCCACCGATCTGCGCAGCCTCACGGCGATGGAGGCGATCGGCGACGCGCTCGATACGCTGCTGGCGCCCAAGGGACGCTTCATCCGCGTCGTCGGCGACGCCCCCATGCACGGGCAATATGTCGAGATCGTCGTCGACGAGACGCCGCTCCAGCAGGGCATGTACGATTTCGCCCGGCGCTGGCTCGTGATCACGCTCGCCATTTCCACCATCACCGCCGGCCTGATCTATCTCACCCTCAGCTTGTTCATCGTGCGCCCGATGCGCCGGCTCACCGGCGCCATGATGCGTTTTGCCGCCGATCCCGAGGATGAAGCAGGCGTGATCCGCACGTCCGGCCGCAGCGACGAAATCGGCATGGCGGAACGCGAATTCGCCGCCATGCAGCGCCAGCTCCACGGCATGCTGCAGCAAAAGAGCCGGCTGGCGGCGCTGGGCCTGGCCGTCTCCAAGATCAATCACGACCTGCGCAACATGCTGGCGGCCGCGCAGCTCTTTTCCGACCGCCTGACCGAGACCGACGATCCCATCGTGCAGCGGTTGGCGCCGAAACTGATCCAGACCATCGGCCGGGCCATCGCGTTCTGCCAGTCGACGCTGTCCTATGGGCTCGCCTCCGAACCACTGCCCACGCGACGGCGGATCGCCCTCGCCCCCATCGTCGCCGATACGCGCCAGTTGCTCGGCCTCGGCGAGGCGAACGATCGGCTGACATGGGTGGAGACGCTCGAGCCCGACCTCCAGATCGATGCCGACGCCGATCAGCTCTCACGCGTGCTGCTCAATCTGTGCCGCAATGCCGTGCAGGCCCTGGACGGCCATGTCGCGCCCGACGCCTCGCCGAACCGGATCGAGATCGGCGGGCGGCGGAACGGTGCCGTCGTGACCATCGACGTGGCAGACAATGGTCCGGGCGTCTCGGTGAAGGCCGGCCAGAAGCTATTCGAGGCCTTTTCGGGCTCCACACGCCCCGGCGGCTCCGGCCTCGGCCTCGCGATCGCCGCCGAACTCGTACGCGCCCATGGCGGCACGCTCTCTCTGCTCGAGCAGACGGCGGACCGAGGCGGTGCGACGTTTCGGATCACCATTCCCGACCGCCCGGCTTGAAGCATCGGCAACGCGCCGGCAGGGACGATCGCGACGCGGCGCGCTAGGTGACCGACTCATAACTTCGTATCCAGATACGGATTGAAGCGAGTTGGATTGAAGCGAGAAAGTTGTCGTCGC
>NZ_JAXOUF010000022.1:0-89513 GCF_034424805.1 Labrys sedimenti
TCGCCCAAAACTGCCTCCAAAAAGCAGCCTTGAATCAATCCCGAGCCTTGCCGTCAAGCTTTGTCCACGAGGCCTAGTATGTCTGCTATCGAGTTTCAGGCGCAATTACGATGACAGCACATTTAAATTTCGTGAGATTTGCCCTCCTGAATTGAATGTACTGTTCATCACAATTCCCGGACACCTCACCGCACGCAAATCTTCGCGATATCGTTCACCCAGCAGGCGCCCTTGCGCATGAGCGTTCCCAGCGAAGCGTTGGCGTGCATTTCCTTGCGATCCTCATTCCACTTGGCCTCCGCCGTGTCTCCATTCACATCGACATAGGCGAAATAAAAGCCCTTGCGGGGGATCGGCTGGTCATCCCGAAGAACGCCCAGGGCAAAGGATCCTTCTCCCATATCCTCGACATTGCAGCGGCCGTGGATATAGGTCTTGCCTTTGACCGTGAGTTCGCACTGGGCCCACCGGTCCACGGCGTTCGCCGCACTCCCCGTCAAAGCGCATAGGGCGATAGCGCCAGCCACGACGATCGATCGCATGGTCTACCTCCTCGTGTGCCCGTGAGACTGCGTCTTTTGGGCGGACATCTCAAAGCCTCCGCATTTTGAAATGGTCGCATGGGTTTCGGATATGTTGCCTTGCACGCGCCTGTCGGGTGCAGAACGCTGGTGAAGATCGAACGGTATGTTGACCATGCCATGAGGCCTGCGAATGACGCGCCGCCTCTGGGCACGATCGGTTGAGAACCAAAACTCGCATCAGCTATTCACCGAACTATACCAGAAGACGCTGGTCCGCTGACGGCCCCAGTTTGGTCGTTTCGGGCTCGCGTCCAAATCGTCGTTCCAGGGGATGAATTGGTATGGCGGCAACTGCCTCTTCTTTAATCGCAGCTTGCCGATACTACAAAGGCTCGAAACGGAAGCCGTTTTCCGCGCGTGAGAGGCGGCCGACGCCGGGCGAGTCGAGATGGGCGCCTGCAACGCAATATCCGCCGTCGGCTGCCAGGGCCATGAGGCGCATGCGGCTTTCGCGCGCCTGTTCCTGGTCGGCGTCGAACTCCCAGGTCAGCTCCGGCCTGTCGAATTGAAGCGATGGGACATGCACCGTGTCGCCCCAGATCAGGATCGTCTCGCCCTCGCTGGTGACGCGAAAACACGTATGGCCGGCCTCGTGGCCCGGAGCGGCCAGGGCCTCGATACCAGCCCCCAGGAATTGCCCCGGCTCGAAGGGTTCCGCTCTCTCGTGGAACCGTTCGAGCCGGGCTACGTCCCGGAACAGGCCGAGTTCTGCCCGGGGTACGAAGAGACGGGAGAGGTTGGGGAAGGCATCCTCACCATTGGGCAGAATGAGCCCGTGAATATGGTCGAGATGCGTGTGGGTAAAGGCGACGGTCCTGATACGGCCGGCGGCAATGCCCGCCTCGCGCAGGGCCTGGGGCAGGAAGCCCATGCTCGGATGCCAGGCGTTCGATGATCCGCTGTCGATCAGCGTAACGGCCTCGCCGTCATCGATGGCGAAGGCGTTGACCGATAGCCTCAGTCCGCCCTCGACGAGATGAAGCTGGGACGGCAGGTCGGGGCCGAAGGGGCGGTCGCCCGGCTGGCGCAACCGGGTGACGGGCATGTCGACATAGCCGTCCCGGAGGGAAATCAACGCCAAGCGACCGAATTTATAGGCGGCATGATGCTCGCCGGCAGCAACGCGCTTCATCGATGTCTCCTGTAAAGGTCGCCCTCCCGCGTGGTGCCGGGCGTTACGCCGCGAGACGACGAACAGCCATTCCGTCGTGCCAGGGAGCCTGAAGATGGACCCGGGCCGATGTTCCCAGCTATTTCTTCAGCCGATCCAGGATCGCCCGGGCCACTGGCTCGTAATTGCCGTCGAAATGATGCCCGCCCGGGCGTTCCACCAGCGTGGCCTTGCTCATTTCGGGGAAGACGCAGGCGGTGCCGTTCTCCACCACTTCCTCCTTGCCGTAGAAGCACATGGTCTTCTCGAAGGGCAGGCCGGGCAGATAGGGCTTGAGGTCGACGTCCGAGGAGGAGGCGACGCCGAGCCAGCCGGAGACGGAGATCTCGAAATCGGCGGTCGGCTCCAGGCCCAGCATGGCGAGGAGATTGATCTTCTTCTGCATGGGCGGCGGCAGCTTCTGCCAGACGAAGGGGATCACGTCCGCGCCCAGGGAATAGCCGATCACGGCGACGCGCTTGGCGCCCCACAGCTTGGTGTAGTAGCCGATGATGCGGGTGAGGTCGCCGGCGATGACGTCAGGCTCCTTGGTGCTCCAGAAATAGCGCAGCGAGTCGACGCCCACCACGGCGACGCCTTCCTTCTGCAGGATCTCGCCGATGGTCTTGTCGATGTCGCGCCAGCCGCCGTCGCCGGAGATGAAGATGGCGAGGCCCGTCGGCGGGCCCGAGGCCGGCAGCTCCACCAGGGGCAGGTCGCCGAGTTCCTGGTTGGGCGGGGCGCCCATCTCGACGGCGGCCTTCACCGCGGCATCGGTGAGGGCGTCCGGGCCGCCATCGGCGACGATGGACTGGGCGTCCTTGGTGCCGGCGACGAAGGCCTGGGTGGTGGCGTCAGGGGCGGCGGCGCCGACAAAGGTCCAGCGCCCGGGCACCTTGGCGAGGGGCTTGTACTGCCATTTGCCGTCGGCCGCCTTGGAGACGGGCGCGCCCTCGCACATGCGGAGCTTCGACGCCATCTCGTCGGAAAAGCCGGTGGAGACGGCGCCGGCGGCGGTGTTCTCCGGCGCCTGGGCGAGATTGATATAGGCGAAGGTGCCGCCCAGCGTGCCGAGGCCCACCACAACCGGCCAGCGCCAGGTCTGCATGCCCAATTGGCGCTGCGCCTCGCGGGCCGAATCCTCGATGTCGCCGAAGGCGTAGTGGCAATCCTCCTCGTCGCCCTTGGCGAGGCCGTCGATGAAGGCCTGGCTGTCGATCAGCATCACGGCGGCGCCCTGGTCCACCAGTTTGTCGGCCACGGCCCGGTAGGCCGGCGTCAGCCCGTCCTTGTCGGAGAGCAAGGCGACGAATTTGGTGGGCTCCTCCTCGGGGGCGAGCACGGTGACGGTGCCGAGGATCTCCTCCTGCACCTTGATCTCGCGCGGGGCCGCCAGGGCCGATGCCGTGGAGGCCAGCAGGGCGAAACAGAACAAGGCGATGCGGCGCATCAACTGGCCTCCTCGGGCAAAGCGCGTCTCGGGCTCGAAGCGATCAAGCCGGTAACATCCATGAGAATCTGCGGTAGGGCCAAGCCCCCCGGAAAGGCAAGATATTTCGGGCGCCAATCCGGCTTGAACTTGTCCTTGTAGGCCCTGAGGCCCTCGAAATTGTAGAAGCGGTCGCCGCGCTTGTAGACGAAGGAGCCGACGCGGCTCCACAGCGAGGCGAGGCGGTGGCGCGGCAGGCCGGAAAGCGGCGCCATGCCGAGATTGAACCAGGCGAAGCCCTCGCTTTTGGCCTGGGCCAAGAGGCCGATGAAGAGCAGGTCCATCATGCCGGCCGGGCCCTGCGGCAGATAGCGCATCAGGTCGACCGTGTATTCCTGTTTGTCGGCGCCGCGCCAGATATTGGCGAAGGCGACGATGCGGCCGTCCTGGCGGATCACGGCCTGGTCGTAGCGGCGGATATAGTCCGGCGACCAGAAGCCGAGCGAAAAGCCCTTCTCCTTATTGCCCTTCTCATCGAGCCAGGCGTCCGACACGGCCTGCAACTCGGGCAGGATAGCCTCGACTTGCGCCGCCGGCACGATCTCGAAGGAGGCGCCGGAGCGCTCGGCCTTGGCGCGGGCCTGGCGCAGGCGCCGGCCCTCGCTGCCTTCCAGCGTGAACTTGGTCAGGTCGACCCAGGCCTCCTCGCCGAGCTTGGCGAGCGAAAAGCCGGCGTCGAGATAGGCAGGCAGGTGGCCGGTGGTGACCTGGTAGAACACCGGCGTGCCGCCATTGCGGTCCACCAGCTCCTTGAAGCGCCAGACCATGGCGTCGACCTCGTCCTCGGGCGCCACCGGATCGCCCATGGCGATCCAGCTGCGCCCCTGCACGCCATACATGGTGAAGCCCTTGCCGCTGGCCGAGAGCAGGAAGCGCTTGTCGCCGAGCAGGGCCAGATGGGCATCCGAGCGGGTGGAATCGCTGATCAGCGGCACCAGCGTTTCCAGCTCCTCCGGCGTCGCCGGATCGAAGGCGGCGCGGCTGGGATGCATCAGGATATAGGCGGCGATGCCGATGGCGACCACGGCCATGGCCAGCGTGGCGCGCAGGAAGCGCGGGGCATCGGCGTTATAGGCGAAATCCCACCACAGCTTGTGCTGGTAGTCGACATTGGCATAGGCGAAGAAGCCGAGCCAGATCGTGGCGCCGATGGCGACGACGCAGGCCAGGATCCACTCGAAGGAGGGCCTGACCGAGAACAGGTCGGCCTGGCGGTAGAACTCGTCCTGGTAGAGGACGAGCAGGCCGGCGACGATCGAGCAGATGATGGCCTCCTCGATGTCGAGGCCCTTGAACAGCGCGAAGACGGCGCCGGCGACCAGCAGCAGCACCGCGATGCGCTGGGCATTGGCCATGCGCCGGACCAGGCCGTAGGAGATCACCAGGAGGACCAGGCCCGAAATGCTGCCGGCCAGCTGCGAGACCTCGACGAAGGGCAGCGGGATCACGCCGCGCAGGATGGCGATGCGGTAATGCTCCTCGGGCGTGGCGCTGGAGAACAACAGGATGACGCCGCCGATGAACACCGCGATGCTGGCGGCGCGCGGGATGATCGGCCGGGCGATCTCGTGGATGGTCCGGGCGATCCGGCCCACCGAATGCTGGCGCTGGCGGATCTCGTAGCCGCCGAACATCAGGCAGGCGATGGCGAAGGGAATGACGTAGTAGACCAGGCGGAACAGGATCAGCGAGACCAGCATGTCCGCCGCCGGGATCTGCGGCTGGGCCAGGATCAGGGTGGTCTCGAACACGCCGACGCCGCCCGGCACATGGCTGATGACGCCGAGCACCGTGGCGACGGCGAACACCGCCAGGAAGCTCATGAAGCCGGCATCCGGGCCGGCCGGCATGATTAGCCAGAGCGCGCCGGCCGCGGCCACCGTGTCGAGCAGGCCCACCAGGATGGCCCCGAGCGTCGCCCCCGGGCCGGGCAGGGGCATGGCGTGCTCGCCGATGCTGATGGTGCGCGGGCGGACGGCCGAGACGATCACCCAAAGCGCGACGCCGCCGAGCACGGTGAGGCCGATGGCGAGGTTGAGGCCGGGGGCGAGCCCGTCCAGCGGGGCCAGCACCGAGGGCTGGAACAACAGGCAGATCGCGGCGACCGTGGCGATGCCGAGCCAGAAGGTGAGGGTGGTCAGGGCGCCGACGGCCAGGATCAGGCTCGGCTTCACGCCGTGCGACTGGTAGATGCGCCAGCGCACGGCCCCGCCGGTGAGCACGCCGAAGCCGAGCGTGTAGGTGAAGGCGTGGCTGATGAAGGAGGTGAAGGCGATGATCGGCAGCGGCACTTGCCGCGCGCCGACATGGCGCAGGGCCAGCAGGTCGTAGCCGATCAGGGCGCTGTAGGAGAAGGCGGTGGCGAGGAAGGCGAGCGCCACCTGGCCCCAGGCGATGCGCGAGACCGCATTGTTCACCTCCGACCAGGTGATGCCGGAAAAGATCTGGTAGAGCGCGGCGGCGGCGATGGTGAAGATGGCGAGCCCGACCAGGAGGCCGGCCTTGCTCCAGTCGATGCGCTGCAGCAGCCCGCTCTTCGGGCGCTCGGCCGTAGGGATGGCGGCGGCCGGGACCTTGGGACCGTCGTCGCGCGCCACGGCGCGGTCGAGCGAGCCCACCACTTCAGCCATGCCTTGTTCCCGTTTCAATGCGACTATCCCAGCTGCTGGATCGTTTCTATACGATCAGAGGCCCCTGTCAGCAGTAGAACGGGTTCGAAGTGGCCACCGTGCCCGGTATCCACTCCTGAATTGTTCAGTCCAGGATCAGGAGACGGGCCGTTCATGCTGACAGAACATGGCATTCCAACGGCAGCCGCGTGAATTGTGAGTCACAATCCCGCCATCGCCTCGGAAGGAATGATGGCGCCGCGATGGGTGATCACGCGCGCGGCAAGGCGGTGACCCTGCAGGGCGGCTTCCGCATTACTGCGATCGCGCCGGCGAGCGGCAAGGTAGCCGGCATTGAAGCTGTCGCCGGCGGCGGTGGTGTCGACGGGCGAGACGGCCTCGGGCACCGGCACATGGCCATCGACGCCGCCCCGGCGCAGGAAGGCGCCGTTGGTGCCGTCCTTCACCGCGATCTCGCCGATGCCATGATCGGCGAGGCGGGCGATGGTGTCCTGCGGCGTGGCATCGCCCCACAGGGCCTGCTCGTCGTCGAAGGTCGGCATGATGATATCGACCAGCGGCAGGAAACGGCCGAAAACCGTGCGGGCCCGCGCGGGATCGCCGCCCCAGCCGCGCGGGCGGTAATTGCCGTCGAAGGCGATGCTGGCGCCGGCAGCCTTGGCCCGGCCCAGCACCTCAGCGAAGCGCTCCAGGCCCGCCGGCGCATAGAGCGACAGGGTGATGCCCGAGAAATAGACGATCGCGGCGCTCTCGATGCGGGCGATCAGCGCGTCGGCCTCGGGAAGCTCGAACAGGCTGCGGGCCGGCGCGCTGTCGCGCCAATAATAAAAGCGTCGCTCGCCCTTGGCATCGGTCTCGATGACATAGAGGCCGGGCACCCGGCCGGCCAGGCGCGGCACGCCGGCCATGCCGACCTTCTCGCCGGCGGCGAGGTCGGCGATCGCCTGGGAATAGGGGTCGTCCCCCAGTGCCGTGGCATAGGCGACGTCGAGCCCGAGGCGGGCGGCGTAGACGGCGGTGTTGAAGGTGTCGCCGCCGTAGCCCAGCGACATGCCGTCCCCGCGGCGCGACAATTCCACCATGCATTCGCCGATGGAGACGAGATCGGTCATGTCGTTGTTCCTTGTGGGGCGCGCCTCAACCTCACGCACCCGTTCCCGGATTGGCGCTGAGGAATTCGCCCATGCGCGCCAGGGCCCGCCGGATGTTCTCGGCGGAATTGGCGTAGGAGAGCCGGATATAGCCTTCGCCATAAACGCCGAAATCGGGGCCGCCGATGGTGGCGACGCCGGCCTTTTCGAGCAGGGCCGAGGCAAGCGGTTTGGCCTTCCAGCCGGTCGCCCGGATGTTGGGGAAGGCATAGAAGGCGCCCTTCGGCACCACGGAACTCACGCCGGGCAATTGGTTGAGGCCGTCGACCACGATCTTTCGGCGCCGGTCGAACTCGGCGACCATCGCATGCACCGCGTCCTGCGGGCCGGTGAGGGCGGCAAGCCCGGCCCATTGCGCGCTGGCATTGACGCAGGAATAGGAATTGACTGCCAGCTTGCGGGCGGCGTCCCCCCAGGCTTTCGGCCAGAGCGAGAAGCCCATGCGCCAGCCGGTCATGGCATAGGTCTTGGACCAGCCGTCGAGCAGGATCAGGCGGTCGCGGATGGAGGGGTAGCTCAGGAGCGAGACGTGCTGGAGCCCGTCATAGCTCATCTGGCTGTAGATCTCGTCGGAGAGGATGGCGACATGGGGATGGGCTTCCAGCCCCTTCACCAGCGCGTCGATCTCGGCCTTGGGCGTGACGCCGCCCGTGGGGTTGGCCGGCGAGTTGAGGATGAGGAGGCGGGTCTTCGGCGTGATCAGGGCCAGCGTCTCGGTCGCCGAGAAGGCAAAGCCGTTCTCCTCGCGGATCGGCACCGGCACCGGCGTGGCGCCGGTGAACTCGATCATCGAGCGGTAGATCGGAAAGCCGGGATCGGGATAGAGGATTTCCGCGCCGGGCTCGCCGAACATCAGGATGGCCATGAACATGGTGACCTTGCCGCCGGGCACCACGATGACCTCGTCGGGCGAGACGGCAACGCCGGTGCGGCGCTCGACGTCCTCGGCCACCGCTTCGCGCAGGGGCAGGATGCCGGTGGCCGGCGTATAGCCGTGATGGCCGTCGCGCAGCGCCTTGATGCCGGCTTCGACGATGTGGTCGGGCGTGGGAAAATCGGGCTGGCCGATGCCCAGATTGATGATGTCGCGCCCCTCGCGTGCGAGGTCGGTCGCCCTGGCGAGCACGGCGAAGGCATTCTCCTCGCCGATGCGCGAGAAGGCCGGAACGAGATGTGGCGCGCTGGGGGAAGTCATCGGGATGGCATGTCCTGGCGGTGCAAGGCTATGGCGGGAATCGCGAGCAAGGCAAGATTTAATGCGGGCGCATCCTCCTGTCTTTGCAAATCGCAGTAGGGCGTGTGTCAAGGATGATTTCGACTTCATCCGAAAGCCGGAGTGCTGGGCAGGCCAGGCATGATTGCCTCCTTCCGAAGTCTAGTCGGCGTAGGGAGACGCCTCCATGTGGCTGAATTGACGAAACAGGCGCGATCTGGCTCAGGTTGATCTTGAACAAGATCGACGACTGAAGGTTACTGGCGATGGCCGTGACGACGCCTCAAGCGCTTGGCTCTGGGGAGCGGGAGGCCGGCCGCTCGCCGCAGCATCTGGCGTCATTGGACGGCTTGCGCGGCTTTGCCGCGCTGTCCGTGCTGATCTTCCATCTCGGCCACTGGTTCGATATCCCGGGCCTGGCTTCCAATGCCAGCCTCGCCGTCGACCTGTTCTTCTGCCTGAGCGGTTTCGTGCTGAGCCTGGCCTATGGCAAGCGCCGGCAGTCCCTGTCGTTTTCCGGCTTCATGCGCGCCAGGCTGATCCGGCTGATGCCGCTGATCGTGTTGGGGTTGGTGATCAGCGCGCTCTATGTCGGGCTGCGTTCCGGGCACCTGGAGGGCGAGGTGCCCTTTGCCGCGCTGACGCTGGCCCTGCTGCTCGGCCTGGTCAATCTGCCTTATCCCGATGCGCCCGGCGCCATCGGCGGGCCCCAGGTCTTCCCGCTGAACGGCCCGCAATATTCGCTGTTCCTGGAACTGGCCGTCAATGCGTTCTGGTGGGCGACGCGGCGGGTGAGCCAGCTCCCGCTCGCGATCGCTCTCTTCTTCGGCTGCCTGGCGGTCCTGCCCTTCACCGGTCTGGGCGGCGATACCACGGATACGTTCTGGCGCGGATTTCCGCGCGTCGGAGCCTCCTTCTTCGCCGGTGTCGCCGTCTTTCACCTGCTCGACCGCCTGCCGCGCTGGCTGGGCGGCCCGCGCCTGTTCTGGATGCTTGCGGCGGGAATGGCGGTGCTGTTCTATCTGCCCTTCGAGGTGCCGCTCTGGATGCAGCTCGTCTGGATCGCGCTGCTGGCGCCCCTGCTGATCCTGGCCGGCGCACGCACGGCCTTGCAGGGACGGATTGCCGCCTGGTCTTCCCTCAGCGGTGACCTGTCCTATCCGATCTATTGCCTGCATTATCCGCTGTTCTGCTGGATCAACGGCCTCTATCGCCTGCGTTTCGGCGAGCAGAACGCCGGCATCGAAGGGCCGGTCGTGATCGTCATCGTCTGCGTGGCGAGTTTCGTCCTGCTCAAGCTCTATGACGAACCGCTGCGGCGGGCCCTGGCGGAGGGCGTGCGCCGCTGGACCTATCGGCCGGCATCATCCGCTGGCGCGTGAGCCTCGCCGATTGCCATCCTTCCCCGAATAATTCCCGGAGCATTCTCCCGAAAAGCCGCTGGACTTTTCGATTGAGAAAGTGTGTAGAAACAACAGCTTATCGACGGTGGTGCCGCGCGTCTGCGATTCGCGGCGATTCCGCCGGACCGCAAAGCGCCTTGGCCTCCGATCTCGCCGTAAAACGCCGCCCAAGGCATCGTCTCGCTATTCGTCGCTTAGGCGTTGCGAATAGTCTGACAAAAGTGTTAAGTCGTCTGGTTGCAGGAAGACTGCCACCTGCCGACGACGCAGGCGGGGCACGAAGACAGGGAGGCTTGCCATGGCTGACACCAAGAACAAGACGAAAAGATTGCGGTCGCAGGCCTGGTACGACAATCCGGACAATCCGGGCATGACCGCGCTCTATATCGAACGCCAGCTCAATTTCGGCCTGACCCGCAAGGAATTGCAGTCGGGCAAGCCGATCATCGGCATCGCCCAGACCGGTTCGGACCTCTCCCCCTGCAACCGCCACCATCTCGTGCTGGCCGAGCGCGTGCGCGAGGGTATCCGCGAGGCCGGCGGCATCGCCTTCGAATTTCCGGTGCATCCGATCCAGGAAACCGGCAAGCGTCCCGGTGCCGCGCTCGACCGCAACCTGGCCTATCTCGGCCTGGTCGAACTGCTCTATGGCTATCCGATCGACGGCGTGGTGCTGACCATTGGCTGCGACAAGACCACGCCCGCCTGCCTGATGGCGGCGGCCACCGTGAATATTCCCGCCATTGCCCTGTCGGTCGGCCCGATGCTCAACGGCTGGTGGCATGGCGAGCGTACCGGTTCGGGCACGGTGGTCTGGAAGGCGCGCGAGATGCTGGCCACCGGCGAGATCGACTATGAGAACTTCATGGAGATGGTGGCTTCGTCGGCGCCCTCGACCGGCTACTGCAACACCATGGGCACCGCCACCACCATGAACTCGCTGGCCGAGGCGCTCGGCATGCAGCTTCCCGGCTCGGCCGCCATTCCGGCGCCCTATCGAGAGCGCCAGCAGATGGCCTACGAGACCGGCAAGCGCATCGTCGACATGGTGCATGAGGATCTCAAGCCCTCCGACATCATGACGCGCGAGGCCTTCGAAAACGTCATCGTGGTCAATTCGGCCATCGGCGGCTCCACCAATGCGCCGATCCACATCAACGCCATCGCCCGCCATATCGGGGTCGAGCTCGACATCCGCGACTGGCAGACCGTCGGGCACAAGGTGCCGCTGCTGGTCAATTTGCAGCCGGCCGGCAAATATCTCGGCGAGGACTACCAGCATGCCGGCGGCGTGCCGGCGGTGGTCGCCGAATTGATGAAGCACAAGCTCATCCACGAGAATGCGCTCACCGTGAACGGCAAGTCGATCGGCGAGAACTGCAAGGATGCCAAGATCGAACTGCCCGACGTGATCCGCAGCTTCGACACCGCGCTGGTGCAGGATGCCGGCTTCATCGTGCTCTCGGGCAATCTGTTCGATTCGGCGATCATGAAGACCAGCGTGATCTCCAAGGAATTCCACGACCGCTATCTCGCAGATCCCAAGAACCCCGGCGCCTTCGAGGGTCGGGCCATCGTGTTCGAGGGCCCGGAGGACTACCATCACCGCATCGAGGATCCCTCGCTCGGCATCGACGAGCATTGCATGCTGTTCATCCGCGGCACCGGACCGATCGGCTATCCCGGCGCGGCGGAAGTGGTGAACATGCAGCCGCCGGCGGCCCTGATCAAGCGCGGCATCACCTCGCTGCCCTGCATCGGCGACGGGCGCCAGTCGGGCACGTCGGGCTCGCCTTCCATCCTCAACGCTTCGCCGGAAGCGGCGGCCGGCGGCGGCCTTGCCATCCTGCAGACGGGCGACAAGGTGCGCATCGACCTCAACAAGGGCGAGGCCAATATCCTGATCTCCGACGAGGATCTGGCCAAGCGCCGCGCCGATCTCGCCGCGGCAGGCGGCTTCCATTATGCGCCGAGCCAGACGCCCTGGCAGGAAATCCAACGCGCCATGGTGGATCAGCTCGGCGACGGTATGGTGCTCAAGCCCGCGGTCAAGTATCAGAAGGTCGCCCAGACCTATGGGGTGCCCCGCGACAATCACTAATCGGTGACAAACTGCCACCGACATGATTTTGACGGGATGCTCGCATAGAAGGCAGGGCCGGTTGTTGCCGGCCCTTCACGCTCTGCCAGGACCCGTGCCATGACCTTGAAACGCCTTGCCGCTCCGCTTGCCGCCGGATTGCTCCTGACGGTCGCCGTGGGTGGCAGCGCTCAGGCCGGCCTGTTCGATTTCCTGTTCCGGCCGCGCCAGGAATCGCGGCCGGCACCGGCACCCGTGCCGCAACAGCAGCCGCAGCAGCAGCGTTCGCGCCCGGCTCCGGCGCCGGTGGTGAGTACGCCGAAGGCGCGTGGCTACTGCGTGCGCACCTGCGACGGTTATTATTTCGCCACTGGATTCATCCGCTCCCAGCGCGACGAGGACATGCAGACCTCGATGTGCGAGGCCTCCTGCTCGGGCGGCCAGATGGTGCTGTACAAGGCGAGCGGTTCCAATGACGGCAGCAATGGCAACACCAAGCCGGCGATCGAGTCGGCCGTCGACAAGGCCGGTGCCCTCTATACCGCGCTACCCACCGCCTATGCCTTCCGCGATAGCGAGAATCCGGCCTGTACCTGCCAGTCCAATGCGAGGGGCCTGCCGCAGATCCCGATCTCGGTCGATCCCACCTTGCGCAATGGCGATATCGTGGTGATGCCGGATGGCCTGAAGGTGTTCCGCGGTGCCGGCAATGTGCCCCATCCCGATACGGACTTCACCTCGGTCGCCTCCTCCAAGGCCCTGTCCGGCGTTGTGCGCCAGCAGGTGCTTTCGCTTGAACAACGCATCGCCACGCCGCAATAATGTGATCATCTGATTGCATCTGCGCGAAGGACATTCGATGGATCTCTCGACCTGGAAGGGCGTACCGCGCCCGGAGCGCGTGGTGCTCGATGGGCGCTATGCCCGCCTGGAGCCGCTCGATCCGGCGCGCCATGGCGCCGACCTCCTGCATTCGGCCCAGGAGCCCGGGGCCGATGGGCGCTTCCGCTATCTGTTCGAGGGCGTGCCGGGGAGCGCCGCCGACTTCTCGGCCTGGCTCGACAAGGCCTCCTCGACTGCCGATCCGCTGTTCTTCGCGGTGGTCGACAAGGCGAGCGGCAAGGCCGAGGGCCGCCAGGCCCTGATGCGGATCGACCCCGTGCATGGCGTCATCGAGATCGGCAGCATTCTCTGGGGTCCGGCGATCGCCCGCACCAGGGTGGCGACGGAGGCCCTCTATCTTTTCGCCCGCTACGCCTTCGAGACGCTCGGCTACCGCCGCTTCGAATGGAAGTGCCACAATCTCAACGAGCCTTCCAAGCGCGCGGCCCTGCGCTTCGGCTTCACCTTCGAAGGCGTGTTCCGCCAGCACATGGTGGCCAAGGGCCAGAACCGCGACACGGCGTGGTTCTCGATCATCGACGGCGAATGGCCTCGCCTCAAGGCGGGCTACGAGGCTTGGCTCGACCCCGCCAATTTCGAGGCGGACGGCCGGCAGAAGAGCAAGCTGAGCTTCGGCTGAAAAGGCTCGCTCTAGGAGCGGTTCGAACCCGCTCGATCGGCAGTTCCGTCGTTGCGATTGCGAAGCGGATTGACGTCATGCACCAGACGGGCGGCCGTGGTGAGCGCCTTCATGGCCCTGTTCTTGACCTCCGGCGGCAGGCCGGCCTGGTCGAAGGCCTTGTCCATGCTGCGGATCCAGATGTCGCGGGTCTCGGCAGTAATCGGCACGTGGGCATGGATGGCGCGGACGTCCGAATGTCCGTGGAATTCGACATAAAGGCGTGGCCCGCCGAAGAAGCCCATCAGGAAGCGGGTCTGCTCGACCCGGGAATGGGCGACACCATGGCCGTCCAGATGCAGGACATGGAGGGCAGCGGCCGCCGGATCCTGCTCGACGATGTCGTAGAACAAATCGACAAGGCGGGAGATACCGTCTTCGCCGCCCAGTTGCTGGTAAACGGAGGGAAGCTGCTGTTGCATCGTTTCGACCTGTCGAGCGCTGCACCGGTTGTATCGGTATCGTGCTTGCAATTTGCCGGCTCGGCAATCTGCCATCACGTCGCGGCTGGCCGGGCGGGGCAGTGGCGGCCTGATGTGTTGCCGCTCGCGACAGGAAGCGCTGGAGGGGCCGGAGGTTCGCCCCGGCTCCTTGGGGGGGGGGCGATGCCTTGCGGCAATGGACAGCCTCAACCCATCCGCATCGAGAGCTCGACATCCTCGCCGAAGGGCGTCGACAGATAGCCCCGGGCCGGCGAGCGCACGCGGGCGAGATAGTCGGGGCTGTAGTCGGCATTGTCGGCGACGACGAGGGCGCCGGGCCTGAGCCGGCTCTCCACCAGATCGAGGATCTCGGGATAGAGAGCCTTGGCGCCGTCGAGCAGGACGAGATCGATCGACTCGGGCAGGTCGGTGCCCAGCGTGCGCAGCGCATCTCCCTCCCGGATCTCGACGAGATCGAGCACGCCGCCGGCGGCGAGGTTCCGCCGGGCCCGTTCCAGCTTGGAGGGCTCGAACTCGCTGGTGATCAGGTGCCCGCCGCCATTGTCCCGCAGCGCTGCCGCCAGATGCAGGGTCGAGATGCCGAACGAGGTCCCGAATTCGATGATCGTGCGGGCTCGGCAACCGCGGGCCAGCATATAGAGCAGCAGGCCGGTTTCGCGGGAGACGGAGAGCGGCAGGTCCTTCAGGCGGCCGTAGAGGTCGAGATATTCGGTCTTGCTGCGCATCAGCCGCTCGCGTTCCGGGTGGGAGAGTTCGGCCACAGCGGGGATCGTTGTCGGCGAAGCGGCATCGGCTTCTTCGAACAGGCGGTCCAGCAGAGGACCGATCGGGGTAGCGGTAAGGGTTGTCATGGAAGTCTCGGGTCTGGGATGAGCGCGTTCTTGCGTTGGGCTAAAAATACGACTAATTCGTCGTATTCACTATTCGCATTGCCCGGCACTCCGATGACAGACCGCCGAAGTTCTTCTGTTTCCTCGCGAAAACAGCCCCGGCAGACCCGCTCGACCGAGCTGGTTGCCGCGATATTGGAGGCTGCCATTCAGGTTTTGCGCAAGGAGGGCGCGCAGCGCTTCACCACCGCGCGGGTGGCGGAAAAGGCCGGCGTCAGCGTCGGCTCGCTCTATCAGTATTTCCCCAACAAGGCGTCGATCCTGTTTCGGCTCCAGAGCGACGAATGGCGGCAGACCAGCGCGTTGCTGCGCGACATCCTGCAGGATGGCGGCAAGCCGCCGTTCGAAAGGCTGCGCATCCTCGTGCAGGCCTTCATCCGCTCGGAATGCGACGAGGCCGCGGTGCGGGTGGCGCTCGACGATGCCGCGCCGCTCTACCGCGATGCCCCCGAAGCGGAGGCCGCCAGGGCGGCAGGAGACGGCATCATCGAGGCCTTCATGCGGGAGGTCCTGCCGAAGGCGTCGGAAACGGCGCGAGCCCTGGCCGGCGACCTCATCAGCACGACGTTGAGTGCGGTAGGCAAGCAGTTTTCGGAAAGCCCTCGGACGCCGGCCGAGATCGAGGCTTATTCGGAGGCGATGGCCGATATGTTCTGCGCCTATCTCGAACGCCTCGGCGCGGGCTGAGGCCCATCGTGTAAAGAGGACCGCGCGCCGAGGAGAAGGCCTTGTCGGCCGCTGCCGATTGAGCGATTGCTTCCCCAACGCCTTTTTGCGAGCCTCGTCATGAATCTCCGCCGCGCCACCAGAACCGAGATCCCGGCTATCACCACCTTGCAGCAGGCCGCCTATGCTCCCTTGAAGCAGCGCATCGACATGGCCCTGCCGCCGCATGATGCCGATTTCGCCGCCCTGTTCGAGACGATGGAGATCTGGGTGTCCGGCCCGTCCGAGGCACTAGAGACAGCCCTCGTCATCGAGCCGAAACCGGACCACTTGCTGATCTGGAGCCTTGCCGTGGCGCCGGCGCGCAAGGGCCATCGCCTGGGGTCGACCCTGCTCGATTTTGCCGAAGAGCGTGCCCGGCATGACGGCCATGGGCTCGTGCGGCTCTACACCAATGAACGTTTCACCGAGAACGTCGCCTGGTACCAGCGGCGCGGCTATGCCATCGAGCGGATCGAGGAGCGCCCCGACCGCCGCATCGTGCACTTCAGTCGCGACGTGGCGGGCGCCGCGGCTTATACCAAGGGACGAAATCCTTAACCGTCATTCCCGGCCGAACTGCTCGCGAGCGCAGCGAGAGAGGGCGAGGTCTCCTCACAAGCTTTGCTTGTGAGTGGAATCCAGGGGCCATTGGACGCGACTTGTCGCCCCCGGATCCCCTTCCCGGAGTCTTCGACCCCGCCGGGGATGACAACGTCCTCGCGCGGATGAGGCAGTCATTTGGCGAGACGATATTAGTCGAGCCTCATCGGCCGGCCACCAGGACCGGATCGTTCCGATAGACTGCCGGGAAGAGCTGCCGCAGCGCGGCGACCTTGGGCAGGTCGTTGATGGCGATATAGGGCTGGGTGGGGTGGCGCGTCAGATAGTCCTGATGATAGGCCTCCGCCGGAAAGAAGCCCTGCAGTGGCGCGATGCGGGTGGCGATCGGGCTGGCGAAGGAATGGGCGCTGTCGAGCTGGCTGACATAGGCGGCGGCGATGCGGGCCTGTTCCGCGCTGGTGGTGAAGATCTGCGAGCGATATTGCGTACCGCTATCGGGGCCCTGGCGGTTGAGCTGCGTGGGATCATGCACCACCGAGAAATAGATCTGCAGGATCTGGCCATAGGAGATCTGGCGCGGGTCGAAGCGGATGCGCACCGCTTCGGCATGGCCGGTGGACCCGGTCGAGACGGTTTCATATCTGGCGGTGCCCGCCGAGCCGCCGGCATAACCCGAAACCGCCGAAGTGACGCCCTTCACATGTTGGAACACGCCCTGCACGCCCCAGAAGCAGCCACCCGCCAACACCGCCGTCTCCGAGGCTACGCCGGGGCGGCTATCGAGGGCAGGCGGCGATACCAGGCGCGGCGCTTCCTCGGCGCTCGAGGCTGAAAACCACAGGCCGGTGCCGAGGCTGGCCGCCAGGCCCGCCGCCATGAACAGAATGCCGCGCCGTTTCATCATCGTCCTCCATCCGTCGGATTGCCTGTGATTATACGAGCGGATGGGGAGGCTTCGTTACGCCTCACGCCGATTTGAGGCAGGCGCGGGTGCCCGTGACGGCGACGTGATCAGCCCCGGAAGGCCTGCAGGAGCTCGGAAAGCGCCGGTCCGATGGCAGCCAGTTCCTTCAGATGGGTTTCCGACAGGGTCTGCAGCTTCTGGCGGCCAGCCTCGCTCAGCCGCACCAGCACGCGCCGGCCATCCGCCGGATCGGCCATGCGTTCGACCAGGCCGAGCTTGCCGAGCCGGTCGACCAGCTCCACCACGCTGTGGTGGCGCAGGATCAGGATCTCGGCCAGTTCGCCGATCGAAAGCGCACCGTCCTGCGACAGGCCGGCGATGGCGAGCAAGACTTGGTGCTGCTGGGCCGTCAGCCCGGCAGCGCCGGCTGCCGCTTCGCTGAACACCAGGAATTTGCGCAAGGCATGCCGGAATCGCGCCAGGGCGGCGTAGTCAGGATCTTGCTGCCGCATTGTGTCCATGGTTCCGCGATTCTCCTGTCTGCTGCACTCTCTACGAAAATCCGTTGACTTGCGCAAAATATATCGTATTGCGATACAAAATTCAGCCGGGCTGCCGCCCGACAGATGGATATCAGTGATATGACGACTTCGACTCTGGGCACGCCCGGGCAGGATGCCGAGGCGGGAACCCGCGAATTGCCGGCGCGCCTGGGCGACTTCACCACGGATCGGCGGGTGATCCTCCTGATGGCGATCGCCGTCTTCGTCGGAACGGCTGGCGTGGGCGCGGCCTTCGTGCTGCTGCGCCTGATCACACTGTGCACCAACATCGCCTATTATGGCCGGTTCTCGCTGGAGAACATGCCGATCTCCGGCACGCCGCTGGGCTGGACCGCTGTGTTCGTCCCGGTGATCGGCTGCCTGATCATCGGCCTGATGGCGCGCTATGGCTCTGAGAAGATCCGCGGCCACGGCATTCCCGAGGCGATGGAGGCGATCCTGATCGGCAAGAGCCGGATCAATCCCAAGGTGGCGGTGCTGAAGCCGCTCTCCTCGGCGATCTCGATCGGCTCGGGCGGCCCCTTCGGCGCCGAAGGCCCGATCATCATGACCGGCGGAGCCATCGGCTCGCTCGTCGCGCAGATGATCCATCTCAGTGCCAATGAGCGCAAGGCCCTGCTGGTCGCCGGCGCTGCGGCGGGCATGACGGCCGTGTTCGGCACCCCGATCGCCGCCGTGCTGCTGGCGATCGAGCTCCTGTTGTTCGAATGGAAGCCGCGCAGCTTCCTGCCGGTGGTGGTCGCCGCGTCGGTGGCGGCGGCCGAGCGCGGCCTGCTGCTCGATCCCACGCCCCTGTTCGGCTTCACCGGCCATATGGCGCTGACCTTCCCGGGCTTCCTCGGCTGGGTCGTGATGGGCATTGTTGCCGGACTGGGCTCGGGCATCCTGACCGCCATGGTCTATGCCAGCGAGGATTTCTTCCACCGCCTGCCGCTGCATTGGATGTGGTGGCCTCTGTTCGGCGGCCTCGCCATCGGTATTGGCGGGCTGTTCGACCCGAACGCGCTCGGGGTGGGCTACGACAACATCCGCCATCTCCTCTCGGGCGAGATGGCCGTCAAGGCTGTGCTGCTGCTCCTGGTGGTCAAATCCCTGATCTGGTCCATCTCGCTCGGCTCGGGCACCTCCGGCGGCGTCCTGGCGCCGCTGATGATGCTCGGCGGCGCGCTCGGCACCCTGGCGGGCCTGGTGCTGCCGCAGGCCGATCCCGGCTTCTGGGCCCTGCTCGGCATGGCGGCGATGATGGGCGGCACCATGCGCGCGCCGCTGACGTCGACCTTGTTCGCGGTGGAGCTCACCGGCAATCTCGGCGCGCTCCTGCCGTTGCTGACCGCCTGCGGCATGGCCTACGCCACCACCGTGCTGACCATGAAGCGTTCCATCCTCACCGAGAAGATCGCCCGTCGCGGCCACCACATCTCGGGCGAATATCACACCGATCCATTCGACCTTGCCCGCGTGGCCGATCTGATGGTGCGCGAGGTCGATACGCTGCCGGCGGCAATGACCGTGGCGCGGGCCGTGGCCTTCTTCACCAGCGGAGAGCCTTGCCACAAGAGCTATCCGGTCGTCGATGCCGAGCGGCGCGTGGTCGGCATGGTTTCGCGCGCCCACATCCTCGACTGGTCGGTGCATGCCTCGGAGGATGACGACATCCAGTCCCTGTCGCTGCAGGAGATCTTGGAGGGGCAGGACCTCGAGATCGGCTATGCCGATGAGCTGGCCGGCGCACTCGCCGATCGCATGGCGATCGCCGATATCGGCAGGGTGCCTGTGCTCGATCGCCAGAACGGCAGCCTGGTCGGCCTGATCGCGCGCAAGGACCTGCTGCAGGTCAGGGCGCACAGGCGTGCCGAGGAGCACGACCGCGGCGTGATGATCCGGCTGCGGGCCCGCGGCGAGCGGGGAATCTGACTCTTTTTGGGATCGCAGGCATCCCTGCCTGCTCCTGAAAGCACTCCGTCAGACGGATGGGGCGAGCAGGCAGGGATGCCTGCGATCCCAAGAAAGCCGGTCAGAAGAACAAATCATATTCCCGCGGGCTCAGCACTGAGAGGAAATCCTCGTGCTGGCCATGGACCAGATGGGCGTAGGTCTCCAGATAGCGCTTGGAGAAATACTCCTTCAACAGGCTTGCCCGCGCTAGCCGGCGGGCCGCCTCGAAGACATCGCCCGGCAGGCCGGGATCGCGCGTGAAGCCGGCATGCTTGCCGACCACGGGCGCATCCGGCTCCAGCTTTCGCGTAATGCCGTAATGCGCGGCGGCGAGGATGGCGGCCAGCACCAGATAGGGATTGGCGTCGGCTCCGGCGACGCGATGCTCGATGCGCCGGCCGGGGCCCTTGTCCGTGGGGATGCGCAGGGCGACCGTGCGGTTGTCCTCGCCCCATTTGCGGTTCACCGGTGCGAACAGCCCGCCGAAGCGGCGGAAGGAATTGTGGTTGGGTGCGAAGAAGGCAAGCGATTCCGGCATCAGCCGCTGCATGCCGGCGATGGCGTGGCGGATCAGCTCCTCGCCGGTCGCCGGATCGGCGAAGAGGTTGCGGCCATCGGCATCGCACAGGCTGACATGCACATGCAGGCCCGACCCGGCCTCGTCTTCATAAGGCTTGGCCATGAAGGTGGCGTCCCAGCCCTCGGCACGCGCGGTGCCGCGGATAAGGCGCTTGAGCAGCACGGCGTGATCGCCGGCGAGCACCGCATCATCCGTATGATGCAGGTTGGTCTCGAACTGGGCGACGCCCATCTCGGCGATGATGCTGCCCATCGGCACGTTCTGCGCCCGTGCCGCATCGTCCGCCCTGGCCGACCACAGCGCGACTTCCTCCAGCGTCAGCACCGAGAGATTGGTCGGCGGGCCGAGCGGGCGGCCGGTGCGCTTGAGGATCGGTGGGCGGATGCGGCCGTCGGCCTCCCGCGTGCCATCGGTGAGGAAGAACTCGTATTCGCAGGCGACGGTGGGATGGAGCCCATCGGCGGCGAGCCGGGCGAGGATGGTCTTGAGCAAATGGCGGGGATCGGTCCACAGCGGCTCGCCCGAGACGGCGTAGGAGATGTCGAGCATGACCTGCGCCGTCGGCACGGCCGCCCACGGCATCGGCTTCAGCGTGCCCGGGATCGGCACGCCCTTGGCATCGGGATCGCCGTCGTCCCAGCCGATGCCGCCGGAGCCATAGCCGTCATGCCTCGCATCGAGCACATAGGGAGCGGCGGAAAAGCCCATGCCGGAGCGGTAGAGGCTGTCGATTTCCTCGATCGGCAGGCGCTTGCCGAAGCCATAGCCGGTCAAATCGGGGGTAAAGGCTTCGATGAAACGGGTATCGGGATGGGCGGCAAGAAAGGCGGCGACTTCGGGATGACGGGAAGCGCTGGTGTCGGCGGACATGGGGAGGGGTCTCGGTGGGGTTCCACAGAACGCGCCCGCCGCTGCGTCGTCAAGCCTCCTCAGCTTGCGGTCGACGGCCGTCGGCAGTTCTCGCGGGCATTCTGAAAAACGGCGAGCTCGGTGCCCTGCATGTCGACCTTCAGCATGTCGATGTCCGAGATCACCGTCAGGTCGTCGAGGCGGCTGGTGCGCACTGGGACATGGCCGATCACCTTCGCATCGGGCATGAAATAGGAAAACACCCCCAGCGCGGGGTGAGCAGGCTGCTCCAGCCCGAATAGGCGCGGAGATCGAGGTCGTCCTCGCCGCCGTCGCCGATGGTGTGGGCTAGATGGCTCATAGCCGGGTTTGAGCCGGCTTTTCCAGAAGCCACGAGCATAACCGGGCGCCAGGCTGGATTGCGGGTCAAGCCCGGCAATGACAAAGCCCCTGCGAACTCGAATGAGGTTGAAGCGAACCTCGGCGATCCAAGCCTTCAATTCTACCAGTGGCCCTGCTGCTTCAGGCTGGTCTCGACATCGCCGACATAATTATACTGGCCCAGATGCTGCAGCTTGGATTGTGAATCGATCCAGACCTTGCCGCCGATGTCGCGCCAGCGCCGGCAGAACGCGTAGTCCTCCGACAGATAGCGTCCGGAATCGGGATCGACCATGCAATCGAAGAACAGCCAGTGCAGCGGCTTGAGCGGATTGTCGGGCGGTCCGTCCGGCGTGTAGTTGAGATGGGGATAGGCCTGCATCAGCCTGGGGAAGACATGGCGCTTGATCACCATGAAGCCGGTGGGCGCTTCCGAGACCTCGATGAAGCCTTCATCATCGACATGCTGGCCGATCGGCGACTTGCCGTGGTCGACGGGATTGAAGGCATAGCGCGCATAGCGGATCTCCACCTCTTCCTTGCTGAGGCCGCCCGGCAGCGACTCCGGCCAGGCCAGCGACTTGATCGGATAGACCCCGCCGGCCACATCACGATCGGCGAGCAGCAGGCGGATCACCTGCTGGGTGGTGAAGGAAATGTCTGAATCGATCCAGAACAGATGCGTATAGGATTCGTCCTGCATGAATTTCAGCACGACCATGTTGCGTCCGCGCGTGATCAGGCTTTCCGAATGCATGTGCAGCACGGTCTTCAAGCCGAGCTGCGTGGCATCGCAGGCCAGGCTGTACATGCTGACCACATAATTCATGCTGACGGCAGAGATATAGCAGGGCGTTGCGAACAACACCTTCATCGACTGGAGGGCTGAAATATCGAGCATGACCTGCTTTTCGATTGAGGCCGGGCGGGGCGCCTGATGGCGAGAGAAGTGGCGCGTTTGGCGATTAGAGCAGGTTGGAAATGCGAATCAAGCCATTCCCTGTCGTCATACGCAACCGTCACGCAGGAGGCCTTGCTGTCTTGCCAGTCTCGTTGCGGTGGCATGGCCGGGGCGGTATGCGGCACGATAGCGTCGGGGAGCGGTGAGAGGGCCTACTCGGTGGAGGGGCGTGATGGCTGGCCTGTCCTGCACCTTCAGCTGATGGGACGGCGTTAAGCCTTGCCAAGGCGAAGTTCCGGGAAACCGGGGGCGTTTGCCCCGTGTGGGTTCAGCAAAGGGCGGCGAGATCCTGCCTGAGGCGGATGACCTGGCCGCCCGCCAGATTCGCTTCGAGCCCGGCATGGCTTTCCTGCCAGATCGGCACGGCCCGCGCCAGGAGGGAGCCTCCCGCCTCTGTGAGCGCGAGCAGGCGGGAGCGGCGGTCCGCCGGGTCGCGCAATACCTGCACCAGGCCGCGAGCCTCGAGGCGCTTGAGCGCAGCGGTGAGGGTGGTGCGGTCCATGGCCAGCAGCGCCGCTACCGGCCCCATCGGCGGCGGGGCAGGGCGGTTGAGCGCCATCATCAGCGAAAACTGGCTGTTGGTCAGCCCGACCGGGCGCAGGGCGTCGTCGAAACGGCGAGCCAGTGCCCGCGCCGCGCGCTGGACGTGCAGGCACAGGCAGGTGTCGCGCACGAGCAGGGTCGTCGCGAAGGGAACGAGGGGCTCCTGTTCGCCTGCCACGTCTGGCGGATCCGCCTCATCAAGGCCGGGCTGGGATGACAAGCGCCGATGGTCGGTGTGTTTTGACATGCGCTAATAATGTTGATATCAACCTATTTAGTCAAGCTATCCAAGAACTGCTGCAGGGAGGTCGACATGCCAGCCCACCACGTCGTGTCTCGGAACGAATGGCTGACGGCGCGCAAGGCGCTGCTGATCAAGGAGAAGGAGGCGACGCGGGCGCGCGACCGGTTGAATGCCGAACGCATGGCGTTGCCCTGGGTCAAGGTCGACAAGGCCTATCTGTTCGACACGCCGGAGGGGCGACGCACGCTCGCCGAACTGTTCGAGGGCCGCAGCCAGCTGATCGTCTACCATTTCATGCTGGGTCCCGACTGGGATGCCGGCTGCACCGGCTGCTCCTTCCTGGCGGACCATCTCGACGGGGCGCTGGCTCATCTCAACCACCACGACGTCACGCTCACCGCCGTCTCTCGTGCCCCGCTTGCCAAGATCGAAGCCTACAGGGCACGCATGGGCTGGCGTTTTCCCTGGGCGTCCGCCTTCGGCAGCGATTTCAATTTCGACTATCACGTCTCCTTCAGCCTGGAAGACCTGGCCGGTGAGGAGATCGTCTATAATTTTACCAGCCAGCCGAGCGCCCAGGGCCACGACGAACTGCCCGGGTTGAGTGCCTTCTATAAGGACGAGCGGGGCGAGGTGTTTCACACCTATTCGAGCTATGCCCGCGGCCCCGAGGAACTGATCGGCACCTTGATGATCCTCGACCGCGCGCCGAAGGGACGGAACGAAGCCTCGACCATGGATTTCGTGCGGCGGCACGACGAATACCAGGACAAGCCTGCCGCGCATGGCTGCTGCGGCTGACGCCGCCTCTCGATGACTTTCGCCAGGGGGCTGTAATCGGCTCGCCATGGTCTCGGCCTATCGTCCTCTGCCAAGAAATCTATTCAACAACTTGATCCGAAACCCGGCATCCAAGGGAGCCCGTCATGTCCGTCACACATGGAAGCTTTGTCTGGTACGAATTGATGACGACGGATGTGAAGGCGGCGGCGACCTTCTATACCGCCGTGCTGGGCTGGGAGGCAGCCGATTCCGGCATGCCGGGCCTCACCTACACGCTGTTCTCCAACAAGGGTGCGCTCGTGGCCGGCCTCATGGACATTCCGCCCGATGCCACCGCCCGCAATGTGCCGCCGAACTGGACCGGCTTCGTCGCCGCTGACGACGTCGATGCCTCCGCCGCCGAGGTGGTGAAGCTCGGAGGCCAGGTTCATCGTGCGCCGGACGACATTCCCGGCGTCGGCCGCTTTGCCATTGCCGCCGATCCCTATGGTGCCGTGTTCGGCCTGTTCAAGGGTCAGGGGGATCCGCCGGAAATGCCGGGCCTGGGCACGCCCGGCCATATCGCCTGGCGCGAACTGCATGCCGGCGATGGCCCCGGCGCCTTCGAGTTCTATTCCAGGCTGTTCGGCTGGGAGAAGCATCGGGGCCTCGATATGGGGCCGATGGGTGTCTATCAGCTCTACGGGCAGAACGGCACCGATTATGGGGGCATGATGACCCGCACCAAGGACATGTGCGGGCCGATGTGGATCTATTATATCCAGGTCGACAATATCGACGAGACGGCCAAACGCGTCACCGACAATGGCGGCAAGATCCTGATGGAGCCGATGGAAGTGCCCGGCGAGATGTGGGTGATCCAATGCCGTGATCCGCAGGGAGCCCTGACGGCGATGGTCGGGCCGCGTTCCTGACCGTGCCAGCCAATGCGAATGACGGCGAGGCCCCGGAAGCGATGACGGGGCCTTTATCGTGCGCCATCATGTCCTTGCTCGATTTGTAAGACAAGAATTGCCTCAATTTGTAAGACAAGAACTTGCCTCACCTCGGCAAAGGCCTTATCGCTAGGCTGAGAAACGGCGGATTCGAGCCGTCCTTCGAGCCCGGAACGGGCATCATGAGACAAGAGGTGCGGCGCGATGCGCAGGGCTTCGGCTGGCGTTATTCGGTCGCGGGGAAATGACGAGGCGAGGCGATGAAAGTCCTGATCCTGGGTGCGGCCGGCATGGTTGGCCGCAAATTGCTGGAAAGCATGAGCCGCGACGGCAAGCTTGGCGGCAGGGCCGTCAGCGAGGCTTTGCTCAGCGACGTCGTGCTGCCCCAGGTTCCCGCCGGTTTACCGTTCGCCTGCAGCGCCAGCCAGGACGACCTGCCCGTGCCGGGCACGGTCGAGCGTCTGATCGGGGCGCGCCCCGACGTGATCGTCCATCTCGCCGCGATCGTGTCGGGTGAGGCGGAAGCCGATTTCGACAAGGGCTATCGCATCAACCTGGAAGGTACCCAGCGCCTGTTCGAGGCGATCCGCCAGGCTCATGGTGATGCCCGGCCGGGCGAGGGCTATTATCCGCGCGTGATCTTTTCCTCCTCCATCGCCGTGTTCGGGGCCCCCTTCCCGGAGCGCATCGGCGATGAGTTCTTCAACACGCCCCTGACCTCCTATGGCACGCAGAAGGCGATCGGTGAGCTGCTGCTGGCCGACTATAGCCGCCGCGGCTTCTTCGACGGTATCGGCATCCGCCTGCCCACCATTGCGGTGCGCCCCGGCAAGCCCAACAAGGCAGCCTCCGGGTTCTTCTCGGGCATTCTGCGCGAGCCGCTGAACGGGCAGGAAGCCATCCTGCCGGTCTCGGACGATGTGCGGCATTGGTTCGCCAGCCCGCGTTCAGCGGTCGGCTTCCTCCACCATTCCGCTGCAATCGATACGGCCCGCCTGGGCGCACGCCGCAATCTTTCCATGCCTGGCCTTTCCGCCACGGTGGCCGAGGAGATCGAGGCCCTGCGCCGGGCGGCCGGCGACAAGGCCGTGGCGCTGATCAAGCACCAGCCTGATCCCGTGATCGAGAAGATCGTGGCGGGTTGGCCGCGCGATTTCGACACGGCGCGTGCCCTCGAACTCGGCTTTGTCGCCGATCGCGACATGGATGCCATCGTGCAGGCCCATATCGAGGACGAGCTCGGCGGCAAGCTGCCGACCCTCTGAGCCGGCGCTTTGCTCTCACTCCCTGGTTCGACACGTCTTTGCGATTTGGTGATTTCGCCAGATCGCAAAACGCTTTAGGTCTTGGCGCTACCCTTCGATCCATTCCATTCCCTGAGAGTTCCCTCGGCATGTCCGCACCCGATCTTCTGATGCCCAAGCCCATGCTTGCCCAAACGGTCGAGGCCCTGGACCAGGCCTTTACCGTGCACAAGCTCTGGCTGGCGGATGATCCCGACGCGGTGCTGGCGAGGATTGCCGACCGGGTACGCTTCCTTGCGGCCGGCGGCCATGCCCATGTCGACGAAGCGCTGATCGCCGCTTTACCCAAGCTCGAAATCATCGCCAATTTCGGCGTCGGCTATGATTCCGTCGATGCCGCCGCGGCGGCACGGCATGGCGTCGTGGTCACCAACACGCCCGAAGTCCTCAACGAAGACGTCGCTGATCTCGCCATGGCCTTGCTGCTGGCGACCATCCGCGAAGTACCGCAGGCCGACCGCTTCCTGCGGCAGGGCCGATGGCTGAACGAAAATTATCCGCTGACGCCGGCGACGCTGCGTGGACGTACACTCGGTATCGTCGGCCTGGGACGGATCGGCAAGGCGATCGCCCGCCGCGCCGAGGCCTTCGGCCTGAAGATCGCCTATTACGGGCGCCGGCGCCAGGCGGATGTGGCCTATGCCTACCACTCCAGCGTGAAGGCGCTGGCGGAGGCGGTGGATACGCTGATGATCATCGTCCCCGGAGGGGCGGAGACGCGCCATCTGGTCGATGCCGAGGTGCTTAAGGCGCTCGGCCCCGAGGGCGTGTTGATCAATGTCGCCCGCGGTTCCGTCGTCGACGAGAGCGCCCTGATCGAGGCGTTGCGCAATCGCACCATTCTCGCGGCGGGGCTCGACGTCTTCGCCGACGAACCGCATGTGCCCGAAGCGCTGGTGGCGCTCGACAATGCGGTGCTGCTGCCGCATGTCGGCTCGGCCACCATTCATACTCGCCGGGCCATGGGCCAGCTGGTGGTCGACAATCTCGTCTCCTGGCGCGATGGCAAGGGGCCGCTGACGCCGGTGTCCGAGACGCCCTGGCCTCGACAGAAGGCCTGACGGCCGACAGCTCCAGCTACGGACAAGACAAGCAGGCTCCGCCGGACCATTGGCCCGGCGGAGCCTGCTTGTCTTGTCGGGGGAGATTTTCGTCTCGTTGCATGGCATGCCACCCACAAGCAAAACGGGATACCGGATAGGAGTTTTTCCGAACTCGTTCCGGCATCGATGTGCGGAGGCGGTGAAGCGGTAAGTCTTATATTACCACATGGAAACTAATTTGCCTGCGAAGAGACGCGTGTGGGGTCTTTTGCTAGCAGATAGAGATTTCGCGTATTAATTTTATGTGTTCCAATTATAAAACACCAAAATAGACTTTTATTTTGTTGGAATATTAATCCTCTCTACCCTTGGGGGTAGTCGATTCTTTTGTGTAAGCTATGAAGCTTCGGATGTGTCTTTTTAGTGACACATATTCGCCAAAATGTTTTCTGTCGGCACCAAGGTAGAAAAACTCTATTGTGGCGCTTTCTAGAATATCGCACCTTCACTGCGACGATTCACGTGGCGGCCAAGTGCTTCTTAAGCATGCGCCAAGTTTGGTCGGCCGTTGTGAATGGGGTGACATGACGAGAAACCCCATCGCGCAAGTAAAATAATGTCCCGGAGGGGGTTTTGATGTCGATTAAATCCGCACTTCTCGGCGCTGCTGCAGGCGTCGCCGCCATCGGCGCCGCCCAGGCTGCCGACCTGCCCATGACCAAGGGCGAAGCCGTCGAATATGTGAAGGTCTGCTCCGCCTTCGGTCCCGGCTTCTTCTACATCCCGGGCAGCGACACCTGTCTGAAGATCGGCGGCGAGATCCGCGCCGACTATCGCGTGTTTGGTGGTACGGGCTTCAACCGTAACGACGATCGTTCGGCCTTCAACACTCAGGCCCGCATCTGGTTCGATGCCCGCACCGAGACCGATTGGGGTCTGTTGCGTTCCTACTTCCAGATCAATGCCGACTCCCACAAGATCAGCAATCAAGGTCGTGGTGGTAGCTACAATTCCAACACCTTCAGCATCGACAAGGCCTTCATCCAGTTCGGTGGCTTGACGGCTGGTTATGCCCATTCGTTCTTCGGCTTCTACGATAACGAATATGGTGACACCATCTGGGCGCCCTATTATGCTCAGGCCAACACGGTCAATCTGCTGGCCTACACCGCCCAGTTTGGTGGTGGCTTCAGCGCCACGCTGTCGGTCGAAGACGGTCGCGATCACCGCTATAACAATATTGGCTTGAACTACGTACCGGCGCTCAATGCCATCCTCGGGCCCAATACGCTGAGCCTCAGTAATCCGTTCGGCGGTCAGCAAGTACCGGATGTCGTCGCACAATTGCGTTTCGATCAGAGCTGGGGCTCGATCGCTGTTCAGGGTGCAGCACATCAGACGCGCTCGGCTGAATCGATCACGGCTTCCGTCAACGGCACGCCGCTCGGGACGATCGATCTGGCTCATAAGCAGAAGTGGGGCTACGCCGTTGGCGGCACCTTGCTCTTGAAGATTCCTGCAATCGACGGTGGCCACTTCATTGTTGAAGGTCAGTATGCCGACGGTGCGCTCGACTATCTCGGTGCCAACAATGATTCGCTCGGTCTTGGTGTGCCGGGAGATGTGTTCGCAACGCGAGTCCAGAATGGCGTGATTACAGGTTTCAAGAATTCCAAGGGATGGTCGGTCGTCGCTGAACTTGGTGGCAACATTACACCTGTACTGAACGCCAACTTGGTCGCAAGCTATATCGATACCAAGGCTGATGGCAGTCTGGTGAACGTTGTCTTCCCGGGAGCCAACGTCAAGCCATCCTTCAAGGCTTATACGATCGCAGGTAATCTGACTTATACGATCACGAAGGGCCTGACCGTTGGGGCTGAAGTCGCTTACACGCACAACAAGTATGGCGATGTCCTGGATGTGGCCCAGAATACTCTCGTGATCAGGGATAAGAAGGAAAACATCTGGCAAGCCGGCGTTCGCCTGAAGCGCACCTTCTGATCCAAACCGGACGATCTGAGAGCGGGGCCCGGCGCGAGCCGGGTCCCGCTTGGCCTATTGTGCTTGCAGTCCTGAAGTTGTGCTGTGCGTTTTGGCAACGTCCTCAAGAAATTGTGATGTTACGATTTTGATCTGTAACGCTGAATGCATTCCGGTATGGTAACGTATATTGGAGTGCCTTACGTATAGAAGTTGAAGTCCAGTGCATTTTGCGGAGTCTCCCCGGTTCTGGAGAAGTCGCGATGAAATATTTGAGAATGTTTGCTGAAAGAGTTCCAGGCAATGTAGCGCGATCTCACCAGGCGTGAAGTGAGTGAAGAAATGCAGGAAAGAGCGAGCCGTCCCTTCCAGAAGAACTCCACATCGCTCCAGATCGACTGGAAGCGATTTGGTGACGATTTGCGGAATGTGCGCGCCGCGCGTGGGCTGACCTATCGACAGTTCGGCGCGCTTACGGGCGTGACCTTCAGTACGCTGGCGCGTCTCGAATCCTCCTACCTGCCCTGCAACGCCGAGACCTTCATGACTCTGGCGGTGGAGATGGGGCGTGATCCCCTGGCCTATGTGATCCGCAGCAATGCCAATGTGAGCGGCGTGCTCGTACAGGAGACGGATGCAGCGTGATTGAGGTGCTGCGGAAGCAGGACCAAGCACGCGCTGTTGCTGGAGCGGTAAAGCTGGTAGGGTCCCGCATCCCTTTCGTCGATTTGCCGCTTCATGCTCGATCGTTCCACGCCGGTTCCCCTCTATTTTCAACTCGCCGAAACCTTGAGGGCCGGAATCTCGCAAGGCCTCTACGCTGCTGGTGAGAGACTTCCTTCCGAACATGAGCTGTGTGCCCGTTACGACATCTCGCGCAGTGTCGTGCGCCAGGCGCTGCAGTCGCTGGCGCTGCAGGGGCTGATTGAGACCGAACGCGGCCGCGGCGCTTTCGTGCGCGAACGCAAGGTGCCGATCAATCTAAGCCAGCGCCTCGACCCGCTGCGGGAGGATCTGGCGCGGGCCGGTTTCAAGCTGAGCACGAAGATCCTGGCGCAACGCCTGATCGAGGCTCCTGCGGCCATCGCAGAACGCATCGGCGATGCCAGGGCCGTGCTGGTCGAGCGCCTGCGCTATGCCGATGGCGAGGTGCTGCTTCTGGTGCGCAACTATCTGCCCTATGGCCGGGTGCCGGGGTTGCTGACCCATCCCGGCCTGGACCAGGTCTCGCTTTACGAATGCCTCGAGCGGGATTTCGGCGTCATCGTCTCCAGCGGGCAGCGCACCGTGGAAATCGGCACGGCCGATGCCGAGATAGCCGGCCATCTCGGGCTCGAGCCGGGGTCGCATGTGCTGTTCAACCGCGAACTGACTTATGACCAGGAAGGCAGGCCGGTGGAATATTACGAATCCTGGCACCATCCCGATCGCACGCGCCTGACCATCGAACTGCATCGGGCGCGCTGACGTCCTGCTCAGGCGCCGGCCGCCAGCAGCGTCCTGGCCCGTGCCGCCACGGCCTCGGCCGTGAGGCCGAAATGCCGGTAGAGCAGCGGGCCGGGTGCGCTTTCCCCGAAGGCGTCGATGCCGATCACCGCGCCGGGGCCGCGCAGGAACTGGTACCAGTAGATCGACGAGGCGGCCTCGACGAACAGGGTTGGAATGCCGGGCGTCAGCACGGTGTCGCGATAGGCCACGGGCTGGCCGGCAAAAAGAGCGGCGTTGGGAATCGACACCACCCGTGCGTGAATGCCCTCTGCCTCCAGATACGCAGCTGCTTCGACGACGAGCCCGAGTTCGGAGCCGGTTCCGGCAAGGACGAGATCGGGGCGCTGTGCCGGTTCCGAGAGCACATAGCCGCCGCGCTGGATCGCCTGCCGGTGTTCCTGGATGTGCGTGATGGCCGGAGTGTCCTGGCGCGCGGCGACGATGACGCTGGGTCCCTGGCGACCCACGGCGTCTTCCCAGGCCAGCAGCGCTTCGAGTTCGCTGCCGGGGCGCCAGAGCGACAGGCCGGGAATGGCGCGCAGGGTGAGGAGCTGTTCCGCCGGCTGGTGGGTCGGGCCGTCCTCGCCGACCCCGATGGAATCATGGGTGTAGAGAAAGATCGCCTTCAGCTTCATCAAGGCCGCGAGGCGCACGGCGTTACGGGCATAGTCGCTGAAAACGAGATAGGTCGAGCCGAAGGGGACCAGGCCACCATGGGCCGCCATGCCGTTCATCGCGGCGGACATGCCGAATTCACGCACGCCATAATGGATGAAATTGCCGGCGAAATCCCCCGGCAGGATCGATTTGGATGCAGCGGTCCAGGCCAGAGTGGACTGGCTGAGATCGGCCGAGCCGCCGATCAGCTCCGGCAGCAAGGCGGTGAAACGGGCAAGCACCTTGCTGGAAGCCTTGCGCAGGGGCTGGCGGGCCGGCGGTTCCGCCAGCAGGGCATCGGCATAGGCCGCCACCGCGGGGGCAAGAGCGGCCGGCGCCTCGCCGGCCATGCGGCGCTGCAGTTCGGCGGCAAGATCCGGATGGATTGCCCGGTAGCGGGCGAACAGAGCCTCCCAGGCTGCCTGCCTGTCCGCTCCACGCTCGCGTGCATCCCAGCCGGCACGGATGGGAGAAGGCACTTCATGGGGCGGATAGGGCCAGCCCAGCGCTTTGCGGGTGGCGGCCGCTTCGGCGGCGCCTAGCGGGGCACCATGAACTTCTTCCTTGCCCTGCTTGGTGGGCGCACCGAAGCCGATGATGGTGCGGCAGCAGATCAGGCTCGGCTTGTCGTGGACCCCGCGTGCTTCCTCGATCGCCGCCTCGACCGCGCCGGCGTCATGGCCGTCGACATCAGCGACCACGTGCCAGCCCAGAGCCCGGAAGCGGGCGGGTGTGTCGTCGGCGAACCAGGTTCTGACGTCGCCGTCGATCGAGATGCCGTTGTCATCGTAGAAGGCGATCAACCGGCCGAGACCGAGTGCGCCGGCGAGCGAGGCCGCCTCCTGTGCCACCCCTTCCATCAGGCAGCCATCGCCGACAAAGACATAAGTGTGATGGTCGATGACGGGAAAGCCGTCGCGGTTGAACTCGGCCGCGAGCTTGCGCTCGGCGAGCGCCATGCCGACGGCATTGGCGAAGCCCTGGCCGAGCGGACCGGTGGTCGTCTCCACGCCGGGCGTGATGCCGTATTCGGGATGGCCCGGCGTCCTCGATCCGGGCTTGCGATGGGCCTTGAGCTCATCGAGCGGGAGATCGTAGCCCGACAGATGCAGCAGGGAATAGATCAGCATCGCGCCATGGCCGTTCGACTGTACGAAACGGTCGCGGTCGATCCAGGCCGGGTCGGCCGGATTGTGCTTGAGGAAGCGGTTCCACAGCACCTCGGCGATATCGGCCATGCCCATGGCGGTGCCGGGGTGACCGGTGCCGGCGGCCTCGATGGTATCGACGGTCAGGAAGCGGATGGCGTTGGCGAGGTCGCGCTGGGAGGGAGCGGGGCGTTCGTCGAAACTCATGGCGTTTCCTGTTCGGTCGGCAGCCCGATCTGCAGCGAGCCGGTCTGCATCTTGTAATCCTGTCCGTACAAGTATGGTGAATAAGCTAAGCTGTCAAACGCTGTTGCGTCCCGGCCTGGATTGCTTGGCTGCACACTATGACCAAAGTGGATGACCGCTTCGGCTGAAGCCATCCTTACCCCAGGAACTACAGTCGCAATCCTATTGCTCGACCGTCATTGCGAGCGAAGCGAAGCAATCTAGCGGACCAAAACGAGACATTAGTGGCTTCTGGATTGCTTCGCTTCGCTCGCAATGACGCTGGAAATCACTTGGAAATCAAATTTCAAATATCCTAGCCTTTCACATAGCGCCGCCAGGGATGCTCTTCGCGAAAGCCCAGCAAGTCTCGGGCTTTCTTGTTGGACAACAGCGTCTCGTATTCGCCGAGCGTGCCCTTGACCGGTACGTCCGGATAGAAACGCCGCAGGAGTTCGGCGGTCGGCAGATTGGACGAGGTCTCGTCGTTGACGGCGTTGAAGACCTGGAAGCCGAGCCCGTCCTTCTCGATGGCGAGCCGGGTGATCTGGCCGAGGTCGCGCGCATCGATATAGCTCCAGGCGATGCGCTTGCGGAAGCCGGGATCGGCGAACCATTTGGGGAAGTTCTCGGTGTAGTCCTCTGGAATGATGACGTTGCCGATGCGCAGCGCGTAGATGTCGATGCCCTCGCGCAGGGCAAAGGCCCGGGCTGTCTTCTCGTTGACGACCTTGGAGAGGGCGTAGCTGTCCATCGGATCGACGTCATAGTCCTCGTCGAGCGGGAAATAGGCGGGATTGCGGTGCTCATGGGCGAAGACGACGCCATAGGTCGTCTCGCTGGAGGCAATCACCACCTTGGGGATGCCGAGCTTGGTCGCCGCTTCGATGACGTTGTAGGTGCCGAGCGCATTGACGCGGAACACCTCGTTGTCAGGCACGATCATGATACGCGGAATGGCGGCGAAGTGGACGACGGCATCGACCTTTTGCGGGCGCAAGGACGCGTCGAACTCGTGCGTGCCCATATAGCTCGACAGGGCGTTGAAGACCTGGCCGGCATCGGTGATGTCGGCGATCAGCGTGCGCACGCGCGGATCGTCCAGCGGCCTGGTGTCGATGTTGAGCACTTCATAGCCGTGGTCGAGGAGATCCTTCACCACATGGCGACCGGCCTTGCCGCTGCCGCCGGTGAACATGATGCGCTTGGCCATTGTCCGCTCCCTCTCATCCTGTCGTCGTATTTTGTATGACAATAGTGGGAGGAGCCTGAAGCGCAAGGGCTACCTCGGGTTTGTGCCTCGGCGGGGGAGTCATCCTAGCGGTCTTGATGCTTGACCGATCAAGCACCGTCACTGCGAGCGCAGCGAAGCAATCCAGAGTTGGAAAACGCGGCCGCGGCGGCACCTGGATTGCTTCGCCAAGCCAATCCTGCGGATTGGCAGAGCTCGCAACGACGCTTGGGCCAAGTATCTGGGCCAAATATCACCGCCAGCGGCATCACCCCTTCTTGATGATCACATAGCCGAGCACCAGCGAGATCGCGGTGGCAAAATAGATCGACAGCGATTGCTCGACGAAGCGCATCCAGAACAGATGGATGGCGATCAGCAGGACCACGGCGATGAAGCCGCGGTCGAAGCCATTGGTGTGGATCGGCAGGAAGCCGGTCTTTTCGACGGGGGGCTTTTCGAGCTCTTCATCCTGCTTGTCGAGATTGACGAACTGGTTCATGGCCTCATCCCTTCACGGCGCCGAAGGTCAGGCCGGCGACGATATGGCGCTGCACCACGCCGAGGATCACCAAAGCCGGGATCAGCGTCAGCATGGCCGTGGCGGCGAGCTGGCCCCAATTGGTGCCGGTGACCGAGACATATTCGGCGAGCAGCGTGGTGATGGTGCGGGCCTCCACACTGGTGAGGGTGGCGGCCAGCAAATATTCGTTCCAGGCGAAGATCCAGGTGAGGATCATGGTGACGGCGAGGCCCGGCCGGGCCAGAGGGTAGATCACCTTGGCCAGGAGCTGGAAGGTCGAGGCGCCGTCGATGGTGGCGGCCTCATCCAGCTCCTGCGGGATGGAGTCGAGCACAGGGCGCAATGTCCACACCGCGAAAGGCAGGTTGAACACGCAATAAAGCAGCACAAGGCCGATACGGGTGTCGAACAGCTTCCAGTCGCCGACGACGAAGACCTGCGTATAGAGCAGGAAGAGGGGCAGCAGGAACACCGCGGGCGGGGCCATGCGGTTGGTGATGGTCCAGAAGAAGACGTTCTCCTTGCCGACCAGCTTGTAGCGTGTCAGCGCATAGGTGGCGAGGAAGCCGAGCAGGGTCACCAGAAAGGCATTGGAGGTGGCGACGATGACCGAATTCAGCATGTATTTCTGCAGGTTCGGATCGGTCAGCGCGTTGGCGTAATTGTCCGGGAAGAAGGAGGTCAGCAGGAAGCTCGGCCTGCCGAAGAGCTCGACGCGGCTCTTGGCCGAGACCACGAACAGCCAGTAGATCGGCGCGAGCGTGATCAGGCTGAGCACGATCCAGAGCAACAGGCTGACGAAGACATTGGGCTTGCGCATCACTCGGGCCTCCTGAGGTCGCGGCGGGCCACCAGGGCCGAATAGAGCAGCCAGCACATCACGATGGTGAGGTAGAGCACCAGCACGGACATGGCGCCGCCATAGCCGTAATCCTTCTTGGGGAACACCACGCGGTAGATGTAGAGGCCGACGAAGCGGGTGGCATCGCCCGGGCCGCCCGAGGTCAGCATGAAGATCTCGTCGAAGGTGCGCAGGGCATCCATCAGGCGGATGAAGACGGTGGCGAGGATCGCCGGCTTCAGCATCGGCAGGGTGATGTGCCAGAAGATCTGGAAGCGGCTGGCCCCGTCGATCTGCGCCTGCTCGAAAGGATCCTTGGGCAGGGAAGAAAGGGCCGCGAGCAGGGTCAGCGTCACCAGCGGCGTCCAGTGCCAGATGTCCATGATCACCACGGCCGCGAAGGCCTGGTCGGAAAAGCGGCTGATGTTGAGGTCGTAGCCGAACCAGGCTCGAAGATAGCTCGGCACCGGGCCGAGGCCGGGCGTCAGCAGCAGGCGCCAGATCGCGCCTACGGCGATCGGTGCGATTACCAGCGGCAACGTATGGATGGTGCGGAAGAAGCCCTTGCCGGGAAAGTCACGCATGAAGAGCTGGGCGAGGAAGTAGCCGAGCACGATCTCGCTGACCACGGCGAAGAAACCGAATTTCAACGTGCCCCAGATCGACTTGAGAAAGTCGGTGTCGAAGACGAGGGCGCGGAAATTGTCGAGCCCGTTGAAATGCATGGTCGGGTCGGCAGCGAAGCTGTTCCACTGCGTGAAGGAGACCACCATCACGTAGATGAACGGCACGATACCGAACAGAGCGAGGATGAACAGGGTGGGTGCCAGCAGCAGCCAGCCGGTTGTCGACGATCGCATGAGGGTTCCTTCACCCGCGAGGCAAGAGGGATGGCCTTCGTTGCTGACCCTTTAGTCATTCCGCACGCGGTGCAGCATGCAATGATGCACCGCAGATGCGGAACCGTTCGCAAATATATATTTTACTGGCATGCGATCCCGGATCTGCACCGCAGCGCTTTTGCGCTGCAGTGCGTCCGGGATGACTGTCGGGTCGTCGCCGGCGTTCTTACTTGCGATAACCCAGCTTCTTGAGTTCGGCTTCCGTCGTGGCTGCCATCTGGTCGAGGGCGTCGGAGGCCGAAAGGTCGCCCGTGATCGCCTTGTAGAAGATCGAGGCGGTCGCTTCACGCACCTGGGCGTGGAACGGGTAGGGCGGGGCGCCGGCAAAGAGCTTGCCGTCCTTTTTCATCAGCGAATAGTAGCCGTTGGTCTTCTCGTCCTGCGCCTTCACCTTGGGATCGTCATAGGTCGCGGTATGGGTGATGCGCGAGCCGGCGACGGCCCAATCGGCCTGGACGCTCTCCTGGGCGATATATTGCAGGAAGAGCAGGGCGGCCTCCTTGTTCTTGGAGGCATAGGAGATGCCGAAGGCGCCGCCGTCATAATAGCCGATATAGCCCTTGCCGGCTTCCGCGGCCTCGATCACGCCGGGGGAGGTCGGCGGCAAGGCGACGCCGACCTTGCCCACCACCTTGGACTTGGAGGCATCGGTGGCGATCCAGGCGGCGTTCTCGCCATATACGAGGCCCTGGGCGGCGCGGCCGGCCGCGAAGGTGGCGGCGACTTCGTCCCAGGTGCTGGCGGTGGATTCGGGCGGGGCGTCCGGTAAGAGGCTCAGCCAGTATTCCAGGGCCTTCTTGGCCTCGGGGCTGTTCATCGAGCCGCCATTGGCGACGGTGGCGGCATAGTTCTTGGAAGCGTCGATACCCCAATTATAGACGCCGAAGGTCGGTGCGACGCTTTCGAAGAATTCGTACCAGGAGGCGGGATGGCCGGTATTGGCCTGCACCGTCGAGCCCCACAATTCCTCGCCCTTGTCCTTGCCCCATTCGGTGAAGAAGTCGGCGATGGCCTTGTAGTCCTCATGGGTCTTGGCGGGGGCGAGATCCTTGCCGGTCTTCTTCTTGTAGGCTTCCTTCACCGCCGGATCGTCGAACAGATCCTTGCGATAGAGGTAGATCTTGATGAAGGCCTCCATCGGCACGCCGTAGAGGTCGCCCTTGTCGTCCTTGAAGTAGTTGGCGAAGCTGGTGAACTTCGCAGGATCATAGTCGGGTGCCTTCAGCGCCGGCTTGTCGGCAAGGGTCTTGGTGATGTCGACCAGGAAGTTGCGGGCCAGATAGCTGTAGATGATGTCCTGCTCGATATAGACGAAGTCATAGACGCCGGTCTTGGCCTCCATGTCCTTGATCGCCTTGTCGTACATCTGGTCCCAGGAGGTGGCTTCGAACTCCACCTTGATGCCGGTTGCCTTGGTGAAGGCGGGACCCAGCACGTTCTTGACATAGTTGGAGGGCGGCGTGCTCTCCGAAATGCCGTGGATGGTGACGCCCTGGAGGTCCTTGGACGCGTCGGACCAGAAATCGGCGTAGGCGGAGGTGGTGGCGAGCAGGACGCTGACCGTCAGTGCGGCGAGGCCGGCTCCTATCTTCCTGTACATCTGGTTTCTCCCTGGAAATGGCTTGTTTCTTATTGCCCGCGTGGCGACGGGGGAGGCGCCCGAGCCACGTCTTGGGGCGCCCTTCATTTTGTTGCGCATTTCCACAAACTGAGTCAATGGGCAAGGTCACGCGCAAGGCCAAGTTGTATGAGGAATCTCGCGCAAAGTCATCCCCAAAATATGACGAACCTTCTCCATATTATGAAGAAGGTTCGTCGCGATTCCTCACTGAGGCGAATGAGCGGTGCCACTGACCTCAGTCGGGCAGAGGGATGTGTTCGGCGCGATCGTCCGGTGGCAGATCGAACAGGCCCTGGCCCCAGTTCTGGGCCTGCCATTGCGCCTTGGCCTCTTCGATGCGCTCCTTCGAGGAGGCGACGAAGTTCCACCAGATATAACGCGGCCCGCCAAGCGTGGCGCCGCCCAGGATCATCAGGCGGGCGCCCTGGTCGCCGGCCGCCACGGTGATGGCGTCGCCGGGGCGGAAGACCATCATCTGCCCGGCCGCGAAATCCTGGCCGGCGATGGAGACTGAGCCCTGCGTGATGTAGAGGCCGCGATCCTCATGATTATCGGGCATGGGCAGTCTTGCGCCGGGAGAGAGGATGACGTCGCCGTAGAAGGTTTCCGAGAACATTGTCGCCGGCGCCTTCTCGCCATAGGCGTTGCCGAGGATCAGCTTCACGCTGACGCCGTCGCTTTCGATCACCGGCAGGGTCTCCTTGCCGTGATGCTCGAACATCGGCGCCATGTCCTCATGGGTTTCCGGCAAGGCGATCCAGGTCTGGATGCCGAACAGGCTGCTGGGGCCGCGACGGGCTTGCGCCGAGGTCCGTTCCGAATGGGTGACCCCGCGCCCGGCCACCATCCAGTTCAGGGCGCCGGGGTGGATGACCTGATCGGTGCCCAGGCTGTCGCGATGGTGGAAATCGCCGCGATAGAGATAGGTGACGGTGCCCAGGCCGATATGGGGGTGGGGGCGGACATCGACGCCCTGGCCGGTCAGGAACTCGGCCGGTCCCGCCTGGTCGAAGAAGATGAACGGCCCCACCATCTGGCGTTTGGGGGCGGGCAGGGCGCGGCGCACTTCGAAGCCGCCGAGATCGCGCGAACGCGGCACGATCAGGGTTTCGATCGCGTCGATGCCGATCGCATCGGGGCAGCCGGGTGTCAGGGCAGGGTTCCAGCTCATTCGATCCTCCAGTCCACTTGGTGCTTCGGACGTTGTCGGCCGCAAGATCTCGAACTTTGCTCAGGCGGCCCATGACTCAGCATAGGTCCGGAGCCGTCCGCCCAAAACCCTTTTGCCGTTCGGCAATCGAGAACGCCGAATTCGGCATCAGCGGCTTGGACTGATGGAAATGATCATGCGAGGTTGGGACTATCGACCGGCGGAGAGACGAGAAGCGATCATGACTGCAATTGCGGCGAGCGGCATCCACCATGTCACCTTGATGACGCGCAACGTGCAGGCGAATGTCGATTTCTATGTCGGCTTCCTGGGCCTGCGCCTCATCAAGCGCACGGGCGGCTACGAGGACGCCCAGCAGCTCCATCTCCTCTATGGCGATCGTCTCGGATCTCCTGGCTCCATCGTGACCTTCCTGGTCTGGGAGGATGGCGCTCCGGGCCGTGTCGGCAACGGCCAGGTTTCCGAGATCGCCCTTGCCGTGCCGTCGGCCAGTATCGGCGACTGGATGACGCGGGCTCTCAGCCATGGCGTGCCGATGACGGGACCTTCGCAGGAGTTCGGCGAATCCGTGCTGAGGCTCAAGGATCCCGACGGCGTCATCGTCAAGCTGGTCGGTGCCGACCTGCCCGCTGCGGCGCCCTGGGGCAACGAAGCGGTCGCGCCGCGGCGCCTGCGCGCCGTGACCCTGCTGACTGACCAGCCGGAGGAGACGGCGGCCTTCATCGCGCGCTTCGGCTACCGGCCAGGCCTGCGCGAGGGCAATGTCCAGCGCCTGCTGTCGGATACGGATGCTGTCGATGTCCGCGATGCCTCCGGCTACGTGCCGGGCATCCCGGGTACCGGCACCGCCGATCATGTCGCCTTTCGCGCGGCGGATGTGGCTGAGGTGCGCAGGCACGAGGCCGCGCTGTCGCGTCTCAATTCATCGCCGACCAATTTCCACGATCGCAACTACTTCACCTCGCTCTATGTGCGCGAACCCGGCGGCACCTTGATCGAAGTGGCGACGGACGGTCCCGGTTTTGCCATCGACGAGGAGGCCGACCGTCTCGGCGAACGCCTGTTCGTGCCGCCTGGCGATGCCGCGCGGGCCGAGGATCTGAAAGCCATGCTGCCGCAATTTGTCCTGCCGGGAGAGCCGCGCCTGCCGCACCGGGACCTGCCTTTCGTGCATCGCTTCTTCACGCCGGACCAGCCCGACGGCAGCACCCTGGTCCTGCTGCATGGCACCGGCGGCAACGAGGCCGACCTGATGCCGCTGGCCCGTCGGATCGCGCCCCATGCGACCTTGCTGGGCGTGCGCGGGCGCAGCCATGAGGAGGGCGTGCTCCGCTGGTTCCGGCGCATGGGAATGACGAAGTTCGATCAGGCCGATATCGCCTTCGAAGCCAAGGCCTTTGCGGCTTTCGTGGAAGGGGCTGTTGCAGGCTATGGGCTCGATTCCGCCCGCCTGATCTTCCTCGGCTATTCCAACGGGGCCAATTTCATGGCCGCCGTGATGGCGCTGCATCCCGGCGCCATTCGCCGCGCCATTCTGCTGCGGTCGATGCCGGTGCTCGAGACCTTGCCGCAGGCCGATCTGGCCGGAACGCAGGCCTTGTTGCTGACCGGTGTACGTGATCCCTTCGGGCAGGAGGCGCCGCGGCTCGAGGCCTGGCTGCGGGAGCAGGGTGCAGACGTCACCGCCCGCAATATCGACGCAGGTCACGAATTATCGCCCGCCGACCTGTCGGAGGCACGTCAATGGTTCGAAACCACGGAAGGAGGCCGCAATGGCTGAGATCGACATTCGTCGCGAGGAACTTGCCGAGCCACGCGGGCGCTATATCGCCCGTATCGACGGCGTGGAAGGGGAGGCCGAGATCGTCTTCACCAAGCATGCTCCCGTCCTGATCAGTGCCGACCATACCGGCGCTCCCGAGACGATGCGCGGCACCGGCGCTGCCGCCGCCCTGGTGGCCTATATGGTGGAGGACGCGCGCCGGAACGGCTTCCGTATCCTGCCGCTTTGCCCCTATGTGCGGGCGCAATATCGCAAGCACCCCGACTGGGCCGACGTGATGACGTTGGCGCCGGGCGAGGACCCGCCCGTATTGGGGTGACGGTGTGGACGGCGCGCCTTCGATGGTTGGTTTGAAGGCAAGCAGCTTGGCACAGCACACGGCGTCAGCCAGAGGCTGTAGAAGGCGCTGCCTTCACGGTAGTCCGGAGCCTCGGCCAGACATATCCTCGCGGGGTTCTCATGGTGTCCAAAACGATATCCGCGCCGCTCACCCTTCCCGCTCGATAAAAAGGTCCGGTGGAGTTTTGCGGTGCTGGCGGCAGCCGCCATCTTGTCCTTCAGCGAGAACTGGAGAGTGTCTCAGTGATCGAGCCGTTTCTTGCGGCGTTGATCGTAGTTCTGGGCAAGCTTCCCGTAATCCGCCGATGGCGTCACCGGCCCAGAATTCGACCACGCCATGCCGGCGGCAACTTCTCTGCCGAAACGCTTCGTGGCGCTGCTATAGCCCGCACTGACGCCACTGTTGCGAGCCATCATGGCCTTGTCGGCATCGTAGTTGGCAGCGGAGTTGTTCGTTTCTGCGCACCCGGAGAGGCCGGCGCATGCAAGCGCTGCCAAAACCAAGACCCTCATATGTACCCCATAGTGCCAATTGCGAGCAGGATTATTAGAGCTGATCTCCAGGAATACTCAAGTGGAGAAGTATATATCGTGGTGGACTGCGCTTCCGGATGAGGCAGAGAAAGTAAGGTAACAGGGGTAATCGGGATCGGCCTCATTGCCTCCCGAGCGCAGTTACGGCACCCTGCGAGGGTCGAATCTCGAGGTTACCATGCCGTCTCCTGAGACAATTGCTACGCATGCCTATTTCGGACAGGTCGTGGCGGATGGATGGGATCTGGTCTTCCATCCGCCTGACAATCGTTCCGACATCGCCTATCGGGCGGGGTATATGTGCCATCCGATGCGCGAGCACTATGAGGCGCTCCTACCGCGCCTGCCGGCCTTCGAAGCCTTCTGTCGCAATCTGGAAGAGAATGACCGGCGCGTTCGCGATCATTTTCGCTCTTGGCCACCCTCCGCGGGAGCGTTCGAGCTCGTCTGTGCCATGATGGGCGGTGACGATGAGCTACTTCCATCTTCCCTTGCTCCCTACCCCTATGATCAGCGGCCATTTGCCCTGCAATATCGCGCGCTGGACCCAGCGGCGTGGGAATTTGCCGGCATTCCCTGGTGGCCGCCGGTTTTCTCCGCTCTCTTCGATGCGGCCGGCAATTTTTCCGGAATCGAGTACCAGGTCGAACAGGCGATGCGTGACCTGCCGGATTCAATCGCACCATCTCGGTGGGAGGTGGGATATCGCCATCCCTATTTCGGGCGATGCAAGCTGTCGGATTTTTCGCGACTGACAACGTCGACCGTTGCGGGGCGCAAGATTCCGTTCGATCTCTTCATGACCAAGAAAGCCATGGCTGCCTTCGAGCCGGAGCATCTGGATCCGTTCGTACCCCTGGTCGAGAAATTGGACAGGCTGGATGCCGGCGTGCGGTCGGGCTTTCCCGAGACTATGCGCGTGGAATGGCTGGAGGAGCGTTTCACATATGGTACTCCGACCCTGCGCCGGGCTCTCGATCAGATCTTTCCTGATGCAACGGATCCCGGCTCCGTCTCACCGCAGGCCTTTGCCGCGGCGCTCGTTCTCAAGCGTGGGTGTTTTTCGCTTTCGCCCGAGAAAAGCGGCGGCGCCGCGCTGACCCTCGACTATTCGATCCTGCCGGCTCGCAACGACAACGAATTGTTCGCGGCCAAGTTTTCGCTCGATGGCGAGTTGCTTGATGTCGTGATCGAGAGTTGAGGCAGAGCGTTCGCCCGGCGATCTCAGGCCCAGACGTCGTTCTGGGCCGTGCGCTCGCCGCCTTCATGGCCGGTGTTGAGCGTGCCGCGCGGTTCGATCAGCAGGAGATGAACCTCGCTTTCCGCATAGGGCTTGTGCTCCAGGCCCTTGGGCACCACGGCCATCTCGCCAGGGCCGATGACGACCGCGCCATGACGAAAATCGATGCGCAGCCGGCCGCTGAGGACGATGAAGGTCTCGTCCGTTTCGGGATGGTCGTGCCAGACGAAATCCCCCTCGATGCGCACCAGCTTGAACTGGTAGTCGTTCATCTCGGCAACCACGCGGGGCTGCCAGAGGTCGCTAATCGCTGAGATCTTCTCGGCGAAGTTGATCGCCTTGGGCGTGGTTTCCATGGTGCCTTGCTCCGTTCTCGAACGGCGCAATCTATGGAGCCTGCCGCGGCCGCGATCTTGAACGATTGTGCGCTTTCGCCGCGATGCGGTTTCAAGAGCAAAGTGCGTTCAAGCGCGAACGCTTATTTGCTCTAACTCCTTGTTCCGACGCGTCTTTGCGATTCCTGGTGATTCCACCAAATCGCAAAACGCTTTAGGCTTGCCCCCAACAAAAAACCAGCGCCGGGACATGCCCGGCGCTGGCTGTGGGTTGGTAGGCTCTGCGTTTCCCGACGATATTACAGGGGCTGCAGGCCGGCTTCGATGGCGGCGCGGCGGCCTTCGAGGAAGGGCGGCAGCGACAGGCGCTCGCCCAGGCTCTCCAGCGGCTCGTCGACGGCGAAACCGGGGCCGTCGGTGGCGATCTCGAAGAGATTGCCACCGGGTTCGCGGAAGTAGAGCGAACGGAAGTAGTAGCGCTCAACCTCGCCCGAGCTCGGAATGCCGAACTGGCCGAGGCGCTCGGTCCAGGCATGGATCCCGGCCACGTCAGGGGTGCGGAAGGCGACGTGGTGCACGGCGCCGGCGCCCTGGCGGGCAGTGCCGAGCCCCGGCTGCACGGCGACATGCAGCTCGGCGGCAGCACCGCCTTCGCCCATGCGGTAGACATGCACGCGGCCCTCGCCGTCGGGCGAAGCGTAGTCGCGCTCCTCCTTCATGTTGAGCACGCGGGTGAGCACGGCATCGGTGGGCTCCTTCTTCGGCACCGAGATGGTGATCGGGCCGAGGCCCCTGATCTGGTGCTCCGATGGCACGGGGCTGCGGCTCCAGGGATGCAGCGCGCCATTGCCGCCATCGTCCACCAGCCGGAAGCGCTGGCCCTCCGGATCCTCGAATTCGAGGCTGGCGCGGCCGTCGATCAGGCCGACATCGCCGGCGGTTACGCCCAGATCCTTCAGGCGGGCCGCCCAATAGTTCAGGCTGTCCTCGCCGGAGACGCGCAGGCCGGTGCGGCTGATCGAATGGGTACCGCGGCGTTCGGGCGCCACCGGCCAGTCGAAGAAGGTGAGGTCGCTGCCAGGCGTGGCTTCGCCATCGGCGTAGAACAGGTGATAGGCGCTGGTGTCGTCCTGGTTGACGGTCTTCTTGACCAGCCTCAGGCCGAGCGTGTCGGTGTAGAACCGCTTGTTGTTCGGGGCGTTCGCGGTGATCGCGGTGAGGTGATGAATGCCGGTGAGCTGCATGGCAGTCTCCTTCGTGTTGCGTTAACCGGAATATCGGCGCGAACGGTCGGGCCGGGTAGCGCGATCCTTGCACACGCTGCGTTCGAAGATTTCGAACGGTAAAGCTTGGAAAGGCGGGGCCGAAGGGGTAGGCAGAGTGCAGTGGGTATGCCGACCGAGAGTCTCGCCATGAAATGGACCATCGACGAGATCAAGACCTTCCTGGATGTGATGGAGACCGGCACGGTGTCCGGCGCGGCGGCGCGGGCGAACCTGTCGAAATCGGTGGTCAGCAAGCGCATCACCGATCTGGAGCTAGCCTTGGGCGCGCCGCTGTTCCAGCGCCATGCCGGGCGCATCCTGCCCAATGAGACGGCGGCCGAACTGGCCGTGAGGCTGCGGCCGGCTCTGGCCGAGATGACCAATGCGGTCGAGAGCGTGGCCTGGGGCATGTCGGGCCTGCGCGGTTCGCTCGCCATCTCGGCGCCGATGAGTTTCGGCATCCGCCATCTCAGCCCGTTGCTGGCAGCCTTCGCCCTGCGCCACCCCGATCTGGAACTGGTGGTCGATTACGAGGATCGCTTCGTCGATCTGGTGCGCGGCGGCTTCGACCTCGCCGTGCGCATCGGCCAGATGTCGGATTCCGGCCTGATCGCCCGCAAATTGTGCGACGATCCGCGCGTGGTGTGTGCCAGCCCCGACTATCTGGAACGGCGAGGGGCACCGAAGGATCTTGCCGGTCTGCCCGATCATCCCGCGATCGGCTATCGCAACCTGCAGGCCACCCAGGTCTGGCAGTTGGCCGATGGCTCTGGCGGTGTCGTCAGCGTCCCGATGCGCGGGCGCATCGCCGCCAATAATGGCGAGGTGATGCGGGACATGGCGATTGCCGGCCTGGGACTGGCCCTGCTGCCGATGTTCATCGCCCATGAGGCGCTGGCCGATGGCCGGCTGGTTGCCCTGCTGCCCGACCATCCGCCGCTGCCCCTGCCGATCGCCGCGGTCTGGCCGCCGGTCAAGCCGATGCCGCGCAAGCTGCGGGCCATTGTCGATCACCTGGTCGAGGGTTTCGGCGAGGTCCCGGACTGGCTGCGCGGACCCGTGTGATGCCCGATCCCTGCCTGCGGATGTGTCGATGCCGATAGAACGATATGAGGAGCCGCGCGAGGCCTTGCTGGCGCTGTTCGCTCTGGCCGATGATTCACCCGTTCAGGTCGCCTCCTATATCGGACTGGGCGATGTGCTGGTAGCCCGCCAGGGGGAGGCCATCATCGGCCATGCCCAGATCCTCGCCACCGACGAGTCCGGCGTGCTCGAGCTCAAGAGCCTGGCGGTGCTGGCCGAGCATCGGGGCGTGGGTATCGGGCGAGAACTGGTCGAGGCGGCCATCGCCTTCTGCCGGGAGCGCTGCGCGCACTCGCTGGTCGTCTCGACGGCAACGGCCGATATTGCCAATCTGCGCTTCTATCAGCGCCGGGGCTTTCGCATGACCCGAATCGTGCCGGATGCCTTCCGGCCGGAGACGGGCTACCCCGAGGGGATACTGATTGATGGTATATTCTTACGCGATCAGGTGTTTTTCGAGTTGAAACTCGACTGATGAGAGAACGAAGGCCTTATTTCCTTTGTGAAAAAGCGACGTGATCTGGAATAATGCAGCGTTGCTTTCGCGAGGAAGCCGTCATGGATCAGCAACTGGTCGATCGGATCTACGAATGTGCCTTCGTGCCGGAGCAATGGCCGGGCACGCTGGACGCGCTTTCGGACATGACGTCGGGCGCTGGCGGCAGCCTCTATGTCTTCGGCAAGGACGCCACCATGCTCACGGCGTCGTCCGGCGCCCGGGAGCGGGCCAAGGCGGCGCTGGCCGGCGGTTTCGCGCAGCGCGGCCATGGGCTGAACCGGGTGCTGGCGTCCTCGCGAGCGGGCTTCATCACCGAGCGGGACATCATGACGGAGATCGAGCTCGAGCAGGAGCCGCTCTATCGGGATTTCTGGCGCCCCTCCGGCATCGGCTCGATGATCGTGACCACGGTGGAATTGCCGACCCGGGAAATGCTGCTGCTCTTGTTCACGCGCTGGCTCGCCCAGGGGCCGGCCGAGCGCGCCCTCGTCGATCGTTTCGACACGCTGCGCCCCCACCTTGCCCGCAGTGCGCTGATGACCGCCCGCCTGCAGCTCGAGCGCGCCCGCGTCGCCAGCCAGACCCTGGCTGCGCTCGGTCTGCCGGCGCTGGTGCTCGACCGGTTGGGCAAGGTGCTGGCCGCCAACGCCCTGATCGAGGATCTCGGCGATTTCGTGCATTGGCGCGCCTTCGATGGCGTCTCCTTCGTCGACAAGGCGGCTGACAAGCTCCTGCGCGATGCCATCATCACCATCGATCAGCCGCATGGCGCGAGCGTACGCTCCTTCCCGGTACGGGGTGAACCTGAGGCCATGGTTGCCCATATCGTGCCGATCCGCCTGAGCGCGCGCGATATTTTCGTGAGCAGCGCGGCGACCCTGATCCTGACGCCGGTGACGGCGCCGCAGGCACCGCCGGTGGAGCTGGTGCAGTCCCTTTTCGATCTCACGCCGGCGGAGGCCCGTGTCGCCCGCAGCCTCGCCACGGGCGACAGCGTGGAGGACATTGCCCAGCATAGCGGGGTGACGTCGAATACGGTGCGCACCCAGGTGCGCGGTGTGCTGGAGAAGACCGGTTGCAGGCGCCAGGCCGAGGTGGTCGCCCTGCTCGCCGGGCTGGCGCCGCTGCCGCGCATGGCGTGAAGCCGGCTGGATCTTCCCTTCAATCGCTCGAAGGGCGTCGTGGTCGTGGCAAAACCGGCTTTCTCTCATCTGTTTTGGTGATGTTTCATTCGCAATAATAGCGAAACTGGACCTGCGGCTGAGACAGTCGGAGGCTTCCTGCAAATCCTCCTGCGCTTTCTCGGCGGCACCAGATCAGATGGAGCAGGGGCAAACCCCGCCCGGACCCACTGCCGAGAGAGTAGAGACATGGATCAGGAGCTGACATACAGGCTCGGCGAATCCGTTCTGGATCTCAGCCGAGGTACATTGCGCAAGGCCGGTGCTCGCGTGCCGGTGCGTTCCAGAACCTTCAAATTGCTGAGCTACCTTGCCCGCAATGCCGGGAGGGTCGTCCGCAAGGACGAATTGTTCGCGGCGGTCTGGCCGCGCGCGGTGGTCACGGAAGCAGCCCTGCTGCGCTGCATTCGCGATGCGCGGCAGAGTGTCGGAGACGAGCGGCATCGCATCATCCATACCGTACCGGGCCGGGGCTACATGTACATGCCGACCGGCGGCCTCACCGATTCGCCGGAGGCACTGGAGCAGGCGCCCGACGACGTTGACTTCGATGGTGGTGCGGCGGAGGCCAAAATCGCGGTGATGCCATTCAGCCTGCGTGGGGTGGATGGCGCGATGAAGCCTGCCTTCGACACCATCGTGCAGGAAATCAGGGGGGCGATCGCCAATTCGCGCGTGATCCTGGTGCAGCCGCCGGCGCGGCGCAAGACATCGTCCAGATCGGTCGCCGGTATCGACTATCTGGTCGAAGGGCAGGTCGTGGCCGGTGTGCCCCACCTCAATGTCATCGTGACCCTGTCCGATGCCCGATCGGGCCATCGCCTGCTGACGCAATCCTTCTTCATCAAGGCCGAGAGCGTCATGGCCTTCCACCAGAACGTCGCCAGGCAGGTCGTCAGCGCGCTCATCTTCAATATCGAGACGGCCTCCTGGTGCGGTACGGCGCAGGGCACGACGTCCCTGCATATGTGGTGATGGCCTTGAGCAAAGCGCGGTCATGACTGAACGCTGGTTTGCTCCGCCTCCTTGTTTCCAAGCCAATCCGACGGATCGGCTTGGGCGCCTTTGCGATTCCAGGTGAAGCCGTCAAATCGCAAAACGCTATGGAAACAGGCCTTCATCGCTCGACAATACGTACATCGAAGCGCTTTTCGCCTGCCGGTGGCTTGCTATTGTGGGTTGTAGTCACACATGAAAATGTGGGGATCTCGCAACGGGCGGGAGGCGGCTTTTGTCCAACAATGGCGATCCGGACAAATCCGGACTGTTTTCCTTCGTCTGGCGCCATAGCAGGCGGCATCAGCTTTTGTTGCTTGCCGCGACCGTGGCCTCCTTTCCGGTCCTCTATCTATCGCTGGAGCTGCCCAAATACATCCTGAACGGGGCGCTTCAGGGGCATGCCACGCCGCTCAACCGCCTGGGTCTTCATCTCGATCAGACCACGCTCCTCGTGGTGTTGTGCATTGGCTTCCTGATCTGCACCTTGGCCAATGGCGTCATCAAGATGCAGCTCAGCATCTACAGGGGCGTCATCGGCGAACGCATGATCCGGCGGCTGCGCTACAAGCTGATCGCCCAGGTGCTGCGCTTTCCCCTGCAGCGCTTCGATACTGTCTCGCAGGGAGAGGTCGTTTCGATGGTCACCGCCGAGGCGGAGCCGTTGAGCGGAGTGATGGGCGATGCCTTCGCACAGCCGGTGTTCCAGTTCGGCCAGATCCTGACCATCGTCGCCTTCCTTTTTCTCCAGAATGTCTGGCTCGGCGTTGCCGGTATCGGCCTCATCCCGGTCCAGGCCTACCTGATCCCACGTATGCAGCGCTATGTGAACAGGCTTCATCATCAGCGCGTCGGCAGGGTGCGCGCCCTGTCGGAGCGCATTGGGGAAAGCGTCGCCGGCGTCGCCGATCTGCGCCAGAATGGCGGTTTGCGCTACCGGCTTGCCGAATTCAGCAATCAGCTGGGTGAGCTCTATACGATCCGGTTGCTCATTTTCGAGCGTAAATTCCTGATCAAGTTCGTCAACAATTCGATCACCCAGCTCACCCCCTTCCTGTTCTTCCTGATCGGCGGCTATCTGGTCATCCATGGCCAACTCAGCGTCGGCGCCCTGATCGCGGCGCTCTCCGCGTCCCGCGACATTGCCGATCCCTGGCGCGAATTGCTGACCTACTGGAACCAGGCCCAGGAGGCGTCCTCGCGCTATGACAGCCTGCTGGAGCAGTTCGAAGTGCCGGAGGCGCTGGCTCCCGTGGTGGCGGATGCCGACGTCCCCCGCCTGAACGGGGCGATCCATTTGCGCGACGTCACCATGCCGGGCCTTGGCGGCGTGCCTCTGCTCGACCAGGTCGATCTTGTCATACCCGGCGGGTCGCTCGTTGCCATTCAGAGCGCGGACATGCTGGTGCGACGGGCCCTGTGCGATCTGCTCTCTGGTGCTTCGATGCCCAGCGCTGGGCAGGTGACCATATCCGGCCTCGATCTCGCCGGCGCCAGCCCGACTATGCTGGCCGCGCGTATCGGTGTCGCCAACAGCACGCCCTATCTGTTTCGTGGCACCATCGCTCAGAATACCCGGCTGCCGCTCTATCTAGAGCCGGAGTTCTCCGGCGAACCGTCGGGCGAAGCGGCCAAGGCCCTGGTCGAAGCGACGGAGACCGCCAACAGTACCGATCGCCTCGATGTTTCCTGGAGGGATGGTGGGCTCGTCGGTTTCAAGAACGACAGCGAGGTCGACGCCTGGTGGCTCAATGTCATCGAGGTGATCGGCCGTTCGGAAATGCTGCTCGATCGCGCCCTCGACGGCTATCTTGTCGCGGGCCAGCATGACGATCCCGCCGGCCGCGTCCGCGCCCTGCGGGAAGAGGTGACGCTGCGCCTCCAGACCGAAGGGCTGGCCGAGCAGATCGACCGTTTCGACCCCGGTGCCATCAATCCCGGCCTAACCATCGGTGAGAATCTGCTCTACGCCGTGCACCATCACAGCGAGACTGAATCAAGCCATCCGGGTGAAGTTCTCCTGGCTGAGATCGCGGGACTCGACATCGCCGAACAGCTCCTGGCCTTCTCGATCGATCTCGCTTCGACGTTGGTCAGGGCCTTCGGCGAAGTCGGGCCGCGGCATCCGCTGCTGCGCCGCTTCACCACCATCGGCCCCGAGCTGTTCGAACGCTTGAGGTCGGTCGCGTCCAAGGAGCAGGCCCATGATGTCGCCGGCATGAGCGTCGCCGAGCATGGCACGCTGCTGTCGTTGCTCTTCAACATCGCGCCGAGTGATCTGGGTACCGATTTTCCTGCCGAGCTTGCTGCGGCCATCCTGGCGGCGCGCGCCCGACACGGCGCGCGCCTGAGGGAGCTGGCGGGCGGGACCTTCTCGCCGATTGAGGCCGGAACCTATAATTATGACCTGACCGTGCTGGAAAACCTAGTGTTCGGCCTGTCCGTGGCGCCGTCGGAGGCGACCCGCCGGCAGATCCATCACGTGCTGATGGACGTGGTGGAGGCGCAAGGCCTTGCCGGCGCCCTGCGCCTGCTGGTGGGGGAGGTGCGCACCGCGATCGCCGGCACCAACCTCTCGCCGGCGGTGCGCGAGCGCATCGGCCTTGGCCGGGCCCTGATCCGCCGGCCCGATCTCGTGCTGCTCGATCACGCCATGGCGAGCGCTTCGGAGGCGGATCGCCGTGCCATCTGGCTCAGACTGCGGGCCTTGCTGCCTGAGAGCACCATCATCGTGCTGGAGCCGCAGATGGCCCAGAGCGAGGATTTCGACCTAGTGGTCACCATCCGCGACGGCCGCCTGATCAACGGGGCGATCCGCCCGCCGGCGCCGGCGTATCACGCCTCGATCTCGGGCGACCTGCAGGCCAAGGTCGAGGTGCTCTCGACCGTCGAGAGCTTCCGTGGCCTCAAGCGCAGCCAGATCGAGCTGCTCGCCTATGCCTCGCGCTGGATGTCGACCAAAGCCGGCGACTATGTCTTCCGCACCGGCGAGGTGCCCGATGGCGCCTATGTCGTCGCCTCCGGCAGTGCCGAGCTGCGCTGGCTCAATTCGCTGGGCGAGGAGGAATTGATCGATACCATCCTGCCCGGGCGGCTGATCGGCGACCTTGCCGTCATCCTCGGCCAGACGCGCATGGTGTCGATGGTCGCGACGGCAGATCTGACCGGCCTGCGCATCGGCACGCGCGAATTCCTCGACATCGTGGAGAGCGACATCACCGTCGCGCTGCATCTCCTGCGCACCGTCGGGCACCATCTGGTCGAGGTCGGCGAAGAGGTGATCACCAAGGGCGCCTACAAGCCCAAGCAACCCGGCGAGGTCGCCGCCGGTCGGCCGTGAGACGTTTTTGGAGCGCGGACTTCCAGTCCGCTCTTGGAAATACCGCGCTTGCAGAATGGCAAGAGCGGACTGGAAGTCCGCGCTCCAAAGGAAGTGAGAGCTTTATTCGCCGTAGGGCACCCAGATGTTCTTCACCTGGGTGGCGTGGCGCAGATAGTCGGGGCCCTGGGCCTGCGTGTCCTTCAGCCAGTCGATGGCGCGACCCTGGTTGGTCCAGGTCGCCTTGAGGTTGCCGGCGGAGGCCTTCTCGGCGGAAGCGGCGCCGCTCTTGGAGCCGTGATACCAGAGCGCGTCGACGTCGTCGTGCTCGGCCAGGGTCTTGGCGAGCTCGTCGCGCGCGCCGGTGACGATGTTGATCACGCCGGCCGGCACGTCCGAGGTTTCCAGAATCTGGTAGAAGTCGGTTGCCGCCAGCGGGAAGGCCGGCGAGGGCACTGCGACGACGCGGTTGCCCATGGCGATTGCCGGTAGCACCAGCGAGACGAAGCCGAGCAGCGGCGCCTCGTCCGGGCAGAGGATGCCGACCACGCCGAAGGGCTCGTTCATCGCCAGCGTCACGTTGCGCGAGCGGGTGGAATGCACGCGGCCATCATATTTGTCGGCCTGGGCGGCATAGTAGAAGATGCGCCGGACAGCCTTCTCCACCTCCGCCTTGGCCGCCTTGGCGCTATGGCCGTAGCTGACGAGGCGCTGCTCGAACTCGGCGGCGCGGGCCGACAGGTTCTCGGCGATGTAGTAGAGTACCTGCGCGCGATTATGCGCCGTGGCGGCGCCCCAGCCGCCCGCCTTGGTCGCCGCTTCGACCGCGTTGCGGATGTCCTTGCGATTGCCGAGGCCGGCCTGGCCGAGCGTGGCGCCGGCCGTGCTCTTGACCGTGTAGCTATAGCCGGAATCCGGGCGGGCCTGCTTGCCGCCGACGAACAATTTGGCGGTGCGGTCTATGCTCGGCAGGCCGGTGCCCGCGGGTGCCTCGGCCGGCGTGACGCCCAGCGCGGCGGCCTTGCTGTCCTCCGCAGCCGGCAGGGATTTCTCCCAGTCGGGCTTGAGATATTCATAGAGGCCTTCGCGGCCGCCCTCGCGGCCGAAGCCGCTCTCGCGATAGCCGCCGAAGCCGGCGGCGGCATCGAACAGGTTGGTGGAATTGACCCAGACCACGCCGGCCTTCATGCGGGCGGCGGTGTCGAGGGCGCGGTTGATGTTCTCCGACCAGATCGAGGCGGCGAGGCCATAGCGCGTGTGGTTGGCGAGCTGGATCGCCTCGTCGGGCGTGCGGAAGGTCATGGCCACGGCGACAGGGCCGAAGATCTCGACCTCCGAGACCGTGGAGGAGGGTTCCACGTCGACGAAGATCGACGGCGGGAAGAAGCTGCCCTTAGCCGGCAGCGCGCAATCGGCCTGCCAGAGCGTGCCACCCTCCTGTTCGCCCTTCTTGACGAGATCCTGGATGCGCTGGAGCTGCACCGGCGCGACGATGGCGCCCATGTCGACGGACTTGTCGAGGGGATCGCCGACGCGCAGCGTCTCCATGCGGCGGCGCAGCTTGCCGAGGAAACGCTCGGCGATACCTTCCTGGATCAGCAGGCGCGAGCCGGCGCAGCAGACCTGGCCCTGGTTGAACCAGATGGCATCGACCACGCCTTCCACGGCGCCGTCGAGATCGGCATCCTCATAGACGATGAAGGGCGACTTGCCGCCGAGTTCGAGCGAGAGCTTCTTGCCCGAGCCCGCCGTGGCCTGGCGGATGAGCCGGCCGACCTCGGTGGAGCCGGTGAAGGCGATCTTGTCGACATCGGGATGTGCGACGAGGGCCGCACCCGTGGCACCATCGCCGGTGACGATGTTGACCACGCCATCCGGCAGCCCGGCTTCGCGGCAGATCTCGGCGAAGGCGAGCGCCGTCAGCGGGGTGAACTCGGCGGGCTTGAGCACCACCGTGTTGCCGGCCGCCAATGCCGGCGCGATCTTCCAGGCCAGCATCAGCAGCGGGAAGTTCCAGGGAATGATCTGCCCGCAGACGCCGACCGGGCCATAGCCGGCGAACTCGGTCTCGACCAGCTCGGCCCAGCCGGCATGGTGGTAGAAATGCCTGGCGACCAGGGGGATGTCGATGTCGCGGCTCTCGCGGATCGGCTTGCCGTTGTCCAGCGTCTCCAGCACCGAGAGGAAGCGCTCGCGCTTCTGGATATGGCGGGCGATGGCATAGAGATAGCGGGCACGCTCATGGCCTGGCAGTGCCGACCAGGCGGGAAAGGCCTTGCGCGCGGCCTTGACGGCGGCGTCGACATCCTCGGCCGTGCCGGCGGCAACCTTGGCGAGCAGGGTGTCGCGGGCGGGATTGACGACCTCGAAGGTGTCCTTGCCCTTGGAGGCGACGAAGGATCCGCCGATGAAGTGCTTGAAGCCCTTCTCGTGGCTCGCGAGCCAGGCCGTGACGTGATTGTCGGCTTCGGGCGCAGGACCATAGTCCATGGTTTGCAGAATTTCCTTTACGGTGGGCATTCGAGGCCTCCTGGGCATAGGTTCCGGCGTGCCTTTCCCCAGCGGAGGGAGGCGCGCTTGGCCTTCTCCACGAAGTGGGGAAGGTGTCATTTCGAAGAAATGACGGATGGGGTGCGGTCCGCTAGCGCTCTCAGTCCGAAAAGGGCGCCGCTAGCGGGCCGCACCCCATCCGACCCGACTTCGTCGGGCCACCTTCCCCATTTCGTGGAGAAGGCTCTCGCGTTGCGTTTCCTACGCCAAAGCGTGGTGGGTCAGCGCCGAATAGCGCCCGGTCACGAAGTGTTCGAGCTGGCGCTCGATGTCGGCGAGCATCGAAGAGGCTCCGATGCGGAAAAGGTTGGGCTCCAGCCAGGGGCGGCCGAGCTCTTCCTTCATCAGGGCCAGCCAGGCGAGGGCGTCCTTGGCCGTCCTCAGGCCGCCGGCCGGCTTGAAGCCGACCGCCTCGCCGGTGAACTCGCCATAGTCGCGCAAGGCGCGGAGCATGGTGAGGCTGACGGGCAGGGTGGCGTTGACGTCCTCCTTGCCGGTGGAAGTCTTGATGAAATCGGAGCCCGCCATCATGGCGACCATCGAGGCCTTGTAGACATTGCGCAGGGTCTTGAGGTCGCCGGTGGCGAGAATGGCCTTGAGATGGGCTTCGCCGCAGGCCTCGCGCATGGCGCGGATCTCGTCATAGAGACCGTTCCAGTCCTGTGTCAGCACCTGGGCTCGGTTGATGACGATGTCGATCTCGCCGGCGCCCTGGTCCACCGCATAGCGGATTTCGGCGAGGCGCTGGGGCAGCGGGGTGAGGCCGGCGGGAAAGCCGGTCGCCACCGAGGCGACAGGAATGCCCGAGCCGGCGAGCGCCTTGACGGCGGGACCGACCATGGTCGGATAGACGCAGACCGCTCCCACCGTGGGCGGGGCATCGGCGAGGCCGAGGGCTTCAACGATGTCCTCGCGGATGGGGCGGCGCGCCTTCATGGCGAGGCGATGGACGCGCCCGGGCGTGTCGTCGCCGGCCAGGGTGGTGAGGTCGATGCATTGCACCGCTTTCACCAGCCAGGCAGCCTGGTATTCCTTCTTCACCGTGCGGCGCCCGCCCAGGGTCGCGGCCCGGCGTTCGGTCGCGCTGAGATTGACCTCGATCGCGTCGAACCATTCGGGCTTGAGGGCGGTACCGGGATTGCGGGCATGGGCACCCTGGCCTGATACGGTGAGGGCGGAGCTGACAGGCACCACGCTGAGGGCCGGGACTGTTTGACCAGAGGAGACCTGGGCGGGCTTTTTGGAGGCAGCCGGCGTGCCTTTTTCGGTCTTATCCATGGTGGCTTTCATCCAGGAGGAAGCGTGCCGTCTCTTCGTCGGTGACGAGCACATTGACATAGCCGGCCCGAAGGCAGGCAAGGGTAACGGGCTGTTTGGACTTGCCGGCAGCGACGCCGATCGAGAATTTGCGCTCCCGGCAATAACGCAGGTCCAGGCCGATGGTTCGTGCGTCGATATCCGCATCGACGATATTGCCTTGGGCATCGATGTAACGGCTGAGAATGTCACCGACGGCGCCCTTCGCCTTGAGCGCCTGGGTTTCCGCCTCGGTGACAAAGCCCGATTGCACCAGGACGGAATCGGGGCTGATCGTGCCCATGCCGAAGCAGATCACCGGGGCCTGGCGTGCAAGCTCCAAGACGCTGGCGATGGTGGGGTCCTGCTCCAGGGCGATGCGGGTGGCGGCATGGCCGAGAATGGCGGGCACCGGCAGCAAGGTTGCCGTGCCGTTGGCCGAACGGGCGAAGAGCTCGGCGGTGTTGTTGGTGCGCACCGAGGGCGAGCGGATATTCATGGCGCCGTTGAGCAGCACCACCTCCACGCCCTCGTTCCAGAAGGGCGGCAGGCGGTGGGCTACGGCGCTCATGGTGCGGCCCCAGGACACGCCGATCAGCGGCACCTTGCCGAGACCGGCGAGCATGCGCGCGGCGGCCTGCGCCACGGCATCGAGCAGAAGGCCTTCGTCCTCCTCGCCATTGTTGGGGACGACGACGGCTTCCTTCAGGTTCCAGCGCCGCTGGAGCCTCGACTCGATGTCGGGGGAGCGCGGCGCCCGTGGCACGATCTCGATGCGCACGATGCCGGCCTCGCGCGCCTCGGTGAGCAGGCGGCTCGCCTGCCAGCGGGTGAGGTTGAGCTCCTTGGCAAGGTCGCCCATGGTCATGTCGAGCTCGTAGTAGCGCTTGGCGACCTGGATCATCAGGAGTTCGCGCTGCTCGCCGGACATCGTCCTGAACTGGACGTCTTGGTCGAGATTGCCGACACTCATCAACGCGGTCCTTCAAGCTGTCTGGATGCCAGCTTGCGCGAGAGTGGCGCAAGAAGCTCGGTCGCTTCAAGATAATCCTGCAGCAATTCACCATAGCGGGCATGGGCGGCGAGGTCGGGCTCGACCAGCGTGACAGGCTGGGCCACCGCGTCCGCCGCGGCGAAGAGGTCGTCGAACAGGCCGGCGCCGGTGGCGGCTGAGGCGGCCGTGCCGACGAGGGTGAGATTGGTTTGCCCAAGGAGCTCGACGGGCATGCCCATGGCATCAACCGTGGCCCGCAACCAAAGCGGATTCTTGGCATAGCCACCCGAAGAGACGATGCGGTTGCAGGGAATGCCGAGGTCCTGGATGCGGCGGAACACGTTTGCCGAACCCAGCGCCACCGCCTCGACGGCGGAGCGATAGAGATCCGCGCGGGTATGGCTGAGGGCAAGGCCGAGCACGGCACCGCGCAGCAGGGGATCGCGATAGGGTGTGCGGTTGCCCATGAAATAGTCAAGCGTCAGCAGGCCGGTGCCCCCGACCGGCAGGGCGCTCGCTTCCTGCACCAGGGCAGCCCGCTCCTGTTGGTCGAGCCCGAACATGTCGCGCGCATACCAGGACATCACCGAACCGGCCGAAACCTGCCCGGCTTCCACCAGCCAGTAATCGTCGACCAGGGCATGGGGATACGGCCCCCAGAAGCCGGTGACCGGGGCCTCGGCTGCGAGCTGGAAGAGATGGACGATCGAGGTGCCTCCGATCAGCAGGTGTTCGCCCGGCCTCAGGGTGCCTGCACCCGCGATGCCGGTATGGGCGTCGATGCCGCCCTGCGCCAGAATGGGCCGGTTGGCGAGGCCGAGATGCTCAGCCGCGTTAGCACTGACCGGAGCGATCGGCGCGCCCACCGCCTTGATGTCACCAGGCAGTTTCGTGGCGAGGTCGGCAATGCCGAACTCGGCATAGAGCTCGTCGGGGAAGCGCCGGCTGACGGAATCGTAGTTCCACTTGCAGGTCGCATTCATCCGCGAGCCGACCCAAAGGCCCGTCAGCTTGAAATTGATGTAGTCGAGGCATTCGCAGATGATATCGGCCTCGGCATAGACGTCCGGCTCGTGGCGCGAGAGCCACATCGCCTTGGGCACCAGCCATTCGGCCGCATCGCCGCCGCCGGCATAGGCCAATACGGGGTGCTGCGAGCGTGCGGTTCGGGCCGCTTCCTCGGCGGCCCTGCAGTCCATCCACAAGAGGGAAGGCCGGAGCGGTGTCCCGTCCCGCCTGCAGACCACCACGGTCGAGGCCGTGGTGGCGGCACAGACCCCGTCGATGACGGGCGAGCCGAGGTCGCGCATCAGCCCGCGGCTGGCTTGGCCGAGCGCCTCCCACCAGTCGGTCGGCGATTGTTCCGCCCAGCCCGGATGGGGGTGGCGGGTGGGGTACTGGACCTCCCGCTCACCGAGCATCGCACGGCTGTCGAGGTCGAACACGCCGACCCTGATGCCGCCGGTGCCGAAATCCAGGCCGAGAAGACGTGGCATGAGATTCTCCAAGATAGAGCGCAACTTCCTTCTCCCCTTGTGGGAGAAGGTGGCGCGTAGCGCCGGATGAGGGGTGGAAGAGGATGCCTTGCAAGGTAGCGCATCTCCCCTCATCCCCCTGCCGGGACCTTCTCCCGCAAGGGGAGAAGGAACTTAGTCTACGGCCTGAACATCACCTTGGAGAAGAACTCGTTCTTGCGCTTGAAGCTCTCGAACATGCCGGGCAGTTCCTCGAGCGTGAGCTCATGGGTGATCATGAATTCCCATTTGAGCTTGCCGGTGGCGAGAGCGTCGAGGGACACCGTCCACTGCTTGCCGGGGAAGGGCGCGCCGAAGGAGTTCCAGGCCCCGTGCAACGACACTTCCTGGCGCAGGAAGTGCTGGAAGGTCTGGTTCTCCAGCGCGACCTCGCCGACGGGAATGCCGATGAACACGACATGGCCGCCGGGGCCGGCCAGCTTGGCGGCGAAGTTGATCGAGGAGGGATGGCCGGCCGCCTCGACGATGAGGTCGCAATTCAACCCTGACGGCAGCGGATCGGTGATCAGCTGGGTGTGGGTCGCGCCGGCCTCGCGCGCCTGTTCGAGCTTCTGCTCGGAGACGTCGACGGCGACGACTTCCGTGCAGCCCATCAGCTTCATCCACTGGATGGCGAACAGGCCGATCGGGCCGCAGCCGATGACGCCGCCGCGCTGGCCGGCGGTGGGCGGGGCCTTCCAGACGGCGTGGAGGGCGATCGAGGCCGGGTCGGTCATGGCGATGGCGCGGGGATCGGCGTCGGCCGGGGCCTTGAGCAGATTGCCGACCGGCACCGCAACGAATTCGGTATAGGCGCCGTCGCGGCGGCTGCCGAAATAGTCATAGTTGCGGCAGCGCGAGAAATTGCCGGTCGCACATTGATCGCAGACCCGGCAGGGAATGAGCGGGGCGACGCCGACGAGCTCGCCCTTCTCGAAACCGGTCACGCCCGAGCCGATCTCCGCGATATGGCCCGAGAATTCATGCCCGCAGATGATAGGCATGCGATGGGCGCCCTTGGTCAGCATGCGCGGCAGGTCCGACCCGCATACGCCGACCGCCGCGACGCGCAGCAGTACTTCTCCGGTTGCGGCGACAGGCTTGGGGACTTCCTCGAGACGAATGTCACCGGGCGAATACATGACGGCTGCGCGCATGGTCAAAATCCTTGGATAGGGAATGGCGGGATCGGGAAAAGCGAAGCGGCGGCCGTCAGACGGCCTGCCGCTCCGCGCCGAAGAGCGAGGAGGTGAAGGCGTCCAGGGCGATGATGGCATCGCGGACGATCTCCACCGACAGGGATACGGCGACCCGCCAGGTGATCGAGCCTTCCTTAAGGGCCGCCTTGGCGACGCGCTCGATGTCCGCGGCGGTGGCCTTGCCGAGATGGAGGTCGGCGAGGGTGGTGGGCAGGCCCAGCGATTTGCAGAAGCGGGCGGTTTCCTCGATCTCGGCGAGGGGGCGCCCCTCCAGCATCAGCAGGCAGAGCACGCCGAAGGCGACCTTCTCACCGTGGAAGAAGCTGTGGCTTTCCTCCAGCGCCGTCAGGCCGTCATGGATGCCGTGGGCGGCGGAGACAGCGCAATTCTCGAAGCCAAGACCGCTGAGCAGCGTATTGGCCTCGATGATGTTCTCGACGGCTGGCGTCAGCGCGCCCTTCTCGACCGCGAGCTTGGCTGCCAGCGCATCGCGCATCAGCACTTCATGGCATGTCTTGGCGATGGCGATGCCGGCAAGCGGCGCGGGATAGCCGCCGGCGATGAAATTGTCCGAGCGCGATTCCAGGTTGGAGCGGGCTTCGAACCAGGTGGAGAGGGCATCGCCGATGCCGGCGACCAGGAAGCGCACCGGCGCCTTGGCGATCAGGGCGCTGTCGACCACCACCACGTCGGGGTTGCGCGACAGCATGAAGGATTCCTTGAACACGCCCTGCGGCGTGTAGGTCACCGCGATGGCGCTGGTCGGCGCATCCGTGGAGGCGATGGTCGGCACGATGGCGATGCGGGCCTTGTTGGCGATCGCGGCCAGCTTGGCCGTGTCGGCCGTCTTGCCGCCGCCGATGCCGACGACGACATCCGCCTTGGCCTCGGCGACCAGGGCCGTCACCCGCTCGATCTCCTCGCGGCAGCACTCGCCGTTGAACTTCTCCATGGTGAGGCCGAGGCCGCTGCCCTCCAGCGAGGCGAGGATCGAGGGGCCGAGCTTCTCGAAGACGAAGCCGTCAACGAGCAGGAAGGCCTTGCTGCCGAGCGGGCGCAGATGATCGGCGAGGCGGTCGATCTCGCCGGCGCGCTGGATGTATTTGAGCGGACCGCCGAAAGCCCGGCCCTGCGCGCTGTGCCATCCTTGAGTTGCAGCCATTTGGAGGGATTCCCTGTGTCGCACCGCCCGGTGGCGATGAATGATCGATATTCACATTTGTGAAGTATGATCATATATGTGAAAAACTAGACAAAAAGAGACGCGCTGTCAACGGAGTCGGCAGCGCGTCGGGTCGTGTTCTATCGCTTCAAGGTACCGGTGGCGTATTGCAGCAGCATCGCCACCACGATGATCAGGCCGGTATAGAGCTGCTGGCTGTAGCCGGGCACGCCCGCGAGGTTCATGATGTTGGCGATGATGCCCATCACCAGCGTGCCCAGCAGCGTGTTGACCACGTCGCCGCGCCCACCCATCAGGCTGGCGCCGCCGATCACCACTGCCGCGATGACGTTGAGCTCCATGCCGACGCCGACCTGGGCCGAGCCGATGGTCGTGCGGCTGGCCGAGATCACGCCGGCGAGCCCGGCCAGCGCCCCGGAGATCACATAGACGGAAAGGATGTAGCGCGGCACCGCGATGCCGGAGAGCCGCACGGCCTCCTCGTTGGAGCCGATGGCGGTGATGATGCGGCCGAAACGCGTGAAGGAGAGCACGATGCCGCCGACGATGAACACCGCGAACATCAGGATGACGGGCTGGGGTATGCCGAGCCAGTAGCCGGCACCGAAATCGGCCAGCGCCTGGCCGCCGTCACCGATCGAGATCGGCCGCCCTTCCGAGATCATGAAGGAGAGCGAGCGGGCGATCGCCATCATGGCCAGCGACATCACGAAGGAGGGCAGGCGCATATAGGCGACGAAGAAGCCGACGGCGAGGCCGCAGGCGGCGCCGCACAGGATCACCAAGGCGATGCTGACGCCGACGCCATAGCCGAGCTTGGCGATGAAATAGGCGGTGAGCACGCAGCCCAGCGCCAGCACCGAGCCGACGGAAAGGTCGATGCCGCGGGTGAGGATGACGAACAGCATGCCCACCGACATGATGCCCGCGCCGGAGGCGACCTGCCGGAGCACGTTCAGGATGTTGTTCTTGGTCAGGAAGCTGTCGGTCCACACGGAGGCGACGATGACCAGGACCAGGAAGATGCCGAGGGTCGCGAAACGCTGCACCAGGGCGCCGAGATCATAGCCGCGCTTGCCGTCGCCACGGTTCTCGCTGAGAGCTGTCATTGTCCTATACCGTTCCAGCTTGCATTATTTTGCCGGGCTGCCCGCCCTCGCTCATGGCCAGGGAAAGCAGGTTTTCCTCGCTGTAGTCGTCCGGCCTGAGTTCGCCGCGGATCTCGCCCTCGCGCATCACCAGCACGCGGTCGCACAGGCCGAAGAGCTCCTGATGCTCGGAGGAGATCACCAGGACGGCTTTGCCGGCTTCCGCCAGGCGACTGACGAGCGTGTAGATCTCGGTCTTCGCGCCGACGTCGACGCCGCGGGTCGGCTCGTCGAGGATGATGAGATCGCCATCGGCATGAAACCACTTGGCCAGCACCACCTTCTGCTGGTTGCCGCCCGACAGGCTCGATACTGGCGCGTCGACGCTGGCGGCCTTGAGGCGCAGGCTCTGGCCGAGTTCGCCGACGGTGCGCCGTTCCAGGCCCCGGCGCAGGAAGCCGAGCGCAGTGGTGACCGACGACATCCGCGCCATGGTGGCGTTCACCCGGATGGGCTTGTCGAGGATGACGCCCTGATGCTTACGGTCCTCGGGGACTAGCCCCACACCGGCCGCGACGGCGTCGCGCGGCGAGCGGAAATGCACCGGCTTGCCCTTGAGCTTGACGGCGCCGCTGTCGGGCTTGTCGGCGCCGAAGATCAGGCGGGCGACCTCGGTACGCCCGGAGCCGACCAGGCCGCCGAGGCCGACGATCTCGCCGGCGCGCACCGCCAGGCTGACATTGCGGACCTTGCGGCCGGCATGGAGGGCGGACACGCTGATCACTTCCTCGCCGATCCTGCGCTCCCCCTTCTCGGGAAAGAGGGCGGAGAGCGGGCGGCCGACCATCATGCGGATGATGTCGTCGATGGTCACGTCCTTGGCGGCGACGGTACCGACGAGCTGGCCGTCCTTCATCACCGTCATGCGGTCGGAAATCCGCATCACCTCCTCGAGACGATGGGAGATATAGACGACGCCGACACCGTGGCTGCGCAGATCGGCGATGACCTTGTGCAGGCGCTCGGCGTCCCGATCCGACAGCACGGCGGTCGGCTCGTCGAAAATGATGATCTTGACCTCGCGCGACAGTGCCTTGGCGATCTCGACCACCTGCTGATGGGCGACGGCAAGATTGCCGACGCGCTCGCCGGGGTCGATGTCGAAGCCGAGGCGCCTGATCAGCTCGCCGGCACGCTTTCTCAGCCCCGGCCCGGCGAAGATCCCGGGCAGTTCGCCCAGAAAGATGTTTTCCGCCACCGACAGATCGGGGGCAAGGGCCAGCTCCTGGTGGATCACGGCAATGCCGAGCGCCCTGGCCATGCGCGGATCGCGGAAATCGACATGGCTACCGGCGATCTTCACTTCGCCGCTGCTGGGCTGGAGTTCACCGCCGAGCACGCGCATCAGCGTCGACTTGCCGGCTCCGTTCTCGCCGAGCAAGGCGTGAACCTCGCCGCTCTGGACGTCGAAGTCGACACCCTTGAGGGCGTGTACGCCGCCGAAGGATTTGGTGATGGCGGTGAGCCTGGCGAGTTCGGACATGATGTCCTCGCTGGGTTGGAATCGTCGAGTAGGAAAAACGGTACGCCTGTCCTTCTCCCCGTGCGGGAGAAGGTGCCCCGAAGGGGCGGATGAGGAGAGACACGCGACTTTGCCGAGTCTGTGCTTCACCCCTCATCCCCCTGCCGGGACCTTCTCCCGCAAGGGGAGAAGGCAAAATTGGCCTCGAAGTCAGTGCTTAGAACACCGCGTCCTTCTTGTAGAACTTGTCGACGTTCTCCTGCGTGATCACCGCGGGGGTGGTGAGCTCGAGCTTGGGCGTGTCGGCGCCGAGTTCGCCCTTGAGGGCCTTCAGGCCGATGTCGACCGCGGTACGGGCCACCAGGTCTGGATCGTTGAGGCCGGTCGCGCCATATTTGCCTTCCTTGATGAGGGCGAGCGCTTCCTTCTGGCCGTCGGCGGCAGCGAGCACCAGCACGTCGTTCTTGCCGGCGGCCTGCAGCGCCTTCATGCCGCCCAGAGCCATCGAATCGTTTTCGGCCAGCAGCACGGTGACGTCGGGATGGGCCTGCAGCAGGTCCTCGGCGGCTTTGAGGCCGTCCTCGGTCGCCCAGTTGCCCCAGCCCTGGCCGAGTACTTCGAAGCTGGCCTTGCCGTCATTGACCAGCTGGCCCTCGACCAGGCCGCGGAAGACGCCGAGGCGGCGGTCACGGCCGACTTCGTTGCCCTGCGAACCCGAGAGCAGGATGATCTTCACGGGTTTGCCCTGCATCTTCTTGGCCAGCCACTGGCCGACCAGGAAGCCGTTCTGGTCGTTGGAGGAGCGCACCTGGGTGACGATGTTGGCCTTGGTGTTGATCGAGGAATCCATCACCACCACCTTCACGCCGGCCGCGGTGGCGGCATTGGCGGCACCGACGAGGCCTTCCGGATCACGTGGATTGAGAATCAGGAGGTTGACGCCCTTGGCGACCATGTCCTCGACGTCGGAAATCTGCTTGCCCATGTCGTTCTGGCCGTCGGAGGTGGTGACCTCGCAACCCGCCTTCTTGCCCTGATCGATGGCGGCGGCCTGCTGGGCGGCGAAATAGGGGGCGCTCAGCGTGTACATCGCCACGCCGATCTTGCAGTCGGCGGCGCTCGCCATGCCCATCGTGCCGGCCAGCAATGCTGCGGCCAGGCTGCTGCCCAAAAGGGTCTTCTTCATCGGCTCTCTCCTCCACGTCGTCTGTCAGGGCATTTTTCCTGGCCCTGTTCTGTAGCATAAGTACATTTTTTGAAAGGGGTCAAGCGAGCCAAATTTTAAAAAATTGAAACAAAATCACATACGTGAAATATTGCAACGCAATATTGCCGAAATTAGCTTAAAACAAGTTAAATTGATGCGCTCGGGGTTGTCGAGGCGCTGATAAAAATGTAGTGATGCTACAAAATAGCGAGCTTACTGGATTGCCGCGGTCAAAAGAAAGGTTGGTTGATATGCCCATGCGCGAGCCGGGTCTGTGCGTCGTCGATGTCGAGAAGGGGGAGTTGCGGGGGGCGACCAACCGCTACACCAAGACGATGGGCGACCTTGCCGGCCTCTATGAGGACGAGGCTGCCTACCAGGCCGTCCTGGCCGAACTCGGCGACAAGGTCGTCTATGAGGTGACGGACTACAAACCCTCGGCGGATGCCGGTGACATGATCATCGGGGTCACCCGCATGATTCCCGGCAAGGTGGGGCGCGAATATTTCCTCACGCGCGGCCATATCCACGCCAATCCGAATCGTCCGGAAATGTATTACGGCGAGAGCGGGCACGGCATCATGCTGCTGGAATCGCCGGCTGGGGAGATCCGCAGCGTCGAGATCGGGCCGCGCAGCCTGTGCTACGTGCCGCCCTATTGGATCCACCGCTCCGTCAATGTCGGCACCACCGATCTCGTCATGACCTTCGCCTATCCCGCCGACTCGGGGCAGGACTACGACATCATCGCCAAGGCCGGCGGCATGCGCAGCCGCATCGTCGATGACGGCAAGGGCGGCTGGGCGGCTGTCGACAATGCCGGGTACCAGTTCCGGGCCAAGGAATTGGTCGATAGCATCATGGCAAGGTGAGGGAGGTCCCAAGCCTTCTCCCCCTGCGGGTATCGTCAACTCTCTTGAGTTGACTAGAGGTGCCCCGAAGGGGCGGATGAGGGGTTTCTCGACCTAACTGATTTCGGTGTCATGGCCACCACTGCGGAGACGAGCCGGATGGGTCACGAGACCCCTCATCCGGCGCTTCGCGCCACCTCTAGTCAACTCAAGAGAGTTGACGATACCCGCAAGGGGAGAAGGCTTTCCCGCCCCTCAAGCCTCGTCGGCGTCGCCCTCGTCGTCGTCATCGGCGTCGATTTCGCCGCCGAGGGCGTGCTTGAAGCCCTTCTCGACCCGCTTGAGCAGCTTGCGCAGGCGCTTGCGGTCCTTGTTGTCGAGGTGGCTGGTGGCTTCCGCCTCGATGTCGAGCGCCAAAGCAGCGATGGCGGCGGCCTTTTCCTTGCCGTCCGCGCTCAGGCCAACGCGCACGACGCGCCCGTCGCCGTCGGTCGCCTTGCGCTCGATCAGGCCGGCGGCCGACAGGCGCGCGATGGTCTTGGAGGCCGTTGGCGGCCGGACGCGCAGGATGTCCGCCAATTCGCTCATCGAGAGGGCTTCCCGCCCGGCAAGGGCTTCGAGCACCTGTTCCTGGCCCGGAAACAGGCCGAGCCCTTCGAGGAGTTTGGCAGTGCGGGCCCGGTGCAGCCGGGCCACGTGGATCAACTGATAACCAAGTGTCTTGGAGGCCGGATGTCGCATGGCAATGATCCGCCGGCTGATGATTTGCTGTAGCCGGCTTCAGATACAGTTTCTGATAGAAAATGTCGAGGATTTCGTAGGCTTTTGCTGGAAATCCGGTAAAAATTTCCTATCCGGCGCAGCTTTTAGATCCCGGCGAGCGTCCGCTCCACCTTGGCCAGGAAGGCAGCACGCGAACTGTCGGTCGACAGGTTCATCGAATAGTGGGCGAGGTAGCGAAAGCGTGCGAAGGGCTGCACCACCGCCCGCAGCATGCGCGTGACCACCCGGCGCGGCGGGTCGCTCATCAGCAGGGCCTTCAGATGCGAGCCGCCATAGGTGGTGACGGCCACCACCTTGGTGATGTTGTGCAAATTGCCGTGGACCTTGCCGTTGACCAGGGTGAAGGACACGCCGGGCAGGAAGACACGGTCGAAAAACCCCTTGAGGATGGCCGGAAAGCCGTAGTTCCAGATCGGCGTGACGATCACCAGCGCGTCGGCCCGCTGCAGGCGCTCGACGTAGGGTGCTACACCGTTCTGGTTTCTTGCGGTGTCGTGATAGGCACGCCGTTCGGCGGCCGTGAGCACCGGCTGGAAATCCTCGGCATAGAGGTCGCAATCATCGACCTCATGGCCGGCCTTGCGCAGGGTCTCCACGGCGCAGGCATGCAGCGCTGCGCCGAAGGATTCCTCGCAAGGGTGGGAGAACAGGACCAGGACCCGCATCAGCCCTTCATCTCGACTTCGACGAAGGCCATGTGGGACTGGCCTCCGTTGAAGACATTGTGCTCGACGCCGGCCGGCCGCGAATAGGAGGTGCCGGCGGAAAGCGGCACCAGCTTCTCGCCCTGGGCGTCGACGATGCGTAGCGTGCCGTCGACCAGCGGCACCACGGCATAGGGATATTCATGCCGGTGCCAGCCGGTCTCCTGCCCGGGCTGGAAGTCGTAGCGGGTGATGCGTACTCTGATATCGTCGACCTGAAGCGTTCCGGTCGCCAGATTGGTGTTGTCGCTGTTATGTGCTCCACACATGGCTGGGCCTTTCATCGGCTATGGTTTGGGTATGGCGGGACGATTTCGGCCGACGGGATGGTCAGGCCTCCATCTGCATGCCCCGGAACAGATAGGTCCGGTTCTTGGTGTAATCATAATCCGGATCGTCCCAGGCGATCATCTTGCCGGGATTGAGCAGGCCCTTGGGATCGGCCTCGCGCTTGAAGGCGAGCTGCACCTCGTCGGTCTGCTTCATGCCGCCTTCCTCGAGCGTATAGCGGTGCGGATTGAACACCGGCGCGCCCATGTCCTCGTGGATGCGGATGATCTCGTCGAGGCGCTCTTCGGTGGTGAACTTGACGAGCGGCAGGCCGAAACAGGTGATCTTGCCGTCGAAGCGCACGAATTCGAGATGGGCCACCACTTCGTCGCCGAAGGCGGCATGGATCTTCTCTACCAGCGCCAACTGGTTGGGGAAGGGATAGAGCGTCTGCAGATAGGTGATGGCCGGATCGATCTTGAGGGCGCGCAGCGTGGTGTGGTTCCAGCCGAGCTCGTAGATGTCGGGCAGGCCCTTGCGATCCGCTTCGCTCAGGCCCGACGTCGAGAACAACAGTTCGGCGCCCATGCGCCGACGGGTGATGGTGAGGAAGGCATCGTAGTTCTGCGGGGCGATCATGGCACAGATGATGTGCTTGTCCCGCGGGATCCAGCGCCGGTGCCGGTTGAAATAGTCATGCGCCGCTGGCGCGGCGACCACGGCGAGCTGTTTCTTGAGGATGCCGTCGGCCTCGCCCGTCTCATTGGCGAAGGCGGCTGCCTCGGCGAGCGTGTCGAAACCGACGATGACGTCGATCCATTTGAAGGCGGATGTCAGCGGCATTTCGACTTCGGTGATGATGCCATTGGTGCCATAGGCATGGCTGACCTTGTGCAGATCCTCGCCCGTGAGGTCGAGGATGCGCGGGTTTGCCTCCATCGTCACCACCTTGAGGCGGGTAACGTTGCCCCAATCGCGCAGGCCGCCCCAGGTGATCGAGCCGACGCCGCCCGAGCCGCCGGCGACGAAGCCGCCGATGGTGGCCGTCTTGGCGGTGGAGGGGTGCAGGCGCAGTTCCTGGCTGGAATGGGCCTGCGTCTTCTTGTCGATCTCGGCCATTACCGCGCCGGCTTCGGCGACCAGCACGCCTGGTTCGATCGAGATGATCTTGTCCATGAAGGACAGGTCGAGTACCGCCCCGCGCGACAGCGGCATGGCCTGGCCGTAATTACCGGTGCCGGTGCCGCGCGGCGTGACGGGAATGTCGAGCTCGTAGCAGGCGGCGAGCGCCGCGACGACATCGTCCGTGGATTTGGCGAAGATGATGCAATCGCCGGTGATGTGGTCGAGCTCGCGCTTGAGCACCGGCGAATACCAGAAGAAATCACGGCTCTTCTGCCGCACCAGGGTCGGGTGATCCTCGATGCGGATGTCGGGCAGGCGGGCCTTGAGGGCGGCGATGTCGGTCATGATTGTTCCTGGGATCGCAGGCTTCCGGCCTGCTCTTGGCAATGTTGCGCTAGTCGGACGGGAAGAGCAGGCTGGAAGCCTGCGATCCCAGGAGCAGCGCATCCAGCTCTTCATAATCGGGCAAAGTGGTGTCAATGGCCCGGCCGTCGCGCACCACGATACGGTCGGCCTGCGGCCGGGACAGCAGTTCCGTCCAGTTCCTGGCCTTGAACAGCACGAAATCGGCCGGCCCCCCGACCCGCAGCCGGCCGGCATCGATGCCCATCACCGAAGCGGGCGTCGCCGTGATCGCCTTGGGCCAGTCGCCGAAGGGATGGTCGAGATGGGCCACGCGCGCCGCCTCGCGGAAGACCTCGAGGGCGTCGAGATCGCCATAGGCATAGAAGGGGTCGCGGGTGTTGTCGGAGGAGACTGCGACATCAACGCCGGCGGCCTTCAATTCGTGGAGCAGCGTCACGCCGCGCGAGCGCGGGGTGCGGCCGGGAACGCGGTCCTGCAGATAGAGGTTGCACATCGGCAGCGAGACCACGGCGATGCCCGCTTCGGCCACCTTGTCGATGGTGGCCTTGATCTCGTCCTCCCCCTGCCGGGCGAGGGAACAGCAATGGCCGACCGTGACTTGGCCGGCGAAGCGATGGCGCAGGGCCGCCTCGGCGACGTGGTGCAGCGAGCGCGCCGTGGGATCCTGGGTCTCGTCGACATGGAAATCGAGGTCGAAACCATTATCGGTGGCGAGGCGGAACAGCGTGTCCAGGCCTTGGTCGAGTTCGGGCACCATATAGGTGACGCCGCCCAGGACGCCATCATGCGCGCGCAGGGCGGCAGCGATCTCTGACATATGGGCGCGATCGGCCACATGCTCGATGGAGAACAACGCCACCGCCTGCAGCTCGATGCTGCCGGCCCATTTCTCGCGCATCTCACTGAAAACAGGCCAGGAAATGCCGATCTGCTTGCCGATCGAATCGAGATGGGTGCGGATCGCGGATGTGCCATGCGCATAGGCGCAGCGCAGCGAGAAATCCATGCGGGCGGCGACGTCGGCTGCCGACCAATGGGCCTCGCGATCCAGGGTGACGTTGTCGAGCGCGCCGAAGAAGGTGCCGTCGGGATTGCGGCGGCGCGGCCAGATATGGCCCTTGTCGAGATGGGTGTGCAGTTCCACGAAGCTCGGAAAGACCATGCCGGTCGAGAGCGCGTCGGAGGGGCCCATCACGGCCTCGATCGCCTCGATGCGTCCGTCGGCGACGGTGAGGCAGATGCGCGCCAGGCCGTCCTGGTCGATGCCGGCAAGCCGCTGCGGCACCAGGCAGGCCGGCACGCTGGCCTCGACCGCCCAGCGGCCGGTGGGCGGGATCTTTGCAGCAGTCTGGGCGGCTCTGGACACGATCAGTTTTCCCGCTTCAGTGCGCTCTCATGCCATTTGTACAGCAGGAGATGCGACAGATAGGACAGGGCGAGGAAGATGGCGATGCCGCTCAGCGACAGCAGCACCAGCGCGGCATAGGCTCGCGGATAGGCAAAATAGCGCGGCGCGAGATAGATGATATAGCCAAGCCCGCCGCGGGCGCCGCCCGCACCGGTGGCAAGCTCCGACACCACGGCGCCGATCAACGACAGGCCGCCGGCAATGCGTACGCCGCCAAGGAAATAGGGCAGGGCGCCGCGCAGTCGCAGCAACCAGAGCTTCTGCCAGGACGAAGCGCGGTAGAGCTCGAAGAGGTTGAGCAGATTGTGGTCGGTCGAGCGCAGGCCGATCAGCGTGTTGGCGAGCACCGGGAAGAAGGCGACGAGCCACACGCAGATCAGGAGCACGGTGGCCTGCGAGAAGATCACCAGCAAGAGCGGCGCCAGGGCCAGGACCGGCGTGACCTGCAGGATGATGGCGTAGGGGTAGAGCGTATATTCGACCAGCCGCGACAGCGAGAACAGGACGGCAAGGCACACCCCGCCCACCACGGCGAGCACGAAGCCTTTCAACGTCACTTCCAGGGTGAAGAGCCAGGCCGGCCCCAGGGTTTCCCATTCGCGGAAGAAGGCGGCCCAGATCTCGCTCGGGGCTGGCACCACCTTCATCGGCGTGAGGCCGGCGGCCACGCAATATTCCCAAATCCCCAGCACCACCACCAGAAAGGCCAGAGGCAGCAGCCATTTCAACAGGGCGGGCGGGCCCCGGCGGGACGTCGCAGAAGGAGAGGCGGCATCGCCTGCCGAACTGATCGCGCTCATCCTGTTCCTGCCCTCCTGATCCGAATTGCTGTGATCCAAATTCTTGGCGATCCAAACTCTTGGCGATCAATGTCCGTCGACGGTCTCGGCAGTCTTGCCGATCGCCGAGGTCAGCGCGGCGGAGGCCTGGCGGCAATAGTCGACATAGACAGGCGTGGTCCGGAAGGCCGCGCCGCGCGGGCGTTCGGCATCGATCGTAAGTTCGGCGAAGGCGCGTCCCGGCCGGGCCGCCATCACCACGATGCGGTCGGAAATATAGACGCTTTCGAACACCGAATGGGTGACGAATACCACCGTCCAGCCGAGTTCGTCCTGCAGGCGCATCAGGTCGTCGTTGAGCTTCTGGCGGGTGATCTCGTCGAGCGCCGCGAAGGGCTCGTCCATGAGGAGGAGCCGAGGACGGGTCACCATGGCACGGGCGATGGAGACACGCATGCGCATGCCGCCGGAGAGTTCGCGCGGATAGGCATCGGCGAAGGCGGTGAGGCCGACGCTGTCGAGGGCCTGCATGACCGGGTCCCGGACGGCCTTGCGCGACACGCCTTTGAGGCGCGAAGGCAGCCAGACATTGTCGAACACGCTGGCCCAGGGCATCAACGTCGGTTCCTGGAAGACGAAACCGACGTCGCGGGAATGGTCCGCTCCGCCATCCGCCCAGACTACGCTGCCGCTCGAGGCCTCGCCCAGCCCGGCGATGATGCGCAGCGCCGTCGACTTGCCGCACCCCGACGGCCCCAGCAGCGAGAGGATCTCACCCTGGCGGATGTCGAGGTCGAGATGCTGGAGCGCGGTGGTGCCCGAGGAGAAGGTCTTGCCCACGTCGCGCAACGAGACGACGGTCGGGCGGGCCGTTCGATTCAAGACAGGTCTCCGGTACATTGAGCTAGCCTGTCGCCTTGGCGAGACAGTCTTTCACGGCCAGCGTGACGCCTTAGCTCAGCCACTGACGCTCGATCGGGCATCGTCACTTCTTGATCAGGTCGGAGCCGACATTCTTGTTCACGAATTTCAGCGTATAGGCCTTCTTGTAGTCGAAATCGGGCTTGTAGAGGCCGACGGCGACCATCTTGTCGAAGAAGGACTTCATATGCTCGTCGGTCATGGCGCCGATGCCGGTCTTTTCGGCGTCACCCGACATGACGATGCCATAGGCCTTGATCTGCTTGACGGCGAAGGCGAGGTTCTCGTCGGTCATGTCGGGATTGTCCTTCTGGATCGCCGCATTGCCGAGCTTGTTGTCGCCGTAGAGATAGGTGGCCCAGCCGATCGCCGAGGCATCGACGAATTTCTGTACCACGTCGGGCTTGCTGTCGATGATGTCCTGGCGGGTGACGATCAGGGTCGAATAGGTGTTCCAGCCCTGGTCGGCGATCAGGAAGACATTGGGCTTGAAGCCGCCGCCCTTTTCCACCTGGAGAGGCTCGGACGCCACATAGCCCTGCTGGACCGAACCTTTGTCGGCGATGAAGGGCCCGGGATTGAAGTCGTAAGGCTTGACGACCTCGTCGGTGAAACCGAAGGCCGCCTTCATCCAGGCATAGCCGGTGGCCTGGAAATCGGGGCCGATGAAGATGGTTTTGGCTTTCTTCAGGTCATCCCAGCTGTCGAGGCCGACGCCGGGATGCGTCATCAGGATCTGCGGGTCCTTCTGGAAGGTCGCGGCCACTGCGACGAGGGGAACGCCCTCCTTGGCGGCCGAGAAGACCTCGACCAGATTGCCGCCCATGTAGAAATCGTTCTTGCCGGCGACCAAAGCGGTGGCGTTGTTGGCGGTCGGGCCGCCCTGCACGATCTCGACGTCGAGGCCGAACTTCTTGTAGGTGCCATCCGCCACGGCCTGGTAGTAGCCGCCATGCTCACCCTGGGCCAGCCAGTTGGTGCCGAAGCGAACCTTCACAAGGTCCTCGGCATAGGCCCCGTTGAAGCCGGCAAAAACCACGGCCGTCGCTGCAAGCACGGCGGTCTTGAGCATGCTGTTCATTCCTGTCGCCTCAGTTCGGGTTCGTCTTGCGAGGCGCCGGTATTGAAAGGCCGTAACGCCGAGGCCCGATTGTTAGCGCCAATTCATACTTGCACAAGTCGTAATCACGATTAATTTTGCGCCGACGAGATTTTCGAAGAGATCCTTCCCGCCATGCTTCGCGCCATCACGCCGCCCGCGCTGCGCGCCCCCTTCGCCCGCTACAGCCACGCCATGGAGGTGCCGGCCGGCGCCCGCCTGGTCTTTTGTTCCGGCCAGCTCGGCATCGGCCCTGATGAGGCCATCCCTGAAGGCGCGGAGGAGCAGGCCAGGCTGATCTTCAAGGCCATCGAGGCCATCCTGGCGGAAGCCGCCATGGGGCTTGCCGATATCGTCAGGATCAACGCCTTTGTCACCGGCCGCGAGCACATGGCCGGCTACATGAAGGCCCGCGATGCCGTGGTCGTCGACCCGCCGCCGGCCTCCACGCTGATGATCGTCTCGGGCTTCACGCGGGAGGCGTTCAAGGTCGAGGTGGAGGTAGTGGCGGCAAAGGCGTGAAGAACCCTCCTCCACGCCAGCAACAAGGCTATGGAATAAGTTTGAGCGCTTATCTCAGGCGCAGGACCGAGCTCATCGCGGGCTTCAGGCCGAGCCCTTGATACTCGCTGGTAAGGCGGGATACGGTTTCGCGCAGGGCGTCGGGACCGTCGGCCGTTTCGCCGTCGATCGTCGCAGCGATCTGGCAGCCCATTCGTCGGGCGAAGGTTTCGGCAGGACGGATTCCCGAAATGCTTTATCCATAGCCCCCGACAACGTTTTGGGATCGAAACGGCGCGCGGCTGGATAGTGGACCGCACATTCGGCGATCGGGTCAGGAAGGAAATTCCGATTGGGATCCTTGTTTGCCTCGACATCAAGAATGTCAAGGTCGAGCGGTGGAGGCACAAGGCGAAGTGCGAGTTCGATCTCGCTCGTGCCCGGCAGAGCGTTCTCGGCTCGGTTTTCCGTTTCGGTCGTCGTGGAAAACTCGAGATCGACCTGTGGAAGAGGAGGCTTATGCAGCGCTTGGCTCGTTCTGTCGTCGGCGATGGTTATTGCCCTTGCCTCAGTACCACGCAAGAAAGCGATCAACTTTCGGAACATTGGGGCCCCCGAGCGGTTGGCGCGACCATACCTATCAAAATCGGCACAAATGGGCGAGCTACAGAGTAGCTCTACCCGGCCAGCGCCTGTTCGACCGCGGCACGCTCGACCTCCAGCAGCGGCGCCAGCACCTTGTAGGCCTTGGTCTTCATGCCCGGCTGCATCACCAGGATCACCGTCTCGGTGCCGGGGCAGGCGGCATCGCCGCACTGGATCTCGCTGACGGAGATGGCGGTCTCCTCGTCGAGCCCCAGGATCTCCCGCGTCATCTGCTTGATGGCGGCGGCCCTGTCGCGGTCGGCCTGGCTGGGCTTGCGAAACAGGCCGAACACCACCTCAGGCGGCTCCGGGCAGAGTGAGGATGCCGGCGGCGCCATCCTCGGCGCCGAGGGCGAGCTGGGCACCCGTCTTGTCCCAGGCGAGTGCCGTGATACCCGATCCGGGCACGGCACGGCGCACCAAGATCTCCGAGGCGTCGGTCAGGCGGCAGAGCAGCACGCAGCCATCCTCGTAGCCGAGCGCCAGCACCAGTGCCTTGGGATGGAAGGCGACCCGCGTCACCTTGGCGTGGCGAATGCCGCATTCGCGCGGCGCCTTGCCCATCGGGCCGTCCTTGCTCTGGAACGGCCAGACGATGCCGGCATCGGCACCGGAGGTCGCCAGCCAGTTGCCGTCATGCGACCAGGAGAAGGAGCGCGTCTTGGAGGGATAGCCCGACATGCGCATGTGCTTCTTCTCGGCGACCGTCCAGCCATGGAGGGTGTTTTCCTGCATGGAGGTGACGATGAAGCGGTTGTCGGGCGAAATCGTGATGTCGAGGTGGCTGCCCTTCCATTCGTAGAATTCGGGGGCGGCGGTGGAATTGGGGAACCAGGCCGAGACGCCGTTGTAATGGGCGATGGCCAGGCGGTAGCCCTTGGGCATGAAGGCAAGGCCCCGCACGCTGGACGGTGCCGTCCACTGCTTCACATTGCCCTTTTCGTCGCGGGCATAGACGGCTTTACCCGCCGACCAGGCCGCGGCGCCGCCCGCCGAGATCGCCACTGCGTCGATCCACTTGTTGCCGGCTTCGCCGATCTGGCCGATCTCGCCATTGGCGGAGAGGGCCATGATGCGCCCGTCGTCGCCACCGGCCACGAGCGTGCTGGCATTGGCGCTAACAGCCAGCAAGCCGGCATCGCCGAATAGGGCGTCGCGCTTCTCCTCGCCGATCTCCGCCCTGAGCACGGTGCCGTCGGCCAAGGCGAAGACGGGCGTGCGGCCCAGCCAATGGCAGGCCAGCACGTGGCTGCCGGCCTCGACCGGGGTGACGCTTTCGGACAGGGAAGGGAAGGAGGTGGTGTTCAAGGCGGGGCTCATGGACAAGAGGCGGGGATGTTGTGGGGTTGCGCGGCGATTCACCCCTCATCTCCCTGCCGGGACCTTCTCCCGTAAGGGGAGAAGGAGTTTGATTCGGCTCGACACATCCCATTGAAATCCCTTCTCCCCTTGCGGGAGAAGGTGGTGGAAGCCGGATGAGGGGTGCAATCTCCTCCCTACGCCGCGCAGGCGCGGAAACCCTTCTCGAGTTCGTCGCGGTTGAGGTTGTGCCCGATGAACACCAGGCGCGACTCGCGCTTTTCGTCCGGCTTCCAGTCGCGCTGGAGATCGCCGTCCACGATCATGTGCACGCCCTGCAGCACGAAGCGGCGCGGCTCGTCCTTGAAGGCGAGGATGCCCTTCCAGCGCAGCAGGCTCGGTCCCTCGCTCTGGGCGATGCGATCGATCCAGGGCATGAACTTCGCCGGATCGACATCGCCGTCGATCTTCAGCGACAGCGACTGCATGGTCTCGTCGTGATAGTGCTTCAGGCCGTGGTCGTGATGATGATGGTCATGGCCATGGTGATGGTCGTGATCATGGTCATGGTCATGCTCGTCGACCTCGAGGAAGGCGGGTTCCAGGTCGAGGATGCGGTCGAGGTCGAAGGCGTTGCGGCCGAGCACGTCCGCGATCGCCACGTTGGAACGCGTCGCCTTGTGCAGCTTGGCGTAGGGGTTGAGGGCACGGATGCGCATCTCGACCTCATGCAGTTCCGGCGCCGTGACGAGATCGGTCTTGTTCAGGACGATGACATCGGCGAAGGCGATCTGGTTCTTGGCCTCGGGCGCGTCCTTGAGACGATCCTTCAGCCATTTGGCGTCGGCCACGGTGACCACCGCGTCGAGGCGGGTCTTCTCAGCGACGTCCTGGTCGACGAAGAAGGTCTGGGCCACCGGTGCCGGATCGGCCAGGCCCGTGGTCTCCACCAGGATGGCGTCGAACTTGCCCTTGCGCTTCAGGAGGCCGTCGATGATGCGGATAAGGTCGCCGCGCACCGTGCAGCACACGCAGCCATTGTTCATCTCGAAGACTTCCTCGTCGGCATCGACGATAAGGTCGTTGTCGATGCCGATCTCGCCGAACTCGTTGACGATGACGGCATAGCGCTTGCCATGGGGCTCGGTCAGGATGCGGTTGAGCAGGGTGGTCTTGCCGGCGCCGAGATAGCCGGTGAGAACGGTGACGGGAATCTTGTCGGACGTCTTATCCTGCGAAGCAATCGTATCGGCCATGGCAATCTCCGGAGCGCGGGCGCGCTCTTCAGCAAAGAACTGGCGTGCGGTCGGGGGCGCTGCTGCCCGGCCGCATTCGCTCAGCCTTATATTGGATCGATGCCGTCGGATGTAAGCCCCAAAGTGTGATTCTTCCCGCCGCTTCGAAGATGGGGCGTAGGTTGGCGTTCCCTGGTTTTGGAAGGCTGCCTACACCCGTTATGCTCTGGGAACGGCGCAGAACCCATGACTATACTGCATCGCTCGACGGACTGCGGATGTCCTGCAGGTGTCGCGCAGGATCTGGGCCATGATGCACCCTTCGATTCAGCCAATATGAACCGATGAGAATAGCGACCATCCACGATATCTTTCGTTCCAGCGTGCTCGGCATGCCAGAGGCCGATCCCGTCATCGGCCTCTGGTTCTACAATAGAATCCTTCAGATTTTGAGGCCGCTTCGAATTGAGGTCGAGCGTGTCTCAATCCTGGCGAATGGCGAGCCTTCCCTGCTCGAGGACCTCGCGGCACGGCATGGGTGGCCGCGGGACAAGAAGGGCTGGGCGCATGTCTTTTCCCACCCGGAGGTTGTCGGCCTGATCATGCCGACTCTCGATCGGCTCCGGACATTCGATCTGGTGCTGGGATTCGAGATGCCCCCCAACTTGATCCGTGCTCTCCATGCCCACGGACAAAGACTGGTTGATATCTCGGTCGATCCCATCCGCTTCTGCGAGGATTTGTTCTTGCGCATGCGCAGCAACGATCCCGTGCTTCAGGCGCGGCTGGCCGAACAATCCGCGCCATCCGAACAGATCGCTGCCGGCGCAGCGGAGCTCAAAGCCCGAATTCTGCCGCTGTCCGCCCAGCCGGAGGCCATCGTGTTCGCAGGACAGGTTCCCGATGACAGCAGCCTGATTGCCGGCAGCCATATTCAAAGTGCGGTGCCTTTTGCCGATCGATTGAACGAGGTCGCCGCCGGACGCGAGATTCTGCTGAAGCCGCATCCCTACGCGCCTGGCAATCCCGACCTTGCCATGCTGCATCGCGCCTTGCCCAAAAGCCGCTTCACGCGCGACAACATCTACGCCCTGATGGCGGCTCCCTGGCTTGGGGCCGTCGTTACTCTTTCATCGAGCGTGGCGACGGAAGCCGCGTATTTCGACAAGCCTGCCATCCGGCTGATCAAGCCGGATGTGGAGTTTGTCGAGCCCGGCGTGATCGGCCCGTTCCAGCGCATCGACGGCAGGGCTGCGAGCGCGCCCTTCTGGGGGGATCTGCTCGATCAAGCCGTTCAGATGCCGAGCCGTGCATCCCCGCTTCCCCCGCTGCGTCATATGTTCGGGGCAAACTGGGGACTTCCGCGGCCCATGACGGCCATTGCCCCCTTGCCGCTTTCGCGCGGCGAAACAACGACGAATATCCAGCCCTATTGCCTATTCGGCTGGAGCGGAACGGAGCCGGATGGCGTCTGGAGCGATGGGGTCCTGGCGGTTCTTCAGCTGCCCGCCTGTGCTGACGGATTGGCATCGACACTGGTTCTGACGCTCAATGCGTTCGCGCCGGATGTGGGCCACCGACAGGAACTGACGATTTCTTCACCGCCCGTCGGCCTCATCGAGAAAATCATATTGGCAACCGCAGAAATACGCGATTTGCGGATTCCCCTTCCGCCGGCACCTGTCGGTTCGATGCTGGAAATCTCGATCGGCATGGATACTGCGACCAGCCCCAAGGAGCTCGGCATCGGTCCGGACGAACGCCGCCTCGGCATTAAGCTGCGTCGAATGGCGATTGCCTGACAGCGAAGCTGCGCGATGCCGCACAGCCGATCGGTCCTTGCGATCGGATCGACTGCAGAGTGGAACCTCCCCCGAAGTCGGGGAAGGTCCGTTGCGCCTCTTTCGGCGTGGTCTATGTCTACCGCCGCCGTCAGGCGCCGCCGCCGAGGCGGCTGAGGCCGCTTTTGGCCGCGGCATTGCTCGAATCGATCGCCAGCGCACGCTGGAAGCTCTCGCGGGCCTTCTGGGTGTCGTTCAAGCCGGCCTGGGCGTAGCCGCGGCCGGCCCAGGAGGCGGCATTGCGGTTGTTGATCTGCAGGGCCTGGTCGAAGTCGGACAGCGCCTCCTTGTATTTCTGCAACTGCAGATAGGAGCTGCCGCGCGAATAATAGGGGGCTTCGGCGCGTGGATCGTTGGAGATCGCCGAGGTGAAGTCGTCGATCGCCACTTCATGATTGCTGCCGGCCTGGCGGATCAGGCCGCGATTGTAATAGGCCTCGGCCGTTTCGGGCTTGATCTTGATGGCCTTGTCATAGTCGGCCATGGCCTGCTGGGTCTGGCCTTGCAGGCGGTAGATATTGCCGCGGCCGACATAGGCGGGCGCGTAGTTGGGATCGTTGGTGATCACCTGGCTGTAATCGGCCATCGCCTGGGCGGTCTGGCCGGTCTTGCGGTAGACCAGAGCGCGGTTGGCCAGGGCCTGCACGAAATTCGGGTCGATCTGCAGCGCGCGGTTGAAGTCGGAGATGGCCGGTCCGTATTGGTTGGAACGGGCATAGGCCGAGCCGCGCATGTTCCAGGCCTCGGGATCGTTGGGGTTCTTTTCGATCACCGAGGAAAGCGAACCGATGTCGGCGGACGCCACCTGACGGCTGCTGGCATCGCCATCATCGCCACCGCCGCCGGTGGAGGCGCAGCCGACCAGGCCAAGGCCCGCAACGCCCAGCATCAGGAGCGCGGCAATGCGGGAGATGGAGGGTCTGGCTGGGGGCTCTGCCGTGGTTGTCGTGGAAAGTGTCATCTTGTCGGTCCGGGTCCATCGAGACGAATTTACAAGGGGGCCGTAAATCTGGCCGTGATCCAACTGCTGCCCAATCCTACCGGCCCTATGCTGGCGCCCGCAATGCCGGTGTTCGGCATTGCGGCGATACGCATCGGCGGACAGGACGGAGACTGAGCCATGGTGGTCCGGACAGACTGGAAAAAGCGATACGGCGTGCAATCTGCCGGATTAACCTTGCCGGAAAGTAAAGCCTCTCCGCACATCTGCCCCTTGACGACGGGTCTTGCCTGCGAGGCCAAAGTGCGTTCGAGCGGAAACGCTCCCTTGCGCGGGCCCTTCGTTCGAATGCGCCCGTGTGATTCCTGGTGATTCTGCCGAGCGGCAAAACGCCTTGGGCAATACAAACGCAAACGCCCGGCCAAATTGCCCGGGCGTTCGTCCCAACCAGTCAATGGCTCGGAAAATCAGACTTACTTCTTCACAACGCGGGGCGTTGCGGGAATCAGGCCTTCGCGCTGCAGCTTCTTGCGGGCCAGCTTGCGGGCGCGGCGAACGGCCTCGGCAGCCTCGCGGGCGCGCTTTTCGGACGGCTTCTCGTAATGGCCGCGCAGCTTCATTTCACGGAAGATGCCTTCACGCTGCATCTTCTTCTTGAGCGCCTTCAGCGCCTGATCAACATTGTTATCGCGAACGAGAACCTGCACGCGTGCTGTCCTATTATCCTGGTGTGAATCGCTGCGGCGGCTTGGCAACAGAGAGACCCGGTGCCAAGGCACCGCCGAATTTGGAAGCGGCGTCATAACAGAAGGGATCGCCGCTGTCCATATTGATTAGCATGGATCAGCGAGATCCAATTAGCGGGACTTTGGGCTGATCCGGGTGACATGGCCCATTTTCCGGCCGGCACGCGCTTCGCGCTTGCCGTAGAGATGCACGGAGGCGTTCGGTTCGGCGGCCAGACCCTGCCAGGAATGCACGCTGTCGCCGATCAGATTGGTCATCACGGCGTCGGAATGGCGCTCCGTGGAGCCGAGCGGCCAGCCGCAGACGGCGCGCACGTGATTCTCGAACTGGCTGACCAGGCAGGCATTCTGCGTCCAGTGGCCGGAATTGTGCACGCGCGGGGCGATTTCATTGACCAGGACCTGGCGGTCCGAGGTGACGAACATCTCGACGGCGAGCACGCCGACATAGTCGAGGGCGGCGATGATCCGGGCGGCGATGTCGCGGGCTTCGACCTCGACCAGGGCCGAAAAATGCGAAGGTACGATCGACTGGTCGAGAATATGGTCGTGATGCAGATTCTCGGTGAGGTCGTAGGTGCGGACGGCACCATCATCGGCCCGGACGGCGATCACCGAGACTTCCGTCTCGAAGGGGACGAAGGCCTCCAGGATGGCGGGCTGGCCCCCCATGCGCGCCAGCGCTTCGGAGAGGTCGCTGCCAGGGCGGATGATGGTCTGGCCCTTGCCGTCATAGCCGAAGCGCCGGGTCTTGAGCACGCTGGGCCGGCCCAGGGCTGCAACCGCGGAAGCAAGATCGGCATGGCTATCGACGGTCCGGAATTCGGCGGTGCCGATGCCGAGCGAGCGCACGAAGCTCTTTTCCGTCAGGCGGTCCGCCGTGGTTTCCAGCGCGAGCACCGCTGGCAGCACGGGGCGGGCGGCCGAAAGGATGGCGGCGGTGGCGGCCGGGATGTTCTCGAACTCGTACGTGATGGCGTCCACGCTCTGCGCGAACGCCGCCAGCGCCGCCTCGTCCTCATAAGCCGCGCAGGTGAAGCGCTCGGCGACCTGGAAGGCAGGGCTGGTATCGTCGGGGCAATAGATGTGGCAGCGAATGCCGAGCTGGCTGGCCGCGAGGGCCAGCATGCGGCCGAGCTGGCCACCGCCGAGAATGCCGAGCATGCCGCCCGGGCCGACACGTACCGCATTCATGCCTTCACCGTGTCGTCGGAAACGGGATGATCGGCGACCGCGGCCGTCTGGGCGGCGCGCCAGCGCTCGAGCCGCGTCGCCAGGGCCTCGTCGCCGAGGGCGAGCACGGCGGCAGCCAGCAAAGCGGCATTGACGGCGCCCGCGCGTCCGATCGCCAGGGTGCCGACGGGTATGCCAGCTGGCATCTGCACGATGGAATGCAGGCTGTCGACGCCCGAAAGCGCCTTGGATTCAACGGGCACGCCGAAGACGGGCAGGGCGGTCAGGGCCGCCGCCATGCCGGGCAGATGGGCCGCTCCACCGGCACCGGCAATGACCAGCTTGAAGCCTTTCGCCTTTGCCGATTTGGCGAAGTCGTAGAGCCGGTCCGGCGTGCGGTGCGCCGAGACGATGCGAGCTTCATAACCGATGCCGAGCGTGTCCAGAGTCTGCGCCGCGTGACGCATCGTGGCCCAATCGGACTGACTTCCCATGATGATGGCGACAGGTACGGCCTGCCCCGCCGCGGTGCTGGATGGCATCGGGACTCCCTTCGGTAAAAGGGGTGTCTAGAGCAAGACGCCGTTTTTGGGAAGGTGGCAACGCTTTACATAGTTGAGTCGCGCATCAGCACGATCGCGAGACACTCTCGTCGTCTGCAAAAGCTGCTGGGATCTGCCGGAGCTGACGCGCCAATTCCCAGCCGGAGGGTCTGTGCTTCGGATGAAACCAGCCTGCTCCTTTCGCCAACCAAGCTTTTCGAAAATCGATCGCTGATCCAACCAGCTGATCTTCATATCCGAATTCGACACCGCAGCATGAGCAGATTTCATAGGTCGGACTGCGGCCGTCGTGGCCATATTGGGCATAAGGCTGCTCGAGACCGCAGACACGGCAGAAATTGGTGGGCTCACATATCACTGCGCGAATGCTGGATCTCCACTCAGGGCCAATATGCCCGGCGTCTGTCGTTTCATTCAAACCACGGAGAGACCTTTGCGGCGGGCTCTCTCGCAATTGGTGTCGCGTGATTTCTTCTTTTCTAGCAATGGCTACCGGGGATTTGCCCCGGTAGCCAGCTGATGTCTCAGATCACCCGCCGCTATGCGAACGGATGGTACTGGTAGAGCCAGGTCTCGCTCAGCACCTTGTCACCGAGCTTGAGATAGCAGCGCAGTTCCACCGGTTCGGGTCCCGTGGCGTGCAGGTCGAACTGGGCACGCCAATGGCCGTTGATGCCGTCGGGCACCGCTTCGGTGAAGATGTAGGATAGTTCACCGCGCGAAGCGGTGATGATCGGCTCGGGCTTGACGCCATAGGGCAGGTCCTTGAGCGGATCGCCGAGGAACTCGATCACGAATTTGCGCAGGCCGACCGGCCGCTGCGTGCCGGGATGGCCGCCATTGCCCAGCCGAGTCGCCACCACGCGGGCGAGATTGGTCGGGAAGGGCTCGTCCGCGGCCCAATGCAGGCGGTATTTCAGCGTGAATTGCTGGCCTGCCTTGACCGGATCCTTCGGCACCCACATCGCCACGACATTGTCGTGGATCTCGTCATTGGTGGGGATCTCGATGAGCTGCACGGTGCCTTCGCCGAACGGGGCCAGCGGCTCCACCCACAGCGAAGGGCGCAGATCATATTTGACGCCGTCGAGGTAATGATCGAACAGGCGGTCGCGCTGCAGGAGCCCGAAGCCGCGCGGGTTGGTGTCGGTGAAGGTCGAGGTGGTAGTCGCCGGCACGTTGTTGAGCGGGCGCCAGATATGCTCGCCGCCGCCCGTCCACATGGCCAGGCCGTCGGAATCGTGCACTTCGGGACGCCAGTCGATCGCGGTCTGCTTGGCCGTCTCGGAGAACCAATACATCGAGGTCAGCGGCGTCAGACCGAAGCGGCTGATGTCGTTGCGGGTGAAGACCTGCGCCTCGATATCCATCAGCACGGCCTTGGAGCGCGTCATCAGGAAGGAGAAGGCGCCGGCGACGGAGGGGCCGTCCAGGAGGGCATAGACCTTGACCTGGTCAGCGGAGCCCGGGACGGCTTCCAGCCAGAACTCCTTGAAATCAGGGAATTCTTCCTGGTGGGGTGGATTGGGGTCGGCCGCGTTGACGGCAAGGCCGCGGGCCGACAGGCCATATTGGTAGAGCTCGCCGATGGCACGGAAATAGGAGGCGCCAAGGAAGGCGACCCAGTCGTTCTTCTTCCAGTCGACGGAGCCGGTACGAGGTTCCTGGAAGCGGAAGCCGGCAAAGCCGACGCCGTCGGGCATGGCCTGGGCCGGGCTGTCCGGCGGCATGTCGAAGGAGGCCTTGCGGTAGATGATCTCGCTGGCGTTCTTGCCTTCGACCACATTGATGGTGACCTTCTTCTGGAAGAAGGTGCCGAGATGGAAGAAGGTGACCGGAAAGGGCGCCGGGCCATTGGCCCACAGGGCGTCCTCGGTCTTGAACTTGATCTTGCCGAGTTCCTCATAGGTCAGCTTGGAGGTGATGTCCGGTGCCGGCTTCTCGGTCGGAACATAGGCCTCCATCGCCAGCTTCTTGGCGCGCTCGACCAGGCCCTCGAAAGAGAAAGGCGCAGGCGGACCGAAGGTCAGCACGCCCTCGTCGGCGAATGCTGCGGTGGGAAGGCCCAGTGCCATCAGGGTCGAGAGACTTACGGCTCCCTGGAGGAAAAGCCGCCGGTCGAAAGCGTCGTTCATCAACAAGTTCCTAACTTCTAGAGCAAAACGCGTTCAAGCGTGAACGCGTTTTGCTCTAGCTCTTTGTTTCGACGCGTCTTTGCGATTCGAGGTGATTCCGTCCAATCGCAAAACGCTTTACTGCGCCCGCAAGCTAAACAGGGATTATCGGCTGTCAATGCCGTGGCGCTTCAAACCGCGCCGATTTCGTGACAATAGATTAATTTGACTGATGATTTTGCGCAAAAAAGCGCAAAAGCGCCCAATAATCTTTCAAAATCTGAGAAATGCCTGATTCCGCCCTGGTCTATGCTCCCGCCGCGTTCTACAGGCGCGACGTTCTCGCTGTCGCCGAAGATCTGATCGGCATGACTCTTCTGGTCGACGGTGTCGGAGGCGTCATCGTCGAGACCGAAGCCTATGATCGCGACGATCCGGCCTCCCACACTTTTCGCGGGCCGACGCCGCGCAACGCCGTAATGTTCGGTCCGCCGGGCCACATCTACATCTATCTGTCCTACGGCATGCATTGGTGCGCCAACATCGTATCCGGAGAGCCCGGCCGCGCCAGCGCGGTGCTGCTGCGAGCGCTCGAGCCGACGATGGGGCTGGATCGCATGGTGCAAAGGCGGGGGCTCGCCAATCCGGCCCTGCTGTGTTCAGGACCCGGGCGGCTTTGCCAGGCCTTGGGGTTGACCGGCAACCAGAACGGGCTGGCGCTGATGCAGCCTCCCTTCGAGCTGCTGCGACGATCCCATGAGCCGCCCATCGTTATCGGGCCACGCATCGGCATCAGCAAGGCGGTCGAGCGGCCCTGGCGCTTCGGCTGGAGCGGCTCGAAATTCCTCAGCAAGAAGTTCTGACATCCCTGGCGCGCAAACGGAAACGGGCCCCGAAGGGCCCGCCTGTCCTGCAATTGCCTGGTCAGCTCGGCTCGACGCCCTTACTTGCCGCCGAAGGTGTCGCAGATCTTGGAATTGGGAGTGCCCGTGCAATGCTCGGTGGGCGAACCCGCGGCCGGCACAATGCGGATGATACGGTCCTCGCCGACCAGCGCCGTCTCGCCCGGCTTGACCAGCTTGCAGTAGCGAATGGGGCGCCGCGGCGGGCAGATGAAGGTCTTGCCCTCATAGAGCGTGATCGCACTGGTTGGGGTGCGCGAATCGACCTGGAATTTGGTGCCGCGCACGCCGATCGATGCCTGGGGAGCATGGATCTTGTAGGCGCTCTTGGCCGAATCGCCGGTGGCGAAGCGGAAGGCGCCCTTGGCGAATTGCAGCACGACCGACTTGGCCTTGCCATTGCCGGCATAGACGAAGCTATCGAGCGTGACCGACGACTTCGAGCCGAGCATCAGATGGGTGTTGTCGAGAAAGCGCAATTCGATCACGCCACTCGGTCCGGTGACGATCTTTTCGCCCTGATGCACGCTGGAGCCGATTTCCAGGCGCCCGGACATCGAACCGTGCACGGCGGGCGTCAGGCCGACGACGTCGCCGATGACTTCGGGTCCCTGTTTCGCCGGGGCGGTCTGGGCGGCGGCCGTCTGCATGGAGAAGGCAGCAAGCAGAGTGAACAGCACCGGTGCCAGGCGGAGGAAACGTAATGTCATGACAAATATCGAACCGTTACTCGAAGGTGGGATCAACGCGGTATCCAATTGAAACGATCATAGCGCTGCGACTGCTGAAAAGTGAAGGCTTATTAAGCATGTTCAGAGCTCGTCCCTTGGAAATCGGGCGGCCTGTTGCGTTTTTGCATCGCGATCTAACGCAATGTATCGCGTTGCGATCAGATGGTGACAGGTGTTCTGACAGCAGTAGCTACGGAAACGCTCGGATTAGAATTGTCATGATTAGGCGATTTAGGGAGGAGGGTTTCTAGAATTCCATTGGGTCATTCATCCTTTTTGGGTATTTCTTACGCAGAGGTATTTGAGGCGCCATGCCTCCCTGCGTGGTCGGATCCCATCCTAATCACCATGGGTTGCTGAACGAGGCCACGCTGGCGTCGGTGGTACTTTGTCTGGTTGAAAATTATTGCTGACCCGGCTGGAGAGATGTGCCGGACATCCCTAAGGCGGCGGCCTTATTCGTACGGGGCCGGTGGTATCCGGGGCGCGGTCTTCCCAACATTTGCCGAAATTGCAACGCATAGCTGCTCAGCCTTTGTTGCACTGCAACATTGGGCGAATCCTGCTATGGTGTCGTCAAGTGAAAGAGAAGGCATAGATCCGTGAGCGAGACCTGGAACACGAAATTCGGCAGCAGGCGCGTCAAGCAGGCCCTTCCGACCATCGAGGAGGCCTTGTTCGCCGCCGAGTGCCTCAATGACGACTTCGACCAGCAGGTCGAGATTGCCGCATCGCTGCTCGGTGTCGGGGTCGAGGAAGTACGTGCGGTCGCCAAGCGGTCGGTGAAGCCGGTCGAGCGCCGTCTCAGCCTGCCGATCGCCAAGTCCCCCCGTGCGGCTGTCGCTCCGCGGGCTGTGGTGGTTGAATATCGTACGCCCAAGCGGCTGGTTGGCATGCGCTGACGCGCAGGCCGCTTCCCATCCGTGACGAAAATCTGCCGGGCGCCGTGGGAAACCGCGGCGCTTTTCATTTGCGCATGAAATGACCAGCCGCGAGGCACCAGAAGGCGCTATAAACCGATAGGTGCAATGGAAATGCTTGCTCAGGCGCCTGAAAAAGCGAATGGCGCTCCCAACCGGACTCGAACCGGTGTTTTCGCCGTGAGAGGGCGACGTCCTAGGCCACTAGACGATGGGAGCAGCGGCAAGGAGTGCGCCTATAGCGGCAAATCAGGACGGCGGCAAGCGGCAATCTGCGCAATCTGCCTGTTTATGGTTTGAATTCTTCGCATGGCAGGCATTCGCGCCTGAAGCGTTCCGCAATTCGACAGAAACGGCCTGAATTGCAAAGGCGCGTCGAAACAAAGAGTTAGGGAATAATCACGTTTCCACTCAGCCCCATTTTGCTCTAGTACCCGCCTATGAATAGCATCGATAGCAACTCCGAAGAGACGTTTTTTGAGGTCACCGAAGCCGGCGAGCGCATCGACCGCTTCCTGGCGCGCCAATGCCAGGCGGCCGATAGCAGGCCCGATCTGCAGCCCTTGTCGCGCACGCGCATCAAGGCCCTAATCGAGGCCGGTCATGCCAGTATCGACGGCCGGGCGGTGCTCGATGCCGGCCAGATCCTCAAGCCGGGGCAGCGGGTGGCGCTTCGGGTCCCGGAACCCGAGCCTGCCGAACCGCAGGGCGAAGACATTCCCCTTGCCGTTGTCTATGAGGACGACGACCTCCTGGTCATCGACAAGCCGGTCGGCCTCGTGGTGCATCCGGCCGCCGGCCATGAAAGCGGCACGTTGGTGAATGCGCTCATCGCGCATTGTGGTGATTCGCTGTCGGGCGTGGGCGGTGTGAAGCGGCCCGGCATCGTGCATCGCCTCGACAAGGACACGTCGGGCCTGCTGGTGGTCGCTAAGAACGACAGGGCTCATCAGGGCCTGGCGGCCCAGTTTGCCGATCACGGCCGCACCGGACCGCTGGAGAGGGCCTATCTTGCCTTCGTCTGGGGGGCGACACGCCCGCACGGCACCATCGAGACCGGCATCGACCGCTCGACCCGCAATCGCGAGAAGATGGCCGTGGTGGCGCTCGGGCGCGGGCGGGAAGCCATCACCCATTATTCGCTGGTGGAAGCCCTGGGTAGCCAGCTTTCGGGCAGCCACGGCGGCCAGCCGTTGGTCAGCTTGGTGGAATGCCGGCTGGAGACCGGCAGGACCCACCAGATCCGCGTGCATATGGCCCATCTCGGCCATCCGCTGCTCGGCGATGCCGTTTATGGCAGTGGCTTCAAGACCAAGGCCGCGTTGCTGCCGGAGGCCCCACGCGCAGTGCTTGCCGGCCTCGGTCGGCAGGCACTGCATGCCCGGCTGCTCGGTTTCGAGCATCCGGTCAGCGGAAGGCATCTGGTGTTCGAAAGCCCGTTGCCGGCCGATCTAGCCGCCTTGGCCGAGGCCCTGCGCAGCGGCTAAGAGCTATTCAGCGTTTGCGCCCGAGCCAGAAGCCGCCGGCCAGGGCTGCGAGCGCCAGAGCGCTGCTAACCGTCTTCTTGTCTGGCAGGCTCTCCTCGACGACGCCCGCTGCGGTAACCAGGGTCGCCGCCAGGAGCCGGCGGCGCTTGGCTTTCTTCTCGGCGGCCTGGGCCACCACCAAGGCCAGGACGGCGAGCACCGCAAATCCGCCGCCGAGCGCCGCGTCCGCCCAATAGGGGCCATAGGTTTCAGCCAGGAAACGGTGCAGGCTGATCAGCCCGATGATCGCCATCGCGACAAGGCAGCAGCCGGCGGCGAGGCGCCAGAGGAGGACCGTGCCGTACTGACGCAGGACGGCACTCAACTCCTCCTTGGCGAGAGCGCCCAAGGCAAGGAGACGGGTCACGAGCGCCCCTTGCTCCACAGGCCGAGGATCAGGCCGATGCCGGCGGCCAGCGCCACCGATTGCAGCGGCTTACGCGTGATGTAGTCGAGCGTGGCCCTCTGCAGGTCGGATGCCTGTTCCTGGGCGGCGCCGCGAAGTTCACTGGCCTTGGCGCCTGCCTCGTTCACCTTGTCGTCGAAAACTTGCCTGGCATGCTTGGCTTCCTTGGACAGGAATTTCGACCAGGAGCTCTTCTCCGCATCGACATAGGCGCTGAGCTGTTCGGTCAGGCGGGCAACTTCCGCCCTCAAAGCGTCGAGGTCCTTGCCGAGGCTCTCGGAAAGATCGGCCTTGGCCTGAGCGGTGCGCTTATCGCCGTCCATACTGATGTCTCCTGTCTCGTCAACAGTGAAGGGCCGCGCCGGTTTCCCATCGCGAGTTGCGATGCGGAAGGCATTCCTGGAAGAGTTAGGCCGGCTGGCCGCTGGTGCAAGGTAAACAAAGTGTTACGGTAAACGCGGCGGCATGGGTGGCGGTTCCCTTCGCCGGAAATCGATTAACATCCCTTAATTTGACAATGTTACCGAGCTGTCACATTAATGCATGGCCGTCCGCAAAAGATTGCAACGCGAAATCGCCGCAATCGGGCGCATGATAGTTTGGGTGATCGGGATTGGTCCGTGCCTCGGCAGTCTGGGTGACGAGTGTCCCATGGCTGGCGAGATCCTCGGTGGAAGCAGGTCAATAGATTTGCCGGGCTGGCACATGCGGGGCCGCTAGATATCGCGCTTTGAAGGTCCGCGAGGGTCTTCACAAAGGCCGGTGTCGTCCCCATATCACGTAGGCGCCGTCTGCTCTGAAGGAGGGATGGCGATTTGAACCGCCCTCGATGGGGGTTCAGAGGAGAGGAACATATGGCTTCTGCCGCGCTTCCCGTCTTGGCCACCGAGAGTGGCCTGTCGCGTTATCTTGAAGAAATTCGTCGCTTCCCGATGCTCCAGCCGGAGCAGGAATACATGCTTGCCAAGCGTTGGCGCGAGCATGGCGATCGTGAAGCCGCTCATCAACTGGTGACCTCGCATCTGCGGCTCGTGGCCAAGATCGCCATGGGCTATCGTGGCTATGGCTTGCCGCTGGGTGAAGTGGTCTCGGAAGGCAATATCGGCCTGATGCAGGCCGTCAAGCGCTTCGAGCCGGAGAAAGGCTTTCGGCTCGCCACCTACGCGATGTGGTGGATCCGGGCTTCGATTCAGGAATATATCCTGCGCTCGTGGTCGCTGGTGAAGATGGGCACTACCGCCAACCAGAAGAAGCTCTTCTTCAACCTGCGCAAGGCCAAGAGCCAGATTTCGGCGCTGGACGAAGGAGATCTGCGTCCCGACCAGGTCAAGTCGATCGCCAAGTCGCTGGGCGTGCAGGAGCATGAAGTGGTGGAGATGAACCGCCGTCTCGGCGGCGACGCTTCGCTGAATGCTCCCGTACGCGAAGAAGGCGACGGCGAGTGGCAGGACTGGCTGGTGGATGATGCCGCCAACCAGGAGACCCGACTGGCCGAGACGGAGCAAAGCGAGAACCGCTCCACCGCGCTGCGCCAGGCCCTGAACGTGCTGAACGATCGTGAGCGCCGCATCTTCGAGGCACGCCGCCTTGCCGATGATCCGATCACGCTCGAGGAGCTCTCCGACGAGTTCGGCGTCTCGCGCGAGCGGGTGCGCCAGATCGAGGTGAGAGCCTTCGAAAAGGTACAGGCGGCTGTGCGCTCCGGCGTTGCCCGTATCGAGGCGGCGCACGCACCGGCTTGATCTCGCTTCGATAGCCGAAAGGGAAGCCGCCTTCGGGCGGCTTCAGACTGCTGACAAACCAGTAGCGTTTGTCAGCAGTTTTTGATTCACTGGGTCATGTTGAAGAAGGCCGGCCCCG
>NZ_JAXOUF010000023.1:0-43188 GCF_034424805.1 Labrys sedimenti
AGCCTGACACTCAAACCCTTGCATCAAACACATGAAATAACCCCGCCAAAAAATGACGGGGTTTGTCAGCAGTCTGAAGCCGCCTTCGGGCGGCTTTTCCTTGGGCCGTATGCGGTTCGAGAAATTCGCATTTCGGGCCGACTTCTTTGCCTCGGCACATTTTCTGGGCCAGGAAGCCCAGCTACCGCAACAGAAAACACCTTCGGCCTCGACATTTCCGGTCGGTGGAGAGACATCGTTCGAGCCGGCTTGACAGGACCGGTGGCGACCAACATGGTGGAGCCATGAGCACCGTGGTCAAAATCACCCTTCGTCTCTTCCCGATCGCGGAAGCGTAGCCCCGGGCTCGGCCGTTTGCGCCCCGAGCTGCGGGGCGCGCCGCTCCTCATTGGGCGCGGCTTGTCATCGGCGCATTCTCAATCTTTTTAAATCGCAACGCTTCAGTCGGCAGACTCGCGCCAAGCGCGAGGGCCGGCGGCATCCCTTCTTGTCGCCATGCCCAGCGGATAGCCGCGGGCAGGCGGGCGCGCCGCGTCGCGCCCAACTTTGAGGTATCCAATCATGAATCAGCCCCCGAAGAATCAGGCCAAGCCCAGCATCATCGTGAACGATGTCGACTTCGAGCGCCTGACCCAGCTCGCGACCTCCGCCCTCGATAGGTTCCCGGAAGTGGCCGAGGCGTTGCTCGGCGAACTCGACCGGGCGGAGATCGTCCCCGCACTACAGGTCGGGAACAATGTGGTGCAGATCGGCTCCATCGTCACCTTCGAGACCGAAGGCGGTATCCCGCGCGAGGTGAAGCTGGTCTACCCGGGCGAGGCCGATATTGCCGAGGGCAAGGTCTCGATCCTCACGCCGATCGGCACGGCCTTGCTTGGCCTGTCGCCGGGGCAGTCGATCACCTGGAAGGCCCGTGACGGTCGCGAGCACGAATTGCGGGTCACGGCCGTGAAGGCGTCCTGAAAGGGGCGCCAGTGACCTATTGTGCCGCGGCGGCGTCGGCGTTCCAGGCGGCCATGGCGTCGTTGAAGACCTTCTCGCCCGTCGGTCCCTTCTCGAAGGTGAACACAGCGTTGCGGCCATTGGCGAAGGTGAACACCAGGTCGAACCACTGATTGGCCTGCAACATCTTGGCGTTGCGGCCCTTCTCGTCCGGTGGGTCGAGCAGGCCCATCAGGAACACGCCCGTCGTGACCTTCATCAAGGCGCCGTCAAGCTGCAAGCCGGGGACCTGCGGGTCGGATTTGACGTTGACACTCTTGACGTCGCCGACGGCGCCGCTCGGGTAGTCGGCCGGCACGCTCATCTGGATGTTCAGCAGGTAGTTCGCCGGCAGGGAACGATCGGAATTATGCCTGAGGGTGAGCAGCACCTTCATCTTCCGGTCAGGAACGTTGATCTCGCCGACGACGACGGTGTCGAGCGGGCCGTTGGTACCGCTGGCCTGCGATTCCGTGCGCCAGTTAACGGTGCCCTCGAAGAGGCGGCCCTTCATCGGGGCGCTCGGATCTTCTTCCATCAGGCGCGCGCGCTGCCCCTCCGGCGCTTCGGATTGGGTCGAGGGCAGTAGCGGCGCGGGCGCAGAGGGCACCTGCGGGGCCGGTGCCGGCTCGGCAGGCTGCGGGGCGGCGGGCGCGGGTGTCGGGGGCGGAGGATTACCGGTGGCAATGTCGGCCGGGGGCGCGGCCGGTTCGCCGCCGAGCCGGTCGTTCAGCTTGCCGGGCTCGGCCGCCGGCTTGGGCGCCGTCTGCGGCGCGGTCGCCTGCTGAGGCACCAGCACCGGGCTGTCGTCGCTTCCGCGCAAATAGAGCGCGGTGGCAGCGCCCCCGCCGATGATGACGGCTGCCGTCGCGGCCATGATGGCATACCGCCTGAGATTGCCGTTGGACCTGCTGCGGCGGGGCGCCTGAGGCCGCCGTTTCTCGGCCTTGCGCTCGGCAAAAGCCGGCACGCCGTCCGGCCGCGACGGGACGGAGGGCGGCGCCTCCCGGTCCGAGACGTCGTCATCGGCCGGCTCGCCGTCGGATTGGGAAAGGGGGGCGGCCGGACGCTCGGAGGCTACCGGCTCCGGTGTGAACTCGGCCTCGTCATAATGGTGCTCGACGCGCCGGATCGCCTCTTCGAGCAGGTTGCGTTCCCTGGCGATCTGTCCTTCGGTCAGCGCGGGATCGGCAGCATTGAGCTGGCGGAGAAGGGCGGAGCGGGCTTTCTCATAGAGCGCCTGGCGGGTTTCCTGCGTATTGGGGGAAAGACCCTGCACGGCTCGCTGAATGGGAGGAAAATAGTCCGTCGACACGCGTTCTGGCTCGATCTCTTCACGGGGCCCATGATCCGCTGCAGACAAGTCCGGCGGCCAAGACATGGCGGAAACCACGCCTGATCCTGCCCCGGAGAACAAGATCGTCGCCGGACAATGCAAGCGCCGCGCGGATCGCAACCCGCGCAGTGCCATCGCAGCAGATCACGCACTAATGCCCGAATCTGACGGGATTAGGTCTGCTCTTAGACTTGAAAGGGATTTTGCACAAGGATCGTGTCGTCACGGTCGGGGCTGGTGGAGAGCACGGCCACCGGCGCTCCGATCAGTTCCTCGATGCGGCGCACATATTTGATCGCCTGCGCCGGCAGATCTGCCCAGGAGCGGGCCTTGGCCGTGGTTTCCTGCCAGCCTTCGATCTCTTCATAGATGGGTTTCACGCGCGCCTGGGCTGCCTGGCTGGCCGGTAGATAGTCGATTTCACGACCGTCCAGCTCGTAGCGTACGCACACCTTGATGGTCTCGAAGCCGTCGAGGATGTCGAGCTTGGTGAGGGCGATGCCGGTGATGCCGGAGGTGCGTATGGTCTGGCGCACCAAAGCGGCATCGAACCAGCCGCAGCGGCGGGCCCGGCCGGTGACCGTGCCGAATTCGCGGCCGCGCTCGCCGATCAGGCGGCCGGTCTCGTCGGTGAGTTCGGTCGGGAAGGGCCCTTCGCCCACGCGCGTGGTGTAGGCCTTGGTGATGCCCAGCACGTAATCGAGCGCGCCCGGCCCGAGGCCGGAGCCGACGGCAGCCTGCCCCGCGACCGTGTTGGAGGAAGTCACATAGGGATAGGTGCCGTGATCGATGTCGAGCAAAGCGCCCTGAGCGCCCTCGAACAGGATACGGCTGCCGGCCTTGCGCTCCTTGTCCAGCAAAGCGCCGACATCGTCCATGAAGGGCAGCACCTGCGGCGCGACGTCCGCCAGTTCCTGATAGAGCGCTTCCGGATCGATTTCGCTCTGGCCGGTGCCGCGGCGCAGCGCATTGTGGTGGTTGAGCAGGCGGGCGATCTTCGGGCGCAGGGCGCCGAGATCGGCCAGGTCCATCAGGCGGATGGCGCGCCGGCCCACCTTGTCTTCATAGGCAGGGCCGATGCCGCGACCGGTCGTGCCGATCTTGGTGCCGTCGGTCGCCGACTCGCGCAGGCGGTCGAGGTCCTGATGCAGGGAGAGGATGAGCGGGGTGTTCTCGGCGATGCGCAGGGCTTCGGGCGTCACGGACACGCCCTGTTCCTTCAGCTTCTTCACCTCGGCGATGAAGGCGCGCGGGTCGAGCACCACGCCATTGCCGATCACCGAGAGCTTGCCGCGCACGATGCCCGAGGGCAGCAACGACAGCTTGTAGACATTGTCGCCGATGACGAGAGTGTGGCCGGCATTGTGCCCGCCCTGGAAACGTACGACGACGTCGGCCTGTTCCGACAGCCAGTCGACGATCTTACCCTTGCCTTCGTCGCCCCATTGCGACCCGACCACGACGACATTGGCCATGGTGATCTCCCTTCTCTCTCTGGCCCTCGGCCCCGAAATTCCCGAGAGCAAAACGCGTTCAGGTAGAAACGCCGTTTTGCCCCGGTTCGTTCGCTTCGATGCGTTTTCTGATTCTCGGTGGATCCACCAAAATCGCGAAACGCTTTCGCGCGGAATTCCAAAACCCGGACACGCAAAAGCCCGGCTCATCCGATGGCCGGGCTTTTTCACTTCCTAACGGATCGGGCGGGTGTCGTAAACCCGTAAAAATAGCTGCAAACAGTGAATTTACGGGCTGTCATATATGACAGCCGCTATTGACACAAAAGTGTCAACCGTCATTGATACCAGCGCCGCTGTAAAAACCCTTACGGAGAAAATGGGCCTTGCGGCACCATCAAGGAGTTGGACAATGAGCAGGAAAACGTGGCTGGGTATCACATCGGTATCCGTGCTGGCCTTGGCGGCTTCGATGGGCAGCGCGTTTGCCCAGAGCCAGGAACTGATCGACGCAGCCAAGAAGGAAGGCCAGCTCACCACGATCGCGTTGCCGCACGACTGGTGTGGCTATGGCGCCATCATCGAAGGCTTCAAGGCCAAGTATGGCCTCAAGGTCAACGAGCTCAATCCGGATGCCGGTTCGGGCGACGAAGTCGAGGCCATCAAGGCCAACAAGGGCAATACCGGCCCGCAGGCTCCCGACGTGATCGACGTCGGCCTTTCCTTCGGTCCGACCTCCAAGAAGGACGGCCTGATCCAACCCTACAAGGTGGCGACCTGGGCTTCCATTCCCGACAATGCCAAGGATGCCGACGGCTATTGGTATGGCGACTATTACGGTGTTCTGGCTTTCGAGGTGAACAAGGACATCGTCAAGAATTCGCCGAAGGACTGGTCCGACCTGCTGAGCTCCGACTACGCCAATGCCGTGGCGCTGGCCGGCGACCCCCGCACCGCCAACCAGGCGATCCAGGGCGTCTATGCCGCCGGTTTGTCGGCCGCCAAGGGCGATGCCGGCAAGGCTGCAGCAGAAGGATTGAAATTCTTCGCAGAGCTGAACAAGAAGGGCAATTTCGTGCCCACCATCGGCAAGGCCGCCTCGTTGGCCCAGGGTGCGACCCCCATCGTGCTGCGCTGGGACTACAACGCCCTCACCGATCGCGACACGCTCAAAGGTAATCCCGACGTCGACGTGGTGATTCCCGCCAGCGGCGTGGTTGCCGGCGTCTATGTCCAGGCCATCAGCGCCTATGCGCCCCATCCCAACGCCGCCAAGCTGTGGATGGAGTATCTCTACTCCGACGAGGGCCAGATCGGTTATCTGAAGGGCTATTGTCACCCGATCCGCTTCAACGACCTCGTCGCTAACAAGAAGATCCCGGCAGACCTGCTTGCCAAGCTCCCGCCGGCCGAAGCCTATGCCAAGGCCGTGTTCCCGACGCTTGATGAGCAGAGCGCCGCCAAGGCCGAGATCACCAAGGATTGGGACAGCGTGGTCGGCGCCGCCGTCAAGTAAGATCGTTTGTCATCTCCTGCGCGTCCTGCCCGGTTTCTCCGGGCGGGACGCATGCTATTGTGGTCGCCGCGATGAATACCACCGCAAACACTGCCCCAGCTGCAGCTCCAGGCTCGGCCAGAGCCAGTGGAGGGCTGGCCGTGCTGGGCATGGCGCCCTTCGTGCTCTTCGCCTTGCTCTTCCTGGTGGTTCCGACGGCCTTGCTGCTGGTCGGGGCCTTCTTCGACCGGGAAGGACATTTCACCTTCGGCAACATCGCCGAGCTCTTCACCAATCCGGCGATCGTTTCCTCCTTCTGGCTCAGTATCAAGATCAGCTTCGCCTCTGCTCTCGGCGGTGCCTTCATCGGTTTCTTCGTGGCCTATGCGGTTATTCTCGGCGGCCTGCCGGAATGGATGCGTGGGGCCGTGATGACATTTTCGGGCGTCGCCTCGAACTTCGCCGGCGTGCCGCTGGCCTTCGCCTTCCTGGCGACGCTGGGTCGGGTCGGCCTCGTCACCGTCCTGCTGCGGGATTGGCTCGGCTTCAACCTCTACTCGACCGGCTTCAACATCCTCAGCTTCACTGGCCTGACCCTGGTCTATCTCTATTTCCAGATTCCCCTGATGGTGCTGGTGATAGCGCCGGCCCTGGATGGGCTGAAACGTGAATGGCGCGAGGCCAATGCCGTGCTGGGTGGCAGTAATTTCCACTATTGGCGGCACATCGCCCTGCCGATCCTGCTGCCGAGCATCTTGGGCGCGACGCTGCTCTTGTTCGCCAATGCCTTCGGCGCAGTGGCGACCGCCTATGCGCTAACCGGATCCAGCCTGCCGATCATCCCAATCCAGCTCTTCGCCCAGATCCGCGGCGACGTGCTCAGCAATCCCAATCTGGGCTACGCCATCGCCTTCGGCATGGTGGTGATCACCAGCATTTCCAGCGGCGCCTATATCTGGCTGCGCAGCTATAGCGAGCGGTGGGTGCGATGAAGAAATCCTCCGTATTGTCCTGGCTGATCATCCTCCTGGCGATCAGTTATTTCATCATCCCGCTGCTCTCCACCTTCGAGTTCTCGCTACGCATGCTGCGCGGGCAGTACAGTTTCGAGGCCTATCGCGTGGTGTTCGCCCAGGCGGAGTTCCAGAACGCCTTCATCCGCTCGATCCTGCTGGCGCTCGCCACCATCGTACTGAGCATCGTGCTGGTGGTGCCGGCAGCCTATCTGGTGCGCCTGCGCCTGCCGAGCTGGCGCTCGCCGGTCGAGTTCGTCACGCTGCTGCCGCTGGTGATTCCGGCGATCATCATCGTCTTCGGCTATATCCGCATGTTCAACTCCTCGTCCTGGCTGCCTCTGACGGACAGCGAGTGGACCACGGACCTCCTGCTGACCTTCGGCTATGTCGTGCTGGCGCTGCCCTATATGTATCGTTCCGTCGATGCGGGCTTGCGCGCCATCGATGTCAAGACCCTGACCGAGGCGGCCCAGAGCCTGGGAGCCAGCAGCTTCACCATCCTCTGGCAGGTCATCCTGCCGAACATTCGCTCGGGCGTGCTCAGCGGCTCCTTCATCGCTTTTGCCATCGTCATCGGCGAATTCACTTTTGCCAGCCTGCTCAACCGGCCGGTCTTCGGTACCTATCTGCAATTGATCGGCGCGAACCGGGCCTATGAGCCGTCGGCGCTCGCCATCGTCGCTTTCGTCATCACCTGGGCCTGCATGGGCCTGCTGCAACTCGTCGGCCGCTCGCGCGGCGCACGGGCGGCACGTTGAACCGGCACTGGGAGGCCAGCATGTCCTTTCTCGAGATCACCGGGCTGCAGAAGAGCTTCGGCGCCAACCAGGTGGTGAAGCGCTTCGATCTGTCGGTCCAGAAGGGTGAATTCATCACCCTGCTTGGCCCCTCCGGTTGCGGCAAGACCACGGTCCTGCGCATGGTTGCAGGCTTCGAAACGCCGTCCGCCGGCTCGATTCGCATGGACGGTAAGGAGATCTCGGGCTTGGCGCCAAACCAGCGCAATGTCGGCATGGTGTTCCAGGCCTATGCCCTGTTTCCCAACATGACGGTGGCCGAGAATATCGGCTTCGGCCTGAAGATCGCCAAGAAGTCGCAGTCGGAGATCGACGCCCGCGTCAAGCAGATGCTGGAGATGATCAAGCTGCCGCAGATCGCCGACCGCTATCCCTTCCAGCTCTCCGGCGGCCAGCAGCAGCGCGTGGCCCTGGCGCGAGCGATCGCGGTTCGCCCGAAGATCCTGCTGCTGGATGAGCCCCTCTCGGCTCTGGACGCCAAGATCCGTGTGTCCTTGCGCGACGAGATCCGGGTGCTGCAACAGGAACTCGGCATCACCACCTTGTTCGTCACGCACGACCAGGAAGAGGCTCTCTCCATGTCCGACCGCATCGTGGTGATGAGCGCCGGGCAGATGGAGCAGGTCGGCACCCCCTTCGAGATCTACAATTTCCCCAAGACCCGCTTCGTCTCCTCCTTCGTCGGCACACTCAATTTCCTCACCGGCAAGGTCGTCGATGCCGCTGCCGGTCGCTTCTCCGTCGATGGGCAGGAGGTCGTGACCAGCCGCGGCCTGCAGGGCGCCAGCAACGGCGAGACGCGCACGCTGGCCCTGCGCCCGGAAGCCGTGGTGCTGGGTGCAGGCGGCGAGAGCCGCAACAGTCTCACGGGGCGGATCGAGCTCGTCAGCTTCCTCGGATCGATCGTGCGCATCCGCGTGCGCTTCGACGAGAATGTGGTTTCGCTCGATACCTTCAACAACCCGGGCGCCCCGCCGCCGCAGATGGGCGAGGACGTCACCGTCTCCTTCGGCCGCGGCGACCTGCAATTGCTGGAAGAGGCCGAGAAGGTCGCGGCTTGAGAATAGAGCTCCCTTCTCCCCTTGTGGGAGAAGGTCCCGGCAGGGGGATGAAGGGTCTTGCGACCCTTCCTGATCACCTTCCGGGGAGCCGCCAATAAAGAGAGAGGTTTCATCAACCCCTCATCCGGCGCTTGGCGCCACCGCGCTCAGTCTTTCAGCGGCCCGTTCCTCAGCCGCGAAAGGTCGAAGTCGCGGATATCCTTGAGCAGGTCGACCAAAGCCTGTGCGCCGAACTCTGCCGAGAGCTGGCCATTTTCGGACGTCGCCTTGCTGGCATCGCCCGCAGCTCCCTCGGGGCGAATGTCCTGGGCCATCCAGCCGAAGCCGCCGGGGCGGCCAGTGCGCAGATATTTGAAGATCTCTTCCATCTCATAGGTAACAGGGCGGAAGTCCTTGGCCTTGTCCATGCGCACGAGGTCGGGGCGGAAGGCGAGCATCAGCGCCGTCTCGATCTCGCCGGCATGGATGCCCAGGCGGGTTTCGTCGTCCGAGAAGGCACCCTTGGGATAGCCGAACATGTGCCAGGAGGTGAAGGCCACCAGCATGCCGTGGCGCACGCGCAGATCGCGGGCGACGATGTCCATCGCCGACATGTTGCCGCCATGGGAATTGACGATCAGGAGCTTCTTGATGCCGGCACGATGCACGCTCTCGCCGATCTCGGTCCAGGCCCGGATCACGGTTTCGGCCGACAGGCTGAGCGTGCCGGGGAATTCCAGATGCTCGTTGGACTTGCCGATGGTCTGGATCGGCAGGAAGGTCGCCGGGATATCGGCCGGGATCAGCGGGATGGCGCGCTCAAGATAGCCCTGCATGATCATACTGTCGACGCCGACAGGCAGATGGGGCCCATGCTGTTCGACGGCAGCGATCGGCAGCACGGCGATCCAGCTGGCGGTATCGCCGGTGCGGAAATCTTCCGTCGTCATTTCGAACCAATGGCGGCGGGGCAGGGAGGCGGTGGTGGGCATGATCGAATCCAGGACGGGAACTGCCTGAATCATAGCGCTGCGAGGCACTATTTCAACGCCCTGCCTGCTGCGACCACCGAATCACCACCCGGATGACGGAGCGCTGTCGGGGGCGGGCAGTGGCCGCCGGCGGTAGCGCTGGCCTGAATTGGGCGTGGACGGATTGTTGGAAGGGGTGATCACGGGACCCGGCCTGGGATAACGGGGCGGCCTCTGGACAACCGGCCCCTCGACCCAGACAGGTGGGCGGCGACGACGCGGCGGGCTGTAGATCGGCGGCTCGTCGCCATAATAGGGGTCGGGCTCGCCATAGACCCGACGTCGGGTAGGTGGGATCTCCGGCGTCGCGACTGGCCGCAATTCCCGCCGTCGGGTGGAGCGGGGCGGCGGCGGGCTCCAGGATTTCATGCGCGGCGTCGCGGGGGCGGGCAAAGCGACGGGCGTGGCCGCGGGTGCCTCTGGGGGCGGGGGAGGGGCGCAGGCGGCAAGGCTGTCGCCGACGCTGAGCGAGGCGGCTGAGGCGGCGGTGTTCAGCCAGAGCAGCCACTCGCCCAGGAATTCGTTCGACCAGGGCGCCACTGGGCCGGTGTCATAGTCGATCATGCTGGCAGGCTGCGGCAGCACGAACACGGCAATGCCGCGCACGATCTTGATGCGGGTCACGGGCGTACTGCCGGCGAAGGTGCCGGCCGGCGCGGCAGAAGGCCCGCTGTCGCAGCGATTGCCGAGCTTGGCCGTCTCGATGAAGGTCCATTGCCGGTCGACGTTGAAATTGGCGAGGCTGATCTCCTGCTGGTCGGTCGCGGGTGGTGTCGGCGCCCAGCCGGTCCAGTCGCTACCCCCGCGCCAGATCACCCAGGCCGGGCTCCATTGCGTTCCAGGTATCCAGACCCAGCCATTGCTGCCGTCCGAGGCCCAGCGGCCATAGTGATGGATGATCCTGCCCCAGACGGTGGGATCGTCATAGGTCCAGCCGTAAGTACGGTCATAGACCCAGCGGCAGGCTGGATAGGGATGCCAGCCGGCCGGCACCACCGAAGGTTTCCAGACGTCGCCGTAGCGCTCTGAATAGATGTATTGGCCATAACCCGACAACACGGCCTTGAATTCGTCGAGACTGGGCGCCTGTGCCTGGATGGCGGCGGCCGGCGCGGCCTGGGCCCGGTCGGCAACGGCACCGGGCAGGATGGCGCAAGCCAGCAGGAAGGAAGAAACGAGGTTAGTCCCCCAACGCCGTATCGTGCTGGCCATAGCAAACCCCTCCATGGGTTATTGCTTCGATCGCAGCCAATCCTGAGCCTGTCTGGGGAAGTTGTCCGTATCAATTGGCACGTGGATCAATTGAGATCCGGCCACAAAATGAAACCGCCGGTACCGGATTCTGCTCCGGTCCGGCGGTCAGCATACACCAGCGTTGACTGGTTCAGTGCAGCCTCTCGGCGCTCTTCAATCTTGCGATTTCGTCTTTGAGAAGGAGTTTCTTACGCTTCAGCTCTGCGATTTTGAGGTCATCCGAGGAGGGATGAGCCAGTGCGATGGTGAGTTCCGTTTCAAGAGCGTGATGTTTGCGCTCCAGTTCGACCAAATGCGACTGCACAGGCATTAACGGCTCCTTGTGTCACAGTTCCGACATTTAACGTTCTCACGAAAAGGCGTGCATGTCGAAGGAAAATCGCGGATTCCGGCGTTGAATCGATTGTGCAAAGCAACAATAAATTTAGTCGGAACAATAGCTTACCGCACGGTAATGCAGTGTGGAGGGGGCAAAAAGAATGCGGGATCAAAGGCCTAGGAAGGGCTTGTGAAAGTTGTCCGGCAAGCTTCGCCAAACAGGTGTAAATAGATGGCGATATCTTGCCGCAGCGCTTGCGGGCGAGGAATCGGCTCGGCATAGTTCGGCACCGTGCCCGGAGGGGCATGGAGCGGCAGAATGGTCGAAATACCGAAGCTGCCATTCGGAATGGAAGGGTATGGGCTTGTCAAATCCGCTCACCGAGGAGGAGGAAGCCGCGATGGTTGCGGAGCTGGGGCAGCTTCGCCAGGAACACCGCGATCTCGATGCCGCGATTGCCGCTCTGGAACTGGTGGGAACTCCCGATCGTCTGCAGCTTCAGCGCCTGAAAAAGCGCAAGCTCCATCTCAAGGACCGCATGTCCCTGCTCGAGGACCTGCTCACGCCGGACATCATCGCCTGACGCTTGTGGTCGCCGGGCAGGGCGCCGGTGTGGCGTCGGCAGCGACTGGGGGCGATCCGCGCGGTCAAACTGCCTTGCCGCTGGCGATGTCGGCGAGCATCCAGTCCCGGAACGCCTTGATCATCGGCTTGTCCGCCTTGGCCCTCGGCGCCACCAGGTGATAGGCGAATTCCGGCGCGATCTTCAAGGACAGGTCGAAGGGGCGTACCAGCCGGCCTGCGGCCAGGTCGTCGCCCACCAGGCTGGTATTGCCGAGCGCCACGCCCTGGCCGTCCACGGCTGCCTGCAGGGTCATGATCGACTGGCTGAAATGCAGGCCGCGCGTGGGATCGGGCTTGTCCGCCTTGGCGGCCATCAGCCACATGCGCCAGTCCGGCCACATCGAATCCTGGCTGTGCCAGTCGAGATGGATCAGGGTGAAATATTGCAGGTCGTCGGGTTCCCTCAGGGGGACGGGTCCGTGCAGAAGCTGCGGGCTGCAGATCGGAAAGACGTCCTCGACGAAGAGGCGATCTGAGCGTAGGCCGGCATAGGCGCCGCGGCCGAAGCGGATGGCAACGTCGATTTCCTGGCGGCTGAAATCGGCGAGCGTGTCGGAAATGTCGATGCGCATGTCGATGTCTGGAAATTGCTGGCGGAAACGCGGCAGGCGCGGCACCAGCCATTTGGCGGCGAAGGATGAACCGGAAGAAACGGTGAAACTCATGCGCTGGGTGGTGTTGGCGGCCCGGCGCAGGGCCTCATCGATGGTGCGCAGCGCGCCGCTGGTCGATTCGAGCAGCTCTTCCCCGGCATGGGTGAGCTTCATGCTGCGGCTGGTGCGAAAAAACAGCCGGGTACCGAGGCGGTCTTCGAAAGCGCGGATCTGGCTGCTGACCGCAGCGGGGGTCACGTCGAGCTCGATCGCAGCCTTGGCGAAGCTCAGATGGCGAGCGGCGACGGCAAAGGTCCACAGTGCCCCCAGTCCGGCTCCCGATTTGCTCATGCCCACCCCGTGATCATCAAGTTTTTATTGACGGTGAAGAAAGGTCATCTCCGTTGATAATCTACCATAAAGCATTGAAAATAGAAAACATATCGCGAGAGCGCATTTACTTTTTGTTGAGGGTACGAGTATGTCGAGCGTCGAATTTCACGAAGATGAATGGGGCCGCCACTGGAGCTATGCCCCCGCCCTGCACGGGACGCAGGTGCGCCTGCATTATTCGATCGCCGCCGCTGTGGTCGGTGCCGTCGCCTCCTTCGTCGAGGCGATCTCCGCCGGCTTGGCGCAGCTTAGAGAACAGCGGCAGGCCGCGGCGATGGCGGGGTACCAGCGCGACCTTTATGGCGACAACGACGTGCTGCCTGTCGGCTATGTCCGTTACGAGGGTGTGCGCGACGAGTTCGGGCGCGCGCTTCCATAAGGACAGACACCCGTAATTCTGCCGGATGAGAGGGCGTGATCATCGATCGCGCCCTTTTGCGTGGCCGGGATCCCGCGCAGGAGAGCCTGGGTTTAAGGTGCAGCCCTTTCAAGGTGTTTCGAACAAACCGGGAAAAGGTCGGGATAGGGTGGTGCAGCCCCTCATCCGCTTGCCGGCACCTTTTCCCCCAAGGGGAGAAGGGGACAGTTTTCGTGGCGCTGCGCCTGCCAGTTACCTTCTCCCCTTGCGGGAGAAGAGGTGCCCCGAAGGGGCGGATGAGGGGTCTCGATGCCCTTTCCCAGCCTTTTCCCGCGACCTGGTCCAAACACCTTGAAAGGGGTTGGGTTAAGGTGCAGCACCCGGGATCGCGGACACTGTCGGCGGATGGCTTTCGCAAGAAAAAGGGCCCTTCCGCGTCGGCGGAAAAGCCCTTTTCGAATGATTGATGCGGACCGGTCGCCGAGGGCGTCAGTCTTCCTTCTGCTTGATGCCCTTGAGCTTGGCGAACACGTTGGCGACGTCGAGCTCGTCCTCGTCTTCCGTTTGGCGCGGCTTGTTGCCGAGCGAGGCGAAGGGGTCGTCCTGCCTCTGGCTGCGGTCGGCCGCCGGTCCCGTGGTGATCTCGGCGGGCAGCAGCGTGGCGCTTTCGGCCTCGGGCGGCCGGTCCTTGGAGGCCCGGGCGACTTCGAAGTCCAGGTCGATCTGCGTGCACAGGCCCAGCATGACCGGATCGGCCGGGGTCAGCTGCGCCGTGTTCCAATGGGTGCGGTCGCGGATGGCTGCGATCGTCGTCTTGGTGGTGCCGACCAGACGCATGATCTGGGCGTCCTTGAGTTCGGGATGGTTCTTGACCAGCCAGAGAATGGCGTTGGGACGGTCCTGGCGCCGCGAGACCGGCGTATAACGCGGACCCTTCTTGACCTTGGCGACGGCGATCTTGACCTTCGGCTCTGCCAGCCGGAGACGATGATGGGAATCGCGCTCGCCGCGGGCAATCTCCTCGCGGGTAAGCTGGTTGGAGATCACGGGATCCTGGCCCTTGATACCGGCCGCGACTTCACCGTCGGCGATGCCCTTGACCTCCAACGGATGCAGTTTGCAGAACTCGGCGATCTGGTCGAAGGTGAGGGCGGTGTTCTCAACCAGCCAGACAGCAGTGGCCTTCGGCATCAGCGGGGCGGTCGACATTTGCATCTCCTCGGAAAGCATGGGCTCGCTGCCGCCTCGCTCCAGCCTCCTGGAACGAAGCCCGACGCGAGCTGATTGTCGGGATTCAACACTTCATATAGTCGTCGTCGGCCCGAAAGGAAAGCCTGTTACGCCGCTTTCCCGCCAGGATTGTAGACAGGGAGGTGCCCTGGCTATGGTGATCACCTCGAGGGGCGAATGCGCGAGGGGGTGATGACGGGGCGGAGCCAGGGCGGAATCGGACGTCGCGGGGTGCTGCAGACACTGCTTGCTCTGGCCGCCGCCGGCGTCACAGCCGTGGCGGCGCGTGCCGACGAGAGCTTTCGCGGGGAGGTGGCCGCCGTGCTGCGCCGGCAACGGCCTGCTTTGGCATTTACGCTGCCCGGCGACGATCCCGAGAGTCTTCATGTCAAGGTCGGTGAGAATACGCTCCAGGTCTATCTCGGTAATCTGCAGCGTCAGCTCGGCACGGCGCGGGGGATGGATCGCGAAGGACAGATCCTCGATTTTTTCGACCGGATCGTCGCAGTCAGGCCCGCCGATGACGAAGAGCGCGCGCGTTGGTCGGAGGCGCGAGCCAGACTGCGCCTGCAGGTCGTGCCGATCGAATATCGCCAGCAGGCCGAGGCGCTAGTGTCACGAGACCTGGCGGCCAAGGTGGTGATTGCCTATGCGCTCGATCAGGGTGAGCGCTATGCGCTCGTTACGACGGACGATCTGAAGACATGGGGCGTCGATGCCGATGCGATTCATGAAGCAGCTCTGGACGGGCTGGAGGCTGCCTCCGGCAAGCTGGCGATCGAGGCCGAGAAATCGGCGAAAGGCCGCGGTGCCTACGTCACCATCCTGACCAATGATGGCTATGATGCCGCCCGCCTGCTGCTGCCCTCGGTCCGGCAAAGACTGCTGCGGGCGTTGGGCAGCGACCTTGCCATCGCCGGCATTCCCAATCGGGATTTCCTGGTGGCCTGGACGCCCGATTTTTCGGCGCGGGCTGGTTTTGCCGCAAAGGTGAGCGAAGATGCCAAGTCGCGCTCACATCCGCTCACCGATGAGCTTTTCGTAATCGAGGCGAATGGGTTTAGAGTGGCCACCGCGGCCGAGCTCGTCGAGCAGCGCCGGATCTGATGGGAAGTGAGGAGGCGACATGGCTGTATTCGATGACGAGCCGCGAAAGGTAACGGTGGCACATCAGATCGGGCAGGACCTCTCGACCCTGTCGCTGCATGAACTCGAGGAACGCATCGCGGCCCTGAAACAGGAGATCGTGCGCCTGGAGGAAGCCAGGGCCAGCAAGGCAGCCTCGCTTTCGGCGGCAAGCGCTTTTTTCAAGACTTGAACCTTTCAGGAGAGCTCTGCCGTTCAGCGGGATGACGCAGAAGGCCGTTCAATAACGCATGAAAGGCCTTCACCGCCTGCTTTGACGCTGCCCTGGGATCGGCGGCATTGGCGATCCATTGCGAGGCATGCCAGGTTGCGCCATTGACCAGCCGGGCCGCAGCCTCCGGGTCGACATCGTTGAGAACACCGTTCCGCTTCAGCGCGGCCAATGTCGCGCTCATCGAGGCGATGCAGCCATCCTGGCTCGGCCATTGCGATGGATCACCGAGGACGGCCGGACCGTCGCGAAACAGGATGCGCTGGATCTCAGGCTCCAATGCCATTTCGATATAGGCCGAGCATTCGGCGACGAAACCCTGCCAGGGATCGTCGGCCTGGGCTGAAATCGCGGAGAGCCGCTTGGACATTTCGGCGTCGAGTTCCGTGATCACCGCCGCGAACAGGCCCTTCTTGTCGCCGAAATGATGATAGAGCGCGCCGCGCGTCAGGCCGGCCGCCGCGGTGAAATCGTCCATCGACGCCTGCGCATAACCGAAAGTGCCGAAGGCCGCGCGCCCTGCGGCGACCAGCTTGGCACGAGTCTCGACGATCATCTGGGCTCGCGGCCTACGGGTCATGTCATCTCTTTCACATACGCCACGTATATTGTTTGACATACGATACGTATGCAACTATGTCGAATACATACGCTACGTATGTCAATGCATTCTCTTCCCCTTTGGAGTGCCCGATGTCCAATCCTTACAGCCAGATCTTTCGAGCGCCGGGGGCAAAGGCCTTCGCGGCCGCCGGCTTCCTGGCGCGACTGCCGCTCGCGATGGTGACCATGGGGATCGTCGCCATGATCTCCCAGACCCATGGTGAATATTGGCTGGCCGGCGCCGTATCGGCCACTTTCGCCCTCGGCAATGCCTTCATGTCCCCGCAGATCTCCCGGCTGGTGGATCGCTACGGCCAGAGCCGGGTCCTCGTTCCCGCCGCCAGCCTGTCGGTTGCCGCCTTTTCTATTCTGCTGCTGGCCGCACATTTCAACTGGCCGGCCTGGGTCCTGTTCGCCGCGGCGCTGTTCGCCACCACCATGCCCAGCATGCCGGCCATGGTCAGGGCTCGCTGGTCGGAGCTTTATCGCGACACGCCCCAACTGCACACGGCCTTCGCCTTCGAATCGGTAGCCGACGAGGTCGTCCACATGGCTGGATCGATCCTCTCGGTCGGCCTGAGCGTGGCCTGGTTCCCGGAAGCCGGTCCCCTGGTCTCGACCGTGTTTCTTGCCGTCGGCACGGCGCTGTTCGTGGTGCAGAAATCCACCGAGCCGCCCGTCCGGCTCGCCGAAGGCGGCGGTTCCTCGGCCATCCGCCTGCCGTCGGTGCAGATCCTGACCTTCGTCTTGGTTGCCATCGGCACCATCTTCGGAACGGCCGAGGTCACCGTGATCGCTTTCACCAGGCAATTGGGGCAGGCCGGTGCGGCCAGCTTCGTGCTCGCCGGCTATGCTGCAGGCTCGCTCGTCGTCGGCCTGGTATTCGGGGCGCTGAAGCTGAGGATGGCGCTCGAGCGCCAGTTCGTGATCGCCATTGCGGTCGCCGCGGCCACCACCATGCCGCTGCTGTTCGTCTCCAATGTAGGGATGCTGGCGCTGTTGCTGTTCCTGTCCGGTGTGTCGATCTCGCCGACGCTGATCACCGCGATGGGCCTGATCGAGCGGCATGTCCCGGCGGCCAAGCTCACGGAGGGGATCACCTGGGCGATGACCGGCATCGGCATCGGCATGGCGGCCGGGTCCTTCGCCTCGGGCTGGGTCATCGACCGTTTTGGCGCCGCCGACGGCTTCTGGATCTCGCTTGCAGCCGGCATCGTTGCGCTGACGGCTGCACTGCTGGGTTCGTGCCGGTTGACGCCAGTATCGAAGGAGGACGGGCTCTGCGCGGCCGCTGCCTGATCAGAATCGAGCGTTAACCGAATATCAAGACTTCTGCGATAGCCTCGCTGCCATTCCAGCTTGCTGGATGTTCGAGTGGCTCCTGTTCACTCTGTTTGACGCCTCCCTGTTTCGACTTGGACAAGCCGCGATATCTTATCGCGGCTTCTTTTTATGCCGATGTTCCGTCGCAGGCACATGTCCAAAACAAAAGCGGGCCCGAAGGCCCGCTAGCGTCGATATCCGAATGTTTGTTCTTAGCGCTTGAAGCTGATGCCAGCGAAACGCTGGTTGAACTTCGACACGCGGCCAGCGCGGTCGAGGAGCTGCTGCGAACCGCCGGTCCAAGCCGGATGGGTCTTGGGGTCGATGTCGAGCTGAAGGGTGTCGCCTTCCTTGCCCCAGGTCGAGTGGGTGTAGAACTCGGTGCCGTCGACGAAGACAACCTTGATCTTGTGGTAGTCGGGATGAATGTCGGCCTTCATGGGGTCAAATCCTGCTCTGTGCCGGAGCGCTACCCCGGTCGGACAAGTCAAATTCGAATGAGTGGGCGGCTCGATAGCGCAATTTCGGTCCGGATACAAGCACTGGCCCCGCATTTCTCACATGCGGAAACCGCCTTTCTGCGCGGGCTACAGCAACGTTCCCCTCAGAATGACCAGGGCAACGGTGAAGTAGATGACGAGACCGGTCACATCGACCAGCGTGGCCACCAGGGGGGCCGAGGCGCTGGCGGGGTCGAAGCCGACCTTCTTGAGAAGGAAAGGCAGCATGGAACCGGTCAGCGAGCCGAAAGTGACGATCGCCGTGAGGGCGCAGCCGATGGTCAGGGCCAGCAACGCCCAATGCGGCCCGTAATCGTAGAAGCCGGCCTTCTGCCAGACCACGATGCGCACGATGCCGATCAACCCGAGGATGGCGCCGAGCACGATGCCGGTGGGCAGCTCGCGCAGGGCCACACGCCACCAATCCTTCAGTTTCACCTCGCTCAGCGCCAGCGCACGGATGAGCAGGGAGGTCGCCTGCGAGCCGGAATTGCCGCCTGAAGACATGATGAGCGGGATGAACAGGGTGAGCACCACCGCCTTCTCGAGTTCGCCCTCGAAAAATTGCATGGCGCTCGCCGTGAGCATCTCGCCGAGCAGCAGCACCGACAGCCAGCCAGCGCGTTTCTTGATCATCGACCAGAAGCCGATCTGGTCATAGGGGTCGTCGAGGGCTTCCATGCCGCCGAACTTCTGGGCGTCCTCGGTGCCTTCGGCCACGATGGCGTCGATGATGTCGTCGAAAGTGCAGATGCCGATGACATGCATGGCATCGTCGACCACCGGCACGGCCAGAAGGTCGTATTTGGCGATCAGCCTTGCCACTTCCTCGCGGTCGGCCGTGGGGGCGACGGTGATCGGCTTGTCGAAACGGGCGGCCGTCAGCACCGAGGCTTTGGGGTCGGCCGTGATCAGCCGGCGCAGTGCCACGGCCTTCAGGAGCTGGCGGGTCTTGGGATCGAGGACATAGACCGAATAGATCGTCTCGCGCGTGCGCTCGACCCGGCGGATGTGGTCGAGCGTCTGCTCCACCGTCCAGGACGAGGGCACGGAGACGAACTCGGTGGTCATCAGCGCGCCGGCGGTGTCCTCGGGGTAGGACAGCAGCCTGTCGAGCGAGGCGCGGGTCTCGGGATCGAGCCGGTTGAGCAGATCGGTGCGCGGCGGATCGTCCATGTAGCGGAAGACATCCGCCACACGGTCCGAGGACATGCCGGCCATCAGCTTGAGCGCCCGTTCGGCGGGCAGGGCCTCGATCAGTGCGGCGGGATCATCCAGGCCGGGCTGGTCGAGCACTTCGATCGCGCGCTCGTCGGGCAGGTGCACGAGGACGCGAGCCTGCTCCTCGATCTCCTGCTCGTTGAGCAACTCGACGATGTCGGCTACGTGCTCGAGGCCAAGGCACACCTCGAGAATGTCGCGGTCAGCGACGTCAACCGTCTTTTCAGCCAGGTCTTCCATGGCTCTTCCTTCCTCTCGGCCGTTGCCAGCCGGAAGGAGGAGCCCGCGAACGGTCAGTCCTTACAAGCCGTCAACGGCGCGAACATTCGACTGCTACTGTCGCTTGGCATGATCTCGTTGATCTCGTGGGGCCCGGCCAGGGACGATTCCTTTGGAATAAATCCAAAGGCCGGAACAATCGCGACTTGCGCCTCTGCGCCGTCGCAGTCAAGCGCTTTTTTGCACTGCGCGATAATATGGAGAGCGCGGCAAACTGAAGCGGTTTGGGCCGGTGCGATTGCAGCCGCGCCCACAGCGGGGCATTGTCCCGCGCGCTCGAAAGGAAGAACAGTACGTGGCCACGGAAACTGACCCGAAAATCCGAGAGAATACCGCGGAAACCGCCAGGAACAGCCGGTCTCTGCGCCCTTTGGCGGCGCTGGCACCTTATGCCCTGGCCTATCGCGGCCGCATCGTGCTGGCTTTCCTGGCTTTGACGGTGGCGGCGGCGGCAACGCTGGTGGTGCCGGTCGCCATGCGCCGCATGATCGATTTCGGCTTCTCGGTGGGACATGCCGCCGCCATCGATTCCTACTTCCTGGCCATGACAGGCGTGGTGCTTATTCTCGCCTTGGCCAGTGCGGCCCGTTACTATCTGGTGATGACCCTCGGCGAGCGCGTGGTCGCAGACATCCGTACTGCCGTCTTTGCCCATCTCACCCAGCTTTCGCCTCTGTTCTTCGACACGGTCAAGACCGGTGAAGTGCTCTCGCGCCTCACGGCGGACACCACGCAGATCAAGGCCGCCTTCGGCTCCTCCGCTTCCGTTGCGCTGCGCAACCTCTTCCTGTTTGCCGGGGCCGTGGTGATGATGGTGTGGACCAGCCCCAAGCTTTCGGCGCTGGTGCTGATCGCCATTCCGCTGATCGTGCTGCCGCTGGTCGCCTTTGGCCGGTCCGTGCGCACCCGCTCGCGCAAGGCGCAGGACACACTGGCCAACGCCTCCGCCTATGCCAGCGAGATCATCGGCGCAATGCGCGTGGTGCAGGCCTTCACGGCCGAACGGCTTGCCATCGGGCGTTTCTCGGGTGAAGTGGAAAATGCCTATCAGGCTGCCGCGACCTCGACCCGCTCGCGCGCGGTGCTGACGGCGATCGCGCTGTTCCTGGTGTTCGCCTCGGTGGTCGGCGTGCTCTGGCTCGGCGCCCATGACGTGGTCGCCGGCACCATGACGGCCGGCACGTTGTCGCAATTCGTGCTTTATGCGGTGTTCGGCGCCGGCGCCCTTTCGGAGCTCGGCCAGGTCTGGGCGGAAATCGTACAGGCGGCCGGCGCCGCAGAGCGCCTGGGTGAGCTTCTCGGCGAAAGGCCGGCGATCTCGGCGCCCGCCCGGCCGCTTGCCCTCCCCGAGCCGGCGCGCGGTGCCGTCGCCTTCGAGGGCGTGACCTTCGCCTATCCCACCCAGCCGGACAAGCCGGTGCTGCATGATGTCGATCTTGCCGTGAGGGCGGGCGAGACGGTTGCCATCGTCGGACCGTCCGGCGCGGGCAAGAGCACGCTGTTCCAGCTCCTGCTGCGCTATTACGATCCCCAGTTCGGGCACGTGAGGCTGGACGGGGTGGCACTGCCGCAGACCGACCCCAAGCGCGTGCGCCAGCGCATCGCCGTGGTGGCGCAGGACCCGGTGGTCTTCGCGGCGACCGCCCGCGACAATATCCGTTTCGGCCGTCCCGATGCCAGCGATGCCGAGGTGGAGGAAGCGGCCCGCCTGGCTGCGGCCGACAGCTTCATCCGTGCCATGCCGCAGGGCTACGATACCCCGATCGGCGAGCGCGGCGTGACGCTGTCAGGCGGCCAGCGCCAACGCATCGCCATCGCCCGCGCCATCCTCAAGGATGCGCCCGTGCTGCTTCTCGACGAGGCGACCTCGGCGCTCGATTCCGAAAGCGAGAAGGCGGTCCAGGCGGCCCTCGATGGCCTGATGACCGAGCGTACCACGCTGGTGATCGCCCATCGCCTGGCCACGGTGCAGGCCGCCGATCGCATCATCGTGCTCGATGATGGTCGCATCGTTGAAGAGGGCACGCACGAGGCCCTGGTGGCACGCGGCGGCCTCTATGCGCGGCTGGCGCAGCTGCAGTTCAGGGATGCAGCCTGAGACAAGCGGTGTGCCGGTCTTCAGAACGGCATTTCCCCTATCGATGTACGCGGTGTTTCCGCGGACGCCGATCTGAAGATCGGCACACCAACTGCGCTGTTATCGTCCCGCAGCGTTCACGACGCGGCAGATGTGGGAGCGCAGGGCGTCCTGCGTGGCGATCTGGCCGGCCTGCACATGGAATTGCAGATCGATGCGGGTGCCGTTGCCGGTCTTGCGGGCGGTGACGCGGATGGTCTGGAGACGGCCGTTGTTGGCGCTGTCCTGGTCGGCGATCAGCACGCCGGCCCGCTTGTCGACGCTGACGACGTCGATGCCTTCGGCGGACAAGGCGCGCCCGACATTGTCGAGGGCCTTGGCGGGGGCGACCTTGGGAAAGACGGCCCAGGTCGAGTAAGTCAGGCCGGTGAGCAGGGGAACGCCGGAGGTCTTGAGGTTCTGCGCGCAGCTCTGGGCTACAGCAGGCGATGCAGCGAGGAGTGCGAGCGCGGCGGCGCCGGCGAGATATTTCAGCATGGGACTGTCTCTGTCTGCCGCCCGGGGCGGCTGGGCTGGAGGAGGTCGCCGCTACGCCTGCAGAGGCACTGCGACGATTGCTGCATAGTTCACCGTCCGCGAGCTGAACAGGGGCAATTCAAGGTGAGAAAAGATGGTGTTTCGCCGGTGACACTATCGAAGTGGTTCCGGTTGGCGACCTCTGCGGTTGGCGCCATCGCGATCATCCGCCAGGGCGATACGGAGCATTTCTTGGCGGAACCACTCGCGACGTGAAAAAGGCCGGTCGAGAGACCGGCCTTTTTCGGATTGGATGTCACGGCCCATCAGGCCGAGGGGGCTGGTTCCATGCCGCCTTCCGGCTGCGGCGGACGGCGCGGCTTGCCGGCAGAAATGGCCGAGCCCCGCGTCGTCTGGGGCTCCTCCAGCGGATCGCGTGACGGCGGCTTGCCGTTGAGGAGGTCGCGGATCTCGTCGCCGGTCAGCGTCTCATATTCGAGCAGCGCCTGGGCCAGGGCTTCGAGGTCATCCCGCTTCTCGGTGAGGATGTGCTTGGCATCGTCCCAGCCCTGGTTGATCAGGCGGCGCACTTCGGCGTCGATCTTCTGGGACGTCGCCTCGGACACGCTCTGCGTGCGGCCCATGGACATGCCGAGGAAGACCTCGTCCTGGTTCTCGCCATACATCACGGTACCGAGCTCGTCCGAATAGCCGTAGCGGGTGACCATGGCTTTTGCCATGCGCGTGGCCTGCTCGATGTCGCCAGCGGCGCCGGAGGTGATGTTCTCCTTGCCGAAGATCATCTCCTCGGCCACGCGACCACCCATGGCGACGGCGAGCTGGGAGGTAAACTCGATATATTTCATCGAGTAGCGATCGCCCTCGGGCAGGAACTTCACCATGCCGAGCGCGCGGCCGCGCGGGATGATCGTGGCCTTGTGCACCGGGATGCCCTTGGGCACGTTGAGGCCGACGATGGCATGGCCCGCCTCGTGGTAGGCGGTGAGGCGCTTTTCCTCTTCCGACATAGCCATGGTCTTGCGCTCGGCACCCATCAGGATCTTGTCCTTGGCGTCCTCGAACTCAAGATGGGTGACCATGCGCTTGTTGCGGCGCGCCGCGAGCAGGGCGGCCTCGTTGACGAGGTTCATCAGGTCCGCACCGGAGAAACCGGGCGTGCCGCGGGCGATGATCTTGAGGTCGACGTCGGGGGCGAGCGGAACCTTGCGCACATGCACGCGCAGGATCTTCTCGCGGCCCGAGAGGTCGGGGTTCGACACCACGATCTGACGGTCGAAGCGGCCGGGACGCAGCAAGGCAGGATCGAGCACGTCGGGGCGGTTGGTCGCCGCGATGATGATGATGCCCTCATTGGTCTCGAAGCCGTCCATCTCGACCAGCAGCTGGTTCAGCGTCTGCTCGCGCTCGTCATTGCCGCCGCCGAGGCCCGCGCCGCGATGGCGGCCGACCGCGTCGATTTCGTCGATGAAGATGATGCAGGGCGCATTCTTCTTGGCCTGCTCGAACATGTCGCGCACGCGGCTGGCGCCGACGCCCACGAACATCTCGACGAAGTCGGAACCGGAAATGGTGAAGAAGGGCACATTGGCTTCGCCGGCGACGGCACGCGCCGTCAGCGTCTTGCCGGTGCCAGGGGGGCCGACCAGCAGCACGCCGCGCGGAATGCGGCCGCCCAGGCGCTGGAACTTCTGGGGATCGCGCAGGAACTCGACGATCTCCTGCAGGTCCTCCTTGGCCTCGTCGATGCCGGCGACGTCATCAAAGGTGACGCGGCCATGGGCCTCGGTCAGCAGCTTGGCCTTGGACTTGCCGAAGCCCATGGCCTTGCCGCCGGCGCCCTGCATCTGGCGGGACAGGAAGATCCACACGCCGATCAGCGCCAGGATCGGCAGAGCCTGCAGCAGCAACTGCAGGAGCCACGGTGTTTCGGCGGGCGGGGCGGCGCTGACCTGCACGTTGAGGTCGTTCAGCGTCTTGGCCAGATTCGGATCATTGGGCAACTGGGTGGTGAAGCCTGTGCCACCATTGACGTAGGTGCCCTTGAGCTCGCTGCCCTGGATGGTGACATCCTTGATTTTGCCTTCCTTGGCGGACTTCACCAATTCCGAATAGGAGATCGAGCCGTCGGCGGCGGCGCTCTGGCTGCCCGTCTGCCGGAACAGGGTGAAGAGTGCCAGCAGCAGCAGCACGACAATCACCCAAAGCGCAAAATTTCGGAAGTTCGCGTTCATCTCTCGCCTTTCGCGGCGGACGGCCTGCCTTCTGCAGGAGACGCCACAGCATATCGCGGCTAAAATAGGCACAGGCGAGCCAAATGCCAAGGCAAGCCGGTGGGATAGATAGCCCTGCGCTCCCTTATAGAAGTGCCGAGGGCTTGTCACGGTGAAGATTCGAGTGGCGCATGCGCCACTAATTTCTTGAAATAGGCCATTATTTTGCCGCTTCTAGGGCAAGGCTGGCGGAAAATGACAATTTCTACATCTTGGTTTTCGTGATGCCGCGCCGGCGTTCGGGCTCGCGGGTAACCTGGAGATTGCCGGACTTGTCCAGCCGCAGCAGCGTGCCGCCGAGGCTGCGCTGCCAGGGGCCACCCTGACCCTCCCTCGCGTCGAGAGCCTGGTCGAGCGCCGCCGCCAGCGCCTCCAGGCGCTCGAGGCGCAGGCCATAGGCCGACCCCCGGCTCTTGTCCCGCATATCGAGCACGGCCCGCTCCAGGATGCGCAGTCTGATATCGGCAGGACAGGCCGCAAGGCCGTGGCCGTCGAGCCGCAGGCAGTCTTGCTCCCGATGAACGAGCACCTCGAAACGCTCGGCTGCGATGGCTTCCAGCGCGTCACCGCTGCGTGCGGCCCGGCGGGCGAGCAGGCCCAGGCGCTCCGGATCGAGGCCGAACGGGGCAAGTTGGGCGAGAAGAGCGCGCAGGCGTACGCGCTCGAATCGGGCATTGCGATTGGACGGGTCCTCGAGCCAGGCCATGCCGGCGGCCTGGAGGGTCGCTACCAGCCGGGCTCGGGTCGTGCCGAGCAGGGGGCGGATGAGGCTGAGACCAGCCAGAGGCACGACGGGGCGCATCGCGGCCAGGCCGTCGACGGCAGAGCCGTGCATCAGGCGCATCAACACGGTTTCGGCCTGGTCGTCGAGCGTATGGGCCGTGGCGATCGCATCCGCTCCGATTTCGGCCGCGGTTTCAGACAGCAGGGCATAACGGGCGTTGCGGGCAGCTTCCTGCAGGCGTGCGGCCGGCTTGCTGCCCTCCCAGCGCCTGACGATGCAGGGCAGGCCGAGTTCCGCGGCCTTCGTGGCAACGATACGGCATTCCCCAGCGCTTTCGGGACGCAGGGCGTGATCGATGCTTGCGACGGTGAGGCGGGTTTGCGGGTCTTGCTCGCGCCAGCGTGCGGCCAGCAACATCAGGGCGGTGGAATCGGCGCCCCCCGAGACCGCGAGGATGACATGCGTGCGATTGCCGAAATCGGCAAAGAGGGTGCGAAGCTCTCCCAGGGCAATGGGTGCGGACAAGGTACGGCTCCCGGATGCATGACTGGCATCCGCCATGGCGGTGTCCCGGGCGCCGAAGGCCGGGATCACCCGACCTTGCAGGCGTTCTTCTTGATCTCGCGATCGGCACCGCTGAGAATGGTCGGGCCGGCCTTGGGATATTTGCTGCCGACGGCCTGGAGCGCGGCGCAGGCCGCATCCTTCTCGCCCATGGCCGCCAATGTGATGCCGAGCTTGAGCATGCTCGCCGGGGCGCGCCTGGAATTGGCGTAGCTCTTGGTGACCTTCAGGAACTGCTCGGCTGCGTCGGTATATTGCTTGCGCTGATAGAGGCTCTCGCCGATCCAATGCACGGCGTCGGGCACGCGCTTGTCCTTGGGGTGGCTGGCGATGAAGTTGCGAAAGGCAGCCTCGGCCTGATCGTAGCGCTGGGTCTCGATCAGGCGATAGTCGGCGGCATATTCGGCTTCCGGGGTTGCCGGGGCCGTGGGTGCCGGCTCGGCGCCGGCATTGGGTTCATTGCTCGCCATCGGCCGCGACGTGTCGACGGCAATGCCCGGCAGGCCGGGGGAGACGGTGGAATTGCGTGGGCGCGGCGTCGATGGCGGCGGAGCCTGATCGGGAACGTCGCTGGTGGAGTCCTGCATGGCGACGTCGTTGCCGCCGCCGGCGGGAAGGCTGCCCAGGGAATTGGGCTGCGTGGCGGGGGGAGCGTTCTGCCCGCTCTTCTGGCGCGAGGGCGCGCTGGGGGCCGGCTTCGGAGCGGACGCCTTGCCGCCGCCTTCGAGAGCCTGCAGGCGATATTCGGTATCCTCCTGCTGGCGCTTCATGTCATCCTGGAGGCGGCGCACCTGGGATTGCAGATCCTCGACGGTGCCAAGCAGCCGGCGGTTCTCGCCCTCCAGCCGCTGTACGCGCACGAGGAGATCGCCCATGGTGGATTCCTGGGCCACGACATAGCCGCCTTGTGACGCGCTGGGCGCCGCGGCTGTGGCCGCCGTGGGCTGCTCATAGGTCGAGCCGGTGACGTTGCCGTCATACTCGGTTTGGGCAGGGTAGGTGGCTTGGGCTGGCGGCTGGGGATAGGGCTGGTCGGGCGTGTAGCCATTATCCTGCGCGGACTGGTCTTGCCCGACGCTGCCAGGCGGCATCAGTCCCTCGTCATAGGACGCTGCGCGCACCAGGCCCGAGGGCAGGGCCAGGGTCACGGCCAGCAAAAGCGCGGCGGAAGCGGGGCGGAGCATAGGGCGGCTCATTCGGTTGCAATCAATCCAAAGCGTTCTGCGATCTGGCGGAATCGCCGTAAATCGCAAGGATGGGTCGAAACTCGGCATTCGAGCAAGGCGTGCTCTCATCACAACGCATCATGCTCCGGTCACGTCGATACCACACAGGTCAAGTCAGGCGAAACTTTGAACAAACGGCTTTCCCCATGATAGAAAAGGCGCAAACCCCGCCAAATTTCGGTGGCGTGCTTAACGATATCTGCCACAGGCTGCCTCTTCGGGTCTATTACGAAGACACCGATTTCTCCGGCATCGTCTATCACGCCAATTATCTGCGCTTCTTCGAACGCGGGCGGACCGAGTTCATCCGCGCGCTCGGGGTCGACCAGCTCGCCCTTCATCGTGAGGAGGGCATCGCCTTCGCCGTACGTTCGATTGAGGTCGGATTCCTGCGTCCTGCCTTGATGGACGACATCATCGAGGTGGAAACCAAGGCCGACGAGGTACGCGGGCCCTCGCTGCATCTCGAACAGATCATCCGGCGGGGCGACGAAGTCCTGACCACCGCCAAGGTGCTGGTGGTCTGTATCCGTAACGGCAGGCCGCAGCGCTTGCCGGAGAGTCTGCGCATTGTGCTGTCCAAGGCATAGTGCCTCGCAGCGTGAACGCTTTTTGGCTCCAACATTTTGTTTCAACACTTCTTGGCGATCTGGGTCGTTGTCCTCAAATCGCAGAACGTTTCAGTCGGTATCAGTAATTGCTCGACGTTGAAGTCGCGGCCATCAATGTTGCGGTGCATCGTAAATAAGAATTCGCGAATCGAGGCCGGCCGTAACCCGACATTAACGGTACCGATGATCAATAGGCCTGGAATCCGCCGCGTATCGCGGTTGGGAAGGGGTGCCGTACTGCGGTCACATTCAAACGTCAAAAGGAGCCCGTGACGCCTGGAGTTGTTGCTCTGCACAATCAGGCGCGTGGATTTCCCGAGTAGTGTTTGGTGTGTGCCGGGGCGGCGCCTGAGGCAGGCTTGATCTTGGCTTGAAGCTCAGGATCGAGATCGGGCTCGCCGAGTATTGCTGCGAATATGCCGATCTTGCGCGGATCTGCCTAGCTACGAATGTGCCGATCCCCTGCGGACCGGATAGACTGAGAAGACGCCGATCCACGGGATCGGCTTTGGCCCGCCGGCCTCAGGACGAGGAATTGAAGGAATGGAAGCGACCGCCGATATGGCCCAGACGGCCCTGGCTCCGGTAACCGATGTGAGCTTGCTCGGATTGATCATGAATGCCGGTCTGGTCGTCCAGATCGTCATGCTGGGTCTGATGGCAGCCTCGGTATGGTGCTGGGCCATCATCATCGACAAGGCCATCCTGTTCTCCCGGTCGCGTGCCGCGATGAACCGCTTCGAGCAGGTGTTCTGGTCGGGCCAGAGCCTGGAAGAACTCTATCGGTCCTTGTCGCAGCGTCAGAACTACGGCATGGCCGGCTTGTTCGTCTCGGCTATGCGCGAGTGGAAGCGCTCTCTCGAATCGCCCGGCCGCTCCTTCCTCGGCCTGCAGGCCCGCATCGAGAAGGTGATGGATGTCACCGTTCAGCGCGAGGTGGAACGTCTTGAATCCAAGCTCCTGGTGCTCGCCACTGTCGGTTCCTCCAGCCCGTTCATCGGCCTGTTCGGCACGGTCGTCGGCATCATGACCGCCTTCCAGTCGATCGCGGCCACCAAGAACACCTCGCTGGCAGCGGTGGCGCCCGGCATTTCCGAGGCGCTGTTCGCTACGGCGATGGGCCTGGTCGCCGCCATTCCCGCGGTGATCGCCTACAACAAGTTCAACGCGGAAGTCGCCAAGCAGCAGGCTCGCCTGGAAGGCTTTGCCGACGAATTCTCCGCCATCCTGTCGCGCCAGATCGACGAGCGCCTGGCCGCCTGAGCGGCCGCCTCGTTCCGGTCCTTCATTCAAGGAAAGCATCATGGGTGGAAGTGTTGCGACAGGATCCGGCGGCTCGGGCGGCGGGACGCGCCGCCGGCGCCGTCACAAGGCGCCGATCGCCGATATCAACATGACGCCGTTCATCGACGTCATGCTGGTGCTGCTCATCATCTTCATGGTCGCCGCACCGCTGCTGACCCAGGGCGTCGATATCGATCTGCCGCAGACCCAGGCGAAGGCCATCTCGGTGGACAAGCGCCCGATCACCGTCTCCATCAAGGCTGACGGCCAGTCCTATCTGAACGACAGCGACAAGCCGGAGCCTGATCTGCTCGGTCGCCTCAAGGCGATGACGGAGAACGGGGCCGGGGCGGAAGAGCGTATCTTCGTCAAGGGCGACGGCAAGGCGAGCTGGGATCAGATCGCCAAGGTGATGAGCGACATCACCGGCGCCGGGTTCAAGAAGGCAGCGCTGGTGACCCAGCCGCAGAGCTAGAAACGGGAATGCTCGCACTTCCCTCGTTTCGGCTGATGCTCACACTGACAGGCGGGCGGCACGGAGACGGGGTAACTTGGCGACGTCGCGGAATATCGAGCAGGCGATGACGTCGGGATTGGGGTTTGAAAGGCCGGTTTGAGTACGATGCGTGATTATGGACTTCCCGTTTCGGCGGCGGTGCATGTAGTTTTGCTGGGAGCGTTGCTGTTCGCGTTTCCGGCCGCCAAGCCGCTCGACTCGGCCCCGGCCGTCCCGGTGGACATGGTCACGCCGGAACAATACGACCAGATCATGAAGGGCGATCCGACACCGTCGGCCAGTGGTGGCGGCGGGCAGGAAGCGCCGCAGCAGGTGCAGGCTCCGCCGACACCGCCTTCGCGTGACGTGCCGGATGCCGAAGTCGCCGACACGTCCGACGCCGCCCCGCCGCCCTCGCCGACGCCCAAGCCCGATCCGAAACCGGACACGCAGGCCCTCGCCAAGCTGGCGCAGGCTGCTGCCGCTGCCGAGGCGGCTGCCAAGGCGCAGGAGCAGGCCAAGGCCGCTGCCGCAGCGAAGGCCGCGCAGGCCAAGGCGGACGCCGTCGCGAAGGCGGCCCAGGCCAAGGCTGCCGCCGATGCCGCTGCCAAGGCGCAGGCCGAGGCTCGTGCCGAGCTTGCCGCCAAGGCCGAGGCTGCGGCCAAGGAAGCGGCGGAGGCCGAGCGCCAGCAGAAGCTCGCCGAGGCGGCTGAAGCGGCCAAGAAGGCGGAAGCCGACAAGCAGCGCAAGGTTGCCGAGGCTGAGGCTGCCAAGAAGGCGGAAGCCGACAAGCAGCGCAAGATTGCCGAGGCCGAGGCAGCCAAGAAGGCGGAAGCCGAGAAGCAGCGCAAGCTCGCCGAAGCTGAGGCTGCGAAGAAGGCCGAGGCCGAGAAGCAGAAGCAGCTGGCGGACGCCAAGGCCAAGGCTGACGCCGAGCGCCAGGCTGCCATCGACAAGGCCATTGCCGACAAGAAGGCCGAGGCGGCCAAGCAGGCGGCCGCGGCCAAGAACGCCAAGCAGCTCGACGGCATCGATGGCATCCTGGCCAAGCGCAAGGCCAAGGAAGGCCCGCAGGTGGCAAGCAATGGCCCCGCCACGACGCCGAGCAAGCCGTCTGGCCGCGCTGGTAATACCCGCGACAATGTCAACCAGACTGGGACGACCGGCAGACAGGATGCCAATGCGCCCAGGCTCAGCCTGAGCGAACAGGCTGCGATGGGGCGGATGGTCGAGAAGCAGGTAACGCGTTGCATGCCGCCGAACTTCGGCGTGAATGCAGGCTCGGCCTTTGCCAAGGTCAAGCTGTCGATGAACTCCGACGGTACCCTCGCCGCTGCCCCGAGCTTGGTGAATTCGAGTGATGCCGCGACCGGCAATGCCCTGATCCGGGCGATCAAGCGCTGTATCACCGCCGATAACCCCCTGCCGTTCAATCCGCAGACCTACGCGGCATGGAAAGAATTCAACTACACCCATGAACCCGGCGGCTTCTGATCTTCCGGGCAACATGGCCGAACGTGACGAGAGACACATGCGAATGAATCTGAATCGACGCGGATTTATGCAGGCCAGCGCTGGGGCGATTTCTGCGCTCGCAGGCCTCGCGACCGTGCCGGCCTGGGCGCAGTCGGCTGCTCCCATCCTGGAACTCAGGGGCCGAGGTCAGGGCGGTATCCAGCCCGTCTCGGTTGCCGTCATGGGCATCAGCGGCAGTGGGCGCGATCTTTCCGGCATCATCAGCAACGATCTCAGCCGCTCCGGCCTGTTCCAGCCGATCGATTCCAAGGCCTTCGTCGAACAGGTCGGCCCCAATGCCACGCCGAATTTCGGTAGCTGGCAGACGCTCAACGCACAGGTAGTCGTCGCAGGCCAAGTGGTGCCCGCAGGCGGCGGCCTCGGCATCCAGGTTCGGGTCTGGGATGTCGCGCAGGGTAAGCAGATTGCCGGCCAGCAGTTCTCCGCACCGGCCAACAGCTGGCGGAGACTGGGCCATGTCGCTGCCGATGCCGTGTTCAAGGCGGTAACAGGCGAACCCGGTCCCTTCGACACGCGCATTGCCTTCATCTCCGAATCCGGGTCCAAGGACAAGCGGGTGAAGCGCCTCGCTGTGATGGACCAGGACGGTGCCAACACCGTCTATCTCAGCCGCGGCACCGATCTGGTGTTGACGCCCCGCTTCTCGCCGACCACGCAGGAACTGACCTATCTTTCCTTCGCCGATGCCGATCCGCGCGTCTTCCTGACCAATGTCCAGACCGGCCAGCGCCAGGTTGTCGGCAACTTCCCCGGCATGACCTTCTCGCCGCGCTTTTCGCCGGACGGCCGCAAGGTCATCATGAGCCTGGAGAAAAACGGTTCCTCGACCATCCAGCTGCTCAACCTGCAGACGAAACAGGCGACGCAGCTCACCAATGGCAGCGCGATCGATACCTCGCCTTCCTATTCGCCGGATGGCGGCCGTATCGTGTTCGAGTCCGATCGCGGCGGCACCCAGCAGATCTACATCATGGGTGCCGACGGCTCAAACCAGCAGCGCATCACCTCCGGCGAGGGCGGTGCCCGCTACTCCACGCCGGTCTGGTCGCCCCGCTCCGACCTGATCGCCTTCACCCGCCAGAAGGGGGGGCAGTTCGGCATCGGCATCATGAATCCCGACGGTTCGGGCGAGCGCATGATCACCGAGGGCTTCCACAATGAAGGCCCGACCTGGGCGCCGAACGGCCTCTATCTGATGTGGTTCCGCGATCTCGGCCAGGGTCCGCAGCTCTGGCAGGCCTCGATCTTCGGCACGCCCGAGCAGCGGGTGCCGACGCAGGGCTTTGCCTCTGACCCGGCTTGGTCTGCTTCCCTGTCCAAACAGGCCTGACGCAAGAGGCAGGCTCCCGAGGCGCGGGCAACCTGGCCCGTGCACGCGAAAGTTCCCCTCTCCGGTTTCAACGCCGGGGAGGGGTTTTTATTTGGCCCGGGATGACGCTTCCTGAGCGCCAGGCTCGATTTCGGGCCAATCCTCGGTCGGGTCTTCTTCCTTGCTCGCCGCGAGGGCCTTCAGGCGGCGCGCATAGCGCTGGGCCAGGATGGCGCAGGTCATCAGCTGGATCTGGTGGAACAGCATCAGCGGCAGCACGATCGCCCCGATATTCTGGCCGGCGAAGATCACGGTTGCCATCGGCACGCCGGTGGCCAGGCTCTTCTTGGAGCCGCAGAACACGATGGTGATCTCGTCCTCCTTGGAAAAGCCCAGGCGACGGCTGCCATAGGTGGTGATCAGGAGCACCAAAGCGAGCAGGGCAGCATCGACGAACACCATGGTGAGCAGGGCCGTGGCCGAGAATTGCCGCCACAACCCGCCCGTGACGGCCTCGGAAAAGGCCAGATACACCACCATCAGGATCGAGCCGCGGTCAACGAATCCAAGCACGAAGCGGTGCCGGCGCACGAAGCCGCCGATCCAGGGCTGCAGCACCTGGCCGAGCACGAACGGCAGCAGGAGCTGGGTGACGATGGTGATCAGCACCGAGCCCGAAAAGCCCACGCCGCGCGAGGCGAAGAGCAGGCCGGCCAGCAGCGGCGTGATGAAGATGCCGAGAATGTTGGAGCCCGATGCCGCGCAGACGGCGGCCGGGACATTGCCGCCCGCTATCGAGGTGAAGGCGATCGAGGACTGCACCGTCGAGGGCAGGATGGCGAGAAAGAGGATGCCGCTGGCGAGCGTCGGTGTCAGCATCGACACCAGGCCATAATCGAGGACAAGCGCCAGCACCGGAAAGAGGGCATAGGTCGCGAGCAGGATGATCAGGTGCAAACGCCAATGCGACAGGCCCGCGATCACCGTGTCGCGCGAAAGCCTGGCGCCGTGCAGGAAGAAGAGCAGGGCGATCGCACCATTGGCCAGGGCTCCGAATATCTCGGCCGGCCGTCCTGAGATGGGCAGGAAGCTCGCCAACGCCACGACGCCCAGGAGCATCAGCATGAAATTGTCGGGGCGGAAGCGCGAGAGCAAGTTGATGACCACCTAACCGGGAAAGACGGCGTTGCGCAAACGGACGGCGGCGAGACCGCTGCCTTGGAATGCCGCTCAGCGTTAACCCATCCTTGCGAAGGGCGGAAGCCTCACCCGCGGCGAGTGGGCCGGCGCAGACCTGCTATGCATGCGCCTCGGGGCAAAGATGTCGCAGAGGCGGCGGCCCCGCATTGGAGCGAAGTGCGGTTTGTGCGAACCGCAATTTCTCTCTAGCTCCTTGTTCCGACACGTCTTTCCGATTCGAAGTGACTCCGTCAAATCGCAAAACGCTATAGCGACGGGTTCAGGCGCGTTGGAAGGCGCTCGGCCGGACCACGACGGGCTCGGTGGCGGCGCCCCGGAAATAACGGACTTCGCCATTGCCGGCGAAAACCGCGGCGTTGAGCAGTTTCAGGCCGACCGGCTTGTTGTTCTCGCTGCTGCGCAGGCTCGGCGTGTCGACTTCCACCACCGTGCCCTGCGTACCCAGGGCGACCTCAAGGCGGCGGGTGGCGCCGACGCGGCGCTGCGCCACGATCAGCCCGTTGAGGGCCGAAGCGCCCGGGTCGACCGGTGTGACGTCGTGCGGGCGCACGAACAGGCTGGCCGGCCCGTCCGGCAGGCCGTCGGCATTGAAGGGCAGGGCCGTGCCGTCGAGCAGGATGCGCCCCTGCGAGATCGCCACCGGCACGCGGCTGGACTCGCCGATGAAGCCGAAGATGAAGGGCGTGGCCGGATGGTCGTAGATCTCGTCCGGCACGCCGAGCTGGTCGATGCGGCCCTTGTCCAGCACGGCAATGCGGTCGGACAGCTCCAGCGCCTCGTCCTGGTCATGGGTGACGAAGATGGTGGTGTGACCGGTCTTGTCGTGGATGGTGCGCAGCCAACTGCGCAGATCCTTGCGGACCTTGGCATCGAGGGCGCCGAAGGGCTCGTCCAGCAGCAGCACCTTGGGCTCGACGGCGAGGGCGCGGGCGAGAGCGACGCGCTGGCGCTGGCCGCCGGAAAGCTGGGACGGGTAACGCTGGCCGAAGGCGCCGAGCTGCACCAGATCGAGGAGTTCGGCCACGCGCCTGACGATTTCCGCTTCGGCGGGCCGCTTGGCACGCGGACGCACCCTCAAGCCGTAGGCGACATTGTCGGCCACCGTCATGTGGCGGAACAGCGCGTAGTGCTGGAACACGAAGCCGACCCGGCGTTCCTGCACCGTCAGGCCGGCGGTGTCGTCGGCGCCGAAAAAGACGGTGCCGGTGGTCGGGCGCTCCAGCCCGGCGATGATGCGCAGCAGCGTGGTCTTGCCCGATCCGGAAGGACCGAGCAGGCCGAGGAGCTCGCCCGACTTGATATTGAGATCAATGCCGTGCAGGGCCGGCGAGACGCCGTAGCTCTTGGTCAGGCCCGTAACGCGGATGTCCATGGATCTATCCTCAAGGCGGGGTTAGTTCGGGGAGAAACAGTGGCGGTTTCGTCATGCCAGGGCTTGGGCGAGGCATCCAGTTTGCACGGCGTCCGCGCCAGCGGCTGGATTGCCGAGCCAAACCCGGCAATGACAAAGGAGAGGGAGTGATCTTGGTCATCCCGGCCTCAATGTTTGGCGCCGTGGGCGAGCTCGTCGCCATAGCGCCATTCGAGCAGCGTCTTGGCCACCAGGGTCACCAATGCGAGCATCGCCAGCAGCGAGGCGACGGCAAAGGCGGCGATCGCGGCCGAGCCTCCGCCTTCATACAGGATCTGGATGTGCAGCGGCATGGTGTTGGTGCCGCCGATGACGTGGCCCGACACCACGGAGACCGCACCGAACTCGCCCATGGCCCTGGCATTGCACAGGAGCACGCCATAGAGCAGGCCCCAGCGGATGTTGGGCACGGTCACGGTCCAGAACATTTTGAGCGGCGAGGCGCCCAGCGTCAGCGCCGCCTCCTCGTCCGCCTTGCCCTGGGCCTGCATCAGCGGAATGAGCTCGCGGGCCACGAAGGGGAAGGTCACGAAGATGGTGGCGAGCACGATACCGGGCAGGGCGAAGATGATGTGGATGCGATGGGCCGATAGCCAGGGGCCGAGCAGGCCCTGTGCGCCAAACAGCAGCACGAAGACGAGGCCCGCCACCACGGGGGAGACCGAGAAGGGCAGGTCGATCAGGGTGATGAGCAGGCTCTTGCCCTTGAAGTCGAACTTGGCCACGGCCCAGGCTGCGATCACGCCGAAGACGATGTTGAGCGGCACCGCGATCAGGGCGACGATCAGGGTCATCCAGACGGCGGTCTGGGTATCCGGGTCCTCGAAGGACTCGAAATAGGCGGCAGCCCCACTCCGGAAGGCCTGGTAGAACACCTCGATCAGCGGCAGCACCAGGAAGGCGGCGAGGAAGACCAGGGCGATGCCGATCAGGATGCAGCGAACCCAGGACGTCTCGGTGGTGACCGCATGCTCGCGGCTGACCGGCGGTTCGCGATAAAGCTCGATCGCCAGTTCGGAGGTCGAATTAGGCATCGCCCATCCTCCTGCGGCTCCAGGCCTGGATCAGGTTGATCGCCAGCAGCATGGCGAAGGAGATTGCCAGCATGATGATGGCGATGGCGGCGGCATCGGCATATTTGTTCTGCTCGAGCTTCTGGAAGATCAGGCTCGGCACGATCTCGGAAACATAGGGAATGTTGCCGGCGATGAAGATCACCGAACCGTATTCGCCAACCGCGCGGGCGAAGGCGAGGGCGAAGCCGGTAAGCACGGCGGGCAGGAGCGGGGGCAGCAGCACGCGCGTCACGGTCTGGAAGCGGGTGGCGCCGAGCGTGGCCGAGGCTTCCTCGATCTCCTTGTCGATCTCGGCCAGCACGGGCTGCAGCGTGCGCACCACGAAGGGCAGGCCGATGAAGACCAGGGCGACGAAGATGCCCTTGGTGGTGAAGGCGACCTTGATGCCGGCAAGGGCGAAGAACTGGCCGATCCAGCCATTGGTGGCATAGAGGCTCGACAGGGCCAGGCCCGCCACGGCTGTCGGCAGGGCAAAAGGCAGGTCCACGGCGGCGTCGACCAGGCGCTTGCCTGGGAAGTCATATCGCACCAGCACCCAGGCGACGATGACGCCGAAGACGACATTGACCAGGGCGGCGACGAGGGAAATGCCGAAGGTGACCCTCAGGGCCGCGGCAACCTGTCCCTCGGCCGCGATCGCCAGGATGCCGGAAGGGCCGAGCACTGCCGCCTTCTGCAACAGCGCGGCGAGGGGGATCAGCACGATCAGGCTGAGATAGAAGATCGTGTAGCCGAGCGTCAGTCCGAAGCCCGGCAGGGCGGTCGGCTTGACGAAGGGCGCTCGCAAGGTGGCGGCAAGAGCCATGGGCGGTTCCTGGGTGGAATGTCATCCCGTGTCTGCGACGCAGCATGAGATGCTGCGTCGCAGACACGGGACCGTAAAACGAGAAAGGCGCTCTATTCGGAGCTCGGTCTTGGCTCTGCGAAGCGTCACTGCGTGCCGCATCGCGTCCGGGATGACGTGCCTTTACCCCTTCGGCTTGTAGATCTGGTCGAAGATACCGCCATCGGCGAAATGCTTGGCCTGGACCTTGGCCCAGCCGCCGAATTGCGGCTCGGAAATGGTGAACAGCTTCAACTTGGCGAAACGGGCGAGATCGGCCGGATCGGCGGCTGCCTCGTCGCTCGCGCGATAGCCATTGTGGGCGATGATCTTCTGGGCGGCCGGGGTGTAGAAGAAATTGAGATAGGCTTCGGCCTGCTTGCGGGTGCCCTTGGCGTCGACATTGGCGTCGACGATGCTCACGGGCGGCTCGGCCAGGATCGAGATCGAGGGCACCACGACCTCGAGCTTGTCCTCGCCGAATTCCTTCAACGTCAGGAAGGCTTCGTTCTCCCAGGCGATCATCACATCGCCGACCTCGCGCTGCGCGAAGGTGATGGTGGCGCCGCGGGCGGCCGAGTCGAGCACCGGTACGTTGTGGTAGAGCGCGGCCACGAAATCGCGGGTCTTGGTCTCGTCGCCGCCGGTCTTGTCCCAGGCGTAGCCCCAGGCGGCCAGATAGTTCCAGCGCGTGCCGCCGCCGGTCTTGGGATTGCCGGTGATCACGGCAACGTCGGGGCGCACGAGGTCGCCCCAGTCCTTGATGCCCTTGGGATTGCCCTTGCGTACCACGAAGACGATGGTGGAGGCATAGGGCGTGGAATTGCGCGGCAGGCGGGACTGCCAGTTCTCCGGGATCTTCTTGGTTGCCTTGGCGATGGAGTCGATGTCGTTGGACAGCGCCAGCGTCACCACGTCGGCGTCGAGCCCGTCGATGACGGCGCGTGCCTGCTTGCCGGAACCGGCATGGGACTGCTTGATGGTGAGGTCCTCGCCCGTCTTGGCTTTCCAATCCGCTGCGAACGCCTTGTTGATCTCCTTGTAGAGCTCGCGCGTGGCGTCATAGGAGACATTAAGGAGCTCGGCAGCGTGGGCGCGCGAAGGGGCGCCAAAGGTCATCCACAGCACGAAGCCGAGGGCCAGCAGCACGGCAAGGGTGTCGCGAAGGCGGGTGAGGCTCGTCATGCCGGTCATTTCACAACCTGGAAGTGGGAAAGGAGAATTTACAACTTCTCTATATATCCACTAAATCAATCGACATTGTCAATGTGTTAAATGTGCTAAAATCCACAATAATAATGTGTTATATGCGAGCTGTGCTGGCTGAGAACGCCGACTGGACGGCTGAGCAGGACAGGGATCGTTCTGCGGGGCTTTCCCAAAAAGAAACGGGCCCGCAGGCCCGTTTCGCTTCTTCGGTCGGTCGCCTCATTGCGGCTTGTAGATCTGGTCGAAGACCCCGCCATCGCCGAAATGCTTGGGCTGGGCGGTCTTCCAGCCCCCGAAGCGGGCGTCATCGATCGTCACCAGCTTGAGCTTGGGAAAGCGGGCGAGATCAGCCGCATCGGCGGCCTTTTCATCGATCGGCCGATAGAAGTTGTGGGCGATGATCTTCTGGGCCGCCGGGGTGTAGAGGAAGTTGAGATAGGCCTCGGCCTGCTTGCGGGTGCCCTTGGCGTCGACATTGGCATCGACGATGGCGACCGGCGGTTCAGCCAGGATGGAGGAGGAGGGCGAGACGATCTCGTATTTGTCGGCGCCGAACTCCTGCAGCGTCAGGAAGGCCTCGTTCTCCCAGGCGATCAGCACGTCACCGGTGTCGCGCTGGGCGAAGGTGACGGTGGAGCCGCGGGCGCCCGAGTCGAGCACGGGCACGTTGCGATAGAGGGCGGCCACGAAGTCGCGGGCCTTGGCCTCGTCGCCGCCATTCTTGTCGAAGGCATAGCTCCAGGCGGCCAGATAGTTCCAGCGCGCGCCGCCGCTGGTCTTGGGATTGGGCGTGATCACGGCGATGCCGGGCTTGACCAGGTCGTCCCAGTCCTTGACGCCCTTGGGATTGCCCTTGCGCACCACGAAGACGATGGTCGAGGTGTAGGGCGAGGAATTGTGCGGCAGGCGCGACTGCCAATTGTCGGGCAGCTTCTTGGTTGCCGTGGCGATGGCGTCGATGTCGCCGGACAGTGCGAGGGTCACCACATCGGCCTCGAGGCCGTCGATCACCGAGCGCGCCTGCTTGCCCGAACCGCCATGCGATTGCTTGATGGTCAGATCTTCGCCGGCCTTGGCCTTCCAGTCGGCGATGAAGGCGGCGTTGACCTCCTTGTAGAGCTCGCGCGTCGGGTCGTAGGAGACATTCAGCAATTCGGCGGCGCGAGCCCCTGCGAGCGCGCCGAAAATCAGCCAGAGCACGAGGCCGAGGACCAGGAGGACGCCGAGCGTGTCCCTCAGTCGCGCCAGGCGAAGCGTTTTGATCGTCATGGGTTCGGTTTCCAGTCGAGAGAAGCTTGACCAAATCTCCACTAAATCAATCAACCTTGTCAATCTATAAAATGCATAGAGTAAAAGTATTATGTCGCAATTCACACGTCGAGGATGTGTGACATGAATGCGACAGTCGCCGGGAATGACGGTGCGCCTCGCTTGAGCCCAGCCGGGGCCACCATTGTGCCGGAATTGATCAGCACTTGGTTAACCATAGTGGCAGTTTGGCTCTTGCGGTAGAGCGCGATGGCTGCGCGACCGCCAAGAAATCGCCGCGGGCCGTGTTTCCAGAACGTTCGATTAACCAGCTTTCGCTATGGCTGATTTACCAATTCTGACGACCGGAGGAGTAACCGGAATGATGACGTCTCTGCGCGCGGTCCCCGCACTGCGCTTTGCCGCTGCAATGACCTGCGTGCTCGCACTGGCGGCCTGTAAGAGCAAGTCGGGAGCCGATGGCGGCCTCGGCGGTCCTGGCGGCGCCGGTGGCGGCGGCTATGGCGCTGGCGGTGCAGCCTCGCCCGGCAGCCAGCAGGATTTCGTCGTGAATGTCGGCGATCGTGTGCTGTTCCTCGTCGACCAGTCCGACATCACCCCCGAAGGGCAGCAGACGCTGAACAAGCAGGCCCAGTGGCTGAAGGCCTATCCGCGCTACTCCGTCACCATCGAAGGCCATGCCGACGAGCGCGGCACGCGTGACTACAACTTCGCCCTCGGCCAGCGCCGCGCCCAGTCGGTGCGCGACTATCTGATGGCGCAGGGCATTTCGGGCGGCCGCATGCGCACCATCTCCTACGGCAAGGAGCGCCCGGTCGCGACCTGCAACGACATCTCCTGCTGGTCGCAGAACCGCCGCGCCGTCACCGTGCTGAACGGCGGCAATTCCTGAGTCGAGGGCGGGCCTTTCGGCCCGCCTGATCCTGCGTGTTTTGAGGCGGACATCGCGACATGCACGCATGTCGCTGTGATGTCCGCGGTCCCAGCCGAGGCGTTGGTCACACGAACCTTGCGAGGTTTGCAACGGCAACGTCCATGCTGGGACCGCGGACGTCTCGTCCGCCTCTTGTTTTCCAAGAGCTGCGTCAATCCTCGTCGCCGAACAGCGGCATCTGCGGCGGTGTCGAGCTTGGCACCGCCAGGCCGAGATGGCGATAGGCATGCGGCGTCATCACCCGGCCGCGCGGGGTGCGCTGCAGGAAGCCCTGCTGGATCAGATAGGGCTCGATGATGTCCTCGATGGCGTCGCGCGGCTCCGACAGCGCGGCGGCGATCGTCTCGATACCAACCGGGCCGCCGCCGAAGCTCAACGCCACCAGGTTGAGATAGCGATTATCCATGGCGTCGAGCCCGGCCTGGTCGACTTCCAATGCACTCAAGGCCTTGTCGGCGATGGCTCTGGTGATGGTTTCGGCGCCGAGCACCGAAGCGAAGTCGCGCACGCGTCGCAGCAGGCGCCCGGCAATGCGCGGCGTGCCGCGGGCCCGGCGGGCGATCTCGTTGGCGCCGTCCTCGGCGATCGGCGTGCCCATCACCCGGCCGCCGCGCTTCACGATCAGCTCAAGCTCCTCCACCGTGTAGAACTGCAGGCGGATCGGAATGCCGAAGCGGTCGCGCAGCGGCGTGGTCAGCAGGCCGGCCCTGGTGGTGGCGCCCACCAGCGTGAATTTGGCGAGATCGATACGCACCGATCGCGCCGCCGGTCCTTCGCCGATGATGAGGTCAAGCTGGAAATCCTCCATGGCCGGGTAGAGGATTTCCTCCACGGCCGGATTGAGGCGGTGGATCTCGTCGATGAACAGGACGTCGCGCTCTTCCAGATTGGTGAGCAAAGCGGCAAGATCGCCAGCCTTGGCGATCACCGGCCCGGAGGTCGCGCGGAAATTGACGCCGAGTTCGCGCGAGACGATCTGGGCCAAGGTGGTCTTGCCGAGGCCCGGCGGCCCGACGAACAGCACATGGTCGAGGGCATCGCCGCGCTTGCGGGCGGCCTCGATGAAGATCGACAGATTCTCGCGGGCCTTGGCCTGGCCGACGAATTCGCCGAGGTCCTGCGGGCGCAGCTTGGAATCGGTCGCATCCTCGTCGCGCGAATCGCCGCTCAGGAGGCGGGCGGATTTGGGCGCCTCGCCGCCGGCGCTCTTGCGCGTGGGCTTCATCGTGACAATTCCTTCAGGCCGAGGCGGATGAGCTTGGCCGTCTCGGCGCCCTCACCCGCCTCCCGCAGAGCGGCGGCGACGGCCGCCGAGGCCTGGGTCTGGGCATAGCCGAGATTGACCAGGGCCGACACCGCATCGCTGACAGGACCGGCGGCGCGCTGCTCACCGATATCGGCCTGCAGGCTGATGACGTCGGCAGGAACATGGCCGAAGCTCGGTACCTTGTCCTTGAGCTCGGTGACGATGCGCTGGGCGACCTTCGGGCCGACGCCGGGCGAGCGTGCCACCGCCCCCTTGTCGCCCAGGGCGATGGCGGAGGCGAGATCGGCGGGCTTGAGCGTCGACAGGATGGCGAGCGCCACTTTGGTGCCGATGCCCTGCACGGTCTGCAGCAGGCGGAACCAGTCACGCTCGTTGTCGCTGGAGAAACCGAACAGGCGGATCTGGTCCTCGCGCACATGGGTTTCGATGGCGAGCATGGTCGCCTCGCCCGGAGAGGGCAGGGTGCCGAGCGTGCGGCTGGAACAATAGACGATGTAGCCCACGCCCTGCACGTCGAGGATCACCCAGTCCTCGCCATAGCTGTCAACGATGCCGCGCAATTTGCCGATCATGGGACCCTCATCGGGCCATATCTAGCGGTTTCGATTGATTCGTGCGCCCGCTTCACGAATCTCAGGTGCCCTTGCCGAACAGGGCGCTGAGTTCTGCATAGGACATGGCGTCCTTGGCAAAGCCGAAGGTGCCCTGGTCGCGCAGTTCGAGGGCGGCCCGCTTCAGGGCGCCGAAGGCCGCGCGGGTGAAGGAGCCGCCGACGCTGACGCGGCGCACGCCGAGCCTGGCGAGATCGGCGACGGTGAAATCCTGCCCGCCAACGGTGAACAGGACGTTGAGCGGCCTGTCGATCGCGGCAAGCACGCTGGAAATCTGGTCGAGACGGGTCAGGGCCGGCGCATAGAGCACCTCCGCTCCCGCTTCCTGGAAGGCTTGCAGGCGGCGGATGGTGTCGTCGAGGTCGGCGATGCCGTGCAGGAAGTTCTCGGCGCGGGCGGTGAGCACGAACCCTCCGGCGCGTGCCGTCTCGGCTGCGGCGCGTACGCGGTCGACGGCGTGGCCGAATTCATAGATCGGCTGGTCGGGCCGGCCGGTCGCGTCCTCGATCGAGCCGCCGGCAAGCCCCACCTCGATGCCGGCGAGAATGGTGCGTTGGCAGTCCTCGGGAGCGTCGCCGAAACCATTTTCGAGATCGGCGCTCACCGGCAGGCCGGTGGCTTCCACGATGGCCCTGGCATTGGCGAGAGTTTCCTCGCGCGACATTTGGCCATCCTTGCGCCCCACCGTGAAGGCCAGGCCGGCACTGGTGGTGGCGATGGCAGAAAAGCCAAGCGAATCCAGAAGCTTGGCGGACCCGGCATCCCAGGCGTTGGGGATGAGGAAAAGTTCGGAGCGCTGGTGCAGTTCGGAGAAGGCGGCGGCACGGCGAGCCTGGGTCATGGCGAATCCTTGGATAAATTCACGGTTTGTTCTAGGGGCGGTAAACCCGGGTGGCAAGCGCTATTTACTAGGAGCACGGGCATCTGCGAGAGCCAGCGTCTCAGGAGGACCGCTTCAGGATCGCTGCCAGATTGTGGCTGGTGCGGTGATGGGCATGGGTGATGGCGACGGCGAGGGCGTCGGCTGCGTCATCCGACTTCGGGTCGGCCTTGGGCAGCAGCACCTTGATCATCAGGCGGATCTGCTTCTTGTCGGCATGGCCGGAGCCCACCACGGTCTTCTTGACCAGGTTCGGCGCATATTCGTTGACGGCAAGGCCGGCCTGGGCCGGCACCAGCATGGCGATGCCGCGGGCCTGGCCGAGCTTGAGGGTTGCCGTGGCATCCTTGTTGACGAAGGTCTTCTCCACCGCCGCCTCGTCCGGCTCGAAACGAGTCACCACCTCGGTGAGACCCGTATGCAGCTCGAGCAGGCGGTGGGCGAGTTCCTCATTGTCGTCGGAAAACACCGTGCCACAGGCGACGAAGGACAGCCGGTTGGCCAGCACCTCGATCACGCCCCAGCCGGTGCGGCGCAGGCCTGGGTCGACGCCGAGGATGCGGATGGGGGTCTGTGACATGATCGGAGCGCGGACATCCTGTCCGCTCTTTCTTCGAAAAAAGGTCGGGCTTCCAAGAGCGGACATCGCGACATGCGAGCATGTCGCGAT
>NZ_JAXOUF010000023.1:43198-78191 GCF_034424805.1 Labrys sedimenti
CGGGCCCGCCCTAACTCCACCAACCGCGGGCGCGCCCCCGCCCGCCCAGCCCGACCGCGCCGCTTGGCGCGATGACCGCGCTCCGATTTACTCCGCCAGCTTTGCCATCAGCGCGTCGGAAAGCTCGAAATTGGCATAGACATGCTGAACGTCGTCATGGTCGTCGAGATTGTCGACCAGACGCATCAGCTTCTCGCCGGTTTCGTCGTCGACGGCGATCGTGTTCTGCGGGCGCCAGACCAGGCTGGATTTGCGGGCTTCGCCAAGCTGGGTCTCCAGGGCCTTGGTGACTTCGGCAAGGTTCTCGGCGGCGCAGATGAATTCATGACCGTCCTCGGAGGAGGCGCAGTCATCGGCGCCGGCTTCCAGCGCCGCTTCCAGCATGGCATCCGGCGAGCCCTTGTCCGCGTCGTACTCGACCACGCCGACACGGTCGAACATGAAGGACACCGCGCCCGTTTCGGCCAGATTGCCGCCGGCCTTGGTGAAATAGGAGCGTACATCGGAGGCGGTGCGATTACGGTTGTCGGTGAGGGCTTCCACGATCAGCGCCACGCCACCGGGCCCATAGCCCTCATAGCGGATCTCGTCATAGTTCTCGCCATCGGCGCCGGCGGCCTTCTTGATGGCGCGGTCGATATTGTCCTTGGGCATGTTCTCGGCGCGGGCGGCGAGAATGGCTGCGCGCAGGCGCGCATTCATGTTGGGATCGGGCAAGCCGAGCTTGGCCGCCACCGTGATTTCACGGGCGAGCTTGGAGAAGAGCTTGGAACGCTTTGCATCCTGCTTGCCCTTGCGGTGCATGATGTTGGCGAACTGGGAATGACCGGCCATGTGTCCTGCCTTGTGTCGATCTGGGGCTCAGCGAAGCGCGAGCTCAATGAATTGTGGCGCGGCTTATAGAAGCGGCGGCGAGAAAAATCCATCCCGGCTTGGCGACTCAGGCTGCGACCGCGAGATTTCTCGGGTTTTCTGGCTTATGCCTAGAAGCTTGTTGGCTTGGTTTTTGTGGCGAGCGCGCTGGCCTTGCCCCGGATCGTCGGAGAATCACTATGTCACGGACGCCGTCCGGCTCCCGCCATCCCCAGGCGAACGTCGATCTGATCGAGCAGGCCGTCGAACACGAGAGGCGAGACGAAAGCTCTCGCAATGAAGCGCTCGTCGAATTGCAGGTACGGGGCAGCCGGGAGGTCCTGGATGCCGCCATGAGACTCTGCCGTTCAGAGGATTCGATACGGCGTTTCGTCGGTGCGAGGATCTTGGGGGAACTCGGCCACGAACGCAGTTTTCCGAAGGAATGTTGCGACACCCTTGTGGAGCTTGCTCGCTCGGAGTCGGACCTGGAGGTACTGCGATGCACTTTGTTCTCGCTCGGCCATCTCGGCAATCTACGCTGCCAGCCCGATCTTATCCGCTTTGCCGACCACCTGGATCCTATTGTGCGTTATGCCGTGGCCTTCTCATTTGGTGAACCACAGAGCGAGGAGGCCGTTCAGGTTTTGCTGCGCCTCATGACGGACAAAGAAGAAGTTCGAGCCCGCGACTGGGCGACAAGGGCCGTGGCGCAGTCTGTGGCGGATGGTGAGGTCATTCGTGCCGCATTGCTGACAAATGCCATGGACGAGGATGAAATGGTGCGCGGCGAGGCCCTTCAGGGCCTCGCCCGGCGACGAGACCGCCGCGGTATCGCCCTGCTCGTGAAGGAACTGTCAGGCTCAAATGACAGGGGCGGCCATTTCGAAGATGCCGCGAAGATCTATCTTGATCTGGCGGGCGGGCAGGAGTTCGTTCCGGCCGATTTGGTCGCTCTCCTGCAGTCAGCGTCGGAATAGCGGCGCCTGCTGCGAACAGAGGTTACGGTCACCAAAACGCCGGCTCGGCCTGCGACAGCTTCCCGCCGATTCTCACCGGGGCGATCTTCAGCGCTAGGCCCGTACGGTCGTCGGTTTCCACGGCCAAGCCCGACAGGGTCGCCTCGCCGGTCGCCGGCTCGAAGCGCAGGCCCGGCGTCTTCTGGATGAAGCGGCGCACCGGCTCTTCCTTGTCCATGCCGAGCACGCTGTCATAGTCGCCGCACATGCCGGCATCCGACATATAGGCCGTGCCGTGGCTGAGGATCTGATGATCCGCCGTCGGCACATGGGTATGGGTGCCGATTACCAGGCTGGCGCGGCCGTCGGCGAAATGCCCGAGCGCCTGCTTTTCGCTGGTGGCTTCGGCGTGCACGTCCACCACCACGGCGTCGGCGCCGAGACCGAGGGGGCAGGCCGCGAGCTCGCGCTCGAGGGCTGCGAAGGGATCGTCGAGCGCATCCATATAGACCCGGCCCATCACCTGGATGACCAGCAGGCGGGTGCCGTTCTTCAGGTCCACCAGGGTGGCGCCGCGCCCCGGCGTACCCTTGGGATAATTGGCCGGACGGATCAGCCGCGGCGCCCGCTCGATGAAGACGAGGGCTTCGCGCTGGTCGAAGGAATGGTTGCCGAGCGTCACCACGTCGGCGCCCGCAGAGACCACTTCGTCGAAGATCGCCTCGGTCAGGCCGAAGCCGCCCGCGGCGTTCTCGCCATTGATGATAACCGCATCGAGCTTCCAGGCTTCGCGCAGGCCCGGCAGGCGTTCGATCACCGCATTGCGGCCAGTGCGGCCGACGATGTCGCCGAGAAAAAGGATGCGCATGCTAACGCCCCGTCACAGTGATGATTTCGTTTTCGGTGGCGATGGCATCGAGCGGCACGTCATGGTGCTCGGACGGCAGGAACGCGACTTCCTGGCAGGCGAAGGCATAGCCGAGGGTGAAGACGGGGTGAATCGCCCGCAATTGCGGAATGGTGCGGTCGTAGAAGCCCGCGCCATAGCCGATGCGGTAGCCGCGGCGGTCGAAGGCGACCGGGGGCACCAGCAGCACCTGGGGATGGACTTCTTCTGCCTCGGGCGCAGGCTCGGGAATGTTGTGGCGACCGACCACCAGGGGGTCGCCTGGCGCCCAGGCCCGGAAGGTGAGGGGGTGGCCATATTTCGGTGTGGTCGGCAGGGCGAGCCTGCGGCCCGTATGGTGCAGGCGTTCGGCGATCTCGTCCGGATGGATCTCGTCGCGAAAAGCCTGGTAGAGGCCGACGATGCCGCTGGTGTATTTCAGGCGACTGAAGGCGTGATGGGCGGCTCTCGCCGTTGCGGCCTGGCGCTGATGACCGCGGATCTCTGAGCGCGCCGCCATTGCCTTGTGGCGCAACTGGGTCTTGTGATCGGTGGAGGCCATTACACGCTTGAAAAGAGGAGGGAGCGGGCCACCTCGGCCGTTGGACGGTTCGATCCCGGGCGCCTACTGATGTAGGTGGGCGCCGTAATGTCCAAGCCCTCGAGCGAGAACAGTGACAGCTCCCTTGGGAGTCGTATGGCCCCGGGGATACAGTTGTCCTGACGAACCAGGCAGCACCGCACCGAGATAATAAGGGCGAGACGGTGCGAGCGCCAGAGGTCGATGAAAATATTGCTGGGAGCGCGGACCTGCCGGAATCGCAGGCATTCTCCTGCGATCCAGACTCCTGCGGATCCAGAAAATACGGGAAGCGCTAGACGCCGGTCTTCGACAAGGAATCGATCAGCTTCTCGACCCGGCTGGCGGCGTCGGTCAGGGCCTGCGTCACCCGCATCTGGGTCTGCTGCTCGCGCTGCAGCGCATTGTCGCGTGTCTGACGCAATTCGTCGAGATCATGCTGCAGGGAGGCCGCTCGTCGCTGCATTTCCGACAGTTCGTCTGCGACCATGATGCCCGCCATCACGGCAAGGCGCATGTCGCCGATCTCGCCGAAAGAGGAACGCAGGGCGTCGATCTTGGCATCGAGCTGACGACCGAGGCCGAGGAGGTGTTCCTCCTGACCCTCGTCACACGCCATGCGATAGGCGCGGCCCGCAATGGTGACGGATACATGCGCCATGCTAGCTGTCCTGGGGCTCAAGCACGTAGCGGATGGAATCCATCGCCTGGTCGAGGCGTCGCGATACGTCGCGATTGGCGGTTTCCATAGCAGCGAACCGTGCATAGCTCGCGTCGAGTTCCAGGGCCAGCCGGTTGCGATCCTCCGAGAGTGCCTGCACTTCGATGCGATGTCCGCCGATGGTGCGGTCGAGTTCCGCGCGATGGTCGGCGGCCTCCTCGAGCTGGGCCAGGGCCATATTCAATCGTTGCAAGGCTGCATCCACAGACAAGGGCTTACTCACTCTTTCCCTATGGCGGCATTCCATCGAATCATGACAGGGCCGCTCCGCGTTTTTGCTTAAATATCAAAGTATCGCGGTTTCGCCCCATGGCCAAGTGAAAGCCGCTGGCCTTCCCCTGATGATACCTCCTGCTTTCGATCGCCCCACTATTGGTTGCGCGAATTTCGGGCACAAGCCCTGGGATCATTGACAGTCGGGGATGAGGTGCTAAGAACCCACCGCTCTTTTTGCCAAATTCCGGCGAATTTCATCAGGAAACACTCCATGGCACTCACCGAAATGCAGAACCGCCTGGCCAACGCCATCCGTGGCTTGGCGATTGATGGGGTTGAGGCCGCCAAGTCCGGCCATCCCGGCATGCCCATGGGCATGGCCGATGTCGCCACCGTCCTGTTCACGCGTTTCCTGAAGTTCGATGCCGCCAATCCCCATTGGGCCGACCGCGATCGCTTCATCCTGTCGGCCGGCCACGGCTCGATGCTGCTCTATTCGCTGCTCTATCTGACCGGCGTCCCCGGCATGACGGTCGAGGAGCTCAAGCATTTCCGCCAGCTCGGCCACAAGACCCCCGGGCATCCGGAGAACTTCCACACCGTCGGCGTCGAGACCACCACCGGCCCGCTCGGCCAGGGCATCTCCACCGCCGTCGGCTTCGCCTTCGCCGAGAAGATGCTGGCCGCCCAGTTCGGCAAGAAGGTGGTCGACCACTACACCTATGTGATTGCTTCCGACGGCGATCTGATGGAAGGCGTCAGCCAGGAGGCGATCGCGCTCGCCGGCCACTACAAGCTCAACAAGATGATCGTCTTGTGGGATCACAACGGCATCTCCATTGATGGCCCGCTGACGCTTTCGGACTCGGTCGACCAGATCAAGCGCTTCCAGTCCGCCGGCTGGCGCGCCGTGAATGTCGACGGCCATGATCAGGACGCCATCGCTGCCGCCATCGCGGCCGCCCAGAAGTCGAACAAGCCGACGCTGATCGCCTGCAAGACCACCATTGGCTTCGGTTCGCCCCACCGCGCCGGTACTTCCAAGGCCCATGGCGAACCGCTGGGGCCGGAAGAAGCCAAGCTCTCCAAGGAAAATCTCGGCATCACCGGTGCGCCCTTCGAGGTGCCCGCCGACGTGCTCAAGGCCTGGCGCGAGGCCGGCTCGCGTGGCGCCGCAGACCGCAAGGGCTGGGAGGAACGCTTCGCGACCCTGTCCGAGCGCAAGCAGGCCGAGTTCACGCGCCGCATGGATCACGTGCGCCCCGCCAAGCTCGGCAAGGCCATCCTTGCCCACAAGAAGGCGCTTGCCGCCAACCCGACCGCGATGGCGACCCGCAAGTCGTCCGAAGCCGCCCTCAACGTCATCGTCGAGGTCATGCCGGAACTGGTGCTCGGCTCGGCCGACCTGACGCCCTCCAACAACACCAAGGCCAAGGGCCTGGTCGAGATCACGCCGAAGGACTTCAAGGGCCGCTACATCCATTGGGGCATCCGCGAGCACGGCATGGCCGCCGCGATGAACGGCATCTATCTGCATGGCGGCTTCGTGCCGGCCGGCGGCACCTTCTTCGTCTTCACCGACTATGCCCGCCCGGCCATCCGCCTGGCGGCGCTGATGGGCACCTGCCCGGTCTATGTCATGACCCATGACTCGATCGGCCTCGGCGAGGATGGCCCGACCCACCAGCCGGTCGAGCATCTGGCGGCGTGCCGCGCGATTCCGAACATGCGCGTGTTCCGCCCCTGCGACGCGATCGAGACCGCCGAATGCTGGCAGCTCGCCCTCGAGCGTACCAATGGCCCGACCATCCTGGCGCTGACCCGCCAGAACCTGCCGCTGCTGCGCGAAGCCACCTCGGCCAATCTGTGCGCCCAGGGCGCCTATGAGCTGGCCGGCTCCGGCGGCGGCAAGGCCGCGGTGACGTTGTTCGCCTCCGGTTCCGAGGTCGAGATCGCCATGAACGCCCGCGCCATCCTGAACCAGCGCGGCGTGCCGACCCGGGTGGTCTCGGTGCCTTCGCTGGAATTGCTCCTGGCACAGCCGGAAGAGGTCAAGGCCAAGATCATCGGCGACGCGCCGGTGAAGGTCGCCGTGGAAGCTGCCGTCCGCTTCGGCTGGGACGCCGTGATCGGCCCCGATGGCGGCTTCGTCGGCATGACCGGCTTCGGCGCCTCCGGTCCGATCAAGGACCTCTACAACCATTTTGGCATCACGGCGGAAGCCGTGGCCGAAACCGCCCTGCGCCGCCACAACGGCTGAGCATGAGCTGTAAACGGGCGGGGCGCGCACAAGTGCGCTCCGCTCTAACTCTTTGTTTTGACGCGTTTTCCTAATCGAGAAGTCGATCGGCTTTTCCGGAAAATGCTCTAGCTGAAGGCAGAGAAAGGAAATATCGGATGACAGTTCGTGTCGCCATCAACGGCTTCGGCCGCATCGGCCGCAACATCCTGCGCGCCATCGTCGAAGGCAAGCGCAAGGATATCGAGATCGTCGCCATCAACGACCTCGGGCCGGTGGAGACCAACGCCCATCTGCTGCGCTACGATTCGATCCACGGCATCTTCCCCGCCGAGGTGAAGGTCGAGGGCGATTCCATCGTCGTGCAGGGCAAGAAGATCAAGGTCACCGCGATCAAGGATCCGGCCCAGCTCCCGCACAAGGAGCTGAACATCGATATCGCGATGGAATGCACCGGCATCTTCACGTCCCGCGACAAGGCGGCCGCCCATCTCAAGGCCGGCGCCAAGCGTGTGATCGTCTCCGCGCCCTGCGACGGCGCCGACCTCACCGTGGTCTATGGCGTCAATCACCAGGACCTGACTGGGGATCACCTGGTCATCTCCAACGCCTCCTGCACCACCAACTGCCTGACGCCGGTGGCCAAGGTGCTGCACGATGCCTTTGGCATCGAGCGCGGCTTCATGACCACGATCCATTCCTACACCAACGACCAGCCTTCGCTGGACCAGATGCACAAGGATCTCTACCGCGCCCGCGCCGCGGCGCTGTCGATGATCCCGACCTCGACCGGTGCTGCCAAGGCCGTCGGTCTGGTGATGCCCGAGCTCAAGGGCCGTCTCGACGGCACCTCGGTCCGCGTGCCCACGCCGAACGTCTCGGTGGTCGATCTCAAGATCAACACCAAGAAGAAGACCAGCGTCGAGAAGGTCAACGAGGCCATCATCAAGGCTTCCAAGCGCGGCCCGCTCAAGGGCGTGCTGGCCTATACCGACGAGCCGCTGGTGAGCCGCGACTTCAACCACAACCCGGCTTCCTCGATCTTCGCGCTCGACCAGACCAAGGTCATCGACGAGAAGTTCGTGCGCATCCTGACCTGGTACGACAATGAGTGGGGCTTCTCGAATCGCATGGCCGACACGGCGGTGCATTTTGCCAGCCTGATCTGAGTTCGGCGCTCAGCTGAACTGAAGACGGCGCTCCGGACAACCGGGGCGCCGTTTTCATTTCGGGTTATGGTATGCTCGAGAAGTCGCCAGGAGGGCGTGCTTCATGGGAGATATGTTGCCGGGGCTGTTGAGCATCGTGGCCTTGCTGGCCTTCCTGCTCCTCGCATTTCGTCAGGCCCTGCCGTTCAATGCCAGGACGCGCGAGCGCAGCGAGATCAACAAGCATAGCGGGACGATACATGGCGCCGAAGACGGCGGCTGAGGTGCCGTAGGTAACTGCGCCACCTTTTGTTTTGCTTAGCCTCCACGCCCGGAATTGCCGGTGTCCGGTACCGGTTGCTTGCCCCCGAGCGGGAGGCTGTGATTGACTGGTGCTGCAAGCGGCATGGGAAGAGGAGTACAGCCATATGGCTCGGCGAGGCATCTGGTTGATCGTTCTGATCTTCGCCGTTTTGAGCCCGGGGGCGGCTCGAGCCAGTTCCGATGGTGGCTGCGAGCCGAGCTGGACGATCGCGGGAACCGAATCGAATGGTTGCAGCAATCTCGCCGTCCTGCAGCCCGGCAACGATACGCGAGCCAATCTGCTGCTCCTGCTGGGCGAGCAGGGCGATGCGCCGCTCGCACCAACCCGGCCGAATGAGGATGGCGCCAGCAAGGCACTGGCGGCGCCAAGTGATTGGGCGACCTTCCGAAGCACGCTGTACCCGTCCGCTTCGATCGGCGGCAATGGGCTCTATGCCGCGGGCGAGGGCTCGCGCTGCCGCAGCAACGATGCCGGTGCAGCCGATTTCGTGGAGGCCCTCAAGGCAGAGCAGGGCGTGACGGCGGGCGAAAGGGACGAACTCATCGCCGCCCGGCAGGGCCTGCGGCCGGATTGCACCGGAGCCAATGCCGGCCAGCAGGCCGTTGTGGCCGCAGCCGAACATGCGCAGTCGCCTTTGGCCAAGGACTTTGCCGCCTATCTCATGGGGGCGGCGGCCTTCTATGCCGGCGACTTCGGCGCCGCCACCCAGCATTTTTCAGCCTTGAGCGGCTCTGCCCAGGCTTGGCTGCGGGAGAGCGGGCGCTATCTCCTGGGCCGCGTCGAGGTGAACCATCTGCAGGCCGGTGCCTTTGACGAGTATGGCAACCTCAAGGATGTCCCGCAGCGGGATGCCGGCAAGGCAACCGAAGCGGAAAAGGCCCTGCAGGACTATCTGGCCGCCTATCCGAACGGGCGCTATGCCGCTTCCGCGCGCGGACTGCTGCGCCGCGTCTATTGGATCAGCGGGGCCAATGCCAAGCTGCTCGCCGACTATGAGCGGCTCTTGGGGCAGAAGGCGAGCGAGCGGGGCATTTCCGATGCCGATCTCGCCCAGGAGCTGGACATCAAGCTGCTGCCCCTGCTGGGGGCGGAGCAGGTGCGTTCCCCCGTGCTGCTGGCGATCCTGGACTTGGTCCGCATGCGCAAGGATGGCGCCCTCAGCGGTGAGGCCTGCTGCAGCAAGGCCCTTACCCTGAACGAGCTGAACGGGCAGCGCGAATTCTTCGCGGGCAAGACGGACCTGTTCGACTATCTCTTGGCTTCCTATCAGTTCCATGTCGCCCGCCAGCCGCGTGCCGTGTTGGACCTGATTGCGGACCGGGCACGCCAGAATAGCTACACCAATCTCGAATTCAGCCGGCAGGTGCTGCGCGGTGCGGCACTGGATGCCGTGAAGGACCGCAATGCCCGCGGCTTTTGGCTCGATCTCGTCGAGGGAGCGAGCCTAACCAGCCAGCGTGTCGTCATCGAGCTTGCCCTGGCCCTGTATGACGAGCGGGCAGGCAAGCCCGAACGGCTCTTCGAGCCAGCCTCGCCAGTCAGCAACCAGACCATCCGGCGAACCTTGCTGCGCTACAGCGCCGGCCCCGAATTGCTGCGCCGCCAGACAAAGGATACCGCTGCCTCGCCGGCCGAGCGTGCGACCGCCCTGTACGTGCTTCTCTACCGCGACCTTACCCGCGGTGCCTACAAGGCCTTTCCGGAGGATTTGGCTTTGGTCCCCACTGATGCCAAGGTCCAAGCGGATGCCGATGATGCTGAAGGCGCCCCCCCACCCTCCGCGGATGTGTTCGCCAAACCGCAAACGGCGTCGGATTTCGCCTGCCCGGACCTCAAGAGCAGCGTTGCGACGCTGGCTGCCAATCCACGCGACATCGGGGCGCGCCTGTGTTTGGGCGAGTTCATCCGCCTCAACGGCCTCGACCATGATTTCCTCGACGCACCGCCGGCCAAGGATGAGCTCGGCGGCAAGGGGGTACAGTTTCCCGGCCGGAAATTCTCGCGGCTCGAAGCGTATCGCTCCATTGCCGACTCAGCGGGGGCGACATCCGATCAGAAGGCTTATTCCCTCTATCGTGCCATCTGGTGCTTCGCGCCAACGAGCAAGAATGGCTGCGACGACAGCGTGGTGCCCGTCGCCCAGCGAAAGGCTTGGTTCCAGAAATTGAAACGCGATTATCCGCAATCGAACTGGGCGCAGTCTCTCGAATATTACTGGTAGACATGCAGCGCTCGGCGTGGGCCCTCGCGGTATTCCTGGCGGTCGCCGGCCGTGTAGCCGCGGCGGAGGCTCCCGTCGATATCGGCCGCTATCATAGCTTCTGGCTGTGGGCGGGGGTGAAGACGCAGCCGGCCCTGGCGCGAGCGCGCGAACTCTATTTGCTCGGCTCGGAGGTCGGTGCCCGGGAGCCGATTCGTCTCCTGTCCCGGCGAAGTGCCGTTCCGCGTCTTCCCGATACGCCGCTATGGCTGGTGGTACGCGTCGATACCCTGGCCTGGCCGCCCGAGATCTATACCCAGGTCCTGGCCCAGCTCGGGCGCTGGCGAGCAGCGGGCAATCGTGTCATCGGCCTGCAGATCGATTTCGATGCCCGTACGCGCCACCTGGAGAGCTACGCTTCCTTCCTCGCGGGCCTGCGCCGCCAATTGCCGGCCGAATACAGGCTCGGCATTACCGGCCTGATGGACTGGAGCAGCAATGGCGATCCCAAAGGGCTTGAAGCGCTCGGCGGTACCGTCGACGAAGTGATCATCCAGACCTATCAGGGCCGCCGAACGATCCCCGGCTATGCCGCCTATCTTTCGCGCCTGAGCCGGCTGCAGATGCCCTTCCGCATCGGTCTGGTGCAGGCCGGCGACTGGCAGGAGCCACCTGGCCTGGCAGCCAATCCCTGGTTTCGCGGCTATGTCGTGTTCCTGCAGAATCCGGCGCGGCGTTGATCTCGGGATCGTGCGGTTGCCTTCGTTCAATGAGATGTCGCGCCGCCGGCGGACCGACACTCACCGGCAGATCTAGCAAGATGCTCGGAGCGCGCTGCGCGTGACTCAGGGGGCTGGTCCCGCCGATATCCGGCGAGGAAGAGACGAACACCGCTTTCGATCACGCGGTCGATCTCGGCATCGCTGACGGGCTGGGCGGCGAGCACTTCGCGCAGGTGCAAATTGCCGTGGACCAGGCTCAGGAATTGCTGTGCGGCGAGGTCGGGATCGGGGACGGCCAGGCAGCCTTGCGCGCTTCGGGCCGCAATGTAGCCCGACAGTCTTTCGAGCAGGACCCTGGCGCCATGTTCATAGATGATGCGGCCGAGATGGGGAAAGCGTGCCGACACGCAGATCAGCGAGCGATAGATTTCCCTTGCGCGGTTCGAACCGAACAAGCCGACATAGTTGCGCGCCACTTGCAGCAGGACCGCTTCCATGTCGGTCGATCCGATCGTCCTGCACCAGATTTCGACCGCGGCGGCAGCCATCTCCTGGACGACGAGCGATGCGAACAATTCCTCCTTGCTGGCGAACAGGCCGAGCGCCTTCGCCTCGGTAATGCCGGCACTCGCGGCGATCTCCTCCAGGCTCACGGCGTCGTAGGGCCTGGTGAAGAACTTCCTTCGGGCGGCGCGCAGCAAGTGCCGGGCGCAGGCGATCGAATCGTCATTGCTCTTCATCGGGATGAATGGGGAGAATAAATCGGAGTTGAGATCTGCAGCCACGGTCGAGTTCCTTCACAGCCTCGCGAGCCATCGGCTTCGCGTTGGAATTTATATCGCAATACGATATAAATGTCATTTCCAAACGCTGGTGCAATGGTCATGGAGGCGACGATGGTTTCGATCCTGTTTTCAGGAAAGCGAGTTCAAGACTGGCTGCTGGTGCTGGTGGCGCTCGCCTTGTTCGGCGCGCCCTGGCTGGCCGGGTTCCGGACGATGCCGGTGCCGACCTGGCATGCCTGGACCATGGCCTTCCTGCTCGCCTATCTGGCCTTCGCCGCCCTGAGCGAGTTCAGGCAATGGGAGGAATGGGTCACGATGGCCCTGGGGGCCTGGCTCATCCTGGCGCCATGGGCCCTGGGCTTCGCATCGAACATGGGTGCCGAGCGCACCCATTGGCTGGCCGGCGGGCTGGTGGTGGTGATCTCGCTGGCGGCGGAGTGGCGTTTTCGTCATGCGAAGACGAATTGAGACGAGCCGGACTTCATGCCGGCCGCGGACGCAGGGAAGGATATCCTGATGGAATATCGTCTCGAAAAGATTCACATCGATGGCCAGGCGGACCGGTTCGCCACCATCGTCGAGCGCCTCAACGAATATGCGGCACAGGGATGGCGGGTCGTGAGCATCGATCTCAGGGCCCATCCATCCTTCACGGCTGAAGACCTGCCCGTATTGCTCGAACGCAGGAAGGGGTGAGAACGCGTTGCCCGATGCGCCTGCCTTGACCAGCCGATCTGCCTGTATCGCGCTGCCTGGCCGGGCGCAGCAATTTCAGCCTGTCCTTCGCGTTCACCGCTTTATCGATCCGTCGGCTTGCTCTATTGCTCGCCGGTGATTTTGTGAGGCGGGCGGGGTGTGCTAGGGCGTGTGTTCGGTATGGGTTGGTGCCAATCCATGCTGACGCCCTGGGCACCTTGCCGAAAACAGATGGACAGGACAGGCATGAGCGCTTTTCGCACCCTCGACGACGTGAATGTGGAAAACAAGCGCGTTCTGGTCCGCGTCGACCTGAACGTCCCGATGGAGAATGGCGTCGTCGGCGACGCCACCCGCATCGAGCGCATCATCCCCACCATCCTGGAACTCGCCCGTGCCAAGGCCAAGGTCATTCTGCTCGCCCATTTCGGCCGGCCCAAGGGCGTGGACCCCAAGGAGAGCCTGAAGCCGGTTGCCGCCAAGCTCGCCGAGATCGCCAAGCGGCCCGTCGCCTTTGCCGAGGATTGCATCGGCGAGGCCGCGGCCAAGGCGGTCGCGGCGATGCAGCCGGGCGACATCCTCTGCCTGGAGAACACCCGTTTCCATCCGGGCGAAGAAAAGAACGATCCCGACTTCGTCAAGGCGCTGGCGGCCAATGGCGACATCTGGGTGAATGATGCCTTCTCGGCCGCCCACCGCGCCCATGCCTCCACCGAGGGCCTCGGGCACGTTCTGCCCGCCTATGCCGGCCGCACCATGCAGGCCGAGATCGAGGCGCTGTCGCGTGCGCTCGAACAGCCCAAGCGCCCGGTCGTCGCCGTAGTCGGTGGCGCCAAGGTCTCCACCAAGCTCGAGCTTCTCGGCAATCTCGTCGCCAAGGTCGATGCCCTCATCATCGGCGGCGGCATGGCCAACACCTTCCTGCACGCGCAGGGTGTCGGCGTGGGCAAATCGCTGGCCGAGCGTGACCTTGCCGATACTGCACGCTCCATCCTCGCCAAGGCTGAGAAAGCCAATTGCGCCATCATCCTGCCCGTTGACGCCGTGGTGGCCTATCATTTCGCCGCCGATGCGCCGAACCATGCCTATGGCCTCGATTCGATCCCGCTCGACGGCATGATCCTCGATGCCGGCCCACAATCGGTGGAGCGCATCAAGGGCGCCATCGACGAGGCTGAGACGCTGGTGTGGAACGGCCCGCTGGGCGCTTTCGAGCTGCATCCCTTCGACCACGGCACGGTGGCCGCCGCCAAGCATGTCGCGGCGCGCACCAAGGCCGGCAAGCTGCTTTCGGTTGCCGGCGGCGGTGACACGGTGGCGGCGCTCAACCATGCCAAGGTGGCCGACCAGTTCTCCTATGTCTCGACGGCGGGCGGTGCCTTCCTCGAATGGCTGGAGGGCAAGCCGCTGCCGGGCGTGGAGATCCTGCGCGCCTGAACGGCGTCGTACGGCTCGCCACCCACGCCGACCGTCTCGGAGATCTCGCAATGGCACGCATCACTCTTCGCCAGCTGCTCGACCATGCCGCCGAGCACGGCTATGGCGTCCCTGCCTTCAACATCAACAATATGGAGCAGGTAATCGCCATCATGGAGGCCGCCAAGGCCACCGGCTCGCCGGTGATCATGCAGGCCTCCCGCGGGGCGCGCCAATATGCCAACGACATCATGTTGACCAAGATGATGGACGCGGCGGTCGAGATCTATCCCGACATCCCGGTCTGCGTGCATCAAGATCATGGCAACAACGAAGCGACCTGCCTGACCGCCATCCAGGCCGGCTTCACCTCGGTGATGATGGACGGCTCGCTCAAGGAGGACGGCAAGACGCCGGCCGACTATGCCTATAATGCCGGCATCACCCGCCGCGTCGTCGACATGGCCCATTGGGTCGGCGCCTCGGTGGAGGGCGAACTCGGCGTGCTCGGCAGCCTGGAAAGCGGCATGAGCGAAGCCGAGGACGGCCACGGCGCCGAAGGCGAGCTCTCGCATGACCTGCTGCTCACCGATCCAGACGAGGCGGTGAGGTTTGCCAAGGATACCAAGGTCGATGCGCTTGCCATCGCCATGGGCACTTCGCACGGCGCCTACAAGTTCTCACGCAAGCCCGATGGCGCCATCCTGGCGATGAACGTCATCAAGGAGATCAACCAGCGCATGCCCGAGATGCACCTGGTCATGCATGGCTCGTCCTCGGTGCCGCAGGAACTCCAGGACATCATCAACAAATATGGCGGCGAGATGCCGCAGACCTGGGGCGTGCCGGTGGAGGAAATCCAGCTCGGCATCAAGCATGGCGTGCGCAAGGTGAATATCGATACCGATTGCCGCATGGCGATCACCGGCCAGATCCGCCGCATCTTTGCCGAAAATCCGGGCGAATTTGATCCGCGCAAATATCTGAAACCCGCCCAGGATGCGATGATCAAGCTGTGCAAGCAGCGCTATGAGGAATTCGGCACGGCCGGCCAGGCTGCCAAGATCAAGGTCATTCCGCTTCACGAGATGGCCAAGGGCTACAAGGCCGGCAAGCTCGAGCCGAAATTCGCTTGAGCGGTTCAGGAAAAAAGCTTCGCGTTTCCCCGCCAATGCGAAGCGATGACGAAACCTTACAGCATCGGCGCCGATTCCGGGATCGGCCCCGATGCCGTAGCGAGAAGAAGGATTCCCGGGATTCCCGCCATGGCTGAAGTTCCACCCCATCCCCCCGTCCAGATCTATCTGGTCACCCCCGCCATCGACGATGTCGCCGCCTTCCTGCCGGCCCTGCGGGCCGCGCTGTCGGCCGGCGACGTTGCCTGCGTGCTGTTCACCCCTGTGGCCGGCGACGACAACAGCGCCAAGAAGCTGATCAAGGAGATCGCGCCGGTGGTACAGGGCGCGGGCGCGGCGCTGCTCGTCAGCGGCTGGAGCGCGGTGGTGGCGCGGGCAGGGGCCGATGGCGTGCATCTCAATGACGGCCGCAAGGGCCTTGCAGATGCGCTCGACAGCTTCAAGCCGGAGCGCATCGTCGGGGCGGGCGGCATCCGGACGCGCGACGAGGCTATGATCGTCGCCGAAAGCGGGGTCGACTATGTCATGTTCGGCGAGCCGGCGCGCGACGGGCGCCTGCCGCCGCTGGAGGGGGTGGTGGAGCGCACCGCCTGGTGGGCCGAGCTCTTCGAGGTGCCCTGCGTCGCCTTCGCGCCAGACCTGGCGGCGGTGCCGCTGCTCGCCGACGCCGGAGCCGATTTCGTGGCGCTCGGCAATGCCGTCTGGAATCACGAGCAGGGGCCTGCCGAAGCGGTTGCGCTGGCGGACCGGCTGCTGAAGCAGAGAGGGAGTCTCGCATGAAGCGCATCGCTGTTGCGGCCGCGCTGGCGCTGCCGGTCCTTCTTATCTCGCTGCCGGGCCGGGCGGAACCATCGGCCCCGGCCGATGCCGCGCAACCCGCCGGCACCCATGGCGGCGAGGCGGCCAAGCCGGTGGAGACGGGCACGCCGGCACAGCCTGCGCCTGACGCGGCCAAGCCCGCGGAGGCCGCGGCGCCCGCTGCACCGGCTGGCCCGCCGCCGGACCTGGCCTATGGCGCCTTCCAGCGCGGCTACTATCTCAAGGCGCTGGAGGAAGCCACCAAGCGCGTGGTGTCCGACAAGGACCCCGCGGCGATGACCCTGATCGCGCAGCTCTATGCCAATGGCCTGGGCGTGCCGCCCGATCCGGCAAAGGCGGCGCAATGGTATTCCGAGGCGGCCGAGCGCGGTGACCGCAATGCCATGTTCGCCTATGGCATGACCAAGCTCCTGGGCAAGACCGTGCCTAAGGACGAGCCAGGCGGCATGCTGCTGCTCAACCGCGCCGCCGAGCTGGGTGTGCCGGAGGCCGCCTATAATCTCGGCATTATCGCCCTGCGCACCACCAATGGCCCGCCCGATTATGCCACCGCCTATAAGCGCTTCAGCCAGGCGGCGCTCGCCAACAATGGCGATGCCCTCTATTCGCTCGGCGTGCTGACCAAGGAAGGCAAGGGCGTACCGGCCGACAAGAAGAAGGCGGCCGACTACTTCCTCGCCTCGGCCAATACCAACAATGTCGACGGCATGGTGGAATATGCCATCGCCCTCTTCAACGGCGAGGGCGTGTCGCGCGACCAGGAAATGGCGGCCGACTGGTTCGAGCGCGCCGCCCTGCGCGGTTCGCCGATCGCCCGCAACCGCCTGGCGCGCATGTATGCGGCCGGCATGGGCCTGGCGCCCAATCCGGTTCTGGCCTGCATGTGGCATCTGCTGGCCAAGGCTGCCGGGCTCGAGGACAAGCAGCTCGACGAATATGTCGCGCGGCAAACGCCGGAAGTGCGGGCGGCAGCCATTCAGGGGGCCCGCTTCTACGGCATGTGATGCCAACCGGCATTTTCCGCAGGGTGGCCGAGGGATCGACAAGGGGAGGCCGGCGGTGCTGGATGCGGCGGCGAGGGCAGTGATCGAGCGCCATTCGCTCGGCTATGTGGCGAGCGTCAATCCCGACGGCACGCCCAATCTGTCGCCCAAGGGCATGATGCCAAGCGTTTTGCGATTTGAGGCCTCACCTCGAATCGCAAAGACGCGTCGAGCCAAAGAGTGAGAGCAAAAGGGCGTTTCTACTAAAACGCGCTTTGCTCTGGTGCTGGACGACTACCATGTCGTTTTCGGAGAGGCACGCTCCCCCGGCACCCTGCGCAACATCCGCGAGCGCCCGGTGGTGGAGATCAATTTCGTCGATGTGCTCGCCCGCAAGGGCGTGCGCATTCGCGGCCGCTGCGAGATCATCTCGCGCGAGGATGTGGCCTTCGCGGCCCTGCGCCCTGCTTTCGACCGCTGGGGCGCGCTGGCCGACCGCATCCGCCATTTCGTGAAGGTGCGCGTCGAGGCCGTGAAGCCGATCTCGTCGCCCGCCTATGACATCGGCGCCGAGGAAGAGGCGCTGCGCAGCCATTGGAAGGCCTATTATCAGGGCCTGTGAGCGCCGCAGGCTGCCGCGATTCGAATTTTCGCGCCGGTCGCATTTTCCCGTTCATATCGGCGGCATTTTCCATTAGACAGGCCGCTTCCCATTCTCGCGCCCCGATCTGCGGGGCGACCGTTATTTGAAAGTTCCATGATGCTGCGTTCACCTTTGATGAATGTGATGGTTGCTGCCGTGCTCAAGGCCGGCAAGGGTCTCAAACGCGATTTCGGCGAGCTCGAGAACCTGCAGGTCTCGGCCAAGGGGCCGGGCGACTTCGTCTCCATCGCCGACAAGAAGGCCGAGCGCACGCTGCATCAGGAACTGGAGCGGGCGCGCCCGGGCTATGGCTTCGTGATGGAGGAGACCGGCGTCGTCGAAGGCGCGGACAAGACCCATCGCTGGCATATCGATCCGCTCGACGGCACCACCAATTTCCTGCATGGCGTGCCCTTCTTCGCGGTTTCGGTGGCGCTGGAGCGCGAGGGCCTGCTGGTGGCCGGCGTCGTCTACAATCCCGCCACCGAGGACCTGTTCGTGGCCGAGCGCGGCAAGGGCGCCTTCCACAACGAACGCCGCATCCGCGTCTCCGGCCGCCGCCTGATGGAGGATTCCATGGTGGGCATGAGCCTGGCGCGCCTCGGCCGCGGCCAGCACCAAACCAACCTCGCCGATCTCGGCGCCGTGATGGGCAAGGTCGCCGGCGTGCGCAATTTCGGCGCCTCCGCTTTGGACCTGGCCTATGTCGCTTCCGGCCGCCTCGACGGTCTGGCCTCGCGCTGGCTCTCGTCCTGGGACCTGGCGGCTGGCATCGTGCTGGTACGCGAAGCCGGCGGCTTCATCTCCGACATCCGGGGCGGGGACACCATGCTGGATACCGGCGACATCGTGGCCGGCAACGAGGCCATCCACAAGGGCCTGCTCGGGCTCTTCGCCAAAGCCTGATATCGGGCCTGACATCGCGGCTGCGGGGCCGGAGATGCGGCAAAAACGGGGAGGGGAGAAGATTTCCTCTCCCACCCGCTTGACAGTTTCGGCCCAGCCTTGCATAAGCCGCCCGTCCGGCAGCGCCGGGCCTCGTGGCGGGGTAGCTCAGCTGGTTAGAGCAGCGGAATCATAATCCGCGTGTCGGGGGTTCAAGTCCCTCTCCCGCTACCATTTCTCCCATAGAAAAGATGATCGAACGGCAGCGCGGTTTTCGTGTGCGGTGCTGGCAGGAAGCCGAAAACGCTTTCTGCGCCAACCATTGGTTGAACAGCTTGCGTAGCGTCGAACCTAGACGGCCCAACTGGCTGGTGTCTGGACGGAGTGGGGCTCGGCCAGGCACGATCGCAGATCGATAAAATGTCATAGGCCGCGGTCTTGGCGGCACTGGAAGGTCGTTTCTATCGCTTTTCATTGACCACTGCTGAGGTGAAGGCACCACAGAAGATAAGCTGATCCTTCTCCAGCGAAGATCGAAGCGGTTCTTTGAACGGCGTCGTCACATAGGTTCCGATCACAACGTCCCCTACCTGGGTGAAGCAACGGCGATCCATCAGACGCATCTGGTCCGGCGGTCCATTCTGGCCACCTTGCCGCATTTCCACCTTGGTGCAGGCCATCTCGACGTTGTCGGCCTTGAGCGCGTGCGTTTGAACCGAGCCTGTCCAGTAGTTGTCTCCCAGTGCCTTCGTGCCCTCCTTAAGCCCCGCCGCTGTGGCATCCAGGAGTACGGCCTGCGAGGCGCGAGTGACGCCGCGGGCATTCTCGCCACTTACGGGAAGGATAAAGACCGTGGCCCGGCCGGCCTTGCCTCCATAAAAGGCAATGACCTGCCCGTCCGTTGCTGTTTTATGAATCTTGACCTGATTCATGCCCGCAACGCTTTTGGGAAGTATTCGCTCGAAGTCGGAAAGGTCTTTGGCGTCCACGGGGCGCGCAAGAACTGCAAGGGCGGCTATGAGGGCAAGTTTGAGCGGATGAAGCGGCGGCGTTTTGGCCTGTCGCATTCCTTGCATACCTCCTGGTTTTCAAACGGTCAGCTACGGCAGCATGGCCATTCGGCAGGCTATAGGTTTATCGCCGGCGGGGGCAATGGTGCATGCCTCGCCGGGGCGCATTTGCATGAGGTATTGCAGAACGGGTATTGGCGAAGCTCGATGACGTTTTGGGGCAATTGTCCTTTCAAGGAAGATGGTAGTCCATCGCTACGGGAAAATTGATGGCGTCATTGACGCGATCGGAAGACGGAACCGCCACGCATTCGCACCTGGAAGAACTAGTGCTAAAGAGGCGATTGCTCCCGAACTGAGTCACAAGTAGCCTTGATGGGCTTCCCGCCTGACGAGGATGGAGGCCGGAGGCCCGGATGACAGCCTCAGCAACCGTCCGCCCGGGCCTCCCTCTCTCATCAGATATCCATCGGCGGCATGCTCCGCCTATGGTTCAGGCTTCGTATCGCCTGGGCCGGGATGGCACCTCCTCGCATGGCGTGCGCCCGATTGCGCTCCTGAATAGCTCAGCGATAGCCATCATGGGCGCCGTCATCGCGTTTCCGTTACCATACCGATGTGGTCAAGTTCACGGGGACATACGAGTCTGGAGGCGTCGAACGCCCCGACCGAAACCACGCGAAACAGTTCGGTGGCGATTGGAGCGGCGGCTTGCGGTGCAAATTGCTCCGGCCGGAACAGTGGTGATGACGGGGCCAGTGCTATTACATGCCTGTTATCGACGCCTGTCTGGCAGGAGTATATCGATGCAGGGTGCGATGAGGCGGGGCGGATTTCTTGCGGTCGGCCTGCGGGGAGGAGCGAGAGAGATCTGCAAGGGGCCAGTCCTTTACGGGGTTTCCCGGCCGAGCCCATGTGTCGGCCTTGCCGCGAAGCTTTGCCTGGGGATTGGGCTGGGCCTGTTCCTGGCTGCATCAGCCCAGGCTGGAAAGCCCGTGCGCTGGCAGCCTCTGGAGCTGTTCGGACGCAAGATCGCTCTCATCGATACGGACGACGACGGCCGCCAGCTCGAGGTCGAGGGCAAGCTCGTTGCCGAGAACGGCGTGATCGCCCTCGAGAAGATCGGCGTCATCGGGCAGGCCGGTTATGCGATCGGTTACGCCGGCAGCGGCGGCAATGCCTGCGCGCCTGCACGGTTCATCATTGCTTTCCTACCGGGCAAGCCGGCACGCTTCGACGGTCCCATCGGGGAATGCCAGAACGTGGAATATGTGAGTTCCGGCGTCGGCTTCGTCTTCGAGGAGAGCACGTCCTATGGCAATGGTACCCGATGGGTATGGCTGCCGGAGACGGGCTTCTCCGCCCCGCAGAAGACGGCCACCGCACCCGATCCGATGATCTGGCTGAATGCGCTCGACCTGAAAGCACAGCATCCCAGCCAGATCTTCAGCTATGGCACGATCGCCAGCCGGCTGGTCGAGATGCTCGGGCCGGACGAGGCGACATTCAAGCGCCTCCTGAACGGCTTGGGCAGCGTCGATGTCGAGGGCGATGCGGTGGTCGGCTCGTCCTGCCTGAAGATCCAGTGCCCGGACGAGACGGCATTCTACATCGTCGACGTCTCGAAGAAGCAGGTCTTTCTGGCCTGGAAGGAAAGCGACAAGCCTATCGCCGTCCGGCCGGACGTGAAGGCCTGGCCGCCGGCATTCCGGCGCAGGCTCGCCGAATGGGCGCGCCCGTTCAAATAGGGACCTCCCGGCGAAGCGAGCCTCGTTCGCAACAGCTTGTTGGGGCGTGTTTTCCCAGCGTGAAAAGGCTGCCGGCTTTCGGCAAAAAATGCGACATTGCAATCCGGAACGTCGGGAGCACGCGATGAAGAGCGGCAACTGGCTTGCGGCGGGCAGATTGCTCATGGGGGTCGCGTTCTGGCCCTGCAGCGGCCCAGCGCAGGCGCAGAGCTATGATGCCTGGCTCGCCTGGCCTGACGACTATCGGCGGGGGTTCGCCCTGGCCATCGTGATGGAGCAGCTCTCGACCTGTCTCGGTGACGGCTGCAGGATCACCCGCCATCGCCGGCAGTGTCTTGCCGGCATGACCGACAGGGCGGCAGTGGAACTGCTCGGTCGCTATGTGGACCGCCATCCCCAGGCCAGATCGCGCCCGGTCAATGCGACGATGGGCCAGGCGCTCTACGAGTTGTGCGGCCCGGCCCCGTGATGGACGCCGATTGGGCAGTCTCGAAACCACGATCCCAGCGTGAGGCGCGGGCGGTTCATTCTACCCGCACGGGCGCGCAGGATGAAGGGCGGTCCCCCCACGCGCGTGGCAGGCCCGGGCTCTCCCTTCGTGTCATTTCATGCAGGACCGACACGAAAGCGCGATAGGATGGTGCCTGCGCATGCGCGCTCAACACGGGTGAGGAAGATGATGGCTAAGGATACGACGATTGTGCTGGTCCATGGCTTCTGGGGCGGCGCGGCTCACTGGGCCAAGGTGATCACGGAACTCACGCGCCTGGGATATGACAAGGTCCGTGCCGTGGAATTGCCGCTCACCGGCCTGGCGGACGATGCCGAGCGTACCCGCAAGATGGTCAAGCAACAGGAAGGCAGGGTGGTGCTGGTCGGCCATTCCTATGGAGGCGCGGTGATCACCGAGGCCGGTGGCCTGCCGAACATCGCCGGCCTGGTCTATATCGCCGCATTCGCGCCGGATGCCGGCGAAAGTCCGGGGGCGATCAGCCAGCAGATCCCGCCCGAAGCCTTCCCCAATATCGCGCCGGACAGCGATGGCTACCTCTGGATCAAATATGACAAGTTCGGCGAAAGTTTCTGCCAGGATCTGAGCGCCGAGGAGGCCCGGATCATGGCTGTCACCCAGAAAGCGCCGCTGGCTTCCACCTTCGGCGACAACGTCACCACACCGGCCTGGAAGGTGAAGCCGGTCTGGTACCAGATTTCCAGTCACGACCGCATGATCGCTCCCGACAACCAGAAGCGCATGTCCGGGCGCATGAATCCGCGCAAGGTCATCACGCTCGAGGCCAGCCATGCTTCGCTCGCTTCCAGGCCGGCTGAGGTCAGCCAGTTGATCGACGAAGCGGCGAGCGCCGTCGGTTAGGGCCTTTTCAAGGCCACGCCATCGTGCCCGATCCGATCTCGGGTCGGTCATAGTGGTCGGCTGAAGCGGATGATGGCGCGGTTATTCCCGCAGCATCCTCGCGATATCCTCGATCGGATGCGAGGTCAGCTGCTTGGGGATTTCGCGGCTGATACGTTCCAGGACTTCCTGGTGGAAGGCCTGCCGCAGATCGCCAAGCACCTTCGGCGGAGCGACCACGACCAGCCTGTCGAACTGGCCGGCATGGGCGCGCCGATAGAGCATCTCGGCAAGCCCGGCCGCAAAGCGTTCTTCACCCAGCCGATGCCAGTCGGTTTCCTTGATGGCACTGGTGCGGCCATTGGTGCCCGTGCCGGTACGCCCGGGCTGGTCGGTGCCCTGTTCCCGCGTGGCGGGGTTGTCTTCCTGCAGGACCTGGTCCACGGCGAGACCGGCCTTGTTGCCACGTCCGATCTGGCGCAGAAAAAGCGCCTTCCTGCCGTCACCGACCAGCACGAGGGTGTTCTTGTCGTCTAGGATCATGATTGCCATACCTCTTTGCAAGCAAATGCATCCAGGCGCTCAAATGTTCCTATATCAGGCTCAGGATGCCAAGTTTCCTGCTGCGCGACAGGCTGAATGTCGATCGAACGAAGCGTCCTCCATGCGATATCGCCTCGATTCCTGCGAGCTGGAGATCAAGCACAGAAGATAGTCGATATCGCAGCGTAAGGGAGCCTGTCGGTTTTTTCGAACCAAAATGGGATGAATTCCTCCAGAATTGATTCCTCTGAAAACGCCTTGATTCCTTGCATTTTACGATAATAGGTTTCTATTTTGAACCAAAATGTACCGTCATTTCTCGAGCTGAAGCACCAGGAATTCATAAGACTGCTGTGCAATTTCGCACAGAGCGGAGCACCGGTCCGCTGTCATTGAGAGGCATCGGAAGCCTGTCGTGACAGAGGGAGTGCTGCCATGCCTCGCGACGAAACGCTGTTGGACTTCACCGAGGAAAACCACCGCCTCCGCCGCGTCTCGCGTGGCGATGCCGGCCGGCAATTCCATTTCTCCGTCTGCATCGTCGCCTTTCTGGCGATCGCGATCCTGGTGACCCTGATTGCCGAATCCGCCACCTTGAGGAAAAGGCCGATGTCGGGGCCAGGCCGCTCGGTATCGCTTGGCCAATCGCTACGCTAGAGCGTCTTCCATAGATATCGACGAGCTTTTCGATCACGCAAACGCATCCTGACAGGGCGTTCGAGCAAAATGCGATCCGGTTGATCGCGATATCCCACTCGTTTGGGGATTGGCATGTGCCTGGCCGGAAAATCCGCCCCCTTTCTTGCGGATGCCCGGTGCCTTCGGGTGTTGCTGCCCTCCGGTCCGGATCAGATCGCGAGCATGCGCAAGAACAGGCCGGACAGCAGGTGGCACAGCGGCTCGGGCGCATGCTCGCCCGCGGCGATCGCGTCGTCGACGACACCGTGCATCCCATCGAACAGGACGAGCGCCACGGCGCGGCTTTGCGGGACGGCCCATACTCCCGCGGCTCGGCCCTCTTCCAGTAGGACGGCGAGCTGGGCAATGACCTCTTCCTTTTCGCGCGACTGTCGCTGGCTATGGGGGAAATCGTGGAAAACCACGTCGTGGAGCCGGAAATTCGCCAGATAGGTGGCAACGGCGCCGTTGATCCAGGCTGAAAGCCGGGCGGCATGCTCGTCGCGAGGGCAGGCCTCGATGGCCGCGGCGACTCGAGACAGAAAATCCTGCGAGAAGCGCTCGCGTAGAGCGCGGATGACATCCGTCTTGGTGTTGAAATAGTGGTAGAAGGTGCCCTTGGCCACGCCCGCGCGGGCCACGATGTGGTCGACCGTGGTGGCCTCGATGCCATGGGCAATGAAGAGGTCGGCCGCTGCGGACATCAGGTCGTCGATCCGTACCTCGGCCGGCTGGATGCGCCGCCGGTGCGGTCGCTCGCCCCGGAGGGGCGTACCTGCGCCTCCCGTTTTTCCGGCCATACCGCGCCTCTTGTGCCAGCATTCTGAATGAACTGACTATCTGTCATATTTAGAACGATTTTGGAATAGCTTAAGATAATTGACCGACCGTCGGTCGATATGTATCGATGCCGAAAATTCCTCCGGTCCGGTGACAGTTATGCCTCCCTTACGCAGAAAGATCGCTGTCGCAGCGATTTATCTCGGCACTTTCATGGCGACCTTGGCGATCAGCATCGTCACGGTGGCGCTGCCGGCCATCCAGAAGGGGCTCGGCGCCGAGCTTTCCGATTTGCAATGGGTCGTCGGCTCCTACGCCCTCTGTCTTTCGGCTTTCATGCTTTCGGCCGGTCCCCTTGGCGACCGCTATGGGCGCAAGCGCGCTTGGCTCATCGGCATCGGCCTGTTCACGCTGGGATCGGCGATCTGTGCGGCGGCGACGTCCCTGGCCGTACTCATCACCGGCAGTGCCCTGCAGGGCCTTGCCGGTGCCCTGGTCATCCCGGGCGCGTTGTCGATCCTCACGCAGGCCTATCCCGATCCCGCCGAGCGGGCGCACGTCATCGGCGGCTGGTCGTCCTTCAGTGCCGTTTCTTTGATCCTCGGCCCGATGCTGGGCGGGCTGTTGGTCGACAATGTCGGTTGGCCCAGCATCTTTCTGGTGAATCTGCCGCTCGGCGCACTCGCCTTTGGCCTCGGCCTGATCGGCATCGCCGAAAGTGCCGATCCTGACCAGGCCGCATTTGACCCGCCGGGCCAGTTTCTCAGCATTCTGTTCCTGGGTGCGCTGACCTATGCTCTGATCGGCGCGGGGCAGGTGGGCTGGGCCGCGCCCACGACGCTCGGGGCTCTGGCGATCGCTGCACTGGCCCTCCCAGCCTTCATCGTGATCGAGGGCAAAGCGAGTCGTCCTGTGTTGCCGATTGATCTCTTCCGCAACCTCCCTTTCGCCTCGCTCAATTTCGCTTCCTTCGCTCTCGGCGTATCCGGCTATAGCAGCCTGTTCTTCTTCTCGCTCTTCCTGCAGCAGGCGCAGGGATGGCCGGCCACGCAGGCCGGCTGGCGGATGGCACCGGTCTTTGCCGCGATGGCGGTAACGGCAGTGCTGTTCGGCCGTCTCTCCATTCGCTATGGCCTGCGGCGCCTGATGCTGCTCGGCTATATATTGCTCGGCGGCGCCATGCTGATGATGGCACGGTTCGAGCCGGACACGTCGTATGTCACCATCGCACCGCTTTTCATGTTGCTCGGCATCGGCATGGGGCTGGCGGTGCCGGCAACCAGCGCGGCCATCATGGCCTCTGCTCCGCGTGCGCGCTCCGGCGCCGCATCCGCGACCATGAATGCTCTGCGACAGGGGGGCATGACCATCGGCGTCGCCTTGCTCGGCACCATGATGGCGGGACGCGCGGTGGCGACGATGGCACAGGCCCTGGCCGAAACCGGGCAGACGTCGTCGCTTGCGCTGGCCGGCTTCGCCGTACGGCGGCATGAGATGCCAGTTGGCCTGGCCATGGCTGCAGACGACTTCCGGCACCTGCTCGCCCATGCTTTGGCGGATGGGTTCTGCCTCGCCATCGTCCTTGCCGGTCTGGTCGGGCTGGCAGCGGCCCTGGCGTTGGTGCTCGCCTTGCATGTCCGTGCGCGACGCCCGGAATCACATCCTGCCCTCGACGATCTCTGACTTCTTTCAAAGGAGGAAGCCTGCCGATGCGATTCTGCCGCGAGGACGTGCCGAATGTCTTCATCGGCAGGCGGCGTCCGCGCACCGAGCGGCGCGATCGGGGCTGAACACGCAATTGTGATCACACCTGGCTGCGGGGCAGCCAGGCTTTCATCCGCCGGCATGCGAGGGCCTTACGCCCTGCCGGTAGGAATTGGAGCCAAAGGGCCGCCGAAGGCGAACGGTGCCCCGCACCGATGGCCGTTTCTTCAAAAATAAGCCCCTTACGAGCTGATTCATGCAACTCGGGGCGCAGATGCCAGTTGGGAGAGGAGGTGTGGCGATCGCACGGGTTATCCTGCGTCAAGTCACCAACGCATGTCTGACGAATGAGGAGGGATGGTATTTGGGCAAATATTCCCGGCTTAGCTATCAGGCTGCCTCAATATGTCGCGGTCGTCGGTAGTCGGTCCAGGCAGAGGTTCCTAACTATAACGAAATGTAATGTGCTTTTTTGTCCCAACGTGGCAAAATGCTGCTTTCATCAAACGTAACTCGGGGATCGTTCCGGATATGCAGGAAGCTGACAATAATTTAATCGATGTTACGGTGGATATCGTCGCAGCTTACGTCGCCAACAATTCTATTCCGACGGACGGATTGCCATCTTTCATATCAATGGTTCATGACAGCTTGTCCAAGCTTCGCGAGCAGCCGGTAGTCGAGGAAGCGACACCGTTGCGTCCAGCTGTACCAGTACGCAAGTCCGTGACGCCCGATTTCATCGTCTGCCTGGAAGATGGCCAGAAGTTCAAATCGCTGAGGCGGCATCTGCGTAGCAAATACAATATGTCGCCGGAGGAATACCGTAGCAAATGGGGCCTCGCGGAGGACTATCCCATGGTTGCACCCAATTATGCTGCAGAACGATCCCGCCTCGCCAAGGCCGCAGGCCTCGGGTCGTTGCGCTGGGGACGTAATACCCCGCCAGCCAAGACCGCCAAGGCTGGTTGAGGGCGCTTTTCGTCACATCTCGTGCAAAAGGCCGGAGGGACCCCATGCGAGGTCCCTCCGGCCTTTTTGCGTTTGACCAAAACCGCCATGGCGCTGCGGCTGCCTCGTGCCGCAGCAGGAAGCCTCAGCTTCAGCCTTCGCGACCAGAGCGGAGATCGTGGGGGGACCTTCGTGCCTCACCGCCAGTCTCGATCGCTTCCGACCTCGATGAGATCGAGGAAGATCACCCTGGGCTCGCGTTCGGGATGAGACGTGCTGGACATCATGCGGCGGGCCGCGCGGCGAGCCATTGAGGCAGGTAACTCCGTGCCGTCAGCGTAGTGTCGCCTGTCGGCGTGACGCCGGCCTTGCCGAGCATCGACACGAGTTTGCCCGCATCGTGGAGTTGAAGGAGATCGACCGAACCGCCAACATGAACGCCGCCGATGAAGATCTGCGGGATCGTGGCTGCGCCGGCCATGATGCGCAGCACTCTGCGGATGTCGCCGCCAAGGCCGCCAGCCTGCATTGTCACCGAATCAAGATCGACGGAACGGAAGGGGACGCCGAGGTCTTTCAGGAACCTGCGCACGGCCCAGCAGAACTCGCACCATTCCAGGGCGAACATCACCACGGGTTGACCGGGATCCCCGATAGCCTGTTCGACGAAGCTGCGAGCATGATCGGGCGCCGGATCGACCGCTGCTACGGAAACCGCGGCAGGCTGCGATGCAGGGACACCGAAGCGGCATAGTGGAGTCGAGTTCGAGATTTCTTGCTCGGCCGCATCCATCTCCTGTCCGATTGCCTCGAACAGCGGTGTCGAGAGGTAGCGCTCGCCGGTGTCGGGCACCATGAACAGGATCCGGCTGCCTGGCCGCGCCGTCTTCGCGACTTCGAGCGCTGCCGCCAATGTCGCACCGCCCGTGACACCGCAGAAAATGCCCTCCTGCCGTGCGAGTTCCCGGGCCAGACGCAAGGCCTGCGAACCGCCCACGGGCTGGATGACGTCGATCAGGTTCGAGTCGACGGCACCTGCGGTCAGTTTGGGAATGAAGTCCGGGCTCCATCCCTGCATGGGATGCGGGCGGAACAGGGGATGGCTTGCGGCCGGGGTGGCGTCGCTCTTGTATTGCTGACCGATGCCGCTCGCTAGCATCGGGGCGTTTTCAGGCTCTGCCACGATGATCCGCGTGTTCGGGCTCTCGGCTCGCAGGACCCGCGCCACCCCCTTCAGCGTACCGCCGGTGCCCGCTCCGGTGACGAAATAGTCGGGGCCGCTCCCTCCAAAATCTCGCAATATCTCCCGCGCGGTGGTGTCGCTGTGAACATCGGCGTTTGCCTCGTTCTCGAACTGGCGGGTCCAGAACCATCCATGCGCCGCCGCAAGCTCGCGGGCCTTCTCGACCATTCCGGTTCCTTTCTCGGATGCAGGGGTCAGCACGACTTGGGCACCGAGGAACCGCATCAGCTTCCGGCGTTCGACCGAGAAGCTCTCGGCCATCACGATGACCAGCGGGTAGCCCTTGCGGGCGCAGACCATCGCCAGGCCTATGCCGGTATTGCCGCTCGTTGCCTCGATGACGGTCTGGCCCGGCTGTAGCCTGCCGTCGCGCTCGGCAGCTTCGATGACGCCGAGAGCCAGCCGGTCCTTGACGGAGCCAAGCGGGTTGAATGCTTCGAGTTTGGCGTAAAGTTCGATCCCCTTCGGCTCGAGGCGGGCCAGGCGTATCACGGGCGTATTGCCGATGGTTTCGAGAATGGAGCTGTAGATGTCGGGCATGATCATTTCCTTTCAGGGGCGTTGGGACCATTGCGAGTCAGTAGCGATGCCGAGTGCTTGAACCGGGTGATGCCTGCCGGAGGCCCGTCCGTCGGAAAGCAAGGCTGGTGCTTTCCCGACAACAGGGGCGGTCGTGGCCGGGTGCCGGTTTTTCGTGCTGCGACGATTGCACCGACGGTCAGCAGCGCTGCACCGGCTGCCTCAGCCATGCTCGGGCTCTCATGCAGGGCGACTGCCGCTATGATCACCGAAAACAGCGGCACGATTGCCGCAAAGACGGAGGCGCGCGTTGCGCCAAGCCGCCGGATCGCCTGGCCGTAGCAGTAGAGCGCGGCAATGGCCGACAGCAGAGACTGGTAGATAGTCTGCAGCAACAGGTCCCGAGGGGCGGCCGCGAACAGATGTCCCGGACCGGATATGATCAGCCAGACCGGTGTGTAGAGCAGCAGCGATGCGACGCAAATGATCGCCGTCGCGGTCAGAGGCTGTAATCCCGTACGTCTGAGCGAAACGGTGTAGCCCGCCCACATGAGAGCCCCGACGACGAAGAAGCCGAAGCCGGAGCCGTCATAGCCGGCATTCCATGTACCGGCGATCACGCAGCCTGCGCCCGCGACGATGCAGGCAATGCCGGCAATCAGCACCCGTGTAACCGGCTCGCGCAAGAACAGCACGGACAGGATCAATGTGAACGCCGGCAGGAGGCCGACGGTGATTGCGCCGCCAAGACCGGCCGATGTCAGTCTGACGCCAGTGGCTGCGACGAGCGCATAAGGCGCGCCGGCGCCGACGGCCATGAACAATAACTGCAGAGGCGCTACCAGCCTTATGGTCGGCCATTCGCGCCAGATGAGGGGCAGGAACAGAAGACCCGAAATGCCAAATCGCAGGGCGGCAAGGTCGGCGGCAGCAAGATCACTGACCACGCCGAGGCGTGTCACGGTCCACCAACCGCTCCAGATCACTGCCGCGCCGAGCCCCGAGAGATAGCCGCCCGCACTGGTCGCCAGGGTGGGCCGACGAAGAAACCGGAAAAGTGCAGCTGCCTGCGATGCCAACGCTCTTGCGCGCAGGACCAGGCTGGCGCTCGGCATCGACAGCCTGCTTTGGTGAAGTTCGGGCATGTTGCTTTTCATCCGCAGTCTGGTTTCGTAATGTGACTGCGAAATTGCGATGAACGCCGAAGCTAGTCCTTATCGGCGGCTGATCGTTTGCTGATCATTCCGAGTTTTGCGCGCTTCTACTGAGACCGGCCTCGATGCTGCACCGTTTCGGATTCTTTGAACTCGATGAGGACGCGCGCGCTCTCAGGTTGCGGGGAGCTGCGCAAAAGCTGCAGCCGCGCGTCTTCGATCTTCTGGTCTATCTCGTCCGAAATGCTGGCCGCGTCGTCCCGAAAGACGAATTGATGGATGCCTTGTGGCCAAATCTCCATGTCACCGAAGCATCCCTCCAGCGCGCCGTCAGCCTGGCCCGCGCGGCCCTGTCTGCCGGAGGGCTCGAGAATGCGATCCGCAGCTATGTCCGGCACGGCTACCGTTTTGCGATCGACGAGGCGAGCGTTGGTGCCGCTGTTCCGGAATTCGACGTGCAGGAGTCCGATCGTGCCCAGGCTCTGGCGCTTGCCAAGGCCAAGGACTGGCCCGGCGCCGCGATGGTCTTCGAGAGGCTCGATGCCGATGGACAGCTCTGTGCGGCAGACATCGATGCGTGGGCACTGGCGGTGGAATGCCAAGGCCGCCCTGCCGCGGCGATCCCGGTGCTGACCCGCGCGCTTGCCGCCTATGTCGCCGAGGGGCGGCCCAACATGGCCGCACGGGCCGCTGTAACAATCGCCAAACTCGAGTTGGAGCGCTCCGCCCCGGCCGCCGCCTCCGGCTGGATGGGGCGGGCTGAAGCCCTTCTGGGGGACCTGGAAGACCCGCGCACCACCGCCTACCTTTTATGGATGAAGGCTCGCCAGGTAATCTTCCAGGGCCGCGCCGCGGAGGCGCTCGAACTGTCATTGCAATCGCACAGCGCAGCCAATGCCTGTGGCGATCAGGGCCTGATCGCACTCACGCTTGTCTATATGGGCTTCTACAACATCTCGCTTGGCCGCATCGAACAAGGGGTGAACCAGCAGAACCATGCCGCGGCCATTGCCTTGTCGAGCAATGTGGATCCGGTTTTCGGAAGCCTTGTCTACTGCAACATCCTGTGGAGTTGCCGTACGTTCCCCGACTGGTCGCGCGCCCGGCAATGGAGCGAAGGCTTCGACAGCTGGAGCGAGGCAAGTTACGCCACCATACCGGGAAGTTGCGATCTGCATCGCGCCGAGATCCTCGGGGCGCAACGCGACTTGACCGGCGCGCTCGCGGCGATCGACCAGGCTCTGCCGAAACTCTCGGAGGAGGAGGCCTGGTCGATAGGCGACGGCTACCGCGTCCGCGGCGACATTCGAGCGATGATCGGTGATCTGGACGACGCTCGGAAGGACTACGCCGCCGCCTATGCCGCGGGTTGGGATGCCGAGCCCGGAAACGCGGTCCTGCTGGCGGAAACGGGCCAGGTGGGTGTAGCCCTCGCGGCGCTCGACCGGGTGCTCGATGGTGCGAGCTGGTACCATATCCAGCGGCGTGGAATCCTTCTGGCGCACAAGATGCGCATCGCGGCATTGGGCGGCCTTCGCGAGATCGCTTCCGGGGCATTGGCCGAACTGGAAGGACAATCCGACCGCTGGACGCAGCCGGCCGTGCATGCACTCATCAACGAGGCGCACTATCTGCTTGCGAGCGACAATGAAGCGATCCGGTTTCTGGTGCTCGCCCGCCAGCTGTGGACCAGCGCCGGAATTGAGTACCACGCGGCCCGTGTCCGGCTGGAACTCGCCGGCATCCTGATTGTAGCGGGGGACATCGCTGCGGCACGGACCGAGATGGCCGCGGCAGAACGCACCGCCGTCCGCATTGGCTCCCGCCGGCTTCGGATGTTGGCAGCCGAACTGCAACCGAAATTGATTTCCGCTCCACCGCCCCACCGGGTCGCACAAGCATAGTCTGACCGTTGCCGGCCTTGGTGAATGATCATTGCTAGATCAGCCGCCGGTAAGGACGGCCAGGCCACCTCGCCCTTAGGTTCCACTTCGTCACGCATGGTGCGTGGCTGCAACACGGCATGGCTCGGGTAATGCCCGGCCATTCGAAGGGAACGACGACAATGCAGCTTTATGTCATTCGCCGGCCAAGCGCCTGGGCCTCGCTCGCCGAGCTGGAAAAGGCCGGCGCCAAATCGGCCCAGATCGGAAATGAACAGATGTCGGACCGGGTTCGCTGGATCCGCAGCTATGTGGTGAACGAACCGGACGGTCGCGTCGGCACGTTTTGCATCTATGAGGCCAAGGACGGGGCTGCCATTCGCGAGCATGCGCGCCGTGTCGGCATGCCGGGCGAGGAATTCTATCCGGTGGCGACCACGGTCGTCGTGCGTCCGGATCCCGTGCCGGCCGAAGCCGTCTGAAATATCGGCACCGTGCGGTCCACATGGCCGCCGGTGCACGAAGTCCTGCCCAGAGCTCATTCAATCGGAGAGTAAAATGAAACGTGGCTGTTGGGCTCTTCAACTTCAACAGCGCGCCCAACCGCTATGGTTTGGATCCATTCTACGAGCTGCACATCTGGGCCTGGAAGCGAAATCCGGCTGGCCACTTCGCCGATAATAATCCGAACGTATCGTGCAACGCCGCGAAGTCCGAATAGGCAGGCAAGGCTGCCCTGAACAGGCGGCGTGACTGGTCGACGGCCCGGTGCGGCTTAAACGGTAAGCACGATCTTTCCGCTGTGGCTGCTGCTTTCCATCAGGGCATGCGCCTTGGCCGCTTCCGCCAGGGGGAAGACGGCGTGGATCAGCGGGCGGCAGCGTCCCTGCGCCAGCAGGGGCCAGGCATGCTCTTCCACTGCCGCTGCGATGGCCGCCTTGGCCGCCACCGATTGGGCCCTCAGGGTGGAACCCATATGGCTCAGGCGCTTGGTCATCAGCCGCACGAAGTCGATCTCGACCTTCGAGCCCTGTAGGAAGGCGATGTTGACGATGCGGCCTTCCAGCGCCGCCACCTCGTAGTTCTTGGCGATGTAGCTGCCGCCCACCATGTCCAAGATGACGTCGGGGCCGCGCTTGTCCGTGGCCTGCTTGACGGCCGCGCTCCAGTCCTCGGCCTTGTAGTCGATGGCGATATCGGCACCGAGCTTGCGGCAGATCTCGCATTTCTCCGGTGAGCCCGCGGTGACGATGACGGTGGCGCCGAAGGCCTTGGCCAGCATGATCGCCGTGGTGCCGATGCCGGAGGAGCCACCATGAATGAGGAGGGTTTCACCACTCTGCAGCCGGCCGCGCTGGAACACATTGTGCCAGACGGTGAAGAAGGTTTCGGGGATGGCGGCGGCCTGGACCATGTCGAGGCCGTCAGGGACCGGCAAGGCGTGGCCGGCGTCCGTCACGGCATAGGGCGCATAGCCACCGCCGGGGGTGAGGGCGGTGACCTTGTCGCCGACCTTCCATCGGGCAACCTTCGGGCCGATGGCGATGACCTCGCCGGCAACTTCCAATCCCGGCAGGTCGGAGGCATCCTTGGGCGGGGGATAGGCGCCGGCGCGCTGCAGCACGTCCGGGCGGTTGACGCCGGCGGCCGCAACGCGGATGAGAATCTCGTCGTCGCCGGGGCGCGGCACCGGACGCTCATCCGGCACCAGCACTTCGGGGCCGCCGGGCCGGCTGATGGCGATGGCGGTCATGGTTGCGGGCAGGTCGGGCATGGCGGCTTCCAATCGTATCAGGGCAGGGGAGCGATCAATGCTGTCTGCCTTGATCGCTTGTCCCGAAGCAAAGCTCGTTTGCGTAAAAACGCCTTCGTGCTCCAACGCTTTGCTTCGATGCGTCTTTGCGATTCCCGGCCGTTCAGCCAAATCGCAAGGCGTCTCGGCTGCAGTGTCAGTCGAAGATGCCGTCGCTATGCTTGGCGACATAATCCGCCAGGCCCAGCGTATGGTCGCGGGCATAGGCTTCGGCCTTGGCGATGTCGCGCTTTTCGAGGGCCTCGATGATGTTGAGGTGATCGACGATCGACTTGCTGGCGCGATCGTCACGGCCGATGGTGATCTGGCGGATGCCGCGCACATGCAGCACGAGGTTCTCGGTCATCTCGGCCAGGATCTGCGAGCCGGAGAGCTCGATCATGGTCTGGTGGAAGCGGATATTGGCGGTCGAATATTCGTGCGGATAGTCGGCCGGCTTGTGGGCGTCGTTGAATTCCTGGAAGATCGTGCGCAACCGCGCGATTTCCCGGTCGCTGGCGCGCTGGCAGATCAGGCGCACAGCCATGCTTTCCAGCGCCGCCCAGGCCTGGATCATCTCGATCACCTCGCGCTTGGTCTTCTTCAGCACGATGATGCCCCGCCGGGGCAGGGATTTGACGAAGCCCTGCTGCTCGAGCATGGCGATGGCCTCGCGAACCGGCGTGCGGCTGACGCCCAGGCGCTCGGAAAGCTGGCGCTCGTCGATCCAGGTCGGCTCGGGCGAAGAGTAGATGTCCATATTGGCGATGGCATGCTTGAGCGCGGTATAGACCTTGGTCTTGTAGGTCTGTTCCGGAGAGAAACGTTCCAGCACCAGTTCGGGAGTGGATTCGTCGGCAATCGGCCAACGCGCTTGAATTTTTGGAGCCACGAACTCTTCCTCTCTCAAATCGCCCAAAGCGTACTTTATGATTTGGCGAAATCGCCAGGAATCGCAAAGACGCGTCGGAATCAGCAGCCGGAGCAAAGAGCGTTTCGTTCAAACGCGCTTTGCTTCAGCCGGATCAGACAGCGCCACGTTCTTCATAACGCATATACGCCATCCGGTCTTGCATTAGGTATACCTAAAACGGTTTACAGCTCGCCCTCGAGCCGATCACACCCGGATCGAGCGTTCGATGGCGATTTTGTCGTCGTGGCTTCCTCGTCGCAGTTCGTGGTTGTTGTGGCGGCGGGCTTGCGCCGCTGCGCGCCCGCCACCGGAAAGAAAGGCCCATACCGCCCGGGAGAAGGCGGTATGGTGAATGTCGGGGGACCGGCATTCATGAGTGTTTGGGAAGCGTCGGCTCAACCCGTGGCCGCCTGCCGGCGCCGGGGCGACCAGTCGCTCAGCAGTTCGGTGAGCGTGGTACCGAGGCGTGCGGGGGAGGGAGAGACCCTGACGCCTGCGGCTTCGAGAGCGGCG
>NZ_JAXOUF010000024.1:0-71861 GCF_034424805.1 Labrys sedimenti
GCGTCCGCTCGTCACCGATAATATGCGGCGAAATCCGGTCCCACTGATCGTCTCGAAGTATCAGGCGGTCCAAAACACCCATCGCTGCCTCCAAAAGACAGCTTTGAATCACATACCCGCACTCTTGGGAATCCCAAGAGTCCACAGCTCCTAGGGCAAAGCGAGTTCAAGACTGAACGCTTGCTTGCTCTAACTCTTTGGTTCGACGCGTCTTTGCGATTCCAGATGACCCCGTCCAATCGCAAAACGCTGTAGGAGCCTTCCCTGCAGCCGGGAATTCGAGGGGCCCGCACCAGTCTTTGCAAAGATGGACGGCACGACGGGCAAGCCACCAGATCCGCGTTGCCTCGTGGCCGCCCGACGGCATCAAGTCCAGGCATGGCTTGGAAATGGGCCGCGGGTTTGAAGAAGAACATCCCCCCGAATGTAGTTGGCGCACAGTCTAGAATCTGTATAAATTATTGTTATTGCGAGACAATTCAGAGGATGGCAAAGGGAATTGAGTTGTCCTCTTTGATTGGCTGTCGTCGTGCCTCAAGCCCTGCGCTTCTTCCTCCTCCGCTCCAGGACAGCCTGCCGGGATGCATGCAAACGGGTGTCGTCGCCGATCATGCCGCGAGACTGGATCGCAGCCAGGCAATTCGGCCTCGTGGAGGATTGCTAGATGGTGCTGGACATCCACACGTTGTTTCTGCGCCACGCCAAGGAGATCTCCAACACGCTGCGGCGTAGGGGCGTTACGGCCGACAATGCCGCCGACTTGACGCAGGAGACTTTTCTCAGGCTGCTTTCGGCGGACTCACATGCCGAGGTGCATCACGCCAATCCGCGAGCCTTGCTCCATCGCATCGCGCGCAATCTGCGCATCGATCAGCAGCGTCGTGAGCGATTGGTGCTCAAGGACGACCTCGCCGACGAGGCCTTCGCTGCGATCTCGGACGACAAACCGTTACCCGAGACCATCGTCATCGATCGCCAACGCCTTGCGATCGTCACGGCTGCGCTCGCGGACTTGCCGGACCGCACGCGCCAGGCTTTCCAGATGCATCGTCTGGGCGAAAAGACCATCAGTGAGATTGCCCAGGAACTCGGCCTGTCGACAACCAGGACCTGGACGCTGATCCGGGAAGCCTACCTTCATGTTCGGGCTCGGCTGCACGAGAAGGCCTAGGCAAACCAAAAGGCAATGCGGTCGCAACATGTGGCCGGGCGGCCGGCGTGCAGCTTTTTGTGCATTTGGAAAAATGTTTCCGCTCATCCGTTTGATTGATGTAGTCAGGGTGGCTGGCTGGTGCCCGCGCGCCTGCCCAAGGAACGTCAATGAACGAAACTTCCCCCCAGGAAGGTCGGCTGTTCGAAGAGGCGGCCGATCTCATGATCCGTCTGCAGAATGATCCGGGCAACCCGGTGTCCAGGCAGATGGTGAAGCGCTGGCGCGCCAGGGGCCCGGCCTATGAGAGGGCATGGCTCGAGGTTTCGGAAATCCATGGCCTGACAGGCAGGGTTCTTGCTCCAGCCCATCGGGTCGAACCGCGCTCCAAGCCGGGAATGACCCGCCGCAGCGTCGTGGCGGCGGGTGTGGCCGGGGCAGGGGCCTTGGCTGGCGGCTATCTCGCGCTGCCCGGCCTTGTCCTGCGCGCCAGGGCCGACCATCTCACTGGGACAGCCGAAATCCGCCGTATTGCGCTTCCCGACGGCGGTACGGCGACACTGGGCCCGGACAGCGCCATTGGCCTGCACTACGACGACCGCCGGAGAGAGGTTGCCTTGCTGGCAGGCATGGCATTTTTCGAGGTTGCCAAGGATCCCTCGCGCCCCTTCCGGGCCACGACCTCCGAAATGGCCGCGACCGCCCTCGGCACCGCCTTCGATCTCAGCAACGATGCCGGACTTGTTTCGGTTTCCGTGGAACATGGGTTGGTCGAGATAGATGTTCCCGGTTCAGGTCCCGCCGATGGCAACAGGCTGGCGGCCGGGCAATGGGCGACCTTCGACGAAGGCACCCGCCTTACCACGCGCGGCAACCGCGATGCCCGCCAGATCGGCGCCTGGCGCAGCGGCCAGATCCTGGTCGAAAACGAGCCGGTGCGGGCCGTCGTGGCGAAGATCGCGCGCTGGCAGGCGGGGCGCGTGGTGATCGCCGATGCAGGTCTTGCTACCAACCGCATCAGCGGCGTTTTCGATCCCGGCAATCCTTTGCGCGCCCTGGAAGCCGTGGTCCATCCCTTCGGGGGCCGCGTTCGTTCGCTCGGCCCCTACCTCACCGTGATATCGTCGGTCTAAAGCGTTTTCCAGAAAAGTTGATAGACTTTTCGATGAAGAAAACACGTCAAAACAAGGCGCTAGAGCCGAATGACGATTCGGAGCAAAGCCATCTTGCTCTAAAAAGCTTCGCAGAAGGGAGAAATTTCGCGGCCCCCATTCGTCTTCACTCAAGGGGCAGGCTTGCGACGCGGTCGTCGAGCCTTGCAGCCCCCTTGGTGTCGGTGAGTGAGGAGGTTGTCGATGGAATTGGCTCGAGGCTTGCGTGTGGGCCTGTCTGGCTGGGCGTTGAGTTCCGCCCTGATGGCTTCGAGCGTTATCGTCTCCATGCCGCTTCTTGTTCCGGCAAGCGCGCAGGCGGCACAGGTTCAATTCACCATTCCGAAGGGACCACTCAGCCAGGCCCTGGCAGCGTTCGGACGCCAAAGCGGCCTGCAGATAACCTATCTGCCCGCGATCGCACGGGACAAAACCTCACCCGGCATCGCCGGTTCGGCCACGCCGCAACAGGCGCTGTCGCGCCTGTTGCGCGGCACGGGCCTGTCCTACACCTTCACGAATTCGAGCACGGTTGCGATCACGGCGCCTATCGTCCGGGACGGAACGGCCAGCATCTCCGGTGCCATCGAGCTCGATCCTGTCGTGGTCGATGGCAATGGCGACGGCAGCACCGGTTACGTTGCCACGCGCAGCGTGGCAGGCACAAAGACAAACACCCCCCTGATCGAGACCCCGCAGTCGGTGACGGTACTCACCCGCAAGGAGTTGAACGATCGCAATATACAATCCCTGACGCAGGCCGTTGCCTACACCCCCGGCGTGCGCACGGAATCCGCGGGTTTCGACTCCCGTTACGACTCCTTCTCCATCCGTGGCTTCGACGTCACCTATAACGGCATCTATCGCGATGGGTTGCGCTTTCCGGGCGCCAACATGGCGGTCTTCAAGATCGATCCCTACAATGTCGAGAACATCTCGGTGCTGCGCGGTCCGAGTTCGGCTCTCTACGGATTGGGATCGCCCGGCGGACTGGTCGACGTCACCTCCAAGCTTCCCGTCGACAAGTCCTTTGGCGAAGTGGCACTGGAAGGCGGCAACAGGAACCACATCCAAGGCAATTTCGATGTCGGCGGGCCGCTCGATGCCCAGCAAACCTTGCTCTATCGCCTGACCGGAACCCTGCGGGACGGCAAGACGGCCAACGTCCTGGGTGGCGGCGATGACAAGCTGGCCAGCCTGGCGCCAGCCTTCACCTGGCGGCCGAACGACCAGACGACGCTGACCATCCTCGGTGAATATCTCCAGGCCAAGACACCCGCCGCCTTCCCGTATTACGAGTGGTTGGGTTCGCCTTCCAACCAATATTCGCAAAGCGATCCCGATTATAACAGCCTGGAACAGAAGCAATATCGCATCGGATATCAGTTCGAGCACAAATTCAACGACACCTTCACCTTCCGCCAGAAGCTCCGCTATGGCGGCGTCGACACGAAGGTGCGCTTCACCGGCATCAGCGAAATCGATGCAAACGCGATGGTCGCCAAGCGCTACACCGGCTATGTGCATGACAGGCTGAAGGCCCTGGCGGTCGATAACCAGCTGCAGGCCGATTTCTCGACCGGTCCCATCCAGCACAAAACCCTGGTGGGCCTGGATTATTCCAATCTCACGCTACGTAGCGGCCTCGGCTATGGAACGGCGCCCGATCTCGACCTGACCACGGGCGCCTCGCTGGGGGCATTCACCGATCCGCCCTTCAACACCTCCAACATGTCCCAAAGGCAGAACCAGCTCGGGCTCTACGTGCAGGAGCAGGCCAAATACGACAACTGGATCCTGACCCTGACTGGTCGGCAGGACTGGGTCCAGACCAAGACCTATGAGCGTATTGACAATTCCACCCAGCACGCCTCCGACAATGCCTTCACCGGGCGCGTGGGCCTGACCTATCTGTTCGACAATGGCCTCGCTCCCTATGTCAGCTATTCCACCTCCTTCAATCCCAATCTCGGTTCTGCCGATGGCGTTGCATTCAAGCCCACGACCGGCCGGCAGATCGAGGGTGGCGTCAAATACGCCCCCACCTGGTTCGACGGGATGTTCACCGCTTCCATCTTCGACGTCACGCAGGATGGCGGCATCGTGTCGATCCAAAATGTCTCGGTGCAGCGCGGCAAGATCCGCGGGCGCGGTGTCGAATTGGAGGCCGTGGCCAATCTCGGCGCCGGCTTCAGCCTGCGCGGCGCCTATACCTTCCTGGACCTGAAGACCATCACCGGCGATGTCGGCACCGTCGGCAAGGTGCCGACCGCGACGCCGCGCAACAGCTTCTCGACCTGGGTCGACTACCAGGCGCCCGGTGACATTGCCCTGGCAGGCTTCGGCGCCGGCTTCGGCCTGCGCTATATCGGCGAAAGCTACGGCGACGCCAAGAACACCTTCAAGAACGATGCGGTCGCGCTGGTGGACGCCAAGCTCAGTTACGACCTCGGACAGATCCGGCAAGGGTTAAAAGGCTGGGACGTGCAAGCCAATGCCCGCAACCTGTTCGACAAGAAATATGTCACCTGCGAGTCCGGTTTTTGTTACCAGGGCGCTCGTAGGGTGATGACCGCCAGCCTGCGCTATCGCTGGTGACGCCTTGCAGTTCGGCAAGGCTTCCTGTCTCTCGCCCAGCCGGCGGACCTTCCTGACCGGCGGGCTGGCCGCGCTCGCGTCTGGCCTTGGTTCCGCCTCGGCAGCGCCAACGGGTTTGCAATCGGCTCCTTATCCCACGCGCATTGTTTCGCTCGACGATGGCCTGACCGAAACCCTGCTCGGCCTGGGCGTGACGCCGATCGCCATGCCGCAGGTCGAAGCTTGGAACGACTGGGTGGTCGAACCACGCCTGCCGCCCGGCATCGTCGACCTGGGGACCGACCGTGAGCCCAATCTCGAACTTTTGACGCAGCTTGCGCCGGACCTCATCATCACGACGCCCTACCTGGCTGCGATCGAACCCGTGATGGCGCGTATTGCTCCCACACAGACCTTCTCCATCTACGCTCCGCCGGGGGGGCACCCCTATGAACTGAGCATCAAGGAGACACTCCGGCTTGGCGCCTTGCTTGGACGCGACAGCCAGGCACAGGCCCTGATTGCCAGGGGTGCGGCTACAATGACGCAACTGCGCTCCCGTTTTCGCAAGGCTGCCGACAGGCCGGTGCTGATCGTCAACTTCCTCGACGAGGGGCATCTGCGCATCTACGGCCAGCGCAGCCTGTTCCAGGATGTGATCGACCGCTGCGGCCTTGCCAATGGCTGGACGCCGCCGACCAACTATTGGGGCTTTTCCACCATCGGGCTGGAGGATCTGGCCGTCAGTCCTGAAAGCCGATTTTTCTATTTCGAACCGGTCGCCCCGGGCATCCTCCAAAGCCTCGAAACCAACCCCGTGTGGAACAGCCTGCCGTTCGTTCGCGCCGGGCGCATCCATCGTCTGCCTGCCGCATCGGCTTTCGGAATGCTGCCTTCCGCGATGCGCTTCGGCACGTTGCTGAGCAGCCATCTTGCAGATGTCGAAAACACCCATGGTTGAGACTGCACGTCATAGGGGAGCCACCGTTCTCACCGCGAGCCTGCTCGTTGCAGCGGGCGCCTTGAGCTGGTGGCACATTGCCGGATATTTGCCTGTGGGGTTTGGGCTCGACGCCTTGTGGGCAGGAAATCCCGCCGACACCGCACAGATGCTGCTCGCCTATAATTTCCTGCCGCGCCTCGTCGTCAGCCTCCTGTGCGGAGCCACGTTGGGCCTGGCCGGTGCGCTGTGCCAGCTTTCCTTGCGCAACCCCATCGCCTCTCCGACCACGCTCGGTATCGAGGCCGGGGCGAGCCTTGCCCTGAGCGTCGCGATGCTGTGGGCCCCGTGGCTGTTTGCCTTCGGGCGGGTCTGGCCGGCCCTGGCGGGCGGCATGCTGGCGGCGGGAAGCGTACTGGCCCTGTCGTGGCGGCTGGGCCTCGCCCCGATTTCCGTCATTCTGGCCGGGCTTGTGACAGGGCTTTTCTGCGCGGCCCTCGCGGCCATGCTGACCCTGTTCAAGACTGACTATCTCGCCGGGCTCTTCATCTGGGGCAGCGGCTCGCTCAGCCAGCAGGGTTGGACGGTGCCCGCCAAGCTCGCGCCCATCCTGCTGGCGGCCGCGCTGGCCGCCGGTTTGCTCGCGCGTCCCCTGGCGTTGCTGGGATTGGACGATGCCAAGGCACGAAGTCTCGGGCTTTCCGTTGCTACGGCAAGGCTGTGCGCGCTGGCACTTGCCGTCGTGCTCAGCGTCAATGTCGTTAGCGCGGTCGGTGTCATCGGTTTCGTCAGCCTTGCGGCTCCCGTGCTCGCTCGCGCCCTCGGTGCCCGGCGCGCGGGCCATCAACTGGCCTGGTCGACGGCGCTGGGGGCGGGCCTGCTGTGGCTCGTGGACCAGGCCGTGCAGTCGGCGGATGCTTTATCGGGCCTCAGCCTGCCGACGGGAGCCGTCACGGCCCTGCTCGGCGCGCCTCTTCTCATCGTCCTGCTCATGCAGCAAAGGAGCGTTCCGCTGGTGCCCCCGCCTGCCGCGGTGGAAAAGGCCTTGCTGACGTCCACGACCAGGAGCCGTCTCATTGCCCTCGGGCTTCTTTTGGTCATCCTCCTGGCGCTGTCCACGACGGTTGGGCGCGATGGCGATGGATGGCATCTGAGCCTCGGGCAGGAGCTCGACAGGCTTGTGGCGCTGCGCCTGCCGCGCGCGATCGCTGCCCTGGCCGCAGGCGTGATGCTCGGTTTGGCAGGGTGTCTGCTGCAGGGCCTGACAGGCAACCCGATGGCCGGCCCCGAGGTTCTGGGTGTCAGCGCGGGGTCGGCCTTCGGCCTTGCCATTGCGTTGTTCAGCCTGTCCACGGTCGGGCCGGGCATGCAATTGCTTGCAGCCTCGATCGGTGCCTTCGCCGCGCTGGCGGCCATCCTGGCCCTCGATCGCAAGGCGAGCCCCGACAGGGCTTTGATCGCGGGCATTGCGTTCGGCGCCATGTTCGATGCCGTGATCAACGTCCTGATGGCCGGCGGCGATCCGCGTGCGATGCTCCTGTTGAACTGGATGATGGGCTCGACCTATGCGGTGGACGCCACCGCGGCTCTCGTAAGCGTCACGGCGGCGCTGCTGCTCCTTGGCGGACTATTGCTGACCGCGAGAATGCTGGCCATCCTGCCGCTCGGCAGGGGCATGTCGTCGGCCCTCGGTCTCAATCCCACGCACAGCCATATCCTCACCCTGGCCCTGAGCGCCCTCCTTGCAGCCGCGGCGACCCTGATCGTCGGGCCGCTGAGCTTCATCGGGCTGATGGCGCCGCATCTGGCGCGCCGCCTCGGCATGCGCCGCGTCTCCGCGGAGCTGGTGGGGGCTGCCCTCGTCGGCGGGCTGGTGATGGTCGCCGCCGACTGGTTCGGCCGCACCATCGTCTTTCCACGGCAAATTCCTGCCGGATTGGCAGCATCCCTGATCGGATGCCCGTCCCTGATCTGGCTTCTAGCGCGAAGGTCACCATCGTGAGTACAGCAGCCCTTATCGCCGACACGATCCATTTCGATCTGGCTCCTGCGCCGGAAATGCCGCCCTATCGCATTTTCCTGCGCATTCCCAGGGAGGTGCCACCGCCCCAGGGCTGGCCAATCCTCTATTTCCTCGATGCCAATGCCATTGTCGGGACGGCGGTCGATATCATGCGCGTCCAATCGGCCTATCCGCGCGGCACCGGCATCATGCCCGGGGTACTGGTCGGCATCGGCTATCCGACGCCGGAAGCCTATGACAGCGTGCGCCGATCCTGGGACATGGGACCGCCGCCCGGCCAGACCTATCCGCCCCACACCGAGAGCGGCCCCGACGTGCGAACCGGGGGAGCCGACGAGTTCCTGACGTTCATCGAGGACGAACTCAAGCCCGTGATCGCGTCTCGAGCCCCGATCGACGGGAAGAGACAGGCCCTGTTCGGGCATTCCTTCGGCGGCCTGTTCGTCCTGCATGCTTTGTTCCGCAAGCCGGAAGCTTTCTCAGCCTGGATCGCGGCTAGCCCCGCAATCTGGTGGGAAGGAGCAGGGATCGTGGACGAAGCGAAACGTTTCGCGGCGCGGGCGGACGCGAAACCTCCGGGGCGCGTGCTGGTGATGGCCGGCGAGTACGAGCAGCGCCTGGCGCCCTTCCAGATCGGCGCCAGCGACGCGGCCGAGCGCGCGCGGAGCTATGAGGAAAGCCGGATTGTCGACAATGCGCGAGCCATGGCCGAGCGCCTGGCGAGCGTGCCGGGTCTCGCTGCATCCTTCCACCTGCTGGTAGGCGAAAACCACATGTCGGTCCTGCCTGGCTCCGTCAATCAAGCGATCCGCCTGGCGTTCGGTCCATCCTGAGCCCCGCGGAACGTGCAACGGAGCCTTTCGCCTCCAGGCTCCCCAGGCGCAACGGGGCGGAGCCTGCCGCGGGTCTGTCGTCGTCATGGAAGAGAATGCGCTCGCCGGCCCCATCGAGATCGTCGTACTGGTCGCTGCTCATCGACCAGAAGAAAGCGCCCAACGCGGCTGCGCCGAGGATGAGCGCGATCGGGACGAGGAAGACGAGGCTGTTCATTTTGCCGTCACCATGCGCAGGCGTTCGCTGCGCGTCGAGGTCACCTCTTCGACCGTTCGGCCGGTAGGGCGAAGACGAAGCGCGTTGGCAACGACGATGATCGACGAAACGGACATGGCGAGCGCGGCCAGCAAAGGCGTGACATAGCCGGCCATGGCGACAGGGATGGCGAGCGCATTGTAGCCGATGGCGATCGCGAAATTCTGCCGAACCAGGCGGCCGGCCTTGTGCGCGATGTCGAGGGCCGCGGGAATGGCGGCGAGGCTGTCGTAGAGAAAGACGAAATCGGCTGCGCTACGTCCGATGTCCGCCGCGGTCGCGGGGGCCATCGAGACATGAGCGGCCGACAGGGCAGGGGCGTCGTTGAGTCCATCCCCGACCATCAGCGTACGGCGCCCCTCGGCCTTTGCCTGGGCGAGACGGGCCACCTTGTCACCCGGCATCAGGCCGGCTGCGAAATCCTTGATGTCCAGGGCCTTGGCGATGCCGGCAACGGCACTCGATCTGTCCCCGGACAGGATCTCGACGGACAGCCCCGCATGGCACAGGCGCTTCACCGTCTCGACAGCTCCCGGGCGCAAGGTTTCCGCGATCTCGAAGCGGGCAATCTCCTTGCTATTGCATGAGAGAACGGTGCCATCCGGGGCACTCTGCGCATCGAGAGCCCAGCTGGCCCGGCCCAATCTATAGCGTTGGCCGTCGAGAATGGCTTCGAGGCCGAGCCCGGCCTCCTCGCTCACTTCGGAGAGATCGGCTCGCCGTCCCGCGGTGTCCGAGGCCGCGATGGCGATGGCCTGCGACACCGGATGGTTCGAATGCCGGGCCAGCGCGCCCGCGATCTCCAGGGCTCCGGGAGATACGCCGCGAAGATCGATGCGAGGCGTTCCGATGGTCAACGTCCCGGTCTTGTCGAAGCAGACGGCCTCGATCTCGGCGAGGCGTTCGATGGCCGATCCATCCTTCATCATGATGCCGGCGTCGAACAGGCGGCGCGCGGCGACAACCTGGACGATGGGAACGGCGAGGCCGAGGGCGCAGGGGCAGGTGATGATCAGCACGGCAATGGCGATGCTGGTCGCGTTGTGCCAGTCCCCGCTTACGGCCATCCAGCCCAGGAAGGTCAGGAAGGCGGCCAGATGCACCACCGGCGAGTAGAGGCGGGCCGCCCGGTCGGCGATCCTGCGGTAACGCGCCCGCCCGTCTTCGGCGGCCTCCATCAGGCGTGTCATCTCCGCGAGAAAGGAGTCTCGCGCATGGGCCGTGGCGATGAACCTGACGGGAGCACCCAGATTGAGCGCGCCGGCCTGGACGAAGGAGCCGGCTGCCACCGCTACCGGCATGCTTTCTCCTGTCGCCAGGGCACAATCCAGGCTGGAGGTTCCGGACACGATCCGCCCGTCCACCGGTACGCGGTCGCCGACAGCGAGGATGATCGTCATGCCCGGCTCGACCTCGCCGATGGGCAGGTAGTCGCGGCTTCCGTCGGAACGCTCGACGGTCGCGCCGCGGGGAGAGAGCCGCAGCAAGGAACCTATCACGCCCCGCGCGCGCTGGCGCATGGCATGGTCCAGGGTGCGGCCGATCAGCAGGAAGAAGATCAGGCTTGTCGCGGCATCGAAATAGGCCTGGTGGCCATGGTGCAGCGTATCATAGAGGCTGAGCCCGAAGGCAAGCGTGATGCCGATGCTGATCGGCACGTCCATATTGGTGCGGCCATGCCTCAATGCGGCCCAGGCCGAGCGGTAGAAGACGCCGCCGGAATAGAGCAGGGTCGGCAAGGCCAAGGCTGCCGATATCCAATGGAAGGCCTGCCGGGTTTCCGCCTCGGCCCCGGACCAGATCGAGACCGACAGCATCATGATGTTCATGGCCGTAAAGCCCGAGACGGCCAGGGCGCGGATCAGATAGGCCATTTCCGGATCGAAGCTCCGTTCCTCGGCCTCGTCGAGATGCGCCTTGTAGCCTACAGCCGCGAGGGCGCCGATCATATCGGGCGGCGCCGTGCCGCGCCAGGTGACGGCGACGCGGCGGGTGGTCAGGTTGGCGCGGGCGCGTTCGACTTGGGGAAGCCGCGAAAGCGCGTCCTCGACGCTCTGGATGCAGGCGCCGCAATGCATGCCGGGAACGGACAGACTGGTTTGCCGGGATCCGTTGCCCAGATCACGGCTGGCCAGCGCGATCTCGTCCTGGGAACTCGCCCGCCCGATGGCGGCGGTGAGCTCGACGCCATGTGCACAGCAGCTCATTCGATGGCCCGGTAGCTGTGCCAGGTCGCGTGGCCGAGCAATGGGAAGATCACGATCAGCCCCAGCATTCCCGTCGCGAGGCTGGCTAGAAAGAGAGCCAGAACGATGGCACCCCACATCAGCATGACCGGCAGGTTGCGGAACACCATGGAGATCGAGGTGCCCATGGCCGTGAAGGCATCGACGGGCTTGTCGAGCAGCATGGGAATGGAGAAGGTGCTGATGGCGAAAGCGAAGGCGGCGAAGAGGCCGCCGACGGCGGTGCCCGTCAGCAGCATGGCCCAGCCGATGGGCGTGGTGAACAGCATTTCGGCGACATGGTCGAGACCCGGGAAAGGGCGGTAGCCGAAGAACAGGGCGTAGATGATGACGGCCGCCCGCATCCAGACCAGCATGAGCAGGCACAGGATCGCCCCGGTATAGAGCACCTGGCCGCCGGATCGGGCCTTGACGAACATCATGCTGGAGAGCGTGAACGGGCTGCCGGTTTCGATGGCACGGCTCTTCTCATAGAGACCGATGGCCAGCAACGGGCCGAGCACCATGAAGCCGGCCAATGCCGGGAAGAGGATATAGTCGAGCCCGAGTGCGCCGAGTGCCCACACGATGGCGATCGAAACCGCGAAGACGACAAGGCCATAGGCCAGGCTGGGACCGGGCCGACGGGTGAGGTCGCGCCAGCCGGCGGCGAGCCAGCCGAACGCCGCGGATGCCGGCAGATGCCGCCGGCGCCTTTCCGCAGCCGAGGGCAGGATGGTTTCGAGGTGGCCGTTGGAACGTATCATGGAATCCCCCTCAGCATGAGGATTGGGCGGCGCCGAACGAACCCGCATTGCGTGCATCGCCCGTTGCCTTGTCATGGGCGACGCAATCCGGTCGCGAGGCGAAAGCCACGTAGATCAGATGCGCATTGGCACCGACGAATACCGCGACGATCAGCGCGCTCAGCATGATCGCCGCCAGGCGCCAGGGGCGGGCACCAGGGCGGAGCTGCGAGCCGGTCGATCGCCCGGTCATGGCTTGGCCGCCTCGAGCGTCGAGACATAGAGCGCCAGGATCTTGCGATTGGTCTCCGACAGGCGCCCTTCCCACTGCGGCATGTATCCCTGCCGGCCGGCATAGATCGTGGCGTAGAGGGCCTGGCTGTCACCGCCATAGATCCAGAAGTGATCGGTCAGATCCGGAGCCCCCACATCCGTCTTGCCTTTCGCGTTGGCGCCGTGGCACGCGACGCAATTGGCGGCGAACACCTCTTGCCCCGCCTTGATCAGCGCGGCGTTGCCCTGCTTGCCGGAAAGCGACTGCACATAGGCGACGACATCCTCGATCTTTGCCGCATCGAGTACGTGCTGGCGGCCGAAGGCCAGCATCTGGGAAACCCTTGTATCGGGATGGCTCGAATTGATGCCGATGCGAATGGTCTCGGCAATGGTTTCGGGCGAGCCGCCCCACAGCCAGCTCTTCGATGTCAGATTGGGGAAGCCGGGACCGCCGGTCGCCTTGGCGCCGTGGCAGGCCGCGCAATTGTCGCGAAAGAGGGTCTGGCCGGTTTCCCTGACCTTCTGCATCAGCGCGGGATCGGCCTCGATTGCGGCGAAGTCCTTGGAGGCGATCTCCGCCTCCCAACTGCTGCGCTCGACGGCCGCCTGCTTGACCTGGTCGGTCACCAATTGCTGCTGGTCGATTCCAAGCAGGCCCTTGGTATAGGTCGTGACCAGCGGAAAGGCCGGGTAGAGCAGCCAGCAGATTAGCGAAAATGCAAAACCGAGGGCCAGAAAGACGAGCACCACCTTTGGCACCGGGGTGTCTAGTTCCTCGATGCCGTTCCATTCATGGCCGGTCGTCATGCGACCGGTGACGCTATCGCGTTTGCCTTCCTGCATGGCTCACCGTCCCGGCCGATCGGTCGTATCGAGGATGCTGCTTGCGGCCCTGTCGAATTCCGCCTTCTTGCCCGGCCACAGGGCGTAGATCGTGACCGCGATAGAAAGCCCGACGAGGTAGAAAAGGCCCCAGCTTTTGGAAAAGGCGACGACGCTCTGGTGATCGAAATCCATCTCACTTCTCCGCGACGGTCGGCGCCGGCTGCTTCGCGCCAGCCGTCGGCTTGTAGGGAATGTCGGTTTGCCGGCCGAGGATCTGCAGATAGGCGACCAGCGCATCCATTTCGGTCAGCTCGCCCGGATTGCCGTCGAAATCCCGGACATTGGTGGCCTCGCCATAGCGCTCCTTCACGCCGGTGGAGGCGTCGGCATCGGGAGCAGCCTGGCCATAGGCGTCCGCCGTCGCGTTCTTGACCATGGCGTCTGTATAGGGAACGCCGACCTTGCGCTGGGCGGCGAGATTGAGCGAAAGGCCGTCGATCTTCAGGGCGTTGGTTGCCAGCCAGCCATATCTAGGCATGACCGACTCCGGCACCACGGTCCGAGGGTTGATGAGATGGGCCACGTGCCAGGCATCCGAATATTTGCCGCCGAGACGGGCGATATCGGGGCCGGTGCGCTTGGACCCCCACAGCATCGGGTGGTCGTATTTCGACTCCACCGCAAGCGAGTAGGGGCCGTAGCGCTCGACTTCGTCGCGCAAGGTGCGGATCATCTGGGAATGGCAGGCATAGCAGCCTTCGCGGATGTAGATATCGCGCCCTGCCAGTTCCAGCGGTGTGTAGAGGCGCATGTCCGGCGCCTTCTCGACCGTCTGATCGATGGTGAAGAGGGGAGCGATCTCGATGAAGCCGCCGATCGACGAGACGACGAGGATGGCAGCCAGGAAGGCGATGGAGTTGCGCTCGAGCTTGCGGTGAATTTCAGGCATGTCGTTACTCCGCCGGCATCGAGGCAAGGCTGGGCACATCTTGGGCCGGCACGTCTTGGGCCGGCACGTCCTGTTCGCCGCTGCGCCCGGCTTCGGCCTGGCTTGCGCGAATGGTCATCCAGACATTGAGGGAGCCCACCACTGCGCCGGCCAGGAAGAACAGGCCGCCAATGGTGCGTGCGATGTAGTAGGGATGCATCGCGACCAGGCTTTCGATGAAGGAATATTGCAGCGTGCCGCTGTCATTGTAGGTGCGCCACATCAGGCCCTGGATGATGCCCGAATTCCACATGGCGAAGACGTAGATGATGGTGCCGGAGAGGGCGAGCCAGAAATGCAGCTCGATGAGCTTGGGCGACCACATGGCCTCGCGCTTCCACATCCAGGGTACCAGCGCGTAGATCGAGCCGAAGGTGATCATCGCCACCCAGCCCAGCGCCCCGGCATGCACATGGCCGATGGTCCAGTCCGTATAGTGCGACAGCGCGTTGACGGGACGGATCGCCATGAACGAGCCTTCGAAGGTCGACAGGCCGTAGAAGACGGCGGCGACCATCATGAAGCGCAGCGTGGCGTCGTCGCGGACCTTGTGCCAGGCCCCGTTCAGCGTGGCGAGCGCATTGCCGGCAGACGCCCAGGAGGGGACCAGCAGCATCACCGAAAAGGTCATGCCGAGGGTCTGCACCCAGTGGGGAAGGGCGGTGTAATGAAGGTGGTGCGAGCCCGCCCACATATAGAGGAAGGTGATGCCCCAGAAGCTGATGATCGAAAGCCGGTAGGAGAAGATCGGCCGGCCGGCGCGCTTGGGCAGGTAATAATACATCATGCCCAGGAAGCCGGAGGTCAGGAAGAAGGCCACCGCATTGTGGCCGTACCACCACTGCGTCATGGCATCCTGCACGCCCGAGAACAGCGAGTAGCTCTTGGTCGAGCCGAGGGAAAGCGGCACGGCGAGGTTGTTGACGATATGCAGCACCGCCACGACCAGGATGAAGGCCATGTAGTACCAGTTGGCGACGTAGATATGCGGCTCCTTGCGGCGTGCCAGCGTGCGGATGAAGATCGAGAAGTAGACGACCCACACGACGACCAGCCAGAGATCGGCATACCATTCCGGTTCGGCATATTCCTTCGATTGGGTCACGCCCATCAGGTAGCCCGTGGCGGCGACGATGCAGAACAGATTGTAGCCGAGCAGCACGAACCAGGGGCTGACCTGGTCCGGCAACCGGGCGCGCGAGGTGCGCTGCAGGACGTGGAAGGAGGTCGCGATCAGAGCATTGCCGCCGAAGCCGAAGATGACCCCGCTGGTATGGACGGGGCGAAGCCGGCCGAAGCTCGCCCAGGCGGCATCGAAGGTCAGGTCCGGCCAGGCCAGGAGGGCGGCCACCCACACCCCGACGAACATGCCGACGACGGCCCAGATCATGGTGAGGACGATGCCGACCCGGATGGGATCGTCATAATATTCCTCCAGCTGCGAAGCCGGCGGCTCGGGATCGAAGTAATGCCCGATCAACGCGAAGATGAAGCCCAGGGCCGCGACCAGCACGATGAAGCCGTGGACCCCCAGCGGCTCGCCGCGGCCGCCGATCGCCATCGCCAGGCCGAAGACGCCAAGCAGGACTACAATCGCCAGGGAAAGCTGGCGTTCGCTCAAGGTGAGGCGGGAGATCATGCCATCGGCTCCATCGGCCTTCCACTCCGTTGCCGGACCGACGGGTCAGGCTCGAGGATTGACGATTGGCAGATCGCTGGCTGTGCTCCCTTGATGTAGATCAAGGTCGAGGCGGGGAAATGGGCCGGTTCACAGGATTGAAGTTTGATCGCGGCGTTGATCGGTGGTTCGAGAAGGGGCGGCTGGAAGAGGCGGTTCAATTCCGGCTATAGAACGTCGGGGGCCTCACGCCATCGATCGACTGCAGAAAATGCCCAACCTGCTCATCCGCCTCAGCCTGCTTGTATGGATCCTGCTGCAATTCGGTATCATCGAGAGAGCCAGCGCGGCCGCGCCCGAGGCGGGCGTCTGCCGTGAGATTCCGGCGGGTCGCGACAGCGGCGACAAGCGCGTGGCGCTGGTCGTGGGCAATGCGGCCTATCGGCATGGCCTGCCGGCGCTCGCCAACCCCGCCAACGATGCCGCTGCGGTCGCCAGGACATTGAGCAGGCTTGGCTTCGATGTTCTCCTCGTCACGGATGCTTCGGACAGGCAATTGCAGGCCTGCCTGGCGCGCGCCAGTGCCCGGATGTCGCAGGCCGCCATCGGCCTGTTCTATTACTCGGGCCATGGCATCCAGATCGATGACGAGAATTATCTCGTCGCTCTGAATGCGCGGGCGGGAAACCTCAAGACGGGCTTCGTGCCCGTGCAGCCGATCGTCGACGAGATCCAGCGTCGGGCCGCCGCGACACTCGTGTTCCTCGACGCCTGCCGGAACAATCCGCTGGCGCCCAGGGGGCGGGAAGGCCTGTCGGTATCCACGGGCCGCGGCATTCAGGTCGTGGCAAGCAAGGCGCCCGTCCCGAAGCCCGCAGCGCCGCAGGCGCGCGGCCTGATGGTGGCCTATTCGACCTCGCCCAACTCGGTCGCCGTGGATGGCGACGGCGACCTCAGCCCGTTTACGGATGCCTTCATTCGCAAGGTTCTCTCGCCCGGCTATTCGATACAGCGGGTGATGAGCGAGGTGACGAACGCCGTCGGCGAGCAGACGACATGGGCCCAGACTCCTTGGATGAAGTCCTCGCTCACCCGCGAGCTCAAGCTCGACGGTGAGCAGACTTTGGCAGAGGCCCAGGCGGTGTCGCAAAACTGGGCGAACCTGTCGCTGAAGCTCCTCTGGACGCATGAGGGCCGGCAGGCCGCGCTGGTTGCCGCCTTGAAGGGATTGCCGGCCGAGCCCAGCGAGGCGACACTCAGGGCATTTCCTGATGCCTATCTCGCCGTCTTCTCCGCCATGCATGCCAGCATGTCGAAACTGCCCGTGAACGGCTTGCCCCTTGGCGATATCCACGGCGATCAGGTCGCGGTGTTGCGCCTGCTCGAGAACGGTGCCTCGAGCCTGGAGCTCTGGTCCCAGTCACGCCAGGTTCTTCTGCGTCCGGTGCAGCAATATCCCGCAAACGAGGCCCATGGCGCCAGGTTCAGTCCCGACGGCACCCTTCTGCTGAGCTACGGCAACGGAACGGTGGCGGGATGGGACGTGGCCACGGGCGTCAAGCGTTTCGAGACCGTGGTTGCACATGAGGCTGCCGGCGGCCTGCTCGGCCAGCGCAAATGGGTCTTCGATGTCGGCTTCAGTCCCGATGGGTGCTTCTTCTATGTAACGGCCACCGACGAGAAGATCCTGCAGATCCTCGACGCCCGCACGGGCAATGTCGTCGAAGCCTTCGACGGCGCCGCGTTCGCGCCCGTTGCAGACGTCACCCAGTCTCCTGCGGTGAAGTATATAGGCGAAGACAAGTTGCTTCTGCTGCTGACGTCCAGCCAGCAGCCCGAACGGCCGGTGATTGCGACCTATGATCTGAAAGAGCATCGGTTGGCGCTGATCGATCATGTTTCCGCGAAGTCGGTGACACATTTCGGTTATGACCCCGCGGGGCGCTACGTCGCTCTCACGATCATGCCCGACAATGGCTTCAGCGGACAGGCCGACTTCATGGTCTGGGATATCCGTTCCAAGAAGAAGGTCTTGTCCGCCAAGGGCATGGTGATGGACGTCTCCTTCGATCCGACGGGGCGCTTCGTGCTTGCGAGCGCCGGAACGTCATCGACGGTGTATGACCTTTCCGACGGCAAGGAGACCAGTGTGGCGGCAATACCATCCGGGTTTCGGGCTATGCCTGGCTATATTGCCTCGTCCACGGGGCTGTCGCCCGTGGTGATGCCGTCTGGTCCCTGGTTTTCCTGGGATCTGCCCTATGGACGGGCGCTCGTCGACCTGGCCTTTTCGACGCTGCCCGCGGAACAGCAGGCGCGCGTGGCCCAGGAACGGGTTTCATACGTGGGAAATGACTGAGTAAGCGCGTTCGGGCGCGAATAGCCGCTTGTCCTCATTGGTCGGTTCGGTCCGACTTGCGCTCAGAAGAAGGGCAGCGGTCCGGGGAAGTTTCCGATCGGTACCCAATGGGTCAGCAGGCCGTGCCCGGGCCGCCAATGATGCAGCAGGAAAGCCGGCGGCTCGACATAGGAGGCCGGGATGGAGTCTTCCGCGAGGCGGAGCGCGATGGAGGTCGTGGTGCTCGGCGCGGTCACGAGCATGGTTCCGGCGAACCGCACCTGCATGAAACGATGGACATGCCCGCACAGGACGCGTTCGATGTTGACGTGGCGAAGCAGGAGCTCGGCCAGCCGCTCGCCACCAAGGCATTTATAGGCGTCGATGAAATGGATGCCGCTATCGATCGGCGGCTGGTGCATCAGGATGACGGTCGGCTGGTCCGGGCATTTGGTCAGCGCCTGCTCGAGCCAGAAGAGCGCTGCGTCATCGACGTCGCCGTGATGCTGGCCGGGAACGGTGATGTCGAAGCCGATCACACGCACCGGCCATCGCGCGCCCGTATCAAAATGGAGCGGGCCCGCTGCCGTCATATGCCCTGCTTTACGAAAACAGGCCCTGAACGCTTCGCGCTCGTCATGGTTTCCCGGGATCGCATAGACGGGCTGGCGCAGTCTGGCCAGGGCATGCCGGACGGTCTCATATTCCGCTTCGGTGGCTTCATCGACCAGATCGCCGCCGATAATCACGATGTCCGGCTCCGGCCTGAGTGCGCTGAGCGTTTCGATCGCCAGATCGAACATCGAATTGGAGTCCACCAGTCCCTGATAGAGGTGACCTTTTTCCCGCAGGTGGAGATCCGACAAATGGGCGATCAGCACTCTATAACCTCATCAAAAGTCGCGGTACGTCCTATGGCCCTTCTCAGCCGGCCAGGAAGCCACCATCCGCACTGAGCACATGGCCGACGATATAGCCCGCCTCGTCCGAGAGCAGCCAGACGACGGCAGCGGCGATTTCCTCCGGATGGCCCATGCGCCGAAGCGGCAGTCCGGCGGCGACACTCCGCATGTCGGCGATGCCGGAGGACAGCATCATGTCCGTGACCACCCGGCCTGGCGCAATAGCATTGATCCTGATTCCCTTCGGAGCATATTCCATCGCCGCGGCGCGCGTCAGCGCAATGGCGGCTGCCTTGGAGGCCCCATAGAGCGACAGACCGGGATTTGGGTTTCGGATCCCGCTGACGCTGGTGTTGTTGACGATCGCGCCGCCGCCCGAGGCAAGGAGCGATGCAATCTCATGTCGCATGGCGTGGAAGATAGCCCGCACATTGGTATCGAATACCTGGGCGTAGACGCTATCGGTCTGCTCTGCGAGCGGTGCGCGTCTCTCCTGGAAGCCGGCATTGTTGAACACGGTATCGACGCGGCCGAACCGTCGCATCATCTGTTCCATCAGCCTGGCGAGATCGGCTTCTTGCGTGACGTCGGCAGGGATGAACAGACTCTCGACGCCCGAGCACTGCAGTTCTTCCTCGAGCCTGATGCCGAGCTCCTGCCGCCGGCCGGCGACCACCACGGTGGAGGCGCCTTCCCGTGCCATGCGCAGCGCAGTCGCGCGGCCAATGCCGCTGGTCGCACCGACGACGAGGCAGATGCGCCCGGCAAGCCGTTCGGCCGCTGCGTGAATCGGAGGCGGGCCGGCGAGGTCGGTCAGCGCAGCGGGCGTCGTCTCAGTCGACGTCATGGGCGGCGCCTCACGAAACGCTGCTCCAGCACCTCGCTGCCCCATTGCCTGCCGGAGCGCTCTTCGACACAGACGAAACCATGCGCCTCATAGAGATGCCGCGCTGCCGCAAGACCGGCAAAGGTCCATAGATGGGTCTCCTCGAACCGGTTCTCGTCCGCGAAGTCGAGCGCAGCCGAGAGCAGGCGGCGGCCGGTCCCCCCGCCACGCACCGCCCCTTCCACGATGAACCAGCGCAGATGCGCGATGCCGGATCCCAGATCCTCGCCATCAATGGCGATGGAGCCTATGACCCCGTCGTCACGGATGGCGGACCAGACATCGTTGCCGGGTCTGGCGAGGCGGTCACAGAAATCGGCGAGGCCGCCGGCGACGACGGATTCGAAGGCTTGGCCGAAGCCCGATGCGCGCGCGTAGTAAAGCGCGTGCATTTCGGTGATGCGGGCTATCAGCCCAGGCCGATAGCCCGTGACGATGCGAACCGGCGGCACGGGGGCGTACCCGGCCGATTTTGCGGCGAGGGACCCGGCGTAGAGGCGAAGGCCGTCCAGGACAGTGGTACATTGTTCGGGCGACAGACGATGCAAGGCACGTTCGACCTGCTCCCGGGCGAAGGCGTGAATGGCCGCAACGCGCCTTCGGCCCGCGGCGCTCAGGGAGAGTTTCCTTTCCCGCCCGTCCTGGTCCCCCGGCTCCTCGAGGACGTCGCCGGAAAGGATGAGCTTGCGCAGCATGCGACTGACGCTGGACTTCTCCAGACGCAGGATTTCGCTGAGAATCCGCGCGGTGATGCCCTCATGCGCCTCGATTTCCAGCAGGGCGTGGACGGCGGAGGGCGAGAGCTCCGTTCCGGCCAGAGACTCGTTCATGAAGCCGAGTTCGCGGACGAGCTGGCGAGAGGCCTCTCGCACGGGCTCGATGATGGACGAGGGCTCGGACATGATGGTGGGCCTTATTTAGTTGTACGATACAACTGTAATGGCTTTTACCCGTTTGTCGAGCCGGATCAGCTTTGCGAAAAGGAGTGCCGGATCCTCACGCCGTCGGGCGTTCGACATCCTCGTCGGCTTGCATGATGAAGATCAGCACCAGGAGAATGGTGACATAGAAGCGGAAGGCGGGATTCTGGCCATTCCAGGTCGATGACTGCCACATGGCAAACCACTCGCCGCCGATCACCATGAAGCCGAAGAACCAGACGAGAAAACCGATCGTCGACGCCATGACGGCGTAGTTCTTGGCGGCATGAAAGCGTCTTGCCGGCGCGTGGCGGGCACGCCAGAGCGAAGCAGTGGCCGCCAGGTACAAGATGCAGGTCACGGCTTCGCCGACTATGATCAGAATATAGGCGGCATTCCACAGAACGGGATTGCTGATCGACCGGTACATCAGGCTATTGCCCGGAAACGTACTGTCCATGGACAGGACGTGCTTTACGAATTCGTAGTTGGAGCCGTAGTCGGTGAGATTGCCGAAGGTGACGAGAAGGGCAAAAGCCGCGAGGCAGAGGCACATGACGATCTTGGCGTAGCGCGTGGACATAACCTGTATTTCCTCGATTGAGACGGATGGGTCCTCGACTTGAACAATTCTCCAGCCAGCCCGCCTCGGAGCGGCAGGATTGTTCTCACGGCCAGCGCGAAGGCCTTTGCCGACGGGGCGGGGTTGGGGGAGGCTCTTGCCGCCCTGACCCTGCCGCTGGAATGCGCGGTCGGCGATTGGGTGAGTGTCTCCGGTTTTGATTTTGCCGTGATACGCCGCCGCTGGGTCTGCGCGGACGATGTCGCCAGCCTGGAGATCACGCTCGACCATCCCGCGGGGCACGGTCGGCGCTGACAGGGCTTGCCCAGTTGCGGACCATGACCGCCAGAGCAAAGCGCGTTTAGACGGAAACGCTGCATTGCTCTAACTCTTTGGTTCGACGCGTCTTTGCGATTCTTGGTGATTCCACCAAACCGCAAAGCGCTCTAGGGGACACCTGTCGCCGGCCCTGAAGTGAACCAGCCCTGCGGCAGTGCATGCGGAAAGACCTTCGCCCTCCGGCAAGATGGCCTCGTGACCTCGGGTCTCCTTCGGAAACCTTGGACATCCGAACACCTCAGGCGGTATTGCGCATGCGATCTGGATTGCGAAGTCGTCGAACGCAGGTCAGGGCGAGGGCGCGGGAGGCGTCGACCACCAGCGTGCCCTCTGGCGCCACATCCTCTGCCGCGATGGGAAGCTCCGTGCAGGCGAGGATGACCGCTTCCAATCCGTCCTTCCTGCAGTACTCGAAAGCCGCCGCACAGGCGCGTTTCGCCCGCTTCAGGTCACCGAGCTTGACCTGCAGGATCGCATCGTCGACGGCGTGCTGAAAGGCAGGCTCGGTGGGGTTGCAGCAATCGAAACCGGCTTCCTGCAGGCGTTTCTGGTAGAAGCCGGAACGCAAGGTGCCGCGGGTCGCCATCACGGCCACCCTGCTTGCCTTGGACCGGCGGTGCAATTCATCGATGGCCGCGTCCGCGATGTGGACGATCTCGGCCCTGGAAGCCGCGGCGAGGGCATCGTACCAGTGATGGGCCGTATTGCAGGCGATCGCGATGATTTCGACATCGAGGCTGTTGAGCATGTCGATCGCCTCGATCAGCCAGGGAAGAGGCTTGTCGTTGCCCTCGCGGATTGCCCCCGAACGGTCCGGTATCTGCGGCACGCTCAGGATTGCCATGGAGATATGGTCGGCATCGGTCTCGGCCGGCACCGCGTCGATGGTCTTGCGATAGAAATCCGCAGTGGCAAGCGGGCCGAGGCCGCCGACGACGCCGAGACGCGGTCGCAGGAGCCGGCCGGTCATGCCGCTGCTTCCGCCTTGGGGACGTTGAGCGCGAACCCCTCGCTCTCGTCGACCGGATGCTGGGCCGAATCCTTGGGCGCGATCGCGGCCGTCGCCGCGGCGATGGTCGATACGACGGTCAGCGTTCGCATGGTGTCGGTCAGCGCGTCGATGGTGAGAAACAGCACGAAAGGCGCTTCGAAGGGCAGGTTCAGGTGCGCGCACAGGATCACCATCTGCGAGAGCGTGACCGCGCCGCTCATCCCGGCCGTGGTCATGCCCACCAGGATCGAGGCGCCGGCGATGTAGACATAGTCGTTCATGCTCAGCGAACGGCCATAGAGCTGCGCAATGAACAGCGAGCCGCACACGAACAGCATGATCGGCCCGGCGCGCAGCATGGTGACGTGAAGCGGCACCAGCATTTCCACGACGATGCGGTTGAAGCGCAGGCGCTCACCGACGAGGCTGATGATCCAGGGGATGCTCGCCGTGCTGGAGCGGGTCGCGATGGCGATCATGAACAAGGGCTGATGGGCCTTGAAGGTCGCCCACAGGCTCTCGCCGCTGCGAAACCACACCACGAGCAGCGACAGCACCATGATGATGCCGGTTGCGATGGCAAAGGTGGCGATGAAGCCGACCATCAGCATCAGCGGCTCGACGCCGGTCAACGCTGTCTGGCTGGCGATGATCGCGAAGGAGGCGAGAGGCAGCAGGACGTTGAACCATCCCGTCATGATCAGGCAGGCACGGTAGACCGTCTCGAGGGCATTGGCGAAGCTGAGGGAGGTGGCGGCCGGCACCCGGCCGATGCCGATGCCGAACAATATGCAGAAGACCAGCACCTGCATGGTGTTGCCGACCGACAGCGAGTTGAAGATGTTGCTGGGGATCAGCTCCAGCAGGCCTGAGAAAACGCTCTCGTTCGTGGGGGCCTGGCCGGGCGGTGCCAGCGTCATCTGCAGGTCCGTGCCGATGGCTCCCCGGTTGTTGAGCACGGTGCCGAGCTCGATGCGATCCTGCACGTCGGTGATCACCCCCGGCTGCAGCACCAATGTCACGGCTCCCGTGATGGCGACGGCTGCCACGGATACCAATGCGATCGCCATGACGACCCTGGAAAGGTAAGCCGCCGTTTGTGGATCCCGGGTCATCGATTTGATCGCGAAGACCGTCGCCGAGACGATCAGCGGCAGGACCACCATCTTGAGCAGATTGAGATAAGCGTCGCTGATCGGGGCGAGGGACTTTGCGAAATCCGGCAGGTAGGCGCCGCAGAGGGCCCCGAGAACCACCGATGCGATCACCGTCCAGGGCGATTGGGAGATACGCCGCAAGCCTGCATTCCAGGTCGACGATTTGTGCTCGCTCGGAATGGACATGGAGCTCATGGGGTCAGGCCTTGCGCAGATAGCGGTTCACCAGTTCGTCGGCCGTCATGGGCTTGTCGCGCCCCGACAGCTCGAGGAACAGATTGACGAATTCCAGGAGGTGGGGAGCGCCGCGGCGCACGCCGATCGCAATGGTGTCGGTCAGATCGGTTAGGGTAACGGATCGCGCCACGATGGTGAGCGACGGGTCCTCGTGCAGCAGGCGCTTGATTTCCAGATCGTCACGATAGGCCGCGTCTACGTGGCCCTCCCGCACCGCTGCGACCAACTCCTGCCAGGCCAGGAAAGTCCGCACCTTCGCCTTGGTGAAATTGTTTCGCGCGTAATATTCGAACGAGGATCCGGCGATCACGCCCAATTCGCCATCGAAAGAGCGCACGACGTCTTCCGGTTGCCTTCCATTGGCGAGGATCGCGAAACGAACCCGATTGATGATCAGGGCATGGCTCAACTGGGCATAGGGACGCGAATAACTGATGTTTCGTGCCCGACCGAGGGTACGGCTCAGCTTGGCGACGACGATGTCGGCTCGGCCCTGCTCGATCAGCGCGACTGCGCCATCGAAAGTGGGAGAGCTGCGGTCGAGCACCAGCTTCACCCCAAGGGCGTCGGCAAGCTGCTGGCTGGTATCGGCATCCATACCCTGCGGCGTGTCGCTGCTCCCCCCAAAGAAGGGCGGCGATGCAAAGCCGGGCATGGCGACGACCAGCGATTTGCGCGCGAGAATCTCTTCGACATCCCCGACCAACGGCGTTGTTGCGAGAGACTCGTCGGGCTGGGTTGCTGCCACAACGGGCGATACGGCAAGAGCAGGTGCTGCTAGAAAAAGAATTCGCCTGGTGATCATGACGTTGTGCAATCCCGAAAACAAACAAGACTCACATGCAATCCGAATAGGCAGCGCAATCAGCACATGACCTGCAGAACAACGTGCTACCCTTTCGCTCTACACTGCATCCTCGCTCGGAGATCGGACACTTGAGGCGGGTGGGTCATAGGGCTTGCACAATGAATTCCCATCCGGTCAGGTCATACCGGCGAAAAGGTGTCGGCGCCATCTTCCAGGTGCTGATGTCATCCCCTCAATCCGAATTTCTCAAACCTCGGAAACACTGCGGCTGAACGCATTCGGCAAATTTATATCTAGTCTAGCGATAGGTTAGCTTAGATGGTGCCTGGATTTTTACAAGGTGCCGCAGTGGCGAAAATTCCATCAGCTATGGCTATCCATGACCTTTTACAATTTATCCCGGAGATGCACACGTTCACGCTCCTCCATCGTGTCGGCGATGATGGTTTATCGGTACGGTATGGAAGTTTAATGATTTAAATTAAATATATAAAATTCCCATAGTAAATGAATAATTTCAATTATACAAAATAATATTTGGAGATTATTCTTATATGAGTTGGTGTTATCTGCAATAATTTCAAGAAAAATTCATAATTACAAAATTTTTAAGTGGGAAATTACTTCGAATATCCGCGGCTCAGGCTCGAAGGGCGGCGCCGTATAATCCTGGGACAAAAGATATCGACTTTGTCGCAAATTGTGCGGTGCAACAAAATCGTCACATCCTTCGACAATCTCTGCCCTCGACCGGCATACTTTCAGGACAGGCTTCGATCAATCTGGCCCACGACAAGGGCGTTCCGCGGACGGAACGCCGGCAGATGCAAGGCGCGGAGCACGGAATTGAAGAATGCAAAGGCAATCACAGGGCTGGCTGGCCTGACAATCCTGGTGGGCATGAGCGCTGCCGGATGGAGCTTCTATCAGGCACGGGCGGCCGTAACGCAGACACCTGTCCGTCCCGCACCCACGGTCGTCGTCTCCCAGCCCCTGCAAATGCGTGTTGCCGACACGCAGGAATTCGCCGGCCGCTTCCAGGCCAGTGCGATGGTCGAGATCAGAGCACGGGTGCCTGGCTATCTGGATGCCATCAATTTCGAAGACGGACAATTGGTCGAAAAAGGCCGCGTGCTCTTCGTCATCGACCAGCGCACCTATCAGGCCTCGCTCGACATGGCCAACGCACAGCTCAAGAGCGCCAGGGCGCAGGCGGAGCTGGCGGGCCAGGAACTGGACCGCGCCCGTCAACTGGCCGGCACGGCTGCCGTCTCGCGCTCAACGCTCGACCAGCGCCTGCAACAAAAGGCGGCGGCCGATGCGGCGATCGAGACGGCACGGGCCACCCTGCGCCGCGCGGAACTGGATCTCGAATTCGCAACCATCCGGGCCCCGATTGCCGGGCGGGTCTCCAATCGGCGGCTGGATGTCGGCAGCCTCGTCTCCGACAGCGGCACAGTGCTCACCACCATCGTCGCGCTCGATCCGATCGACTTCGTCTTCGACATGAGCGAACAGGATTTCCTGCGCCATGAGCGCGCCATGAAGGCAGGTGCCATGCCGTCCATGCGCGACAAGGGCGTTGCGGTCCAGGCCCGGCCGGATGGCGAGGCGGCCTGGTCCAATGACGGGGTCATCAGTTTCGTCGACAATCGGCTGGAGCCGGGCGCCGGTACCATCCGCGCCCGCGCCACGCTCCCCAATCCGAACCTTTCCATCACACCGGGCCAGTTCGGTCGGATTCGCATGGCCGCCTCCGGAGACTATGCGGCGTTGCTGATCCCGGAAACCGCCATCCTCGCCGACCAGGCAAGCCGCATCGTGCTGAAACTCGGAGCCGACAGCACGCTGCAGGCCACCACCGTCGGGCTGGGTCCCAGCCGGCCGGATGGGTTGCGGGTGGTGACCGGCGGGCTCGGCCCGGACGATCGTATCGTCGTCAACGGCTTGCTGCGCGCCCGGCCCGGCCAGAAGGTCGCGCCCCAGCCGGGCAACATCGCCACGCAGACGGCCGGCCTCTCGGAGTAGACGGATGCGCATCGCCCATCTCTCGATCGATCGCCCGATCCTGGCGACGGTCATGTCCGTCCTCGTCGTGATCATCGGCGTGGCCGCCTATTTCACCCTGCCCTTGGCGCAATACCCTGAGATTGCGCCGCCGACGGTCGTAGTACAGGCCCAATATCCCGGTGCTTCGGCCGAAACGGTGGGCGATACGGTGGCAGTGCCACTCGAACAGGAGATCAACGGTGTCGAGAACATGCTCTACATGTCCTCGCAGGCCACCGGTGACGGCCAGCTCACCCTCACCGTGACCTTCCAGCTCGGTACCGACCTCAACGAAGCCCAGGTGCTGGTGCAGAACCGCGTGGCCGTGGCCGAACCTCGTCTGCCCGAGGAGGTCCGCCGCCTCGGCGTGACCGTGCGCAAGACCTCGCCTGACCTTTTGATGGTCGTGCAGCTCTTCTCCCCGGACGGCTCGCGCGATCCCCTCTACATGGCCAACTATGCCACGCTGCGTATCCGCGATGCCTTGCTGCGCCTGAACGGCGTCGGCGACGTCCGTCTCGTCGCCTCCCGCGATTACGCCATGGTCGTGTGGCTCGATCCGGACAAGGTCTCGGCCCATAATCTTTCGGCGGGCGAGGTGGTGGCGGCCCTTCGGGCTCAGAATGTCCAGGTCTCGGCAGGGGTGATGAACCTGTCGCCGGTTCCGCGCCAGGGGGCCTTCGAACTGAACGTGGAAACGCTCGGGCGGTTGACCGACAAGGAGCAGTTCGAAAACGTCGTCGTGCGCACCGATGCCGAGGGACGCGTCATCCGTATCCGGGACATCGCCCGCGTCGAGCTGACGGCGCAGAGTTTCCGCGGCACGGCCTATCTCAACGGGCAACCGGCCCAGCCGATCCAGATATTCCAGCAGCCCGGATCCAACGCCATCGAGACGGCCGAGCGCGTGACGGCGACGATGAAGCGTCTCGGCGCGGAGATGCCCGGCGGCCTGAGCTACGCCATTCCCTTCAATCCCACCGAATTCGTCGGGGAGTCGGTTCGCGAAGTCTACAAGACGATCTTCGAGGCCGTCGGCTTGGTCGTCCTGGTGGTGCTCCTGTTCCTGCAGACCTGGCGCGCCGCCATCATTCCCATCCTGGCGATCCCGATATCCCTGGTCGGCACCTTCGCCGTGATGGCGGCACTGGGCTATTCCCTCAACAATATCTCCCTGCTGGGCCTGGTGCTCGCGATCGGCATCGTGGTCGACGATGCCATCGTCGTCGTCGAGAATGTCGAGCGCCATCTCGCTGCCGGCCATTCGGCGCGAGAGGCCGCCCACCGCTCCATGGACGAGATCGGCGGCGCGTTGATCGCCATCACCCTGGTCTTGTGCGCCGTCTTCGTGCCCGCCGCCATGATGTCGGGGATCTCGGGGCAATTCTTCCGGCAGTTCGCCGTCGTCGTCGCCGCGGCCACCGCCATTTCCGCCTTCGTTTCGCTGACGCTGAGCCCGGCCCTGTGCGCGCTGCTGCTGAAGCCGCATGCAGCCGAGGGACCGTCGCACCGCCGCTTCCTGCCGATGCGCCTGCTCCACGGCTTCTTCGGCCTCTTCAACCGCGGTTTCGACCGTCTCTCCATCGCCTATGGCAGCATGACAAGGCGGCTCCTGCGTGTCAGCGTTCTCGTCCTTGTCGCCTATGCCGGCCTCGTCGGCTTCTCGGGCTGGCAATTTGCCCGCGCACCAACCGGCTTCGTTCCGGTGATGGACCAGGGCTACATCATCAATGCCGTGCAATTGCCGCCGGGCGCGGCCCTGAGCCGGACCGATGCGGTGATGAAGGAGGTCTCGCGCCGGCTCCTCGCCACGGAGGGGGTGGCGAATGTCGTGGCCATCGCCGGGCTGGATGGCGCCACCTTCACCAACGCGTCCAGCAGCGGCATCGCCTTCACCATCCTCAAGCCCTATGCGGAACGCGAGCGCCAGGGGCTGACCACCGATCGGATCATCGCCTCGCTGCAATCGCGTTTCGCCGATCTCTACGAAGCGCGCATCATCCCGATCAAGCCGCCTTCCGTGCGCGGAATGGGCAATGCCGGCGGCTTCAAGCTGATGGTGCAGGACCGCAACGGCCAGTCGCCCCAGGCGCTGGAAGCAGCAGCGCAGCAGGTGCTGGCCGCCGCGGCGCAGGCGCCCGGAATTGCCAATGCCTTCTCGCCGTTCAACACCGCTACCCCGCGGGTCTATGCCGATGTCGACCGCCTCAAAGCGCAGATGCTGGGGGTATCCGCCGGAAGCATCTTCGAAGCCCTCGAAGTCTATCTGGGCTCGGCCTATGTCAACGACTTCAACATGCTCGGACGAACCTTCCAGGTGCGAGCCCAGGCCGATGGGCGCTACCGCACGGATCTTGCCTCGATCGGCAATTTCAAGATGCGCGGCGACGGGGGAGCGATGGTCCCGCTGAGCGCGGTTGCAACCTTCCAGGAGAAGTCCGGTCCCTATCGCATTCCGCGCTTCAACCAATATCCGGCGGCCGAGATCCAGGGGGCCGCGGCCGTGGGAACCTCGACCGGCGCCGCCCTCGACAGAATGGAGCAGATCGCGCGCGATAACTTGCCCGAGGGCTTCGGCTTCGAATGGACGGAGGTCGCCCTCCAGGAACGGCTAGCCGGCAATACCGGCCTTCTGATCTTCGGCGCGTCCGTCGTCTTCGTCTTTCTCCTGCTGGCAGCCCAATATGAGAGCTGGACGCTGCCGCTTGCCGTCCTGCTGATCGTGCCCGTATGCCTACTCTCGGCCGTGAGCGGCCTGCTGATCTTCGCCATGGACGTCAACATCCTGGCCCAGATCGGCTTCGTCATCCTGATCGGCCTGGCGGCCAAGAATGCCATCCTCATCGTCGAATTCGCCCGCCAGGCCGAAGCGGAGGGACTCGGCCGCGTCGAGGCGGTCGTGCAGGGCGCCCGCATCCGCCTGCGACCGATCCTGATGACCTCGCTCGCCTTCATTCTCGGCGTCCTGCCGCTGTTCCTGGCCACCGGCGCCGGCGCCGAGATGCGGCAATCGCTGGGTACGGCCGTCTTCTTCGGCATGATCGGCGTGACCGCCTTCGGCCTTGTCTGCACACCGGTTTTCTACGTGTTGTGCCGGATGCTCGAAGGGGGAGGCCGTCGGAAACCCGTCACGACCGCGATCGAGGTTTCGTAGCCGGAGTGACAGGGATCAGCAGAATTTGCCAGGCGCAGGAAAAGTGTCACAAGCTATGGCGCGATATAGACCGGATACAATTCGATACAGTTCAAGGCGATCTCCAGGCGTGGCCGGTCTACCCAGTCCGCGACGACGCCATTACAATAGAGCCTGGAACAGGTGGCGATGGGCGCGGCGCGAGGAGCCTGCCTCCTTGAGCCCGCCCTAGGTCGGAGTGTCATGCATGGAATCGGTGCCCCATATCGCGGTGGTCGACGACCACCGCGACATTCGTGACCTCGTCGGCAAATATCTCACCCAGCATGGCTATCGCGTCAGTGTGGCCGAGAACGCGGCCGCCCTGCGGCGCCTGCTGGAGCGCAATGCGCCCGACCTCATCATCCTCGACGTGATGATGCCCGGCGAGGACGGGTTGAGCGTCTGCCGCCACCTGCGCAGTACCACGCTGGTGCCGATCATTTTCCTCACCGCCATGGTCGATGACACCGACAGGATCATCGGTCTCGAAATGGGGGCGGACGACTATCTCACCAAGCCGTTCAATCCACGCGAATTGTTGGCGCGGATCAAGGCGGTGCTGCGCCGGGTCAATAGCCTGCCGCCGCAGCGCGGTACCTTGAAGGCCAAGACCCTGCGCTTCGATCGCTGGCAGCTCAATGTCGGCCGCCGCGAGCTTGCCGGTTCGGATGGTGTCGCCATTCCCCTCAGCACGGCCGAGTTCCGGCTGCTGACGGCCTTCCTCGACCATGCCGGTTTGGTGCTGAGCCGCGATCAATTGCTCGATCTCACGGTTGGCCGGGCCGCCGACACTTTCGACCGCAGCATCGACAACCAGGTCAGCCGGTTGCGCAAGAAGATCGAGTTCGATCCGAAGAATCCCATGCTCATCAAGACCCATTGGGGCGGCGGCTACAGCTTTACCGCGGAGGTTGAACAAGCATGATGGCGTTGTGGCGGCGCAGCCTGGCTGCCCAGATCATCACATTCATGTTGCTGGCCCTGGCGGTGTCGCAGGGTATCGGCTTTCTCGTCTCCTGGGACGAGCGCGGCCAGGCCATGCGCGCGGCGGCCAAGGGGGAGTTCTTCAGCCGCGCCGCTTCACTCGCCTTGTCGTTGAATGCGACGCCGGATGCGGTCCATGGCGACATCCTCGCCGTCAGCGGCACCATCTATTCGCGCTTCTGGTTGTCCACCCAGGAGCCAGTCGACGCGACGGCCTGGGCCAAGGACGCCTGGAAGCGCCTTCATGAGCCCCTCCCGCCCGCCAAAATGCCTGTCCATCCCAAGCCGAACCGTGGCCCGGCGATCGCGGCCGTCCCGGAAATACCAACCGGTGCCGCTTTTGCCAGCGAACCGGCCCGCTGGATGGAGATCGCACCCCAGTCCTGGCTGCTCGCCCGGCCGGCGAAGTTTCAATATCTCGACACCGCGATCGGCATGGGGCTGGCCGTCCAACTTGACCGTGGTATGTGGCTCAATGCCGCCTATGCCAAGAATTATCACAACGCCTTCTGGACCTCGCAATCGGCTGTCTCCCTCGGCATCACCGCCTTGGTCCTGTCGGTCATCGCCATATTGGTGGCGCGGGGCATCGCCCAGCCGATGCGGCGCCTGGCCAGTGCGGCGGAGCTGCTCGGGCGAGGCGAGGCCGTGCCGCCTTTGCCGGAGTCCGGGCCCGACGACATCCGCCAGACCGCCGAAGCCTTCAACCGCATGCAGGCCCGGCTGCAGCGCTTCGTCGAAGACCGCACCCGCATGCTCGCGGCCATCGGGCACGATCTGCGCACGCCGCTGACCTCCTTGCGCCTTCGGGCCGAGTTCGTTTCGGACCCGGAGATCCAGGACAAGATGCTCAAGACCATTGCCGAGATCCAGACCATGACGGAATCGGCGCTGGCTTTTGCGCGCGAGCAGGCAACGGCCGAGACCACCCGTACGGTCGATCTTTCAGCGCTGGTGGAGAGCCTGTGCGATGATCTGGTCGATATCGGCCAGAACGTTGCCTTCCTCGACGGTCCGAAGATCAGCTATCGTTGCCGTCCCGATGCACTGCGCCGGGCCGTCCGTAATCTGGTCGAGAACGCCGTGCGCTATGGCGAGCGTGCCCGGGTCACGCTCTCGCGCACGGCCGAGAGCATCGACATCGTCATCGAGGACGATGGACCGGGCATTCCGGAGAATCTCGGCGACCAGGTGTTCGCTCCCTTCTTCCGCCTCGAGCATTCGCGCAACCGTGAGACAGGCGGGGTCGGTCTTGGTCTCTCGATCGCCCGGGCCATTGCCCGCCATCATGGTGGCGACATCCGGCTCTTCAACCAGGCCAAGGGGTTGCGGGCGGTGATCGGCCTGCCGCTCGTCACCAGCCGTACTGCCCGGGCCCCGGCGTGACGGCAAGGCCGTAGCCAACGCTGCTGCCGCCTCTCATGGCACCCTTGCGGGGGCTCAACGCATGAATGGCGTTGCCAGCCCTTTCGTCCAATAGGATAGGCCGGTCTTGCGGCCATCAAGGCGCCCTTGCGATTTGACGAAGTTCCTTCAAATCGCAAGGGCGCATGGAGCCTTGGCCGCTTCAGTCGATGGCAGACTTATTCGGTGCGGCGGCGACGAAACGGCGGCTGTGGCGACCGAGGTGAAACCTGTCGTGTCTTTGGCATGAGGGGCTGGCGAGACCAGCAGGTTCAAGGCGATGATCGCCGGAATCGAAGCGATGACGAGGATATCGAAAAACACGCCGCCGGCGCGGCGATAGGCGATGGCCGCGGGGCCATCCAGCGTCTCATAGGCCGGGTCGCCGACGAAAGGCACTTCGTCGTCGACGATTTTCGATCGCGTCGAAAAATCAGCAAAGAATGTCATGGCTTTGCCTCCAGTTGCAGGGCGCGACCGTAAGCAGCCTTTGTCGTGGGACTTCGCCGCCAGGGCGGAGATTTGTCGAAAAGCTTGTACCGGCGCGTCCCGTGACATTTGGATACGGTTGAGGCTACCTGCAGGGACGCTCGGCGTGGCAGGATCCGTTGGTGGTATCACTGGCGCTTCAGCGCATGTTCGCGGCAGCCCCGTCGCTTTCACCGTCCGGCATCGCCCGGACCAGAATTCGTTTCAGACGGTGCTTGTTCCCTGAAACCGGCAAAAGCCTGGGACCTTTACTCGCCCTGGTTTCAACGAAGGCCTGTGACAATTTCTTACAAAACAGCCTGCTTCCCGACAAACTTGTGAGGCAGTTGCCGGCTATTCTCAAAACAACGGCGATTAGGAATGTGGCGTTCGGTCGATGATGTTCGAAGATAAGGTCAGGATTGCGCTTTTCTTCAATCTACCGATGCAGATTGACACTGTCTAAATTGCAGGATTACTTTCAACCTCGCTCTTTAGATTTACAGGAAGTTGTGTTTTCGTTGGAGCGAAAATCTATCTGTGAGGTAATATGAGCGATCAGATCATCAACGCCATTCTCCCTGCTGCAAAATATATCTATATCGTTTCTGTATTAACTTTTCTTTCGGTACAGATTTTAATCACCTATCGTTATTATAAAGGTTGAATAAGGTATTATTTCACTCTTCTGGTTGATTTCAGCGGAAGACATTTCTCGGCCCGTATCGGTGATACGGGCCGAGTGTGTTCCTGAAGCTCTCATGCCCATCACCCTTTAGCCATCCTCAAAACACCATCCTTCGAGATGTTTCCCTTGGGGAAGGGTTAGAATCCGTCCGGTTTTGACGGAAGCGTAGCTGCGGCCGGAGGAAGAGCGAAAAGCGCGTTGGAGACACAGAACATCTCGCCTTCGGCGACGATATAATCGTTGTAGGATGCGACGAAGCGATAGCCATGGGGCCGCAGCAGCGTATCGATGGAGATCAGGTCGCCGCCCACCGCGTTCTCCTTGGGCTGCAAATCGTTGAACTCCACATAGATGAATTTGATGGCCCGCCGTTCCAGCAGGGCGCTACTGCCCTCGAGAACCATGCGGTCGAAACCCTCGGTGTCGAGCTTGAGAATGTCTACCGCCTCGAAGCCGTTTTGCTGGCAATAGGCGTCGAGGGTTATCGACCGCACGCTGATCCGCGTGGCGTCCTGAGGGTAGCGCAGTGCATATTGCGCGCAGTCGCTGAGGCTGTTGATCTTGGAAGAGGGGTATTCGAACATGTCGACGGTGCCGGTCTGCGTGCCCAGGGCGGTATTCACGCCGGTAAACCGGTGCTGCCCGCCGAGCCGCTGCATCAGGATTTCGAATGTACCCGGGTGCGGCTCGAAGCCGACGATTCTCGCGCCGGGGAATTTGCGCAGGGCCAGGGCGGCCGTCTCGCCATCATTGGCACCGACATCGAAGACCGTGGCAATGGGATAGCGCCAATCCTCGGCAAGATGCCGAATGTCGGCCCAGGGATCATGGCCGAATTTGGCGCCGGCCCTGATCAGGAGCAGTCCGTGCCGGGCCAGCACCCGTTTCACCAGCCTGGAGATTTGTGCGCGAAGAAAATCCATCGCCGTGCTGCACTCCAAGCTCGCCCGCCTTGACCGCTGGGCGGGCGGGGATGATCGACGAAGGCTTATTAAGTCATTTTGCCCGGCATGGCAGCCCTGTTCCAGCCATTGCGGGGAATGTTCATGAGGCAAGGGAGAAGAGGAGCGCCGACGGGCGGTGGTGCATAGTCTCCCGCGTGATTTGACGACTCCCCAAAAATCGATAGGTTTCTTGGTCATGAAGGTCTTGAATAACGGCATCGCGCTGGCGAGACGAACAGGAATGCGGCTTTGAGCAGCGTCTTGGTGACGGGGGGCGCCGGATTTCTCGGTTCGCATCTGTGCGAGCGCCTGCTGAAAGAAAATAAAGAAGTACTATGCGTCGATAATTTCTTTACCGGATCTCGCCGCAACGTGGACCAACTTGTCGGCAGCGCTTCTTTCAAGCTGCTTGAACACGACATTACAACGCCCCTTCATGTCGAAACCGGCGAGATCTACAATCTGGCCTGCCCGGCCTCGCCGAGGCACTATCAGTTCGATCCGGTCCAGACGACCAAGACGAACGTGCTGGGTGCGATCAATGTGCTCGATCTGGCGCGGCGCCTGAAAATCAAGGTCCTGCAGGCCTCCACCTCCGAGGTCTATGGCGACCCGCATATCCATCCCCAGGTGGAGGACTATTGGGGGAACGTCAATCCAATCGGGGCGCGTTCCTGCTATGACGAGGGCAAGCGCTGCGCCGAAACCTTGTTCTTCGATTATGTCCGCCAGTACCACGTCCCGGCCAAGGTCGTGCGGATCTTCAATACCTATGGTCCGCGCATGCAGCCCGATGATGGGCGCGTGGTGTCGAACTTCATCGTGCAGGCCCTGTGCAACCAGGACATCACGATCTATGGCGATGGCGGGCAGACGCGTTCCTTCTGTTATGTCAACGATTTGATCGAAGCGCTTGTTCGCATGATGGCGACGCCGGCCGATATTCACGGACCGGTCAATATCGGCAATCCGGTGGAGATGACCGTCCGGCACCTCGCCGAACTCATTATCGAGCTGACGGGCTCCTCGTCCCGGCTCCGATTCCGAGCCTTGCCGACGGACGACCCGCGCCAGCGCCAGCCCGATATTTCCAAGGCGCGCGAGCTTCTGGGCTGGGCCCCGTCGGTGAGCCTTGGTGATGGCCTCGCTAGGACGATTGCCTATTTCGAGGATCTGCTGAGATCGGACGAACACAGGGTGCTGCGCAGTCTGAGCCCGGCCCAATGAGTTTTTGAGGCCGACCCTCGGGACTGGCCGCGATCTCAATGCGATTGTTGATTTGCCGGGCTTGGTCTAACTTGCCAAGCTGACCTGACGTGGGGACTGGCGCCGGGAGAGTGGCATGAAATTTCTGCTCAAGGCATGGGGCCCGTTGCTTCTGGCATTCGCCCTCGTTGTTTCGCCAATTCTGCTTGCACAAGCCCGCGCCCAGCTCATTACGAATGGCGGCTTCGAGACGACGACGGGGTGGACTTACGCCGGGGGATCTACGCGCACGCAGGAAGGAACACTGGCTCTCAACCCGCCGGCGCATAGCGGAAGTTTTTATGGCACGATTGCTACGGGTGGCGGCACGATTTCGCAATCTATTAGTATTCCTACCGCCGGTACCTATCAATTGAGCTTCTATCTTGCGCCGCAGCTTTCTCTGTCTCTCGGGACGTTGAATTTCAGCGTGCAGATAGGTGGAACGACTTACAATTTGACCTATAATATAACGATACTTGGTCTGGGTGGGTACAATCTTTATACACTTACGGTCAATTTGCCGGCTGGCGTAACAAATCTGGTCTTCACAAATCTACCTGGCCTTTTAACCTCCCCTTTGCGTCTGGACGACGTCTCCCTGGTGCAGATCCCCGGGCCTGTGCCTGGTACGAGCACAATTTCCTATCTGGTCGTGATGTTCCTGGCCCTGATGCTGGGACGAAGGCAGATGAAGGATGGGCTGAGATGGCTCAGGGGCCTGTTATCGATGCGTGGCTCGTGATCTTCGTCAAAACGGCATCGTGATGCCGGCCATAGGAAGATTCGATTGGGGTTCAGCCGACACAAGTCCGATTGTGAATTGTCATTCCGTTGCGTAATCTCAGCTTTGCAACCGCGCTCCATTTCGACGACATGCGTTAGGGCGAATCCGTATGCCTTCTCCCTCTATCGAGGTTTCACTGGTCGTTTTCGTGATCCTGGTGGGTATCGGTATCGCCGGATTCTTTGCTTCGTCACGGCCCTACAATATTTTTGCCGAAAGCTGGCGGCAGGCCTTCGCGACCATTTTACGCCAGCCGGGGCTCTTCCTTGCAGCCTGGTTGATTTTTGCGATTCAGGAGTTGGTGCCACCCATGTCCTTCCTGGTGGCATGGTCTTCGGGGCTGGTCCAGATCGGCCTGCTGATCGCCTTTCATGCCCTGACGACCTATCTGCTGGCGCGCATCGCGCTACGCCTGCATCGGGGCCTCATTCTTGACGAATGGCGTCCCGTACTGGCCACCGGCGCACGGGCCAGGCGCATGGGTTTTTACGTATTGCTGTGCTGGGCGATCATCGGCCTGCTCAAGCACCCACCCCTGCCCAATCCGCCCGTGCCGCATGAGCAGCTCGTGCGCGCGGCCGTCTTGCTGTCCTATGCGCTCGGTTTCATGGCAACCATTGGCCTCGCACTGGTGGGACCTGCCGCGTCCCTCGACGAGCGTCAACCGATCCGGACCTCTTTGAGGACGGTGCTGCGTGAACCGATATCCATGTTGGTGATCATCATCGGCATCAGCCTGCAGATCGGCCTGGTGATGGAGGGGGCCAATCTGGCCCTCAGCCACTACCCACAAATCGGTGATATGCGCCTGCTCGCAGCACCGATCATCTGGGCGTTCATGGCGCTCGTCCTGTTCATGTCGGAATTCGCGTTGGTGATCTTCCTCACGCGGATGTGGGAGGACCGCTATGAAGAGGACACGCGCAACGCGGCCCACAATTTCAATTGGACCTGAGTGCTCCTCAGGGATTGGTGAGCAGGGCTGACCAGTCGAGGCCGTTGTTCCGGCACTGTCGGGGCGAGAAGACGGCGAGGCCGATTGAGTCCCAGGCGCTCGCCCTGGAAAGGCCGAGCATGACGCCGAGCTTGCGCCGCAACCACGGCCAGGCGAGATCTCGCAGATGCAGGCTTGGCACGGCGGCGCCGCCATAGACGGTGATCAGCTCTTCATCGGCGCCCGACATGTCGGCGAGGAACTGGGTGGCATCGCGGTGGATGGTCTCCGTCAGCACAGCCCGTGTCGGCACGCCACAGCCGGGCCGGGTGAAGGAGAGTTCGGGCCCGAGCGCGGTCTTGCGTTGGGCCGAGAGCGCAAAGCCGGCTTTCGCGAAAGCCGATGCGATCTGGGCTTCCGGAGCAGTTTGGAGGGGAAGACGAGCCTGGCGGATGGCGAGGGCGAGGGAACACGCCACGAGCGCGGCAGCCAGGACATGGAACAGGCGGGTCATGCCGGGGGCCGCATCTGCGCAGGCCTGGCCCGGTGGTAGGCGAGGGCGAGGATCAGGACGGCATAGAACGCCGCCAGGAAGCTCGCACCCGTGCCCTCATGCCAGACCAGATAGCCCTCCTTCGAGGCGCAGATCAGCACCAGCCGCAGCCAGTTCAAGGCGAAGGTGATGCCGATGATGAGCAGAAATGCCGGGCGGTCGGAACGGCGGAGCGGCCCCCCGAAGCCGACGGCGATGATGGCATAGGCCGTGAGGTTCTGGACCAAAGTGGTCGAGGTGGCGCAGCCCCACATCACGTCGAAGCCGATATTGTCGGCGGGGCGGAGGATATAGGTGCCATAGCCCGAGACGTTCTGCCCTACCATCTGGAGCGCGGCTCGGGCGACCGTGGCATCGAGCAGGCCGACGACATTGTGAAGGATGAGGAAGGGCCAGCCCAGAAGCACGAACTGGGCAATGAAGGCCAGCAGCGCAAGGGCGGAGGCGCGGCAGGAAGGGCACTTTCGCAGCCGCCACGCCGCAAGGATGGCGAGCGCCAGCGCGGCCGCGAGTGGTATTTGGCGCAGCACGAGCACGCAGGTGGCCATCGCTGCGAGAGTGAAGGCGGCCTCACCGGCCCGGAAAGGGGTATCGCGCTGCTCGCGACCGATCAGGCGGACGATCATCGCGATCTCGATCACTTCCAGGACCGAGATCACATTGGGCAGGTCGCCGATCTGCCGCAAAGGCTGCTGGGCCAGCCGATAATACAGCCATTCCAGGCAGACGAGGACGAGGCACCAGCCATAGACGGCCTGGCAGGAAACGGTACGCAAGGGCGCTTTGGCTTCAGGAACCGGCGACATGCTTATCGGCGGCGTGCCGGCTGTCGGGCATGGCGGCAGGCGCTACGTCCTGTCGGCGCCGGATCATCACGTGCCCGAGCACCAGAATGTCCATGCGCGTGCGCAGGAAGCAGTCGAGCGCCTCGCGCGGGGTGCAGACGATGGGCTCGTTCTCGTTGAAGGAGGTGTTGAGCACCATGGGAACGCCGGTCTGCTCGAAGAAGGTGGAAATCAGCGCATGATAGGTCGGGTTGGCCTTTTGCTGCACCGTCTGGGGCCGCCCCGTGCCATCCACATGGGTGATGGCGGGCACGAGGGCACGCTTGTCGGGCCGGACCGGGAGGACCTCGGTCATGAACGGCACCTCGTCGATGCCCTCGAACCAATCGGCGGCATGCTCGGCGAGAATAGAGGGCGCGAACGGCCGGAACGACTCGCGGCGCTTTATCTTGTGGTTGAGAAGCTGCTTGATGTCGGCCCGCCGGGGATCGCACAGGATGGAGCGGCTGCCGAGCGCGCGCGGTCCCCATTCCATGCGCCCGTCGAACCAGCCGACGACATGGCCGGCCGCGATGGCTGAGGCCGTCTCGCGGCAAAGCTCGCCATCATCGCCAAAATGCCGGATGTCACAGCCCATGGCGGCCAGATTGGCGGTTTCAGCCGTCAGCAACTGATTGATGTCATCGGGGGCATAGGCCGGCCCCCAATAGGCATGGTCCATCGCGGCTGTGCGCCTGCCCCCCGTTTGGTGCCACAGAGCCAGGGCGGCGCCGAGAGCACCGCCGGCATCACCGGCTGCGGGCTGCACATAGAGATGCCGGAAGGCGGTGGTTTGCCGGATCTTGCCGTTGGCCACCGAATTGAGGGCGCAGCCGCCGGCCAAAGCGAGGTTCGGCAGGCGATATTTGTCCCAGACGGCCTGCAGGATGTGGTCGAGGACCTCCTCATAAAGGGCCTGGACCGAGGACGCGATGTCGTGATGGCGTTCGGTCAGTGCCTCGTTCGGCGCTCTCGCCGGGCCGAGCAGGCCCTCCAGGGCAGCCGAGTAGAGCGGGGCGAAGACCGGGGCACCGCCCTGCCAGTCGAAGGCGATCTTCTCGCGATGGTGCCGGAAATAGCAAAGATCGAGAGCGAAAGTTCCCGCCGCTTCAAGCCTGACGACGCGCCGCAGCCTGTCGAGGAAGGTGGGCCTGCCATAGGGCGCCAGGCCCATGACCTTGTATTCGTCGCCATAATGCGGAAAGCCGAGATATTGGGTGAGCGCCTGGTAGAACAGGCCGATGGAATGGGGAAACAGCACCCGTTTTTCGATGGCGATCGCACTGCCATGCCCGCTGCCCCACGCCGTGGAGGAAAAGTCGCCGAAGCCGTCGAGCGAGAGGACGGCTGCCTCCTCGAAAGGGGAGGCGAAAAAGGCCGATGCCAGATGGGCGAGGTGATGCCCGACCCGATGCACCGCACCCTTGAAACGCTGGCCGGGAAAGGCGGTAGCCAGCTCATCGGCGACGGAGAGGCGCTTGCGCCGATTGCCGAAGCGATCGAGCACGAGGGCGAGATCGGGCCTGTGACGTACGAGATGGGCCAGGCGCTCGAGGCGATGCACCTTCGGGTCGCTGTTGACGGCGACATGGTCGACATCCCCAAGCCCGATACCGGCCTCCTGCAGGCAATAGGCGATGGCCCGGCTGGGAAACCCCGCCCAATGCTTGATGCGGCGAAAGCGCTCCTCCTCGGCGGCGGCGACGATCTGCCCGTTCCTGAGAAGGCAGGCCGCGGCATCGGCGTGGTAGGCATTGAGGCCGAGGATGATCAAGCCGGAACCCTTCCCGTCATTTTGCCAGGCGCCGATCGATCAGGGCCAAGGCAATCAGGCATTCGGCGATCACGCGTTGCAGGGTGTAGTACCAGCCCGCCCAGCCATCGAGGAAGGCACCTTTCCGGAACAAGGTGTAGAAGAACACCAGGAGCGGTGCCGGCCATGCCCGCAGTCTGAGACGGTCGACCCGGCTCAGCGCCTCGTTCGGGCTGGCAAGCAGGTGGTCCGCCTCGATCTGCGCATAGCGCTTCTGGGAATCGACCCATCTGAGAAGGGGCTTGCGGTCGTCGTGATAGAGGGGGGCCGCCAGGGTGCCGACCTCGCCCGCCACGCTCACGCGATGGCCATGGCCCTCGTCGCGGTAGTGCGCCGCCTGCCGGCGATAGAGCACGGTGCGGGGCGGATAGAGCGTCCCGCGCAGGGGCCTGCCGTGGATGCGATAGACGAACGCCGCCGAATAGCCCTGCGCGGTTCCTTCGCGGAGGGACTGGATTTCGTGAACGAGATCCTGGCTCAATTCATAGTCGGCATCGAGCGAGAGCACCCAGGGGGTGTCGATGAGGCCAAGGCCGAAATTGCACTGACCGGCGAAACTGTCGAAGGGGCGGTGCACCACATCGACATTGGCATATCGGCCCGCGATCTCGAGGGTCTCGTCCGTGCTGCCGCTGTCCACCAGCAGGATGCGCGGCGCCCAGCCGAGCCTGTCGAGGCAGCGGGCCAGGTTGGGAGCTTCGTTGAAGCTCAGGACGAGGACGGTCGTCTGCGGTGCGATCAACTCAGACATGCAAGGGGCTTCCGGCGAGAGCGGCTTGTCCCGCCCGGGCGAGGATGGCCTCCTGGTAGACATCGAGCATGGCCCTTGCAATGCCCGGCCAGGAGAATTGCTCGCGTGCCGTCTTTTCGCCGGCCTGTCCCAGTCGTGCGGCCAGATCCGGGTCTGCCAGAAGCGAGGAAAGCGCGGCGCCGAGCGCCGCAGCAGAGCCTTCGACCACAAGGCCGCAGCCGGCGTCTGCAACCGCATCGGCCAGCCCGACTTCGGGGGTGACGATGACGGGGCGGGCGCAGGCCATCGCCTCCAGGACGGCGTTGCCGAAATTCTCCGAATGGGAGGCCAGCGCGAAGGCGGCGCAGTTGCGCAGCAGGGACCATTTCTCCTCGCCATGCACGGGGCCGACGAAGCGGATGCGGGTATCGAGCCCCAACGCCGCCGCGCGTGCCTTCAGCCGGGCAGTTTCGCCCTCGTCATCATTGCCGGCGATGACGAGATCGGCATCGCCAACGAATTGCATGGCGTCGATCAGGCGCTCGATGCCCTTCTTCCAGCTGATCCTACCCAAAAACAGGGCATAGGGCCGGGCCTGATCTGGTAGGAGGAGATCGGTACCGGCAGGTGGCATGTCGATGCCGTTGGGTACCAGGGCGAAAGCCCGGGCCGGCAGCCCCAGTTTCTCGATTTCAAGGCGTTCGGATCGGCTGGTCACGTGAACGGCCGCAGCCCCGGCGAGGTTGGCCCGGTCGAAGGCCTGGATCCAGGCCGATTTCAGCAGCCGGCTCTTGCGCCGGATCAGGGGGCCAACCAGCATTCCCCGCGGGGCGAGCAGATAGGGAATGGCGTGGCGTCGCGCGAGCCTGGCCGCGGCGGTGGTCGGCCACAGGAACACCGAATGGAGATGCACGACATCGAAGGATGCGATGTTCTGCGCCAGCGCGCGTCCCATGGCGGGCGAGCGATAGAGGCGCCGTCCCAGCCCGGCCGGAAAGTAGTGGACATTCACCCCGTCGAGCTGCACTGGCCTGTCGGTCGGAACGGGCAGGACGTCGTCGCCGTCGACATTGGTGGTGTAGACCTGCACGTCGCAGCCCTGGCCTGCCAAGGCGCGGCACAGACCGTGCACGGCATGGATAGGCCCGCCATAGCGCAGTGCCGGCAGATAGGTCGGCACCACATGGAGACAGCGCAGGGTCAAGACCTCGTCCCCGCCGCGGTGCGGAACCGGGTCTTGACCCGATGCGCCAGCGAATAGCCCTCGCGCCAGCCCAGTGCCCTCCAGGCGCGCCCGGCCATCGCGGCGCTGCCCGTTTGGTGGGGGAGGGTGACCAGCATGGCCAGCAGGCGGTCGAAGAAGACGTCCGGTGCGAAATGCGCCGCGAAGACCTCGCGCGCGCGTTTGCCCATGGCGGCGGCCTCCCCGCGAGCCTCGTTCAGGAGGTGCGGTATGCGCATGACGTCCTTCTCGGCGACGAACAGGCTGAAGTCCCGCCAGGCAATATCGGGAGGCGGCAGCCAGTCATCGGCGATGATCACCGGTGCGCGGCCGAGGGCCATCGCCTCGAAAAGCCGGATGCTGGCGGCGCCGAAGCCGCGCGGGCAAAGGGCGAATTGCGAGCCGAGCAGCAGTTCGCGATAAGTCCTGTCGTAATCGAAATCCGTAAAGCGGCCCGGCGCCGCTGCGAGATCGAGGCAGGGCGTATCCGGGTTGTCGAGGGCCAGGAGGCGCTCTCGGATCGGATGGGTGCCGGTCCGGCCCAGAAAGGAGAAGAGATGGGCCTGCTCCTTGGGTGGCAGGGGAGCTGCCGGGACGGAGTGGTCGGGGTCGGGCAGATAGCTCCAGCTCCGCGCCCAGGGCAAGACCCTGGTGAGGGATGGATAGGCTCCTGGCAGCACGGCGTAGGGCCAGTCCGATTCTGAGAACAGGAAGTGCCTGGCCGCAGGATGGGCCCTGATCCGGCGCCGCAATTGCGGCAGGTCGACGAGGCCGACATAGCCGTTGTCGAGGTGCAACACGATGTCGGGGACCTCGTTGCGGGTGGCGATCCGGAAAGCCGAGGGCGGATGCCGTGCTGCCAGCCTGCGGGCTTTCGAGAGAGCGGGGTTTTCGCGCAGGGCCGTCAGGAGAACGCAAGGGAGCATGGCGTCGCGTCGGGATCCGTCTTGTCAATGTCCTGCCGGCCTGGCCTCCAGCCAGGAACGCATGCGTGGCGCCACCAGCCGGATGAACAGGGCGGTGAGGAGGACCGACACCATCACGCCGCCGACCAGTTTCGCCAGGCTGACTTCCAGCAAAGCGGCCTGGGCCAGGATGGCGCAAGCCGAGGTAAAGCCGAGCAGCGGTCCGGCTCGCGGAGAATGCACCAGCCAGCGGTAGATACGACCATAGAGCCAGCCGAAGAGCAGGATGACGGCCATCATCAGCAGGGGGCCGAAATCGATATAGAGCTCGGCCATGTAGCCCAGGCTGATCGAGGTGCCGCGATAGGTGCCCGACAGGCCGCCCGTGTAATAGTTGGTACGGCGGGTGTCGTCGACCTGGCTCTTCTCGGCAAATAGGATGCGCGGCATGAAGGGGCGGCTTGCCGCATCCAGGAGGAGCCCGCCCTTTTCATGGGGAATGGTCTGTGGCACGCGGGCGAGAACCACCGCAAACAACTCGACATAGGAGATGCGGTGAAGCATCTTCCCGGTCGCCTCCGACATCGAGGCGCCGTCGAGTCTGCCGAGGAGCTGGGCTATGGTGCCCAGCCGGTCGCCGAGGTCGAGCGTGACGGCCTGCGAGGCCGAGCCGCCGGAGGCGGCATTGCGATAGTCTTCCTTGATGGCCGTCCACAGGATCCCGCTGACGACGATCAGGCAGATCAGGATCGCGCCGCCCGCAATGTGAAGGCCGCGCAGGCGCGTACCGGCCATGGCCGTGGCAAAGAGGGTGAAGAACATCACCGTCTTGAAATCGGAGAAATACCCACCCGTGCTCATGGCCAGTTCGGCAAGAAAGGCACAGGAAAACAGGGGGTTGCCCAGCTGGTTTCGCACGAAGGATGCATAGGCGAACATCATGAAGAACGCCCATTTCAACCCGGCCAAAGCCAGGAGCGGCTGCGCAAGCCCGGGACTGAGCGCGGCGGCCTGGAGGGCGCCGATCGCGACGATCGAAGCCGCGACATAGAGGAAGAACCAGGTGGCGAGGGGCCGGGCCAGCACGGCTTCCCGCGCTTGCCGGCTCGCAGCCCTGTCGGGCGGGCCGCTGCCGAGCCGCATGCCCAGCGCCAGGAAGAGCAAGCCGGCCAGGGTCAGCAGGATCGCCGACTTGTTGTCCCCGCCATAGATCGTATAGGCGCTGACATCGATGCCGAGCCAATTGGCATGGAAGGCCGATATCGATGCCTGCAGCCATTGATAGGCGAAGATGAAAAGCCCGATCGGCGGCTCCCCCGGCCGCCACAGCACGGCGACGCCGGCCACGAGGACGACCAGGCTGAAGGTGGTGAGCAGGGCGTTCTCGCCCGGCAGGTTCAGGATGGCGAGCAGCACTGCGCCGACGATCACGGCTCCGGGCAGCGGCACTGACGAGCGCGGGGAAGTGGCCGACATCGGCATCAGGTCGGGACCTCCGATGTCCGGCGATGGAAGGAGGCTCTCTCGAGGCAGGAAGACAGGGCCGCCTCGATACCCTCGGCGGCGGCATCCAGGCTGTAGCGGCGAACCAGCGACGCAAGGGCCTTCTGAGCGGCAGCGCCCGCCGGCAGGTCGGCAAGGGCAGCGGCAAATGCCTCGATATTGCCGGTTTCGAAGACGCGTCCGGTGTCGCGGTCGGCGGTGAGATCAGGCGCGCAGCCGCACTGGTCCGATACGATGACGGGTCGCCCGCAGGCCTGGGCTTCATTGGCCACGAGGCCCCAGGTTTCCTGTCCGGACGAGGGCAGCGCCAGGCCGTCGCAGGCCGCATAGACGGCCGGCATTTCGCTCTGGTTGCGAAAGCCGAGGAAATGCAGCGGCACGCCGGTCTGCGCGGCCCGTGCCAGCACCGCCTCGCGCATCGGGCCGTCGCCGGCAATCATCACCTCGATCTCGCATCCTTCGGCGCGGCATTGCGCGGCGGCCTCTATGAGGTCGAGGGGCCGCTTGCGCGCGACCAGTTTGCCAGCAAACGCGATGGCCCGGCTTGCCTCGGCAATGGAGAGGTCGGCGCGCAGGGCCTGGCGAGCCTGCGGCGTCGCGCGCGCGGCAAACCAGTGCGTGTCGACGCAATGGGGTGAAAAATGCAGCCGCTCGGACGGATAGCCATAGTGACGGTAATAGGCCAGGGAGTTCTGCCCGACATAGAGCGCCGCATCGAAGAAGCGCAGTAGGCGGGGATAGGTCGCCTGCTTGGCCCAGGCCTTCAGCCGCCGACGTGGTGTCAGCAGATGGCTGTCCCCCCTGACCAGGACGGGCATGGCTAGGCGCCGGGCGGCGGCAACACCCTGGAGATAGGATTTCAGCGCCCAGCCGCAGACGAGGAGGGCATCGAAGCCGCCTTCCTGCAACGCCTGGGCGATGGCCGGCGTATCGCAGCCGAAGAAGTGGTCCACGCTTGGATTCCTGGCCTTGTTGGCGAGGAAGCGGTTGGGATAGCCGGCGAGGAGGTCGATATCCCAGTCGAATGCAACCTCGAAGCCGGCATCGGCCTGCTGCCGGGGCGTGGGGCGGTGGGCGAAGAACACCTCCAGATCCAGGCGCCTGGCGAGCTCCCGGAAGATCGGGGCCTGGTACTGGATGGGATGGGAGGTGAGAACAGCCAGGCGCATGGTCAGCGCAGCCCGTCGAAGATGGCGCCATAGCGGCCGGCGATCGCCCGGGCCGAGAAGGGTTCCAGGCAATCCTGCCGGACCTGACCGAGGCCGGTGGGGTCGAGAGCCAGGCGCTCCAATCCGGCGGCGATCTCCGGCGACAGGCCGGCCAGACCGTCCGCATCGGCGAAGGAGAGATTGATGCCCCCGCCAGCGGCCGCGAGAAGGGCATGGGCGCTGGACAGGCGATGAAACAGCGACAAATAGGGGCGCCTTGTCAGCAAGGCGGGATAGATCTTGGAGGCAGTGTAGTGGGCCTCGTCCGAGCCGACCAGAAGGACGCCGTGCGACCCGGCCATCAGTTGGAGTGCTTCGGCATAGGCGAGGCGCTGTGGTGTCTCGATGACGAGATCGGCGACCCCTTCCGCGTCGGCAAGTGGAAGGATGGAGAACCTATCGCTGCCATCGGCCTGGTTGCTGGTGCCGATGAAATGCAGGCGCAGGCGCGCGGCAAGAGCCGGCTGGCGTCCTCTTACTTCGGCAAGCCCCTTGAGAAGGGCGCGGAAAAGTCCCCGCGATCGCGGCAAGGCGGTGCCGACATAGCTCAGATTGATCATCGCCGGATCGAGCCGGTTCTGGCGGATGCCCGGCATGGCCCGGAGGAGGTCGAGATCGCCGGGATCCCCGCCGATGGGCAGCGCCGCCATGCGTGAGGCGTCGAGCCAGGAATGGCGCGCCGCCAGTTCCTCGTTCTGGCGTGCGGAGACCGATGTCACGAAGCGGGCCTTGCGCAGAGCCGGTCCTTCGAGGCGAAGCGCGAGCTGGTGGGATAGTCCGGCCTTGCTCAACCAATTTTGGTCCGCGCCCCAGGCCGAAACCCACGGGTCCTGGAAATCAAGCACCACCGGCACGCCGAATTTCGGCTCGATCCAGCGCGACATCAGCATGGGGTAGAATGGTGATCCCGTGATCAGCACGGCGTCGATCCGCCTGGTGGAGAGCAGGTCGGCCGCGCGGCCGGAAAGGGCCGACCAGGCCCGCAGGCTGAGATCCCCGACACCGAAACGGCGCGTCATGCGGGCCTGCAGGGCGGGAACCTTGACGATCTCCAGCTCTGGTGAGACCAGGCTGCCGAGCAGGGGATCGGGTTCCTGTTCGTAGAAGCGGTCGTCCACGCAGAGGACGACAGGGGTCCAGCCCGCCGCCGGCAGGTGATTGGCCAGGTGCCGAGCCCGATGCACGCAGGCGAGATTGGACGGCGGAAAATAGGGGGAGACGATCAGGACGGTGCGCGAGACGGTCATGCCCGTCTCCGCGACGAACCGTCCAGGGCTTGGCGCGCCAGACCGACCACGATCGTGCTTTCCCGGTCCCAATTATAGGTTTTCTGCGCGAGATTGAAGGCGTTCTCACGCGCCTGCGCCAGGCGTGCCGAATCCTGCAGCAGGCTGTCGAGGCTTGCCGCCAGGCTCACGGCATCGCCGGCGGTGAAGAGTGTGGTGGCTAGCGGGTGTGAGCTCGCGAATGCGCTCTGGGCCGGCGTATCGGAGAGAACCGCGGGGAGCCCGGCCATGAGATAGGTGAACAGCTTGTTGGAGAGGGCGAACGCATTGTTGGCCGTGTGCCCCGGTTCGGCGCACAGGCCGAGATCATGGCTGGCTGCCAGCCGGACGAGCTCGCCGGGCAGCGCGGAGGGCAGGAAATGCAGGCGTTCCGGCACGCCCTCCCGTTGCGCGAGGCTCCGCAACTGGCCTGCATATGGTTCGTCCACATGGCCGCGCAGATAGAGGTGCGGTCTTGAAGCGGCCCTCGCAATCGCCCTGATTGCGCATTCGAGGCCGCGATCCGGGCCGATCACTTGCGAGAACCAGTAAAGGGACGGACCCGGCGCCGCCATGCCCCTGGCGGTTGGATGATCCGGAGCCTCGGATAGCGGAAAGCTGTTTAGCACGATGTGCGGGAGGGACATTGCGTAGGCCTGGGCATAGGCTTGCGCAATCTCGGGCGAGGCGGCGGTGATATAGCGGCACCCTGGCAGAGCGGCCGCCTCGATGGCGCGCAGATGCGAGCGGTTCGCCTCGGCTGCCGGGCCGTCGCGCCATTCGCCGAGATGGAAGTCCTCGGCGTCGTAGGCATAGCCTGCCCCGAAGCGTTGGGCGGCGGCCCTGGCGGCCGGTAGGGCCGGCGGATAATGGGCGATGTAGAGATCCGCCGCGATGCGGCTGGCTGCGGCCATCAAAGGAGGCGTGAATACGCTGAATGCCCGGGAGTTGAAAAGGCGCCTGCCGCTCGCCGCGTGCACCGCCCCCGCGAGCTCCTGGCCGAGCCGGCGCAGGCGCCAGCCCGTCCGCGAGCGCAGGTCGAGGCGCTCGATCCGGAACGGCGCTCCTCTCAGGATGGATTGGTCGCGCGGCTCCACGCCCTCCAGCATGCGGGTGGCGACCACGGTGACGGTAAAGCCCGCCTCGTGCAGGGCATGCGCCTCCTTGACCACGCGCGGATTGGATCCGAGCTGGCCCGGGGTGAGGATACAGATATGAGATCCCGGGTGGGGGCGTGTCATGTCCGCTCCATCTGGGGCATCGGGGACCCCTGACCGGAATCATCCAGGCGCTGCCTGAGCCCGCCGGCTAGGGCGGCGCGATAGGCCGGCCATTGATGATGGCGGGCCGTCTCGAGGGCGCCCTCGCGCATGGCCTGTAGGCGCGGGCGGTTGTCGAGGCACCAGGCAAGGGCCTGCGTCAAAGCCTCTGCATCGGCGGAGGGAATGACGAGCCCGTTCTCGGGCGTGACGAGATCGGCAGCCCCCGTCATCTCCGTGACGATCACTGGCAGGCTCTGGGCCATCGCCTCGGCGACGACCATGCCGAAACCATCGGCAAGGCTTGGAAACACCAGGACATCGGCCTGTTCGAAGGCCTGGAACAGTTCGGCGCGCGGCCTGGCTCCATGAAAGCGGATGGTGTCATCCGCTGGGGCAAGAAGGTCGGCAGGCAGCCCGATCCGGCCATAGATATCCAGCTTGGCATGATCAGTGGCCGGCAATCGACGCCAGGCTTCGAGCAGATAGGGCACGCCCTTGCCCAGCGTGACGTTGCCGGCATAAACAACCTTCAAAGCGCCCGTCTCGTTGCCGCGCGGGGGCCGGGCCCGATCGGGTACCGGGGGAGCGCCGAGGGGAACGATGAGGATCTTGGCCGGATCCGCGCCGCCGGCGATATGGGAGCGGGCGGTGAGGGCGGAATTGGTGACGATGAGATCGGCGAGCCCGATCTCCGCGTCGCGCCGTGCCTGCCTTCGGGCAAAGCGTTCCGAGAAATAGGCGGCATTGGCATCATCGAGCTGCTTCCAGCGTGCCAGTTCGCGCCGGCGGATGCTCTCGAATTGCCGGCTGCTCAGGGAGGGCAAATGTAGGATGCGCGCCGCTCCTTCCTGCGTCGCACGCTGGAAGCTCGCCAGCGCCGTATATTCGAAGGCATGGATGGCGTCGGCGCCGGGCACGTGGCCGCTGGCGACGGCGGCGTCGAAGCGGTGGCTCATCAGGTCCCAGAGCCGGTCGACGGTCACCGGTCCCGCACCGCCCTTGGCCGCGATGCTGCGCAGGATCTCCCAGGCCGGGTAGGCCTGCACGAGGCTGTGTGGAACCGTCCTGATCGAACGGCGCAGCAATTGCTCCCTCAGCGTGGCCGCCTGCCTCGATGGCAGGGCGCGGAGCAGACGATCGCCCCAGCCTTGCGCGGAATAATGGAAAGAGGTCACGAAGGTCTTCAGCCAATCCTGTTCATGCAGCGCCAGGGCGATCTGCTGGGCATGCGGCATGGTGCCGGGATAGCTCAGCACCGATTTCATGCAGAAGCCCTCGGAGCCCGCCCTGCGATCATGGCCTCGTAGATCTCAAGATAGCGGTCGGTGACCGCATCCTCGCTATAGAGCGTCTCGACCCGCTGCCGGCATGCGATCCGGTCGATCGCCTCCAGCCTGACAATGGCCGCCGTCATTTCCTCGACGGTATCGACGACATAGCCGGTGCGGCCATGCTCGACCACTTCGGGAACGGCGCCGCGCCTGAAGCCGATGACCGGCGTGCCGCATGCCATCGCCTCGGCCATCACGATGCCGAATGGCTCTTCCCACAGGATCGGCATCAGCAGTGCGGCCGCACCGCCGAGCAACTCGTCCTTCTGCCGGTCATCGACGGGCCCGACATAGTCGATATCGCCATCATGCAGATGCGGAGCGACATGGGTCTCGAACCAGGCCCGGTGTTCCCCGGCCAGATTGCCGGCGATGACCAGCCGCCGCCCGGCCAACCGCGCCGCCGCGATGGCCAGATGCGGTCCCTTGATTTCCTCCACGCGCCCCAGGAACACCAGTGGCGCGTCGTCCGGGACCTGCCTGCGGAAAGTGTAGGTCTCGCTCGGCACGCCATTGGGAACGATGTGCCAGGTGCCGATATGCCTGACATGGCGCAGCATATGCTCGCTGATGGCCGAGAATTGCAGCGTGCCGCGCGACAGGCGCTGCGCCAGCCCGGTGGTGCGCGGGCTGATCTCGCGCTGGTAGGTCATCAGCTTGGGGATCGTGCGCGGCAGGAGCGGCGCCAGATAGGCCAATCGGGAGAAGCTGTGGATGATGTCGAAACGTTGGCCGGCGATCGCCCTTGCCAGTTCGCCGGCATTCCTGAGCGTATCGAAACGCGAAAGACTGCTCGCGCCGGGCCAGGCCCGTTTTGGCACCGGGCATTGCGAGGAAGGATGCGCGAACAGGGTCAATTCATGGCCGCGTGCCACCAGGCGCCGCGCCAGCATGTCGACCACGCGTTCGATGCCACCATAGAATTGCGGCGGCACCGGCAGCTCGGGATCGCAGGTCAGGGCAATCCTCATGGCGCGATCTGCACGAGCCGGTGTTCCGGGGCGAGGGCGGGCGGCAGCGATCGGTAGAGGCGGATCATGTCGTCCGCGACATCGGCCTGGCTGCGCAGATGGCCCTGGAATTTCGGGAGGGGACTCTGGGATTTGCGAGCGACGAGCCGCCCGATTGCCTTGGCCCAGTCCGGCACGGAGCCCGGCCGGAGCAATTCGCCGGCATCCGTCCCCGCCAGGAGTTCGGCGATGCCGCCGAGATCCGATCCCAGCACGTAGAGGCCGGCTGCCTGCGCTTCCAGCACGACCAGCGGACCGGTTTCCAGCCAGAGCGAAGGCACGACAAGAACATCGTTCGCGGCCAGGGTATCGGCGATCTCCGCATGAGGCCGGGGCGGGTGGAACCGGATGCGCGGATCGCCCGCGGCCAGGGCCCGCACTTCGGCCTCATAGCCATCGTCCTGAGCCGTGCCGATGGCGTGGACGGCGAGTTCGACCGGCGTCTCCGCCGGCAGGCTGCGGAGGGCGGCGACCGCGACATGAATGCCCTTGGCCCTGTCCCATCGCCCGAGATAGAGGAGCCGCAGCCCGGTACCCTCGGATCTCTTTCGAGCTGACGCCTGCTGGGCCTCCGCCAGATAGGATGCGGCGAGGCCATGGCGGCTGAGCGCGAGCTTGTCGGGTGGTGCGCCATTGCGCGTCAGCGTGTCGGCAAGCCACCGGCAGACGGCGACAAGCTGGTCACTCAGCCCGAAGGCTTCGTCCAGCTCCTGCCCCTTCCCGATGGCGAGCGCCCTTGCCGACAATGCGGTGGCCAAGCGCGTACGGCCTTGCAGGGCCCTGGCGGCAAGGGCGCGGGGCAGCCGGCCGACCGCCCAGGCAGCAACGCGGGGTGCGCCGCGGCTCTCGGCCCAGCAGGCGCCGCAGCGGATCTCCTCGACGAGGCCGTCGCAAGGCGCCTCTCCAAAGCGCAGCAAGGTACCGCGCAGGCACACGGTTCCGGCGACGTGAAAAGTCAGGACGGTTCTCAACCCCTGTGCGCGGGCGGCGCGCAGGTGGTCGAGACCGCATCCGGTCGTCCAGGAATGCTGGTGATAGATGGCGTGCGGGTTCCGCCTCAGCAGGGCTTCGAAAACGTCGAATTGACCATGCCTGCGCGTGCCTGGTCCCGGCTGTCTCGTCTCGGGCAGCTCGACCGGATAGGTCCACACCGTTGTGCCGCCGTGTTCGTAGCGGTCTGGCGCGCCGGCGGCTCGCGGCACGAGCACGACGCATTTTAGGCCCCTGAGGGAGAGTTCTTGCACCAGCCCTTCCAGATAGACTTCGGTGCCGCCGAGATCATAGGGCGGATACCAGGCGGTCGCCATGACGACATCGGCTGGCTTCTCGCTCATGGCCGCCCCATCATCGACAGCAGGCCATGCGCGGCGCGCAGCCCCAGCAGGCGGGCGAGCGGCGTTGCGATACGCGTATGCCGCGATTGGCGAAGGCCGAGCGTACGGCTTGCGGCGCTCGCTTCGAAAAAGCCCTGGTCCCGGCAGCGCAGCAGGCCACGCCCGGCATTGTCGTAGAGGTCGCACAACGTGGCAATGCGGTCTGCAGTGAGGGTGCCGCGCTCGCGCCACAGCGCCTCGATCTGCCGCCCATTGCGGAGTACGTCGCGCCAGAAGCGCACCGGCTCGCGCCGCGACAGGCTCTGTGCCGTGATCCGGTAGCGGGCGCCAATATGGGCGCTGGGCACGAAACGTGCTCCATGAAAGGCCGCATCGAACATGAAGCGAGCGTCCTGGATCACCGGCAGATCGGGGCGAAAGCCGCCGATCGCCTCGACCAGTCGGCGGCGATAGAGCAGGGCGCCCGTGGTGATCCAGACATGGCTGGCGATCGCTCTTTCCGCGTCCTGGCGCAGCGCTGGCCAGTCGATGCCGCGGGCCTGCGAGAGGGTGGGAGTGCCCCGCTCGTCCGTGCTCAAGTCCTGATAGTCGCAGGCGACGACATCGGCCTCCTCGGCGACGGCAATGCGCCGTTCGATGGTGCCGGGCGTGAGCAGATCGTCTGCATCGAGGAACAGCAGCCATTCGGAGGAGGTTTCGGCGATGCCGCGATTGCGCGCCGCCGAGACACCGCGATTGGGCCCCTCGATGACGCGATCGGCAGGCAGATAGAGCCGGGCGATCCCGGCCGAGCCGTCGCTCGAGCCATCGTCGACGACGACGAGTTCGGCGAGGCCGAGCTGGTCGATGACGCTTTCGAGCGTCTGCGCCAAGGTGCGGCTGGCATTGTAGCAGGGGATGACGACGGCAACGCCTGGCAGGGGCGGCATGTCAGCCCGCTCTTCCGCTGGAGGATGGCGCATGGGCGAGGAGGGGGGAGCGTGCTGCGTAGATCAGCGCCGCGGGAAGCGACACGCTCAGGGCCGCGGCTCTTGAGAGTTGCGAGCCGCCACGCAGATGGCCGGGCCGGCGCGTCTCGCTGGCGATCACGCGCAGCAAGGCGAGAAGCACGTCTGGCCAGCCTCGCCCGGTCTTGCGGCGGAAATACGCCGTCTGCCGCATCAGGCGCGCGGCCGCTTCCATCAGCGAACGGGAATACCAGGTGCCGTTTTCCTGCCGGTCGTGGTGTTGAGCCTGCAGATCAGGATGACGGACGAGGCGCAGCCCCTGTCGCTTGAGGCGATGGGATAATTCGGCATCCTCGAAATTACGGTCGAGCCGTTCGTCGAACCCGCCCGCTGCCAGGAAATCCCGCCTGTGCATGGCCAGTGCGCAGGTGGGCAGGAAGATCAAAGGGTCATCGCCACGCCCGGTCAACGGCCTGCCGTCCGCCCGGCCTATCACGCCCTGACTGGGCCAAACCGCGCCAAATACATCCAGGGGCATCTCGCGCATCAGCGAGAGCACACGCGGAATGTAGGATCTTTCAAGTTCCATGTCGTCATCAAGGAACAGCAGGATGTCGCAGGACGCTGCTTTTGCGCCGATATTCCGGGCCCTGGAGACATTGGCCCCAGCGAGGCTGATGAACCGCAGGCAGGCGAAATGCTCGGAAAAGCCCTGCAGCGTCGAAAGGTCGGCTCCCGGCGTCTGGTCGACGATGATTACATCGAGATCGCGGGCCTGGTCGATCACCGACAGTCTTGCGAGCAGGGGGGGCAGCCGTTCGACGCGGCGGAAGGTCGGCACCACCACGGAGACGAGCGCCGCTCGGGGCATCCGCTTCAAGCCGATATCCGCCGAGCCCAAAGGTTCTCCTCCGGCACGTCCTGCTCGGGCGTATAGGCAATGCCGTCGATCGTCAGCAGTTCGTATCCGAAGTCTGCAAAATACGCCGTCAGATGGGGGGCCGCGATCGCGTAGTCGAAGCGGGAGGGAAGATACTCGAACAGGATATGCCGCGGCCGAAGGATGGAACTACGGAACATGTCGTCGATGATGGAGAGGTCTTGGCCCTCGATATCGATCTTCATCACGGCAATGGCGTCGATCTCCAACCGTTCGGCGAGTTCTCGGATTCTGACGCCCATGGTGAGGAGGCGCCGCGTTTCATCCGGTCTCCTCGGCCTCATGGTGCCAAGCGCTCCGGCTTCCGGAAGGCCGAATTCGATGAAGCCGATCGTACCGGCAAGCGGGGAGGTGACCGGCAGGACCCGATCCTGGACCTTGCTCAGCCGGATATTGTCGAGGAGCCGGGCACAAACGCCCGGATGGGGCTCGATGGCAATGACACGTCCGGCCGGTCCCACCATGCGTGCGGCTGCAACAGTGTATTGGCCGACATTGGCGCCGAGGTCGATCACCGTTTCACCGCTGCCTATCAGGGATTGAAACACGGCGAGGCTCTTTGGTTCGTAGGAGCCGTGCAGGAACATGGCATGCTGCACATAGTCGACGAGATCCAGCTTGAACGTCCCGAAGGCAAAGCGGGCCGTGACATGGCGGAAGGGGCGGCTGGCGCGCAGCCAGTCGTAAAGCCGCAGTTTCATCGGATGGTCCGGCATGTGCCAGTAGCAGCGTAGGAGCCGGGCGTGCGGCGGCATCGAGGGGGCCGTGGTCATTCCTGCCTTTCAAAGGTGATCGGCACGGCCACGCATCCGCGTTCATAGGATTGCTGGAAATCGAAGCCCACGCGCCCCGGATCGGACTGCACGACATCGAAGCAGATGGGTTGGGACAGGCGATGAAACTCCTCGACCCAGGGTTTGGACAGCCACAGGTGAAGCTCATAGCTTCCCCGCGCCAGCGGCAGGGCGCCAATCTCCAGCATCAAGCGGTTGGCGCCGGGGTAAATGTCGAATTCCTGGCCATGCATGGGGGCCGTCGATGAATAGATCAGCTTGCGGCCCAGCCCGTCATGGATTTCGACCTCGATCGCGGCGCGGCGGCGGTCCGGGGACTGGATCATGCAGGAGACGGCAAGCTTCTCGCCGAAGAGGATCTGGTTGGTGGCCAAGGTTGCGCTGGCAATATGCGGCCCCGAGGGGGGCCTGTCCTCGACCACGACACCATCGTCGCCCCGGAAAAGACCGGAATAATGTGCGATGGTGTCCGCGGCGGCGCCGTGGTGGAGAATGCGTCCGCCGTCCAGCAGGATGGCATTCTGGCACAGGGCGCCGATCGCGCTGAGATTGTGGCTGACGAGCAGGACCGTCCGGCCCTGGCCGGCGATCTCGTTCATCTTGCCCAGGCATTTCTTCTGGAATTCCGCATCGCCGACGGCAAGGACCTCGTCCACGATCAGGATTTCCGGCTCGAGATGGGCCGCGACGGCGAAGGCCAGGCGCGTATACATCCCGCTGGAATAGTGTTTGATCGGCGTATCGATGAATTTCTCCACCTCCGAAAAGGCGACGATTCGATCGAACTTGCGGGCGACCTCGCTGGTCGTCATGCCGATGATGGCGCCGTTCAGCCGGATATTTTCCCGTCCCGTCAGCTCGGGATGAAAGCCGGTGCCAACCTCAAGGAGGCTGGCAATCCGGCCTCTCACTTCGATACGGCCCGCCGTCGGCGCCGTGATGCGCGAGAGGATCTTGAGGAGCGTGGATTTTCCGGCCCCGTTCCGTCCGATGATCCCCATCACTTCGCCGGGATGGACGTCGAACGAGACGTCGGACAAAGCGAGGAAGCGATCGTCCCTGGGGGCCGGCCTTGCCGAGGGGCGAAAACGCCCGGTGATGGCCCCGACCAGTGCCTCTCGAAAGGTACGCAGGGATGGGTTATGGCCGCCCCTGACATATTCCTTGCTGACCCCGAAGGCCCGGATGCTCGGCGCACTCATCGTGAGCGAGCTCTTCGTTCGGCCTCAGAGGATATCCGCAAAGCGCCTCTCCACTCGTTCAAAATACCACACGCCGAGGACGAAGAGCCCGAGCGACAGGAGCAGCGAGAGGCTGATCGACAGCCAATCGAAAGGATGCCCGAGAAACGCAGAGCGAAAACCTTCCACCAGCCCGGCCATGGGATTGAGGAACAAGAGCCAGCGCCAGGGTTCGGGCACCAGGCTGGCCGGATACACGACCGGGGTGGCGAACATCCAGAACTGCAGCAGGAAGGGCACGACAAAGCGGAAATCACGATAGGTTGCCGTGAGAGCCGAAAGCCCGATGCCGATGCCCAGCGCGCAGAGGATGACTCCGGCCATCAGAAGAGGGGCCGCAAGAAGGTTGATGCTCCAGCCGACGCCGTAGATCAGCATCATCACCAGCAATATGGCTGTGGTGACCAGGAAGTCGACCAGGCCAGCCCCCGTGGAAGCGAGCGGGATGATCAGGCGCGGGAAATAGACCTTGCTGATCAGGTTGACGGAACCGACCAGCGATCCGGCTGCCGCGGCCAGGGCGTTGGAGAAGAAGACCCAAGGCAGAAGGCCGGCATAGACGAAGATCGGATAAGGCGAGCCATCGGTGGGGATCTTGGCGAGATGCCCGAACAGCACCGAAAAGATCAGCATCAGCAAAACGGGCTGGATGATCGCCCAGGCGAAGCCCAGCACGGTCTGCTTGTAGCGGACTTTGATATCGCGCTCCGTCAGCACCCAGGCGAGGTCACGATAGCGCCAGATCTCGTAGAGGTCGGTAAAGCTCCACAGCCGGTCCGGGCCGATGATCGTGACCGCCGGCGGCGGCTCCGGCGGAGGCCGGTTGCCCCTGATTGGATCAGAATCGGCTTGATACAAGATGGTCGACCTGTGCGGCGAATTGGGAGAAGGCAAAGCGGTTGGGCCGCTCTCGCTGGAGGCTGCCTCGATCGAGACAGGTAATGATTGCTTCGGCGAGAGCGTGGGGGGCGTCGGGGTCGACGAGGGTGCCGAGTTCTCCGTCCGCCAGGGCATCGGTGCTGCCATCCCCCCTGGCCGCGACGATCGGCAGTCCGGTGGCGGCCGCCTCCAGGAAGACGATGCCAAATCCCTCTCCGGTGCTGGGCATGGCGAAGACGTCGGCCAGGCGATAGATATCCGGCAGTTGTGCCTGGGAAACCGGCCCGGTGAAACGCATCAGCTCCGATACCCCCAGCCGCTGCCCGATCCGGGCGAGGCGGTCGCGATCATCCCCGTCGCCGGCGATGAGGTAGAGTATGTCGGGATGGTGGCTCCTGATCGCAGGCAGGGCCTCGATGACACGGTCATGGCCCTTGTAGCGTTCCTGCGAGGACAGGCGGCCCACGGTGAGGATCACCCTGCGTCCCCGCGTGCCCAGGCGAGCGGCGAGCTCGGCAGGCGGAGCGTCCGGCGAAAAGCGTTCGTCGACGGTGTTCGGCAGGACGCGCAGGAGCCCGGGTTCAACGTCGAGCCATGCCAGGGCGCGGCTTCGGGTGGCTCGGCTGACGGCGGTGATCAAATCGGCCTGCCGCACGGCTCGGCGGATGGCGAGGTTCGGCCTGGCCCAGCTCTCGATGCCGTGCAGCTGCAGCCAGAGCGGTATCCGAGCCAACCTGGAAAGCGCCGCCGCAAGCGGCGCCATGAAGAGGTGGCCGCAGAAGATCAGGTCATAGCGCTGCGAACGTACTTGCTTGGATGCAGCCAGGCTATAGGCCACCCGGCCTGCCCGGGATGCAAGCTGAACGACTTGGGCGGGCAGGCCCGCGGCATCCCCCGCCGACCGGGGCAGCACGACAATATCCTCCACTGCGGTACTTGCGGCCAAAGCGGTGAGAAAATCCTGGTTGTAGCGCGCAATGCCGCCGGCCATGCCCCAGCCATCGGTCAACAAGGCCAAGACCCTCAGCGGCCGCGAAGCCATGTCATGCGAACTGGCGATGGACAAGGCGGCTCCAGTCGCGCGCCCAGCCGTGCCGGAGCGGCTTGCGCCGAGCGGGCGCTGAACCGAGGGGGGATGCCTGCAACCACTCGGCGATCGGCAGGGCGAAACCGGTCTTGGGCCGGTCGAGCACGGCCTGCGGCAAAGGCTGGGTCGGGGCCCGGGCAAGCGCTGCCTTGCCGGCGGTGCCCCGCAGGTCGAGCCGGGCCGAACGCCTGAGCACCTCGCTGTCGACAAGGGGCGTCCTGATCTCGACGGAATGCGCCATGCCGGCCCAATCGGTGTCGCGAAGCAGTTGGTTGCGCAGATAAAGGCTCGATTCCAGCGTGGCGACGCACGCGAAGGGCTCCTTCGACTGTCCGTGCAACGGGGCCCCGATCAGTTTCAAGGGTCCAAGGCGGCGCAGGCCTACCTCGATTGTGTCGCGATCGAGGACCTCGCTTAGTTCCCATGGTAGGTAAAGCCCGCGCTTGAGCAGATAGGCACCGGCATAGGACCCCCCATATTCGGGCAGACCGGCGAGCTTGGGATGAAGGCGCAGTCGCCTTACGAGCGGCTTGCCGAGCCGGCGCAGACCCTTGCCGAGCAGCGGGATGCGCGAAGGCACCCGCAAGGCGCTTACCCAGCGTGGAATGTCCCGGAAGGAAGGGTAGCCGCCGAGAAGCTCGTCGCCGCCCAATCCCGACAGCACCGCCTTGAGGCCGAGCTGACGGGCCGTCTTGGCGGCAAACCAGGTGTTGAGGCCATCGATGCTGGGCTGGTCCATGGCCTCGAAGAAAAGCGGCAGATCGGCCTCGAACTCGCTTCTGGTGATCATGCGCGTGACGTGGCGTGTGCCGTAGAAGCGGGCGATCTCGGCAGCCGGCGGCGTTTCGTCTGCCGGCGTGTCGGCGAATTCCTCAAATCCGATGGTGATGGTCCTGATCTGCCGGGCACCGGCATCGCGCATGAGGCCGACAAGGGCGGCGGAATCGACGCCGGCGGAAAGAAAGGCGCCGACTTCGACATCACCGGCCAGATGGTGCCGCACCGAGTCCAAAGCGATATCGGCAAAGGCTGCGGGCTTGCCGCGTCCTTCTCCCGGATCACGCTCCGCGGCATCATAAACGGACGCCACCTGGTGATAGCTGCGCGGCACCTGGGCGCCGGCGCGATCGACCAGCATCGTCGAGCCCGCCGGCAGGGCCCGAACCTCGCGGAAGCAGGTGTAAGGTTCGGGCACACTGCCGAATAAATAGAAGCCGACGTCACCGGCCGGATCCCGGTCGCGGGAGACGCCGCCTCCGGCAATCAAGGTCTTGACCTGGCTGGCGAAGCGGAACACCCAGCCGTCATCGCTGTAATAAAGCGGTTTGATGCCATAGGGATCGCGCGCCAGAAACAGGGTACGGGCGGTCGTATCGTAGATGGCGAAGGCGAACATGCCGCGCAGCCGCGTCACCATCGCCGCGCCGCAGCGGGCGTAGAGATGCAGCAGCACCTCGGTGTCGGACAGGGTCCTGAATTCGGCGCCTTCCGCCTGCAGGGCTTCGCGCAAGGCGAGGTGATTGTAGATCTCGCCATTGAAGACGATGACATGACGGCCATCGGCGCTCGCCATCGGCTGCAAGGCGCGGTCCGCGAGATCGATAATGGCGAGGCGCCGATGGGCCAGGCCCAGGCGTCCGGCCGGATCGAACCATTCGCCACTGGCATCGGGCCCGCGCCGGGCCATGTGACGGCTCATCGCACTCAGTTCCGGGCGGCTGATGGCGTTGGCCGCATAATGATAGGCAAAAATGCCGGCGACGCCGCACATCAGGCAGGCGGCCATGGACTGATGTTCGGGTCAACCGGTATCATGGAACCGCTCTCTCAGGCCGGTTCGAGGCAGCCGGGTCGAGACCGAGATCGCCGAGCCTTGCCTGGTTCATGCCGCCCACCTGGTGCAGCAGCGCCGAGAGTTCGGTGCGGGTGGCGGAGGCGTTCGACAGGGTGAGGCGCATGACCAGCTTGTCCGAAGCCTCGAGGCGTTCCCAGCCGCCGACGATATCCTGCGCGGTGCGGCGGTGGAGGTCGTCGGGCAAGGCGGTCCACAGCGGCAGGGCGAAGAGGGCGCGGCTCGCCATCAGGACCGATTCATTCGGCCCCGTCAGCGCCGACAGCCGCAGGGCCTGCGCGACCTCAGTCATGCCCTTGCCGCTGGCGAGCCGCGCCGTGGCCAGATCGAGCCAGGCGCTGCTCGACAGAGGTTGCCGCCTCAGCAGGCGGACGGAGTCCTCGATCGTTCCGGCGGGCTGGGCCTGGGTGATGGCGGGCTGCATGGCAGCTTCGGTCAGGGCGCCGGTTTCCAGTGCCGTTGCAAAGGTTCTGAGAGAGGTTATGTCGCCACTTTCTCCAACCTGGCGCTCGGCAAGGGCAAAGCCGAGGATAGGAACCGAGCGCCAGACCGCAAGGCCGGCCACGGCCATGCAGAGGACCGCCGTGCCTATCCGCGCAACCCGAGCGCTCATTTTTCGTAATATTTCCGGTAGTAGCGGCTGCCATAATAGTAGCCATAGGCAAAGCGGCCGTATTTCTTGGCCTTGTCATCCATGATGTGATTGAACACGACGCCGGCCACCTTCTTCTGGCCGGCGATCTGGCGCAGCGATTGCTGTACCATTTCGCGGGCCGTAGAGGCCCAGCGCACGATATAGATTACCTTGTCGACGAGATTGGACACGATGACCGGGTCGATCACCGGCCCCATCGGCGGCGTATCCACGATCACCACGTCGAACCGGCTGCGTACCTTTGCCATCAGCGCCTTCATGCGCTCGGAGGCGAGGAGATCGGGCTGGTTCTTGCTCTCGCCGCCGGCGCAAAGCGCCCAGATCCGAAGCTTTTCGCTGTAGAACAGCGCCTGCTCGAGTTCGATCTCGCCCAGCAGACACTCGATCAGACCGGGGCCCTTCTCGGTCCGCAATTGCGAAGAAGCAGAGGGATGGCGAAGATCGCAATCGATGAAGAGCACATTCTGGCCCGACTGGGCCGCCGAGGTCGCCATCATCAGGGCAATCGTCGTCTTCCCCTCGCCCGGCAGGGTGGACGTTACCTGCACCACTTTGGGCGGATGGTCGACATCGCTCATCTGCACGGCGCTACGCAGGGAACGTATGGCCTCCGAACTGCGCGCCAAAGGCATTCGCAGGGGATATTCGGGCAGGCTGAGGAGGCGGCCATTCACATCCTTGGTGCGCGGCGAGAAGCGGGAGATCGAAGCGAGCAACGGCATTTCGAGCAGTGTCTCGATCTCGCGCGGCGTGGTGAAGCCGGCGTTCAGTGCCTCCTTGAGATAGGCCGCGCCGATTCCAGCGATCAACCCGAGAATGAGCGAGGTCAGGATGATCTGCGTGCGTTTGGGGGAAGAGGGGATGCCGGGCGCCGATGCGGGTGTTATGATCCGCGCGTCGCGCGCTTCAAAGGTCGATTGTTCCTGGGTGAGGCGCGCACGCTGCAGGAAATCCTCGAACAGGCTCTTGTTGACGGCAGCAGTCCGCTCGAGCTCGCGCAGGGTGATCGTCTTGGAAGCGTCGAGGTCGGATTGGCCGGAGGCCTCCTTCAAGGCCTGCTCGGCCGCGTCCTGGCGGGCCAAGGCTAGATTGTAGTTGCTCCTGACATCGCTGGCGATCTGGCGCAGCGTGTTGGCGATGCTGCGGCGGACATCCGACAATTGGGCCCTGACGTTGACGACCTGGGGATGGGCGCCGGTATAGCGCGCCAGGAGGTCCGCCTCCTGGCGGGACAGGTCGTTTTCTTGCCGCCGAAGATCGGCCAGCACGCCGGAACTGGCCGCCTCGGGCAGGGCGTCGAGCTTGCCGCGCTCGGCCTGGATCTTGGTCAGCAGATCCAGATGCGACTTCCTCTCGGCCGTATCGGCGCGCGCCGCCACCAGCCGGCCGTTCAATTGCGTGAGCTGCTCCTGGTTGAGCGTGGCGCCGGGGACGGCCTGCGCGAGATTGTTGTCGGCCCGGAACTTGGCTACCGCTTCCTCGGAGAGGCGCAATTGCTGGCGCAGTTCCACCAGCCGGTCGTTCAGCCAGTTCGAGGCGCGCTTGGCCGCCTCGAAGCGGGCGTCGAGCTTGTCGACGACATAGGCATCGGCAATCGCATTGGCCAGTTGCATGGCCTTGGCCGGGCTGTCGGACGTGTAGGATACGTTGATCACATAGGCTTGGCCGGCGCGTGAAATCACCACCTCATTCTTGAGGCCCTCGACGGCGGCGACCATGGCCGGCGACATCGCGTCATCGGATCCGCCGGCAGAAGCCGGAGATGCCGATGGGGAGGAGCCGGCACTGTCCTGGGAGGGTTGGGCGGGGGTGTCGCCACCGCCGAGCAGGCCCTCCTTGAGCACCACGCGCTTGAGCAGGACGGTGGAGCGCATCACGGCGATTTCGCTCTCGACCACGGACAGGTCGAGGGCAGTGTCGGTGTAGATGGAGTCCGGACCCGCAGCCTTTTCCTTGCGGGGGTCCAGCAGCAATTGGGTGGTGGCGGTGTAGAGGGGCGTTTGCCTGGCGATATAGATCGCCCCCAGCAGCGCAGCCAGGATGGTCCAGGCCAGAATGAAGGCCCATTGGCGCCAGACGAAGTTGACGGTATCGCGGATATCGAATCCGCCGCCCTGGGCTTCGCCGTCGTCCAATCCGCGCACCCTCGTGTCGAGACGGTTCAACATCTGGCGCAGCTCCGATCGTGATCTGGGATCCATCTGCAGTTCATGACAGTTTCTAATCCGACAGGTTCACGCTGGAACTGGCCCATTGGGACACGCCAGCTCCGAGCAGGGCCATGAAGGTCAGCGAGATAGCCTGGATCTGCAGGCTGAAGTCGACGAGCGCATGCACGCCCAGCAGCGCGCCCGCGCCGATGGCACAGATCAGCGGCGCCCGGTGCCGTCGCCGGCGAAAGGCGCCGACCATGCAAAGTCCGACGAGCCAGGCCATCAGGCCTATCAGCATGGTTCCGAAGATAAGGCCAAGCCCTTGTAAAACCTCAAGATAGGTGTTGTGTGCCTTGTCCCACACGCCAGTCGTCGAAATGGATTGATCGCGATAGACGGGAAAAATATCGGTAAAGGTGCCGTAGCCAAACCCCGACAGGGGGGCATCCTGCAGGGAACGGATCATGATGTCGTTGACCGCCGCCCGGCTCGTATCGGTCAGGCCGGATGCGGCGATACGCCCGAAGACGATGTCCCCCATGAAGACGACGGCGCCTCCCAGGGCCAGCAGCGGCAGGAGAAGCACGGAAATCCGCTGGAGGATGGATCCATGCAAGCGCGGGAACGATAGGACCAGCACGCAGGCGAGGCCTGCAGCGGTGGCGATGACGCCTCCGCGCGAACCGCTCGCCATGAGCGCGCCGAGTGCCAGCAATCCTGCGCCGATCTCGGCCCAATGGAGCTGTGCGATCAGGCGGATGAAATGGCCACGCTGACGGGGATCGGGACCGGTCGCCGAGGCTGCTCCGGACTTCAGCGCCCTGAGCCACAGGGTCAAGGCGATGATGACGCCGATGCCGGCATAGGCGGCCAGGCTGTTGCGGTTGATGAAGGTCGATCGCACTTGGCCGGGTGCAGGGCCGTCCAGATACGGGATCCTCGAAGCCTCGAAGACCGCAAGGTAGAGCCCCAGCGCCGCGTAGACGGCAATGATGGCCATGACCGCATAGAGCAGCAGATGCGCCCGGGGCGCTGAACGGCAAAGCTGGAGCGCCAGCCAGAACACGCTGGCGTCGGTGACCAGGCGAAGGAGCCCGAGTGCGCTCGCGCCGGGATCGACGCTGATCGTGCCGATGACGGGTTCGCCGAGCGCCTGCGCAGCCAGAGGCCAGATGGGATGAGCCAGCGAAGGCGGCATCCCCGGGGAAATCTGCAGGAGGATCCAGCCGGCTACGCAAGTGAAAAGACCCATGGGTACCAGGAGGTGCCGTGCAGCGACCGCATGGGGTCGAACCAGGACGATTCGGGTGAGTTCGTAGGCGATGACCAGTCCCGGGAACAGGATGCCGTTCACCCCCCAAGCCATCGCCCGGTTGCTGCCGAGCCAGGCCGGAGCCCAGGCAAGGCCGAGGATGAGAGCCGCCAGGAAAAGCCTCTCGACACCGCCAGTCGTCGTCCCAGCACGAGACGTCAGGTGCTCATCCGCAAGCGTGCCGCTCGCCAATTCCGCCTGCCTCGATCGCAACGTCGTCCATTTTTGCCATGCTACCGCCGTTAGGGTGAAACGGTGTGTCTCACCCTCTGTCCGATATCGGGTGGCCGGCATAAGCCGGCCAGTATCAAACTGCCTCCAGCGCTCGCCTGGGCAGGTTGATCTCCACGGCCCGCCCCATGATCTCCAGCAGCACGCGGGCGCGCTCGTTGGGATCGAGGCGCATCAGCGGGCCGATGCTTTCGGTAAACGGCCCCAGCTTCACGCGAACCGTCTGTCCCTGTGCAAGATCGCGGTCGAGCCGCGCAATGCCCTCGGCATCGACATAGGTCAGGATGGTCTCGACCACGCCATCGGGCACCGCGAGGGGCAGGTTGGAGCCCATCACCACCTGCACCACGCCGATGGTGCCGTTGATCGAGCGCCAGCGTTCGCGTTCCAGATCGAGGCGCACGAACAGATAGCCGGGAAAGAGGGCATGGAGGGCGATCCGGCGCTTGCGCGCATGCAGGACGGTACGCTGTGTACGCGGCAGGAAGACCTCGAAGCCCTGCGCTTCCAGATTGAAGCGCGCAGTCTCCTCCGAGCGGGCGCGTGTCTGCACGACATACCAGCGCTGCCCGTTTGCATTGGCCTGAAGCAGGCAGGATGGGGCAATGCTCATGATTGCAACCGGTACAGGGGGCTGTTCCGGGGCGGCGCCCTTTCGATGACGCTTCCCGATTTTGCAAACGCATCGCTACTGAACAACATGAGCCCAGGCTCGCGGAAATGACCGAATCTGGCAACCATCAATTTCGACTTATCGGCAGGCCGGGGGGGACCGAGGAGGTCCAGCCCGCGGCGTTGTGGGGGCTTTGATAGACTGGCGCAAAACAACCTTTCGGGCTGCCCGAGGCCGTAGCGAGTGCTGCGAATTGCTGGCGGGCAAGGGCTGTCAGCAGGGAGGTGAGCATCTGGTTGGCGCATTGCATCGCGGCCCTGACGGGCGTGCCGCAGGTCAGCGGATAGGGTTTGACGCCGACCTTTCCGGGAAGGCACTTTTCTTGGCGTGCGGAGCGGGTAGCCACCGGCTTGAGACGACGCAACATCATGATCTTCTGCAATCGGTCCATGCATCCGGCACGGCACTGCGGACTGGATTGCGCCAATTCGTCGAAGGCGTGCAACAGGCCGCGGGCGATGGCTGCCATTTGCTCGGGATTGGAGCGGTTGGCCAAGGCGATCAGTGCGAAGGCCTGCTCAGGCTGGGCGACGGCCATTCGATAGGCGGTTCCCTCCAGGAGCTGTCCGCCATGGGGATTGGCCGAAAGTAGCCCGAGCATCTCCGGTGTCAGGTTTTCCTGCGCCTGTTCGCAGCCGAGCGGATCCGTTTCGGAAACGCAGGCCGGCGCCGGGATCGATTGTGCCTGGGCAGCCGCGACAAGCCACAGGCAGGTCAGAATTGGCAGCGTGAGCCTCGCCAGCATGGTTGAGGGCTCCCTAGTAATGGTAAGTCAATCCGACTGAAACGACGTTCTGGGTGAATGAGCTGGTGGAATTGAAAAGCGCTGCTTGCCTGTATTTCGAACTGGAGCGGTTGAACTGGTATTCGAAGGTGAGCGCCATATTACGCCATAGATCATAGCGAAGCCCGGCGCCCGCCGACCAGACCTGAGTGTGGGTGAGATTGGAGACGGCGCTGTAGCGTGTCTGGCCATAGCCGCCCTGGACATAGGTGGACCAGAGCTGGGACAGGGCATAATCGACCTGGATCCGGGACTGGAGTGTTCGGCCGGAGGCCGATTGTGCGGCCTGCGTGACGCCACCATTGCCCGAGGGAAGCAGGACGGGGGTCTGCGAGAAGGAGAGCGACTGATCGACCGAAGCGGCAATGGTGATGTATTGTGTCGGGTAGTATGAAATCCGCCCGCCGAATGCCGGCTGGTTCGTCGAACCGGAAATGCGGCGCGATCCGCTGCGGGCCTGGTAACCTACATAGATTTCGCCGCGCACGAGACGGATCAGCTCCGAGCCGAGGCCTGTCGTCACATGGTAGACGGAATCGCCCTTGACGTTCTTGTCATATCGATGGAAATCGGCGCCCCCTTCGATGAAGGCGTAGATCTGCGGGGTCAGCATGGTGGTGGCGCGAAGCGCCACATAATAGTCCGTGCCATTGAACGGGGTGGGGAAGCCGCTCTTTGCCGCAGCCCTGTCGTCGGGGCGATCGAAGCTGGCATAGATGACGCCGCCGGACAGGCGAATGGAGGTTTGATCGGTCACCTTCTTTTCGACCGCGACACCGGCCTCATAGGTATTGGTGAAAACCGAGGAATCGGTGAGCACGACGCCCGGCCGCTGCCAGGTCTGGTAGGGCGATGACCAGAACCCCGGGTTGAACATGCCGTTGGCGCGGCTGAAATCGCCGTGCAGCCGGATGGTGAGGTCCGGCAAGGGCGAATAGGTCCAGGCCGCTCCGACCTTGGCGGTGATACGGCTGCTGTCCTGATGCGACGGGTAGAGCTGGAAATCACCATTGGCATAGACGGCGAGGCGATGAATGCCATCTTCCCATGCCGCATCCAGGCGCGGCTGGATCTGCAACCCCAGGGACGATTGGCGGTGTCGGTCTTGGCCGTCGATATTGTCGTTGTAGACCGTGCCGAGGAACAGGGATGGATAGACCAGCCAGCCGCCGAAGGGCAGTCCCTCGACGAAACTCGGGCTGGCGGTGATGCCCAGGGTTTCGGCTGTCGCCTGGCTGGGCGTAGCGTCGAGCGCCGATGCGGGTTGCAGGCCGAAGCCCGGGATGAGCGCCGTCACCGATGCCAGGAAACCCAGTGACGTTGTGCGCAGCATGAACACTCCTGGCTCTCAGGCTCGAGCGGCTAGAAGTAACGCATGGGGACGCGGATAAGATCGCCCGGCAGAACGGGAATGTTCGATGAAATCGGGTATTTCTTGAACCCGCTTTCGCCGACATGCTGAATATCGATATTGGATGTGCTGGCCCTGTAGGTCGTGCCGCCGGCCACGGCCATGGCGCTCACGATATTCAGGCCGCTCTTATAGTCATATTCCCCAGGCTTGTTGACCTCTCCCAGAATATAGAAGGGCCTGAAGCTGGCGAGGTCCACGGTGACCTTGGGATCGCGCAGATATTCGCCGCTGAATTTGGAGGCGAGCGTCTTTTCCATCTGCTGCTTGCTCAGGCCCGCCGCCTTCACGGTGCCTGCAAGCGGCAGGGAGACGAAGCCGGCCGGATCGACCTGATATTCTCCGGTCAGACGGTCTTCCCCAAAGACCGTAACCCTGATCTTGTCGCCGGCCTGAATGTTCGGGGCTGCGACCGCTGCTTTCTGGATGAGGGCTTCCTGGTCGGCTTTCGAGGCAACGCCGACCGTGTCGTTTGCACAGGACGCGAGCAACAGGCAGAAAACCAGAATGAGGGCCGAAAACGGCCTCGCTTGAATACCCATACGCGACACCCACAACCCCTCGCGCCTGAGATCGGATCTATAGACAACGTAACGATAGGCGTAAGTGCGTTTTTTTGTCCAATAATTTCTCCTGTTCGCCTTGTGCTTTATTTCGTTTGCTTAATGAACAAATTCACTCGCGTGATGAAGAAGGGTGTTGATAGCTCAAGCATCGAGCGTAATCTTCGTGCCATTTGATTATAGTTCATGGCATCGATGGTGGCGTTGCCAAAGGGAGAAGGCGTGTCGACTGTCCCGCCTGGAACGAGAATTTATGCCGTTGGTGACATTCATGGCCGCCGGGACCTGCTGCTGCGGATGGAACAGCGAATCCTGGCCGACCTCGGCGGCGGTATCACCGAACCTCTGGTGGTTTTTCTGGGGGACTATGTCGATAGAGGTGCCGAGTCGGCCGGCGTGATCGAGTATTTGTCCTCCCGCCGGTTTGGTGTTGCCATCAAAGCCTTGCGTGGCAACCACGAGGATCTGCTGCTGTCCTTTCTCGATGATCCCTCGGTTCTCGATCGCTGGCGCAGATTGGGCGGCCTGGAAACGCTGCATTCCTACGGGGTCGATGTCAGCGAGGCCTTGCGCGGGCGTGGCTATCGCCAAGCCCGCGAGCAATTCGCCGCAAAGCTGCCTGGCGCCCATCGGCGATTCCTGGAAGAATTGCCCCTGAACCATGATTGCGGCGACTATTTCTTCTGCCACGCCGGGGTGAAGCCGCGTGTTGGCCTGGACCGCCAGGCAGACGAAGACCTTCTATGGATCCGGGACGAGTTTCTGAAGTTCGGCGGCAGCTTCGGCAAGATCGTAGTGCACGGCCATTCGCCCGTCTCCGAGCCGGAAATGCATGCCAATCGGATCAATGTCGATACGGGGGCCTTTGCAACCTCGCGTCTCACCGCGGTCGTGCTGGAAGGAGCAGACCGGCGTTTCTTGAGTGCCACGCCATGAGGAGCTGCAAGCCGATTATGCGGCAACAGGATCTGCGATCGCACTTTGGGAACGACAACGGTTCGGTGCGACTGCCTCGGAACTGGCAACCCTGTTTATGGGTTGGCGGCTTGACGTTGCTACAGTCATATTTATTCTGGGCCTGTAAGGAGCGTTGAATGCGGTCCCGAATCCCGACGTCATATAGTCCGCGTAAATTACGTCTGTCGCTTTTCGACGTATTGTGGGTGATTGCTGCACCGATATTGACGCTGGCATTGCGAGATATTGACCTCCTCGCCTGGCCGAATATGCCATTCGACCTTCCCGGTCCCTATCTTTTCGTTTTTGTTACGATCGCATTTGCAATTCCGGCCCTGCTCATCTGTCGCGCCGGGGATGCGATCCAGAACACGTTTTCGGTCCCCGATCTCTATGCGATCGGCGCGGTGATTGCATTGACCATCAGCGCCAGCGGTTTGGTGCTCTTCATGCTCACGCGGCTCGATGGCATACCGCGCTCGACCCCGATCCTCTACTCGCTTGTCCTGGGCGCGGGCCTGGTGGGCGGGCGGGTCTTCTCGAGGCTGGTTTCCCACGAGCGCGCCAGGGTCAGCGCCAAGCGCAACATCACCGATCTTCGCAAGGTCATCCTGATCGGCACGGACCAGTTCGCCTGGCTCGTGATCAAGCTCATCGAGAGCCAAGTGCCGGTCACCACGCAGATCATGTCCGTCCTCGACGAGGGGCCAGCGGCGACGGGACGGTCGCTCAACGGCGTGCGCGTGGCCGGGCGCGTGGGCGATCTCGGGCGCATCGTCGACGAATATGCCCTGCATGGCGTGACGATTGACGCGGTGTGGCTGTCCATGGAACCTGGCCAGCTGGAGACGGCCAGCCTCCGGTTCGTCACGGAAGAGTGTGATCGCCGGGGCATCGCGCTCAAGAGCGTGGCGCAGGCGCTGGAGCTCATGCCCAAGGGTGCTGCAGGGATACCGGCCTTGCCGACGGTTGCGGTGAGGGATGAGCAGCAGCCTCCCACAGCCGTGTTGCGGCGCTATTTCGGCGTGAAGCGCGTCATCGACATCGCGGCCTCGATTAGCCTCATGGTGCTGCTGGCGCCCGTCTGGCTGCTGGTCGCCACGCTGGTGCTCTTCGACGTGGGGCGCCCCCTGCATTTCTGGCAGCAGCGGGTGGGGCGGGGAGGTCGGCATTTTTTCATCTACAAGTTCCGGACCTATCACGCTCCCTACGATGCCAAGGGGCATGTGGTTCCCGGGCCCGAGCGCCTGTCGCCGATCGGGCGCTTCATCCGGAAGATGCGGCTCGACGAGATCCCGCAATTGCTGAATGTGTTGACGGGCGAGATGTCCTTGATCGGCCCGAGGCCGCTTCTGCCGGCGGACCAGCCCGCCAATCCCGGGCTGCGCCTCGCTGTGCGGCCTGGCATCAGCGGCTGGGCCCAGGTCAATGGCGGCAATCTCGTGACCCGCGAAGAGAAGGACGCCCTCGATGAATACTACATCGACAATGCGTCCCTCGCTTTGGACCTCAAGATCGCCGTCATGACCGTGATCTTCCTGTTCGGTGGCGAACGGAGAGGGAGTGCCGCGCTCAGCCGCGCCATGGCCGCGCGCAGGGGCAGAAAGCCCCTGGCACGGGGCTTGGCGGAACAGCACTCTCCCCCGACCTATCGACGTTGATCGGAACGGCAGCGATCCCGCATGGCTTCGAAACAGCGCCGCGTCCTCCTGGTCAATCGCTACTTCCATCCCGATACGTCCGCGACCAGCCAGATCGCGTCGGACCTGGCTGCCTTCCTTGCCGAGCAGGGCTGGCAGGTAGTCGCCATCACCGGTGCTGGCCGCTATGACGAACCCAGCCGCAGACTGGACCCCGACGCGGTCCTGCCCGGCGTTTCGACCCACCGCGTCGGTCCCGTGACGGAGGCGGGCCTATCGCTGTTGAGGCGCGCCGCGGTTGCGCTCGCCGTTCACGCGGCCCTGGCCTTCGAGGTTTGGCGGCGCGCGCGGGCCGGCGATATCGTCGTGGTCAAGACCGATCCGCCGTTGCTGGGCGTCTCGCTGTTGCCGGTCGTCCTGGCGCGGCGCCTCAGGCAGGTCAACTGGCTGCAGGATGTCTATCCGGAGGTTGCCGCGGAGCTCGGCGTGAGGGCCGGCAAGGGCTTCCTCGGAAGCATCCTGCTCAGGCTACGGAACGCCAGCCTTCGCCATGCCGTCATGAATGTAGCGGTGGGCGAGAGGATGAAGGCGAAGATCACCGGATTTGGCGTGCCTGCTGCCAGGGTCACGGCGATCTCCAACTGGTGTGATGACCGCTACATCGTGCCGGCCGGGGAGCCCAGCCGGTTGCGCCGTGACTGGGGGCTGCAGGACAAGTTTGTGATCGGCTATTCGGGCAATCTCGGCCGGGCGCACGAGATCGACACGCTCATCGGTGCCGCCCGCCTGCTTCGGGACGAGCCCGGAATCGCCTTCCTGTTCATCGGAAATGGCTATCTGACCCCTTACCTCAAGCGGACCGCCGCCGAGCAAGGGCTGGAAGCGATGTTTCACTTCCAGCCCTATCAGGATGCCGGCACATTGCCGCAATCCCTGACGGTGCCGGATATTCACTGGCTGTCGCTCAATCCGCACCTGGAAGGCTTGATCGTGCCGAGCAAATTCTACGGTATCGCCGCGGCAGGCAAACCGATGATTGCGGTCATGGCCCCGGATGGGGAAATATCGAACCTGATCCGCCGGTATGATTGTGGTGCCGTCGTCGTTCCCGGCGACAGCGCGGGCTTCGCGGCGACCGTCCGCCAATGGCGCGGCCGGCCTGACCTCCTGGCGGAGAAAGGGCGCAACGCGCGCGCTCTGATCGAGAGTGGGCTTGACCGGCGTTCCAGCCTGCACGCCTGGCAGGAGCTGTTGCTGCCGATCGCAGCGCCGCCGAAAAGCTAGGCCTCGTGGACAAAGGGCAGCCACAGCAATGCGGATGCGAGGCTGACGAAGCCGAGATATGACTCTCTGGTT
>NZ_JAXOUF010000025.1:0-70252 GCF_034424805.1 Labrys sedimenti
GCGGGGTGGAGCAGCCCGGTAGCTCGTCAGGCTCATAACCTGAAGGCCGCAGGTTCAAATCCTGCCCCCGCAACCAAGTCCAAACACAAAAACCCCGTGTGAGCTCACGCTCCGCGGGGTTTTTGTTTGGGCGCATACACCACCCAGAAAGATTAAACACGACGGTGATTGCCGCCGAGCGCGGGCACATAATGGCGCTCCTGGACTTGAAACGAAGCACGCCTCTCCAGTATTGACTGCTCTGGAGCTGAAGTGGGGGTGCAATGAGCGTTGGCCTGATAGCCCTTCTCGACGATGTCGCTGCCTTGGCAAAGGTTGCTGCTGCATCACTCGACGACATTGCCGGCCAGGCTGCCAAGGCAGGTGCCAAGGCCGCCGGCGTCGTCATCGACGATGCGGCTGTCACGCCGCGCTACGTCACCGGCTTTGCGGCCAAGCGCGAACTGCCGATCATCGCCAAGATCGCCGCCGGCTCGCTCAAGAACAAGCTTCTGATCCTGTTGCCCGCCTCGCTCGCGCTCAGCCTGTTTGCGCCGCAGGCGATCACGCCCCTGCTGATGATCGGCGGTGTCTACCTCTGCTATGAGGGCGTGGAGAAGATCTACGAACTTGTCGTGCCGCACGCGGCTCATCAGCATGAAGCGGAACTCGCTTCGATCGACCCCAATGCGCAGTCCTTCGAGGACCAGAAAGTCGCGAGCGCGATCAAGACGGATTTCATCCTGTCGGCCGAGATCATGGCCATCACGCTCGGCTCCGTTCCCGACAGTGGCTTCGTGGCGCAGGCCGTCATCCTGGCCGTGGTCGGTATCGGCATCACGGCAGCGGTTTATGGCGTGGTCGCCCTCATCGTGAAGGCCGACGACCTCGGCGTGGCGATGGCGAAGGCTACTTCTCCTTCGCTAATGGGCCGCCTGTCGCGCGGAATGGGCCGTGGCCTGGTCGTGGGCATGCCTTATTTCCTGAAGGTACTCGGCTTGGTCGGCATCGCGGCGATGATCTGGGTCGGCGGCGGCATCATCCTGCATGGCTTCGAGACCTACGGCCTGGGGCGGCTCAGCCATCTGCTCCACGAGGCCGCCGAAGCCGCGGCACATAGCCTGCCGGCGGCCGGCGGAGTGGTGTCATGGCTGGTGCAGGCGGCGGGCTCCGGGCTGGCAGGCATTGTGGTGGGATTGGTGACCATTCCGGTGATCAGCTATGTCGTCGCGCCGATCTGGCGCCGCTTCAGGCCAAAGCCTCGCACCGCCTGATATCGAGAGCAGGTTCCTATTCGCATGCCCGGATGATACCCCGCCGGAGGACATCAGAGGCGCTCGTCGATCGCCGGAGGGGCATAGAGTCCGTTCTTGTGCAGGCGCGTGGCATTGCCGGAAAGGTCGTGATAGGTGAAGGCGCCTTGCGCGAAATAGTGGCAGACCATTGCCTTGCGGGAAAGCTTGAGATCCTTGCGGGGCGAGCCGCCATGCAGCAGGTCGGCATGCCAGAACAGGACGTCCCCGGCCTTGGCGAGGAAGTATTTCGGCTCGAGGCCCAGCATGTCGATGTAGTGCCGGATGGTCGGCTCATAGCGTGAACTGTAGACGCCCATATTTTCCTTGAAGGCCCGGGGCGGAATACCGAGTTCTCCGCTCAGCAGGGGAGGTACAAGTTTGTGGCTGCGTGGATAATATTCCAAAGGCCCGCAATCAGCGCCGACATCCTCAAAGGCGACCCAACTGGCCAGCATGTAGCCCAGGGGATAGGTCGTCATGTGGATCGTATCGGAATGCGGGCCCTGCCAGCTGCCCTTATGTCCCATGATGGTCTGGAACGGCAGAGTTTTTCGTCCGAATAGCAGATCGGAAATTCTCAATATGCTGGGGTGTTGCTGCAGCTCGCGGAGGATCGGCACCGGGATGTGAGGATCGAGCGTACGGCCGGGATGGATGTCGTCGGGGCCACGGGTTTCGGAGGGGGCGGTTATCGTCCCCTCGGCGATCGCTTTTTCATAGGCCGTCCAGATGCGATCGAGGAGTTCAGCTTCGATCAGGCCGGGCGCAATGTAGTAACCCTCGAATATCCATTGCTTGCACATCGCGGCTTCGTCGTCGCTGAGTTCGCCGGCGGCATGGCGACGTTCGACTTCCAGCAATGCGTTGGGCCGGTCGAGCCAGCAGGCCGGACCGCTGATGGGAAAGGCATCGCCGCGAAACTCCTCGACGGCTTCGAGATCGACCGGCCTCTCCGCGACGTAGGTTTCCCGGAATTTCCGCTCGAGCACCAAGGGGCTTTCCTTTTGGCGCTCGTTTTTATTCGACTTGGTCTTGATGCCCCGACGGATGAAATTCGCTAGCCCCAACACGTTGCCTCACCTTTCAGCCTGCTGAATCGTTCGCCGGGCGAAGACGGAAAATGACGGACCGTTAACGTGCTGGGGATCGTCATGGGCGATGCGCAGGTCGTCGAACCCCAGAACACCCAGAACAGCAAGAAGGTCTTCTTTCTCCATCCAGTAATGTCGATTGACCGGGCCACCGCAATATGCCGATTTCTTCCAGGCGCCATAATAACTGCGCTCGTGCAATTTGACATTCCGGCCGTGAAACGCGATGTCGTGGCAAAGTTCTTTGTATGGTGGCTTTTGCGACTTGAACGGGACGCGCCGGAGATCTTCGGGCGGCATGGCAGTTTCGTCGAAATAATGCGTCCAGAAATATATCGCGTCGGTCCTTGCCGCCAGCAGTTCGAGCAATCGTAGCGGCTCTTCCATATGGTAGAGAACGCCGCAGGCGACGATGAGGTCGTAGGGCGGGTCCTTTCGCTCCAGCCATTTGACGAAGTCGCCGAGGTGAAAACGGGCGCGCTGCAGTCCGAAGATCTCCTTGGCGATCAGGCAGCGCAGGAACGCCTTCTTGTTGGCTTCCACCGCGTCGAGGACCGCGGGCTCGAGCCTGTCCAGCATCATCGAATGAGACCCTTCCAGGGGACCCAATTCGAGAATGCGCCGGCCTGTGATGGGCCCGAATTGTTCGACGGCCCAATGGATCCTGCCGTCCTCGTGCATATGGGCAGGCCCCGCCTGGATGCCCAATTCCGGCGGGAAGGCGTGATTCCATCCTGGGATCAAATCGACTGCATTCTGCGACGAAGGCTCGGAGAAAACATATCCATCGGTCAAATGGAATTCTTCGATATCTTCTTTCGATTTTGCCGCTCGTACCCGGCGAAAAATCTGCTGAAGTGGATTGGTCATTTCTTCCTGCGCTATAGAAGCATTCCTTCCCAAGTTGTCCGTTTAGGTGTGGCTGTCAATCATATCCGCGTAAATTTTACGTCGCTTGTCCAGTCGGTTCAGTGAGTTATGCGGCTTAGTCAACTTGCATGGCCGAGAAAGCGATCTGCCCATCGTATTTCACGACGTGCCGCCATGGCGCGTCCATTTGTGCAGATGATCGACCAGCGCCCGCAGCTTCGCTGGCTGGCGCTGGCGGCGTGGATAATAGAGATAGAAGCCGGCAAAGGGGGGACCGAAGGTTTCGAGCAGCGGCACCAGGTCACCGCGATCGAGATAACTGCGGAAAGTGTCGTAGACGCCGAAGGTGATGCCGGCACCAGCGCAGGCCAGCCGGATCATGGTGCCCATGTCGTTGGTCGTCACCTTGGGCTCGACGGCGATCTCGAAGTCGCGGCCGTTTTCGGTGAACTCCCAGCGATAGGGAGCAAGGTCCGGCCGGGCGCGCCAGCCGATGCAGTCATGGGCGAGGAGATCGCGTGGGTGCTGCGGGGCGCCGCAGCGGGCGAGATAGTCGGGCGAGGCCACCGCCAATTGGCGCTGCTCGCCCGAAACGGGAATGGCGACCATGTCCTGCTCGATCACCTCGCCCAGCCGCACCCCTGCATCGAAGCCGGCCTGCACGATGTCGTCTTCCTCGTCCGTCACCGTGAGGTCGAGCCGGATGCCGGGATAGGCCTGCAGGAATCCCGTCAGGGCCGCGCCGGACAGGAAGGTCTCCGCAATCGATGAGACGCTGATCCTGAGCGTGCCGGTTGGGCGGCCGCGTTCGTCCTGAACGGCCCGCAGCGCCGTCTTCACCTCCGACAAGGGCGGACTGACAGTCTGGTAGAGCTGCTCGCCTGCCTCGGTCAGGCGCACGCTGCGCGTGGTGCGCTGCACGAGCGCGGTGCCGAGGCGATCCTCCAGGCGCTGCAAGCCCTGGCTGACAGCCGAACGGGTGACGCCCAGCCGCTCAGCCGCGAGGCGGAAACTGCCGGCCTCCGCTACCGCAACAAACGTGGAAATGCCTTCGAACGTATCTGTCATTGGTTAGATAATCTAACCAGGTCATTTCTGATTGGCAACTCGATCGTACCAATCGACCGATCTAGGATGTTTTCCAGCGAGGCCGGCTGTCGGTTGCGCATGAAACAGGACCCTGATGCGGGGAGGATGGCATGGCCCGTCGCAGCATTGCCAGGCAGATCGCAGCCTCCATGGTGATCCCGATCCTGCTGACGGCAACCAAGCCGGCGCTGGCCACGGACACGCCCTCTCCCGCCCGTGGGCCGATCACCGAAAGCGAGACGAAGATGACGGAGCATCCTTATGTCGGGATGTGGGTCACCGATGACGACCATATCCGGCAGGAATTGCTGCCGAACGGGCGCTACGACGAAGCACGCGGCAGCCGCAGGAGCGCCTATCGCGGCCGCTACGAGGTCCGCGGCAGCCATATCGACTATTGGGACGACACCGGCTTCACCGCGGATGGCGAATTCGTCGACCGCGACACGCTGCATCACGGCGGCATGGTGTTTCGGCGCCGCTGAGCGGGCGCCGGGCCGGAGCCCGCGCTCCGGCCGAGAACGAAGGATACGGACATGACGATCAAAATACCGGTCTGGTTCATCACGGGGGCCTCCTCCGGCCTCGGCCGGGCCTTGGCCGAAGCCGTTCTCGCCAGGGGATGGCGGGCGGTCCTGGCGGCACGGAGGCCGGAAATGCTGGCCGATCTCGCCGCCGAGCATGGCGAGCGCGCGCTCGCCGTCCAACTCGACGTAACCGATGCCGGCGCGATCGAGAACGCCGTGGCGGCGGCCGAGGCACGGTTCGGGCGCATCGACGTTGCCGTCAACAATGCCGGCTATGGCTATCTGGCGGCGATCGAGGAGGGCGAGGATGCGGCGATCCGGGCCCAGTTCGAAACCAATGTCTTCGGGCTGATCAACGTCACCAAGCGGATATTGCCCGGCATGCGGGCGCGGCGGAGCGGGCACATCGTCAACATCTCGTCCCTGGGCGGCCTCGTCGCCTTTGCGGCGACCGGCTATTACCACGCCACCAAATTTGCCGTGGAGGCGCTGTCGGAATCGCTGGCCCAGGAAGTCGCGCCGCTTGGCATCAAGGTGACGATCGTCGAGCCGGGCGCCTTCCGCACCGACTGGGCCGGCCGTTCCATGGTGGAGGCGTCCACCGTCGTCGCCGATTATGCGCAGACAGCCGGCAAACGCCGCGAACAGACACGGGCCGTTACCGGCCGGCAGCCCGGCGACCCCGCCCGCGCAGCGCTTGCCATCATCAAGGCGATCGAGGCGCCGGAGCCGCCGCTGCGCCTGCTACTCGGCGCGCCGGCCCTGCGCATCGCCCGCGAGCGGCTGGAGGCGCTACGGTTCAATTTCGAGAGCTGGGCCGAGACGACGCTGAGCGCCGACTTCCCCGACCCGGCCAAGGCCTGACGTCCCTTCGAGAGCGACGATGCAACCAAGGATCATGAGATGAGTGCAATTGCAGGAAAAGTCGTGGCCATCGCCGGCGCCAGCAGCGGCATCGGCGAAGCCAGTGCGAGGATGCTGGCGGCCGCCGGTGCCAAGGTGGTGATCGGCGCGCGTCGCACCGACAGGCTGGAGAAGCTTGCCGCGGCGATTGCGGCCGATGGCGGCGAGGTGAAGGTACGCTCCCTCGACGTGACCTCGCAGGCCGAGGTCGGTGCCTTTGCGGGCTTTGCGCGACAGGCCTTTGGCCGGCTCGACGTGATGGTCAACAATGCCGGTGTGATGCCGCTCTCCCCGCTGGGGGCGCTGCGCGTGGCGGAATGGGACCGGATGGTCGACGTCAACATCAAGGGCGTGCTCTACGGTATCGCCGCGGCGCTGCCGATCATGGAGGAGCAGGGGGCGGGCCAGATCGTCAATGTCTCCTCGATCGGCGGCCATCACGTTTCGCCCACCGCCGCGGTCTATTGCGCCACCAAATTTGCCGTGCGGGCCATTTCGGATGGCCTGCGCCAGGAGACGGACCGCATTCGCGTAACGGTGATCTCGCCCGGCACCACCACGTCCGAACTTGCCGACTCGATCGGCGATCCCATCGCGCGCGAAGCGATGAAGGCGTTCCGGGCCGTCACCATCAGTCCGGAGGCCGTGGCCGCTTCGCTTCTCTATGCTATCGGCCAGCCCGATGATGTCGATGTCAGCGAGATCGTGGTGCGGCCGACGGCGAGCCCGCATTGAGGAAAGGCTTCATTTGCCGGCTATTGAGCCTGGTTACTTCGCAGTCTTCACATAGCGCCGAAGCTGTTCCAGGCTGAGCGCGCCGAAATAGACGTCATGGCCGATCACGAATCCGGGCGTGCCCTGGAGCTGGAACAGGCGGGCCGCGACGTCGTTCCTGGCCAGCATGGCGGCGATCTCCGGGCCTCGCGCGGCAAGGTCCTTGTCGAGCCTGACGAGGTCCACGCCGGCCTTGCCGGCCGCTTCGCGCACGGCATCCTTGTCCATGGTGCGCGGCAGGGCGAAGAGGGCGGCATGCACCGCGCCATACTTGCCCTGCCAATTGGCCGCGAGTGCCACCTTGGCGGCATGGACCGAGGCTTCGCCGAAGATCGGCCATTCCTTGATCACCAGCCTGATTTCCTTGTTTTCGCGCAGGAGGGCGTCGAGGCGCGATTGCATCACCCGGCAATAGGGGCAGCGGTAATCGGTGAACTCGATGATGGTGACCTTGCCCTTGGGATTGCCGAGCACGGGGGAGGAGGGATCGGTGATGATGTCGTTCACGTCGATGTCGGCAGAGGCCGCACGGGCGCCACTCTGCAAGGGCACGAGGCTAAGAAGGCCGACGACGAAGAACAGGAAAGCCGCGAGAAGCGGGGGCGAGACACGCCGAGATGCCATGATGGGTCCTTGCGATCGCAATCGCGTGCTCACACGCGCCTTGCCATGGCGGGCCTCAGGCCCGCAGCCCGATTCGACGGGTTGGCGGCAGTCTCCATGCCACCGGCCTCGCACGCAAATCACAGATGCGCCAGTGGGAATTGCATTCGCGTGAACGAATGCCCGTTTTGCGGCGCGGATCATGGCGTGCGAGGGCCTGCGGGGGGGCCCGAGACGCATTCCGTTCGAACGAGGCCGGCTGGTCCCAGCGGCGGCGGCTGCCGGCTTTCCGAAGCCGGGGTCGGATTCGGAACCCCGAAGGTCGGTACTGGGGCGGATTGCAAAGGTATATCGCGGCACTATGACGTAGGGGCGTGGCTATTGGGACTCGCGGATGTCGAAATCCCGGCTCGCAGACGATGAAGCGCCCGCTTTAACGGGGGAGGAACGATCGTCTTGTCACGCGCAATGCTTCGTGGATCGGATTCTGGTGTTTTCTGGCCAGCGCTTACTATTGTCGTGGGCTTCGTATTATGGGGAACGCTCTTTCCCGCCAGCCTCACAAGTGTCGCAACGGCGACGCTCAACGGCATCATCCATACCTTCGGGTGGAGCTTCGTCGTCTCGACGGCGTTCTTTCTCGTCTTCGCGGGCTTCCTGGCCTTCAGCCGCTTCGGCCGGATCAAGCTCGGCCATGACGACGAGAAGCCGGAATTCTCCACGGTCTCCTGGGTTTGCATGATGTTCAGCGTCGGCATGGGCATCGGCCTGATGTTCTGGGGCGTGGCAGAACCGGTGTCGCATTTCGGCACGCCGCCGCATGGCCTCGCCCAGCCGCAATCGAAGGAAGCGGCGATCGTGGCGATGCAATATGCTTATTTCCATTGGGCCCTGCATCCCTGGGCGATCTATGCCGTCGTCGGCCTGGCGCTCGCCTATTTCAGCTATCGCCGCGATCTGCCTACCCTGATGTCCAGCGCCTTCCAGCCCTTGATCGGCGACAGGGTGCACGGTCCGATCGGCCGCACCATCGACGTGCTGGCGATCATCGCCACCTTATTCGGCACCGCGACCTCGCTCGGCCTCGGCGCGCAGCAGATCAATTCCGGCATGAACTATCTGTGGGGCACCGGCGAATCCACTGCCATCTCCCTCACCATCATCGCCGTGCTCTCGGTGCTCTTCATCCTCTCGGCGGTCTCCGGCGTCGGCAAGGGCATCCAGTTCCTCAGCAACATGAACATGGTGATCGCGGTCCTGCTGCTGTTCTTCCTGGCGGCCTTCGGCCCAACCGTGTTCATCTTCGACACGCTGATCGAATCGCTCGGCTATTATCTCAGTGACCTCGTCTCGATGTCGTTCCGCACCGCCGCCTTCAGCGATGGCAAATGGCTGGCCAACTGGACCATCTTCTACTGGGCTTGGTGGATCTCCTGGGCGCCCTTCGTCGGCGTGTTCATCGCCCGCATCTCGCGCGGCCGTACCATCCGCGAATTCGTGGTTGGCGTGCTGCTGATCCCCAGTGCCGTGACCTTCATCTGGTTCACCATCATGGGCGGCACCGCCCTCCATTCGGAGATGATGGGTGCCGGCGGCCTGGTCGAAGCGGTCAAGAACCAAGGCGCGCCGGTATCGCTGTTCGCCCTGCTGGCACAATATCCGATGGCGACGGTGACCTCGACCATCGCCATGTTCCTGGTGGCGATCTTCTTCGTCTCCGGCGCGGACGCCGCCTCGGTGGTGATGGGCATGCTCTCCAGCCGGGGCGCTCCGCATCCGCGGGCGGGCATCGTGGTGCTCTGGGGCCTGCTCGCCGGTGCCTCGGCCTGCGTGCTCCTGGTGATGGGCGGCCTCGCCGGCCTGCAGACGGCCTCGATCATTGCCGCCGCTCCCTTCCTCCTGGTGATGATCGGCCTGTGCGTCTCGCTCTGGAAGGGGCTCCTGGACGAATTGGAAACCCATGCCGCCCTGCAGGATGCAAAGGCAGTGCAATCGGCCGAATAGGCCCGCCGATTCTCAACGATGCGGACGGGCGGGCAGAACCCGCCCGTTTTCATAGGGGCGGGAGGGATGATTTGCGGACGCGCTCGCCTTAAGGTGCGGGGCAGTCACGGCGCCGGTCGTCGCTGGCCGGCTGCCATTGCCGCAAGGAGCCGAACGCCATGAAGAACCCCTTCGGTCTCGAACTTCACGGCTCCCTCGCGGAGCTCTGCCGGCCCGACCGCATGGCTGTCGTCGTCTATGACATGCAGGCGGGCATCCTCAGCCAGATCGCCGATGGTGCCGCCATCATCGCGCGCAATGCCGCCGTGCTCGCGGCGGCGCGCGCCGGCGGTTACCGCGTCATCTTCCTCAGGCATATGTCGATGCCGCCCAGACTGATGGGGCGTTTCCAGTATCGCCAGGCTATGGCCTGGCAGCGCACCGAGGATCCCGGCGCGGTGAAGCCCTGGTTCCTGCGCTCCTCGCCGGGCTTCGAGATCACGCCGGAACTGGCGCCGCGCGAGGACGAAGCCATCCTCGACAAGATCACCTTCTCAGCCTTCGCCGACACGCCGCTTGCCACCATCCTGCGCGATTGCGGCCTGACCGCCTTCGCCATCATGGGTGTCGCCATCGAGATCGGCATCGAGCCGACGGCCCGCCACGGTGCCGATCTCGGTTTCGTGCCCGTCATCGTCCAGGATGCCTGCGGCACCGGCAACAAGGAAGCGGCCGAGCGCAGTTTCACCTCGCTCGCCTATATGGGCGATGCCATCCTGACGCAGAGCGGGACCCTGACCGGGATGATGGCTCGGGCAACGGAATGAGGCTCGCGGCACCAGGCAATCCCGGCGCCGCGTTCCAAGCGCCCTTTCCACCTGCGGGAAGAACGGCCTGCGGTTACTTCGCGGCCACGCCGACCAGCGTGTCGTAGATGAAAGCCGTGCCCTCCTTCAAGGATTTGACGGCAATGCGCTCATCATTGCCATGCATGCGCTCCAGCGTTTCATTGTCCAGCGGGTAGGGATAGATGCCATAGGTCGGTATGCCGCGGTCGCGCCAGGCGGAAGCGTCGGTGCCGGCCTCGAACAGGGCCGAAACCACCGTGGCCTCGGGCCAGGTCTTCTTGCCGGCCGTTTCGAGAGCCTTGAACAGGGGCGTGTCGGTCGGCGATGCCTCGGCTTCCGTGCGCTTCTTGTAGTAGGCCTTGGCGTCGGCTTCCGGCAGGGTGGAATCGACGCTGATCTTGATATCCGGATCGGCGATGGCCTTCTCGACCTGGCTTCGCACATCCCAGGGTGTCGAGCCCGGAACGAGGCGCACATTGACATAGGCCTCGGCCGTGCCGGGAATGACGTTTTCCTTCACCCCGGCCTTGATGATCGTCGTCGCCACCGTGTTGCGCATCAGGGCATGCCAGAGCAGCGGATAGTCGCCGGTGGCGGACACGCGTTTCCCGGCCTTCTTCAGCGCCGAAGGGTCGCTGCTCGAGGCCAATGTCTGGAGGTCGCGCTTCATCTGCCCGCTTGCGCTCGAGGCGAGCGCCTGAAAATAGGCCCTGGTCTGGCCGGTGAGGGTAGGCTCGGTGTCCCACACCGACAATTTCGCCAGGGCTCGGGTCAATTTGCCGACGGCGCTGTCCGGTTGCGGCCGCGAGGAATGGGTCGGCGTCCCCGTCACCTTCAGCCTGAGGCCTGCATAGATCTTGTCACGCGTCGTGATGTTGACCTGCCGGGTGACGCCTTGCTTGTCCTGGAAGATCCAGCCGCCTTCGTTCAAGACGAATTCGGCGTCGATCTTGTCCCAGTGATTCTTCGCCAGCCAGTCGGTGCCGTAGTCGCCGGCTTCTTCATCGGCCTCGGCCAGGAAGATCACATCCCTCGACAGCGCGATGCCGCTCTTCTTGAGCTGGAGGAGGGCCTGGACGAATACCGCCTGTCCGCCCTTGAAATCCATGGCACCGCGGCCGAGGACGTAGCCGTCCTTGATCTCGCCGGCGAAAGGATCGACGCTCCAGGTGTGCCGTTCGACCGGCACCACATCGGAGTGGGCAGCCAGAAGCACCGGCTTCTTGCTGCCATTGCCCTTCAGGCGGGCGATGAAGTGAGCCACCCCGTCCTTGGGGGTCTTGATGATCTCGTTTTCGATGCCGGCATCGTCGAAGACCTTCTTGAGGTAGGTGACTTCCTCCAGCGTCCTTCCCGGCGGGTTCGATGTGTCGAAGCGCAGGAGCTGCTGAAGAAGATCGACGGTCTTGTCGGATTCCTGTGCTGCAAGCGGGGATGTTGAACCGATAAGAGCGGCAATACCAAAAATTGCCACGCAATTTGAAAGAATAGATTGACCCAATTTCATAACTTTTCCTCTTGGTATTCTAATTTTTTACGGCTCTTTTTCTTCTTTACAGGTTCTCTCTCCTGCTCACCCTAATCAAAAAACCTCCAGCAACAAGCTGCGGCGGGGCGATCAACATATCTGTCTCTGGCCGTTCCGGAACGGGGCGAGTCGCTGCCCGGCATTCGGGCATGCACGGGGTGACCAGGGGCATCTTGCTTCCGCTTGCGTGGATCATCCGCCTGCCGAATGCCGCCACACTTGTTACTCCCACCCCTCCGTGTCCCGGTGGCACTCTCTCCTCACCGAAAAAGAGCCAGGGGCGGTGCGCCGATGCGCTCGGTGCGCGAGGCGCCACAAGCTCGGATGAGGAGATTTGCGATGACGACATCAGCCGAAAACGAACGGAACGATGCCTCGGGCATGCACGCCCCGCCGGTGGTTTCGCCTGCGGCGTGGCAGGCGGCGCATGAGCGGCTGCTGGCGATGGAGAAGGCGCATACCCGCGCCCGCGATGCCCTGGCGGCCCAGCGCCGGCGCATGCCCTGGATGGCGGTGGAGAAGGCCTATGTCTTCGAGGGGCCGCAGGGGCGAGCCAGCCTTGCCGAGCTCTTCGAGGGCCGCAGCCAGCTCATTGCCTATCGCGCCTTCTTCGAACCGGGCGTATTCGGCTGGCCTGACCATGCCTGCCGGGGCTGCTCGATGGTGGCCGACCAGGTCGCCCATCTTTCCCATCTCAATGCCCGCGACACCACGCTCGTCTTCCTCTCGCGGGCGTCGCAAGGCGATATCGCCAGGCTGAAGCAGCGCATGGGCTGGACCATGCCGTGGTACACTGTGCTCGACGACTTCGACTGGGACTTCGGCGTTGGCGAGTGGCACGGCACCAACGTGTTCTACCGTGACGGCGAGCGGATCTTCCGCACCTATTTCGTCAACAGCCGCGGCGACGAGCAGATGGGCGGTACCTGGAACTATCTCGACATTACCCCGCTCGGCCGCCAGGAGATCTGGGAGGATTCGCCCGAAGGCTACCCGCAGACGCCGCCCTATAAATGGTGGAACTGGAACGACGCCTATGTCGCCGGCGCGGCACCCGACAAGCGCTGGGTCGAGGTCTCGGATGCGGGTGAGGCGAGCTTCCGCAAATAGGAAAGCCTGCGGTGTCTTCCTCTCCACCTGGTGACGGAGCGGATGCATGCCTTGCCTGTGCGGGAGTTCGCCCGCCGTCTTGCCAGGAGGGACGGGCCCCCGCATGATCGTCGGGCAAGGAGGCCGACATGCCCGACGAGATCACGCTGAGCGAGCTGCTGCGCCAGGAGACGGTGCTCACCTTCCCGGCCTTCGACAACGACATCGCCATCGATCTGGGCACGCTGGCGCTCGGTATCGCCCGCGAGCGCGCCTTGCCGGTGGCGATCGATGTCAGTCGCAACAGCCAGCAGCTCTTCCATGCGGCGCTGGCCGGAACCTCGCTGGACAATGACCACTGGATCGCGCGCAAATCGGCGGTGGTCTACCGGTTCGGGCATTCCTCCTTCTATATGGGCCGATCGACGCTGCCGGACGGGCCCTCCTTCCATGATCGCTTCATGGTCGATCCCAAGGAATACGCCGCTCATGGCGGCAGTTTTCCCATCATCGTGGAGGGTACCGGCCTGGTCGGCGCCATTACCATATCCGGCCTGCCCCAGCAGGCCGACCATGAGCTGGTGGTAGAGATCATCGCCCGCTTCCTCGAGCAGCGCTTCGGCAAGAAGGCACTGTAGCGCTCCTCCCGCCCGCAGGCCCGGTGTCGACCGGACCCGGATCACGCCGGCGGACGGCCTCGATCGCGATCCGGCACGACCCGACGCCCTTGGCCGGGCACACAAGCCTCCCGATGTCCGATCTGGAGAGGCCTGATGCCCTTGCCGTCCCTGCGATCTTTGCGCGCCTTGCTGGTTGCCTCCCTGTCCGTAGTCCTGCTCGTCCTGCAACTGGCCACCACCGGCTTGGCGGCGGGCCTGAGCCTGATCGAGATTCCGGCCGATCGCGACCAGCCGGTGCTCGCCGGCGGCGTCTGGTACCCCTGCGCCGGCGGCGCCCTCGCCGAAAACCGCTTCGGCCCCATCGTGGTGGAAGCGGCGCGCGACTGTCCGCTTGCCGGCACGCAATTGCCGCTGGTGGTGATCTCGCATGGCGTCGGCGGCTCCTTCGTCAGCCATCGTGACACCGCGCAGGCGCTGGCCGAGGCCGGTTTCATCGTGGCGGCGATCGACCATCCCCTGGATAGCGGCCGCTCGGCGACGAGGCGGCCAGGCGACATCGTCTCCATGCTGGAACGCCCTGAGGACATCAGGCGGCTGGTCGATTTCATGCTGGCGGCCTGGCCCGGCGCCGCCCGGATCGCACCGGAGCGGATCGGTGTGTTCGGCTTTTCCAGGGGCGGCTATACCGGCCTTGCCCTCATCGGCGGCACACCGGATTTCCGCCTCATCCTCGGGCGCTGCCCGACCTATCCCGGCAATCGGTGGTGCGAGCAGATCGCGGCCAGCGCGACCGATGGCCGGGCGCTGGCGCATGATGCGCGCATCAAGGCAGCAGTGATCGTAGATCCGGCTCTGGGAGTGCAATTCACCGCAGCCGGCCTGCGGCCGGTCCGGATTCCCGTGCAGATATGGGCCTCCGAGTTCGGTGGTGACGGCGTGGCGCCTGGGGATGCCGAGACGGTGGCACGCAATCTCGCCGCCCCGCCGGAGATGCATGTCGCCGCCAAGGCAGGGCATTTCGCTTTCCTGGCGCCCTGTAGCCCCGAACTCGCCAAGGCGGCTGCCGATTTCGGCGAGGCGGAGATCTGCACGGATGGGGCGGGTTTCGACCGAATTGCTTTCCACAGGCTCTTCAACGCCGAGGTCCTGGGCTTCTTCCGGCGGCACCTTGGCGCAGGGCAAGGGCCTTGAGCCACAGGTCGCGCCCATGCGATGGGTGTTTTGTCGGAGCAGCGCAACCATCAGATGCGCCTCCTCGATCGAAAGCCCTCTGCCGATGCTTGTCACCATCTATCACAACCCGGCCTGCGGCACCTCGCGCAACACCCTCGCCATGATCCGCCAGTCGGGCGAGGAGCCGGTGGTGATCGAGTATCTCGGCACACCGCTGTCACGGGACAAGCTCGTCGCATTGCTGGCCGCCATGGCGATGAAACCGCGTGACTTGCTGCGCGAGAAAGGCACGCCTTATGCCGAGCTCGGCCTGGGCGACCCGAAATGGAGCGACGGCGAGATCATCGACTTCATGCTGGCGCATCCGATCCTGATCAATCGGCCCATCGTCGAGACGGCACGCGGCACGCGCCTGTGCCGTCCTTCCGAGGCGGTGCTCGACCTGCTCGACCAGCCGGTCGAGCGCTTCGCCAAGGAGAATGGCGAGATCGTGACTCATCGCCGGCCCTGATTGCGACTGATCCAGACATGCATACGGAACGCTCGCCCGTCGCGGCCATCATCGCCCTGGGCGTCACCCAGATCATCGGCTATGGCACGCTCTATTACAGTTTCAGCATCCTGGCCGCCGACATGGCGAAGGGCCTGGGCTGGACCACCGAATGGGTTTTCGGCGCGCTCTCGGCCGCGCTGCTGATTGGCGGTGCCACGGCGCCCTGGGTTGGCCGGCTGATCGACATGATCGGAGCAGGCCGGGTGATGGCGGTCGGTTCCCTGGCTGCTTCGACATCGTTGGCTGCTTGCGCGCTGGCGCCGGGCAGCGCGGCCTTCGTGGCGGCGCTGATCGCGATGGAGACAGCCTCTAACCTGGTGCTCTACGGTGCTGCCTTCGCCCTGCTGGTGCAAATCCGCCCGCGGGCTGCCCAGCGCAGCATCACCTATCTCACCCTGATCGCGGGTTTTGCCTCCACCGTGTTTTGGCCTGTTACCACCGCTTTGCATGAGCGGATGAGCTGGCAGGACGTCTATCTCGTCTTCGCCGGGCTCAATCTGGCGATCTGTTTTCCTCTGTATGTCTGGCTCTCGCTTGGGTTGTCAAAGCAGGATGGTGCGGCCATCGGCCAGCAGGCAGCGGTGGCGGGCCAGCTCGCGCCCGCGCAGCGTAGGACGGGTTTCCGGTTGATGCTCGTGGGATTTGCCGCGTTGTCGCTGGTGGTCGCGGCCATCCTGGTCCACATGATCCCGCTGTTGTCGGGCCTTGGGCTCGGGGCATCGGCTGCGGTGATCGGCACGTTGTTCGGCCCGTCCCAGGTGCTCAGCCGCCTGGTCAATATGGTGTTCGGGCGCAACCTTCCGCCGATAGGCTTGGCGCTGATTGCGGCGACGTTGATGCCGGCCTCCGTGGCCCTGCTCGCCCTCACGGCGCCCTCCACCACGGGCGCGATGGTGTTTGCAGTGGTGTTCGGCCTCGGCAACGGGCTGTTCAGCATCGTGATCGGTACCTTGCCGCTGGCTTTGTTCGGCAGCGAGGGCTATGGCACGCTACAGGGCAAGGTGATGGCCGCTCGCCTGATCGTAGCCGCGATGGCGCCCTTTGCCTTTGCCTTCGCGCTGACCTCCATCGGAGCCGGCCTGTCCCTGGCGGTGACGGCCTTGGTCGGAGGCCTCGGCGGGCTGTCCTTCCTGGCGATCCGCTTCCTGGTAGCACGCCCCGGCTGACAGACATGGCGGGCCTGCAGAGAAACCGTTGCAGGACCTCAACCATCATTATGGTTTCTTAATACCTCCATTCAAATCGCCTTGTTGCGCGCCGGCAATTCAGTGCCGCCCAATTCCGAGGCGTCTTGCATGTCCGATTGATGTGACGGATTGGCAACATAATACCCTAATTCTTGCGCTTTCCGTCCGGGGCAATGGGAATCTCATTGCGCGAACTAGTGAAGTATATGCAACCTATGGTTGGGTTCGCCCAACGCGGTCCATGCCGACATGCAGCTTGTGCAACCGTCCGCCCATCCCGGGTCGACGGCAATGCGGAGCTATGTGCTCGAAACCAATAAGATAATCTTGGAAGGTCGTTTCGATGTCTCTTAAACCTCTCCTGCTCGGCGCAGTTGCCGGCATCGCCGCAATCGGCGCTGCCCAGGCCGCCGATCTGCCCATGACCAAGGGCGAGGCCGTTGAATATGTGAAGGTCTGCTCGGCCTTCGGCCCGGGTTTCTTCTATATCCCCGGCACCGACACCTGCCTCAAAATCGGTGGTGAAATCCGCGCCGACTATCGCGTCTTCGGCGGGGATTCGGGTTATCGCCTGGTAGGCAGCAACAACACCCAGCGCTTGCGTTCGGCCAAATTTGGCAGAAATGACGACCGTTCGGCCTTCAACACTCAGGGGCGCATCTGGTTCGACGCTCGCACCGAGACCGAATGGGGCCTGCTGCGCTCCTATTTCCAGATCAATGCCGACTCGCATCCGATCAGCAGCCAGGGGCGTGGCGGCACCTATAACGGCAACCGCTTCTCGATCGACAAGGCCTTCATCCAGTTTGGTGGCCTGACGGCGGGTTATGCCCACTCCTTCTTCGGCTTCTACGATAATGATTTTGGCGACACCATCTGGGCGCCCTACTACGCCGAGAGCAACACCGTCAACCTGCTCGCCTATACCGCGGAGTTTGGTGGAGGCTTCAAAGCCACGCTATCGATCGAGGACGGCCGCGACCATCGCGTCGACAACTGGATCGGAACGGCCCTGCTCCAGGCCGTCGCGTCCCAACCGGGTGCCGGCGCGGTGAGCATCGGGCGCTATCAGGGGGGGCAGCAGGTTCCCGACGTCGTGGCCCAGCTGCGCTTCGACCAGAGCTGGGGATCGCTGGCGGTGCAGGGCGCCCTGCATCAACTGCGCACCGCGACGGAGACGACCCTGACGGCCGGTGGAACCACCCAGACGCTCACCATTGGCCACGATGACAAGTGGGGCTATGCGGTCGGCGGCAGCGCGCTGATCAAATTGCCCTTCATCGATGGCGGGCATTTCGTCGTCGAAGGCCAATATGCCAAGGGCGCCCTGGATTATCTTGGCGCCAACAACGCCTTCTTCGGCACGGGGCCTGGCGATCTGTTCCCGACCGTCGGTACGGGCCAGGTGGTGACCAGCAACGGCACGTCCAAGGGTTGGTCTATCGTGGCGGAACTCGGTGGCAACATCACCCCCGTCCTGAACGCCAATCTGGTCGGCAGCTATATCGACATGAAGGGCGACAATCTGCTCGCCCAGTTGGATTATAGCGCCAAGGAATACACGATCGCCGGCAATCTGACCTACACGATCGTCAAGGGCCTGACCGTGGCCGGCGAAGTCGCCTACACCCATTCCAAGGTCGAGCTTTCCAACGCCAACCAGAGCCTTGGTGCCAGCGCCAGTGCCTGGCAGACCGGTGTGCGCCTGAAGCGCACCTTCTGACGAACTGATCGGTCTTGGTCGACCAGACAGGCGTTGTTTAACTCCAAGACCACGAACTGGGTGGCCCGGACTTCGTCCGGGCCATTTTTCATTCATATGATCTAAAGCGTTTTCCAGAAAATTTGATAGACTTTTTGATTAAGAAAAGCGAGTAAAAACAATAAGTTAGAGAGAATTCGCGATTCAGAGAAATCGCACTTTGCTCTCGTCGTCCATACGGGAGCTTCGCCACCAAGCATTTGCGGGCGGGCGGCATGATCGGTTCAATGCCGAGGTCGGGGCGATTCGGAAGGAGGGAGCATGGCTGGCCGCTTGACGATCGAAACCACGTTGGTGCGCGGCCTGGTCGATCACCAGTTTCCGGATTGGGCCGATCAGCCGGTCCGGCCGGTCGAGCGCAATGGCTGGGACAATTCCACCTTCCGCCTGGGTGATGACAAGAAGGTGCGCCTGCCGACTGCTGCCTCCTATGTGCCGCAGGTCGAGAAGGAGTGGCGCTATCTGCCTCGGCTGGCCCCGCTTCTGTCCTTGCCGATCCCAGCCCCGCTTGCCCTCGGCTGCCCGGCGGAGGGCTACCCCTATCCCTGGTCGGTCTATCGCTGGATCGAGGGCGAGCCCGTCTTGTTCGCGCAACTGGCCGACCCCTGCGGGTTCGCGGCCGATCTCGCGCAGTTCCTGCTGGCACTACAACGTGCGCCCGTAGAAGGCCCGGCTGCCGGGGTGGATAATTTTCATCGGGGCGGCGCACTCTCCGTCTATGACGCCGAGACGCGGCGTTGCCTCGATCAACTCGCGAGCGAGATCGATGCCGCTGCGGCGGGCCGGGTCTGGGAGGCGGCACTGGCAACGCAGTGGCAGCGGCCACCCGTTTGGGTGCATGGCGATATCGCCGTCGGCAATCTGCTGCTGCGTGAAGGGCGGCTGAGTGCGGTGATCGATTTCGGCAGCAGTGCCGTCGGCGATCCAGCCTGCGACCTGGTGATCGCCTGGACCTTCCTGCGGGGCGAAAGCCGCGCGGCTTTCAAGGCGAAGCTGGCGGCGCAGGCGGGATTTGACCAGAGCATCTGGGCCCGCGCCCGCGGCTGGGCCCTGTGGAAGGCGCTGCTCGTCTGCTGCGGCCATGGCAGCACCCCGCCGACCGAACGGCCGGCGCGGGAGGTGATCGCCACCGTGCTGGACGAGCATGCCGGCAGCGCTTCTGAAGCGACTTGAAGGCGCCGCCCCTCGCCCTGCATTCGCGCGGGCGAGAAGCGGCATATCGGCGAGGATCAGTGGTGGCTCGGTCCCTCGACCTTCACCTCGCTGCCCTTGGCGTCGTAGAGCTTGCCGTTGAGGAAATAGTCGCCCTCATGCAGCATGGAGATGTCCTGGTAGCGCAAGGTGCGCTCCATGCCGGCCACGAACACCGACTGCTGATCGGAATTGCCGGCCCTGAGATGGTTGAACACCAGGTTGAGCGTGATCGCCATCAGCGCGGCCGAGCTGATGCCCGAATGGAAGATGGTGACGAACCAGGACGGGAAGTGCTCGTAGAATTGCGGTGCGGCGATCGGGATCATGCCGAAGCCGATCGAGGTCGCCACGATGATGAGGTTCATGTTGTTGGTGTAGTCGACCTTGGACAGGGAGCGGATGCCGCTGGCCGCGACGGTTCCGAACAGCACGATGCCGGCGCCGCCCAGCACCGCGGGCGGCACGGCCGCGATCACCCGTCCCATCACCGGCAGCAGGCCGAGCGTCACCAGGATGAGGCCGGCGGTGGCCACCACGAAGCGGCTCTTGATGCCGGTGACGGCGATCAGGCCGACATTCTGGGCAAAGGCGCTCTGGGTGAAGGAGCCGAAGATCGGCGCCAGGGTGGAGGAGAGCATGTCGGCGCGCAGGCCATCACCGAGGCGGCGCGAGTCGACCTTGGTGCCGATGATCTCGCCGACCGCCAGGATGTCGGCCGAGGTCTCGACCAGGGTCACGATGATGACGATGAACATCGAGACGATCGCGGCGACCTGGAAGGTCGGCCAGCCGAAATGGAACAGGGTGGGCAGGGCCGCGGTGGGGCCGCTGGCGACCTTGGAGAAATCGGTCATGCCGAAGGCCATGGCGATGGCGGTGCCGATCACCATGGCGAGCAGGATCGACAGGCGCGAGATCGCCGCGTTGCCGAGCTTGCTCAGGAGCAGCACGATGCCGAGCGTGGCGCCGGCGAGCGCAATATTGGGCATGCTGCCGAAATCGGGGGCCTTGGGATTGCCGCCCATGGCCCAGCGCGCCGCCACCGGCATCAAAGTGAGGCCGATGGTGGTGATCACGATGCCGGTGACCAGGGGCGGGAAGAACTGCGTAATCTTGGAGAAGACCGGGGTGATGAGAAGCCCGAGCAGGGAGGCAGCCATCACCGCGCCGAGCACGGCCGGCAGACCGCCGCCGGTGGGGCTGACGACGATGGCCACCATGGTGGCGACACCGGCAAAGGAGACGCCCTGCACCAAAGGCAGGCGGCAGCCGAACAGGGGCAGGCCCAAGGTCTGCAGGATGGTGGCCAGGCCCCCCGCGAACAGTGAGGCGGTGATCAGCATGCCGACTTCCTCGGGTGCCAGGCCGGCCGCCTGGCCGACGATCAGGGGCACGGCAACGATGCCGCCATACATGGTCAGGACGTGCTGCAGGCCATAGGCCAGGTTGGCGCCGATGCCCAGATTCTCGTCTTCCGGGCGCTGCAAGGCAGGGGCAGCGGTGCCGATGGATGTTGAACTCAAGCCGGTTTCCTCCTTCATGCGTTCTTATCGAATGCAATTCCCGGACCAGACGAGCGCGGGGCGACGCCACGATGGCCGGTCAGCCCATGCGGGGGATAGCCCGCATGACAACGGGTACTTGGCCTGCTGCTCATCGTCTGCGCGGAGGCGCAGGCAATGGCGTGCAGGCATGACAGAACGAGTAGCGTACCGCGGCGCGTTCAAGGGCCTGCGGCGAGAGAGTGCAGCGTTCCGGTCTCCCTTGGCCAGCATGCACTCGAAGAATTGATTTAGCTCTATTGATTGCAGCCATGATCCATCAGGATAGAGGCTCTTGGAAGTGAGCCCCGATCGGAAGGACTTCCGCGCTGGATGTGATAATGCCTGTGTAGCGCGGCAGGCAGACGGCCGCGAATATTGCGGCGTCGGCGTCAATACCAAGCGGCTACTCGGTCGGCGCAGCCAAGGCGCGACCAGGATCTGTCAGATTGAATGACAAGCTGCGATGCTAAGCAAAAGTCGCTGGAGCGTAAACGCTTCTTTGTTCCGGTGCTTTGGTTCGAAGCCTCTTGACGATTGCTGCTTGCCTCTCGCCGCAAGAGACTTCGGGAGGATCAGCGCCCGGAGGCAAACCACCAGCGGCTCTTGTTGCGCGAGGCGATCTGGCTGCTCGCCTTGCCGTTACCGGTGACGACCACCAGCCTGTTGACCTCTCCATTGCGATAGGCGCGAAGGAAGCGGGCATAGTCCTTGAAGGAGACACAGCCATTCGAATCGCCACGCGGTCCGAGCATATAGGTGTGCGCCAGCAGGCCGTCGCGTCCGAGCACGGTGCCGGATCCGTTGGCAGGGATCATGCGCAGGGCGGCAACGCCATGGAACAGGGCTTCGCGCGGCTTGAGGTCATAGGTCTGGGGCGGTGTGGCGCCCCGGTTCTTCACATGCACCGAGCCGGGATCGTCGAGATAGGGGCCGAGGCCGGAATGGGCTTCGAGGCGCTCGCCATTGGGCAGAAAGACCGTGCGGGCGGAGATATCGTAGATGGCGGTGCGATTGCCGGCCAAGGGACGGGACAGCGGCGGCTCGATGGCGGGCCGGTCGAGGGGGCGTGCCTCATCCGGGTCGATGGAGGCGAGGGCCGTCAGGGGGATGGCCGGACGGGTGGGCGGCAGCGGGACCAGATCGGCCGGATCGGCTTCGGCTACACTGCCATCGGTCGGGCGGATCGGTGGCAGGGGCAGGGTTTCGGCAGGGGCGTCGGGCAGGCTGCCGGTGGCGACGACATCCGGGGCCGCCGCTTCCGCCGGCGGCGAGGGCAAGGCCGCGACCGTCTGCACGGAACGGATGACGGGAAGGGCCTCATGCATGCCATCGTCACTCGGGGCGAAGGCCATCAGGCTGGCGAGCACGGGGGCAGCCGGGCGGACGGCCCCGCCCGAAGCCGGCAGGCGTACGCCTTCCGCGATTTCGGGACCGGTATTGGCGGTTGCCGGTGGGGGCGCGGCAGCAGCAACTTCGTGTTCCGGCGGCCGCGGCGCCGGCCGGAGCACGCCCGCCTGCACCAGGGCCTTGGGGGCGAAGGGATCTTCGGCACGCAGGTGAAGATGGGAGGGCTTGGAAGCGGAGACCATCGAGGGTGCCACCAGCGCGACCGCCGTCCAGGCTGCGGCGACGGTCCCGAAGCACAGCCCGGCAAGCGCCATCCAGCCGGCGGTGTTCCGGCGAGGCCTGCGGCCTCGGACATAGCTGCCGGTAGGACGGGCGTGGGTCATGTTACTCGCTTCCGGCTGGCCAGGCGGCCTTGCGGCGCGAGGACCTTCGGTTGGGTACTGTTTGCGGGTGGTTGCGAGGGGAACGTCTCGCGCCATCGATCCGCCGATCGACCCGCAAACTTTGCCCAATCTTGGTAACCAAACCCTTTACGCGCGGGTCAGGACCGTGCCGTTCGCGTGTTTGTGCGGATGTGGGTGCTTGGGAGTGCCAACCTCACAGCTCCATCAGATGATTGAGCAGGGCTGACATCCTGGCGGCCGGCAAATGCTTCGTTTCCGAGAGGTCAGCCGGAGCTGACACTCCGCATGGATGTGCCTCTTCGTTCAAACGCGAACGTTGAATTAGACGATTCCCGGCACACCCTCCGGCGGGACCGAAAGCAGGGCCGCCAGCGTGTTGAGTCCCTGGCGCAGGGCGTCGTAGCTCGGCGCAGCGCCGAGCGAGATGCGCAGCGCCGGCGGCGGGGCGCCGACGGCGAAGGCAGCGCTGCCGACTAGGGCGAGCCCGGCCTTGCGGGCGACGGCGCTGAGATCGGCGCCGACCCAGGCCGGCGGCAGGCTCAGCCACAGATGGTGTGCGTCCGCGGCCGCGCGATAGGTGAAGCCGTTCAGCGCCGTCGCGGCGATGGCCTGGCGTACATGGTTCTCGCTCCGGATGGCGGCCGTCAGGCGGGCCATGGTGCCGTCCTTGATCCAGATGGTCGCCAGGCCGGACATCAACGGGGGTGCCATCAGGTTGATGATCCGGGTCTGGGCCGTGATTTCGAGCGCCTCCGCCTGACCCGGCGTGACGACATAGGCCAGCCTCAGAGCGGGCGTCGCGCATTTGGACAGCGTGGCGATGTGCCAGCTTCGTTCGGGGGCGAGGGCTGCGAGCGGGGGTGGCGCGTGTTCGGGCAGCGCGCCATAGGCATCGTCCTCGATGAAGGCGACGCCGTGCTTGCGGGCGATGGAGACCAGGGCCTGCCGCCGCTCGGCGGGCAAGGTCGCGGTGGTCGGGTTGTCGAGTGTCGGCACGCAATAGAGCGCTCTCGGCCGGTTCGTCCGGCAGAGTGCCTCGAAATAGTCGGGCAGGAGACCATCCCCATCGGTGGGCACCGCCGCCAGCCTCACGCCGCAGCGGGCGGCCACCGAACGCAGGCCGGGATAGGTGACCTCGGGCGCCGCCAGCACCGATCCCGGTTCGAGCAGGGCCGACACTACCGCGAACAGGGCTGCCTGCGAGCCCGAGGTCACCACCAGCCGTTCGGGCGAGATGGCGCCGAGGCGGGGCGCCAGGAAGCGCGCACCGGCCGCACGGTCGCCGGGAATGCCGGCATTTTCCTGATAATGCAGCCGCGCCAGCACGTGGGGCGAGGCGAGGACGGTGGCGATGCCCTCGGCGATGGCCTCGCGCAGCCCGGCCTCGGCCGGCTGGGGCGGCATGTTCATGCTCAGATCGATCAGGGCCGTGGCCTCGGTCGGGCGGGGCTCGTCGACGACGATGCGGGCAGGCACGGTCCGGGAGGCGCTGACGATGGTGCCCCGCTTGGTGTTGCCCTCCACCAGGCCGGCGCGCCGGACCTCGTTGAACGCCCGCGTCACCGTGGTGAGGTCGACGCCGAGCGCCTTGGCGAGTTGGCGCTGCGGCGGCAATTGCACGCCCGCTGCCAAGCGTCCCGAGCGGATGTCGGCCGACAGCGCCTGGGCGATGGCGAGATATTTGGGCGCATCGCGGGCCAGTTCGGCGGGGAGCCAGAATGCCGCAGGCGAATTGTCTTGCATTTGTATGCCTACAATAATAGAAAGCGTGCGTTGATCGATCCGGAAAATCGTAAAATTCTTTGATTTCAGGTCGATTCCTTGATTCTTGACGGCAGGATAGTCATATTTGTATGGAAATTCAATCCATACATTCTGCCGGAACGAAGGAGCCCTTCGATGGAAGAACAATCGGCAGCCTCACAGTCGATCTGGCGTTGCGGTATGCGCGGCCGCTGCCCGCGCTGCGGACAGGGCAAGCTCTTCAACGGCTTCCTGACGCTCGCTCCCAAATGCAATGCCTGCGGGCTCGATTATTCCTTTGCCGATCCGGCGGATGGCCCGGCCTTCTTCGTGATGATGACCATGGCCTTTCCGGCCACCGGCTTCGGCATGTGGATGGAACTGAGTTTCGAGCCGCCGCTCTGGGTGCATTTCGTTACCACGTTGCCCTTCCTGCTGTTGTCCTGCATTCCCATTCTGCGTCCGATCAAGGGCGTGCTGGTGGCGAGCCAATACATCAACAAGGCGGAGGAGGGGCGCCTGGTGCCGCAGGACGAACCCTCCCATGAGCAGCCGCGCCTGGCGCGACAGAGCTGACGGGCGCGATTGCCTCAGCCGGCTGCAATGGGCCGGAATGGCGCTTCTTCCGGTGCAAACGCATTCGTGACCCAGCCTTGTTTGCGCTGGAGCAAAGTGCGATTTCTCGCGAATCGCACTTCCTCTCCAACTCTTTGTTTTGACGCGTTTTCTTAATTGAAAAGTCTATCAACTTTTCTGGAAAACACTTTAGCCTTGGGTTCGACACCTGAAACAGCGGGGCCTGTCTCATGTATTCGTCCTTCGCCGTTCCGGTGTCGCCGCGCGGTTTCCATGATCGGATCTATGCCGGCGAGATTGCCTGCTTTAGCGGACTTTCGCCGATGCAGGCATTGGTAGCCTTCACCCGAGGCCTGCTGGAAGACGCTTTCCATCCCCACCAGCCGCCCGAGATTCATCGCCATCTCGACCATGACCGGCAGGTCGAGGAATTTTCCAGGCTGCAGAAGGCATTTGTCCAATCCGCCGAGGTCAAGCGCCTGTGGAGCGAAATTTTCGCAGCGCTCGGCCTCGATCCGGAAAAACTCGCGCGTGACCGGCTGCATCTTCGCTTCCAGCCCCACCAGCCGCCTGCAGCGAACCTGCCACGGGCGCGCAGCACCGCCACTATCGCCTTTCACCGCGACACCTGGGGCTCCAACCTCTATGCGCAGACCAATTGGTGGGCGCCGATCTATCCGATCACGGCCGGGCGCACTTTCGCGATCTATCCGGATCTGTGGACCAGGGCGGTGCCCAATACCAGCGCTTCCTTCGATCTGGAGGCCGTGCTGGCCCGTGCCAAGGTCGCAGGTCGCCATGCCGTCGATGCCGACGATGCCATCCCGCATCTGAGCGGCGCCGTGGATGTGGGGAGAGTCGAGCCAGTGGTGGTCGAGCCGGGGGAGGTGATCGCCTTTTCCAGTGCGCATGCGCATGCCGGCGTGCCCAACAGCACCGATTTCACGCGCATCTCGCTGGAGACGCGAACGCTCTGGATCGAGGATATCGCAACTGGGCGCGGTGCCCCCAATATCGACGGCGACGCGCCCTGGATGGCGCCCGGCTGGTTCCGGCGCGTCAGCGACGGTGCCAGGCTGACGGAACTCCTGGGCCTCAACACCCTCGAGCCTTACAGGCGCGAAGGCCCGGTGACCTGACGATCGTTCCTCGCCGGTCTCGTCAGGTCGCCTGTTCGGCCTCGTGCCGCTTGAGGTGGCCGCTCATCGATGCCCCTGCATTGTAAGGCAGCTTGGCGTTCACCGGCGAAGCCAGCAGGGAAATGGCGGTGACGAACAGAAACGCCATCGAGAAGTCCATCAGCGTGGCGTGCTCGTGTCCCAGGACCAGCTTCGAGCCGGTCAAGGCCAGGGCGCCGGCGCAGATGCCGAAGGACAGCATCAACTGCTGGAAGGTTGTGTAGAAGCTGTTGGCCGAGGAGGTGCGGGTTGGCGGAATGTCGTCGTAGCAGACGGTGTTGTAGGCGGTGAACTGCAGCGACATCGAGAAACCGCAGACCAGCAGCACGGCGAAGATGGCCCAATGCGGCCAGTCGGGGCGGAACAGGGCGCAGGCCGCATAGAGCAGGCTGGAAAAGATGCTGTTCCAGATCAGCGTGGTGCGGAAGCCGAAGCGCTTGAGGATCGGCTTGGCCGCCGCCTTCATCAGCATGGAACCGCAGGCGGTGGCGAGGGTGAGCAGGCCGCTCTCCGCCGCCGACATGCCGAAGCCGATCTGCATCATCAGGGGCAGCAGAAAAGGCTGGGCGCCCTGGGTGATGCGCGAGAGCGAGCCGGCGACCAGCGAGATGCGGAAGGTGCGCACCCGCATCAGGCTGAGGTCGAGGATCGGGGCGAAGTCGCGGGGCTTGCGGGCATGGACGACATAGACCGCGCCGCTGACGAGGCCGATCACCAGCAGGGCGATGGCGAGCGGCGCTTCCTCGGCGCTGCCACGGCTGGTCATCTCGAAGCCGAACAGCAGGCAGGCGAGCGAAATGCCGGAGAGCACGAAACCTTTCATGTCGAAGGGCTCGCGCTTGTCTTCCTTCATGTTGGGAATGAAGATCTGGGTGAGCACCAGGCCGAGCAGGCCGATCGGGATGTTGATGTAGAAGATCCAGCGCCAGTCGAGGAAGGTGACGATGAAGCCGCCGACCGGCGGGCCGAGGATCGGGCCGATCAGCGCCGGCACCAGCAGCCAGCCCATGGCGGAGACGAGGTCCGATTTGTCGACGGTACGCAGCAGGACCAGGCGCCCGACCGGCACCATCATCGCCCCGCCCGCGCCCTGCAGCAGGCGCGCCGCGACCAGGACGGGCAAGGTCGGCGCCCAGGCACACAGGATCGAGCCCAGCATGAACACGGCGATGGCGATCGAGAACACGCTGCGGGCGCCATAGCGGTCGGCGATCTTGCCGCTGGCGGGAATCAGTACGGCCAGGCTGAGCAGGTAGGACGTCAGCGCGATGCTCATATGCGCCGGCGAAACGTCGAAGGATTTGGCCATGGTCGGCAGGGCAGTCGCCAGGATGGTGGCGTCGAGCTGTTCCATGAACATGGCGCTGGCAATGATCAGCGCGGTGGTTCTGAAATTGGGCCGTGCCATCCGGGGCATCAGGCCAGCGGTCACTTCGGACATTGGAGCAGGCAATTCATGACAAGGCCCGTCCCAAGGGGCGGGCCAGAATGGTGGCCGACTCGACGCCGGTCATGACGCTTGATTGGTTATAGGTACGCTTTTGTTCTGACGAAATGGCAAAAGTAGGGAGAGACAACATATAGTTTCGCATAGCTGAATCGCGCTGGGCGAGATGCAAGCTGGTTTACAGGTCCGGCGCATCGACGCCGCATATGCCGGAGATTTTATTCAGCGATATAAGATATTATCCAATTGGATCATGTGTCCCGGAAAAGAGCAGAATTCTTTCGAAATTTTTGCTGTTTTTGCGGGCGGATGACGCTTTCGCGCTTGATTTTTGTCGTTTTCGGGCGGCATAAGCCTAGTCATCGGGAAGGGGATGGGCCTCTTCCTTCAAGAGCCGGACATGCCGTTGCCGACCCATTTCAACATCTTTGCGTTTGCGGATGACGCCTCCCTGCTGCCGGCCTGCATGCCGGGCATGGGCGTGGCTACCCGCAGCCAATGCAAAGGTGCCGGCCGCGACCTGTCGAATGCGAACCGTATGATCGTCGCCAAACTGGCGCAGGATCACACGAGAATCTGAACCGGCGGCAGGGCAGTCCCCTCCGCCTTGATGGCAGGAGGGTATGTACGCCCGCGACACACTCCAAACAATCCGGACGGTCGGCATGCTCCGCATGCCAGCGTGTGGCCGCGTGCACATCATCGTGCTGTCATCATTCCGTCTTTTCGTTGCCGGACAACTGTCCAGCTAGACCAGCCAACGGGGCTGGCCGGGAGTCAGACAGCGAAAACCAGAAGCCGGCCGGGCAACCGGTCATCCATTCCTCCAGCCCGTGTTAACTCCAGGAGCCGAGCGTTGAGGTAGTCATGTCGTCCCACCCCGCTTTGATATTGAATGCCGATTTCAGACCCTTGCGGTATTTTCCGCTGTCGCTGCTGTCGTGGCAGGATGCGCTGAGGGCCGTGTTTCTCGACCGCGTGAGCGTGGTGGCGGAATATGATGCCGTGGTGCGCAGTCCGTCGACGACGATGCGCCTGCCTTCCGTGGTTGCCTTGCGCGACTATCAGAAGGTGGAGCGCATGGTGCCGTTCACCCGTTTCAACCTGTTCCTGCGCGACGGCTTCACCTGCCAATATTGCGGCGATGGTTTCCAGGCCCGCGATTTGCAGTTCGAGCATGTGGTTCCCCGCTCCAAGGGCGGGGCGACCTCATGGGAGAACATCGTCGCGGCCTGTGGCGATTGCAACGCCCGCAAGGCCGACCGTATGGATATGAAGCCCTTGCGCAAGCCGGCGCGGCCTTCGCCCTGGGACCTCCTGGAGGCGAGCCGGCATTATCCGCACAACTATCTGCACGAAAGCTGGGTCGACTATCTCTACTGGGACAGCGAACTGGTTTCGTGAGGATCCTCAAACCGGAGAGGGCGGTGGCGACACCGCCCTCTTTTGCTTATGCGCCGCGAGCGACGGCATGCCTGCCGATCGCGATTGCCTGGGAGAAGACGGGATGCCGGAACTGACGGACTTCAAGGTCTTGACCTTCGATTGCTACGGCACGCTGATCGACTGGGAAACCGGCATCTGGAATGCGCTCCAGCCCTTGCTCAGCGCCGGCGGGCGGGTGATCGGGCGCGAGGAGGCACTCGCTGCCTTCGCCCGCCGCGAGACCGAGCAGGAACTCCAGACGCCCTCGCTGCTCTATTCGACCCTGCTTGCCGTTACCCATGCGCGGCTGGCGCAGGATTGGGGCATCGCCGCCCATGCCGACCTGCATGAGCGCTTCGGCGCTTCCGTGCCGGACTGGCCGGCCTTTCCGGATTCGGCGCAGGCGCTGGCTTATCTGAAGCGCCACTACCGGCTGGTCGTGCTCTCCAATGTCGACCGCCGTAGCTTCGCCGGCAGCAACACCAAGCTCGGCGGCCTTTTCGACGCGGTCTACACCGCCGAGGATGTCGGTTCCTACAAGCCGGATCCGCGCAATTTCAGCTATCTCATCGAGCATTTGTCGCTGCAGTTCGGCCTCGAGCCGGCCGATGTGCTGCACACCGCCCAGAGCCTGCACCACGATCACGTGCCGGCGTCACGGATCGGCCTGGCACGGGCCTGGATCGACCGCCGCGCCGGCAAACAGGGCGGTGCCACCTTGGTGGTGGAAGGCGTGCCGGAACCGGATTTTCACTTCCACAGCCTCGACGCATTGGCCGAGGCGCATCGCCAGGCGCATGCGGGTTGAGGCGGTCGTTGCAGCAGTGAAACCGGTAAGGGCCCGCTGGGCGGGGGATGGGCGCCATGACCCCCTTGGTAGGAGTTCCCGACCTATCCGGCTTTCGGATAGCCAACGGGCATCAGCCCAACCGGCTTTTCCGTCGGGGGGATGCAAAAAGCCCGGCCCATGGCTGCATCGTCGAAGCCGGCAACCAAAACCGTGGCCAGATCCAGCGCGGCGGCTGTCAAGGCTGCATTCTGCGCAACATGTCCGGCTTCGAGCCACACATAGCGTTCGGCTCGCCCTGCCGGCGGTTGATCCGCGTAGGGGATCGTCGTCTTCTCGAATGCCGCCGAAATGTGAAGCGCCAGAGCCGCCTCCGCGACCCAGGGCGCCTCGAAGGTCGCCGCGGCTGCCTTCGACAAGGCCATGGCATCGTTGTCTATCGCATCGAGAGCATGGCGTTCGACATCATAGCGGTAGAGACCAGCCGACAAGGTCGCCACACGGCGAACAGCAACCGTCAGTGTCAATGGATAGCGCGCACCCGCGGACGGCGTGAGCCTCTTGTCGTCAGCCCGTCGACGTCCCTGCATGGCGAAGAGCAAGGTACCAAGGTCGTCGATGGAAATGGGCCGATCCGCGAAGTCACGGATCGAGCGGCGTGCTTCCAGCCTTATGGCAGGCAATCCGCTGGTCGGGTCTGTCAGGACAATCATCGGCACTCACCTTGCAATCCGGATGTCGCGGATGTCCGGGACAACGATGCACCGCCCTGTCCGACTTCTGCAACCTTCAGCCCCGGGACCTTGCCGATCCGGCAATGTGCTGACTGTGCTCCAGCGGTGCCTCCACATCCATCGCCTCTGATGATGCAAGTCACTCCGAGGCATGCCGTTTCTTTCCGAGCCTCGCGCCGGATGCTCTTGTGTTTTGAGCTTACGGAGCCCTCGCATCAATCAGTCCCTGCTGGCGCAAATCGCTCCAGAAGGCGTCGGGAATGGCGACGCCGAGCAGGCTGACATTCTCGGCCGCCTGTTCGGGCGTGACCGCGCCCGAAATCACGCTCGCCACGATCGGATGGCGCAGCACGAACTGGAAGGCGGCCGCCTTCAGCGGCACGTTGTGAGCGGCGCAGACGACCTCGATCCGCCGCACCTTCTCGATGATCTCCGGGGCGGCCGGCGTATAGCGATAATAGGGCGTGGGCACGCCTGCGCCGGTGGCAAGGATGCCGGAGGCGAAGGGCGAGCCGATCACCACGCCCACCCCGCGCTCCTGGCAGAGCGGAAATTCGAGGTCGAGCGGGCCCTGGTCGATCAGCGTGTAGGGCATGGCGACCAGGAAGAAATCGAGGTCGAAGCGCTTGAGCATTTCGGGAATGGTGCCGAGCACGTTGACGCCGGCGCCGATGCCCTGGATCTCGCCGTAATGCTTGAGCATTTCGAGCGCGCGCCAGCCCGAGCGCTCCAGGTCGAGGAAATGCTGGGCGACGAGGTCGGCGGAGCCGACATGCGGCACGTCGAGGTCATGGATGAGCAGGAGGTCGATACGGTTGATGCCGAGCCGCATCTGGCTCTGCTCATAGGCGCGCATCACGCCGTCATAGGTGTAGTCGAAGCGCTCCTGGAAGGAGAGGCCGCCATACCAGAACGGTCCCTTGAAAGTGTCGACGTCCTTGGGCCGATGGAAGGTCCGGCCGATCTTGGTGGAGAGGATGAAATCCGAGCGCGGCCTCTGCCGCAGCGCCTCGCCGAAACGCAGTTCGCTGAGGCCGCGGCCATACCAGGGCGAGGTGTCGAAATAGCGGATGCCGGCATCCCACGCGCCCCTGAAGGTGGCGCGGACCTTGTCCTCGTCGAGGTTCTCGAACATGTCCCCCATCGGGCCGCCGCCGAGGCCGACGGGCGTGAGCATGACAGGGGTCTTGCCGAGCCGGCGTGGCGCGGCATTGCCGGGCATGGTGGGGAGCTGCATGGGTTTCCGTCCCTGAAGTCTTGAAGGTTGGATTCTGATTTGTCCGACAATGGTAGTGGCAAACGCCGCCCTGTCCAGAGGCTGCGGCACTATTACGCCTGTTCCAACCTCGCCCGCGCCGTGCGCAGGATGGAGGCGGTGATGTCCTGGAGGCCCTTCTCCACGGCCCGGCTCCAATGCCAGTAGAGCGGCACCAGCAGCCGCGAGCCGGGATGAATCGCGACGAGGGACCCCTCCTCGAGATAGGGTCTCACCAGCGACAGCGGGTTCATGCCCCAGCCGAGCCCAGCCAGGGCGCCGTCGACGAAGCCGCGGGAGGAGGGGATCCAGTGGCTCGGCCGGTTTATGGGCCGGCCGAAGGTCTCGACCAGCCAGCGGTCCTGCAAGGCGTCCTTGATATCGAAGGTGAGGCAGGGGGCCTGCCGCAGAGCCTCCTCGCTGAGACCCTCGGAAAACCACCGCCTGACGAAGGCGGGGCTGGCGGTGGCGACATAGGTCTGCACGCCCAATGCGCGGCTGCCGCAGCCCTGGAACGGACCGGGTGCGGTAGCGACCGCCGCGCTGACCTCGCCGCGGCGCAGCCACTCGGCGGTGTTGCTCTCATCGTCGAGCACCAGGTCGAACAGGCGTCCCTCCAGGCCGGACAGGGCGGGAAGGAACCAGGTCGCCAAGCTGTCGGCATTGACGGCGATGCGCACGGTAGGGGCGGGCCCCGGCGGCACCAGGCCCCCGAGTTCGCCGCGCAGTGCATGCTCCATCAGGCCAACTTCCTCGGCATGGCGGCAAAGCCGCTTGCCGGCCGTTGTCGCCGTGCAGGGCTGACCCCTGACGACCAGGCCGGTACCGAGGCGTTCTTCCAGGAGCTTGACCCGTTGCGAGATCGCCGAGGGCGTCACCCCGATCTCCTGCGCCGCCTTGTCGAAGGAACCGGTGCGCACCACGGCGGCCAGCGCTTCCAGCAGCGCATAGTCCAGCATGGATTAATTTTCCTAATCCAGAGATAGATTATTTAAATTTTCTAATTCTCCTGGCGCGTGTAGTCAAACGCCGTCCCGGCGATCGGTATGGATCGGGAAGCCCGTGAAGGGGGAGACAGTGACCAACGCGCTCATATCCGGATTCCTGCTCGGCCTCAGCCTGATCGTCGCGATCGGGGCGCAGAACGCCTTCGTGCTGCGGCAGGGCCTCAGGCGCGAACATGTGTTCTGGGTTTGCCTCGTCTGCGCTTTGTCGGATGCCGTGCTGATCAGCATCGGTGTCGCCGGCTTCCAGGCGGTGGGCGTGGCCGTGCCCTGGATCGAGCCGGTGATGCGTTATGGCGGCGCCGCCTTCCTCATCCTGTACGGCCTGCGCAGCTTCCGCTCGGCGCTTGCCGATCATGGCGGGCTCGATCCGGCCGATGCTGCGGGGCTTGGACTTGGCCGGGCACTCGCCACCTGCCTCGCCTTCACCTGGCTCAACCCGCATGTCTATCTCGATACGGTGGTGCTGCTCGGCTCGATCTCCACGCAATATCAGGGTGCCAAGCTCGCCTTCGGTGCCGGTGCGGTCAGCGCCTCCTTCCTGTTCTTCTTCTCGCTCGGCTATGGCGCGCGCCTGCTGCGCCCGCTCTTCGCCCGGCCGGGTGCCTGGCGGGTGCTGGACGGGCTGATCGGCATGACCATGTGCGGGCTGGCGTTGAAGCTGGTGATGTGAACGGATTGAGGCCGGTTCTCAAACCGCCCCATGCTCACTCCTCGTCCTTCAGGCGATAGCCGATGCCGGGTTCGGTCTGGATGATGCTCGGATTAGCGGGATCGCGCTCGATCTTGGCCCTGAGCTGGCCGATGAAGACGCGCAGGTAGTGCAGGTCCTCGGCATGTGCCGTGCCCCACACCGAGGTCAGCAATTGACGATGGGTGACGACACGGCCGGCATGACGCGCCAGCATGGCGAGCAGGTCATATTCCTTGGGTGTGACGCGGATGGCCTCGCCGTCCCGGCTCACCAGCCGCTTCAACGTATCGATCACCAGGCCGTCGCTCTCGAAGCGGGTGGCGTTGCCCTCCTCATGGGCCTTGTGGCGCAAAGCGGTGCGGATGCGGGCGATCAATTCGCCGATGCCGAAGGGTTTTTCGACATAGTCGTCGGCGCCGAGGTCGAGGGCAGCGATCTTCTCGGTTTCGCGATCGCGGGCAGACAGCACGATGATCGGTACTTTCGACCATTCCCGCACCTTGGTGATGATGTCCTTGCCGTCCATGTCGGGCAGGCCGAGATCGAGAATGACGAGATCCGGCGCGGCGGTGGCGATCAGGCGCATGGCGTCGGTGCCGTTGACGGCCGGCGTCACCTCATAGCCGGCGGCAATGAGGGCCGGTTTCAGGAAGCGCTGGATCTGCGGCTCGTCGTCGACAACCAGGATGTGCATAGGGGAGGAGACTCTTGGTGTGCCGGTCTTTGCAGCTCCATCGAGTAATGGAGCGGGACCGGCATGGCTGCGCAGAATGCCGGTCTGAAGACCGGCATACCGGAAAGGTACACACCATCATGCCCCGGCTGGCAGGCGGATGACAATGCGGGTGCCGCGCTTGCGCACGGCCGGGCTCTCGGCGGTGATGGTGCCGCCCATGGCCTCGATGAAGCCGCGGCTGATCGAGAGGCCGAGGCCGGTGCCCGGTGCCCGGCCGTCGACCTTGCCCCGCCGATAGAACTTGTCGAAGATCTTCTCCAGATCGGCCGGCGGAATGCCCTTGCCCTGGTCGGTTATGGTAACGACCACTTCGTTGTCCTCGCGCCTGGCGAACACAGCGGTCGAGGAATCTTCCCCGCCATATTTGTGGGCATTGTCGAGCAGGTTGAACAGCACCTGGCCAAGCAGGGCCTGGTCGCCGCGCACCAGCGGCAGGTCGGTTGCCAGGCTGGTCTCGACCAGGCGGGTAGGGAAGGCTTTTCGCGCGCGCTCCACCGCACCGCGGACGACGTCGGCGACGTCGAGAAGGTCGCGTCGTGCATTGAGGGCGCCAGCTTCCAGGCGGCTCATGTCGAGGAGATTGGCGACGAAACGGCTCAGCCTGGCTGCTTCCTCTTCGATGGAAGCGAGCAGGTCGTCCCGGCTCTCCTCAGCCATCTTGGTGCCGAGCTGGCGCAACGTGGTGACGGCCCCGGTGATGGAAGCCAGTGGTGTGCGCAGATCGTGCGAGAGCGAGGAGAGCAGGGCGCTGCGCAGCTTTTCGCTCTCCTCGAGCGCAGCGGTGCGTACATTCTCCTTGGCGAGCTTGGCCCTGTCTATGGCGATGGCGGTCTGGTCGAGTATGGCGACGAGAATACGCTCCTCGGCCGGGGAAAGTGGCTCGGCTCCTTCAGGTTGGGCCAGGCCAAGCACGCCGACGGCGCCATTCGGGGTCAGGATCGGCCTGAATTCGAAAGCGATGTTGGGCAGGGTGCCGGTGCCCCGGCCGGCGATCTCCTTCTTCTCGAAGGCCCAGCGCAATGCCGTCATGTCGGTGGAATCGAGGTTGATGTCCGGAGGCCAGGCGGCGGTGACAGTGAGTTCGTCATCGTGCGGCACGGCGATGACCACCCGCCCATGCAGTGTCGCCTGTGCATGGGCGACGGCGGCCCAGAGCACGTCGTCGAGGCTGGTGATGCCGGAGAGCTTCCGGGAGAACTCGTAGAGCGACATGATGTTGGCGGCCCGCCGCCCTTCGCCCTCCGCCCGCTCGCGCACCCGGCCGGCGAGATCGCCCGCCACCACGGCGACGATCAGGAATACCGCCAGGGCGAAAACCTCGTGAGGCTCGGCGATGGTGAAGTTGTAGAGCGGTGGGATGAAGAAGAAATTATAGGCGAAGAAGGAGAGCACCGCCGCCGCGATGGCGCTCCAGCGCCCGACCGTGAGGGCGCTGGCGAGCACCGCCATGAGGAAGAGCATGGAGGCGTTGGGCAGATAGACGAAGTGCCTGAGGCCGACACCGATGCCGACGGCCGCCGCAACGCAGCCTGCCGCCATGGCGAGGCCGGCGAGCGAGGGCTGCAGGGCAAGCCGGCGCCACCAGCGCCGTGCGGGCGGGGCCTCGTTCCCGGTGTTGGTGATGACGGTGACGTTGATCTCGCCGGAGCGGTGCAGCAGGTCGTCAGCGAGAGAACGCCCGGTGACGCGTTGCCACCAGCTCGCCTTGCCGCTGCCGAGCACGATCTGGGTGACGTTTTCGGCACTGGCGAGCCTGAGGATCTCGCCGACATAGTCATGGCCATTGAGCCGCCGGACCTCCGCGCCCAGGCGCTCGGCGAGGCGCAGATTGGCCTCGAGCCCGGCAAGCGCCTCGCCGCCGACTTCCTGCCCCGGGCGCTCGACCGTCACGGCCAGCCAATCGGCATTGAGCCCAGTGGCAAGCCGCCCGGCTGCCCTGACCACCTGCTGTGAAAACGTGTCGGGCCCGACGCAGACGATCAGCCTGTCAGCCGTTTCCCAGGGGCCTTCGATGGCGTTCTGGCGCAGATAGGCGAGCATCTGGTCGTCGACGCGCTCGGTCGTGCGGCGCAGGGCGAGTTCGCGCAGGGCGGTGAGATTGCCGGGCTTGAAGAAGCCGTCGGCGGCGCGCCTGGCATTGTCGGGCAGATAGACCTTGCCTTCTTCCAGCCGCTGGATCAGCTCGGCCGGGGTGATGTCGACGACGATGACCTCGTCCGCCTTCTTGATCACGCTGTCGGGCACGCTTTCGCGCACCGTCACGCCGGTGATGCGCGAGACGACATCGGTAAGACTTTCCAGATGCTGGATGTTGAGCGCCGTCCACACGTCGATGCCGGCGCCGATCAGCTCCTCGACATCCTGGTAGCGCTTCGGATGGCGGCTGTCCGGGGCATTGGTGTGGGCGAGTTCGTCGACGATGATCAGGCGCGGCCGGCGGGCGAGCGCAGCGTCGATATCGAACTCCTCGAGCTGGCGGCCGCGATAATCGACCCTGCGCCGCGCCAGCAGCTCGAGCCCATCCGTCAGGGCGGCGGTTTCGCTGCGGCCATGGGTTTCGACGATGCCGACGATCACATCGATGCCGGCTTCCTTCTCCCGCCGCGCCCGCGACAGCATGGCGTAGGTCTTGCCGACCCCCGGTGCGGCGCCGAGAAACACGGTGAGGCGGCCGCGCCCCTCCCGTCCCGCCAGGCTCAGCAGGGCATTGGGATCGGGACGTCTGTCGGAGGGGAGGGGCATGGGGTTGATTTGGTGTGCCGGTCTTCAGACCGGCATGGTTGGAGAAGGTGCCGGTCTGAAGACCGGCACACCAAAAGGCTCACTTCTTCATAGCATCAAGGGCGAGGTTCAGCGCGAGAACATTGACGCGCGGCTCGCCGATCAGGCCGAGGAGCCGGCCCGATGTCTGGCTGTCGAGCAGGGCCTTCACGTCGGCTTCCGGCAGGTTGCGGGCCTTGGCGACGCGCTGGATCTGCAGGGCGGCATCGGCCGGCGAGATGTCGGGGTCGAGGCCCGAGCCCGAAGTCGTCACCGCATCGGCGGGAACGGCGCCGGTCACGCCCTGCTTGCGCAGGTCCTCGACCGAGGCGGCGACCCTGTCGGCCAGTGCCTTCGAAGTCGGGCCGAGATTGGAGCCGCTTGAGTTGCTGGCGTTGTAGGGCTGCGCCACGGTCTTGCTGGCATCATTGGGGTCGGTGCCCGAGGTTGCCGAGGGCCGGCCCTGGAAATAGCGCTCGGAGGCGAAGTTCTGGCCGATCAGGGACGAACCGATCACCGTGCCATTGCTGGTGATCAGGCTGCCATTGGCCTGGCCGGGGAGGGCGACCTGCGCGATGCCGGTGATGGCGAGTGGATACAGAATACCCAGCAACAGGGTGAACAGGGCCATCATCACGATGGCCGGGCGAAGATGGATCAACATGGGTTTGCTCCTTTGGAGCGCTGAAACAGGGTTGCCATGCGAGGCGGAAGCCCGTCCTGCAGGGAGAGGCAGCAGCAGGTGTGCCTCGGATTGGCGCCGGTCGGACAGAGCGAGCCAGCGGGCCACGCTCCATCCGTTCCTTGTGCGCATTGCCGTCACGCCAGATGCAGGGCTGCGACCACGAGGTCGATCAGCTTGATGCCGACGAAGGGCACCAGGAGTCCGCCGAGGCCGTAGACCAGGAGGTTGCGCCTGAGCAGTGCCGCCGCGCCGACCGGCCGATAGGCGACGCCCTTGAGGGCCAGCGGGATCAGGGCGACGATGATCAAGGCGTTGAAGATCACCGCCGAGAGGATGGCCGACTGGGGCGATGCCAGGTTCATGACGTTCAGCGCCCCGAGTTCGGGATAGGTCGCGATGAACAAAGCCGGGATGATGGCGAAATATTTGGCGACGTCATTGGCGATCGAGAAGGTGGTGAGCGAGCCGCGCGTCATCAGCAATTGCTTGCCGATGCCGACGATCTCGATCAGCTTGGTGGGGCTGGAGTCCAGGTCCACCATGTTGCCTGCCTCGCGCGCCGCCTGGGTGCCGGTCTGCATGGCGACGCCGACATCGGCCTGGGCCAGCGCCGGCGCGTCATTGGTGCCGTCGCCGCACATCGCGATCAGGCGCCCGCCCGTCTGTTCCTTGCGGATATAGGCAAGCTTCTGCTCGGGCGTGGCCTCAGCCAGGAAGTCGTCGACGCCGGCCTCCGAGGCGATCGCGGCGGCGGTGATCGGATTGTCGCCCGTCACCATCACGGTGCGGATCCCCATCGAGCGCAGTTCGGCAAAGCGCTCTTTGATGCCGGGCTTCACCACGTCTTTGAGGTGCACGACGCCGAGGATGCGGCTGCCATCGGTGACGCCGAGCGGGGTGCCGCCCGTGCGGGCGACTTTCTCCACCGCCTGCCGGAAGGCGGCGGGAGCGGCCTCCAGCGTGGTGCCGGCGAATTTCACGATCGCATCGACGGCACCCTTGCGGATGGAACGTCCGTCGATGTCGATGCCCGACAGGCGGGTCTGGGCGGCGAAGGCGATGGTGGTTACAGCCTTGCAGGTCAGGTCCGGCTGTGTCAGGCCATATTCGCCCTGGGCCAGCGCGATGATCGAACGGCCCTCGGGCGTCTCGTCGGCGAGGCTTGCCAGCAGTACGGCCTCGGCCAGGTCCTGTTCGCTGACGCCGGGAACGGCCAGGAACTCCGTCGCCATGCGGTTGCCGAAGGTTATGGTGCCGGTCTTGTCGAGCAGCAGGGTGTCGACGTCGCCGGCGGCCTCGACCGCGCGGCCGGAGGTTGCCACCACGTTGAAGCGGATCAGGCGATCCATGCCGGCAATGCCGATGGCCGAGAGCAGGCCGCCGATGGTGGTGGGGATGAGGGTGACCAGGAGCGCCACCAGCACGGTGATGGAGAGCAGCGTGCCGGAATAGCCGGCAAGGCCCCACAGCGTGACCACGGCGATCAGGAAGATCAGCGTCATGCCCGACAGCAGGATCGACAAGGCGATCTCGTTGGGGGTCTTCTGGCGCTCGGCGCCTTCCACCAGCGCGATCATGCGATCGATGAAGGAGGAGCCGGGCTGGGTGGTGATGCGCACCTTGATCCAGTCCGACAGCACCTGCGTGCCGCCGGTGACCGCCGAGCGGTCGCCGCCGGATTCGCGGATCACCGGGGCGGATTCGCCGGTGATGGCGCTCTCGTTCACCGAGGCGACGCCCTCGATCACCTCGCCGTCGCCGGGGATGAGGTCACCCGCCTCGACGATGACGATGTCGCCGATCGCCAGCCGGGTGGCGTCGACGACCTGGAAGTTTCCCAGGTCGGCCGCCGCCGAAGGCATGCGCTTGGCCTTGAGGTCGGACTTGGTGCGCTTGAGGCTCTCGGCCTGGGCCTTGCCGCGCCCTTCGGCCACGGCTTCGGCGAAGGTGGCGAACAGCACGGTGAACCACAGCCAGGCGGCGATCTGCGCGCTGAAACCGACACCGGCGCCGGTAAAGGCGTCACGCAGGCTGAGCACGGTGACCAGGGCCGCCACCACCTCGGTGACGAAGATCACCGGATTGCGGATGAGCAGCCTGGGGTTGAGCTTAACGAAGGCATCCTTGATGGCGGGCAGCAGGATGGCCGCATCGAACATGGAGGGGGAAGTCGGTTTGGATGACATGATAGCCATTCCTCAAAAAGTCTTGCCGGCGAGCATGACGAAGTGCTCGACGATCGGCCCCAGCGCGAGCGCCGGGAAGAATTGCAGGCCGCCGACGATCAGGATGACGCCGACCAGAAGGCCGACGAACAGCGGCGTGTGGGTGGGGAACGTGCCGGCCGAGGCAGGCACCCTGGTCTTGGCGGCCAGGGAGCCGGCAATCGCCATCACCGGTACGACATAGGCAAAGCGTCCCAGCAGCATGGCGATGCCGAGCGTGGCATTGAACCAGGGCGTGTTGCCCGACAGGCTGCCGAAAGCCGAACCATTATTGGCTGTCGTCGAGGTGTAGGCGTAGAGCAGTTCCGAGAGACCGTGCGGGCCGGCATTGCCGAGCTGCGACAGGGCGAAGGGCGCCATGGCCGAGATCGCGGTGAAGCCGAGGATCGCGGTGGGCAGGATCAGGATCGCCAGCACGGCGAACTTCATCTCGCGCGATTCGATCTTCTTGCCGAGGAGTTCCGGCGTGCGGCCGACCATCAGGCCGGCGATGAACACGCTAAGGATGGCGAAGACGATCATGCCGTAGAGGCCGGAGCCGACGCCGCCGGGCAGGACCTCGCCGAGCTGCATCAGGAACATCGGGATCAGGCCGCCGAGCGGCGTGAGCGAGGAATGCATGGCGTTGACGGCACCGCAGGATAGGCCCGTAGTGACGGCAGCGAAGACAGCGGTCATTGCCTGGCCGAAGCGGATTTCCTTGCCTTCCATGTTGCCGAGGGCCGGATCGAGGCCGAGGTGGGTCAAGATGGGATTGCCCGCCGTCTCCGCCCAATAGATTACGGCCACACCGGCGATCAGAAGGACGCCCATGGCCGACAGCAGGGCCCAGCCCTGGCGGCGGGAGCCGACCATCTGCCCGAAGGCGTAGACCAAGGCCGCCGATATCGACAGCATCGAGAAGATCGACAGGAAGTTGGCCAGTGCGGTGGGGTTTTCGAAAGGATGGGCCGAATTGACGTTGAAGAAGCCGCCACCATTGGTGCCGAGCTGCTTGATCGCCTCCTGGCTCGCCATCGGCCCCATGGCGATGGTCTGCTTGGCGCCTTCCAGCGTGGTGGCGTCGACACCGGCCTGCAGCGTCTGCGGGATGCCCATGGCGACGAAGGCCAGCGCCACGACGATGGCGATCGGCAGCAGCACATAGAGCGAAGAACGGGTGAGATCGACCCAGAAATTGCCGAGAGTCGTCCCGCCCGAGCGCATGAAGGCGCGGGTCAGGGCGAGGGCGAGGGCAATGCCGGTGGCGGCCGAGACGAAATTATGCACGGTAAGACCGGCCATCTGGCTGAAATGGCTCATGGTGCTTTCGCCGGCATAGTTCTGCCAGTTGGTGTTGGTGACGAAGCTTATCGCCGTATTGAAAGCCAGATCCGGCGCCACATTGCCGAAACCCTGCGGATTGAGCGGCAGATAAGCCTGCAGCCGCAGGATCGCGTAGAGCGAGGCAAAGCCCGCCGCGCTGAAGAACAGCATGGCCAGCGTATAGGCAAGCCAACCCTGTTCCCGGGCGGGATCGATACCGGAAAGTTTGTAGAAACCCTTCTCGACCGGGGCCAGCACGGGCGAGAGGAAGGTTCTCTCACCGGAGAAGACACGGGCCATATAGGCGCCCAGTGGCTTCACCGCTGCGAGCACCAAAGCGAACAGAAGGATGATCTGAAGCCATCCGTTCAAGGACATGGAAATTCTCCAAAAGAACACGGGCCCCGCCGATGCTCAGGGGAGATCGTCCCTTGGGGGATTGGCGTGGAGCCCGGAAAAGCGAGAATGAGCAGGGAGCGGGACCGTTTCCCGATGAACCGGTCCCGCGCCCCGTCACGCGCCGTCGCACCGGTGCGGGGGCAGCCGGCGTGGGAGGGCGGTGAAGCCGCGCAGCTCAGAAACGTTCGGGGCGCACCAGTGTGAAAACGAGATAGGCGCCGAGCAGGACGGCCACGAGAAGGCCGATGAGGGGATCGAACATGATGCGCCTCACAGCCTGTCGAGGACGCGGGCATAGACGACCATCAGCAGCAGGCCGCCGAGCCCCAGCGCCATATAGGCAAGATCTAGCATGACAAACTCCAACCCGATTGGGCATGGCTGTGGTTTGCCACCAAAGCGCGTCAGGGTTCGATTCCGATTGTCGAGCCGGGGTATAAGGAAAGTGTAAGGATTGGGGTCGGCGCCGACGACGTCAGAGTGTCCCCGGAGTCCATTTCAGATCGATGATCTTCCAAGCGTCGTAGGATCGCTCGTCAAAGCGAAGAGCATCCTTGCGCGCGAGACACCGCGTGGCGGCGCGAAGGACGTTGGCCCCGACCGTGGCGCTTGTCGCAGCGACCAATTCAGGTCGTCGCGCAAGCGTGCTGTCGCGATTGAAGAAAATACGCACGGTTGCCCATTGGGTACCGGATTGCCCGATCGCGGGTGCCACACAGGGGCGCATGGCACGGGTCAAGATCTCCTGCATTTGCATGATCTGCGCAGGGGCGATCCTCGCTCTATCTGCCTGTGCTGCTGCCCTAGGGATCGCGAAGCAGGCAATGAGGGTCAGCCCAACCGCGACCGAGCGCGGGCCCGCGCCTTTCCAGATCAGGTTCGTGCACGGCAAATTGCGTCGCAGGATCACTGTCCGGGCGCCCAGTTGGGCGGGGCCAGTTCGAAGCCTTCGAAGTGGAAGCCGGGCGCTACCGTGCAGCCGACCAGGGTCCAGTCGCCGAGGCTGCGGGCCGCCTGCCAGGCGCCGGTCGGCACGATACCTTGCGGCCGCTGGCCGGCGGCGAAGTCGGCGCCGAGGATCAGGCGCTCCGTCCTCTCGCCGTCAGCCGAGAGGTCGAGGGCCAAGGGCGCGCCGGCATGGAAATGCCAGATCTCGGCGGCGTCGACCCGATGCCAATGCGAACGTTCGCCGGCCTGGAGCAGGTAATAGATCGCGGTCGAAGCCGAACGGTCGCCGTGAAGGGCGCTATCTTCGAAGGTGCGGACATAATGCCCGCCCTCGGGATGCGGCTGCATGTCGAGGAGGGCGATGATCTCGGCGGCGGTCTGCATGGTCATTCCTGTTGTTTGGAAGAGTCCCGTTTTCCGGGACTCTCGACACTCGCAATATCGGAGCCGGAGGGCGCTCAGAACCGGTTCTTGCGCTCGCGCAGTTCGGTGAACACGGCGACGGGATCCGCTCCTGCCAGTCCGACCTGTGCGGCAATGCCGGCATCGTCGGCGCGCAGGAACGGATTTTCTTGCTTTTCGGCACCCAGCAGCACCGGCAGGGTGAAGTGGTGGGCGCCGCGCTGGGCCTCGACCTCGGCTGCTCGCCTGGCGAGTGCCTGGTTGGCGGGATCGACCGTGAGGGCGAAGCGGGCATTGGCGAGGGTGTATTCATGCCCGCAATAGAGCTGCGTATCGTCAGGCAGGGCCCGCAATTTCCGCAGGGATCGCCACATATCGGCCGGCGAGCCCTCGAACAACCGGCCGCAGCCGAGTGAAAACAGCGTATCGGCGGCAAACAGCAGCTTCTGTTCGGCGAACCAATAGGCGATGTGGCCGACGGTATGGCCGGGTGTGTCGATGATCTCGGCCGCAAGCGAGCCGACATTGACGGTGTCACCCTCCACGACGGTTTCGTCGACGGCCGGGATGCGGTGGGCATCGGCTTTCGCTGCGACCACCCGGCAGCCATAGGAGGTCTTCAACGCCTCGATGCCCTCGACATGGTCGGCATGATGATGCGTGACCAGGATGTCGGTCAGCCGCCAGCCACGTCGTTCGAGGGCGGCTTCGATCGCTTCGGCCTCCGGTGCGTCGATGGCCGCGGTGCGTCCGGTGGCCTCGTCATGAAGCAGCACGCCGAAATTGTCGCTCCGGCACAAGAACAGTTCGATCAGCGCGCTCATTCTCATCCTCGCGGCATGCACATTTATTTGGAGATGCGTCCCCTTCTATGCGATTGGCGGTGTGAGGTCACGCAAACGATGGCGCGGACCGACAGTGATGAGGAAGCCCTGAAAATGTCCGGCGGAACTGTGGTGATCGGCGACGCGCCCCTGACCATCGATGCGCTCACCGCCATCGCCCGCGAGAGCCGCCATGTGATCCTGTCGCCGGCAGCCCGCGAGCGCATCGGTGCGGCACGCTCGGTGATCGAACTGGCCATTGCCGAGAACAAGCCGGTCTATGGCCTGACCACCGGGCTTGGCGCGGGCGTCGACACCCGGCTTTCCGCCGACGATCTTGCCGCCTTCCAGCGGCGTGTCGCCTTCGCGCGCGCCGTCGGCGTGGGCGACGAAATGCCGGTCGCGGAGGTCAGGGCCATGATGGCGGCGCGTATCGCCGGCATGAGCGTCGGCCAGACCGGTGTATCCCTGGCGGTGGTCGAAGCGCTGGCCGCTGCCCTCAATGCCGGATTTCATCCGATCGTGCCGACGATCGGTTCGATCGGGGCCGCCGATCTCGCGCCGCTTGCCCATATGGCCCTGGCGCTGCTCGGCGAGGGCGAGGCCGACTATCGCGGTGAGCGCCTGGCCGGCGCCGAGGCGCTGCGGAGGGCCGGGCTGCAGCCTGTGCCGATCGGACCGAAGGACGGGCATGCGCTGGTAGTGGCCAATGCCGCCTCCACCGGCCGCGGTGCCCTGGCGCTCGCCGAAGCGCGCCTGGCGCTCGATACGCTCGACCGCGCCGCGGCCCTGTCGATGGAAGCCTTCGGCGCCAATATCACCCCCCTGTCCGAGGCGGTGAACGCGGCCCGTCCGGCCCCGGGGCAGGGCGGGGCGGCCCGCGCGATCTATGCCCTGCTGGCCGGTGGCCCCCTCGGCGACAACAAGGCGAGCCGGCGGGTCCAGGACCCGCTGTCCTTCCGTTGTGTCGCACCGGTACACGGCGCCGCGCGCACTGCCTTTGCCGAGGCGGAGGCGATGGTGCTGCTCGAACTCAACCATTCCGGCGACAATCCGGTGATCGTCGAAGGGCAGCTGGTTTCCAACGGCAATTTCGACATGACCGGCTTCACCCTGCGCTTCGAGGCGCTGTCGCAGGCGCTTTCGCATGTGGCGACGATCTCCGCCCAGCGCGCCTTGAAGCTGATGTCGCCCGTCTATTCCGACCAGCCGCGTTTCCTTACCCCGATGGGCCAGAGCCGCACCGGCTTTGCCACGCTGCAGAAGGCGATCGGAGCCCTGGAGGGCGAGATCCGGGCGCGGGCCCAGCCGGCGACCCTGGCCTTGCTGCATGCCGCCGATGGCGTCGAGGACCATGCTGCCAACGCGCCGGCTGCGGTGACCAAGCTCGGGGAGAGCGCGGAGCGGCTGCTGGTGCTGGCGGCCTGCGAATTGGTGGTGGCGGCGCAGAGCATCGATCTGCGCGGCACGGTCGCGCTGGGCGAGGGCACCACGCGCATCCGCGATTTCGTGCGCGCCCATGTCGAGCGCCTGGAGGAGGACCGTCCGAGCGGCCCGGACGTCTCCCGCCTGGCAGAGGCGATCAGGGCACGGGGGTGGGGAGGCTGAGTAGCGTTCCGGCTGGTTGACCGTCTATTTGTCAGGCAATAGCTTGAAGCCCATCAAAACGATCAACGCTATCCGGGCCCGGACATCATGCTCGACTACCCCATCATCGACAGCCATGTTCATCTGCTCGATCCGGCGCGCCTGGGTTATGCCTGGGCCGAGGGCATCACCGGCCTGCGCTCGAAGGCGGTGCCGGCGGACGTGTTCGCCGCGGCCAAGCCGGTCGAGATCGAGCGTTTCGTCTTCGTGGAGGTCGATGTCGATGCCGGCCAGCATCTCGACGAAGCCGCCTGGGTGGCGGAGCTTGCGGCGGCCGAGCCCCGGCTCGGCGCCATGGTCGCAAGCCTGCCGCTCGAAAAGGGGATGGCCGTCCAGGCCGATCTGGAACGGTTGCGCCAGCACAAGGCCCTCAGGGGCATCAGGCGGCTGATCCAGGGCCAGGCCGACCCGGAATTCTGTCTGCAGCCCGGTTTTCTGGCTGGCCTCAAGCTGCTGGCCCGCCACGATCTCTCCTTCGATATCTGTATCCTGCACCATCAATTGCCGAACGTGATCCGCATGGTGCAGCAATGCCCTGATGTCCGCTTCGTGCTCGACCATATCGGCAAGCCGGCGATCAAGGCGGGCGAGATGGAGCCCTGGCGCGCCGATTTGAAACGGCTCGCTGCGTTGCCCAACGTCCATTGCAAGATCTCCGGCGTGTGTACGGAGGCCGACCACCGCAGCTGGACCCGCCAGGAGATCACGCCCTATGTCGAGCATGCCCTGGAGAGCTTCGGTTTCGAGCGCGTGATGTTCGGCTCGGACTGGCACGTGCTGGAACTGGCGGGAACCTATCCCGACTGGGTGCATGTCGTCGACGAGATCGTGCATGACTGCTCGCCGTCGGAACGGCGCAAGCTGTTCAGGGACAATGCCGCGGCGTTCTATCGGCTGAGGTGAGGAGGCCGAGGATGGCGTTCTGTCGAGCGGCACCCCTCCTCCCCCTGCCGGGACCTTCTCCCGCAAGGGGAGAAGGAACTTGATTGGGATGGGCCGCAAAATCTTGCATGCGGCCAGACCGCGCCCCTTGCCAAATAGAGCCCCTTCTCCCCTTGCGGGAGAAGGTGGCGGCAGCCGGATGAGGGGTGGACCACCCTCTACTGCGTGACGACCTTGACGCGGTCGCCCGGCCTGAGCGGGCTGGTTTCGTCAAAGCCGTTCAGGACCAGGAAGCGCTCGAGCTGGTCCTGGGGGCCGGCCATGCGAGCTGCCAGGGACTGCAGCGTATCACCCGAGCGTACGGTGATGATGTCGATATGCTCGGGCCGCACATTGCGCAGCTCGTCCGGCGTCATGCGCCGGAAGCTGTTGGCGGTTTCCTGGAACAGGGTGTCGGTCGCGGCATTGAGGTCGCGGGCTGCCAGGATCAGGCGGTAGACGTCGCTGCCGAAGCGGATGGCATAGAGGCGGAAGCTCCAGTCCGTGCCACGGGCGAGGGCGGTTGCCGCCTCGTTGCCGTTGATGCGCAAAGTGGAGACGGAGGAAGTGTCCACGCCGCTGATCCAGCCCGAAGCAAGATAGTCGGATAACGACTGGCCGTCCTTGGTCTTGACCGTGTCGAGGCGCAGTGCACGGCCGTTGCCGTCGACGCCGAGAATGGCTTGCGGCGTGTTGTCGAGGGTGAAATTGGGCGGAGCGGTGAAGGTGAAGGCCAGGCGCGGCTGCCAGAAGATGCGGCCCTGCACATAGCCCTGCGCCGGATCCTCGCCATAGGTGATGCCGTCGATCACCGACAGGTAGCGGAACTTGTCATGCTCGCCCGAGCCGGGAGCGCCATATTGGGCAGCCTCGGTGTTGGCCTTGGCGATGCGTTCGGGTGTGGAAGGATGGGTCGACAGGAAGTCCGGCGTGGTCTGGCGCGAGCGCGCCTCCACCTGCCGGCGCATCGAAGTCAGGAAGCGCGCGGCGCCATAGGGGTCGAAGCCGGCCTTGGCGATGGTGCGGATGCCGATCTCGTCGGCATTCAGCTCCTGCTGGCGCGAGAAGCTGGCCAGGCTGTTCTGGCTCGAGGACACCAGGCCGGGATTGTGCACGACGCTCGCCACCTTGGAGACGACCAGGGATTGGCGTTCGCGGTCGGCGCGCGCGGCGGCGTGGCGCGCGGACACATGCGCCATCTCATGGGCGATCACGGCGGCGATTTCGGCATCGTCATTGGCAAGCGCGAGCAGACCGCGCGTCACGTAGAGCCGGCCGGAGGGCAGGGCGAAGGCGTTGATCGACGAGGCGTTCAGCACCGTCAGCTTGTAGGGAATGTCGGGCCGATCGGATTGGGCGGCAAGACGCTGGACGAGATCGTCGAGATAGCGCTCCAGGGTGGCGTTGCGATAGGCGCCACCATAGGAAGCCAGAACGCGAGCGCTTTCGCGGTCCTCGGCATTGGGGGGCGCAATCACGCGCGGAGCTTCGGCGGGCAGGGCGGCTGGCGTGGCGCGCGGAAGGTCGCCCGCCTGGTCGTTGTCGCCCACGGTGGCGCAAGAAGTCAGGCCGAGCGCAACCGCCAGGACGCAAACCCGCAGCCAGTTCGGTTGTCTTGCCGCGCCCCCCAGCATCTCGCTCAGCTTCCCACTCCTCTCACGGCGACACCGGTGCGACCTGTTCGATCGCCGCCGGTTCGGTAATGTCGATGCGGGGCCCGTCGCGCATCGTGACGACACCACGAGCCCTGATATAGCTGCCCTCGAGAGCAGCAGCGGTGAGACCGGTTGCCTCGAAACGTGGCCATTGTTTGGCGGGTATCGCCAAAGTCACGTCTTCTCGCCAGATTTTGCCGAAATCGATCCACACGGTCGTCTTCGTCACTCCAACATGCAGCACGCGTCCCGCCACGATGATGAAGCCATCGGCATGGCGGGCAACGGCCTGAGGAGTCGCCGCATCGGCGACTGCATAGCCCGGTTCGGCCCAGAGGCCAAGCCGAGCCCGGCGGGCATTGTCTTCCGCAGTCATTAATTCTGTGTAACACAGATCTTCCCCAACGGAAGGCCGAATGCGCGCCAAGCCGCGGGCGGCAAGATCGGCCGCAAGATCGCGGCCTTCGAGATAGAGCGCTCCGCGCAATGCGCCGTGCCTGTCGGGCGTGGCCGGGCCCACCAAGGTCGCAGTGGTGTCGGCGAGATCGGGCAGGCGCAACGAGGAAAGATCCACGCCCGCAAGCCTTATCCTGCGGCCGTCCGCGAGCAGGAGATGGCCCTCCTCGTCCTTGCCGGCAATCGTCACGTTCTCGCCTGCTTCCGCAGGGACGGCGCACGGATCAGCGAACGCCTTGTGCATGTTGCTCGAAAATATCGCAACGACGGCCATTGTGCCTAATATTTGCGCAGCCCTTGGCAAGCGAGTGGTCCTTACATTGGGCAGAGGTAATTTTTATCGTGACTTTTCATGATCTTAGCATGGCATTTGGCAGTTGGCACGCGGCTTGAAAGAGGATGCCCGACCGCCAAATTGCAAAACGCCTTAAGGGGATAGAGCAGCATGAAAATAGTGATGGCCATCATCAAGCCGTTCAAGCTCGAGGAGGTGCGCGATGCCCTCACGGGTCTGGGCGTGCACGGTCTGACCGTGACCGAGGTGAAGGGGTATGGCCGCCAGAAAGGGCATACCGAGATCTACCGCGGCGCCGAATATGCCGTGAGCTTCCTGCCCAAGCTGAAGATCGAGGTCGCGGTGCCGAGCGAACTCGTCGCCAAGGTCATCGATGCGATCACGGCGGCCGCCAAGACCGGGCAGATCGGCGACGGCAAGATTTTCGTGATGCCGATCGAAACCGCGGTGCGCATCCGCACCGGCGAGCGCGACGGCGACGCGCTCTAGGTCTACCGCCGATGCCCTCGACTCCCATGAGACAGGATCTTTTCCCGATGACTTCCCTCCGTTTCCTCAAATCCGCCTTCATGGCCCTCATGGGCGCCGGGCTGCTTGCGGGCCCCGCTCTCGCCCAGACCGCAGCGCCGCCGCCCACACTGAATTCGGGCGACACGGCCTGGATGCTGGTGTCCTGCGCGCTGGTGCTGATGATGATCGCGCCGGGCCTCGGCCTGTTCTATGGCGGCTTGGTGCGCGCCAAGAACATGCTCTCCATCCTCATGCAGGTGCTGATCGTCGCCTCGGTGGTGATGGTGATCTGGGTCTTCTACGGCTACACCCTCGCCTTCAGCGACGGCGGTCCCCTCTTCGGCGGCTTCTCCAAGGCCTTCCTCGCCGGCATCAACAAGGACACGCTGAGCGGCACCATTCCCGAATATGTGTTCGTCTGCTTCCAGATGACCTTCGCGGCGATCACGCCCGCCCTCATCGTCGGCGCTTTCGCCGAGCGCATGAAGTTCTCGGCCGTGGTGCTGTTCTGTCTGCTCTGGGTCACCTTCATCTATATCCCGGTCGCCCATTCGGTGTGGCAGTCGACGGGATGGCTGTTCAAGCTGGGCGCCTTCGATTTCGCCGGTGGTACCGTCGTGCACATCAATGCGGGCGTTGCCGGCCTGGTGGGCTGCCTGATGATCGGCAAGCGCACCGGCTTCGGCAAGGAGCAGATGCCGCCCCATTCGCTGACCCTGTCCTGGGTCGGCGCCGGCATGCTGTGGGTCGGCTGGTTCGGCTTCAACGCGGGCTCGGCCCTCTCGGCCGGTGCCAGCGCGGGCCTTGCCATGATGACCACCTTCGTCGCCACGGCAGGCGCCATCCTCGGCTGGTCGCTGGTCGAATGGTTCACCCATGGCAAGCCCTCGATGCTGGGTGCGGTCTCGGGCGCGGTCGCCGGCCTGGTGGCGGTGACGCCCGCAGCCGGCTTCGTCGGCCCGGCCGGTGCCATCGCGCTTGGCTTCATCGCCGGCATCGTCTGCTTCTTCTTCGTGACGACCGTGAAGAATGCCTTCGGCTATGACGACAGCCTCGACGTCTTCGGCGTGCATGGCATCGGTGGTATCCTCGGTGCCCTCGGCACCGGCGTGCTGGCATCGCCGTCGCTGGGTGGCGTCGGCTATGCCGATGGCGTGACGATGGGCGCCCAGCTCTGGGTGCAGATCGAGGCGGTTGCCTTCACCATCGTAATGACGGGCGTGGGCTCAGCGATTCTGTTCAAGCTGGTCGATCTCGTCGTCGGCCTGCGTGTCGACCGCCAGACGGAGGCCGAAGGCCTCGATATCGTCGAACATGGTGAACGCGCCTATCACAGCTGACGTAACGGCATACGCAAGATCCAATCCCCGGCCGCATGGCCGGGGTTTTCCGTTTAGGGGCGGATGGATCCGGGCATCATCCGTCATTGCTTACGCCGGGCGAGATCCTTTTTGGCCAGAATTGACGAAAATTAGGCCTGCTGATTGAAAATTGGCCTTTACCCGACGTTCAAATTCGCAAATCGAGCCCGATTTGGGCTTCATGAAAATGAAAGAACGTCGCCCTGCTGTCATTTGATGTCGTTTGTAGGTCTCTTGCACAGCGGCTTGCAGGACACGATAGTGGGCAGGTCGAACGCTCGGGCAACGAGTGCAAATTCCATACAGGCGAGCCGCAGGGAACATTGACATGACGGGTAAGAATTTTACGCAGGGATCGGGCCTGATCCTCGACCGCCGCGAATTGATGAAGAGCGCCGCTGCGCTCGGCCTGAGCCTCGGTGGCCTGGGCGCGCTCGGCGGCTCGGCCCTGGCGGCTGACACCCCCAAGAAGGGCGGCACCTTGAAGCTCGGCATGGAGGGCGGTTCGGCCTCGGACAGTCTCGATCCACGCACCTATGCCGATTCCGTGCCGATCTCCTACGGCTATCAGATCTGCAACGGTTTCGTCGAAATCGGCGATGACGGCCTGCCCAAGGGCGAGTTGTTCGAAAGCTGGGAATACAAGCCCGGTGCCAAGGAATGGATCTTCAACATCCGCAAGGACGTCACCTTCCACAACGGCAAGACGCTCGATGCCGATGACGCGATCTATTCGATCAATTTGCATCGCGGCGACACCAAGTCCGCCGCCAAGGATCTGCTGAGCTCGATCACCGACGTCAAGAAGCTCAGCGCCAACCAGATCCAGATCACCTTGTCCGAGGGCAATCTCGACCTGCCCTACAACCTCTCCGACTATCACGTCCTGTGCGTGCCCAACGGTTACAGCGACTTCTCCAAGCTGGTTGGCACCGGTGCCTACAAGCTCGAAGTGTTCGAGCCAGGCGTGCGCGTGGTCACCAAGAACACCGGCAATTACTGGAAGCCTGGACGCGGCAATTTCGATGGCATCGAGCTGCAATACATCCAGGACCAGGCTTCCCGTCTGCAGGCCCTGATTTCAGGCCAGGTCGATGCCATAAACCGTCTCGATGCCAAGACCATGGACATCGTGACCTCCTCGCCCGACGTGAGCGTGGTGCAGAGCAAAGGCACCGGCAACCGCTTTGCCTTCGTGGCGCTGTGCGACACCGATCCTTATACCAATGCGGACCTGCGCTGGGCGCTCAAATATGGCATGGACCGCAAGAAGATCGTCGACACCGTCTATCAGGGCTATGCCACCGTCGGCAACGACACCACCATCAGCCCGTCGCACAAATACTATGCCAAGGACGTGCCCCAGACGCCCTATGATCCGGAGAAAGCCGCCTTCCACTACAAGAAGGCCGGTAGCCCCAAGCTGGAGCTCAAGGTTTCGGAAGGTGCCTATAATGGCGCAACCGACGCGGGCCTGCTCTACCAGGAAGCCATGAAGCAGGCAGGCATCGACCTGACGGTCACGCGCGTTTCGGGCGATGGCTACTGGTCGAATATCTGGCTCAAGGAGCCCTTCTGCGCCGTCTACTGGGGCGGGCGCCCCAACATCGATCTGCAGCTGTCGCAGACCTTCCTGTCCACCGCCAATTGGAACGACACCCATTGGAAGCGGCCGGAATTCGACAAGCTCCTGATCTCCGCCCGCGTCGAGGCCGACGACGCCAAGCGCGCGCAAATCTACTCCGAATGCCAGAAGATGATCCACGACGATGGCGGCATGGTCTGCTACGCGGTCGGTGACTATCTCGACGCCTACTCCAAGAAGATCATGGGGACGGCTCCGCATCCGCGCTACGACATGTGCGACCAGCGTGTCGCCGAAAAGGGCTGGTTCGCCTGAGAGCTCTGGAGCCGGGGGCGTTTGGCGGTCAACGCCGCTTCGCCCCTGCTCCTTGTTTCGACGTGTCCTTGCGAAGCCTGGTGTACCAGCCAGACCGCAGGGCGTGTCGGGGGCGACGCGCGTGAGGCGCCTCGCTCTTTTCCTTTCATACTGCAGAGGGACGGGCGCGTGCGGGGGGAACTGCAGCGTGCCCGGCCTCCGTCGGCAACAGGTCGAAAGGGCACATTGTGGGACGTCTTATCGGTTGGCGCATCGTCCAGGGGGTGGCGACGCTCTTCGCCATCTCCCTCATTCTATTTATTCTAACCCTCAACTTGCAGGGAAATGCGGCTGATGCCGTGCTCGGCCAGGCCGCAACGGCGGAAACCAAGGCCGCCTTCGAACGCAGCATTGGCCTCGATGTGCCGGCCTGGCAGCGCTATCTGAGCTGGCTGTGGAACATCATCACCCATTTTGATTTCGGCCGGTCCTATACCAACCAGAACGTCATCGTGAACGATCTGTGGCCGCGCTTCACCAACACGCTGTTCCTGGCCTGCTACGCCGCCGTGATCGCGGTGCCGCTCGCGGTCATCACCGGCATCACCTGCGCCATCACCGAGGGACGTCTGGCTGACCGGGCCGCCAACGTGCTGGCGCTGATCGCCATCTCGCTGCCGGAGTTCTTCATCGGCGGCGTGCTGATCCTGCTCTTCGCCGGTTATTGGCGCTGGTTCCCGCCTTTGGCCGCCGTCAACCCAGACATGGGCTTCTTTACGCGCCTCTACGTGACTTTCCTGCCGGCGGTGGCGCTGACCTGCCTGGTCACCGCGCATATGATGCGCATGACGCGCAATTCGGTGCTGTCGATCATGTCGACACCCTATGTCGAAATGGGCTTCCTCAAGGGCCTGACGCGGGCCCGCGTCGTCACCAAGCATGCGCTGCCGAACGCGGCCTCGCCGATCATCTCGGTGGTGGCCCTGAACATCGCCTATCTGGTGGTCGGCGTGGTCGTCATCGAGAAGGTCTTCACCTATCCGGGTGTCGGCCAATACATGATCGACGCGGTGACCAAGCGCGATGTGCCGGCGATTCTGGCCTGCGGCATCCTGTTCGCAGCGGTGTTCATCATCCTCAATACGATTGCCGACGTGCTGGCGATCATCCTCAATCCGCGTCTGCGGCATCCCCGGTAGAGAGGGCAGCATGGTCATTTTCGGACACAAGGCGCCGCTCACTGCCGTCATCGGCTTGTTCATCATCGCGCTCAACGTCGTCGTCGCCATCGCCGGCCCCTGGCTCGCTCCTTATTCGGAGACGCAGACCGTCGGCAAGACCTGGGCGACGATCTCGGCGGCCAACTGGCTGGGGACCGACCAGATCGGGCGTGACATGCTCACCCGTCTGATCTATGGCGCGCGCCTCACCATCGGCATCGCCCTGGTCACCACCATCATGTCCTTCGCCATCGGCATCACGCTCGGCCTGGTGGCGGCCGTGACCGGGCGGTGGATCGACGCCGTGCTCTCGCGCGCCGTCGACATCGTCATGTCGGTGCCGCTGCTGATCTGGGCGCTGATCATCCTGTCGATCTTCGGCCAGACCCTGACTTCCCTGGTGCTGACCATCGCCTTCCTCGACTCCAGCCGCGTCTATCGCCTTGCCCGCGCGCTCGGCATGAACCTCGCCTCGCTGGATTTCGTCGAGGTGGCGAGGCTGCGCGGCGAGGGCATCTGGTGGGTGGTCTGGCGCGAGATCCTGCCCAATGCCGCCGCCCCTTTGATGTCGGAGTTCGGCCTGCGCTTCTGCTTCAACTTCCTGTTCATCGCCGCCTTGAGCTTCATCGGTCTCGGCGTTCCCTTGCCCTATGCGGACTGGGGCGGCATGGTGCGCGACAACATCACCAGCCTTAAGCTCGGGCGGGCCGCGGCACTCTATCCCGCCGCCGCCATCGCCCTGCTCACTATCGGCATCAATCTGGTGGTCGATTGGTTCCTGTCGATCGATGCCCGCCCATCCGGCGCGCAGGCGGAAATGTAAGGGGGCTGAGATGGCAGACGACAAGACCTCTTCCGACATGATCCTCGAGCTGGAAAAGCTTCGGGTCGAGACCATCACCGGCCGCGTTCTGGTCGACAATGTCGACGTGACGCTGCGGCGAGGAGAAATCCTCGGCCTCATCGGTGAGTCCGGTGCCGGCAAGTCCACCATCGGCCTGGCGTCGATGGCCTATGCCCGGGCCGGCATGCGCATCACCGGCGGCTCGATCAAGCTCGACGGCACCGAGCTGCGCGCCTCCACTGCCGCGCAGCGCCGCAATTTCCGCGGCAAGAGCATCGCCTATATCGCCCAGAGCGCCGCCGCCTCCTTCAACCCGGCCATGACGCTAATGGACCAGGTCTGCGAGGCGCCGGTCGTGCATGGCGTGATGACGCGGCCGGAGGCGGAAGCCTATGCCCGCAAGCTCTTCCGCATCCTGCAGCTGCCCAATCCCGACACGATCGGCGACCGCTATCCCCACCAGGTCTCGGGCGGCCAGCTCCAGCGCGCCATGGCCGCGATGGCGATGAGCTGCCGGCCTGACGTGATCGTGCTGGACGAGCCGACCACCGCGCTCGACGTCACCACCCAGATCGAGGTGCTGGCGCTCTTGCGCGATCTCATCCGGGAATTCGGCACGGCCGGCCTCTACATCACGCATGACCTTGCCGTGGTGGCCCAGATCGCCCATCGCATCATGGTGCTGCGTCATGGCAAGACTGTCGAGGTCGGCGAGGCCCAGCAGGTGCTGGAGGCGCCGCGGACCGACTATGCCCGGGCGCTGGTGAACGAGCGGCGCGAGGCCGAGCATCTCCAGCTCACCGCCCCGGCGGAGGGGGCCGAGCCCGTACTCTCCATGACCAACGTCACCGCTGGCTACGGCCCGGTGGCGATTGTCAAGAACGCCTCCTTCAAGCTCGCGAAAGGCGAAACGCTGGCGGTGGTCGGCGAATCCGGCTCCGGCAAGAGCACGATCGCGCGCATCATCGTCGGCCTGCTGCCGCGCTGGGAGGGCGATGTCTCGCTGAACGGCAGGACCCTGCCGCCGGCACTGCCCCAGCGCAGCAAGGACATCCTGCGGCGCCTGCAGATGGTGCACCAGATGCCGGATGTCGCGCTCAATCCGCGCCAGACCCTGGGGCAGATCATCGGGCGCCCGGTGAGCTTCTATTTCAACCGTTCGGCCGGCGACGTGCGCAAGCGCGTGCTCGAATTGCTGCGGCAGGTCGGCTTGCCGGAGGAGTTCGCGGATCGACGGCCCGGCCAGCTCTCCGGCGGCCAGAAGCAGCGTGTCTGCATCGCCCGTGCCCTCGCTGCCGAGCCGGAAGTGATCATCTGCGACGAGCCGACCTCCGCACTCGATCCCCTGGTGGCCGAGGACGTGCTCAAGCTCCTCAAGAAGCTGCAGGACGATCTCGGGCTCGCCTATATCTTCATCACCCACGACCTCGGTACGGTGCGCCGCATCGCCCATCGCACGGCGGTGATGTTCAAGGGCGAGATCATCGCCCAGGGCCCGACGGCGGATATCTTCGCCCCGCCGTTCCATCCCTACACGGAGAAGCTGATCAGCTCCGTGCCGGAGATGGATACGCATTGGCTCGACAATATTCTCGCCAGCCGCAAGGTGGCGTGATCCAATGGTTCGCTGAAAGGGCCGGTCTTCGGACCGGCCCTTTCGCTTGTTTTTCTTGAAGTATTTTCCAATGTCCCCAGTCCGCACGATCGAACATTTCTTCATTCCCCTCGCCGATGGCACCCGGCTTGCCGCTCGCCTGTGGCTGCCGGAGGATGCCGAAGCCAGGCCTGTGCCGGCGATCCTCGAATATATCCCCTACCGCAAGCGCGACGGCACGCGCGGGCGGGACGAGCCGATGCATGGCTGGTTCGCGGCCCATGGCTATGCCGCCATCCGCGTCGACATGCGCGGCAGCGGCGAGTCCGACGGCCTGCTCGAGGATGAATATCTGCAGCGCGAGCTCGACGACGCCTGCGAAGTGATCGCGTGGCTGGCGGCCCAGCCCTGGTGCACGGGTTCCGTCGGCATGATGGGCAAGAGCTGGGGCGGATTCAACTGCCTGCAAGTCGCCGCGCTCAACCCGCCGGCCCTCAAGGCCATCATCACCGTCTGCTCGACCGATGATCGCTATGCCGACGACATCCATTTCATGGGCGGCACCCTGCTCAACGACAATCTGTGGTGGGGCTCGATCATGCTGGCCTACCAGGCCCGGCCGGCCGATCCGTTGCTGGTCGGCGAAGCCTGGCGGGCGCAATGGCAGCACCGCCTCGACCATCTGCCTTTCTTCCCGGCGCTCTGGCTCGCGCATCAGAGGCGCGACGCGTATTGGCGGCACGGTTCGATCTGCGAGGATTTCTCGGCGGTACAATGCCCGGTCTTCGCCGTCGGGGGCTGGGGCGATGCCTATACCAATGCCATTCCCCGCCTGATCGAGGGCCTCACCGTGCCCAGGCTCGGCCTGATCGGGCCCTGGGCCCATATCTATCCGCAGGACGGCGTGCCGGGGCCGGCCATCGGCTTCCTGCAGGAAGCGACGCGCTGGTGGGATCACTGGCTGAAGGGGACGGATCGCGGCATCATGGCCGAGCCGATGATGCGGGCTTTCGTCGAGGAGTGGGCGCCACCCGGTCATCGCGATCCGGTACCCGGGCGCTTTGTCGGCGAGGCGACATGGCCTTCGCCGATGATCGTCGCCAGGACCGTCCATCTGGCGCCGGGCACCCTGGCGGCTGAAGCCGGCCCGGCCAACGAGATCGCCTTCACCTCGCCGGCCTGGACGGGCGCGGCGGCCGGGGAATGGATGGGCACCGGCGTCAACGGCGAGGAGCCGGCCGACCAGCGCCATGACGATGCCTTCTCCTGCTGCTTCGACGGTGAGGTCCTGGCCGAACGGCTCGAACTGCTCGGGGCCCCGGAGATCGAGGTCGAGATTGCCGCCGACAAGCCCCTGGCCCAGCTCTGCGCCCGGCTTTGCGACGTCGCGCCGGACGGCTCCTCGCGCCGTATCGCCTATGCGCTGTTCAACCTGACCCACCGCGACAGCCATGCCGAGCCCGAGGCGTTGGTGCCCGGCCGCTTCTATCCCATCCGCCTCAAGCTCAGCGATTGCGGCTATGCCCTCGCGCCGGGCCATCGCCTCAGGCTGGCCTTGTCGACGGCCTACTGGCCGCTGATCTGGCCGGCGCCCGAACCGGTGACGCTGACCCTGCGCTGCCCGGGTCGGTTGACCCTGCCGCTGCGCCAGGCCGGCGCCGACGAGCCCGTCATCGCCTTCGAGCCAGCGCTGAGCGCTGCCCGCACCCCGACGACCAAGGTTGCCGAGGGACGCATGGCGCGCACCACCTCGCTCGACCTGCTGACCGATACGGCTACCTATGTCACGGAGGGGGAGGGTGGCCTGTTCGGCGAGGGCGTGCTGCGCTTCGACGAGATCGACACTACGCTCTCCCACAGCCTTCGGCGTGAGCTGACCGTCAGGGGCGATGATCCTCTCAGCGCGCGCTACCGCCTCACCGAGAGCTACGAGATGGGGCGCGAGGGCTGGCAGATCCGCATCGAGGTGAAGACCGCGATGCAGGCGACCGCCACCGATTTCATTCTGGAGGGTGAACTCAGGGCCTCCGCCAATGGCGAGCTGGCCGCCGAGCGCCGCTGGCACGAGAAAATCCCCCGCGATCTCTTATGACCGCAATTGCGCCTTGGGCGCGCCACAGCGGACCATTCCATTGAGGGCTCCCTCCCGATGGAATGGCCGTCATGACCTATGTGGTCACCGAGAACTGCATCAGATGCAAATATATGGACTGCGTGGCCGAGTGCCCGGTGGATTGCTTCCGCGAAGGCGAGACTATGCTCGTCATCGATCCCCTATTATGCATCGATTGCGGCATCTGCGAGCCGGCCTGCCCGGCGGACGCCATCCGCTCCGATGCGGAGCGCGGATTGGAGGCCTGGGTTGAATTGAACGCGCGCTATGCCCATCTCTGGCCGGAGATCACGGCGCGGCGCGAGCTGCCATTGGATGCCAAACAATGGGACGGCAAGCCCGGCAAGCTGGCCTTGCTCTCGCCTCGGCCGGGCGCCGGAGACGCAGGACAGGCCGGGTAGAGGACAGGTCCGGCGCCTCGTTTGTGATGAACTGAGTCAAAGCCAGCACCGCGGCGAATGGCTGCTCTGTGCAAGCGCGCCTTGAACCGTCGGCACAGTTCGGCTAGGCAGTTTTAGCAAGATTATAAACTTTCGGGATTTTCTGGCATGACCTACGTGGTCACTGAGAACTGCATCAAGTGCAAATACATGGACTGCGTGGAAGTCTGCCCGGTGGACTGTTTCTACGAGGGTGAGAATTTTCTCGTCATCCATCCCGACGAATGCATCGATTGCGGTGTCTGTGAGCCCGAATGTCCGGCGGATGCCATCAAGGCCGATACCGAAAAGGGCCTGGAGGCCTGGCTCGAGCTGAACGCCAAGTTCGCGCAGAGCTGGCCGAACATCACGGTCAAGCGTGACGGTTTCGCCGATGCCAAGGAGTGGGACGGCAAGCCGGACAAGCTGCCGCTGCTCTCGCCGGAACCGGGCCAGGGCGACGCCTGATCGCAAATTCCAGCCGAACCCGAAGGGGTCGGTTTTCTCTGCGCGGGCGGCATGGCTGCCCGCTTTCGGGGCTTCGGGAGCGTGCATCTGTCGAGGTACCCCCGGGGCATGCCCGGCGCTTTTTGCATAGCGGCTATTCACAAAAACCGCGCGGTATCAACCTTAACGAGCGCTTTACGCGCCGTTTTGGCGCGTAAAAGCATTGATTTTTGCCGATTTTTGGTATATACAGGGGCATGGTCAAGAGAGAGACCGAGTTACCCCGCCGCTGCTCCGCACAGGGGCAATTTTTTTGTGCTCAGCTTCAAGGGATCTCAGTCGGTCGGTGCGGGTAGCGCCGATAGATACATGGAATTTTTGACCGTCCTTCATTTCGACGTTCCTCGCGGCGGCTCTTGAAGCTTTGGCCTGGTTTCACTGTCGAATGGTGTTTGCGGTAACAGGCGTGAGCCTGCCCGTGGTTTGGTGCGGCTGCCGATTCGGCATCTGCCAATGATAGGAGCGTTGAAGCGTCATGACGACAGCGAAGAAGACGTCCACGAAGCAGGGTTTCAAGACGGGCGAGAGCATTGTGTACCCCTCGCATGGCGTCGGCAAAATCGTGTCGATCGACGAGCAGGAAGTAGCCGGTTTCAAGCTTGAGCTGTTCGTGATTTCCTTCTCCAAGGACAAGATGACGCTGCGCGTGCCCACCACCAAGATCGCTTCCGTCGGCATGCGCAAGCTGTCCGAACCGGCCGTGGTCGCCAAGGCGCTCGAAACGCTCAAGGGCCGTGCCCGCATCAAGCGCACCATGTGGTCGCGCCGTGCGCAGGAATACGAAGCCAAGATCAATTCGGGCGACCTGATCGCCATTGCCGAGGTCGTGCGCGATCTCTATCGCTCCGATGCTCAGCCCGAGCAGTCCTATTCCGAGCGTCAGCTTTATGAAGCGGCTCTCGATCGCATGGCGCGCGAACTCGCTGCCGTCGACGATCTCATCGATTCCGAAGCCGTGAAGGTGATCGAAGCCAATCTCGCCAAGGGTCCCAAGCGCGGTGGCGCCAAGGAAGCCGAGGCCGAGTTCGACGAGGCTGCCGAGGAAGAAGAGGAAGCCGCCGCCTGAGGCCTTCCGCTTCCGACGACATGAAACCCCGCCTTGGCGGGGTTTTTCTTTGCCCGCAACAACGCCGAGTGACGGCGTCTCCCGGACAATTTCATGCCTGCCGCCAATTTCCCGGCCATTTGCCTGCCAAGGCGCGGGGAACGCCCCCGAGGTCCCTGCGCGCCGGACCGAGCATCTCGAAGCCTGCACGACGCATCAGCCCAGCCACAGCCTCCTCCTGGCCGATGCCGAGCTCGAAGACCAGCAGCCCGCCAGGGCGCAACATGCGAGGGGCGTCGGCGGCAATGAGACGATAGGCGTCGAGGCCGTCGACGCCGCCGTCGAGCGCAAGCAGGGGATCGTGCTCGCGTACCTCCGGTTCCAGCCCGGCAATGTCGGCGGAAGGGATATAGGGCGGGTTGGAGACGATGAGGTCGACTTCATTCTCCAGGCCTTCCATCCAGTTTCCCAGCCGGAAATCGGCTCGCTCGGCAACGCCGTTGTCGGTGGCATTCAGGCCTGCGACCGCCAGGGCATCGGCCGCCTGGTCGATCCCAATCCCGCTCGCACGCGGTCTTTCATGCAGCAGGGCGATCAGGATGGCGCCCGTGCCGGTGCCGAGATCGAGGAGGCGATAGGCCGCCTCACGGTCGGGCAGCAGGGACAGGCAGGTCTCGACGATGGTCTCGGTGTCCGGCCTTGGCGACAGCGTGGCTGGGCCCAGGCGAAATTCCAGGCTCCAGAATTCACGGTGCCCGAGGATACGGTCCACCGGTTCCCCCTGCAGGCGCCTGGCCTGGAAGGAGCGGGCCTTCTCGGCAGCCTCGACCGTCACAGGGCTGTCGGGGGAAAGCGTGATGGCGGTCGACGGCAGGCCGGTCGCTTCAGCCACCAGCCAGCGGGCATCGAGTTCGGGTGTGGGCAGTGCGGCAGTGCGGAAGGCGGCGAGGAGTTCCCGATAAAGGCGGCCGAGCGTGCTCACGCCCTTGCCTCGCTGGCGGCAAGCAGCCTGGCCTGGTTCTCGGTCACCAACGCGTCGATCACCTCGTTGAGGGCGTCGCCGGCGACGATCTGGTCGAGCTTGTAGAGGGTGAGGCCGATGCGGTGGTCGGTCAGGCGACCTTGCGGGAAATTATAGGTGCGGATGCGCTCGGAACGATCGCCGGAACCGACCTGGTCACGCCGGTCTGCGGCGCGGGCACTGTCGACCCGCTCGCGTTCGGCCTCGTAGAGGCGCGCGCGCAGCATCGCCATGGCCTGGGCCCGGTTCTTGTGCTGAGAGCGTTCGGCCTGAACCGCCACGGCGATGCCGGTGGGCAGATGGGTGATGCGCACGGCGCTGTCGGTGGTGTTGACGTGCTGGCCGCCGGCGCCGGAGGCCCTGAAGACGTCGACCTTGAGGTCCTTCTCCTCGATGGCGATGTCGACCTCCTCGGCCTCGGGCAGTACCGCGACCGTGGCGGCCGAGGTGTGGATGCGCCCGCCGGCTTCCGTCACCGGCACGCGCTGCACCCGGTGCACGCCGGATTCGAATTTCAGCTTGGCGAACACGCCCTTGCCCCTGATGGCCAGGGCGACGTCCTTGTAGCCACCCATGGTGCCTTCGGATTCGGACAGGATCTCGGTTTTCCAGCCCTGCAGATCGGCATAGCGCATATACATGCGCAGGAGATCGCCGGCAAAGAGCGAGGCTTCGTCGCCGCCCGTGCCGGCGCGCACTTCCAGGATGGCCGATTTTTCGTCGGCGGCATCCTTGGGCAGCAGCGAAAGCTTGATCGCCGTCTCCAGCTCACCGAGGCGCTCGAGCAGGGTCTTGCGCTCCTCCTCCGCCATCTCGGCCATCTCGCCGGCCATGGCCGGTTCGGCGATGATGGCCTCGACGCCTTTCAACTCGTCCTGGGCGCCCTGCCATTCGCGGATGAGCGCGGCGACGGGATCGAGCTCGGCAAGTTCGCGCGCCAGGGTCACATAGGTATCGGCGTCGGGGCCGGAAGCGAGCTCGGCTTCGACGAAATCGCGGCGGCGAAGCAGGGCATCAAGGCGGTCGAGGGGGAGCATAGGGTGGTCCTGGGAGTGTCGGAGCGCGGACATCCTGTCCGCATCTTGGAAACGGGGCGCATGGGGAGAAAAGCGGACGGGGCCATCCGCTCCCCCTGGGCAGGCTCGCTATAACGGAATGCCGCGTTCGGCGGCGAATTCCCTGAGAGCAAGGCGCAGCGGCCTGTCCGCTTCGGGTTTGAGATGATGATCGACGAGCTCCATGATCTCGGCTGCTTCGATCTCGAGCAGCATGGCCTTGACCGGGCCGATCGCCGACGGCGTCATCGATAATTGCCGGAAGCCGAGGCCGATCAGAGCCAGCGCTTCCAGCGGCTTGGAGGCGAGCTCGCCGCACAATGTCACTGGCACGCCAGCCGCGTTGGACTTGTCGGCGATCATCTTCAGGGCGCGCATCACCGATGGGGAGAGCGTATCGAAACGGCCTGCCACGCGCGCATTGCCCCGGTCGACCGCATAGAGGAACTGGAAGAGATCGTTCGAGCCGACGGACAGGAAGTCGGTGCGCTGCAGGATCTCGTCGAGCTGGAACAGCAGGCTCGGAACCTCGACCATGGCGCCGAGCTTGACCAGATCGGGCAGGGGCTTGCCGTGGCGGCGCAGGAAGGTGATCTCGCGCTCCACCACCCCACGGGCCTGGTCGAACTCCTCGGAGGCCGAGATCATCGGGAACATCACCCTGAGCTCGCGCCCGGCGGCGGCCTGCAGCAGGGCGCGGAGCTGCGAGCGCATCAGGCCGGGACGATCGAGGCCGAGGCGAATGGCCCGCCAGCCCAGAGCCGGGTTCTCCTCCTCGATCTGGTGCATATAGGGCAGCACCTTGTCGCCGCCGATATCGAGGGTGCGGAAGGTTACCGGCCGATCGCCGGCCGCCTCCAGTACGGCCTTGTAGAGCGCATATTGCTCGCCGGTGCGCGGGAACTGCGAGGCGATCATGAACTGCAGCTCGGTGCGGAACAACCCGATGCCGTCGGCGCCGCTTTCCTTGATGTGCGGCAGGTCGACCAGGAGGCCGGCATTGATATAGAGCTTGATATCGCAGCCGTCGCGGGTGCGGCTCGGCTTGTGGCGCAGGGCGAGATATTGCTCCTGGCGCTTGGCCCGGAAGCGCACCTTCTCGGCATAGGCATGCTCGACATCCGGGGCCGGGCGCACCTGGACTTCGCCGACCGAGCCGTCGACGATGATGGCGTCGCCCTGCTCGACCAGGCTGGTGATGCCCTCGACCTCGCCAACGGTGGGAATGCCGAGTGCCCGCGCCACGATGGCGACGTGGCTGGTCGGCCCGCCCTCTTCGAGGATGAGGCCACGCAGATTGTCGCGGGAATAATCGAGCAGGGCCGCCGGCCCCATCGAACGCGCCACCAGCACCGCATCCTTGGGCATGGACTCGGAGGGGACGTGATGTCCGTCGCCGGTGAGCTGGCGCAGCAGGCGGTTGGCGAGATCGTCGAGATCGTAGAGGCGCTCGCGCAGGATCGGATCGGCGACGCGCTGCATGCGCGCACGCGTATCGGATTGCACGCGCTGCACCGCCGCCTCGGCGGTGACGCCGGTGGCGATGACCTCGCGCATCTTGGTGATCCAGCCGCGGTCCTGCGCGAACATGCGATAGGCTTCGAGCACGTCGAGCGTCTCGGTGGCGCGGGCGAGGTCGCCGCGGTCGAGCATGGCGTCGATGGCATCGCGCAGGCCGACGATGGCATTGTCGAGGCGATCGGTCTCTCGGCCGACATCGTCCGCGATCAGGGTCTTCACCACCACGCGCGGCTCGTGCAGCACGACATGGCCGAGGCCGACGCCTTCGGAGAGCGGCGCGCCGGTCAACTGCAGGGCGCGGCGGCTGGCGAGGTCGGCGCCCGGGCGGGCCAGGGCCTGGAGCTCGCCGGAGGCGATCATCTCGGCCAGCACCATGGCGACGGTGGCGAGCGCCTCGATCTCTTCTTCCGAATAGGCGCGCTGGGCCTTGTTCTGCACCACCAGGACGCCGAGCGTCTCGCCGGCGCGCAGGATCGGCACGCCGAGGAAGGCGTTGTAGATCTCTTCGCCCGTCTCCGGCTTGTAGGCGAACAAGGGATGGTGCTGCGCGTCCGAGGTGGTGACCGGCTCGGCCTCCTTGGCGACGAGGCCGACCAGGCCTTCGCCCTTGCGCATGGTGGTCAAATGCACCGCGTTCGGATTGAGGCCTTCGGTGGCATAGAGTTCCAGCGTGCCGTCGGTGCGCAGGACATAGACCGAGCAGACCTCCGCGACCATGTTCGCGGCGATCAAGACCACGGTCTTGTCCAGCCTCTCCTGCGCCGAAACAGGCTCCGCCATGACTTCGCGGAGCCGCTTGAGGAGCAGGCGCGGGCCGCCGATCGCGCCACGCATCCGATGCCTCCATGTCCTCGACAGGTCTGGCGACCCGGCGAACCCGGGGCCGTCCGCTGCCTCAGAGCGCCGGCCGGTTCTGGCGAAGCGGCCGGTCACATAGTGAATAAGGGGCGTCCCTCGCGCGAGAATCCAAACGAAGCACGCACTAACTTTTTGTTCTGTCGCAAGATTTCACGGAAATTGAAAGAAGTATTTCCGTTTCTTCCGGGCACTGCGTCATCGAGGCGCTGTGCCGCCGTCACGAGGACAAGGCGCGGTTGCTCAGGCCTTGTCGAGCCCGTAGAGCGTGTGGAGCGTGCGGACTGCCAGTTCGGTATAGGCCGCATCGATCAGCACCGAAATCTTGATCTCGGAGGTGGTGATGGCGCGGATGTTGATGCCGCGGCCGGCAAGGGCCTGGAAGCAGGTTGCCGCCACGCCGGCATGGCTGCGCATGCCGATGCCGATCACCGAAATCTTCGAGACGTCCATGTTGGTCTCGACATTGTCGCACACCACGTCCTTGCGGGCCTTGTCGATCACGTCCTTGGCGCGCTGGAACTCGGCCTGCGGCACGGTGAAGGTGATGTCGGTGGAAGCGCCGTCGGCCGAAATGTTCTGGACGATCATGTCCACATTGATGTTGGCGTCGGCCAGGGGCACGAAGATGGCGGCGGCGACACCCGGGCGGTCGGCCACGTCGCGCAGGGTGATCTGCGCTTCATCCTTCGAATAGGCGATGCCGGTCACAACCTGCTGTTCCATGATGTCTTCCTCGTCGCAGATCAGGGTTCCGGGATTGGGGTTTTCGGGATCGTCGAAGGACGATCTTACATAGGTTTTCACCTTGTGGACCATGGCGAGCTCCACCGAGCGCACCTGCAGCACCTTGGCGCCGAGGGAGGCCATTTCCAGCATTTCCTCGAAGGCGATGCGGTCCATGCGCTGCGCCTTCGGTACGATGCGCGGATCGGTGGTGTAGACGCCGTCGACATCGGTGTAGATGTCGCAGCGCTCGGCTCCGATCGCGCCGGCGATGGCGACGGCCGAGGTGTCGGAACCGCCGCGTCCCAGCGTGGTGATGCGCCCGCTCAGGGGCTCGATGCCCTGGAAGCCGGAAATCACCGCAACTTCCCCGGCAGCAAAGCCGTCGTCGAGATTCTTGGAGGGGATCGCCGAGATGCGCGCGGAGCCGTGGGCAGCCGAGGTCTCGATCGGCACCTGCCAGCCCTGCCAGGAACGGGCCTTGATGCCGACGCTGGTGAGCGTCAGCGCGAGCAGGCCCGAGGTCACCTGTTCGCCGGAAGCGACGATGGTGTCGTATTCGCGCTGGTCATACAGCGGCGAGGCCTCGTTGCACCAGCCGACCAGCTCATTGGTCTTGCCGGACATGGCGGAGACCACCACCGCCACGTCATAGCCGGCGGCAACCTCGCGTTTGACATGCTGCGCCACATTCTTGATGCGCTCGACAGTGGCGACAGAGGTGCCGCCAAACTTCATGACAAGACGAGGACGCGGGCTGCCGGACATACGGCCACTAGGCTCCGATGAATTCTCGAACGTTGGTAAGACGCTCTCGATGAGGGGACGCCGCACAAAAGCGGGCCAGGATGCGGTCCCGGCCGTGGCTACATGCATGAGGCGAGGAGATGCGGAGACCTGCGGTCACCGCGCCGCGGGATTTAAGCGAAAGGGCCGAGGATGGCAAGCAAAAGCGGCGCGCATCCGACAGGGATGTGCGCCGCGATCGTGATGGTAGCCGTCAGTTCTGCAGCAGGGGCGTGATGCGGCGCAGGGTCACGCGGCGATTCTCCTGCTCGGGCTCTGGCGTCGGGATCTTGAGATAGCGCTCGCCGAGGCCCGCCGTGACCAGGTTGTCGGGCGCGATCACGTAATATTGGGTCAGGGCCTGCTTCACCGCCTCGGCCCGCTCCTTGGACAGGCGCAGATTATAGGCATCGTCACCCACCGCATCGGTGTTGCCCTCGATCACGAAGACCTCGTTGGGATGGGCGGCCACGATCCGCTCGATGATGCGGCCGATGCGGTCGAGATTGGCGATCTCCTCCTCGCGCACGAATGATTCGTTGAAGCCGAAATGAATGGTGTCCAGTTCCACGCTGGGGATGGACTGGCGGATGGCCGGTTGTTCCATCACCGCTTCGGGCTGGGCAAGGAATTCGGACCGCGCATAGCGACGCGGCAGCGGCTTGAGCGGACGGGAGGCGAATTGCTGCTCGATCTGGTCGTCGTCGACTTCCGCGGCCCAGACGCTCTGGTTGCGCTGTCCACGCGGATTGATGTCCACGTCGAAACGCCCGTCGCCTTCATAGCGGCGCAGGCGGTCGGTGCGCTGGCCGCGATCGCTCAACAGGCGGCGGCGCAGGTCGTTGCGATCGTCCTGCAGATATTGCGCGAAGGCCTCGCGATCCTCGGGGTTGTAGCGCTGGTCGTTGGCGGCATCGCGATAGACCAGGATGCGCCGGTTGAGCTGGTCGACGGTCAGCACGTTGGAGGGGCGCCGGTCCGCCAGGATGGCGGGGATGTCCTGCGGCCGGGGCGAGCCCTGGCGGAACTGGGAGCGGCCGAAGGGCGAGCCCTGCCCACTCTGGCCCTGCTGCTGTTCGCCGCCATATTCCTGGTCGGCCACGCGATTGCGCAGGGCGGCGCGCGCGCCGTTCAGGCGCTGGATCAGGGCCTGTTCGGTAGCTTCCGACAGGTTGCCGGCGGACAGGGCCGAGCGATAGACGTTAAGGCGTTGGCGCAATTGCTGGTCGTTGAGACGATCGGGCGGTGTGGTGTCGCCCAACAGGCCGATGGCGCGCTGCTCCGCCGCCCGGTCGACCGGGCCCTGCAGGGGGCGGCCCTGGCCTTGCTGGCCGCCGTTCTCCGGTTGCGGCGGAAGGCCCGGACGGCCTTCCTGCCCCTGTTGCGTGCCGTCGGCCGGCAGGGGAATCCCGCCTTGACCGGGGAGTTGGTTGCGGCCGCCGGGGCGACCATCCAAGGGACGGCTATCCGGCTGGCCGTTGTCGAGGCCCTGCGGCGTACCTTCGGCGCCGGGCTGGCCCTGGGTACGGTCGCGGCGCTTGCCGCGCGGTTCGGGCGTGCCGCCGTTTTCCTGTCCTGCACCCGGCTGGCCGTCGCCGGCCGCGGGCTGCTGGGGCACGGGCTTGGGCTGGACAGGCTTGGTCTGCGCGGGCGCGCCGCTGCCTTGATCCGCATCCGGCTCGGTGGGAGTGCGGGGTTTTGCTGCGGGCGCGTCCTGTCCGGTGCTGTCGCCGGGTGCCGCGGGCTTCTGGCGCTTGGGCTTTGCGGCCGGGGCCTCCTGTGCAGGTTCTCCCGCGGTTGGCTTGCCGGGAGCTTCCTGGCCGGCCGAATCGGCGGCCGGCTTCTGGCGCTTGGGTTTGGCAGCGGGGGGCGCTTCGCCGGGCGCGGGTTCGCCGGGCGCGTCCTGGCCGGCGGCACCGGGGGCCGGCTTCTGGCGGCGGGGCTTAGCGGCAGGCGTTTCGTCACCGCCTGAACCGGATGCTGCGCCGTCCTGCTCGGCGTTCGGCTTCTGCCGCTTCGGCTTGGCAGCCGGAGCGCCGCCATCCTGGTCCTGCGATTCGGCGGGAGCGGCCCGTTTTGCCGGCGCGCCCTCGCCATCCTGGCCGCCGCCCTTCTTGTGGCGCTTCAGGATATCTTCGACCGAGGGCTTGGCGCCCGGCGCAGGCGCTTCCGTCGTCGGCGCCTGGGCATCCTGCGCCAGCGCGTCCTGCACCAGCACGATCGCCGTGGGCGAGACGGCGAGCATCAGCGTACCAGCCAGACTGATCAGTTTCTTGCGCAGGAGCATCGCGACCTCTCTTGATTGGGCCGCCATCATCCCGATTGCGGCTGAACCGAAACTGAACGCGGATCGTCGAATATCCGTCGGTGCCGGGACACGCCTGACATGACCGGACTCGATTTCGAAATCGGGACAGATGCCATAATTCATTGTTATTGCATTATTTTTTCCGAGAGCCGGCGCGCGCTTTTCGGCGTGCCCTAGCGCTCGATCCGCGTCGACAGGATGAGGGAGGTCGAAGTGCGCTCGACCCCCTCCAGCGCGCCGATGCGATCGGCGAGTTCGTCGAGTTCGCCGACCGAGCGGGCCTCGATCACCGCGATCATGTCGAAATTGCCGCTGACCGAATGCAGCGTGCGCACAGCTGGGATTTCGCGCAGGCCCGCCTCCACCTGACGGATCAGCTTGGGCACGGTGGTGAGCAGCACATGGGCGCGCAGGAGCGTACGGGTATGCTCCTCGGAAAGCCGGATGGTGTAGCCGGCGATCACGCCGCGATGTTCGAGGCGCGCGATGCGGCTCTGCACGGTGGTGCGGGAAACGCCGAGGCGCCGGGCGATCTCGGCCGTGGAGGCGCGGGCGTTCTCGCGCAGGATGGCAATCAGGGCATCATCGGCCGGTGTCGTCATAATGACGATATAGTGGATAGCATTGTGCAAAGATAGCTCGGCATTTCGTCAAAATGCAGGCTTCGAAAAGCAGGGAGGCAGGCGTAGGCTTTTGCCTATAGCGTTTTGCGATTTGACGGAGTCACCTCGAATCGCAAAGACGCGTCGAACCAAAGAGTTAGAGCAAACAAACGTTCAGTCTTGAACGCGCTTTGCTCTAGGGAATCACGGCGGGGGAGGCGGGCAATGCGCAAGATCGTGGTAGCGGGGGCGGGCAAGATCGGGGCGTGCATCGCCGATATCCTGGCGGTCAGCGGGGACTATGAAGTCACCGTGATCGACCGGTCGGCCGCGCAGCTGGAGGGCGCCGAACTGTCGGCAGGCGTGGAGCAGCGTGAACTCGATCTCGAGGACGGAGCAGCCCTGCGCACCGTCCTGGACGGCGCCTATGCCGTGCTCAGCGCCGCGCCGTTTCATCTCACCACGCGCATCGCCGAGGCGGCGGCGCGGGCCAATGTCCACTATCTCGACCTGACCGAGGACGTCGCTTCGACGCGGCGGGTGCGTGACCTCGCGGCGTCGGCCAGGAGCGCCTTCATCCCGCAATGCGGCCTGGCTCCGGGGTTCATCTCGATCGTCGCCAACGACCTTGCCCAGCAATTCGACAGCCTTGATTCCATCCGCATGCGCGTCGGCGCCCTGCCGCAATACCCCTCCAACGCGCTCAACTACAACCTGACCTGGTCGACGGACGGGGTGATCAACGAATATTGCGAGCCCTGCGAGGCGATCGTCGACGGCCACCGGGTCGAGGTGCCGGCGATGGAGGAGCGCGAGGAATTCTCGCTCGACGGCGTCACCTACGAGGCCTTCAACACCTCGGGCGGCCTCGGCAGCCTGTGCGAGACCTATCTGGGGAGGGTGCGCACGCTGAACTACCGCACCATCCGCTATCCCGGCCATGCGGCGATCATGAAGGCGCTGCTCAACGACCTCGATCTCAGGCATCGCCGCGACGTGCTCAAGGACATTCTCGAAAATGCCCTGCCGGCGACAATCCAGGACGTGGTGGTGATCTTCGTCACCGTCAGCGGCAAGCGCCATGGCCATCTGGTGCAGGAAACCTATGCCAACAAGATCTACAACCGCCGCGTCGGCTCGCGCCTGCGCAGCGCCATCCAGGTGACGACGGCCTCCGCCATCTGCGCCGTGCTGGACATGCTGGCCAAGGGTGAACTGCCGCAGAAGGGCTTCATCCGCCAGGAGGACATCGCCTTGTCGGCCTTCCTGGCCAATCGCTTCGGCAGCGCCTATGCGCAGACGGCGGTGCGATAGGTTTCCGGGATCGCAGGCGTCTTCGCCTGCACAGACTGCTGACAAACCAGTAGCGTTTGTCAGCAGTTTTTGATTCACTGGGTCATGTTGAAGAAGGCCGGCCCCGAG
>NZ_JAXOUF010000026.1:0-70064 GCF_034424805.1 Labrys sedimenti
TATCCGCTTCCTCGTCTCCGACGGCTGGTGGATGACCGGACAGACCATCCTGGTGAATGGCGGCTACACCACCAAGTAAGTCGAATCCGGCGACGGGCCATGGCCCGTCGCCTTATTTGACATATCGGTCCAAGGTGGTGCGTGTCATGAGCAATCGCTTCCAGTCGCTTTTCGACGCGCAGAAGGAGCATTTCTTCTCCGACGCTACGAAGAGCTATGAATGGCGGATCGATCAGCTCGATCGCATGGAGCGCCTGCTGCTCGACAACAGGCAAGCCTTATGCGCCGCGCTGTATCAGGATTTCGGCAAGCCTCCCTTCGAGCAGCTCTTCGAGATCACCGTGCCCAGCGGGGTGATCAAATATTATCGCGAGAATCTCCGCCAATTGATGGCGCCGCAGCCGGTCGCCATCCCAACGGGGCTGGAGGAAACCGGCAATAGGGGCGTCATCCACAAGGAGCCCTATGGCGTCACGCTGGTGATCGGCCCGTTCAATGCACCGATCCTGCTGCTGCTCGACCCGGCAATCGCCGCGCTGGCCGCCGGCAATCCGGTGATCCTGAAACCGGCCAATACGACTCCCGCAACGGCAGCGCTGTTCCAGCAACTCGTACCGCAGTATTTTGCCCCCGAGAACGTCACCGTGGTAACCGGCGGGCGGGACGAAATAGGCGCGCTTCTCGAACTTCCCTTCGATTTCATCTTCTTCACCGGTTCGTCGGCGGTGGGCAAGGTGGTGATGCGCGCGGCTGCCGAGCACCTGACACCCGTGCTTTTGGAACTGGGCGGGCAGAACCCCACGCTGGTCGATGAGACCGCCAATCTCGACATCGCCGCCGACAGGATCGCCTGGGGGCACAATGCGATCTCCGGCCAATGGTGCATCGCGCCGGGCTATGTCTGCGTGCATGAGAGCGTTGCCGAGGCCTTCATTGCCAGGCTCAAGGCGTCGGTGACGAGGATGTATGGCGAGGACCCGAGCAAGAGCCCGGATTTCGCCAGGATGATCAGTTCGCACGATGCCGAACGCGTGGCCTCCTACATCCTTCCCGACAAGCTCGTGCATGGCGGGCGATTCGACATCGAGGCCCGTTATGTCGAGCCGACGATCCTCTACCCCTCCACCTGGGACGATCCGGCACTGCAGCAGGAGATCTTCGGGCCGGTGCTTCCCGTCATGCCCTATCGCGACCTCAAGGCGGTCGTCGATGTCATCAAGCGCAAGCCAAAGCCCCTTGCGGCCTATGTGTTCAGCAAGAATCAGCAGGCGATCGACTATGTCCTGGGTTCCCTGTCCTTCGGAGGCGGGTGCATCAACCAGACCAATCTCCATTGCTGGATCGACAGCCTCCCCTTCGGCGGCGTCGGCAACAGCGGCACGGGCAAATATTACGGCAAGGCCGGGTTCGATGCCCTCAGCAATACCAAGGCCCTGCTGATCGGCAATCCGGATGTACTTCTCGACGTCTTCCCGCCCTATGCGGGCAAGGATATCGAAGGGAATCTGAGCGTGTTTTCGTGACGGTGCCCATGAGCTCTTCAGCCGGTGAAAAACCACATCCCCTGCTGCGCCAACGCGACGGCCAGCATGCGCGCGTGACGGCGGTGGAACTGTTTTTCGACCTCGTCTATGCCTTCGCTGCGACCCAGCTCAGCCACAAGCTGCTGGGACATCTCAATGCGCAGGGCGTCGCCGAAACCCTGGTCTTGTGGTTCGCCGTCTGGCTTGGGTGGCAATATACCTGCTGGGTGACGAACTGGTTCGACCCGGAGAGGCCAGCCATCCGCTCGCTGGTCTTCGCCGTGACCTTGCTCGGCCTCGTCATGGCCGCCGCCCTTCCCGAGGCCTTCGGTGAACGCGCATCCCTGTTCGCCGCTGCTTATGTGGCGATCCAGGTCGGCCGCACCGCCTATATCGTCTCGCGGCTGCCGGCGGATCATCCCCTGGCACCCAATTATTGGCGCATGCTGGGCTGGTTGGCGATCGCGGCCGTCTTCTGGCTCGCCGGAGCCTTCGTCTTCCCGCAATGGCGCATGACGCTGTGGCTCGTCGCGATCGCCTGCGAATATCTTTCGCCGATGTTCGGTTTCCCGCTGCCCGGCCTGGGGCGCTCCTCCACGCAAGACTGGACCATCGAAGGCGGCCATCTGGCGGAGCGCTGCCAGGCCTTCGTCATCGTCGCGCTCGGCGAAGCATTGGTCTCGACCGGGGCTACCCTGTCCGAGGCCCAGGACTGGGACGGGACCGTGCTGCTGGCCCTGCTCGCCGCCTTTCTCACCACCGTCGCGATGTGGTGGCTGTATTTCGGCACCTCGAGCGAAGATGCCACCCGCACCATCGAGCGATCGGACGATCCCGGCCGGATCGGTGCCCATTTCCACTATGTCCACGCTATCCTGATCGCGGGAATCATAGTCGGAGCAGTCGGCAATGATCTGATGCTCGCCCATCCCCTCGGCGCACCGCCCTGGGCCCACGCGGTGGCCCTGATCGCTGGACCGGTCATCTATCTCGTCGGCAGCGCGATCTACAAGAAGGTGGTCTATCGCCGCATTCCCCACTCGCATCTGATCGGAGCCGTTCTGCTGCTGGTCGTAATCGGCCTCGCACCGGTGGCGGACTTGCTGTCGATGGGCTGGATGGCCTGTGTCACCCTGCTGGCACTCGGATCGTGGGAAGGTCGATCAATGATCAAGCGACGCAATCAGAGCCGTGGCGAGGCAGCATAGAAAATGCCGAACGAGAGTTTTCGAGCTTTGCGTTTCCAATATAGATGCTGGATCAATAGAACGTCAATTCGATATACGTTAAAACTATTGAGATTAAAACACATCAATACAATCTAACATAGCGTAAATCTACAATACCACTCCATGTCTCGATGGGCACCAGAACGCAGGCGTGTATCGAGGAGGACAGGGTTGTCGCACCGCGAAAGTGCACGAAAACCGCGATCATGCGGAAGATTGTCGTTGTGGTGGATGCGCTTCTGCAGGTGTGGATGCCGGGGGCTCTTGGAGCGTTCTTTGCGATTTAGTGGAATCGTCAAGAATCGCAAAGACACGTTGAATCAAAGAGTTAGATCGGACATGGGTTTCCGTCTAAACGAGCTTTGCTCGAGGCCATGACGGAAACCGTATCGCTTTGCCGCCGGTGTCCGGATGACACCCGCAACGGGCCCGACTCGCGCCTCCTATCCATCAAGAGGAGATACACAGCAGGAAAGCGTACCACTATCGGATATGGATATTAATACTTTATATTGATCTATTTATATTGATCCATGTGCAAAAACGCACACCGAGAAACGGCATCCTTCAATATTATTCCAGATCAGGGAGTGGCTCATTCCCTAGCAGAGGATCGATAGAATTCCTCCCACGTCGGAAGAGTCAAGGAGATGCCCAAATGTCATCGACAGTGAATTACAAGCGCTTGCTTAAATATTCCTCAATCTTGTTGCCAATTTGCTTCGTGCACTCTGTCGATGCCTCGGCGCGCCCTTTGCAAGGGAACGCCTGCCATCAAGAATTGCGCCAGGTTCAGACCAAGAAATTAAAGCATTATCATTGTCCGGCAGTGCCGAAACGCACAACGACTGATTCACGTCAACTGCTGTGGTACGACCTTCTTGCATCCAGTTCTAACGAAACTGGCGGCACGGGTGGGTCGCAGGGCGGCGGCGGCAGCCATAGTGGTGGCACGGGTGGCGGTACGAGCACGGACGGCGGCACTGGTACAGGTGGCGGCACCGGCGGTGGCACTGGCACGGGTGGTGGTACCGACACGGGTGGAGGCACCGGTACGGGCGGTGGCACTGATACGGGTGGTGGCACTGGTACGGGCAGTGGTACCGGCACGGGTGGTGGCACCGGTACGGGTGGTGGCACCGGCACGGGTGGCGGCACCGGTACGGGCAGTGGTACCGGCACGGGTGGTGGCACTGGTACGGGTGGTGGCACCGGTGCGGGCGGTGGCACTGGCGCGGGTGGTGGCACCGGTACGGGCGGCGGCACTGGCACGGGTGGTGGCACCGGTACGGGTGGCGGCACTGGCACGGGTGGTGCTCACTCGGGTGGCGGCCCTGGCAATGGCAACGGCAATCAGCCAAATTCCGGAAATGGCGGCGGCAATACCAATGGCTCTGGTCCCGGCTCCGGCAATGGTGGCCAGAATAACGGCAACGGCAAGGGCAGTGGCGGCACCGGCCGGGGCGGAAAATAGCGTCACCTCCTAGCGCGGTGGACGCCCCTAATGTTCTAACCGGCCAGAATTGCCGAGGCCAATGAGGGGTTCCCCTGGGGGCATCAATCATTGACTTCGGCGATAGCTGCCAAACTGTCTTCGGCTACTTCTCGGCCGCAAAAACTCGGAGGATAAGAACGAGTTGACGGGGCTGGGAACGCCGCAGGATGCCCCCAAGGGATACCATCATCCTCAACGAATATCGGCGCGACTGAATGATCAACGCCCCTCGACTCCAAGATCATCCACTCCGTTTCGAGGCTAGGGCGGCGCGCCAAAAAGAAATGGGCCTCTTGTTGGGCCAATGCCGCGAACAAATGCGCTGTTTCGGGTGATTGGCGCAGCCTGTTCACAAATCGTAACGACGAGTTTACCGGTCAACCGAGGCTTAGCTTTACCGCCAACTCTCCCTTGAGCGACACGAATTACTGCATCGACATTCACTTAATGAATCGGCATACCGTTCCAAAGATCGAGCGCTGGGAGGGAGCGAAATGTCTGTTGGAGCCTGGGGAACTGCTGTGCGATTCGAAAGATCGAAAGGCAATGTCCAGACTGTCTCCTCGACTGAGGAAGCGGCGGCACTTCTTTTGAGAGATTGGCCGCTGTTGCACGGCAAGAAGCTCTTTTGGGCTCGAGGAATTTGTCTTGATGCATTCGTTGGCCTCAAACCTCATGAGGAAGCACGGGCGGCCTTCATCGTCGCGTGTGAGGAAGCAGGTATTCACGTAGGGCCTGGAGACATGACAATGGCTCCAGGCGGCAAAACGATCTTTCACACCTTTGACGCGCCTGTGCACAAGGAACATACTTTGGTGTTGCATCGGGGCCACCCGACGGCGGCCCTTCGGCAAACCGCTTGCATCCGCGATCAGAACAAAGCCAATCCGTGCGATCGTCGACTGCGAGCAAGGTTGCCTGCTGGCGATCCAGGCCTCGAGGCGGGTGAGTTGAAAGTCACGAAGTTCAGGTTATCGGGATGCGGCGCCAGCGGCTTCGATAGGCAGCGAGAAGCAGAATGTCGACCCGGTAGCATCACTCGCCGCCAGTATCAGATCCCCACCGTTCTGCTGGGCGATCTCTCGTGAAATGTAAAGGCCTAGACCAGAGCCAGCCACGCTTTTGCTACGACCACGATAATATTTCATGAAAATGAAGTCACGGTCGCCCGGCTCTATGCCAACCCCTTGATCGATTACATTTATGGACGCTATGCCTTGAGCGATCGACAGCTGAACCGTAACCGGATTCGATACAGCTGAGTATTTCAGCGCGTTCTGAACCAGATTTTGCACGACAACTTCCAACAGAACACGGTCACCCCTTACCATTGCCGCGTCGCCGTGAATGAAGTCGACGCGCCTCGTGGCATTGTCGTCCAGACCCGCTCTGACGGTGAGCAATATTTCGTTCAGGTCGAACACCTCTGCCTTGACAAACGGTGCCTGCCTGGCGTTCAGCCGATCGCCAGCGAGGACGTTTTCAATCAGCATGGACATTCTTTTGACGGTGCGGCCAATCGTGTCGATGCGAAGCCTGATATTGTCGGCTCCCTCCCCCACAGACGCCATCAGATTGTCAGCGGCGATTGCGATTACGGCCAGCGGGCTTCGGAACTCGTGTGACAGCATGGCCACAAAGTCCTGTTGCTGCACCAAAGCATCGTTGACGGAGTCGAGCGACTGCCTCAGCTTCGCTTCAAGCAGATGACGCCGCTCCATCTCCGCATTCAGCGATGCGTTGCTTTCCGCGAGCGCCGCAGTCCTCTCGCGTACCTTGATCGTCAGTTCGCGTTCGGCTGCCCGGGACCTCGCAATATCGCGATCCTGTTCGGCTCGCAGGCGGCGCTCGGCAAGCTGTGTGGCAACACGATCGGAGAGCAGGAGTAAAACCAGGCCGAACGCTGCCACCAGCGCCGCCGTCCAAAAATGCTGCGTGCGCATGGGTGCCAATTGCTCCAGCGAAGCCAGCGTGAACAGCTGGTACTGTGTACCAGCCAGCGGCTGATGCCGGAGCAGATAAGACTTGCCGTCGATAAGCCATTGATCGGGATGCGCCGAGCCGGCCAACGGTCGCACATCCATGGTTTGGCCCGCCTCTTCGCCGTCGTCGGGCGGCAGTACCGTACCTGGCGGGAGGAGTGCCGCCACATTGCGAAGCATGAAGGGCGCGGATGAAGTGGTGATTACTCGCCCCTGACGGTTCACGATCAGCGCAACGTGCCGACCTGTCAGGTAGGATGCTACGTCGGGCGCGTCGAACTTCACGGTGACCGAGCCCTGCGGTACGTCGTTCGAGTCATCGATGCGACTAGCCACGAAATAGGATGGGGTCTTGTTCAGGCGGGCGATGCCGAACGAAGAACCCGTACCTTTACGCAACGCCTCGACAAGATAGGAGCGTCCCGAGTAGATCATGCCGACAATGCTGTCAGGTTCCGCCCAGTTGCTTGCCGTTACCGTGTCGTCCGACATGTTGTTCATGTAAATGCGGGCGTAGCGCAGATCGCTGGCCAGCGCGTTCATGAAATCACCGACTTTGCGCACCAAGGGATCGTGCGTGAATTGGCTGGCACGCTGCGGACGCGTCAGGGCAGCAGCGCCGGGCGAATCCGTGCGATAGCGGACGGCGAGCTGGATCACGTCGGCTTGGCCTGCCACCATATTGGCCACGCTGACCATCTCGGTGAACAATCGGTCCATGACGCGCGCGGTGGTGTTCGTCTCATATTGAGCGCTGGACGCCAAGCTCTCCAGATGCTCCGTTATAAGCCGTTGTGACATCCACCAACCAAAGGTGCCCACCAACGCAACCACGCCACCGCCAAACCTAGCATCACCTTGCGCACGATCGGCACTATCGGCCGCTCGTGCAGGCTTTGCTGCTGTAACACGTCGCCCACATTGTCTCCGCTAGAAAGAGAATTTTCCAAGATAATTTCATTTATCTCAATTTTTATTATGCACTTGCTTTCAAGAACCTCGATCAAAGAGACCCATGACTTCAGATAAACAAACCTAGCCCACCGCCGTGAACCTTCCTTGTCAACGAATCTGAAATTCCCGCATCATGATACCGTTTATCATGCGATTCTTGGAATAGATTCACTCTTTCTGGTTAGAGTGATCGCACCTCCATCTATCCTACGCTCTGCTGCATCCGGATGCTTTGAAGAACCCGAATCAAGTATCGTGTAACGGTTCTCCAAGATTGCGTAGAGGCCCGCTTTCTCCGGATTAGTGCCTGCCTTCACGACCGGCTTCGACTTCAAGAATTGCTCGAACGGATAGGACTTAAAACGGATAAAGCCCGTCTGCGGTCAAACCGTACCCTTCTCGATAGTTGCCATGTCCACATCGGCTTCGCCACCAGCGACGAAAAGGCCGCGAAGCAAGCCCACTGCCGGTATTATGTTAACTTTCCGCGTATCGCCGGAAAGCGGTTTGTGCCATCTGGCGTACCAAGCGACGATACCGGCGACACCGTTCCAATCTGGCGCCCCAGCCAGGCGGTGGAGATGGGTGGCAAGACGGCCTGCCGGTCTCCCCCCATCAGCCGGTTCTGCATCAATCAGATGCAGGATCGGGGCGAGCTGGTTCTCGGCGTGAGCGCGATCGACGACCGGGCCATCGCCAGGGGCGTGGAGGTGCTGGCCCAAGTTCAGGAGAGACAGCCGATGTAAGGCGAGCGGCGGGGCTGCTAGGTATTGTCCCGCAGGATCATCGCCGCGGCTTTCTCAGCCACCATCATCGTCGGCGCATTGATGTTGCCCGACGTGACATTCGGGAAGATCGAGGCGTCGACCACACGCAATCCCCCCAATCCATGCACGCGCAAGCGGTCGTCCACGACATTCGTTCCGTCGTCCGGCCCCATGCGGCAGGTGCAGGAAGCATGAAAGACACTGCCCGAGCGGGCTCGAATATCTGCGACCAGATCGGCTTCGCTCTGCATGTTGAGGCCGGGCTTCATTTCATCGAGGATGACGGCACGCATGGCCGGCTGGTCGGCAATCCTACGGATGAGACGCACGCCTGCGAGCATTTCCTCGATATCGCCGGCCGTCGATAGATAGTTCGGCTCGATGACAGGCGCGGCCTTCGGATCCGGCGATCCGATGGCAATGGAACCCCGGCTCTCCGGCCTGCAGGGCTGGATGCCTATGAAGAAGCCGGGAAACGGATCAGGCAGGGTCAATCGGCGCACACCCGGCGTCGGCTTGCTGTAGCTGACCGGCGAAAAATAGAGCTGCATGTCCACCCGCCTGGCGCCGGGTCCGGATTTGACGAAGCCTCCCGCCTGGTTGACGCTGAGCGACAACGGCCCGTCGCGGAATAGAAGATAACGCGCGCCGAGCATCGCCCTGCCCCACCATGGACGCAGCATGGAATTGAGCGTCGGTTTACGTGAGCGATAGAGATAGTCGATGCCAAGATGATCCTGCAGGTTCTGCCCGACGGCTGCCATGTCCTTCACGACACTCTTGCCGAACTTCTCGAGCAGTGCACCGGGACCGACACCTGAATGCTGCAGCAAAGTCGGCGAGTGCACCGCGCCGGCCGACAGGATCACCTCATGCCGAGCTCGAACGACATGCTTCTGTCCGGCCTGCTCATATTCGACACCGCTCGCCCGCAGGCCATCGAACAGGATACGGGTGGCGAAAGCGCCCGTAACGACTTTCAAGTTGGGACGACTGGCAACCGGATGCAGGAACGCGGTCGCAGACGAAGCCCGAAAGCCTTTCCTGGTGGTGATCTGGTAGACCGAAACACCTTCCTGGTTCTCGCCATTGTAATCCGGCGTCCGGGCAAAACCGGCTTGCCCGGCAGCCTGCAGCCAATCCTGGCAAAGCGGGTGCACGGATGGCGCCATATCCGTGACGTGGAGTTCGCCCTTCCCGCCGCGCCAGGCATCGCCGCCGCGCTGGTACGTCTCGATCGATTTGAAATGAGGCAGGACGTCGTCCCAGCCCCAGCCGGAATTGCCCGCGCTTTTCCAATCCTCGAAGTCGTGACGCTGGCCACGGACATAGACCATCGCATTGATGGAGGACGAGCCCCCCAGGATCTTTCCGCGCGGCCAATAGCTGGTGCGTCCAGCCAGCGCGTCCTGCGGCCCGGTCTCGAACTTCCAGTTCACTTTCGGATTGTAGAAGCTATGCCCATAGCCAATCGGCATGCGGATCATGAAACGATGGTCGCTCCCGCCGGCCTCCAAGAGCAATACGCGGAATCTACCCGTGGCGGTCAGTCGATTGGCGAGTACACAGCCGGCAGATCCTGCTCCGACAATGATGAAGTCAAAATCCGCCACAATCCGCCTCCTTAGGACACGGACCGGCTTATACATTCCATCATGCGCCCAGGGCAGGAGCCATTCCGGCAATAGCGTAAAGCCATTGCCCGCCGGTGCTGAACAACCATACGCGATACCAATGCCGGATTGCCGCAAGCGGGGCGAAGATGCCTGCTGATGGTAGACATAATCGCTCGCTTATGAGACGTCTGAGCCCGGCGAGTATGCGCCTCACCAGCCTCGTGAAGTGCGTCTGCTGTGGCGACGGTCATCCTGCTTCCCCCTGCCCACCTTCTTTCGGCGACCGGGCCGATTGTCATTGGGCGGGGCCTAAGGTGTCGACCCTGCCCTGGTTTCTGCTTTCATCAGGTTTCTCCCGACAATCGAGCAACCTGCCATCCGATGCCTCCGATGGACGAAAGAAAGCACGAAGTTCATGCAGCGGGACCACGGCGTGCAATGACTTGCCAATTACGGCTTTGTCTCATACGCCAGACCTGCCGGAAACGAGGCTCAAGAACCTTGATCTCGATCATCCAGGCCTTCGCAAATCGACATGTCTGGCGTCGAGGTCGCTATGCGGCCTTTTTCTTTCTGCCCTTGCTTGGTGCAGGAGGGGGTGGCGGCGGTGCGCTATCGGCCTTCCGGCGTTGTTGGCCGAGGCCAAGTTCCTTCGCCAGACGAGAGCGAGTGGCCGAGTAGTTCGGCGCAACCATGGGGTAGTCCCCCGGCAGATCCCATTTCTCTCGATATTGTGCCGGCGTCAGACCATAGGCGGTTCGCAGATGCCGGGTCAGCGATTTGAATTTGAGACCGTCTTCCAGGCAGATGACGTAATCGGGCGTGACGGATCTCTTGATCGGAACGGCAGGTTTTGCCGGTATATCCATCTCAGTCGGCTTGGGATTGTTCAAACCGGTGAGGCTTGCGTGCACGGAGCGGATCAGATCCGCGAGGGAAGCGGTAGCGACCTGATTGTTGGAGACATAGGCCGAGACGATGTCGACGGTCAGGTCGACAAGACTGGCGTCTTCTTCGAGCATGTTCAGTCACTTTCGTTTTGTGTTGTTGTCGAAGTGAGTGCTGTTTTTCTTTACGGACGCAGCCTTGTGGACCCGATCGCTACGCCGACTCGGATTCTCAGGCAATTGCAGCTCCGTGTAAAGGTCGATCAACCGATCGTCCCAGTAATTTCCGTCATTGTTCCGAGTTTTTTGAGTTTTGTTGCAAACAATAGCGCTTGTGGATTATCGGGGCAAAGGTCGATGGCCAGGGAACATTCGATTTACATTCGGCTATTCCAAAAATGCCAAACTGCCGCCTTGGCGCACGACAAGCCGCCGCCCATCCGCCCGCCAACGACTGGCCCGACGAGGTTGCCGCCAGTCAAGCATGCCGGCATAGATCCAGCGCGCTTCCGGCAACAGCTTGCGATCGATCTCGACAAAGCCCGGGGCGTTCTCGACGCGGGCCCGTTCCACCTCACCTCGCCAAGTTGGGCTCCCTATGCTTGAGCAAATTTTAATACTTATTGAACCGTTCATGCGCTGTGATGGTTTTTCTTAATGCTCATATATACGAATCGAAATTCTGAATTGTATCCGATGCGAAATTCGGAGTAGGAATTTACCGGGAGCTTGTGACTGCCTGAAATCGTACTAGGGGATCTGGAAGTGTTCCGCTTTTGGAAAAAGTTAAAGTTACCAAAAGAGGCCCCAGTAGAGGTCAGGAAGACTACAGCATCCAGGCATGCACTCTCAGAATTTCTGGAACATACGCAAGAATTAGCTTCTTTTTATGATAGAGATTTAAGACTTACTCAATTCTCAACACGACTTTCGACTGCGCGTAGCGGCAATATGTCAGCTGGCGCGAGTCTATTTGACATCTATCCTGGCATAGCTATAGGCGAAGCGCGCAGGGCCGTGGACAAGCTACTTGCTACCCAGGCTCCCACAATTATCAAAATTGCCGCCACACGCCATCAAGAAATGGAAGTCTGGGTGTTTCCCGCTGACGACGGGATCGGCCTGATCGAGATGGCGAATTCTCCCGGGAGGGCCGCGGAGATCGAGCACAACAAACTGATGTACCAGGCCAATCATGACGTGTTGACCGGCCTGCAGAACCGGCAGCGCCTTAGTGACCGGCTCAAGGAGATCTTGACCGCCAATGACGGCCGGCATGTGCGTTCGGCGCTGCTGCAGATTGATCTTGATGACTTTAAATCGGTCAACGACACACTGGGGCACGGCACGGGCGATGCGTTACTCAAACTGGCCGCCGATCGGATACGAGGTGTGCTTCAGGAGGGCGACTCCGCTTTCCGCTATGCCGGCGACGAGTTTGCGATCATCCAGTATGGCAAGGACCCGAGCGAGGCGGAGAGTGTGGCGCAGGCGCTCGTCGACGCTTTCAAGATACCCTTCATGATCAATGAGATGCCGCTCTTCGTCGGGGCCAGCGTCGGCATCGCATTCGGCCCTCAGCATGGCACGCAAAGCGAAGAACTGATGAAGGCGGCCGACATCGCGCTCTATGCCGCAAAAGGAGAAGGGCGGGGCTGCGCTCGGACTTTCAATCGCTCGATGATGCTTTTGATCGAACAACGCGAAAGCCTCAGACGCAGCCTGCGAATGGCGCTGGATCGGCACGAACTTCTGCTTGAATACCAGCCCCTCCTCCGCGCGACGGGCCAAATCGTCGGCTTTGAAGCGCTGGTGCGTTGGGATCATCCGGAAATTGGGCGCATAACTCCCAACGTGTTCATTCCTATCGCCGAAGCGGACGGACTGATGGATGAAATCGGCCGATGGGTGCTGCAAGAAGCCTGCCGGCAGGCAATGACATGGCCGGAATCGCTTAATATCGCCGTCAACATTTCGCCGGCGCAGTTCCTCGGAGGTTCCATCACCGATATCGTGGCCCAGGTCATAGATAGCACCGGCATAAGCGCCGACAGAATAGAGATCGAAATAACAGAATCAGTTCTACTCGAACAAACCGTCGATAATTTGGATACGCTTAACACTCTTAATGTTCTAGGCGTTCGAATTTCTCTTGACGACTTCGGAACACATTACTCATCGCTGAGCTATCTCAAGAATTTTCCATTCGAGTCGCTAAAAATAGACCAGTACTTCATTCAAGATGTCGAAAGAGAGCGAAAAAGCCAGACGATCGTCCGGGCGATTATTGACATGGCGCATGGTCTGGACATGATCGTGACGGCCGAAGGGGTCGAAACGGTCATGCAAGCCCAGTGGCTGATCAACGAAGGATGTGACGTACTTCAGGGCCACTATCTCGGACAGGCCATGAGCCCGGAACGGGCTCGGAAATTTGCATCCAGGGCCTCGGCCTCCCGAAGGCGCCGCGAGCGTATCAACTGATGACAATACATTCCGTCGGGTATCGCAATAGCAGAGAGCAATATGGCGCCGAACGTCACGCATAGCGAAACATTGGATCCTGATTTTCGTATCATGGTTCACATTGATATGGAAATGGGAACCTTCATATCCAACTGGACACATTGCGATTATATCGCCACTTTTCTAGCCCGGACGATAAGCCACAATCGGCCGGATTCTGTACTATTCTCAAACTTGTTCTCTTCGGCACTTAACGAGTTGCTTGAACTCACATTCCGAAGTCGCCACGCCGGCGGCACCTTCGCCTGCAGAATCTCGCGTCAGGACACCATCGACAGGGTCGAGCTCACCTTCACGTCCACGAAGGAAGAGCAACGCTTCTTCGAGCAGGCCATTGCCCGCATCCGGGGCGGTGACGCCGAAGCCGATTACATGAGCTCGCTGTCCGGCGATCCTGGCCCCAGCCGCGACATATTGCTGGTCGAACTCGCGGTCAGCTACGGCGCAACAGTCAGTATCAACGCGCATGCCAATGACACCATCACGCTCGTCGTCGATCTCCCACTCGGGAACATGACACATTGACCGCGGTAACCTTCGCCAACAAAGCGCGATTCAAGGCGCAGTTCGACCCGAACAATCAGGAGTTTTCACTTTCCGGTACGTTGCGCCCGCAGTCCGTTGACGAGATCGCGCCAAGCCTGGCGCTGTTCAAGGACTCGATCGACCGGGTAAGCGGGATCCTCCACATCAATGTCCGGCGCCTCGGGCAGATGAACAACACCGCCTTTCACGCCTTCGCGCGGGTGATGTTGGACGCCAGCCGTGTCAGGCCGGATCTGCGGTTCGTCGTCGTGACGTCCAGTGTTGTCGGCTGGACGACGGAAAAATTTGGCCGGCTGAGCCTGATCGAGCCGGCCATCAAGGTCGAAGAGTACGACGCCGATTTCTACCCTTTTCAGAGCATTCTCGAAGAGAGCCGCTTCTTCCCGGTTCTGCGGACCCAGACCAAGATGACATGGCGCCACGAGCGCAACATCCTGCCGCGGCACGGCCTGAAGGAGAACATGGCGGTCGCGGATATCTGCTGCGGCATCGGCGACTTCGCGGCCCTCCTATACAAGGACTTCAAGCCCTCCCGCCTCCTCGCGCTCGACCATTCCAAGCCGAGCTTGGCGTACGCGCGCCAGGTGGCCGCCAGTTTTGACCTGCACGGCATCGAATATGTCTATGGCGATGCCGCGGAATTGCTGCTGGAAGACAATCTGTTCGACTTCGTTACCTGTCGGCACGCATTGCAGGTTTTCCCCAGGCCCCAAATGATCCTCAAGGAGCTCTTCCGGATCTGCAAGCCGGGCGGCCGCGTCTATGTCACCAATGAAAAGGTCTCGCATTGCGTCGGCGAGCCGCGCGGCGAGACGATCAAATGGACCTATGAACAGGCAGCCAAGGTTTGGGCCCACTTCGACATGGACATCGAATGCGGACCTAAGAGCCGACGTTACATGCTCGATTGCGGCTTCGAAAATATCAAGATGGAGACCTTCATGGTCAGCAATCTCGATGGGGATCCGCAGGATTTTGCCGATATCGTGCAAGCTTGGCAAAACGCCTTCGTCGACCAGATGTCTGCCCAGCGCGGCGACACTCCGGAATTCATGGACCGCTTCCGCCTTGGCTTTCAGGATCACATCTTTGCTGCGCTGCATCCCCGAGGCTATGCGGGTTGGCCCATCTGGGTGGCGTCCGGGACCAAGCCACAATGACGAACGGCGCTGTCTCCCCGCCATGGTACCGGCGCTTTTCTCCCAGGAGCTTTCGCGCCAAATTCATTCTGGTGGTCGGTGCGGCCGTCCTCTTCGACTTGCTGGTCGGCGGCGGCATTGCGCTGTGGAACGTGCAACGCCTGTCGCGGGACGCCGCCCAACAGGTGGGCAACGGCCTGACCAAGGCCAGCCGCGAATATCTCCAAACCTACATCGATGCGACGGCTCTGCGGGCCAACCTTCTGTTCGAGCGCGTGCATTCGGAGGTCGGCGTGCTCGCCGGGTCGATGCAGGCGATGATAGATCATCCCGAGACCGCGAAGGCAATCGGAGACACCATCGCCAAGGACCGTACTCTGTCGACGCCCCTGGTCTACAACGCGACCGGCGATTGGGTGCAAAACGTCCCTGGTGCCCCGGGCACGACCAGCATCTGGGGCTATCTGCTCGATTCCAACCATCAGCCAATACCAGCGGTCCGGGATCATGTGCGTGAAAGCGCGCTGTTCGACATTCTTGGCCCGACGTTGATGCAGACCGGATCCAAGAAACTCCAGGTCTATTATGTGGGCCCGAAGGCCCTGCCCGTGATGCGCGCCACGCCAGCATCCGAGCTTGCCCAGACCTTCGATAAGCTCTATCCCGGTCATAATAAGGCGAATTTCTGGGATTTCTTTTTCCCCGGCATCTACGATGACTGGCAGACTTGGCTGGACAAGCCGTCGAGCCAGCCACTCGATGACGTTACAACCATCACCGCTCCCTATATCGACGCGAATTCCGGCAAGCAGATCGTCTCGTTCTTTCGTCCGCTCTGGACGGCGGACCGTAAATCGGTCGCCGGCATGGCTGCGGCCGACGTCACCCTCGACCAGCTGACCGACCTCGTGCAGAGCGTGAAAGTCGCCGACACCGGCTTCGGTTTTCTGGCCATGTCGAATGGTAACGTCGTTGCCGTGAATTCGGCCGGCGAGAAGACGCTTGGCGTGGTCACCGCCAGCGATGCGGCTGGACAGGGCGTCACCGGCCTGGACCGCTCGTTGAAGAAGAGCGACCAGCCGGCGATCGTCGCCTTGAGCATGCCTACAGACGACAAGCCGGATATCCAGCACATTGTGCTTAAGCAGAATGGCGAGGATGTCCCCTACATCGCCGTCCTCAAACAGCTCGCGCCCACCAATTTGTGGAACAACGGGCCGATCGTCAAAGAAACGATGACGCTCGGTTTTCTGGTGCCGGAACGCGAGATCTATGCCTCGCTGATCGCGGCGCAGTCCGACATCTCGAGCGCGACCAACCGCATCCTCAAATATCAGATCCTGACGGTACTGGTCAGTCTGTTCGTGGTGTTCGTCGCGATCTTCGGCATTTCGAAGCGGATCACGGCGGGCCTCAGCGCGCTGGCCGCAGGAGCCCGCCAGTTGCAATCCAAGGACTACTCGGTACGCGTTGACATCCCCACCAAGGATGAAGTCGGCGAGGTCGGCGTTGCCTTCAATCGCATGGCGGAGGAAATCCGCTACCACACCGAGAACCTCGAGCAGCTCGTCGAGGATCGTACCCGCGACCTGGAGAATGCCAACTCGGAGATCTCATCGCTCAACGAACAGCTGCGCAGCGAAAACCTGCGGCTCGGTGCCGAACTCGACGTGGCTCGCCAGATCCAGAGAATGGTGCTCCCCAAGGAGCGTGAGCTGTCTGCAATGCCGGGGGTCGAGATTGCAGCTTACATGCGGCCAGCAGACGAGGTTGGGGGCGACTATTACGATGTCTTGCGAGACGGGCAGAAGCTCAAGGTCGGCATTGGCGACGTCACCGGCCACGGCCTGGAAAGTGGCGTTCTAATGCTGATGGTGCAGTCGGTTGCACGCGCGCTGCAGGAAACAGGCGAGAACAATCCCACGCAGTTCCTTGACCGACTCAATCGGGCGATATTCAAGAACCTCGAGCGAACCAATTCGGACAAGCATCTGTCCCTCTCCTTTCTGGACTATGAGGATGGTAAGCTGACGCTGTCGGGCCAACACGAGGAAGTTGTGGTGGTGCGGGCCGGTGGCGGGGTTGAACGCATCGACACGATCGATTTGGGGTTTCCGATTGGGCTCGAAAAGGACATTTCGCCTTTCGTCGCTACCCGCAACATAGCCTTCGCAAGTGGCGACGTGGTTGTATTGCATACCGACGGCGTCACCGAGGCTGAGGGGAGAAAGGGCGAACTATTCGGCTTGGATCGACTTGTCGAAAGCGCACGCCAGCGTCATGGCTCGAGCGCTGAGGAAATAAAGAACGGAATTATCCAGGATCTGATGGACTACATTGGAACCAGTAAGATCCACGACGACATAACACTCGTCGTTATAAGGCATAGGTAGCATCATGACCACTTTGTACGGATCGAAAGACATTGTGATCGATATGGATGAGCGTATCAGCCGCGTGAGTCTATTCGATGGTCCCCTGGACCTGCGATGGCACCATTGCGCAACGACATCGGACTTCATCGCCGACATATTCGCCCTGCCGTTCCGGACCTCGCGCAACGATTATCGCGCAGTCCGGCACAATATCGGTTACCTCGTCAACGAACTGATCGAAAATGCGGTCAAGTTCCACGAACCTGGCGAGATCAGGGTCGAGGCGGCAATGGATACCGATGCCTTTAAAGTGAAGGTTTCCAATATGGTCAGTTCCGACACGGCCTCGCTGTTCCAGGCACTCCTGGCCGAAATCACCGTCGGTGATCCAGGTGACCTGCTCATCGAACGCATCGAAGCCAATGCAGCACATCCGGAGACATCTGGGTCGGGTTTGGGATTGCTGACTCTGATGAATGACTATGGCGCACGCCTGGCATGGACTTTCAATCCCGCCGAAGATGGCAGTCGCGTGCATGTCGGAACATTCGCCACCCTTCCCGTCACTCAGTTGCAACAGTGAACCATGAAGCCCAATATTGAGATTACGACTGACGAATATCGAGTCTGGGTCGAAGACAATGTCATCCATTTCGATGGCACAATGCGACTGTCGGGAACAGATGCATACGCCCCGATCATGACGCTCATGACTGACGTCCTGACAGCCGGGCCGCCTACGATCATACTCGATTTGAAGGATCTTGAGTTCCTCAACTCTTCGGGAATCAATCTATTGGCGAAATTTACAATCGAGGTGCGCAAGCACCCAAACGTAGCTCTCATCGTGCGCGGCAGCTCCGAGATTCCGTGGCAAAGCAAGTCGCTGCCGAACCTAAAGAAGCTGCATCAAGCCATCTCTCTGCAGATCGTTTGATCAGCTCGGCCAAGGCAATTCGATGGCGAGAGGGTTTAGGTAGTCCGTAAGAGATTTCTGTAGCCTACGGCCAGAGCCTGCGCGACTTGAAAGAGATGGTGGCGGAACGCGGCACCGGTGTCGATCACTCGACGATCCATCTCTGGTCATTGCCAAAAGATTGCATGCGCCGGCATCCTGGCATTACTTTCAGCCATGCGAACGAAGCTTGAGTCAGGGTGGACTTCATTCTGGTTTTGTCGACCGAAGGACATGAGATGCCACTATCGGACAACGATGGATTGTTCCCGCAAATATCCGTTTCGTCAGTCCGTTCAGCGCCCCGACATCCCTTGGCGTCCGAGGTTGAAGGCGGAGCCAGGCATTGGCCCGAACAAGCTCCCCCGCCTACCGCCATCTTGGACATCCTGAAGTGCCCGGCATGCGTCCTCGATCGGACCGGCAACATCGTGCATCTCAATTCCGCATGGCGTGAGCGGGTTGGCCTTGTCGACGTGAAAGCACGCATTGCCTGGACCCGCCTGATCCATTCGGAAGACATGGAGGTTGCGTACGCTAGGTTTCAGTCAGTTGCCACGCCGGGGAACCTGGACGGCTTCGAATGCAGGCTTCTGGACGGCAATGGAAATGCGCACTGGTTTCTTCTCAACCTGCACCCGATGGACGAAGGGGCGGCCGGCAAAGGGGCTTGGTTGGACTTGCTCCGTGATTTTGGAGAGCGTTTTCGAGTTTACGCGGCCAGCCTCTCGAACGGAAGTGGGCTGATGAAGTTGAGCGCCGAATGGCGCCGGACGGGATTGTAGAAGCTGTCGATATAGCGGCCGATTGCGGCGGTCGCCTCGGCGCGGGTCTGGAAGGCGGTGCGCCAGACGAGTTCGCTCTTGAGCGTTTTGAAGAAGGTCTCGACCATGGCGTTGTCAAAGCAGTTTCCCTTGCCCGACATCGAGATCAGGACGCGGTACTTCCTCAGCTCCGCCTGATAGTCGAGGGAGCAGTATTGGCTGCCGCGATCTGCGTGGTGAATCAGCCCGGCGGCAGGACGCCGCACGGCAATGGCTAGGCGCAGGGCCGACAACGCCAGTTCCTTGTGGAGCCTATTGGCGTGGTGGCCCGATCCAGACCAGCGCGCTCTCCGGCGTCGACATGGCCTTGTGGGACATTCGCGGCAAGATCCACAACCGCTCCGTCAGTTCGCTGCTGGGCGGCCCCGTCCGTGACCGCATCAAGGCTTACGCCAATCTCGGCCTGTCGACCTCGCCTGGGGAGTTCCGCGAGCGGGTTCACGTTGCCCTCGGCATGGGCTTCAAGGCCGTCAAGATCTACCCCCTGCCCAATGTCGCGCCGACGGAAGGCCGAGCCGCCATCCGCCAGATTGTGGCATGCTGCGAGGCAGTCCGCGACGTTCTCGGCGACGAACTCGACTTCGCCATCGACATGCATGGCAAGCCGAGCGCTTCACTGGCCATTGCCATCGAGGCAGCCGTGCGCCACACCGGGCCGCTGTGGATCGAGGAACCGGTACCCGCCGAATCCAACGAGGCCCTGGAGCGGCTTTCCCAGCATTCGGTCACGCCGATCGGGGTCGGCGAGAGACTGTTCACCCGCTGGGCCTTTCGGCCCATCCTCGAGAATGAATGGGCTGGGATCATTCAGCCCGATGTCGCCAATGCCGGCGGCATCAGCGAAATGGTACGCATCGCGGCACTGGCCGAAATGTATGGCGTGACCTTCGCACCGCACAATCCCAACGGACCCGTTCAGGCCTCCGCCAGTCTCGCCGTCGCTGCTTACGCCCAGAACTTCGCCATGCTGGAAACGCGCCACACCAACCTGGAATGGACCGGCAGGCTCAGCAGCTATGTGCCCCGCGTCGACAAGGATGGCTATCTCTCGATGCCCGGCGGCATCGGACTTGGCGTCGAGATCGACGAGGGCTTCCTCAGGAGCCAGAACACCGGCCAATGGATCCCGGAGGCCTTCCGGGCCGATGGGTCGATCGCAGATTGGTAGCGCCGTGACACAGTCCCAGCCCCTTCTCGAAGCCCGCAACGTCATCAAGCGCTTCGGCGGAATCGGATGGGCACAGAATGATTTCAGCACCTTGTTCGGTCAGAGATGCCGAGCATTCCGGGATTTCGGCCTCGTAGCAGATGTTCACGCCGATCTTGGCAAAAGGAAGCTGGCAAATCTCCATCTTGTCGCCTTCGGAGGTCGACCAGTTTGCTTCGGCCGGAAAGATGTGCGTTTTGGCATGCTTGAAGATCGAGCCATCCGGTCCGAACAGATGGGCAATGTTCTCGAAGCGGTCGCCAACCTGCAGCAAATGCGACCCGCCAAGGATATATTGGCCGCGCCTCCTCGGCGAAGAGGGCGTTGTAGTCTTCTGTGAATTCATCGATGCGGATGAGCTCAGAAATCGGAAGCTTTTGCCAATCTTTGTATGTGGTGAACAGTTCAATCGTAAAGAGCTCTGGAAGCAGAACGATATCTGAGCCATTCGCTTGATCGAGTAAGGCGCGTACACGCGATCGGAATTCTTCGAATCCGGAAATCGGTCGGACGAGATACTGACATGCGGAGATTGTTACGTTACGTGTCAAGGGTTACCTCCCTGCGCTGCTACAGGCCGTCATTGGTTTTGCGGAGGGTGAGGCAAACGACGTCAGGCCTCCATACGCAAAAATGCGTAGGAAGGGAGGCGATGGGCCATTGGATGAATGGATCTTACCGACGAGAGGGCGATGTGGGCGGTCCAGGATTTTGGTCAGCCGCTCGACGTCGCCGGCTTCGGGGAGCATGCCGCGGTTGACATAGCATTCGGCCATCAGGCGCACCTCGTAGGCCGCCCATTTCGGCATGAAGCCAGCCATGCTCTGCTCGAACCCGCTGGGAGCGCACCTACCAGGAGTTGACCGGCGAGACCGCGCAAAACCTGCCGCCAGGGGGTTCAGGGTGGCCACTCCCGGCGGTCCCTTCCTATTCGGCAGCCCTTACCGCACGCAGCTTCATGCCTTCATCCGAGGGGGATGACATATCGATCTCATCTCTAGTCGGTTTGATCCGGAACCAAGCCGCATAGAGGGCAGGCAGGAAGAGCAAGATCAACACCGTACCGACCGCCGTGCCGCCGATCAGCGTATAGGCCATCGATCCCCAGAAGACGGAGTGCGTGAGTGGGATGAAGGCAAGCACAGCGGCAAGGGCCGTTAGGATCACGGGCCGTGTGCGCTGCACCGTGGCTTCGATGACAGCATGATAGTCATCAAGTCCTGCCGCGCGGTTCTCCTTGATTTGTTCGGTGAGGATGAGGGTATTGCGCATCAGGATGCCGGCCAATCCAATCAGGCCGAGAATGGCGTTGAACCCGAAGGGCTGGTTGAAGACGAGCAGCGCCGGCACCACGCCGACCAGGCCGAGCGGCGCCGTCAGCAAGACCATCGCCATCATCGCGAAGGAGCGCACCTGCAGCATGATGATGATCAGCGTGGCAGCGATCATGACCGGAAAGATCTTCGCCAGCGCGGCGTTGGCCTTGCTCGCCTCCTCGATCGATCCGCCCATTTCGATGCGATAGCCGGACGGAAGGGAGGCGATCAGCGGCTGCAGGGCCTGCATGACCTGCTTGGAGACCTCCGGAGGTTGCGTGGCCTCGTTGATGTCCGAGCGGACCGTGATGACCGGCATACGATCGCGGCGCTTGAGGATCGGCTCTTCCAGACGGATTTCCGAATGCCCGATCTGGTCGAGAGGAATTGCTCGTCCGTCGCGTGTCGTGAGCGAGAAATCCGCAAGACGCGCTGGGTCCAGCCTTTCAGACCCGGCGCTCCGGGCCACGATGGGAACGTTGCGGATGTCCTCACGGACTTGCGTGACGGGAATGCCGGTGAGGAGGAACTGAAGTTGCTGGCCGACCTCCGCCGGTGACAGGCCGATGAGGTTCAGCCGATCCTGATCGGGGACGAAGCGCAGCACGGGCGTACGATTGCCCCAGTCGCGGTTTGCCTCTCGCACATCAGGCACGGTCCGCATGATTTCGAGCGCCTTTTCCGAAATAGCGTAGAGCTGCGCGGGATCGGGCCCGATGATCCGGAACTCGACCGGAAAGATCGAGGGGGGGCCGAAGACGAACTGGGTGACGCGCACATAGGCCTCGGGCGCGAGCCCCTGTGCCACTGCCTGCCGAAGCCGGCGCTTCAGGTGCTCGCGCTCCTCGGCATCCGGTGTCAGTACAACGATCTTGGCGAAGGCAGGATCAGGCAGCTCGGGCGACAGCGCCAGGAAGAACCTCGGAGCACCCTGGCCGACATAACTCGTAACAATCTTGGCCTCCGGCTGTTCACGCAGCCATTGTTCGAGTTTTTCGACGGCAGCGGTGGTGGTCTCGATGCTGGTACCTTCCGGCAGGCGAACCTCCACCAGCACCTCGGGCCGGTCGGATGTCGGGAAGAACTGTTGCTTGACGGCGCCCATGCCGAAGCCCGCAAGCAGAAATGCAATGCCGACGATGGCGCAGGTCAGGAATTTATGGCGCACGGCGGCGGCTATCAACCTTCGCAGACGCCGATAGTTCGGCGAACCATAGATCGCATGATGGCCGCCTGCGACCGGTTTGATCTCGGGCAGCATCTTGACGCCGAGATAAGGCGTAATGGTTACTGCGACGACCCAGGAGACGATAAGAGCGAAGCCGACGACCCAGAAGATGTTGCCCGCATATTCGCCGGCCGTCGAGGGCGCGAAGCCGACCGGCAGGAAACCCGCGATCGTCACCAGTGTACCGGACAGCATCGGCGCCGCCGTGTGGCTCCAGGCATAGGCGGCCGCCTTGATGCGGTCCATGCCCTCTTCCATCTTCACCACCATCGCCTCGATGGCGATGATGGCGTCATCGACGAGAAGGCCGAGCGCCAGGATGAGCGCGCCCAGCGTGATGCGGTCGAAAAACCGGCCGGTCTCCAGCATGATGAGGAAGACGACGGCGAGCGTCAGGGGCACGGCAGCGGCGACCACGATACCAACGCGCCAACCCAGGCTGACGAGGCTCACGAGCAGCACCACACCGAGCGCCATCGCGAACTTCATCATGAACTCGTCGACCGCCGAGCTGATGTTGACGGCCTGGTCGGTCACCTTGTCGAGCGTCATGCCGAGCGGCAGGGTCCGTGCGATAGCCGCCGTCCTCTCCTCCAGCGCCTTGCCGAGTGCCAAGCCGTTCCAGCCCTCCTGCATGACCGCCGCGAGCATCACGGCGGGTTCTTCCTGATGGCGGATGAGGTAGCCGGGAGGATCCTCATAGCCACGGCGGACCGCGGCGACATCGGAAAGCTTCAGTGTTCGCCCCGCGGCGATGATCGGCGTGTCGGCGATCGCCCGGACACTGTCATAGGCACCATCGATCCGGATGAAGACCTGCGGCCCCCGCGTATCGATCGAGCCCGCCGGGGTAACGGTGTTCTGCCGCTGCAAGGCGGCAACAATGTCCCGTGCCGATACGCCGAGAGTCGCCAGCTTGGCGTAGGAGAATTCGACGAATATCTGCTCGGGACGCTCACCGAGAATATTGATCTTCTTGACACCGGGCACGTGCAGAAGGTCCTGGCGGAGCACCTCGGCCTGCCGGGCCAGTTCGCGCATCGGCATGCCCTTGGCCTTGAGCGCATAGAGCGCGAAGCTCACGTCCGAATACTCGTCATTGACGAAGGGGCCGTAGACGCCGGAGGGCAGGTTGCGGGCTTCGTCTGCAAGCTTCTTGCGCGCCTGGTAGAACTCCTCCTGCACGGCGGATGGCGGTGTGCTGTCCTTCAGCGTGACCGTCATATAGGCGTAGCCCGGCCGCGTGGTCGTCTCGACCCGATCGTACCAGGTCAGTTCCTGAATCCGCTTCTCCAACGGCTCCGTGACGAGATCCTGCATCTCGCGCGCCGTTGCGCCCGGCCATGCCGTCGTGACCGTGAGGGTCTTGATGGTAAAGTTCGGGTCCTCCGCCCGTCCCAGCATGAGGAAAGCGTAGGCACCGCCGGCCACCAGCAGCAGAATGGAGAACAAGGTGACCGCCCTCTCGCGAACGGCGATCGCGGAAAGATTGAGGCTCATCAGTTGCCTCCATTTTGAGAAGCGGTGCGGACGCGAACGCCTTCCTGCAGAAGATGAGCGCCGAGCGAAACGACCGGATCCCCCGAGTTCACTCCGGAGATCATGGCGGTTTCGCTGGTCACGCGCACAAGCTTGACAGGGCGAAAGTGCACGGTCGAAGTGGCACGGTCCAAGACCCAGACACCAGTCTTGCTGCCATCATCGAGCACGGCACCAAGCGGCACCTCGGCTTCCGGCTGGCTCGCCTGGCTTGCAAGCCGAACGGTTACCGTCGCGCCGAGTGGTGCGGCAGCGGCCTCGCCGTCGAGCACATAACGGGCCTCGTAGGTGCGAGTCAGGGCATCGGCTGCATCGGACAACTGCCGCAGATGGGCGGCATAGCGCCTTCCATCGGCTCCATACAAGCCCGCCTCGGCCACCGAGCCGATCGCCGGCCGGATTGTTTCAGGGAGTGCCACCACGGCTTCGCGCGGGCCGGCCTCTGCGATCCGGACCACGGCCTGGCCGGCGGATACGACCTGTCCCGGCTCGCCCAGTGTTTCGATCACCATTCCATCCGCATCTGCGACCAGTACGGAGTAGGTCGCCTCGTTCTCTGCAACCTTCGCTTCCGCTTCTGCCGCAGCCAGCTGGGCCGTGGCTGTGTCCAATGCCGCCTTCGCCTGTTCGTAACGCTGCGGGGTTGTGGCCAGCCCACTCTTCACAAGCGCCGCATATCGCTTCTCGTCCGCACTTGCCTGAACCAACACCGCGCGTGCTGCCGCAACAGCGTTGCGCTTTGCCGTCAATGCAAGGCGAAGGTCCGTTTCGTCGATCCGCATCAGAGGCTGACCGGCCTTCACCTGCTGTCCCGTATTTACCAGCCGTTCCAGGATTTTGCCGGCAACGCGAAAACCGAGATTGCTCTGCACCCTAGCGCCGATGAGACCGGTAAAGCTGCGCTCGCTGTCGACCACGGCGCCCGCCGCCGTCACCCTGACCAGAGGCGGCGCCTGCCGCGGGTCGATCTCGGCCGAAGCCCGGTGAGGACGTGCGACAAGCACGAAGAACCCGGCCGCGGCGACTACTGCGATCAGGGCGCTTCCTCCCAGCAGAATGGGTTTGAGTTTCATGTCCGTGCCCTCATCGAGAGATAGATTGCATTCGACATCTATAAGTGATATAGATTTCGAATGCAATCTATATGCGAGGATCAACGATGCGGGTAAGTCGCGTTCAAGCCGAGGAAAACCGCCAAGCCGTGATCAATGCGTCCGGTCGCCTCTTCCGCGAGCACGGCTTCGACGGCATCGGGCTCAAGGACCTGATGAAGGGCGCCGGGCTGACGCAAGGCGCCTTTTACAAGCAGTTCGCATCGAAGGAAGACCTGGCGGCACAAGCGTCCAAACGAGCGATGGAGAGTGCTGCGCAATTATGGGCCGTCGCAACTGCGGCAAACCCTGACGATCCGCTCGGCGCTGTGCTCGGATTTTACCTCAGCATGGAGCATCGCCAGGAGAAGATGGATGGCTGTCCGATTGCGGCGCTGGGCTCCGATGCTGCCAGGCAGAGCAGCACGGTGAAGGAAGCATTCGAAACAGGGATAAGGGCCTATCTCGAAACGCTCGGCACCATGATTTCCGTCACGCCGGGCGAGGAAACCAATGGCAAGGCAATGGCCATTCTTTCCACGATGCTCGGTGCATTGATGCTGTCTCGCGTGGTCAACGATCCCGAGCTGGCACAAGACTTTCTGACTGCGGCTGAGCGTCAGATCCGCGAAGTCGTCGCCAGTTGAACGATGACGGAGACCGCTGAACCGGCCGCTTCCCTGGAAATCATCCAACAGAGATTGCCGATCTTGGAATTGAGCCGTCGGTCGGTCACGGACGGCGACAGGTTGGCGGGCACGGTCGGATCCATGAATTGCCGCACGCATTGTGCAAGCGCCGGTTGAAGCGAACGGAAAGGGTGAGAACGTTTGCGACGCATGGAATATGTGTCAACGGACGCCGGAGTGTGCAGAACCTGTTGGCAACGCGTGGGTTGAGGCCTGACGCAAACGAAAAAACCACCAAAATCAGATTAATGCATTGATATTATTATTAATTTCCTGTTGCAGGGGCAGGCAATCGCCGGTGCCGACATTCCTTGCGAGTGTCCGTGTAGACGGATGACCTCTGAATTTACCCTGAAATTGGTTGCAACCTGCTAACTGAAGCAAGAAGACACGGGCCTTCGAACCCTGGCCGCCATCTTTCGCCTGCTGCAGCTGAAACTCGCAATTCATCATCCATAACTGGCAACCGGCGAACCAAACATGCCTGGTTCCGGTTTGACGCCGAGGCCAGGTCGCTGCGGAACGGCGATGTGCCCTTCGACAATCTTCACCGGGTTCACACTGTCGTAGTGGCCGTCAATATATTCCTGGGCGATCCAGGCCCCTTCGCAGCGGCGTGGTTCGACCGTCGACGCCAGATGCGTACACGCCGCCGCGATGATGTCGCCGCCCCAGGCATCGTCGCAGGTGTGGGGCAAGGAGCGGATGGCGCACATGTCGCGCACGGTGGTCATCTTGGTCAGGCCGCCGAGCCGGGTCACCTTGAAACCGAAGCCGTCGGCTATGCCCAGGGAAATCGCCCGCAGCACGGCATTCTGATCCTCGGTGCTTTCGTCGAGATAGACCGGATGGTTGACCCGCCCCTTCAAGGTCGCGATCTCTTCCACGGTATTGCATGGCTGTTCGAGCACGAGGGGGATGGACTGGCACAGATGGCTGATCTGCATGGCGGCAGCTACGGTCATACCGCGATTGCCGTCGACGGCGATGCGAGCCTTGTAGCCGACCGCCTCCCAGACCTTGCGGACCGTGGCGACGTCCTGCTCGAGGCTGCGGCCGCCGATCTTGATCTGAAGGCGGGGATAGCCCGCCCTGACCTTGTCGGCGGCAATCCGCGCGGTTTCGTCGGGCTCGCCGACGATCAGGGAGTAGTAGCTCTCGACGCGGTCCGTCAGGGTACCGCCGAGCAGCGTCGAAACCGGAACGCCGAGCCGCTGGCCGAGGAGGTCGAGGAAAGCGATGTCGAGCGCAGCCTTGGCATAGCCATGCCCGTTCAGGCGCTCGTCCATGCGCCTTGCGAGCAGTCGGATGGATTGCACCTGCTGGCCGATCAGGCCGGGAGCGATCTCGGCGATCGCAGCACGGGCGCCAAGGGCATGCTGGGGCTGATAGACCGGGCCGATGGGGCATGTCTCACCCCAGCCGGTTAGCCCATCATCGGTCACGACTTCCACCAGCGTGGAGTCGAGCGCTTGAACGTCATCGCTTGCCATCCGGTAGACACCGCCCTTGACGGGCAGGAGGACTTTATAGACGTTGATGGTCTTGATGCGCATTGTCGGGCTCAATATTCGTCGTTCAGGGCGTCGACGGCAGGAATTTCGCGCGAGCGGCGTGCAATATAGGCGCGCAGTTCTTCATCCCTTGCCTGGTCGAGCACGGGCTCCTGATAGTCGGCCAACAGGTGCCTGGCGTGTTCGAGCGCCCGGCGATTGATGTCCTTCTCGCCTTCGGCCTTCCATTGCTCGATCGAATTGTTGTCGAAGAGCTTGGGAATGAAGAAGGCCGTCTGGAAATTGGCCTGCGTGTGCGGATGGCCGAGATAGTGTCCGCCCGGCCCGACATCCCTCACGGCTTGCAGGGCTTCCTCGAAATCACCCCATTGGATGCCCTGCGTCATGCGGTAGCCCATGGCGCAGACTTCGGCATCCACCACGAACTTGGCCATCGAGCAATGCATGCCGGCCTCGTTCCAGCCGGCCGAGTGCCAGATATAGTTGGCGCCCGACATGAGGACCGCCATCATGGTCATGGCGCTTTCATACCCGGCCTGGGCGTCGAAGACCTTGGCCCCGCCGAGCAGGTTCGACGTGCGCCAGGGAATATTGTAGCGCCGTGCCATCTGCCCGATCATGAAGTTCATCAGCGAGATCTCGGGCGTGCCGGCCATCGGCGCTCCCGACTGCATCGAAACCGTCGACAGATAATGCCCGTAGATCGCCGGGCAGCCCTTGCGGATCACCTGGGTATAGGCGAGTGCCGAGAGCGCCTCGGCATTGAGCTGGGCGACCGCGGCGGCCGTCGACGCCGGCGTATTCGCACCGCCCAGAACGAAGGGCGAGCAGAGCACGGGCTGGTTTCGCCGGCAGAATGCGCGCATCGCGCCGAGCATGACCTGGTCCCATACCAGCGGCGAGTTGCCGTTGCAGTTGCCGGTCGTCACCGCATGATTTTCCAGGAAACCGGGCCCGAACAGGATATCGCACATGTCGAGCACGTCCTCGGCATTCCTGGCCGAGGTGGTCATTCCCATGAAGATCTTGTCGGAATGCTTCATCGACGAATAGGTAATGTGGAGATGGCGGTGCGCGACGACGATGTCCATCGGCTCGACGATGTGGTGCGCCGATGAATGCAGCGCCGGCATCATGTGGGCAAGCTTATGAAAGGTGCCGAGATCCTCGAGTGTCGGCAACCGCCTGACATCGTCGAGGTCACGCAGATACGGCGCGCCGGTCATCGGCACGAAGATGGAATTGGGCCCGCCGAGCTCCACGTTCTTGGCCGGGTTCCGCGCATGATAGGTGATATCGCGCGGAATGGTGCTGATCAGATCCATCACCAGATCGCGGTCTAGATGAACGCGCTCGCCTCGAACATCCGCCCCCGCTCTTTTCCAGTCTTCGAGAGCGATGGGATCGCGAAACACCACCCCGATATCCTCAAGAATGGCCAGGGACGCCTGGTGGATGCGCTCGACCTGATCGGCATCCATCGGCTCGACCACGGGCAAGGCACGTTTGAGGGTCGGGAGCATGTCGACCTTGGGGGCCATTCGGATGGCGCGGCGGGCATCGCGCCCGCTCCTTCGAGTTGTGCTCTCCTGAATGGTCACGCTCGCCTCCGCTTGTCTTAACATTACTGCGGCTAAGGCCTTGCAGTTACTGGGACTATTGCTGCAAGCTAGGGCAATGTCCTAATGCAAAAGTCTCACGCGCGTGTTGACTTAATTGCTGCCCTATTCGATCTTGGAAAGAAGCTCGGCTCAGCATGGTCCGCCGCTATTACGATCTGCCCTCGCTCACCACTCTGGCGGTTTTCGAGGCCTCCGCACGGCATCTCTCGTTCAAGCTCGCCGCCCGCGAGCTCAACGTCACGCCCGGCGCGGTCAGCCGGCAGATCAAGGCGATCGAGGACGAATTGGGTGTGCCGCTCTTTGCGCGCCTCGGCACCGGCGTGGCGCTGACGAGCGCGGGCGAGGATCTCTACGGGGTGCTCTCCAACAGCTTTTCGCGCGCTGCCGAGGTCGTGCGGACAATCAAACAGGGAGACCGGTCGAGGAACGTCACCATTGCCTGCACCGATGCCTTCGCCACGATGTGGCTGGTGCCTCGCATGCGCGGCTTCTGGCAGCGCTACCCGGAGATCACCGTCGACCATCTCATCTCCGACAATCCGCGCGATTTGCGTCGAGCAGAGGTCGAGTTGCGGGTGCGCTACGGCCTTGGCTCCTGGGCGGACGAGACGGCCGAGCTTTTGTTCGACGACACCATCTATCCGGTCTGCGGCCGAGGTTTCGCCGCCGAGCATCGGGATGCAACCGCCGAAACGCTGGCCGAACTGCCTCTCGTTCACGTGGATTGGGTCGATCCGGAATGGTCGGATTGGGATGAGGTTCTACGCCGCTCCAACATTCCGCACGGTCCCTTGAGAGGCCGGCGCTACGGGAAGTTCAGTGTCGCGCTTCAGGCCACCCAGGCCGACCAGGGTGTCGCCGTAGGGTGGCATCGGCTGGTACGGTCCCTGGTCGAGAAGGGGCGGCTCACGCGCCTGACCGACCTCGAAATTCCGGCACCGGGTGGCTATTACCTGACCTGGAACGACAACAGGGTGCTGAGCCCGGCGGCCGAAACCCTTCGCAGCTGGCTGAGAGAGATCGCCGAGAGCGAACGGCAAGCCTTCAACTGAACGCGTGCCCGACAGGCAGAATGCGTTTCACCCCGGGCTTTGTTCCCTCACATTTCTCGCCCCGCCCGCTTTTGCAGCCACCACAGCTTCGCCGTCGCTCCAAGGGACATGAACGGTTCGGGATAGAGCTTCCGGGGGACGGGTCCCGACAGCGCTTCCTCTACCATCATCTCTCCGCTGCCCGCCGCCAGGTCGGCGATGAGCTTGCCATAGAGCGTGCCCTTGACCGTTCCCAGCCCGTTGCAGCAGCAGCCCGAATAGATGCCCTGCTCGACCTCGCCGAAGGCCGGCGCACTGTTGAGGGACAGGCACAGATGCCCGGCCCAGCGAAACTCGGCCTGCACGCCGGGCAGCATCGGGAACCGCTCGTCGAAGGAGCGGTCATGCGCCTTGCCGAAATTTTTGACCAATCCATCCGAAACCTGCATCGCGGGATTGTAGGTGCAGGAATTCCGCACCACGATCCGGTCTCCGAAGCGCCGGACGGTCGACCCGAGCGGATCGGCCGGGATGAGGCCCCAATAGTTCTCGCCGCCGAGCTTCGCTATCTGCGCCGAGGTCAGCTTTTGCGACATGCTCGCATAGAGGAAGATGTGCATGAGACGGCGGCGAAAGAAGCCGAAGCTTTCGACCTGCCCATTCACCGTCAGGATGATGCGGGGCGCCTCGACCTCTCCCTGAGGCGTCGACACCGTATGCGTCGTCCCGCTCCTGATCGAGACGACCGGCGAATTCTCGAAGATCTCGACCTTTTCGGCGAGGCCGTGGGCGACACCGCGAATATAGGCGGCCGGCTGTATCATCACCGTGCCCGGTGTAAACGTGCCCCCGGCATAGTAGGAGGTTCCGGTCACGCGGCGCAAATCGTCGGCGCTCAGTTTTTCGAACGGCTCGCCGAGGCTGGACAAATGCTGCTCGAACTCCGCAAGGACCCGCTGGCCTCGTGCCGTGGCGGCGCCATGATATTTGCCGGCCCGAATGAAATGAGGCTCCAGCCCGTATTCCGCGGCAGCGCCGGCTGCGAACTCGATGGCGGCCCGGTTCATTCGGATCTGCTTGATGTCGTGGTCGCGGCCGCCCGCGTAATTATCGCTCGCAAGTTCGTGCGGCAGGTCGATCATGAAGCCTGAATTGCGGCCTGCGGCACCCCAACCGATTCTCTGCGCATCGAGAACGACAATGCGGGAGCCGGGTTGCAGCTGGGTCAGGCGGCGTGCGGCTGCCATGCCGGCAAAGCCCCCGCCGATGACGACCCAGTCGGCCGTGCGCTTTCCCTCCAGGACGCGCGGGGGTGCCGGTTTTGGCAGGAGTTCGTACCAGCCCGATCCGGCCAGGTCAGCCGGCGTCCTGATCGCAGTGTGGATAGCCATGGCCAAGCCGGTTCAGTCGAGCGTCTTGGTCGTGCGGGGGTCAGAGATATCGGCCCAGATTGTCTTCAGCTCCGTGTACTGGTCATGGGCGTGCAGGGACTTGTCGCGGCCGCCAAAGCCGGATTGCTTGAAACCGCCGAACGGCGTGGTGATGTCACCCTCGCCATAGCAGTTGATGGTCACGGTGCCGGCACGGATATCGCGCGCCATGCGATGGGCCTGGCCGAGATTGGCAGAGAAGACCGAGGCGGCAAGACCATACGGGGTGTCGTTGGCGACACGTACCGCCTCGTCGGCGCTCGCCACCGTGATGATCGACAGGACGGGGCCGAAGATCTCCTCCCTGGCGATCACCATGCTCGGTTTGACGTCGTCGAAGATGGTCGGCTCGATGAAATAGCCCTTGCCGATCTTGCAGGCTTCGCCCCCAGCGATGATTTTCGCGCCCTCGGCCTTGCCCTTCCTGATGTAGTCCATGATCGTCTCGAACTGTTCCTTCGAGACGATCGCGCCGAGCCGGTTGGCCGGATCGAGCGGGTCGCCAAGCGGCCAGTCCCTCAATTTGGCGATGATCTGCTCGACGAGCGCGTCCTTGACCTTTTCATGCACGATGAGCCTGGAATTGGACGAGCAGTTCTCGCCCATGTTCCAGAACACGGCCTGGGTCGCTTGCTGGGCCACGACATCGAGGCACTCGGCATCGTCCATGACGATGCAGGGGTTCTTGCCCCCGCATTCGAGCACGATGCGCTTCAGATTGCTCTTGGCCGAATATTCGAGGAACTTACGTCCGATATCGGTGGAGCCGGTGAACGCGACCATGTCGATGTCGGGATGCAGGCCAAGCGCTTGGCCCGTCACCTCGCCGGGCCCGGGCAGGATCTGCAAGACACCGCTCGGCAAGCCGGCCTGGTGGGCGAGCTCGGCCATGCGCAGTGCCGACATGTTGGTCTGCTCGGCCGGTTTGACGATGACGGAGTTGCCGGTGGCGAGCGCCGGCCCGATCTTCCAGGCCAGCATCAGGATCGGGAAATTCCAAGGCAGCACGCAGGCGACCACGCCAAGCGGCTGGCGCACGATCATCGAGACCACGTTGTCGCCCGAAGGCGAGGTCTGGCCATAGACCTTGTCGGCGGCCTCGGCATGCCATTCCAGGCAATGCAGGGCCTCGGGAATATCGATCGTCTCGACGTCGAAGATCGGTTTGCCGCTCTCCAGCGTCTCGATGACGGCCAATTCGTGGGCGTTGTCCCGCAGCAGCTTGACGAAGCGCTTGAGCACGCTCTTGCGCTCGCTGGGGTGGGCCCGCGACCAGGTGCCGGCCTCGAAGACCCCGCGTGCCTTCTCGACGGCGAGGTCCACGTCAGCCTTGCCACAGCTGGCGATCCTTGCGAGACGCTCGCCCGTGGCCGGATTGATGGAATCGAAGGTATCCGCGGACAGAGCCGGCCGCGCCTTGCCGTCGATCACCGCATTGGTCGGCAGCGGCAGGCTCTGGGCCAGGGCCGCGTACTCATCACGCGTTAAGAGCAACGACATTCGGGGCACCCTTCTTGATGGACTTGTTGTCGATGGAAGCGATCACCGCCTTGAGCGTGCGGATCGTGTTCGCGAGTTCCCGCCGCTCGTCTTCTTCAAGCCCGCGCATCGGCTTGCGCACGGGCCCCGCCGGCAATCCCGCCAGCTCGCAGCCATATTTGATGGCCTGGACGAATTTGCCGCCCTGCTCGAGCACCCGCATCAACGGCAGCAGGGCGGACATGATCAGCCGGCCCTTGGCGAAGTCCTTTTCGACGACGCAAGCATTGTAGAGGGCGAGATGCTCCTCGGGCAGGCAATTGCCCGCGCCGCACACCCAGCCCCTGGCCCCCCAGACGAAGAATTCCAGCGCCTGGTCGTCCATGCCGCAGAACAGATCGATATGCGGATAGTCGCGCGCCAGGATGTGCAATTGGTTCACGCTGCCGCTGGATTCTTTGATCGCTCGGAAATTGGTGTTGCGGCCGACGCGGTCGAGGAACTCGGTGTCCATCATCGTGCCGGTGCGGCCGGGGTAGTTGTAGAGCATGATCGGCATGTCGGCCGCCCGGTCGATCGCCAGTGCATGGTTGGCGAGCTCCTGCTGCGTGGGCACCGCATAGTAGGGCGAGCCGATCAGGATACCGTCATATTTCAGATCGCGGGCGATGAGCGCGTATTCGATGCAATCCTCGGTCCGGATGGCGCCGACGCCGGCGATCAACGGCACGCGGCCATGGGCGACCTTCGCGGCGAGCTTGAGCAGGCCCACCCGTTCGTCCCGTGACTGAGCATAGTACTCGCCCGTGGTTCCGCCGATGACGATGCCGTGGACGCCGGCCGCGATGAGATGTTCCAGGACGGTTTCGAAGCCGGCTCGATCGATCGACCCGTCCTCGTGAAATGGCGTGATGATCGGCGGGATGATGCCTTTGAAGGACATGGATTAGCTCCGCTGTAGCTCACGAAAGGATTGCGAAGAGACGCTACAGAAGTCCGGGCGCTTGGACAGTCGAAATAAAGTCAATCGGCAGGCTACTTTTTTGCGCCCGCCGGTTGGAGCAAATCCATGTTACGCATTTCTCACCTGATAAAGGTGGCCTGAACAAAACTGAAAAGCTCGGCAATCTATGAATTGTCAAGCAACCATCACCAGGAGAGGGTACGATGTCGAAGATGCCGAGCCTCGAGGCTTCACGGCGGCAATTTCTACAGTTGGGTGGTAGTGCGGCCTTGGTGGCGGCAGGGTTTTCAACAACAGCTCTTGCCGATGCCTCGCGTCCGCTGGTCTATGCTTACGCAAATTGGTCCGATGCCCTCGCGATTACCTTCATAGGAAAGAAGCTGATCGAGGACAATTTTGGCTACAAGGTCCAGCCGCTGCAAGCCGATCCAGGCGTCATCTACGCCTCGCTCCAGTCCGGCAAGGTGGATGCCTTCTCGAATTCCTACATGCAGGGCACGGGCCCGCTGAAGGGCGACTACAAGGGCGGTCAGGCGGACTATGTGAAGAAGGTCGCCGGCGCGATCGAGATTCTAGGCATTTCAGAAGGGCCGATGACGCAGGGCCTGGCGGTGCCCGACTATGTCGAGATCAACTCGATCGAGGAACTGAACGCACACGCCGACAAGTTCGGCGGTAGCATCATCGGCATCGATGCGGGCTCGGGCCTGATGCAATCGGCCGACAAGACCGTGAAGGCCTATGACCTCAAGCTGAAGCTCGTGGCGGGCAGCGAAGCGGCGATGGAAGCCGCCTTCGGCCGAGCCATCGGCCGCAAGGACTGGATCGTCGTCACCACATGGGAGCCGCTGCCGATGTGGACCCAGTACAAGATGCGCTATCTCAAGGATCCCAAGGCGACGATGATGGAAGAGCCGTTCTACTGCTTCCACGCCGTGCGCAAGGACTTCAAGGACAACTTCCCGAAGGCGCACGCATTCCTCCAGAAGTTCCACATTCCCAACGATCAGGAAGCGCTCGTGATGAGCTGGATCGACAAGGGAATGAAGCCCGAGGAAGCCGCTGCCAAGTGGATCGACGACAACAAGGGCAAAGGCCTCATCGAGCAGTGGATCGCCTGAATCCCGCTTCTCACTTCGCCACGACGTTCGAGAGCGGATCTCTTCGTTCCCGAACGCCATCCCATTTGCCGAGGGAGGGGTTGGATGGACGCCAGCAAACCGGCTATCGAAATCAAGGGACTCTACAAACTTTACGGCCATAGCCCGCAGACGGCGCTGGACACGCTGAGGGACGATCCGGCGGCCACCAGCGCACCCGGGCATTTCGTGGCGCTCAGGAACATCAATCTCTCGATCGAGCCGGGCAAGATCTGCGTGATCATGGGGCTTTCCGGCAGCGGCAAGTCCACGCTCTTGCGATGTATCAACCGGCTCGTCGATCCGACTGGCGGCCGCATTCTCATCGGCGGGCGCGAGATCACCAGCGCCGGCAAGAAAGAGCTCCGGCAGATCCGCTCGAGCTCGATAGGCATGGTGTTCCAGCATTTCGCGCTGCTCCCCCACATGTCCGTCGTCGACAACGTGGCCTTCGGGCTGCGCATTGCGGGCATGCCGCGGAAGGAGCGGCGGGCTAAGGCGTCCAAGGTGCTGGAACTGGTCGGCCTCAAGGATCTCGACAACCGCAAGCCCTCGAGTTTGAGCGGCGGCATGCGCCAGCGTGTCGGCCTCGCCCGTGCGCTGGTGATGGACACGCCCATCCTGCTCATGGACGAACCCTTCAGCGCCCTCGATCCGCTCATCCGCGAGGAGATGCAGCAAGAACTGCTCCGCCTCCAGGCCACGCTCAACAAGACGATCGTCTTCGTCACGCATGATCCCAACGAGGCCGCGACGCTGGGCGACCGCATCGCCATCCTCCTGAAGGGCGAAGTCGTGCAGGAGGGATCGCCGATGGACATCGTGCTGTCGCCCGCCAACGACTATGTGCGCAACTTCGTCAAGGGCATCGACGTCTTCAAGGTGCTCACCGCCGGCCAGGTCATGGAGGCGGATGCGGGCTTCCAGGCTGCCGAGTGGAAGAAGCAGGATGTCGTCAATGTCGGCGCTGATGACCTCATCGCGCCCTACCTCGATCGGCTCTCGTCGAATTCGGGGGCCCTCGCTGTTGTGCGGAACGATGGCAGCTTTGCCGGCCTGGTGACCGGCGCATCCCTGCTCAAAGCGCTGGCGGCCAATATCTCGCCTCCCAACAGGAAGCCTCAGCCCACTGCCGTCGCCGGCACGTCGAGCGGGAAAGGCATGGCAGAAGCCATGCAGCGAGCAGTCTGACCATCGCGCCCGGGCGCATGAACAAGGAGACGCGTGATGGATTTCTCGGAATTCGCCGACTCGATCGCCACGTCGATCGACGATTTCACCACTTATCTTTCGACGAATTACAGCTTCATCTTCGACTTCATCGGCTCGATCATCAACGGCATCAACGGCCCTCTGGCCACGGCGCTCACCATCGTGCCGGCCTGGATCATCATCGCCGTCGCGGTCGTTGGCGGCATTCTGCTTGGGCGGATCACGCTCGCCATTCTCGGCGGGGTGGGCCTCACCTTCATCCTTGCCATGAACCTCTGGGCGGCGGCGATGCTGACCCTTTCCCTCGTGCTGACCGCCGCCTTCATCGCTCTGCTGATCGGCATTCCCCTCGGCATGCTCATCGCCGAGTCCAAGAAGGTCAATGCGGTCGTCGAACCGGTTCTCGACTTCATGCAGACCATGCCCCCCTTCGTATTGCTCGTCCCCGCGGTGTTCTTCTTCGGGGTCGGTACGGTTCCCGGTGTGATCGCCACGATCTTCTTCGCGATTCCGCTGCCGACGCGTCTCACGGCGCATGGCCTCAGGATGGTGGAAAGCGAAATGGTGGAGGCGGGGGAGGCCTTCGGCGCGGGCCGCATGACCATCCTGTTCCTGATCAAGCTGCCGCAGGCCTTCCGATCGATCATGGCCGGCGTCAATCAATGCATCATGATGTCCCTGTCGATGGTCATCATCGCTTCGATGATCGGCGCGGGCGGACTGGGCGACGAGATCATCCGCTCCATCTCCCGGCTTCAGGTCGGCAAGGGGGTGGAGGCGGGCCTGGCCGTGGTGGTCCTGGCGATCGTCATCGACCGTTTCTCCAAGCGCATCAGCCAGAAGGTCGATCCGACCGCCTGAGACGACCTTTCGGCACAGGACTCATTTCGGCGGTACGGCCAGGCCGTGCCCCGTTCGCCCGTCCATGACGGAGGTTCCGACAAACTATGCAGGGCGCGGAGAACTCAACCAAGACATGCGGCTTTTGCAGCTTCAAGACACTGGCAACCAGCTCGATTTGAGGGAAATCTGTCTCAATTCCAGGCACATCGTTCACGGACATGGGAATGACTGAGGACACCATCAAGACTGCAGTGATAACCGGCGCGGCCGGCGGCATCGGGCGTACGATTGCCCGCAAGTTCATCGGGAATGGCTTTCGGGTGGTTCTTGGCGATGCCGACGCCGATCAACTCGCCTCGTTCTGTGCTGAACTCAACGCCGGCAGCGAAATAGCCTGGGCGGTGCCGGGGGATCTCCGAACCAAGGCCTATTGCGAAGATCTCGTCGATGCGGCACTCGCCAAGACCGGACGAATCGACGTCCTGGTGAACAATGCCGGCATCATCACCCGCGGCAACATCCTCGAGACCTCGGACGACGACTGGATCAGGACCTTCGACGTCAACCTCACGGCGGTCTTCTATACCTGCCGCAGGGCGATCGGGCACATGAAGGTGGCAGGCGGTGGTGCCATCGTCAACATCGCCTCTTGCTGGGGTCTCTATCCCGGCCCCGGCCATCCCGCCTATTGCACCAGCAAGGGCGCAGTTGCCACGCTGACGAAATGCCTGGGGCGCGACCATGCCCCCGACGGCATCCGGATCAATGCGGTATGTCCCAACGAAGTGAACACCCCGATGCTGCGCACCGGCTTCATCAAGCGCGGCTTCGATCCCGACACGGCCATTGATGAGCTCAATCGCAGCGTCCCCCTCGGCCGTATCGCCGAGCCCGAGGACATCGCCGACGTGGTCTATTTCCTGTCGTCGGATGCGGCCCGTTACATCGCGGGCACCGCCGTCGAGGTCAATGGCGCCAAGCCCGTATATTGAGAGAAGTTCCATGTCGAAGAGACTTGAAGGCAAGATTGCGGTCATCACCGGCGGCGGACGGGGAATCGGGCTGGGCATCACCCAGCGCTTTGCCGAGGAAGGGGCTCGGATTGCGATCGTGCAACGAAACGCGCCGCCCGCCTCCATCCTAAACGAGCAGACGGTCTTCATCCAAGCCGATCTCACCCGTTCCGATGAGCTTGCGAGTGCCGTCGATCGAGCCGCCAAGCGCTTCGGCGGTCTCGACATCCTGGTGAACAATGCCGGCATCATGTTCGAGAAGACGGTCGAGGAGATGTCCGAGGAAGACTGGGATCAGATGATGACAGTCAATCTCAAGGCGCCCTTCCTTCTCACCAAGAGGGCCGTGCCCCTGATGCGGTCTCGCGGCGGCGGGAGCCTGATCAATATCGGTTCGATCGAGGGGATCGGCTCCAATCCGGGCCACCCGGCCTACTCCGCTTCCAAGGCGGGTATTCATGGCTTCAGCGCTGCGGTCGCGGTGGATCACGGGCGGGATGGCATCCGCTGCAACGCGATCGCACCAGGCTGGATCAATTCGGACCTCAGCGAGATCTATCTAGAAAGCATGCCCGACAGCTCGCGGATCCGACGCGAACTCCTGGCCATGCATCCGGCAGGCCGCCTAGGAGAGCCACGCGACATCGGCAATCTGGCAGTATGGCTCGCCTCCGATGAGAGCACATTCGCGACGGGGCAGGTCTTTATCGTGGATGGCGGCCGCACCAAGAAGTTGCCGCTGCCGATAGCAACATAACATGCTTCGCTGTGTTTTTTTGGCAATAGAACCAGAAATCATCAGCGTCTTCCGTGGCCAACACTAAGTATTTCGGATATTTTACTCGGAAAATAAGAGAACATTGTAGAAACTCTCTCATCGCTTCTGGTACTCAAGGGCACCGCAATTCGTCGCGGGACATGGAAGCCTGATTTGAACCTGCGATGCCAAGTGCCTGATTTCGCTCATGCGAGCGTGGGGGCATCACAAACAAAAGCCCCGCGGAGCGTGAGCTCACACGGGGTTTTGTGTTTGGATTTGGTTGCGGGGGAGCGCAACCAAATCTTACGCTGCGGCACGCCACAGTGTCCGAGCCCGCCATTTCCCGCGAGAGATTACGACGTGGATGATTAGTAGAGCCATCCACATCAAAGCTAATTTTCCAGCTATTTTACTGACCATCTTTGACTTCGCCATCTTGTGGACAAGACGTTTGCCACACGACTACCTGATCTCAATCCAGCTTCGCTAGAAGCCTCACTAACATAGATCAAGTACCACCCACCTTCTTGACCGTCGCCTCCTCCCAATCATTAGCCGGACCTAGATTCGACGTGGTGGTCGCGCAAGCATTGGTCCATATATCTTTGCGAAGCCCGTGAATGCAGCGACCCAGGCAATGGCAGCGCATGCATCATCGGTACCGAAAGGTTCGGCACGAACTCCATGGCGACGCGTAGCGCCACCGCAACCACCACCGCGAGATAGATCAACTGCGTGGCAGGCGAGGCTTCGAGAACCCGTCCGGTATGCCCGACCGTCGCCCGACTCATCATGGCGAGCGTCATGGCGCCGATAGCTCCAATAACCCAGACGTGCACTGCGACGGCCGGGGGACTAGGCTGAGGAAGCTGTCCCCAAGTTGGTCGTAACGGGTGTGCTACTCGGCAAGCGCTTGAGAAATCTCATTCGCAGTTTGGATCACCACTGGTGCCAACCCTGCTAGACGGCCATCCGGCATGCGATCGACCGGACCGGAGACGCTGACCGCCGCGAACACCCTACCCGAGGAGTCACGAACGGGGGCGCCGATGCAGCGCACCCCCACCTCGATTTCCTCGTTGTCGACAGCGAAGCCCTGCACCCGGATGCGCGCCAATTCCGACAGGAGATCGTCGAGATGCGTGATTGTGCGAGCCGTGTAGCCGCGCAGCCCCTCCCCGGCGATCTTCCTGACGAGACTTTCGTCTTGAAACGCCAGAAATGCCTTGCCCACGCTGGTGCAATAGGTCGGCGCGGCCTGCAGCGTCGTCATGCTCGAGGCGATCATCTGCTCCCGCTCCACGCAGACCATTTGATGTCCGTCGAACATATGAAAGTGAATGATTTCGCCGGTCAGTTGCTGAAGTTTTGCGATGTGAGGATGGGCACGCGTGGGCGTATCCAGGCTGGCCAGCACACTGCTGCCATAGTGGAACATCTTCAGGCCGAGCCGGTATCCCTGGCGCCGCCCATCCTGATCGAGCAGGCCGACCTCCCGGAGGGAGGTGACGATGCGATGGATCGTAGTCTTGGGCAGGCCAGTGGCTTCCGAAAGGTCAGCAATCGTCATGCTCGGCCGACTGCGGGAAAAGGCATCGAGGACGAGAGCCATCTTGCGCAGCGACTTGGCACCCGCATCCCGGCTTTCCGAAGCCGTTGAAGTTTCGGGGCCGAGGGTTTCCTGGAATATTGCGTGCGCATTCATGTCCTTATCCCACTTTTAGTGCCCTGATGTGATCCGTCTTACCTTTTCTTCCAACTTGCGTGCAACGAACTCCAGGGAAAAGCAGACGACGAAGTAGGTGAGAGCCAGAATGGTAAAGACGATAAAGGGCTGGTTGGTGCGGATCACCACCTCCTTGGCGAGTCTGGCAATCTCGCTGATCCCGACGACGGACACCAGCGAGGTATCCTTGACGATCAGGATAATTTGGCCAAGGAGCGAGGGGATGATCGCCATCAGCGTTTGCGGCAGCGTAATGTCCCGCAGGCGCTGGAATAGACTGAACCCGAGAGCCACCGACGCTTCGTTCTGGCCTTTATCCAACCCCAGCAAGCCGCCCCGGACGATTTCGGTCATATAGGCACCGTGAGACAACGAAAGAGCGATGATGGCGGTGGTGACAGGACCGATATCGAGACCGAATTCCGGCAGCCCGTAGTAAACCAGGAAAATGAACATCAGGAACGGCGTGCTGCGGAATAGGTAGACGTAGACGCCGATCAAAAACCGCACGATCGCGAGAGGGGAAGATGCAAGAAGCCCTCCGACGAGACCAAGGCCGAGGGCCGGGAAAAATGCGGCGAACGCCAGGAACAGAACGATCGGCAGCCCCGTCAGGATGAGCTGAAACGCATCGAGCGCAACGGAAAAGATATTGCCCATGAGTTATGCTCGTTTGTGCTTGGAGAAGCCGGCGCGGCTTTCGTAGACATCCGACAGGAGGTTCAGCACGACGCACAGGGCGATATAGATCACGCAGCTCACAAGATAGGCCGGCAGGAACTGATAGCTGTCGTTGCCGACGTCGTCGGCCGCTTTCGTGATTTCAAGAACAGCGATCGTGAAGAGCAGCGAGGTGTCCTTGACCAGTTGCACGAATTGCCCCGTGATCGCCGGCAGGATCGTCGGCGCTGCCTGTGGCAGGAGGACCCGGTACAGCACTATGCGCCGGCGCAGTCCAAGCGCGAGCGCGGCCTCCGTTTGGCCTCTGGGAATGGCGTTCAGCCCCCCGCGTACCATTTCGGCAATGTAGGCGCCCGAATTGAACGTCAGTGCGAGAACACCGGTAGAAAAAGCAGAAAAGGTTATGCCAATTGCGGGCAAGCCGAAGTAGATGAAATAGACCTGCACCAGCAGCGGCGTGTTGCGCACCAGCGAGACATAGACGGCAACCACGCCCCGCAAGAGCCCGCGCGAGCTGTAGCGGGCAATACCGGCCAATACCCCTATTACAAGCGCCAGCACCAATCCGAATGCGGCAGCCGAAAGAGCGTTGCGAATGCCGGTCAGATAAACATCGCGGTACTGCCAGAATAGGTCATATGCGCTGGAGATCATGTTTACCCAGCCTAGTGATGGAGGATCTGGTCGAGGAACATGCGGGTTCGCTCTTGCCTGGGTTGACTGAAGAACACGGAGGGTGGTGCCTTCTCGATCATCTGGCCCCCATCGAGAAAGGCGATTTCGGTGGCGAGCTCCTTGGCGAACCCCATCTCGTGGGTCACGACGACCATGGTCATCCCCGCCGCGGCCAAGTCCTTCATGACCTGCAGCACTTCGCCGACCATTTCCGGGTCGAGTGCAGAGGTAGGTTCATCGAACAGCAACAATTCCGGCTCCATTGCGAGCGCGCGGCAGATTGCGACACGTTGTTGCTGGCCGCCCGATAGCTGAGCTGGGTAGCGACCGGCCTTGTCGCTCAGGCCGACACGCTTCAGGAGCTCCATGGCACGTTCGATGGCATCTTTGCGGGAGCGCCGGAGCACGCGCCTTTGCGGCAAGGCGATGTTGTCCAGGACGGTCAGATGCTGAAACAGGTTGAAGCGTTGGAACACCATGCCGATCCTGCGATAGAGAGCGCGGCGTGGCATGATCCGCAGATCCTGGCCGTCCAGAAGGAACCGGCCCGATGACAAAGGTCCAGCCAACTTGTTGATGGCGCGAATGAACGTGCTCTTGCCGGAACCCGATGGACCGCAGATGACCAGCACATCGGACTTCTCAAATGAGACGGAGATGCCACGCAGTGCGTGGAAGCTCTTGAAATGCAGATTGACATCGTGCGCCTCAAAAAACGCCATGGCAGCTTTCTCCCCGTTGATCGAAAATCGGCGGTAGGCGCCCGTCTTGCGTGCTAACGGGCGCCCGATCGACGCCGAGTTCTATTGGAGAGTCATGCGGTTGCTGCTGCCGCTCTCCGGCACATAAGCGCCGATCCCGAGTTTATCGATGAGCTTCTTTCTCTCGTCTGACACACTGCTGTTCTTCTCGAGGAAGTCCTTCTTCCAGGCCTCGCTATCGACCCAATAAGCGCGTAGTGCCTCAAGCCGTCCGTCCTTTTTAATCTCCGACAGGAAGGCATCCAGATATTGCTGCGTGGCGACATCCTTCGGGCGAACCGCGAAGGCCCAGTTATCCTGGCTGATCAGTTCGCGCGGCGTTTTCGAGGAAACGAAGCCATACTCTTTACGAACGACACCTAGTACAGCGAGATCGTTGAGCGCAGCATCGACACGGTTGGTCTTCAGAGCCTGATACGTGTCGGTGTCGTTGGGATAGCTTTGAATCTCTGCCTTGGCGAAGAACTGCTTGGCGATGTCGACCGCACTCGTGCCGGCCTTGACCGCGATCCTCTTGCCCGACTGATTGAGATCCTCCCAGGACACATTTTCAGCCTCGGGCCGTACGATCGCGACGACCCCCGTGGAATACCAACTCTCCTTGGTGAAAAGAATCTGCTCGGCCCGCTTCGGCGTCACCGTCATGCTGGTCGCCAGTATGTCGGATTTGCGCGTCAGCAAACCGGGGATCAAGCCCGCCCACTCGACGTTTCTCAGTTGCAGGTCGACGCCGAGCTTGGCGGCAATCATGCGGTCGAGGTCGATCGAGAAGCCGGCGGCATTCCCATTCGCGTCACGAAACTGCCAGGGCGCCGCCGACAAATCGTTCATGATGACGATTTTCTTTGCTTCGAGGATCGCCCCGATCGCGCCTTTGGGATCATCCGCCGCCGATGCCTGACTTGTTACGGCCAACATGGCGACCGCCGCGATCAAGGCAAGTTTCTTCATTTCCAGCTCCCGCTCCATTTGTTCCGCATTGCGGAATATTTTATATTTGCAACCCGATAACCACATAAAATGAAACAAAATTCAATACGCATGTTGACGGAACGCAATATATTTATTTAAGTGAATATGAAATCAAATCATATTCCGAAATACGGAATTAAAAAAAGCCACGCGCTGGGCGGGAGGGCGCAGACGATACAGCGAAGCCGTGAAGATTGAGCGCCCAAGATCGCAACGATCGATGCACTGCACCCACGAAGGATTTGAAATGGCCCCAGCTGCCTCGCGGCACTGATCGGGGCGCAATGCGCAGCTGTATCCAAGCGCTGCTCAAGGAGAGACGTTATGAACTATCGGGCGGCCGAATGGCCGGCATCGGGCACCCCAACACGGATTAGCAGGATCGAGCTCAACCAGATCTGCGATATCGCCGATCTCGCGCGTGAGGATCCCAACGTCATCAAGCTGTGGATTGGTGAGGGTGATCTTCCGACGCCGGCGTTTGTTCGGGAAGCCGCTGTTGCGGCCCTTGCCGCCGGTCACACGCGATACACCTATTCAACAGGCGTGCCTGCGCTGCGTGAAGCGCTCGATCGCTATCACAAGCGTCACTTCGGGATCGATGTCGGCGCGGGGCGCTTCAGCGTCACCGCCGGCGGTGTCCAGGCCATCATGCAGGCGATGCAGGCCATTTTGAGCCCGGGTGACGAAGTGGTCGTTCCGGTTCCAGCCTGGCCAAACCTGATCGAGATCATCGGCATTCTGGGGGGAAAAGTTGTTCCGGTGCCCTATCGCACCGTGGAAGGGGGTGGCTTCAAACTGGAGCTCGACGATCTCTTCGCTGCGGTAACGTCGAAGACCCGTGCAATCGCCATCAATTCCCCCTCCAACCCGACGGGTTGGATCATGCCCCACGAACAGATGCTGGCTGTTCGTGATTTCGCGCGGGACAGAGGTCTCTGGATCGTTTCCGACGAGGTCTATGCCCATTTCACCTATGGCAACGGATTGGCTCCGTCCTTCCTGCAGATCACCGAGCCGAGCGATCGGTTGATCGTCACCAATACCTTTTCGAAGAACTGGTGCATGACGGGCTGGCGGATTGGCTGGCTGGTCTATCCAGAAGGCATGACGACGATTTTCGACAATCTGAGCCAGTACAACACCACCAGCGTCTCGACCTTCGGCCAGCATGCCGCCATCGCGGCTCTCGATGATGGAGATGACTTCATCAAATCTTTGGTCGAACGGTCGGCCAGGGGACGGGAAATCATCTGTTCCACCCTCGATAAGCTCCCCAATGTTCGCGTCTTTTGGCCCGAAGGAACATTTTACTTCTTTTTTGCCGTCCATGGGATGAACAGCGGCTACGACATGGCACGCCGGATCCTGAAGGAAGCGAGTGTCGGGGTTGCTCCCGGATCCGCTTTCGGTCCGGGTGGAGAATCCTTCCTGCGAGTCTGCTTTGCCGTCGATCCCGCCCTCATCGAGGAGGGGGCACAAAGGCTGGCGCGGTTCCTTCAAGACCAATAGCGAGGAGAAACGATCTTGAAGAAGCTCATCAACAGGCCGGCCGATGTCGTCAGGGAGATGTTGGAAGGCATCGTCGCCCTCTCACCGGGCCTTGCCCTGCTGGACAGTGAGAATGTCGTGATCCGCACCGATCTGCCGGCTTCGGCCGATCGACCGGTGGCCCTGATATCGGGAGGGGGTGCGGGGCATGAACCAGCCCATGCCGGCTATGTCGGGCCCGGCATGCTGACTGCGGCGGTGACGGGCGAGGTTTTCACCTCTCCGAGCGTCGACGCGGTCCTGGCCGCGATCCGCGCCACGGCCGGGCCGGCCGGCGCCCTTCTCATCGTGAAGAACTACACCGGCGACCGCTTGAATTTCGGCCTTGCCGGCGAGCTTGCCTCCATCGAGGGCATTCCGACCGAGCTCGTCGTGGTTGTCGACGACGTTGCCCTATCCGGCGTCGTCGACCGTGAACGTCGCCGTGGCATCGCCGGCACAGTCCTGGTCCACAAGATCGCCGGCGCTGCCGCCGCCGAAGGCAAGGGACTGGCGGAAGTCGCTGATATCGCCCGGTCGGCTGCCTCCCGCATCGGCACAATGGGCGTTGCGCTCGGATCGTGCATCGTTCCTGCCGCCGGCAAGGCCGGCTTTACGCTGGGCGAGGACGAGATCGAGCTCGGCCTCGGCATTCACGGCGAGAAAGGGGTCGAACGCGTCGGATTGCTGCCCGCCGACGCCATCACCGATCGTATCGTCGATCAACTCGTCCGCGATATGGCACTCGAGGCAGGGGCCCGGGTAGCCCTGCTTGTCAACGGCCTCGGCGCAACGCCGCCCATGGAACTGGCCATTGTGGCCCGGCGAGCCCTCGCCATTTTGCAGTCTCTGGGCATCGGCATAGAGAGAGCCTGGTCCGGCAATTTCCTCACAGCCATAGAAATGCCGGGCTGCTCGATCTCGCTTCTCGATATGCGCCCGGGAGACGCCGAACGGCTGGACGCCGCCACCACTGCCACGGCATGGCCACGCGGCGGCGAGACGACAGGTTTTCCCCGTCTGGTTGCCGCTCCCGTCTCCACGGATGCGGAGGCTCCCTTGGGCAAGGCAGGTCACTTCGACCCACGAGAGCTGCGTCGCCTCGGCTTGGCCGTCGCCGAAGCACTCGAGGCGGAGGAGGCCCACCTGACGGATCTCGACAGCAAGGTCGGCGACGGTGACCTGGGCGCGAGCATGGTCCGTGGCGCACAAGCCATTCGCGCACTGCCGGAACATGCCTGGATCAATCCCGCCAACGCGATGGTCGCTATCGGCAACAGCTTGCGCCGCGCCATCGCCGGAAGTTCCGGCCCCTTCTACGCGATTGCGCTGACGCGGGCCGGCCGCCATCTGGCGCAGACCAATCGATTCTCTCCCGATGATTTCAGGGAAGCCCTGGCGATCGCCATTGCAGCAATCAGTGAGCTCGGCGGAGCAAAGCAGGGCGATCGGACCATGTTGGATGCGCTCTATCCCGCCCTCCAGACAGTCCAGTCGCTTGGCGACAGCGTTTCGCCGGCGCAGGCCTGGCGAGAGGCGGCCAGGGCGGCAAATGACGGGGCCCGCAAGACCGCGGACATGACGGCCAAGCTCGGGCGTGCCAGCTATTTGGGCGAGCGCGCCCGTGGAACCCAGGATGGTGGCGCGACGGCTGTCGCGATCTGGATGGAGGCGCTCGCCACAAGTCTGTGAAATTTCGGGCAGCGCGACCGCCCTGCTCGAGCACCCAATCGAATCAAATTTCATGGCGCCTCCATCCGGAGCGATCCCTGGCGCGCGCCCTGATGCATCGGCCGTTCGACGGCCAACCTCTGGTCAAACAGGAACTCACCTTATGAATCTCGACAAAGTCACGGGGATCATTCCTCCCATCGTCACCCCCTTCACGAAATCCGGCGACATCGACGAAGCCGCATTTCGCAACATCGTGAAATTCAATCTGAAGAAGAAGGTCCATGGCGTCTGTGTCGGCGGCAGCTCCGGCGAAGGCCATACGCTCACCTTCGAGGAGTTCGTCCGCCTGATGGAGATCACGGTGGAGGAAGTCGACGGGAAGATTCCGGTCCTGGCCGGCATCATCGCCAATTCCACCCGCGAGGCCGTCCGCCGCTCCCAGGCCATTTCGCACCTGTCGATCCAAGGCCTGCAGGTGACACCCGTCCATTATGTCTTCAAGCCGGATGACAATGCCACCTTCGAGCATTTCAAAACCCTGACTTCGGCAACGGACGTGCCTGTCATCATCTACAACGTAGTGCCGTGGAACTATCTGAGCCCGTCACTGCTCATCCGCCTCATGAAGGAGCTGCCGGGCGTCCAGGCCGTCAAGCAGAGCGCTGGGGACCTCAAGGCGATGGCCGACCTGATGATCGGCGTTCCCGACGGCTGCAAGGTCTATACCGCGGTGGACGCGCTGCTCTATCCTTCGTTCGCGCTTGGCTGTCATGGCACGATCGCGGCAAATCCGGCTGCCGTTCCCGGCGTATGCATCGCGCTCTGGAATGCCGTCCAGCGCGGCGAGCACAACCGTGCTCGCGAGATCCACGAAGCGCTCCTGCGCTTCTGGAACGCGATCTATGCCGATAACCTGCCCGCCAACATCAAGACCTCGATCGCCTTGCAAGGGACGGAGGCCGGCTTGCCGCGCATGCCGATGCCGGAAACGACGCCGGCCCAGCTCGAGAACATCAAACGCGAACTCCAGAACGTTCTTCGTTACGAGGAAGCCTAAGGCGTTTTGCGATTTGACGGACTCCCGTCAAATCGCAAAGACAAGCCAAGATGAAGAATTGGAGCACAGTTCGATTCAGAAAAATCGAACTGTGCTGCCGGAAATCGGCGGCGCGCGCAGGCGTAGTCCGCCGCCGGCCCCCAGACCAATTCAAAAATCAGGCTCATTCATTCATCAAGCAGCCAGTCGCCGAGCGCGTGGCCAAAACAACAAAGATCAATGGCGAGGAAGCAATGACGACACCGTCAGCGACGAAATATTCTCGAGCCGAGGGCCAAACGACCGCTTCGCAGACGATCAAGGCGAGAGACATGCGCAAGGTGGCGCTGGCCAGCGCTGTCGGAAATACGATCGAATATTACGATTTTACGCTCTACGCGACCGCGACTGCTCTTGTCTTCAATAAGATATTCTTCCCCAGTGACAATGATCTGGTCGGCACTCTGGCGGCCTTTGCCACCTTCTTCGTCGGTTACTGCGCGCGCCCGATCGGCGGCATCCTGTTCGGACATTTCGGCGATCGTATCGGCCGCAAGACGGCGCTCCTGTTAACGATGATCATCATGGGCGCCGGCACCTTCCTGATCGGTCTGGTCCCCTCATACGAGACCATCGGGATATGGGCTCCAATCAGTCTGCTCGTCCTGCGCCTGGCCCAGGGAATCGGGATCGGCGGTGAATATGGAGGTGGCATGGTCATGACGGTGGAACATGCGCCGCCCAAGCACCGCGGTTTCTACAGTTCGCTGGTCCATATCGGCGTCCCCGCAGGCTTCCTGATTCCCATTGCCTTGCTCGGCGTCCTCTCGACGCAGATGAGCGAGGAAAGCTTCCTTTCCTGGGGCTGGCGCCTGCCGTTCCTGTTCAGCATCGTCCTGGTCGGCCTTGGCCTCTTTATCCGCTTTCAGATCTCCGAAACGCCTGCTTTCAAGCGAATCCAGGAACAAGGGGAGACGGCTGCCCTTCCCGTCGTGGAAGCCGTTCGAGACCATCGTTTCAATGTGATCCTCGGCATTGGCGCCAAAATCGCTGAGAGCGGCCTGTTCAATATCTATGCGGTGTTCGCCATCACCTATTGCGTCAACACGCTCGGCCTTCCTCGCCAAACCATTCTCAATGGCGTGCTCGTTGGATGTGCCCTCGAATGCCTGACGCTACCCCTGTTCGGCGCGCTCTCCGATCGCGTAGGCCGCCGCACCGTCTATATAGCCGGCCTCTTGTTTCAGGCTGCCCTGGCCTTCGTGTTCCTCGCCATGCTCGACAACGGCAGCACAGCCATGATCTGGCTGGCCATTGCTCTTGGACTGGCCATCGGACATGGCTCGGTATTTGGGGCCCAAGGCGCATTCTTTTCCGAGTTGTTCCCTGCTCGTATCCGCTACAGTGGTCTCTCCCTTGTGCAGCAGATCGGTCCGATCCTCGGTGGCGGCCTTTCACCCCTCCTTGCAACAACGTTGCTTGCGGAATATGCCGGCACCACAGTTCCAATTGCCGCCTATATGGCTCTCATGGCCATATTTTCCGCGATCTGCGCACTTGCCCTGCGGCCCATTGGCGACACGACATAGGCTGTACTAGCGCCCAGGGTTTGCATCGGTGATATGTTCTTCGACCTTGGCTGGCGCATTGTAGAAAATCAGCGGTCCGACATAGACGTCAGAGTTGTTGCCTCGACGGTGGAGTATTCTTACTCGGCGAGAGGCAACTTTGTCCCATCCAGACCCGCCGTGCGAAATCCGGCCTGTCCAGCGAGAACGTTGACATATTGACTAACGGCTTTCTCCGCGACCGTCGCGGAGAGTTATCGCGCAATTGACTTGTGCACAATCTGAAAGGGCGTCTTCTGACCCGCAGTTCGCTGGTCGACGGTTATGATGTGAAAGCCGCCTGGACGCTGGGGCAATTCGGCACGCGCTCAGATATCAAGGACGCACACCAACTGCGTCAGTTGGGAACAGGATGTGCCGAACACGGTCCGGGTCTCTCGCTCTCGAATTTCAGCGGATTCGCCTCGTACTAGCGTCAGCACTCCGCCTCTGAGGGCGAGGGAATGCCGATCTCACATTGCAGGCTGTTCCTCGATCGCATCTCATTGACGATCGTATCGCCAAGAAGTCCGAGCTTGAGTATCCGCCGAAGAAGCAATTTGCGAGCGACCGCAAGCTCTTCGGTACGAGGTCTGATACGATCGAACCAAATAAGAAAAGCCTGCACACACCGCTCTAGATCGATCCGGTCATCTAGACACAAAAAACCGCCCAGGTAATCAGACCTGGACGGTAATTGATTTATGACAGACTTGGTTGCGGGGGCTCGCAACCAAGTCTTACGCTGCGGCGCACCACAATGTCCGAAACTACGATTTTCCACGAGAGATTGCGATGCAAGTGGTTGGTGAAAAACTGCCCGAAGCTCTTTCTTGTGAGTGCTGGTGAACTGAGATTAGTACGCCAACAATTGTAATCGGACTTGGTGGCGGTTCTTGCGGATGGTCCCCGACATGTTTTGGCGTGCCAAAGTGGAGGCATTGAGTACTACTTCCGAGAGGCGTCCGACCCGCTAATGCGCGACCAAAACTCCCTTGGCTTCAAAGATGTCGCGGATCTGGCGAACATAGCCATGATAGGCCTTATCCTCGTGGATCGCGTTCCAGGACCTCGGCCGCGGCAGGTCGATCTTCAGATCGAGATCGATGCGGCCAGGTCGCGGCGACATCACCAGGACGCGGTCGGCCAGGAAAACGGCCTCGTCAATGCCATGCGTGATGAAGAGTACTGTGTTGCCGACTCTGTGCCACATGGATTGCAGATCCATGATCATCTGCTCGCGGGTCAGAGCGTCCAGGGCTCCAAATGGCTCATCCATCAAAAGTAACCCCGGTTCCTGGATGAGTGCCCGACAGATAGCCACGCGCTGACGCATGCCGCCGGAAAGTTCGGACGGATATTTCTTGCCAAAGCCATTCAGCCCGACCTGTGTCAGGAGTTCCTCTGCCCGGCGCCGGTACTGCGTAACGTCGAGCTTCTTGATCTCGATCGGCAGGAGAATGTTGTCGAGAACGGTGCGCCAGTATAGCAGCAGATCCGACTGGAAGACGACACCAGTCTTGGGATGTGGCTTACGCACCTGTTCGCCATCGATCGCAATCACGCCGGTCGAAGCGCCAGTCAGGCCCGCAAGCAGCGACAGAAGCGTGCTCTTGCCGCAACCGCTCGGTCCGACGACCGCGACGAAGCTGCCTGGCTCAATCCTGAGATCGATGTTGTCGAGCGCGACCACCTCTTCGTCTTCGCGCGTCTCGTAGACTTTCGAAAGCCGGGATATATCGACTGCGGCTCCCATCTGGGGGATGGCGTTCATCGTGTTGCCTCGCTGATGGAAGAATTGGTGGTGGCCACAGTCCCTCGGACGCTCGCCTATTTGGCGGCGTCACGCTTATAGACAACGCGGCTTTCGATGAGGTCGATGGCGAAATAGAGCAAGACGCCGAGGCCCGAAATCGTCACCACGGTGGCGAAGTTCAAGGTGGTGTCGAAGAGGGAGTTCGCCTGCAATTGCAGATAGCCGAGCCCGCGCTCGGCAGCGACATATTCGCCGATGACTGCACCGATCACCGCCAAGGAGATGGCCACTTTGAAGCCGCCAAAAATATTGGGCAAGGCCGCCGGCAACCGGATCTTGAAGAAGGTCTGCCATTCATTCGCGCCCATCGAGCGCACCAGACTGACCAGGTTCTTGTCGAGCGCCTGCAGCCCGACCACGGTCGAGATCACGATCGGGAAGAAGGAGATCATGAAGGCGAGCGCGATCTTGGGTGCCCAGGCATAGCCCAGATAGAGCACCAAAAGCGGTGCGAGCGCCACTTTCGGGACCGTCTGCAGCGCCACCAGCAGCGGATAGATGGCACGCTCGAAGGGACGGGAGTAGAAAATCGCCAGCGCGAGCGGAATGCCGACAAGCACGCTCACGGCAAACCCTGCGATGACCTCGAGCAAGGTCACATAGGCATGCGAGGCCAGCAACGGCGCCTCGCTCCACATGCGCGTGGCGATCGCCGCGGGAGTTGGCAGGACGAACTCGGACAAACCGACCACGGGAACCAGGACCTGCCAGGTTCCGAGGAGCGCCGCCGGCAAGACAAGCGCCGAATAACGTGCGAGCCAGGAGTCTCGCGACTTTTTTCTGCCCATGCGTTTGCCCTGTCTTGCCGATGTGGATCCGATGCCGATGGAATGCGTGTTTGCCATCGTTTGTCCTCACTGCAGGAGCTGGTTGGTGTAGAAAGTGGCGATCGGCTTGGGGGTCCCGACATCTTCGACCGCGCCAAGCAGTTTTAGGGCATCCGCCATCGCCTTTTCATCGATCCAGCCTGCAGGTTTGTCGTCCGGAGAACGGAACGAGAGGGAAGCCGCCTCGATCTGCTTTTGAACGACTTGATCCGATGGGCCGGCCTGCCACACAGTCTTGAGGGCCGCGGTTGCCGCTGCCGGGTCCGAGCGTGTCAAGGCGATGGCCTTGGCGTTGGCCGCGAGAAAGCCCCGCAGAGCAGCAGCCTTCTTTTCGATGCCTGCATTGCTGGCGACGACGGCCAAGCCGGGAATAGCCAGACCATATTGAGCCATGTTCAGGACGGGATAGCGCGTGCCGGTTTTTTCCTCGATGACCGGAAGGTCGCTTGAGGTGTAGACGCTCACGACATCGACCCTGTTCTGCAGAAACTGAGGAATGCGCGCCTGCGCATCCATCTGGATCTTGCTGAGCTTGCTGCAGTCGACCTGATTGATCTTGCAGAAGACCCCGAGATAGGCCGTTCCGGTCTCGCCGACGGCACTGGCTATCGTCTTGCCTTCGAGTTCCTTGGGCGTGTTGACCGGCTTGTTCGGATGCGAGATCAGCACGACCGGCGTCTCCGGCTGGTAGAGTGCGATGATCTTGACGGGCATGCCCTTCTGGATCGCCGAAATCGCAAAGATGCCGGGCAGGACCACGGCGTCTTCCTGGCCCTGGATGAGGGAGCCCAGGGCAGCCTGGGAGCCGGCGCCCTCTCCGAGCTTTAAGGTGACGCCAGCGTTCTGGTAGAGACCCTTTTCCTGGCCGAGGTAGAAAAAGCCGTACTCGCCCTTCAGCTTCCAGCTGAAACGGACGTTGAGATCCTCGGCCTGCGCCGGCCGGCCACCCGATAGCACGGCCACGGCAGCCATGGCCGCCAGCATCGCACGACGAATGAGACCCTTGGTGTGGAACATCGCTCTCCTCCCCGAAAAGTGCCGCGGCCGCGCCGGCCTGCGGGCGTTCATCTCTGGATCGAGATCTGGCGAGATCAGTCTCGGATTATCATTATTGATCTCATAGTGTGATCACACTTGGAGATTGTCAAGCCGTGAATCGGCAGCAAATGTCCAGGTGCGACACTGACGACCTGCGGTTCATCAGCCCTACATTCGCCCAAGCCTAGAGTCTTGATCCGGGGCTACCGGCTTGTGGCGAAGATGCCCGGCAGCGACGTTTCGATGGCAGAGCGCGTCAGATCGCGGGCGATGAAGACGAGCCATCCACGCCGCCGGCTGTCTGGCCATTGCGGCAGATATTCGGGCGGATAGACCACGTGCTGGACACCGTGGACGACCACGGGGCGACGATCGCCGGCCACGGGAATGAGGCCTTTGACCCGCAGGATCGACTGGCCGCGCCCGGCAAGAAGAAGTCCCAGCCAATCGACAAAGGCATCCCAGTCGACTTCCCGGTCGATATCGACGGTGAAGGTGGCTATGCCCTTGCCATGCAGGCCGGTCCGTGCCGGGCCATTGATCTCCTCGTAATGCCGCCAATCCGCTGCCTCATCGAAAACGATGGAGGCAGCCGGCATTTCCATGGGCGCAGATACCAACCTCCGTGCCGCCGGATTGACCGCGCGGATCTCGCGCTCGAGCCCCTCGAGCCGCCAGGGCTCGACGAGATCCGACTTGGTGATGATGATGCGGTCGGCCAACGCAACCTGTTGCTGTGCCTCGATGAAACTCGCAATCGTGGTGGCGCCATTGACGCCATCCACGGTGGCGACGATGCTGCCGGCGCGAAAATGCCGCCGCAGGCGCAAATCGCCCATCACCGCCTGCATGATCGGCGCGGGATCGGCCAGGCCGGTGGTTTCGACGACCACACGGCGGAACGTCGGCGCCCCGTCTTGTCCCGACAGCTCAGACAGATCGGCCAGGGTGGAGATCAAATCGTCGCGCACCGAGCAGCAAAGGCAGCCGGAGGCCAACAGCACCGCATCTTCAGACACTTCACGCACCAGCAGATGATCGAGCCCGACCTCACCGAACTCGTTGATCACCACGGCGGTGTCGGCAAGCTCGGGTTCGGCGAGCAAGTGCCTGAGGAAGCTGGTCTTGCCGCTGCCGAGAAAACCGGTCAGCACGTGGACCGGGATCCTGGGGTCGGCATTGTGGTTCGTCGGCTGCACGCTCAGGCGACCTCGAAGATGGCGTCGACCTCGACAGGCACGTTGCGCGGCAGCGAATAGCAGCCGACCGCCGCCCTTGCATGCCGCCCGGCCTCGCCGAAGACCTCGACCATGAGATCGGAGGCACCGTTGATGACCTTGGGATGCTCCTTGAAATCAGGCTCCGCATTGACGAAGCCGCCGAGGCGTATCACGCCGACGACCCGGTCGAGATCGCCGTCCAAGGCCCGTCTGAGCTGAGCTAGAATATTCACCGCGCAGAGCCGCGCGGCGGCCTGGCCCTGCTCCACCGAAAAATCGGAGCCCAGCTTGCCGGTATATTGATCTTTGCCGTCTACGCTCGGCACCTGGCCGGAAACATAGACCTGGCTGCCAAGCCGGCGGGCCGGCACATAGTTGGCGGCGGGAACGGGAGCCGCAGGCAGGACAATCCCGAGTTCCGCCAATCTGTTATCGATTATTCCGGCCATGACAGCCCCTTCCGGATCCTGTTAGTCGAATTGCAGCTCGATGCCTTGAGCGAAGGGCAATTCAATGCCTTGCGGTCCGGCAACACTGAGCAGCGCCTTGCGTGTCGCGCGGACGTCGCTGACCACACCCTTCTTGGCGACCGTCGCATCGTTTTTCTTCAAGGCGCTGAGAATCTCCTCATGCGCCGAGGCATTCCACGGCATCGAAGGGATCAGCAGCGACATGTACATGGTCGGGCCGCATTGCAGCCAAAGCGACTCGATCAGCGGCATCAGAACCTCCGAGTCGGCGGCCTCATATAGCGCAAAATGGAACTTCTGGTTGGCGGCCAGACAATTGAGAATGTTGCGCTTCTCGATAGCGGTCAGAAGTTGGCCGTTGATCGCCGTCAGCTTGTCGACCAAGGCCGGCGTCGCCTTCTTGCCCGCCAGTTCAGCGGCCATGCCCTCAAGGACTTCGCGCACGGCGAAGAGATCGCCTAGCTTTTGCGGGCTCAGCCGGGGCACGCGCACCGAACCGCCCTTGGTCTCCTCGAGGGCGTTCGCGGCGACCAGCCGGCTCAGCACCTCGCGGACCGGCATCGAACTCGTGCCGAGTTCGACGGCCAGCTTCCGCAGGCTCAACACCTGGCCGGGAAGGAATGCGCCCACCATCAGGCCTCCCCGCATGTAGCGCAGAACATGCTCATAGACATGCCCACGCGCCGGTTTGTCGTTGTTGTCCGGGTTGGCGTCGTCGTTCTTTTTGTTCGGCATTCTGCCTCTTCGCCACTCTGTTTCAGACCTGTCGCGGCGGATCGCTGTTCGCAACGGGGAATACAGCGCCCGCACCTGCGATCCTACAATGTGATCAACACTTGTGCATCTCTCCCTCGATGACTGTCCGATCTCGAAGATCTTTTGCTCTTAGGCCGTCATGCCGACCTGATAGAGCTCGACCTTGGTACCATCGGGATCGGCGATATAGATCGTCAACCCATAGGGACCGTCGTGCAAATCGTTGAAATAGCGCACGCCCGCCTGTTTCAGCCTGGTGTCCATGGCCCTGACGTCGTTGACCTCGAAGGCGATATGGTCGAGCTGGCGATGGCCGGAGGCCTTGCCATGGATCAGGGCTATGCCCTGGTGGAAGGCGGTGAACGGCCGGCCGTCGGCCAGCGGCTTGGCGGGGCGGATGGTAAAGCCGAGCAGCCTGGTATAGAAATCGACTGACTTTTCGATGTCGTCGACCATGATCAGTTGATGACCATAATTGGTCACCCGTGGTTCTATCTGGTCGCCTATCCAGCCGAGCACGTCCGAAGACTGCGCAATTTCGCAAAAATACTGCTTCCAGACCTGCTTGGCCGTCGCCTCCCAGTCGGCGTTGACGCCGGACACACAATCTTCGACGGCAACGACGTCGAGGTCCCGCAGATAGGCCTCGCGGATGGAGGTCTCGACGCAGGCATTGGTGGTGGCTCCCGTGACGAACAAATGCTGGGTGCCGAGCATTTTCAGCATCATCTCCAGCCGCGTCTCGTAGAAGGCGCCGAAGCGATGCTTGCGAATGACGAAGGCGGGATCGAAATCGGCAAGCGGCTTGAGCTCGTCGATGATCTGCTCGTCCCAGCTTCCGGCCAACGCCGAAACTTGCTTGCGCCGTGCCGTGTGACCGAGCAGCTTCTTCTTGGCGCGATTGCGATCGATGGCGAAATGCTCCTGCATCGTCCAGATCACGGGGATGCCGACCTCCTGGCAGCGCTTGATCAGCGTGGCCAGTGGCGGCACGATCGACGACAGGCGCTTGGTGTCGACGCCCGAGATGCCGAGGGTACCCTTCTCGTGGATGAAGGCGTTCTGCAGGTCGATCACCAGCAGGGCCGACTTGCGATAGTCGAGGACCTCCAGACTCATTTCTTGTGCTCCTCCATGTCGATGCCGAGCACGCCGGCGCGGCCCCAGCTGTCCTTGGGCGTTTCGTGAATCACGACATGCAGATGATCGGGCTTGCAGGCGGCCTCCTCGACCATCGCCTTGGTGATGGCTTTGACGAGCTTGCGCTTCTGCTCAACGCTGCGCCCCTCCCACATCTCCACGATGACGAATGGCATTGTCAGTCTCCTCTCATTCGGAACGCTGGGCCGCCGATGCCCATGCGGGCACAGGCAGGCAAAAGCCGGTGACCAGATCATTGCCGGCCCGGTCTGCACCCGATACCAGCCAAAGTGGGCGGTTGGCGTAGTTGATCAGCACCTGCTCTTCCATGCAGGCGCGGTGGGCGGGATGCGCGGCATCACGCTCGAAACGGCTGGTGGCCGGCATCAGCCGGATGACATAGAGCGGCTCCCGCGGATCGAAATCCGCCAGGGCTTGGGCACTGATCGCCTCCAACCCCAGCGCCCTGGCGTGCGGCCTTTCGCGTCCGACCGCGACCAGCACCAACGCCCCGGCGATTGGCGTGACGGGCCAGTACCGCCCTTCCCTGCCCTCGTGCAGGAATGCCGCATAGCCGGAGGTTTCGCCAAACAGCTCACTGTCCCACAAGATGATGTCGGGCCCGAGCAGCGCGCGCGCCGCGTCGATCACCAGATCGCTTTCGCACAAAGCGAGAAACGCCCAGGGGTCGGTCAGTCCGGCGCCATGCCCCCAGGGATTGTGGATCCCCGACAGCCTTTCCTGGCGGATCGACGCCTGGCGAGCGACAAGGCTGTCGACCGCCAGGCGTAGCGGCACCGGCGCCGGCAGCACGGAAACCCGGCCAGCCAGATCGAGGTGATCAACGGCCTCCATCGTCATGAGGGTATCGTCACGCAGCGGCCGCGGCCATAACGGCCTTCGGCGACCGCCTTGTTCTCATAGACCACCTCGCCGCGCGCCACGGTCATCACCGGCCAGCCCTTGAGCTTCCAACCTTCATAGATGCAGGTGCCCTTGCCGGTATGCTCGACGGTGCGCTCCTCGTCGAGATCCACCAGCACGAGATCGGCATCGAAGCCGACATCAATATGCCCCTTGCGCGGCCACAGGCCGAAACGCCTGGCCGGATTGAAGGAGTTGACCTCGACCAGACGCGTGAGCGGCAGGCCACGCTGATGCACACCGAAATGCAGCATCAGGGACAATTCCCAGGGAAAGCAGACGACGCCGGGGAACTCGGTCCAGATGTCTTCAAGCTTCTTGGGCAGGAAGGGCACGTGGTCGGTGCCGAGGCTATAGACCGAGCCGTTCAGCATGCCGGCCCACAGGCCCTCGAGTTCGTTGCGGTCGCGTAGCGGCGGCGAGATCTTGGCGCGCATGTCGAGATCTTCGTCATAGCAGGTGCGCGTGAGATAATGGGGACAGGTCTCGACAGTGACATGAACGCCGCGCGCTCGTGCCTCGGCGGCGAGCACCGGTCCCATGCCGACCGAGGTGTGCACCAGATGCAGGGAGCAGCCGGTCTTCTCGGCCAGGAAGATCATGCGCCGGATCGTCTCGACCTCGCAAAAGGCTGGCCGCGATTCGGTGTAGGCGCCGAGATCCTGTCGCCCGGTCGCCGCGACCTCCTTCTTGATCCAGGAGGCGATCTGCGTGTTCTCGCAATGAACATTGATGACGCCGCCGGGCACCTTGGCCAGGATGCGCATCGCGGCATAGACCCAGCCATCGGTGGCCGGCACGATGCCGATCGGGTTGTCGGGTTCATAGCCAAAATAGCATTTGAACGATTTGACCCCTGTCTTGGCGATGATCTCTGGAATCTCGGCGATGTGTTCTTCGCGCTGGATGCCGAAATGGAAGCCAAAATCGACGAGGGAATTCTGTTCGCCGATCGTTTTGCGTTCCTCGTAGAAGGGCAGATAGGATTCCTTGAGGTTGCGGATGTAGAGCAGCACGGTGGTGACGCCGCCCGAGGCTGCGGCGGCCGTCTCGGTACGCATGTCCTCGGGGAACGGAAACTTGACGCCGAGGTGGCAATGCGGATCGATCAGGCCCGGCATCAGCACCCGGCCCTCTGCGTCGATGATGCGGGTTGCGTCGGGCAAGGCCTGGTCGCCGCCGGTGAGCACGATCTTGCCATCCTTGACCGCCACGCCGCCGTGGAACTCGCCGTCGTGACGCACCACCCGCGCATTCTTGATGACCAGATCCGCCTTCATGACTTCAACTCCATAATGCCCTCGATGCGCCGGCTGATGCCGCTCCACTGACTGCGGCCGACGGTAATCGGTGCCCGCGCGCCCATGCCCCTGGCCCAGACAGCCCTCAGCCCGATTTCGGCCGCCGCGTCGCGATCAATGGTGCCGGGCGGTGCCGCCACATCCACCAGCAGCGCGTGCTTGGGCAGGAGAGCCAGCAAGTCACGCTCCAGCAGCCGCTTCGGCACGCTGCCGATCACGATATCCATTTTGGGCAGGTAGTCGGGCAGTTGCTCCAGCGTCAGCGGCTCCGCGCCGGCGGCATAGGCAGCCGCCCGCTGCACCGGGTTGCGCGCGGCGACATGCACATGGGCGCCCAGAGCCAACAGCGTGTTCGTCAGCAAGGAGCCGACCGTACCTTGCCCGACCAGCATGACGTTCGATTTGTGGATGGTGATCTGCGTATTCTCGATGATCACCTTGAGCACGCCTTCCACGATCGCCGGCCCACGCAGAAGCATCAGGTCGACGTCCCACTCATATTCGTGCAGCGTGATGCCGAGCGTTTCGCAATGCCCCTTCAGATTGGCGTCGGCCCAGCCCAGGATGATGTGTCCGGGCCTTTTCATCCCGGCGAGCATCTCCCGCGTCGGAATGATTTTCTCCGGGCATCTCGGCGCGAACAGCGCACCTTCGGCGGTGATGCCGGGGATCGGGAACAGCGCGATGTCGGCTCCATCAAGGGCCTCGGCGGCGTCCTTGGCATGATGTACCCCGGCAATGCCTTCATCCGGCCAGGGAAAGCCATAGGCCCGCACGTCGGCACCCGCACGCAGGGCACAGCGGGCGATCTCCTGCTCACGCGCATCCCCCGCAACCACGGCGATGACGAGATCCTGCCAGCTCATTTCGCCCTCACCTTCTCGATCAGCTCCTCCACGGAGAGACCGGCAATACCCATGGCCTCGGCGGTGCGCCCGCCCTTGCGATAATCGGTGCCGACGGCGATCTCGGCCAGGCCATAGAGCGACTGGGCGACAGGGGTGGCGACGCCGGCAATCCTGGCGAATTCGAGGAACGGCAGAAGCCCGTGGCCGAAATCCTCCTTGTAATAGCGATAGGCCAGGGAATCCGGTCCCTTGATCCACTTATTGGCCTCTCCGCCCGCAATGGCGGCGCGGAAATCCTCGGTATCTTCAACATCGGCCTCGACCGTGCCGAGCAGCTTCATCTCCTCGACCAGATTGGGCAGGTCATGTCCGAATGCCCTGCCCACGGCGAGCCGCTCTGCGTCGAGTTGCTTCATGACGCGGGCCACGCCGGGGGTCATAGCATCGACATAGAAGGTGAAAGCGCCGCCCGTCGCCTCGACCCAGGCCGCCGCCAACACCGCGCCGGGCGGATGCAGGATCATATTGACGTTGGAAAGATCCGACGCGATCACGTCGGCGACCGGCCTTACGCCGGGATAGAGCCGGGCGGCGATCTCCAGGACCTCGTTGCCGCCACCGAGCACGGCCGCCTTGAGCTCCTTGGCGCGCCCACTGACGGTAACGCTGTCGGGGCGGTATTTGCGCGCGACGTAAGCCAGAGTTGAAAATTCGACCACGGGCGGCGCCTTGCTGCCATCCGACGAAAAGCTTTCGGCAAACTCCAGTGCACCGCCCGTGTGACCGGGATTGAGAATGACAGGCTTTGTCGAGGGCCATCCGGCCGCAGCCAGCGCGGTGGCAATCGGTCCGTGCGAAAAGGTCGGCAACACGATGATGGCGACTTGTGCGCCCGCGATCGCCGCCCCGAGATCGGTCGTCATCAGCGCCGGAGCAGCGGTGCCCTCGCCGAGCTTGCCGTCATAGGCGATACCGCCAAGTCTGACATGCGGCTCGAGCGTTTCAGCCGAGCGCGCCCAGAAATGCACGTCATGGCCGGCCTGGACCAGTTCCACGACCGTTGCCGCCCCGCCGGCACCCGCCCCCAATACCGCGACTTTCATGATTTCCTCCAAGGCACGGGAAACGGCCGATCATCCTGCGCCGCCGGTTCCCGGCAGCTCGGTCGCTTCTCCCGGTCTTTAAGCGTTTCATCGTTCTTCAATTTTGATCACACTTTATGATCACATTTTTGATTGTCAAGCCAGCTATGCCGGCTCCTCGGCGGATCTTCTCCTTGCCGGTCAGCTCCGGGAATGGCGAAGCTGTCAGTTGCCCTCGTCGTACAGCGTGGTGGTCGTCTCGACGCCTTCCTCATGCAGGCCCGCACGGACGACCGCAGCGGCCGCAAGCTCCCGTGCCTTGCACCGGATTGCGGCTTCGTCGACGCCCTGGACCTTGCCGTCGGCATAAACCGCCCTGCCGTCGACCCATGTCTGGCTGATCGATGCGGTCGATGCCGAGAATACCAGCGCCTGCAACGGATCATGGAAGGGTGTCCACTCGACATGATCGAGGTCGAACAGGATGAAGTCGGCCTTCTTGCCGACTTCCAGCGAGCCGATCTCGTCGTCCCACATCAAGGCCCGCGCTCCCTCGATGGTCGCGGCGCGCAGTGCCTGGCGAGCGGTGAAGATGTCGGGCTTGAGACGAGCATCCTTGAACATGCCGGCGACGACCAGCATCTGGCGCATCAGGTTCATATTGCCGGCTGCCGAAACACCATCCGTGCCAAGCCCGACCTTGACGCCGGCCTTGACCATTTCGGGATATTTGCCGATTGCGGTCGCGCCCTTGCCCAGTTTGAAGGAAGAGCATGGGCAGAATGCCACGCTGGCACCGCGTTCGGCCAGGAGGCGGACTTCCTCGTCCGAAACCGCGGCACCGTGGGCAATCACCAGATTGCTACGGATCCCTCCGGCGCGGTCGATGCGCGTGATCGGCCAGCAGCCATATTTGCTCTCGCAAACCTTGGCCTCTTCGATCGAGGTCGCCAAATGATAGGTGGTGCCGACACCAAGCCTTTCGGCAAGCGCCACGGCGCCGACATGGAGCTCAAGGCTGCACGGCTCCTTGCCCTCGATATTGACCCAGCAGCGCGCGCGTCCGCCGAGTGTATTGTTGTAGCGCCTGACACAGTCCTCGAGGACGTTCAGCGCCGTGGCGGCATCCGGGAAGAAATGATGATCGGCCATCTGCTTGGTCCAGCCGCGCGGCAGCTCGGCCGGCGGATTATCCGCGGCGTGGCGCCCGGTGATGCCGCGAATGCCGGTCTTGTCCATGGCGCGGATGACGATGCCGGGGTCATTTTGGGATCCCATGTCGAGGAAGCAAGTGGTACCGCAGCGCAGCATCTCGGTGATGCCGAGCAGCGCGCCCCAATATTCGTCCTCCTCGGTGACATGGGCATAGAAGGGCTTGGCCCAATGGAAAACCCAGGCGCGCGTGTTGAGGTTGTCCGGAAAAACCGCGCGAGACAATGTCTCAGACAGATGTACATGGCTATCGACAAAACCCGGGCACATCCCCAGCATTGCACCGTCGATCACCTTGTCGAAGCTCTTGCCCTGCTGACGCCTGGCGACATCCGCGGCCGAACCGATATCGGCGACACGGTCGTCCTCGATCACCACGCTGGCGTTGCGCAACACCGTGTCATCGCGGTCGACGGTGAAGGCAAAGTTCAAATTTTCAATCAATGTCCGCATTCGGCTTCACCCAGATCCCGGTCCGCACCTTCTCTTCATTGCTTGCGGTCAGGCGACGGCCCTGACCTTGTCGTGCTTTGCCGTGCCGCAGACGATGAGCTTGTCGGTGTCGGCAACGTCAGACAAAAGCTCCGAGCCCGTCGCGGTAACCAGAAGCATGTCCTTGTTCTGCATCCCGAACCCATGACCGGTGTCGTAGCAGAGCGGTTCGAAGCCGAGCACCATGTTCTCTTCGAGCGGCGCGTCGCTACCCGGCTTGCCGAGGATCGGCGTCAGGCCGAGATAGGGATCCTCGTGCAGATGCAGGCCGATGCCATGGCCGACGAAGGAGATCGGCGGCAGATCGAGTTTCGCCAGCTTGGCGATGAAAGCGTCATAGATCGCGCGGCAGTTCGCGCCCGGCTTCACCTTTGCCATGATCTCATATTTGCATTCGATCAGGTGGGCCCAGATCTTGTCGGCCATGGGCGGTGCCTGGCCAACGATGGCCGTGCGGCACACGCCGGCCTGGTAGCCGTTGATGACCGAAAAGATCTCGACACGGCAGACATCGCCCTGCTTGAGAACGCGGTCGGATGGGCCGACATTGGGCAGCACACTGCGCTCACCGGTGGCAACGATCAACAGTTTGAAGTGCTCGGCGCCGAGCGAATAGACATTGCGGGTCAGATGTCCGGCGATATCCATCTCCGTATCGCCGGCATCGACCGCTGCGAGCGCATCGGTGATCGCCTGATCGGCGATACGCGACAATCTACGCAAGAGTGCAATCTCGTCCGCGGTTTTGATCTGGCGCAGGCGAGCGAGGATGGCCTCGGCCGGCTCGAAGCGAACACCGGGCATGGCGGCAACGAGGCGGGCGAAATCGCCGGCCGGCAGATAATCCATCTCCAGCCCGATGCGCGCCTTGGCAAGGCCCAGCTCGGCGAGTTGTCCGGCGAGCACCGCCATCGGGTCGTCTGAAAATTCGGCCCAGATGCGCGAAGCCACCTCGGGCAAGCGACGCTTGATCGTGGAAGCCTCCATATCGACCCCGAAGACGGCAGTGCGGCCATCGGCGGTGACGATGGCCATAGCGTGGCGGTGCCGGATCAGTGGCTGTGACGGCACCACAAATCCCGCCAGATACGCGAAATTCTCAGGCGAGCACGAGATGATGGCATCGAGCCCATGCTCCGCCATTGCCTTGACCTGCTTTGCAACGATTTCTGCCCGCATGATTGTTCCTCTCTCCGCGGCTGGATATGCGCTCTCAGTTCCGGACGCGGTATTTCTCGATTTTCGACATATCGACCTCGATGCCCATGCCGGGGCCGGAGGGCACGACGATCGCGCCCTCGACCAGTTGCATCGGCTCGACGAGAAGGTCGTCCTTGTAATAGATACCGCCGACCTGCCCGTGCTGGGCTTCGGCGGGCGTCGACACCGGGATGACGCAGGATAGCGTCACCGCCGGCGAGGCGGCCGCCAATTGAACATTGGCGAGATTGCCGATGCCGGTCTCGATCGAACCGTTGACGTTGCAGACGATGCCGGCAGCCCTGCATACAGCACCGACTTCCATCGCCTTGTAGAGACCGCCGGCCTTGGTGGTGTAGATCGAGACGATCTGGATGCCGCCATGCTGGATGATCTGGATGGCATCATGGGCATTCCAGGCCGATTCATCCGCCATGACGGGCGCATCGATGCGACGGCCGACCTCCGCGATGCGCTCGATGCCCATCACCGGTTGCTCGACATATTTGAGCCGGTTCTTTTCCATCCCGCGCACGGTCTGCACCGCCTCGCCCGGTGTCTTGTAGCCCTCATTGGCATCGACACAGATCTCGACCGCGTCTCCGGCAACCTCACGGATGGCATCCACCATGGCGATATCACGGGCCGGGTCGACACCGATCTTGACCTTGATGGTCTTGATACCTTCCCCGACCAGCTTCGCCACCTCGCCGCGGGCTTCCTCGATCGAGATCAGGCCGATCGAATGGGTCACGGGCACGTGGCTGCGCGCCTTGCCGCCGAGCAGCGTGTGGACGGGAACGTCGAGCCAGCGCCCGGTCAGGTCATAGGCTGCAAACTCGACGGCCGCTTTCGAATAGGGATAGCCGCGAATGATCGCATCCATGCGGGCATGCAGCTCGGCGAAATTGCCGAGCTCCAGCCCGATCACCGCCGGAGCAAGGTATGTATCGATGACGGCGCGTGTGATCAGCGCCGACTCGCCGAAATACCGGCCAAACTCCCCGCCCCAATCCTTGAGCGCAGGAGCCTCGCCCCAGCCGACGCGACCGTCGCTATCGGTCATCCTGACGACGACATAGCGACCGATGACTTCAGTCAGGCCTGCCCATTTGTGCTCCCGTCGCGTCGGCAGCTGGACCACCAGCGTTTCGATAGACTTGATCGTCGGCACGGCTTCCCACCTTATTCTTGTCAACGCGAAAGCATGGCGTTAATTTCGCGATCTGTATGTGTGATCACACATTATGATCATGATACCGAACCGTCAAGCGGAATGAACCGCTGAGGTCGCGGAACGAGGCACAGCCGATGCAAGGAGGGGAAAATGATCGTTGAAACGACCAACTATTATGCCAAGGAAGGCCAGGCTGGCGCGGTTTTGGAGCAGCGCCGCAAGGCGAGCGCCATCCGCTGCACCTTGGGGCTTGATCCCGGGCGTATACTGGTCAAGCGCGAAGGCGACGGACCCGACGTTCGCTGGGATTGCGGCTTCGCGTCCAGGCAGGCCTATGAGGCCGACAGAGCCGTAAGAGCCGGCTCGCAAGCGTTCGAAGCGGCGCGCCACCACATGCACAGCCTGGTGCTGCGCTTCGAAAGGCATGTCTACGAGCTCGACAGCGACCGCTAGGCGCCGGAAGCATGGTCAAGAGCTTCGTGCTGGATAAAACCAATTCGGGCTCTGGGGAGAAAAAGATCGAGGGTGAGATCCCGCGGTGTATCGCGCGCAGAATACCGTCCTCCCCCTCGCCGGCTGCCATGTTCTCCAAGCCGATCACCCGAAAAGGGCTCATGCTTTCAAACGCACCGCCTCCATGCACAAATGGAGCGGAAGCGAGCCGGAGCGGTCCTCGCCCAGATCGGAGTATTGACAGCGACCCTTGAACTGCGCCCGCGAGACGGCGACAAAACCAACCGCCAAGCTGAACGCCACGGTGGCAAACATTCTATACGGGTTGAGGTAGGTCGACGAGGATCGTCCCTTGAGATGGCAGATGCGCCAGCGAGGTTGATAGTCGGACTGGCCGTTACTGCTCTGCCCGCGCCCGATGCAGTTCCTCAATCTCATCGCTATGTATTTCCAAGCGATCCAATTCCATGCGGATATAGATATACACACGGCGCTCCATCGTGAACTCTCCTCGCTCCCAGCGGATGGCGCTGTCCGGCCTGTCGAAAAGCCTGCCATCAGAATACGCGAACATCGTTTCCAGATCGGACCGGTAAAGCCCTGCCATCCGTTCGTGCACGCAGGTCTTCAAGCACCATTGACCTTGCTCCTTCTCAGCCTGGCGCCAAAGACTACGCGGCACGGGCCGGGGGCCGCCTGAACCATCTTGAACTCGTCAAGCTTGTGAAAGGTATCACTTAACACGCAGATGCAGCCGCTTAAATTGTAGACCCTAAACGCAAAAACCGCCCTGATGTTCAAATCAGGACGGTAATTGATTTATGACAGAATTGGTTGCGGGGGAGCGCAACTAAGGTATACGCCATGGCACGCTACAGTGCTGGAAACCGCGATTTCCCGCGAGGCATTACGATGTAGGTGATTGATGGAAGCGCCCACGTCAAAGTTAGCTTTGGATGGCGACATTGGTGAATATCTCACTTGTATGCCAAAGCTCTTCGGCCGCATCCGGATCGATCGCATAGGCTTCAACGCCGGTCAGGCGATTGGCCCGATCTTCGCTGCCCAGATTGACGGCATCGCCCTCCGGCAGCACGGGCGTGATGTCGGAATCGGCGCAGTACACACCACCTTTGCCGTCAAGCTGCGGACTAACCGCGCACCAGACATGGGTCGCCGCACCCTGTGGCACTGATTTCAGGTCGCGACTAAGATCGAGGATCGGCCGATCATTCTGGTCGACGAACCCGGTCTTTTTCAACATTTCCACACCGACGTGCGTACCGAGATTTGTTCCCGCGATTCCGCCGGGATGAAGCGCGAACGCGCGGATGCCCTCTCCCTTGCCTCGCCGGTCGAGGGCGACCGCGAAGAGGATGTTGGCCGTCTTCGACTGACCATAGGCCTTGAAAGGCTCATAGTCGCGGCGCTGGAAATTAATGTCCTCGAACACCACCCGAGAAAAACGATGCCCGGCCGACGACACCGACACGACGCGCGCGCCGCCAGCCCGCTGAAGCGCCGGCCACAGCCGCAGGGTCAGTCGAAAATGACCAAGATGGTTGGTTGAAAACTGGAGCTCATTGCCATGCGCATCCCGCTTCAGCTCCGGGAGCGCCATGATCCCGGCATTGTTGATGAGCATGTGGAGCGCAAGACCCGATTCAACGAAGTCGCGTGCGAAATCATCGATGGAGCGAGGATCGGTGAGGTCCACCGATTGTACCTCCATGCCACCGCCAACTTTGGCGATGGCCTCTCGCGCACGCTCGACGTCACGTGCCGGCACGATGATCCGCGCGCCTGCTGAGGCGAGGGTGCGCGCTGTTTCAAGCCCGAGACCTGAGTAACCGCCCGTGACGATCGCCACCTTGCCGACGAGGTCGACACCCTTAATGACGTCAATGGTCGTGGAAGCGCGGCTAAATCCTGAACGGATCGGTGCCTGTGCTGTGTTCATTGCAGTATCTCCGTTTTCGTGGAGATGGAATAGTCGACTGGAGCGGAACGCTGAATGCTTGTTGGTTCATAAAATATGAGCGATCGTTCATCTTCAGCGGGCTATGGCAGCGAACGCCCGATCCGACGTTCCGTGAAGCGCATAGATGACATACGGCGCGGCGCCGTATGAATGGGTTGACCTCAGTGATTAGGGGTGCTGACCAATCCCATCCGCTGCGAGTTGGATGGCAGCCTGAGCAGAAGGCAAGTCCTTGAGCGTTAGTTAGGCCGAGAGGCGCGATGCTGAGGGCACCGTTAGTCCGTCCACGGTCGTACCCGGAAAGCCGATCATCGGCGCTAGTGTTTTGTTATTCTCAGCCGGGAAATTCAGTTTCGGCTTGGAGGTATCATCAAGCTTCTTGATCTGCTCGGGCGACAAATTGAGGTCGAGGGAGTTGAGGTTTGCCAGGAGTTGATCGACACGCCTGGCGCCCACGAGCGTAGAACTCACACCCGCCCTCGAGCGAACCCAGGCCAGCGCGACCGACGCCGAGCTCACTCCCAGCTCCGATGCGACGGCCGCGACCGCTTCGATAATGTCGTAATCGGTTTCGCTCGGAAGGCCCACCAAGTTGGTACGCTTCGTATCGACGTTCTCGCTGCAGCCCCGCTTGAACTTGCCGGTCAGGAACCCACTCTTCAGCGGCGACCAGGGCATGAGGCCCATTCCTAACGCCTGGGCCATTGGGAAAAGCTCACCTTCGCTGGTCCGTTCCAGCAACGAGTATTCGAGCTGCAGCGCGATGATCGGCGCCCACCCCCGGAAATAGGCGATAGTTTGTGCTTCAGCAGTCTTCCAGGCGGGGGTATCAGAGAAGCCGACATATCGGATTTTACCCGCCGTAACGAGATCATCGAGGCCTCGCAAAGTCTCTTCGACAGGAGCTGTCTGATCCCAGTTGTGTAGCCAGTAAATATCGATGAAGTCAGTCTGGAGCCGCTTCAGCGACGCTTCGCACTGTTGCAAGAGCGCCTTGCGCCCAGCACCGCCGCCGTTCGGGTCCCCGGGAAACAGGCTGCAGTAGAACTTCGTACTAAGCACGATCCCATCACGGCGAACATTTCCTTGCTGTAGATAATCTCCGATGATCTTCTCGGAATGGCCGCCTGTGTATATATTTGCTGTGTCGACGAAGTTCCCGCCGCGCTCAAGATACGCGGACAGCATCGCATGCGAGTTCTCTTCGCTCGCACCCCAGCCGAAGTCTTCCCCGAATGTCATGGCGCCAAGGCACAGCGGGCTTACGCGTAAGCCAGAACGGCCGAGCGTGATGAAGTGATCAAGGGGCATGTGGGACTCCTTTTTCCGCGAGGTTTGCGACTTTATGGAGCGCCCATCTGGAATGATGAATGCTTGATCGTGCAATGTTTATGCGAGATAGTACAGCGATGCACACTGACCCGCTCTCAGATGTCCTCGATCTCGCCGACGCTCGATGCGTTCTCACCGGCTCACTTGCTGCGGGGGGTGATTGGGCGCGCAAATTCCACCGTTCGGATGCGGTGAAGTTTCTCGCCGTCGTGAGAGGAATGTGCTGGTTGTGGACCGGAGTTGGCTCAGCGGCCCCGGTGCGGCTCGAGGCAGGTGACATCGTAATCACGAATGCGGCGCCAGGGGTCACCCTGGCAAGCGCCACGCAATGGCTTACGAACGCGGGTTCTGCTCCGCTCGAACGGGATCCAGAGGGCAACTTGCGCATTGGGGAAGGCTCCGATTTCCAGATGATCGGCGGGCTGCTGGAGGTTGATGAGCAACGTTGCGGCTTCTTGCGAGAAGGTCTCCCTCCTTTGGTTCATGTTACTGGTCAGAGAGGAGAGGCCGCGAAGCTGCGCTGGCTCCTTACGGAATTGGCCGAGGAGACGCAGCGCAAGCGCGCTGGTTCAACAACCGCGATCACGCACTTAGCAAAGTTGCTATTCGTCGAAGCTCTGCGGCTCCACATCGCGTCGACCAAATCAGAAGGATCCGGTTGGCTCACCGCACTCGACGACAGACGCATCTCGATCGCGCTACGAGGAATCCACGCGAAACCATCGCATGCATGGAATCTAGAGGAGTTGGCGAAGCTGACCGGAATGTCGCGCACATCGTTCGCGGTGCACTTTCGCGACGTCGTTGGTGTCCCGCCTTTGACCTATGTACTCAATTGGCGGATGCGCCTGGCGGAAAGAGAATTAGGCGAGACGGATCGTTCCGTCGCCAATATTGCCTGGTCCCTAGGATATCGCTCCGAAAGTGCATTCAGCAATGCGTTCAGCCGCGCGACCGGTGTCTCGCCAGGTCGCTTCCGAAAGGAGGCGATGCAGACCTATACGGAGCGCCGCCGTCGCAAGGTGGACCGCCGCGCGGTAGAAGCAGAATAGCCCCGAAGGCCGATCTTGGAGCATTTGCGAATTGTGCTCATCGATTTCAAGCTTCAAACGCAAAACGCCACCGGGGCGATTAGACCCAGATGGCGAGCGACTTATGACAGACTTGGTTGCGGGGGCAGGATTTGAACCTGCGGCCTTCAGGTTATGAGCCTGACGAGCTACCGGGCTGCTCCACCC
>NZ_JAXOUF010000027.1:0-52628 GCF_034424805.1 Labrys sedimenti
TCCACGCCCGCAAAGCCGTTGCGGGCGGCTGCCGCGAAGCGCTCCATGAACGGCACTTCGTTGAACAGCATGGTCAGGTTGGCGGCAAATTTAGGCATATTCTATGGCCCTCTTTTACCCTCCCCATCGAGGGGAGGGTGAAAACCGATCAAATGCTCAATCCAGGAGCGCGATCGCGGTCGGCGCGTCCTTGGCATCGAGGGCGAGGTCCTCGAACTCCGTGACCTTGTCGAGATCAATGCCCATGGCGACGTTGGTGACGCGCTCGAGGATGACCTCGACCACCACCGGCACGCGCAGTTCGGCTGCCAGGCGCTTGGCCTCCACGAAGCCTTCATGCAGCTTCTCGGGATCGGTGACGCGGATGGCGCGGCAGCCCAGGCCCTCGGCCACCTTGACATGGTCGACACCGTAGACGCCCAGCTCCGGCGTGTTGATGTTCTCGAAGGAGAGCTGGACCTGGAAGTCCATGTTGAAGCCGCGCTGCGACTGGCGGATCAGGCCGAGATAGGCGTTGTTCACCAGGACATGCACATAGGGCAGGTTGAATTGGGCGCCCACCGCCAGTTCCTCGATCATGAACTGGAAGTCGTAGTCGCCCGAGATCGCCACCACCGAGGCGCTGCGATCGGCGGCGCAGACGCCGAGGGCGGCCGGCAGGGTCCAGCCGAGCGGGCCGGCCTGGCCGCAATTGATCCAGCCCCTGGGCTTGTAGACATGCAGGAACTGGGCGGCGGCGATCTGCGACAGGCCGATGGTCGAGACATAGGTGGTGTCGCGGCCGAAAGCCTTGTTCATCTCCTCATAGACGCGCTGCGGCTTGATCGGCGTCTCGGTGAAATGGGTGCGGCGGAGCAGGGTCTTCTTGCGCTCGCGGCACTCCTCCAGCCAGGCGGAGCGATCCTTGAGCTTGCCCTGCGCCTTGAGTTCCCTAGCGGCCTCGATGAAGACGTCGAGTGCAAGGCCCGCATCCGAGGCGATGCCGTAGTCGGGCGCGAAGACGCGGCCGATCTGGGTCGGCTCGATGTCGACATGCACGAATTTGCGGCCCTGGGTGTAGACCTCGACCGTGCCGGTGTGGCGGTTGGCCCAGCGATTGCCGATGCCGAGCACGAAGTCGGAGGCGAGCAGCGTGGCATTGCCATAGCGGTGGCTGGTCTGCAGGCCGGCCATGCCCACCATCAGCGGATGATCGTCCGGGATCGTGCCCCAGCCCATCAGGGTCGGGATCACCGGCACGCCGGTCAGTTCGGCGAAGGTGACGAGCTTGTCGGAGGCATCGGCATTGATGATGCCGCCACCAGCCACGATCAACGGGCGCTCGGCGTCCTGCAGGAGCGCGATGGCCTTGTCGATCTGGGCGCGGGTCGCCTTGGGCCGGTAGACCGGCAGGGGCTCATAGGTTTCCGGGTCGAACTCGATCTCGGCGGTCTGCACGTCGAAGGGCAGGTCGATCAGCACCGGACCGGGACGGCCCGAGCGCATCAGGTGGAAGGCCTGCTGGAAGGTGCCGGGAACCTGGGCCGGCTCCATCACGGTCACGGCCATCTTGGTGAGCGGCTTGGCGATCGCGGCGATGTCGACGGCCTGGAAATCCTCCTTGTGCAGGCGGGCGCGCGGCGCCTGGCCGGTGATGCACAGGATCGGAATGGAATCGGCCGACGCCGAATAGAGGCCGGTGATCATGTCGGTGCCGGCCGGGCCGGACGTGCCGATGCAGATGCCGATATTGCCGGCCTTGGCGCGCGTATAGCCCTCGGCCATGTGGGAAGCGGCCTCGACATGGCGGGCCAGTACGTGCTTGATCTGGTTGCGCGGGCGCAGCGCGGCATAGAGCGGGTTGATCGCAGCACCCGGAACGCCGAAAGCGCAGGTCGCACCTTCCTTTTCCATGATGTGCACAGCAGCTTCCGCCGCGGTCATGCGGGCCATGAGCGTTTCTCCTCAAGCATTCTTCGATCCGCGGATCGGAATTGCGTCTGTCTTTTGAAAATCACGCCTTGCAGACAACCGATGGGATCGAATCCAGGGCGTGGTTGAATTCTTCGACGGAGCGGTGTTTCCCGCCCATTGCTGCCTGAAGATTGCAGGGGAAGGGCTATTAGTCCAATATATGGTTCGGTATAATCAATATCTCAAACATATGGATGCTGGACTGCCATGGAATTGCGCCATCTGCGCTACTTCATCGCCCTGGCGGAGGAGCTCAGCTTCACGGCCGCGGCACAGCGCCTGCACATCTCGCAGCCGCCACTGAGCCAGCAGATCCGCGACCTTGAGCACGAGCTCGGCGCGGTGCTGTTCCTGCGCACCAGCCGCAAGGTGGAGCTGACCGAAGCCGGCACGGCCTTCCTCGCCCATGCCCGCAGCATCATCGCCAGTGCCGAACTGGCGGCGACGCAGGTCAAGGCGATCGGCCAGGGCATGACGGGCGCACTCAACGTGGCAGCGACCGGCTCCATGCTGCTCGGTCCGCTCGCCGCCCTGATGGCGGAATATCGACGCCGCTTTCCGGGCGTGGTGATCGGCCTGCATGAAATGGCACCCGAGGCCCAGCTCAACGCGCTCGCGACCCGGGCCGTCGACATCAGCTTCCTGCGCATGCCACCCGAGGATGCCGAACTGGTGCACGAAACCGCCTGGCGCGAGCCCGTCGGCGTCTTCCTGCCATCAGGCCACCGCCTCGCCGAGTGCGGCGCCATCGCTCTGGCCGAGCTCCATGAGGACGAACATGTCTTCCTGCGCCTGCGTGATTCCAGCTTTGCGGTCTATCTGCGTCAATGCTGTGTGGAGGCAGGCTTCATCCCGCGCATCAGCCAGCAGGTGATCGAATCCTATTCGCTGACCAGCCTGGTGGCGGCCGGCTTCGGCGTCGCCCTCGCCCCCCGCAGCGTCAGCGCCCTGTCGCGGCCCGAGGTGATTTATCGCGACCTGGTGCCGCCCGCCCCCAGCGCTGACGTCAGCATGGTCTATCAGCGCGAGCCGAGCCCGGTGCTGGCCCGCTTCCTAGCCTTTGCGCGCCGCTTCCTTGCAGATTGGCGCGCGCAGCCGGGCCGCCAATGAACTTCCGCTGCTCAGGAAACGGGGATGGCGGCCAGTTCCCGGCGCAAGACCTTCAGGGCCGTCGACATCCAGATCCACACCCGCGCTGACTCGGCCTGTTCCTGGGCCAGGGTGACCTTCGTCCGGCTGAAATGCCTGTAGGCGTCATAGGCTTCCAGGGCGCCATTGGCCCCCGGCCCGGTATATTTCAGGATTTCGCGCGTCGTCCGGTCGCCGGCCAGACGATCTACGGGCGAAGCGGAAGGACGCTGTGCACCACCGGCACCGGGCGGCCGGTAATCATTGGATTCGTTGATATAGCCGTCGGGATCGGCGACACCCCAGGGCGTGCCGCCCATACCGCCATGGGTGCAGAAGAAATATTGCTGCTTGTAGATGGTCGAGGCACCCGGCGTGCGCCGCGTCGCATAGCTGCCGAACAGCAGCCGCGACCCCGTCTTCGGATCACGGCGGGCATGGAAGCACACCCGGACATTGGGCGGAATGAAGAGCGGTGAATTGAAGGGCTGCCTGTCGACGGCATCGAACAGGAAGAGGCCATCGACGGGAAGGCCCTCCAGCGCGAGCAGGGAGGCGGCATAGACCACGGCCGCACCACCCCGGCTATAGCCGGCTAAGAAAATGCGTTTGGGCCCGGACGCCTTGTGCCGATAGCGCTCCCGCACGGAGCGATAGGCACCGATGCCCAGGGCCGGCGTCGAGACACCGTCGCGGCTCGGGCCACGCCGGTAATATCGGGCCTCGTTGCCCCAGCTCCGATAAAGGCGCTGCACGAAACTGTTGCGGAACTCCGCCTCATAGGCCCGGTCGGAATAGGGGCCGGTACCATCGATGCCGGCATAAATGTCGAGGGCCGCATTGGCCGCCGCGGCCTGAGCATCGCGCTGGCGCTGCTCCTCGTACCGCGCGACCTCCCTGGTGTAGAGCACCGACATGTCGTGGCTATCGAAGGGAAAAGCGCCATTCCAGTTCATTGCCCGCCCCGAATGATCTGCGCAGTATATGAAGCAGTCTATATGGTCACCATAATGTTCTTCAAGAAGTATTATTTGACAATAATATAAATTAATACGCGGCATTTTCATACCTACTGAAAAAAATTCGACACAATCTGCATCCCGGGAATGAATTACTGTGGGAATAGGCAATTATTCCCTGGCCTTGACGAAGAAAGACCAGCGGCAGGTCCCCAGCATCTCGTTCGCATTCTCCTCCAGATCTCGGAACGCGGGATAGGGGGCTTCGTGCCAGGCAACTCCCTGGGTGGTACGGACTGAGGAGGGTACCGCGGCAGGGTTGCACAAGTCCGCAGCCCCTTGACGAACCGGTGCAGGACCGACATTTTTACCCAGGCGTGGCCCACGCCCAACCTCCCAAGGCCTTCCCCAGCATGGCCTTAAACGGAGGCAAAGGGACTTCCGTCTCGGGTCGTCGTCCTGGTCCGATCGTTTCGGGCGTGGTTGCTGGGGAACTTGCGTCCGGGGCGTGAAAGGCCTGACAATGACGCAGAATGGCAATCTCAAGCGCCGTGTCCGTGCGCGCGCGGCCAAGACGGGCGAGTCCTACACCGCGGCGCTCAGACATGTTCGTGAGGCACAACCGCGCCACGCCGACACCCAATCGGTGCGGCTGGCGGTGGTGCAATCCTCGCTCTTCAACGATCCTCGCGACAGCTCCGCACTTCGCACCAGCGGCATGGAAATGCGACAGCTGATGTGCGACGCCCACAGGGCCGGCGCGCGACTGATCCATTTCCCGGAGGGTGCGACCTGCTCTCCCAACAAGCGCATCATGTCTGCGAGTGGTCCGCGCGACGTTGGCCCCTCAGACTGGACCCGATTCGATTGGGCGGTTCTCGGCGAGGAACTCGACGCGATCAGCACGCTCGCGCGGGCGCTCGGGCTATGGACGGTGTTCGGGGCGGTCCATCGCCTGACCCCACCGCACCGGCCGCATAACAGCCTCTATGTCGTCTCCAATCGCGGAGATCTCGTCACCCGCTATGACGAGCGCATGCTCTCGAACACCAAGATCTCCTTCATTTATTCGCCGGGCAAGCAGCCGGTGACCTTCGAGGTCGACGATCTGCGTTTCGGCTGTGCGCTCGGCATGGAGGCGCATTATCCCGAGATATTCACCGACTATGAAAGGCTCGATGTCGATTGCGTCCTGTTCTCGACAACGGGCGAGAGCCCGTCGGCCGCGCCGCCTTTCGCGGCAGAGGCCTTGGGACACGCGGCCAGCAATGCCTATTGGGTCAGCTACGCCGCCCATGCGCCGCAGAGCGTGATGGTCCCCTCCGGAATAGCTGCACCGGACGGCCGGTGGAACGCCCAATGCCCGGCAGATGGCACACCGGCCATCGCCGTTACCGACATCACGACGGATCGAGACCATCCCGCGCGGCCATGGCGGCGAACCGCCCGTTCCGATCTCTACGAGGCGCATAAAATCGACGGCGATCCCAGAAGCGACGCCCGCAATTCGTTCTGACCGGCAAAGGGGGCGAAAGCCCCCTTTGCCTTACCGCTGCCGCTCAGGCCTTCGCGCCCGACACCTTCACGCCCGGCGCAAGCGAGCGCAGTGCGTAGTAGATGATGCCCGCGATGGCGACGCCGAAGAACCAGCCATAGATACCCCACCAGGCCGGCAGCCAATTGGTCAGGTTGGGCAGGATGGAGGAGAACAGTGCGCCGATGCCGGCGGCGATCAGGGCGTTGACATGCCAGCCGCCCTGGAAGCGGAACTCGCCATCCTCGCGATAGAGCGCCTCGACGTCGATCTCACCCTTGCGGATGAGATAATAGTCGACCAGCATCACCCCGAGGATCGGCCCCATGGTGGCGCCGATGATGCCGACGAAGCTGGCGGCGCTGCCTTCCCAAGGCGCGAAGGGATAGAGCACCAGAGCAATGAAGGCCGCGATGTAGCCGCCCTTCTTGAAGTCGATGGCGCGCGGGAAGACATTGGCGAAATCGAAGGCCGGCGAGACGAAATTGGCCACGACATTGATACCCAGCGTCGCCACTGCGAAGGTCAGCGCGGCAAGGAGGGCCAGGAACCAGCTGTCGAACTTGGCCGAGATCTGGTCGGGATGCAGCAGCACCTCGCCATAGACGTCGTAGGCGGCGATGGTGGTGACGCCGGCCACCATGGAGAACAGCACCAGATTGACCGGCAGGCCCCAGAGATTGCCGGTGCGCACCGCCGATTTGTCGGGCGCATAGCGACTGAAGTCGCAGAAATTCAGGTAGAGTGCCGAGAAATAGGTCACCCATATCGCGGCAACCGCGAACAGCGAGGTCCAGGAGCCGGGCGTGCCGGGCACCCCGGCATCCTTGGTCTTGTCGAGAAGGACATCGAGCGGAATATCGCTGGAAAAGGCGAACTTGCCGGATTTGACGCACAGATAGATCGCCAGGATCAGCATCATCACCCACACCGCTGGGCCGGCCCAGTCCTGGAAGCGCCGCACCGTCTCCATGCCCTTCTGGATGATCAGCAGCTGCAGGGCCCAGATCACCACGAAACAGATCACTTCGAGCCCGGAATGGCCGAGAAAATGCACGTCGCGATGGAACTGGGCGAAACTGTCGGAGCGGATCAGCAGCGCCACGATGGCGCCTGAAGCGGCCGACGTCTGGGCACCATACCAGAAACAGGCGACCACGGCCCGTACCAAGGCCGGCAGGTTGGCGCCCCAGATGCCGAAGGAGGCGCGGGCGAGCACCGGATAGGGCACGCCGGTCTTCACGCCGGCATAACCCACCAGATTCATCAGCGCATAGATGACCAGCGAGCCGATGCCGATGGCCACGATGAAATTGACGAAGCCGCCGCAGAACAGGAACAGGCTCGCGGCGAGATAATAGCCCCACAGGCTGTGCACGTCTGAGGTCCAGACGTTGAAGATGCTGAACGGCCCCCAATTGCGAATTTTCGCCGGGGCCAGATCCTCGTTGTAGAGGTCGGGCGATGCCCCTTTGATCTCCATTATCCCCTCTCCCGCGCTCGTCCGCCGGAGGTTACAACCTGACGCATGGTAATGTCCGGCGGCATTCCATGCGTCATTGCTGAGCCGAATCTTGGCGCCGCATCCTGCAAGTCAGAGCGCTCGAAAGATGCAAGTCAATCAGCATCCATGCAATGAGCACCGATATTTTACCTGTACTGACTCCGCCTGACCATCGTTGCCGGCAATACTGTCTGAATAAGCGGCAGCCTGCACAGTCCGGCGGCGAACACGCGCGTCCACGCGCCGACATGGCAAGAAAAAACCCGCCTCTCGCATCGCGATGGCGGGCTGTTACCAGGCCGGGGGCGCAGAACCTTCTGGAGGAGAGGGAGGCGAACCGGAAGTCCGCACATCCCTAAAATAAGCCTCAGCCGCGCTTGCGCGGCTTCTTCGGCTCGCCCATCACATAGGTCTCCTCGACGGCGCGGTCGTCGCCCAGCGTGACCAGCACGAAGAGCTCCTCGGCCAGGGTAGTCACCGTCTCCATGCGATGCGCCATGGCGGGAGTCGCTCTGGCGTCGAGCACCACGGCATCGCATTCAAGACCCGGTTCGAAACTGCCGATCAGATGCTCAAGGCCGATGGCGATGGCGTTGCCGCGGGTCATGGCGTGGAACAGCGCCAGCGAATCCAGGCGCTGGCCCTGCAATTGCAGCACCTTATAGGCCTCGTTCATGGTCTGCAGCATGGAATAGGAGGTGCCGCCGCCAATATCGGTGGCAACGCCGATGCGCACCGGCCTGTTGGGATCGCGCATCGCCTTCCAATCGAACAGCCCCGAACCGAGAAAGAGGTTGGAGGTCGGGCAGAACACGGCGACCGCATCGGCATCCGCATAACGCTGGCGCTCGCTCTCGGACAGATGGATCGAATGCCCCATCAGCGATTTGCTGCCGAGCAGCCCGTATTTCTCATAGATCGCGGTATAGTCGGCGCATTCGGGATAGAGCCGCTTGGCAGTGGCGACTTCTTCCAGATTTTCCGAAATATGGGTCTCGACCAGGCAGTCCGGATGCTCGCGCGACAGGGTTGCGGCGGCTTCGAGCTGTGCGGGCGTCGAGGTGATGGCAAAGCGCGGCGCGATCGCATAGAGCTGACGGCCGCGGCCATGCCAGCGCCCGATCAGGGCCTTGCTGTCGTCATAGCCGGATTGAGCGGTGTCGGTGAGCGCGTCGGGCGCATAGCGATCCATCATCACCTTGCCGGCGGCCATGCGGGTGTTGCGCCGCTCGGATTCGGCAAAGAAGGCCTCGGCCGAGGCCGAATGCACCGAGCAGAAGGCCACGGCCGTGGTGGTGCCGTTGGAAAGCAATTCGTCGAAGAAGAAGGCTGCGCCGCGGGCCGCATGGGCCGGATCGCCATATTTCTGTTCCTCGACGAAGGTATAAGTGTTGAGCCAGTCGAGCAGTTGGGCCGCCCACGACGCCACCACCTGGGTCTGCGGCAGATGGATATGCGGATCGATGAAACCGGGCGTGATCAGGCGGCCCGAATGATCATGGATCACGGTGGCGGCGGGAAGCTGGGGGCGCAGAACGGAGGTCTCGCCGGCCGCCAGGATCTTGCCGCCGGCCAGGACCAGCAGCCCGTCCTCGACATAGCGCACGGCGCTCTCGCCATGCTCTTCGGGACGCTCCACGAACCAGAGCAGGCGGCCGCGCAGGGCCTTATCCGCCCGCGAGAGATCCTTCGTCGTCACAACGTCACTTCCTTCTGGCTGGCGCGAGGGGCGCACGACTAAAGTGCTTTGTTCTGGTGAAGAGGCCGTGCCTTCAATGCGGGCACGAACCAGGATCCTGCAAATACACCAGGATCCCACGGCATGGCTCACCGATCATGCCAGACATCATAACCATATCGTCTTCGGGCGATTGTCACATTTTATTGGGAAGTCCTTCATGCGAGGCATATCTACCGCTGTGACGCCCCACGGGAAATTATAAGTGCTACAAAGAGGCCACAAACGAGCCTGACTAAAGCGTTTTGTGATTTCTCGGAATCACTGAGAATCGCAAAGACGCGTCGGAACAAAGAGTTAGAGCAAACAAGCGTTCGTGTGTGAACGCGCTTTGCTCTAGGAGACCTTGGGAGGAGGCGCCGGCGCAGGGAGGCCGGATCGACATCCCCCAATCACATTCCGATCCCGTTGCGGATCGGCCGGGCTCCAGCCCCGGTTCCAGTTCCTTGGCATGTTCGCCGCCGTGCACCCGTCCTCGGGTCGCCAGTCGCCGGGCATGCGTTGGTATGTTCGGGGCCGGGCATGCTTCTTGCCTGGCTCGCTTCAGTGCCTTCATCGATTATGCTGCAGGGTCGGCAAGCCGGGAAACCGGTAGACAGACCTCGCCAAACCACACGGATGATCATGCGCCGGACCGTAAGATTCCTACTCAACGATCGCCAGTTCTCGCTGGAGGGCTTCGACCCCACGCTGACGCTGCTGGACTGGCTGCGCAACGAGCGCCGGCTCGTCGGCACCAAGGAAGGCTGCGCCGAGGGCGACTGCGGCGCCTGCACCGTGCTGATCGGCCGGCTTCGTGACGGCGAGCTGCGCTATGAAGCCATCAATGCCTGCATCCGCTTCCTGGCAACCCTCGATGCCTGCCACATCGTCACCGTCGAGCATTTGAAGAAGGCAAGCGGCGGCCTGCATCCCGTCCAGCAGGCCATGGTGGAGCTGCACGGCTCGCAATGCGGCTTCTGCACGCCCGGCATCGTGATGTCTTTGACCGCCCTATGGCTGGGCACCGCCGAGCCCCCCTCGCGCGATCGCATCGAGGAGGCCCTCGCCGGCAATCTGTGCCGCTGCACCGGCTATGGCCCGATCATCTCGGCGCTCGACCGGGCCTACGAGATCGAGGCGTCCAGCTCCGATTCCCTGAATGTCGGTCGCGCCGAGATCGCCCGCAAGCTGGCCGGCCTCGCCGACCAGGAGGTCATCGAGATTTCCGAGGGCAGCCGCAAGCTGTTCGCCCCCGCCACCGCGGATCAGCTCGCCGAACTCACGGCCGCTCATCCCGACGCCACCCTGGTGGCGGGTGCTACCGATGTCGGCCTGTGGATCACCAAGATGCTGATGCGTCCGGCCACCGTGATCACCCTCGGCCGCGTCGGCGAACTCGACCGCATCGAGGACAAGGGCGACCATCTCGTCATCGGCGCCCTGGTCTCGGTCAGCGACGCGCGCGCCGCGCTCGGCGCTCTCGACCCGCAGATCGACGAGCTCATCCGCCGCTTCGGCTCCGAGCAGGTGCGCAATGCCGGCACCATCGGCGGCAATGTCGCCAATGGCTCGCCCATCGGCGATTCCCCGCCGGTGCTGATCGCCCTCGGCGCCAGCGTGATCCTGCGGCGCGGCGGCGAGCGGCGCATCGTGTCGCTGGAACAGTTCTTCATCGCCTACAAGAAGCAGGACCGCCAGCCGGGCGATTTCGTCGAGGCCCTGATCGTGCCCAAGCCGAAGCCGGGCACGCTGTTCCACGTCTCCAAGATCTCCAAGCGCTTCGACGAGGACATCTCGGCCGTGTGCGCCGCCTTCCGCCTCGAGCGGGATGGGGCGGGCCTCACTACGAATGCCGTGCTGGCCTTCGGCGGCATGGCTGCCACGCCCAAGCGCGCCGCCGCCGCGGAGGCGGCCCTTGCCGGCCGGGCGTTCAATGCCGAAGCCGCCGAGGCCGCAGCCCTCGCTTTGGCCAGCGATTTCAAGCCGCTCGACGACTGGCGCGCCAGTGCGCGCTACCGCTCGACGGTGGCTGCCAATCTGATCCGCCGTTTCCAGGCCGAGACGGCCACCGGCTCCGTTCACCGGGTTGCCGGCATCCTCCGGAGTGACGCCCATGCATAAGCCCGTCTTCGCAGCCAATCGCGACCAGGTCTCCGGCGGCGTCTATCAATCCATCCGCCACGATTCCGGCCACAAGCACGTGGCCGGCGAGGCCCTCTATATCGACGACATGCCCGAACCAGCCGGCCTGCTGCACGCCGCCCTCGGCCTGTCGCACTGCGCCCATGGCCTGATCAAGGAGATCGACCTCTCGGCGGTGAAGGACAGCCCCGGCGTCGAGTTGGTGCTCACGGCGGCCGACATTCCCGGCGTCAACGATATCAGCCCCTCCAACCATCACGACGACCCGGTTTTCGCCGAGGGCAAGGTGATGTTCTACGGCCAGCCGATCTTCGCCGTGATCGCCCGTACCCGCAACGAGGCGCGCCTGGCTGCGGCCAAGGCCAAGATCACCTATGAGGAGCTGCCGGCGATTCTCGACATCGCCACCGCCCGCAAGGACGGAAAGGATCTCGTCGCCGAACCGATGAGCCTCAACCGCGGCGATCTCGATGCGGCGATGACCGCCGCACCCCGGCGCATCAAGGGCTCGATGAATCTCGGCGGCCAGGAGCATTTCTATCTGGAAAGCCACATCGCCCTCGCCGTGCCGGGCGAGGACGGTGACGTAACCCTTTATTCCTCCACCCAGCATCCCAGCGAGATCCAGCACGCGGTGGCGCATGTGCTTGGCGTGCCGAGCAACGCCATCACCTGCGAGATCCGCCGCATGGGCGGCGGCTTCGGCGGCAAGGAGACCCAGGGCAACATCTTCGCCGCCATCGCCGCCCTGGCGGCACAGCGCACCGGCCAGGCGGTCAAGCTCAGGCCCGACCGCGACGACGACATGGTCGCCACCGGCAAGCGCCACGATTTCGTGATCGACTACGAAGTCGGCTTCGACGACGAAGGCCACATCCTGGCCGTCGACATCCTGTTCGCCGCCCGCTGCGGCTTCTCGGCCGACCTCTCCGGCCCGGTGACCGACCGCGCGCTGTTCCACGCCGACAACGCCTATTTCTATCCGGCCGTGCGCCTCAACGCCCAGCCCTGGCGCACCCACACCGTCTCCAATACCGCCTTCCGCGGTTTCGGCGGACCGCAGGGCGTGATCGGCGCCGAGCGCCTGATCGAGGAAGTGGCCTATGCCACCGGCAAGGACCCGCTCGAGATCCGCAAGCTCAATTTCTATGGCGGGCCCGGCCGCGATCTCACGCCCTATCACCAGACGGTGGAGGCTGACCTCTCGGCCGAGATCATCGCCAAGCTCGAGGAATCCAGCGACTACCAGGCCCGACGCGCCGAAATCCGCGCCGAGAATATCAGGGAGAATGCCCGCGGAGGCACCTTCCGTCGTGGCATCGCCCTCACGCCGGTCAAGTTCGGCATCTCCTTCACCAATAGCTGGCAGAACCAGGCCGGAGCGCTGGTGAACGTCTATACCGACGGTTCGGTGAGCGTGAACCATGGCGGCACCGAAATGGGCCAGGGCCTCTACATCAAGGTGGCCCAGGTGGTGGCGCAGGCCTTCCAGATCGATCTCGACATGGTCAAGATCACGCCGACCACCACCGCCAAGGTGCCCAATACCTCGCCGACGGCCGCCTCCTCCGGCACGGATCTCAACGGCATGGCGGCGCTGAACGCCTGCAACAACATCAAGGAGCGCATGGTCGCCTATGCCGTGGAGAAGCACGGCGTGCCCGAGGACCAGGTGGAGTTCCTGCCCGGCCGCGTGCGGGTCGGCAATCGCGAGATCGAGTGGCCGGATTTCGTCAAGGAGGTCTATGGCAACCGCATCCAGCTCTCCTCCTCCGGCTTCTACCGCACTCCCGATATCTACTGGGACCGCAAGGCCGGCCGCGGCCGCGCCTTCTATTATTATTCCTACGGCGCCGCCGCCTCGGAAGTCACGATCGATACGCTGACCGGCGAATACCGGGTCGAGCGCGTCGACATCCTGCACGATGTCGGCGCCTCGCTGAACCCGGCCATCGACATCGGCCAGATCGAAGGCGGCTTCGTGCAGGGCATGGGCTGGCTGACCACCGAGGAATTGTGGTGGGACAACAAGGGGCGCCTGCGCACCCACGCGCCCTCCACCTACAAGATCCCGGTGGCCTCGGACCGGCCGCGCATCTTCAACATCGACCTGTTGAACAAGCCCAACCACATGCCCTCGATCCACCGCTCCAAGGCGGTGGGCGAGCCGCCGCTGGTACTGCCGATCTCCGTCCTGCATGCCCTGTCGGACGCGGTAGCCAGCATCGGCGACTACAAGATCTTCCCCGATCTCGACGCGCCCGCCACGCCCGAGCGCGTCCTCTTCGCGGTCGAGGCGATGCGCGCCAAGATGCGGGAGAGGAGCGGGGGTCATGGTTGATCTCGAGATCGGCAAGCTCCTCGCCATGATCGAGGCCGATGGCCGCCAGGCCATCCTGGTCGAGATCGCCGCAGCCCTGGGCTCGACGCCGCGCGGCGTCGATGCGCTGATGCTGGTAACCTCGGATGCGGTTGCCGGCACCATCGGCGGCGGCCATCTCGAATTCCATGCCATCGACGTGGCGCGCTCCATGATTGCCGAAGGCAAGGAAGGACGCGGACCCGCCTCCCAAAGCATGGACCTGCCGCTCGGCCCGATGATGGGTCAGTGCTGCGGCGGCCATGTCACCCTGCGCTTCGAGCCGGTGACCACGAAGGTCGCCGCCTGGCTCGGCGACCACGAGGCCAAGCTCCTGGATGCGCGGCCACCGGTACTGGTGTTCGGGCTCGGCCATACCGGCCGGGCGCTCGCAAGCATGCTTTCGCTGCTGCCCTTCGCGGTGACGCTGGTGGACGATCGGGCCGAGATGTTCACCGGCCTGCCCGAGAATTGCCGCACGCTTCATCTCGAGGATCCGGCCGATGCCATCGCGGACGCTCCCGCCGGCGCCGCCTATATCATCCTCACCCACAGCCATGCGCTCGACTACCGCCTGACCGAGGCGGCCCTGGAACGCCGCGATGCCGCCTATGTCGGCATGATCGGCTCCAAGACCAAGCGCAAACGCTTCGAAAGCCAGTTCCTGCGCAACAGCGGCACCAATGCCATGCTCGGCGAGCTGACCTGCCCGATCGGCGGCGCCGATGTCGACGACAAGCGCCCCGAAATCATTGCCAGCCTGACGGCGGCCGAGCTGGTGCGGTGCTTCGCCCAGCGTGCCGCCCGGCTGCGACGGCCCCGCTGGGCTCCAGCCAAGGCCGGCTGACACCCGGCCGGCCCTCGTCAGAACCACCCCGGAAGACCGGCATCCTCCTCCCGCTCGCGGCGAGGATCGCCGCTGCACGCCCAAGCCCATGTCCATGCCACGGAACTGAACCTGCCCTCGCCACCCGGCCGAAGACCGGAGCGAGACCCAACATCAGGAGGGGAAACGTCCCATGACGACGCTTGCACAGACCAACCCGGCGGCCAGTGCCGCCATTGCGCAAACCACACGGGTGCATCCCGTTGACGAGGTGCTGCCTTTTGCCAAGCTGGCGACCTACGGCTTCCAGCACGTGCTCGCCTTCTATGCCGGCGCCGTGCTGGTGCCGATCATCGTGGCAAGCGCGCTCAAGCTCAGCCCGGAGCAGTTGATTCACCTGATCAACGCCGATCTCTTCACCTGTGGCATCGCCTCGATCATCCAGGCGGTCGGCATCGGCAATATCGGCGTACGGCTGCCGCTGCTGCAGGGCGTGACCTTTACCGCCGTGAGCCCGATGATCGCCATCGGCCTCGCGGTGGGCGGCGGCACCGAGGGCCTGCTTTCCATCTATGGCTCCGTGCTGGTGGCCGGCTTGTTCACCTTCGCCGCAGCCTCCTATTTCTCCAGGCTCACCCGCTTCTTTCCGCCGGTGGTGACGGGATCGGTGATCCTGATCATCGGCGTTGCGCTGCTGCCCGTCGCCGCCAACGACATCGTGGTGGGCAAGGGGCCGAACGCCATGCAGGACCCGGTCCTGCTCAAGAACCTCGCCTATGCCTTCGGCACGCTGGCGTTGATCGTCGGCATCCAGCGCGTGTTCACGGGCTTCATGCAGACGGTGGCGGTGCTGATCGGCCTGGTCGCCGGCACCCTGGCGGCCTGGGCCCTGGGCGATGCGCATTTCAGCGAAGTCGCCAATGCCGGCTGGGTCGGCTACACCTCGCCGTTCTATTTCGGCTGGCCGACCTTCTCGATCACCGCCATCCTGTCGATGATGGTGGTGATGATCATCACCATGGTCGAGACCACCGGGGACGTCTTCGCCACCGGCGAGATCGTCAAGAAGCGCATCGCTCCGGAAGATATCGGCCGCGCCATCCGGGCCGACGGCCTCGCCACCTTCATCGGCGGCGTGCTCAACTCCTTCCCCTATACCTGCTTTGCCGAGAATGTCGGCCTGGTCCGCCTCACCCAGGTCAAGAGCCGCTGGGTGATCGTCGCCGCCGGCGTGATCATGATCATCCTGGGCTCGCTGCCCAAGGCCGCCGCCATCGTCGCCGGCATCCCGCATCCCGTGCTCGGCGGCGCTGCGCTCGCCATGTTCGCGGCGGTGGCCGTGGTCGGCATCCAGACGCTCAGCAAGGTCGATTTCAACAACCACAACAACATCGTGATCGTCTCGACCAGCGTGGGCCTGGGCATGCTGGTGACGGCGCAGCCCTTCGTCGCCAACGCCTTCCCGCAATGGGCGCAGATCATCTTCGGCTCGGGCATCACGCTCGGCGCCATCTCCGCCATCGCGCTCAACGTCATCTTCAACCATGTCGGCAAGGTGCACAGCCCCGCCGTGGCGGGGCGACCCGGCCACACGCTGGTCACCCTTGCAGACGTCAACAGGATGGGCAGCGCCGAGTTCGCCAAGACCTTCGGCGGCCTGGTCGAGGACACGCCCTGGGTGCTGGAGCGGGCCTATGCCTTGCGCCCCTTCGCCGACACCATCGCACTGCGCTCGGCTTTCCACGACGCCCTGCTCACCGGCTCGGCCGAGGAACAGCTGCAATTGCTGAACTCCTTCGCCGATCTCGGCAGCGAAAGCGATGCCGGCAATGCCTATCTGCTGGATCATGCCGATGCCGGCATCGACAATGAGGACCTGGCCGAGGTCAACAGGCTGGCCGTGGCCTATCGCAAGCATTTCGGCTTCCCGCTGATCATCTGCGCGCATGAAGTCGAGCGCTACGAACGGGTGCTGGCAACCGGCTGGTCACGCATGGCCAACTCGCCAACCGTCGAGCGCTCCTCGGGCCTGATCGAGATCGCCAAGATCGCCAACCATCGCTTCGACAAGCTCGTCGCCAACGCCAATCCGATCGCCTCCTCCCACCTGGTGCAATTGCAGGAGCGCTTCGCCTAGAGCGTCTTGCGCCAGAGCGATCGCAAGGAAAGCCCCCGGCACACCCCGCCGGGGGCTTTCGGCATTTGTAATCTCCGCCTCACGCCTGCCCGATCCGAGCAGGGTTGTTTGTGACACCCCGATGACGCATGGTCTGCCCGATTCACAATCGAAGGACCGGCACGTGGGTGACACCAAGAAGAAAATTTATGAATATTTGATCGAAGGAGCGACGTCTGGCCTCGCTGACGAAGCTCTTTATACGTATATCGTCGGGCGCGTCTCGAAGGCTAACAGCAAACGCATCGCCAGGGCAGGATTTCTTGCTCTCAGTGATCCAGCGCTGACTGATCGCAATGTACTGAACACGATTTATGCTTTGGCCATCAAGCATAGGCTTGCCGGCAGCGGCGCAGATGAAGCCGAAGAAGCCGCGGAAGAGGGTTCCGGCAAGGCCAAGGCCTCCGACTCCAAGGCCGCAAGCCTGCCCCTGCCGGAGAAGAAGCCCAAAAAAGGCTGAGGCCCGATAGCCTGTAAGGCCTGGCGATGACGCCAGGGCTCTTTCCGAAGCAGAAAACGACCGAGATCGTGGCGGCGGCCTGAACGAACCGGGTCTCAGGCCTGGTGGGTGATCCTGCCGTCGCAGATCGTCACGAGCGGGCGCAGGGCCGCCAGTTCTGCCGCGGGCGTCGCCTCGATATCGCCGGAGAGGACGACGATATCGGCGAGGTAGCCGGGTTTGAGCCGGCCCTTGCGGTCTTCCATGAACTCGACGAAGGCCCCCTCGCTGGTATAGGCGGCGAGCGTTTCCATCAGGCTGAGGCGCTGGTCGGGCATGCCCTCCTTCCAGGGCTGGCGGGTCATCGCATCCTGGATGCAGCCGAGCGGCGACAGCGGCGAGACCGGCCAGTCCGTCGCGAAAACGATGCGGGCGCCGGCATCCTTCAGGGTGCGCCAGGCGAAGGCGAGCGGCCAGCGCGCCTCGCCGATGCGGGTGAGATAGGGCTCCAGGGGCAGGCCCGCCGAGCCGGGCGGATGCGTCGGCTGCATGGACGCCACCGTGCCGAACTCGGCAAAGCGCCCGACATCGTCGGGATGCACCACCTCGACATGCTCGATGCGATGCCGGCTGTCGCGCGGCCCATTGGCCTTGCGCGCGGCCTCGTAACCGTCGAGCACGATGCGCACGGCGCCGTCGCCGATGGCATGCACGGCGACCTGCAGGCCGAGCCTGTCCGCCTCGACCGCCACTTGCGCGAAGTGCTCGCCCGTGAACAGCGGCTCGCCCTTCCAGCCGGGCTCGTCGGCATAGTCGTCCACCATCACGGCGGTGCCGGATTCGGTGACGCCGTCGACGAAGACCTTGACGAAGTCCGAACGCAGCCTGTCGCTGTCGAAACGCCGCCGCCAGCCGGCCGCCTTCGTCTCGATCATATCAAGATCCATGAAGTTCTTCATGTGGAAAGGCATGCGCACGCGCACCGGCAAGCCATGCTCGCGCTCGATCTCCTCCAGGATCTCAAGCTGGTAGAGATTGCCGTCCATCGCCTGCACGCTGGTGAGGCCGAGCTCGGCGCAATAGGCCAGGCCCCGGCGGATCAGCGCGAGATCGGAAGCCCGCTCCTCTGGCGTGACATGGTCGGGATCCCCACCCGTGCCGATGCCGAGATGGTCACGCCCGGCGGTGACGCCCATTTCCGCCACCGGATCGATGGCATTGGTTTCCTTGAGCTCACCGGTGGCCAGGCCGTCCTCGCCCATGACGATCTCGTTGCCCACCCCGACGTCGCGCCCTTCCAGGATGCCGGCGGCCTTCAGCGCGGCCGTATTGGCCCAGGCGGTGTGGCGGTCGGGCGCCAGCATCATGAAGGGCCGGTCCGGCAGGATGGCATCGAGATGATGGCGGTTAACCTTCTCGGTCTCCGACAGGATGGTGTAGTCGGCCGACAGGCCGACGAGCAGGCGCAGATCGGGATTGGCGGCCGCATAGGCCGTGACCGCCTGCCTGAGGGCTTCGAAGCCCTTCACCCCGAACAGGGAAAGCTGGGTCAGCGACACCGAACCACCGAAAATATGCATATGGGCTTCGTTGAAGCCGGGCAACACGGTGCCGCCGCCGGCATCGATGCGCCTCGTGCCTTCGCCCGCCAAAGCCAGGATCTCGCTGTCGCTGCCCACGGCGAGCAACCGGTTTCCGACGACCGCTAGGGCCTGCGCCCGCGGCCGCTGCTCGTCCATGGTGAGAATGCGGGCATTGTGGATGATGAGATCGGCCTGCGGCATGTGCGCCCCCGGAATGCTGCCTTTACAGTTTGGTGCGCAACAGAGCCTATTCCGGCAGGCCGGGCAAGCAGGACAGAGGCCGACGGCCTGCCGCGTTTTGGCGCATGCCTCCCCTGCACGCATCGGGATGCAGGATGGTTGAGCGCCCAGGCCGATCTCTTTATTGATAAGGGTATTCGCGCCGCTTTCCGATCCTGGCTGCCCCGATTTTCTCCATTTCGAATCGAACATTCTTTGACCGACAGATCCTTCGAGAAGCAGCTCCGGCCTTCTGCGGATTCCCAGGAACTCCATCCGCAGCTTCATCAGCCGCCGGGAGAGCCGCTGATCGATGTCGAAGAAGGTCCGGAGCCCGGTGGCGCGAGCCTGGCGGCACGCATCCTGCTCGGTGTCAGCCTGGTGCTGATTGCCGCCAACCTCAGGGCGGTGTTCTCCAGCCTGTCGACGGTCCTGCCGGAAATCGTGCGCGATACCGGCCTCAACTCCTTGTGGTCGAGCGTACTGACCACGCTGCCGGTGGTCTGCCTCGGCATCTTCTCCTTCCCGGCTCCCAGCCTCGCACGGCGCTTCTCGGCGGAGCGCGTCATCCTCGCCTCCATGCTGACCATCGCGCTCGGCACGGGTTTGCGCGGCCTCGGCCAGGCGCCTTTCCTCTTCGTCGGTTCCTTCCTGGCCGGAGCCGGCATCGCCATGATCAACGTGCTGCTGCCCGGGCTGGTCAAGCGCGACTTCCCCAGGCAGATCGCCCTGATGACGGGGCTCTACACCATGGCACTGTGCGGCAGCGCGGCCGCCGCCGCGGCCTTTACCGTGCCGCTCGAAAAGGCGCTGTCGGGCAATTGGCCTGCTGCGCTGGCGCTATGGGGCGTGCCGGCGCTCGCGGCGGCCGTGATCTGGGCACCGCAGGCCCTCCGAGCGGGCCATGACCACGCCTCTGCCAAGCCGGCCGTGAAAGGGCTGTTCCGCGACAGGCTCGCCTGGAAGGTCACGCTGTTCATGGGCCTGCAATCGGCCATGGCCTATATCGTCTTCGGCTGGATGGCGCCGATGCTGCGCGACCGCGGCATGGAAGGCACCAGTGCCGGCCTCCTGGTGTCTGGCTCCGTGGTGGTGCAGATGCTGGCCTGCCTGGCGGTGCCGCCCCTGGCCATGCGCGGGCGCGACCAGCGTCTCGTCTGCCTTGCCCTGCTTGCCTGCGGCGCCGTGGGTTTTGCCGGCTGCTACTGGCTGCCTTTGCCGCTCACCTGGATCGGCGCCATTTTCTGCGGCATCGGCCAGGGCGGGCTGATCGCCGTGGCGATGACGCTGATCATCCTGCGCTCACCCGATGCGCATGTCGCGGCCCGCCTGTCCGGCATGGCGCAGGGCTTCGGCTATATCATTGCCGGTTTCGGCCCGCTGCTTGCCGGCGTGCTGCGTGGCATCACCGGCAGCTTTGCCGCGCCGACGCTCCTGTTCATCGCCTTCGCCCTCGTCGCCGCCTGGAGCGCCCTGGAAGCGGGGCAGGACAAGATCGTGCAGGTCGAGCAATAGCCTCGACTGCCGCCCCGATGGCCTCACGCCGCAATCAAACCCGATAACGGCCGGTTCTGCCGCTCGACCTGGGCCTTCAGCGCATCCAGCGGCATCGCCTCGTCCTTGGCGAATTCGATGAACATCAGATTGAGGTTGTTGAAGAACATTTCCCCGGCCGCCGCCGCATCGACATCCGCGCGCACGGCGCCGCGCTTCTGCAGGGTCAGGACCAGGCTGGAGACCTGGCCGCACAGACGGCGATCAAGCTCGGTATAGCGCCGGCTGAACGGGCTGTCGGGCTGCTGGATCGACAGCGCCATGGCGACCCGCCACATCTCCTTGGACAGATAGACCAGGGAATGGTCGTAATATTGCGCGATCAGCACCTGCAGGGCCGCCTGCACGGTCGGTGGCGGATTGGCCACGATCCGGCGCCCGGCCTCGAGCACCTCCTCCACCTCCATGGTGACGGCAGCGAGCAGGATGTCGCCCTTGTTCTGGTAATAATTGTAGAGCGTGCCGACCGAGACCTCGGCAAGTTCGGCGATGTCCTCGATCCGCGCGCTGTCATAGCCCCCCTCGCGGAAGAGGCGGGTGGCGGCCTCCAGGATGCGCCGGTTCCTGTCCGCCTTCTGCTTTGCGCGTAACCCCGCCATCTCGCATCCTCTGAACATGTTCTAAAATTGATATTGACTTAAAAAATGAACTCACTCAATTTCTTTATTAGAGCACCATCAAGACGTGCCGCCAGCCAGAGGTAAACCATGACATCGCCCGCAAGCCGCGCCTTCGCGCGCCGTCTCCTCCTCGCCTCCGCTCTCGCCGGCATGACCGGCCTCTCCGCCACGGTATCCGCCCGTGCCGCCGACGAGCTCAACGCCCTGGTCTGGTGCGACCATACCGATCCGGCCCTGATCGAGCCCTTCGAGAAGGCCAACAACGTCAAGGTCAACCTGAAGACCTATGAGGGCACCGGCGCGGGCCTTTCCATCATCGCCCAGTCCCGGCCTGGCGACTGGGACGTGCTGGTGATCGACGCCATCGACGTCAAGCGCGCCGTCGACCAGAACCTCCTCGCCGAAATGCCGGCCGATGCCCTGCCGCTGGCCGACACCTTCCCGGAAGTGCGCATGGAGGCGCAGAACGCCAAGGACGGCAAGATCTACGCCGCCACCGAGAAGTTCGGCTACAACACGATTTCCTACGACAAGACCAAGGTCGACCCGAAGGACATGAAGGACCTCAGCGTGATGTGGTCCGACAAGTACAAGGGCCGCATCGCCATCTATGACTATTACCTGCCGGTGATGGGCCTGGTTCAGGTCGGCCTCGGCAAGAAGACGGCCGAGCTGTCGGAGACCGATTTGCCGGCCATCCAGGACAAGCTCGCCGCCATGAAAAAGGTCTCCAAGCAGGTCAGCGAAGTCACCGCTTCGCAGACGGCGCTGGCCACCGGCGAAGTCGACATCCTGGTCGGCGGCGGCGAATGGATCACCGCCGCGCTCGCAGCCGAAAAGCCCAATCTCGACTGGACCGTGCCGGATCAGGGCGCCGTGCGCTGGGCACAGTCGATCGGGGTGATGAAGGATGCCGCCCACAAGGATCTCGCCCTGAAATTCGTGCAGTACATCCTTAGCCCGGAAGGCCAGGCGCGCCTCGCCACCTCTTCCTGCTACTGGGCGATGCCTGCCAACAAGAAGGCCGGCGAGCACCTGACCGATGCCCAGAAGGCGGCGCTGCGCTGGAACGACCAGGCCGGCTATCTCGCCAAGGCCCAGCTCTATCCCGCGCCCAATCCCGAGCTCGACAAGAAGATGCAGGACGCCTGGACCGACATGATGCAGCAGTGAGATTGGAGCGCGGGCATCCTGCCCGCTCTTCCCTTTTTGCAAGCACTGCAGTTCCAAGAGCGGGCAGGATACCCGCGCTCCCAGGAGAGCCACCATGACCGCATCCAGCCTCGAAGCGGCGGAGCGTCGCAAGGCCTGGGGCTTCGTCCTGCCGGCGCTCGGCTGGACGCTGGCCTTCTTCGTCGTCCCCTTCGGCTTCATGGCGGCGATGAGCCTGTGGTCGCTGCAGGGCGGCCAGATCGTCCAGAGCTGGGACCTGAACAACTACCTCGCCTTCTTTCAGAAGGCGTCCCTGCTCAAGGGCCTGGCCAATTCGCTGGAGATCACGGCGATGGTGACCGTGCTCTCCGTACTGCTCGCCTATCCCCTCGCCTGGATCATCGCCGAGCGCGTGCCCAAGCGCTATCAGCGCCTTGCCCTCATTCTGGCGGTGCTGCCGTTCTGGACCTCCTATGTGGTGCGGTCCTATGCTTGGCTGCTGGTGCTCTCCAAGGCCGGCGTGATCAACCAGGCCCTGCTGGGGCTCGGCGTAATCGGAGAGCCGCTCGACCTCGCCTCCACGCGCACCGCCACCGTGATCGGCTTCGTGCATTTCTTCGTGATGCTGCTGACGCTGACCATCTACGCCAATCTGATCCAGCTCTCCCCGAACTACCGGCGGGCCGCGGCCGATCTCGGCGCCAACGGGTTGCAGACCTTCTGGCACGTGGTGCTGCCGCTCACCCTGCCCGGCATCATGACCGGCGCCTTCCTCACCTTCGTGCTCTGCATCGGCGACTATGTCACCCCGCAGATCCTCGGCGGCAACAACGAGTTGGTGCTGCCGCAGATCATCATGCTCCAGCTCGGACGCCGGGCCGACCTGCCCATGGCCGCCACCCTGTCCATCGTGCTGATGGCGGTGGTGACTTTGGCCTATGTCGCCTGTGCGCGCTGGCTGAAGATCGAGAGGGCCTGAGCATGACGCGCAAGACCCTGTTCGATGCTCTCTCCGGCCTCTATGCCATCGCGATCTTCGGCTTCATCTTCCTGCCGGTGGCGGTGCTGGTGCTGTTCTCCTTCCAGGACGGGCGCCTGCCGGTACCGCCCTTCAACGGCGCCTCCCTGCAATGGTACCGGGCGGTGTTCGTCGACGGCAAGCTGATGGCCGCCATGCTCAATTCCCTCATGGTGGGCATCGGCTCCTCGATCGCCGCCTGCCTGCTCGGCTTCCTCGCCGCCTATGCGCTGGCGCGCTACAGGCTGCCGGGCTCGGCGCTGCAGCGGGGCCTTTTGATCGCCCCGATGACGGTGAGCTATCTCATCATCGCGCTGGGCCTGCTGACGGTGCTGAACGCTTTGCATCTGCCGCTCTCGCTGTGGACCGTCGGCATCGGCCATGTGGTGATCAATTTGCCGCTCTGCTTTGCCATCATCTATTCCTCGATGGGCGACCACCACATCAACATCGAGCGCGCGGCCCGCGACCTCGGCGCCAGTGACCTCAAGGTAATGGCGCTGGTCACCGCTCCGATGCTCATGCCGTCGATCCTCGCCGCCTTCTTCCTGTCCGTCACCTTCAGCTGGGACGAGTTCATCATCGCGTTCCTGCTCTCGCGCTTCGACGTCACCCTGCCCGTCGAGATCTGGAACCTCCTGCGCTCCGGGCTCAATCCCAAGACCAACGCCATCGGCTCGCTGGTCTTCCTCATCTCCATCCTGGTGCTGGTCGTCGTCGAACTCACCGTCTTCGGAAGGGCCAAGAAATCATGAGAGAACCGAAATCATGACCGCCTCGATTTCCGTCCGCAATGCCAGCAAGACCTTCGGCGCCTTCACCGCCCTCGACGATGTCAGCCTCGAGATCACGGCCGGCGAGTTCATCGTGCTGCTCGGCCCCTCCGGCTGCGGCAAGACCACCCTGCTCTCGATCCTGGGCGGCTTCCTGACGCCGAGCTCCGGGCAGGTGCTGATCGGCGGCCAGGACATGACGAATGTGCCGCCGGCGCGGCGGCCGACCACCACCATGTTCCAGGACTATGCCCTGTTCCCGCATATGCGCCTGATCGACAATGTCGGTTTCGGCTTGCGCATGCGCGGCATGGGCCGGGCGGAGCGCGACGAGAAGGCACTCGGCTATCTCGCCCTGGTCGGCCTCGACAAGGCTGCCGCCAAGAAGCCGCATGAATTGTCGGGCGGCCAGCGCCAGCGCGTCGCCCTCGCCCGGGCTCTCGCTGTCGATCCCGACGTGCTGCTGCTCGACGAGCCGCTCGGGGCGCTTGACCTCAAGCTGCGGCGCCAGATGCAGGACGAATTGAAGGCGATCCAGAAGCGGGTGGGCACCACCTTCGTGCATGTCACCCACGACCAGGAGGAGGCGATGGCCATCGCCGACCGCATCGTGGTGATGAATGCAGGCCATATCGAGGATGTCGGCCCGCCCGCCACGGTCTATATGCGGCCGCGCTCGCTGTTCTCGGCCGGCTTCATGGGCGAGGCCAATTTCATTGCCGGCGAGGTCGCCGATCTCCAGGGCGACCATATCAGCATCGACACGGCCCTCGGCAGCCTCGTGCTGCCCAGCGCCGGTTTCACCACGGGCGAGCCCCGCAGGAAAAGCGCGGTGACGCTGTGCATCCGGCCCGAGCATTTCCGGCCGACGGCAGGCGAGCAGGAGCCGATGATCTCGCTGGGCGAGGCCAGGGTCACGGGCGGCGCCTTCTTCGGCACGCATTACCGCTGCCATCTCCAGCCTGCCGGCGGGCCGACCCTGGTGGCGCATCTGCCGCAATCGGCACACCTCGCCGAGGGCCAGTCCCTGGCGCTTGCCGTCAAGCCGGATGATGTGGTGATCTTGTAGCACCTTGTCATCCCGCGCGCGGTGCAGCATGCAATGCTGCGCCGCAGCGCGTCCGGGATGACCCAGAAGAGAAAACACCCGATGCAGCGGATCAGCCCCGACAAATGGTATGAAATGCGGCGTCTCGCCGACGACGTCACGGCGATCGGCGAGCCCTATATCCAGGAGTTCTATCGCTGCAACATCTGGCATGTCCGCGGGCGTGACCGCGACATGCTGGTCGACAGCGGCATGGGCGTCGTCTCCCTGCGCGAATGGGTGCCTGTGGTCACCGAGCGCGACCTGATCGCGGTGGCGAGCCACACCCATTTCGACCATATCGGCTGCCATCACGAGTTCGAGTGCCGCGCGGTGCATGCCGCCGAGGCCGATCTCCTCGCCAATCCGACCCGACAGAACACCCTGGCCGATCCTTATGTCACCGACGAGATCTTCGACGCCCTGCCGCCGGAGCCCTATTGCTCGGCCTGCTATGCGGTGAAACGGGCGCCGGCTACCCGAATTCTGGAAGACGGCGACGTCATCGATCTCGGCGACCGCGTCTTCGAGGTCATCCACACGCCGGGCCATTCGCCGGGCGGCATCGCGCTATGGGAGGCGCACACGGCGACGCTGTTTTCCGGCGACATCCTCTATGACGGCCCCTTGATCGAGGACACCTACCACGCCAATGCGCGGGACTATGTGGCCTCGATAGAACGGTTGCTGCGCCTGCCCGTCCGCACCGTGCATGGCGGGCATTTCCCGAGCTTCGACGGTGCGCGCTACCGCCAGTTGATCCGCGCCTGGCTCGAAGGCAAGGGCAGAACCGTGCCACCGGCGTGACGCTTCAGGCCACCCGCAGGATCCGGCCCGGAAAGTCGGTGAACACGCCGGCGACGCCCAAAGCGAACAATTCCCGTGCCCGTTCGGCGGTATTCACGGTGTAGGACAGCAGCGGGCGCCCCGTCGCCTTGTAGGCGGCGATGCTCTCAGGCGTCTCTTGTTCATGGTCGAAATTAATGGAAGCCGCTTCGACTCTGTCGGCGATGTCGGCCCAATTGGCCGGCCGCTCCCAGATCAGATAGCCCCGCGGCAGATACGGGGCGAGATCCCGGGCCGCTTCCAGGCTTTCGACCGAGAAGGAAGAGAGAACCAGCGGCGCCCCAATGGAGCCAAAGGTTTCGATCGCCTTCAATGCGACTTCGGCGGTGCGCACATCGGTGCCGGGCGAGGGCTTGATCTCGACATTGAGGCCCAGTTTCAGCTCGCGGCACAAAGTGAGCACCGCGGCAAGATCGGGAATGCGTTCGCCGGTAAAGGGGCGGCCGAAGGGAGAACCGGCATCCAAGGCCTGGAGTTCGCGGAAGGTCAGGTCGATCACCGGGCCACGGCCGGTGGTGGTGCGTTCAAGCGTATCGTCATGAATGACGACGGGCACTTCGTCCTTGCTGAGCTGCACGTCGATCTCGACCATGGCAACGCCGAAGGCTGCGGCGCAGCGGATCGATTCGAGCGTGTTCTCCGGTGCATGCGCGGCGGCGCCGCGATGCCCGATGACACGAGGAAGGGTGAGGGGCATCGCCGGTCTCCAGAAGCGGATCGAGAGGATCACAAGCTCCATGGCCCGAAGTGCCGCCAATGGCAAGATCACGAATCCGGGTGCCCCCACTTCTTCACGCGAAGACAGGCCGGTTCATGCGCGCCGTCCCCGCATCCGGATGGAGGCGGGGACGCAGTTTCGTTTTTGCAGATTTTCCGTAAGACCGTGCTTCAGACCGATCTCGGATCGGCTGGGTTTACCCCCCGGGAAACGCCAGCCTGAAATCTTTGGTCATGAGACGATTGAATGAACTGCAGCGACACCGGTTTTCGGTTCTTGGACCGGCTCGCTACGTTGAACCGCCGTTAAAGGCCCGTGCCTGCTTGGGACGTCGGGCTCGTGAGGGGTTCGGAAGGGAAGCTCAGCCGGTTATTCGCTGGGCAGGCCGAGTGCGGCCGCGACGCGACGCAGATGGGCGGGGCTGGCATTGTTGCCCAGTTCGAGGTCTTCTATCTCATCGACCGTGAGACCGCAGGTGACCGCGAGGTCTTCCCTGCTGTATCCCTTGGCCTCACGGGCCTGCCTGAAGAGGTCCGTCCCGACAGGCACCGAGGAAGTGCAGGTCTGAGCAAGGGTATGATCGCTTCCGGTATGGGACATGTAAATCCTCCTTGTTGAGAACCGGGGAAATGGATTTGCTATTTGTCTCCCGTCCTGGATGGTGAAGGCGGCACAACATGCCTTCCAATTAACGATTTGCCAAGTATCGGGCTGCGCGAGATGTGCATTGCGAGCACACAACTGCGCGAGGGACTACTTAAGTTACTGTTTCAGCTTTGCAATATCGATCAAACGCCGGAAAAGGCCTCGGGAGAACAGCCCTTTCCTTAGGTATTGCCTTTGATCAGTCTTGGTTGGATCAGGAGCGAATCAGGCTTTTTGACCAGCAGCGGGATTATACCCCGCCTGCCATGGTTGCCCGGCGCGGATACTGACAGCTCATGCCCGAGAGATCAAGCCATCGTTTGCCCGGGCTGCCGCTGCCGCGGCATGTTGCGGTTCGATGCAGTCACGGGAAATTACAAAAACCTTTCGAAACAACGCATTAGCGCGCAAAGCATCAGGCATGCACGCGCCTTGCCCGGGCACCGAGATAGCGGCGGAGGGGCACATCGTAGCAGTAATGCGCCAGCAGACTGACGATGATCGCGACGACCGCGACGATGGGAGCCTCGACATAGAAATTCTGCGCCCCGAAGAAGGAACGGTAGAGGCCATTGATCCAGCAGAAGATCGGGAAATGCAGGCAGTAGAGCGGGTAGGATACAGTGCCTGCCGCCGAACAGAATGAGGCAAGCCCGCCCGAGCACTGGACCCTGGCGCCCACGGCGACCAGGGCGGGCGAGAGTAGCGCCACCCAGGTGAGCTGTACGGCCCGCGGCAGTTCCGCCGGCCAGAAGAACAGGACGGCCATTGCGCCGGCCAGCAGCCAGAATGTCACGGTCCATCCCCGCCACGCCGGCAGCCTGTCTCGCATCTGGTAGAGTACGACGCCGATGAAGAACGAGGCGCCGACACGCGGAAAGCCGGAGAGGAAGGTATTGGGGGTATCCCCGCCCAGACCGGTGACCATCAGAATGCACAGGCAGGCCAAGGCAAGAGCGGCCGCCACCTTCTCCAGATTGGTGTGTCGCAGGCGCCACCACACTAGATTCGCGGCGAGCTCCAGCAGAATGGTGTATTGTGGCGCGTTCAGCGGGAAGAAACTGGGCCCCCCGATCTCGGCGGGAGCGCTGAAGTTCGGCAGGCTGAAGGTCGAAAGCATCAGCGCATTCAGCAACTCGGCATAGGGCACAGGCGCGTGCTCGAAGACGCCGCGAGCGACCAGGTAACTGGCGCTGATAGCAAGGGCGAGCACCGTCAACGGCAGCAGGCGCAGCAGGCGAACGCGCAGAAATTCGAAGCTATCCATGGTGCGGGCCTGGCCCATATAGGCATAGGACAGCACATATCCGCTGAGGCAGAAGAACAGGTCGACCGCCAGATAGCTGTTCCTCGCGACCCACGGCACAGCCAGCCAGCTGCCGAGATGGATCAGCATCACGCAAAATGCAGCGAAGCCGCGCAAACCGTCGAGCAGCAGGAAATGCGGTTTGGCCGCCTGATTGCCGGGGAACATGGAATGACGCTGCATCCTGACCTCGTCCTGTCCAGAACAATACGCGCTCGCGCCTGGACGCCTATTTGTTCCAACTTTTTGTTTCCACGCGTCTTTAACGATGCGAGGTGCCTTCCAGGCTCAAGAAGCATCCGCCCTGCCGGCAACAGCCGCAGAACTATGTGACGGCCCCACCTGATCGCCGCCGGCTGCACCCGCCTCATCAACTGGCCCGCATTGCGGCCCGGCATTTTGTTCGCACCGCAATTTCCTCATAACGCAGAGGAACATTTGCACATGAGCTCAGCAATTGCAACATTTCTCATTATCTTTAAAATAACAATCTTATATATAATTGTTCTTTTTGCTGTTCATATAAAAAGTAAATTCAAATCATCAGAAACAATATTTAATACACATCTAAAGATTCTTGTTTTCTTGAGAAAAGGCGTACGAAAATTCGCTCAAGTTCAGCAGCCTGCAATGCAGATGCACCTGTAGGAAGTTTGCTCCGGGGAAGGGGATCTTCGTTCCATCCCGTATCCTGCCCTTAAGTAGTGCTGCCCCGGCTCCGCAACATAGGCGACGGTAAAGCCTGCCCCCTCGCACGGAGGCACCTGCCCTGACGGGTTGGGGAAGATGTCAGCAGGCCTCGCTTCCCGCTTCACCGGATCCGATGAAGCAGGCCTTTGAGATCACGTCCCATTTGCGAAGAAACGGCGCCGGTCTTCCGGTAGGATGGTCTAGAAATAACGGGCGAGATTGCGACGGATACGCTCCAGCGGGTTCTCTGCGCCGGGTGGGGTTTCGAAGGCTTGCCCGGTTATCGTCTCATAGGCCTGAATATAGACCTGCGAGGTTTCGGCGATCAGCTCGGCGGGGATAGCGGGAATCGCTTCCTTATAGGGATCGCAGCGCGCAGCAACCCAGTTGCGCACGAAATCCTTGTCGAAGCTTTCGGGCTTCTCGCCGGCGGCAAAGCGGGCGGGATAGCTGGCGCCAAACCAATATCGACTGGAATCGGGCGTATGAATTTCATCGGCCAGGATGATGCGCCCCTCGCCATCGGTGCCGAACTCATACTTCGTGTCGGCCAGGATCAGCCCCTTCTCCTGCGCCAGGGCCTGGCCGCGTGCGAACAGCGCCAGGGCATAACCGGATACTTCCTCCCATTGCCGCGGGCCGAGCAGGCCTTTGGCGATGATTTCATCGGCGGAAAGCGGCTCGTCATGCCCCCCGTCGAAGGCCTTGCTCGTGGGTGTGATGATCGCCTGCGGCAAGGCCTGGTTGTCGCGCAGTCCGTCGGGAAAACGCGCGCCATACATTTCACGCTGGCCCTGTTTGTAGAGGGTCAGGATGGAAGTACCCGTCGTGCCGGCGAGATAGCCGCGCACCACGATTTCCACCGGCAGGATCGTCAATCTCTGCCCCACCACGACATTGGGATCGGGATAGTCGAGCACATGGTTGGGGCAGATGTCGCCGGTATGCTCGAACCAGTAGCGGGCGGTCTGCGTCAGCACCTGCCCCTTGCCGGGAATGCTGGCGATCGCCCGGTCGAAGGCGCTCAGGCGGTCCGTGGCAATGATGATGCGGCGCCCGTCGGCAAGATCATAGTTCTCCCTGACCTTGCCACGATAGTAGTTCGGCAATTCCGGGATGAAGGCATCTTGCAGGGCGGCAATATCTGGCATGGCGTAACCGTGTCGAAATGGGAAAATCGCTTATGGCACGGCCAGCCCGTCCTGTCACACCCGCCGTCCGCCTCGCTGCGGGCCGCGTCAGGCGATTCCCGGACATGGATTTCGGGAGGTGATTCCAGGGTTCAACTTGCACCGAAGTTCTGCTATTGTAGATGGCGACGGATCGTGGGGAACCGGATCCGTTTCGATGACTGAGCCCATAGACTCAGCCAAGGACAGGTCAAACCAGTCCATGAGGCCTCAGGCCTATCGAACGCCGGATGACTAGGCGCGACTTTGGCGGCTTCAGAGCAAACCGCCCCTTCCCTCCCTCTCTCCTCTGCCATCCCTGCATTCGCTTGGCTTGCCCGGGATCAACGGTCCGCTTGCGCGCCGGCGGTCCCTGCTTGTGCCAACTCTCGATCCGCAACCAGCGGCCCTCAGCCCTTGGAGCCTGAAACGATGATCTCAGCTGCCTATTGCCGCCTCATGGCCCGGTACAACAGCTGGCAGAACGCCGCCCTGCTCGCTGCCGCCGATAAGCTCACGCCTGCGGATCGCTGGAAGGATCGAGGCGCCTTCTTCCAATCGATCGCGGCGACGTTGAACCATCTCTATTGGGCCGATGCCCTGATCCTGCAGCGCTTGAAAGGGAATGAGCGCCCGGAGGAACACATCAAGCACTCTCTCACCAGCCCATCGGACTGGGATGACTTCAAGACGCTTCGATCGCGGCGAGACGAAGAGATCGAGGAATGGGCAGCCCTGCTGCTCGACGCGGACCTCGCCGGCATGGTCGCCTGGCGTCCGGGAGCGGGTTCAACCCGGATCGAGAAGCCGAAGGCGCTGTGCGCCGTTCAACTCTTCAACCACCTGACCCATCACCGCGGCCAGGTCCACGCGATGTTGACGGCAGCAGGGACGCAGCCAGGACCGACCGATCTCGAGATCATGCCATAGCCAACCCGGCCGCCGCCGGGCTTCGGACCCAGGGTGAAGGTCCGCTTCCTTTTGAAGCGCGCCCCCCCAACTTCTTCTGCAAATTGCGTCGGCCGTCAGGCTCAGGCGTCGACCTGGGCCGTCAGCGCGTTGTCCTGGATGAATTCGCGGCGCGGCTCGACGACATCGCCCATCAGCTTGGTGAAGATGTCCTCGGCCTCGACCACTTCCTTGACCTGTACCTTCAGCAGGGAACGGACATTGCGGTCGAGCGTGGTCTCCCACAGCTGGTCGGGGTTCATCTCGCCCAAGCCCTTGTAGCGCTGCAGTGACAGGCCCTTGCGGGCGGCATTGGTCAGCGTCTCGAACAAGGCCACGGGACCGTGGATCTCGATCTCCTCGCCGCGGCGGGTAAGGCTGGCGGGAACCCCGTAGACCTCGCGCTGCGCGGTCGAACGCTCGTCGAGCAGCCGGGCATCGACGGTGGCAAGCAACTGGGCATCGAGCGTATGGGCTTCCTTGACGCCGCGCACCATGCGCTCGAAGACATAGCCGCCCTTGTCGACCCGGCCGGTCCAGCCGCGTTCGAATTCCTCGGCAATGGCATCGAGGCGCCGCGCCGTTTCGTCGGCGGCCTGCTGGGCCTGCTCGGGATCGGCAACCACGGCGATGTTCAGCGCACCGGCGATCGCGGCCTGTTCCACGACCACGCGGTCATAGCGGCTGTGGAGCTGGCCGAGCAGGGTGCGGATGGTGCGCGCATCGGTGATGACGCCGCGCAGGTCCTGGCCGGCCCGCTCCTCGCCGCTGCCGAGCCGCAGCACCGAGCCCTCGACGCCGGTGTCGATCAGATAGTCCTCCAGTGCCCGCTCGTCCTTCAGATATTGCTCGGACTTGCCGCGGGAGACCTTATAGAGCGGCGGCTGAGCGATATAGACATGGCCGCGATCGATGATCTCGCGCATCTGGCGGAAGAAGAAGGTCAACAGCAGCGTGCGGATATGGCTGCCGTCGACGTCGGCGTCCGTCATGATGATGATCTTGTGGTAGCGCAGCTTGTCCGGATTGAACTCCTCCGAACCGATGCCGGTGCCGAGCGCGGTGATCAGCGTGCCGATCTGTTCCGACGACAGCATCTTGTCGAAGCGCGCGCGCTCCACGTTCAAGATCTTGCCTCGCAGGGGCAGCACGGCCTGGAACTCGCGCGAGCGGCCCTGCTTGGCCGAGCCGCCGGCCGAGTCACCCTCGACGATGAAGAGTTCGGCCTTTGCCGGATCGCGCTCCTGGCAATCGGCGAGCTTGCCGGGCAGGGAAGCGACATCGAGCACCCCCTTGCGGCGGGTGAGCTCGCGGGCCCGGCGCGCTGCCTCGCGGGCGGCGGCGGCCTCGGCCACCTTGCCGACGATGGTCTTGGCCTCGGCGGGGTGCTCCTCGAACCAGGTCGACAGCGCCTCGTTCATGGCGCTCTCGACCACCGGCCGCACCTCGGAGGACACCAGCTTATCCTTGGTCTGGGACGAGAATTTGGGGTCCGGCACCTTCACCGAGAGCACGCAGGTCAGGCCCTCGCGGCAATCGTCGCCCGTCATCTCCACCTTCTCCTTCTTGGAGATGCCGGAGGATTGGGCATAGCCGGTAACCTGGCGGGTCAGCGCACCGCGCAAGCCGGCGAGATGGGTACCGCCGTCACGCTGGGGGATGTTGTTGGTGAAGCACAGCACCGTCTCGTGATAGCTGTCGTTCCACCACATCGCCGCTTCCACGCCGATGCCGTCGCGCTCGACCTTCACATAGATCGGCGCGGGCACGAGGGCGGTCTTGGAACGGTCGAGATAGCGCACGAAGGCGTCGAGGCCGCCTTCATACATCAATTCCTCGCTCTTCTCCCCGCCATGGCGGCGATCCGTCAGCACGATGCGCACGCCCGAATTGAGGAAGGCGAGCTCGCGCAGGCGCCGCTCCAGCGTGGCATAGTCGAATTCGGTCTTGGTGAAGGTCTGCGTCGAGGGCAGGAAGGTCACCTCGGTGCCGCGCTTGTCGCCGGCAGGCCCCACCATCTTGAGCGGCGCATCGGCATCGCCATGGCTGAAGCTCATGGTGTGCTCCCCGCCGTCGCGCCAGATGCGCAAGGTGAGCTTGGAGGAGAGCGCATTCACCACGGATACGCCGACACCATGCAGGCCGCCCGAGACCTTGTACGAGTTCTGGTCGAACTTTCCGCCGGCATGAAGCTGCGTCATGATCACTTCGGCCGCCGAGACCCCCTCTTCGGCGTGGATGGCGGTGGGGATGCCGCGGCCATTGTCGGTAACGGTGACCGAGCCGTCGGGGTTCAGCGTCACCGTGACGATGTCGGCATGGCCGGCCAGCGCCTCGTCGATGGCGTTGTCGACGACCTCGTAGACCATGTGGTGCAGGCCCGAGCCGTCATCCGTGTCGCCGATATACATGCCGGGGCGCTTGCGCACCGCGTCCAGGCCCTTGAGCACCTTGATGCTGTCGGCGCCGTAGTCATTTTCGGGCGTTTCGGACAAAGCGGGTTCAGCCATTGAGCAACTCATTCCTTGATTCGGAAGGAATATAGGGATTCCCGTGCCGAATTTCATGCCAAAACGGCACATTTTTGTGATTTATCAGATATTTATCGGTGGATGACGGCGATCTTTCATCGCGTTGCGATCGTCACGGCCGTGCCGGCGATCACGGTGCCGCAGCTCCTGGCCAGAAGACGCATGGCGCGCGGGCTGGTCAGCAGCGAGCGAGCCCGGCCGGCCAGGACGATGTAGAAGCCGAACACGGCGGCGAGCACCGCTTCGGTGGCGATGGCAAGCTCGACGAAGCTTGCCGGCGAGAGATGGCCGAGATCAATCAGGTTGGGCAGAAGCGCGGTGTAGAACACCATCACCTTGGGGTTGCCGAGGGTGATCGACAGGCCGCCCAGAAAGCTGCGCCAGCCGTTCTCGCGGCTTGTGTCACGCTCGACGGCCTGGACGAGGTTCGCCGTCGTCCATAATTTCCAGGCCAGATAGAGCAGATAGGCGACGCCTGCATATTTGATCGCCAGGAAGACACCTGAAAAGCTCTGTGCCAGCACGGCCAGGCCCGCCGCTGCGAAACCGAGCCAGACCAGGTCACCCAAAGCGATGCCGACGGCAAAGCCCAGGCTTTCGCGCGCGCCCTTGCCGAGCACGCGCGCCACCAGCGCCGCAATGCCCGGCCCCGGCAGGGCCGCAGCCACGAACAGCGCGCCGGCATAGACGGCGAGGGCGGTGGGATCGAGCATGGGGAGGCTCCGGTGGGAGGCCTTTATAGCCGGTCGCGGCCGGAGTGGGAAGCTTTCCGGAACCGCCAGCCTCCCGCAGGCTTGCGGGAAAGGGCGGTCAGTCAGTCCACCGCCGACTGCGCGATCTTGGCTTCTGCCTCTCCCACCGCTTCGGGCGTGCCGACATGCAGCCAGATGCCGTCGAGCCGCCGGCCGAACAACCGCCCCTTGGTCTCGGCCGCGTCGAACAGCCGGTTCAGCGAGAAGATCTCGCGCGTGCCTTCGAACAGGTCCGGCTTGATCAGCAGCACCCCCGCATAGGCGAAGGGCGCGGTCTCGTTCTCCCGCCGGCGGGAGAGCAGCCCGGCGCTGTCGAGATGATAGTCACCCCGGCCGTCGAAGCCGATACTGGTCGCCGTCGCCGCCACCAGCATCAGGATGTCCATGCGTTCGGGATCCCAGGCCGCCTCGAGGGCCTCGAGATTGTTCTGCGGCCCCTCGATCCAGAAGCTGTCGCAATTGCAGACGATGAAGGGCGCCTTGCCGAGCAGAGGCAGGGCCTTGCGCACGCCACCGCCGGAATCCAGCAGGCCTGCACGCTCGTCGGAGATCAGGATCTTCGGATGCTGCCGGCCGGAAAGATGGGCTTCCATCTGCTCGGCGAGATAGTGCACGTTCACCACCGCCTTCTCCACGCCCGATGCTGCGAGGCGGTCGAGCACGTGATCGATCAGTGGCTTGCCCGCGATCTCGATCAACGGCTTCGGCCGGACGTCGGTCAGCGGACGCATGCGCTTGCCGAGCCCGGCGGCCAGCAGCATGGCGGTCGAAAAGGGGCGGGTCATGATACTCTGGCTTCTATCGCGAAGACGAAGGTCTCGAACCATTCCCTGAGGTCGGCCAAGGTGGGATGGGCCAAAGCACGGTCGAGATAGGCGCGGATGCGCGGGATGTGCTTGAGATAAGCGGGCTTGCCGTCGCGCTTGTCGAGGCGGGCGAACAGGCCGAGCAGCTTGGTGTTGCGCTGGGCCGCCATCACCGCATAGGCGCGTGCGAAGCCGGCGGGATCGAAAGCGGCATCGGCGCCGCGGCGCGCCTTCACATAGCGCGTCAGCAGCTGGAGCTCGAGCTCCTGGTCCACGCTCACCCGCGCATCGAGGCAGAGCGAGGCCACGTCATAGGCAGGCGGGCCGATCATCGCATCCTGGAAGTCGAGCAGCCCGATGCGCTTGATGCCCTCGCGCCGGGGCAGCCACATCAGGTTCGGCGAGTGGACGTCACGCAGCAGCCAGCTCTGCTCGCCCTTGACGACGGGCGCGAGTGCCGAGCGCCAGAGCGCCGTGAAATGGTCGCGGTTGCGCTGCGACAATTGCGGCGCGCCGATCATCGGCATGTACCATTCGATCAGCAGCTCGACCTCGATATCGAGGGCGCCATGGTCGAAGGACGGGATCCTGTGGTTGATGGCGGAAGCGACCGGCAGCGTATCCGGCAGCTCCATGCCATGCAGGTGAGCGAGCAGGTCGACGGCCACGCCATAGCGCTCGGCCACCGGCTTGCCGTCCTCGGCAATGAAGTCCGTGCCGAAATCCTCCAGCAGGAGCAGGCCGTGCAGCAGATCCTCCTTGAGGATCTGCGGGGCCGAAAAGCCGCGTTCCGCCAAGCCCCTGGCCATCGCCACGAAGGGCTTCACATCCTGGGAGATATGGGCGATCTGGCTGTAGGTCTTGCCATAGCGCACCGGCGTGCGGTCGGTCCGGGCCGGCGAATTCATCAGGATTACCGTGTTCTGCCCGCGCCTCAGCCGGGCATAGGAACGGGTCGAGGCGTCGCCCTGGACATGTTCGCGCGCCGCATCCTGCCAGCCGGCATGGCGCAGGAAATCGCCGGTCTGGGAAAAGCGGCGCAGCCGGGCGGACCAATCGCCCGTCCCCGTCAGCGTCGCGCGCCGGGCGGTCTCGCTGCGGCCGGCATGCACGAAACGGATGTCGAGCCGGTCGGCGGGAAGCGTCTCACCGGCCTTCTCGGGCCATTCGACCAGCACCAGCGCGCCGTCGGGCGCCTCGTCCCAGCCCAGTTCGTCCAGCTCGCTGGCATGGCCGATACGATAGAGATCGGCGTGCACGATCGGGAAGGTCGGCGTGTCGTAGAGCTGGATCAGCGTGAAGGTGGGACTGGAGACTTCCAGCTCCGGATCCTCGGCGATCTCGCGGATCAGGGCGCGGGCAAAGGCGGTCTTGCCGGCACCGAGATCGCCCGACAGGGTAACGAGATCGCCGGCCCGCAGCGTCGCCGCCAGGTCACGGGCCAGCAGCTCGGTCGCCGCTTCGCTCGGCAGGTCGACGGTCCATTGGTGGGTCAGGAGATCGGTCAATGGGCTGGGCCTTTAATGTCATCCCGGACGCGATGCGGCGCGCAGCGACGCTTCGCAGATCCGGGACCGCTCTGGATGTGAGACTTGTTTGTCATGCGATCCCGGATCTGCGGCACAATATTGCATATTGCGCCGCGTCCGGGATGACCCCGGCCTCTCATTCGGCCGCCTCCCTGTGAACGGAGGCGTCGACCGGGAAGCGACAGGTGACGATGGTACCACGGCCTTCCTCGGAGACCAGCTCGACCGTGCCTCCATGCAGTTCCACGAAGGAGCGCACGATGGACAGGCCGAGGCCGACGCCGCGATGGCCGCTCGAGCCGCCATGCGATTCGAAACGGTCGAAGACGCGGTCGATCACCGCCTGGGAAATGCCGCGGCCGCGATCCTCGACCCGGAAGACGATCTCCTGGCCCTTGCGCAGGGCCGAGAGCGTCACGGTGCCCCCGGCCTGCGAGAAGCCGATGGCGTTGGAGAGCAGGTTGAACAGCACCTGGCGCACGCGCTGGCCATCGGCCTCGAAATTGCCGATCGCCTGGCTCGCCTTCATCTCCAGCCGGACGCCGGTCTCGGCCAGGCGCGGCTGCACCGCCTCGGCCACGCCCTGCATGGCTTCGCGGATGTCTACCTTGCCGAGGTCCAGCGTCATCGCGCCGGCATCGATGGTGGCGAGGTCGAGGATGTTGTTGATGATGGCATAGAGCGCATCGGACGAGGTCTTGATGTAGCCGGCATATTGGCGCTGCTTCTCGTTCAGCGGCCCGGCAGCGCCATCGGCCATCAGCTGCACGAAACCGATGATGTTGGTGAGCGGCGAGCGCAGCTCGTAGGAAACATGGTGGACGAAGTCGTTCTTGAGGCGGGCAGCTTCCTCCAGCGCCTCGTTCTTCTCGACCAGGGCGTTCTCGAAATTCACCGAATCGGTGACGTCGGTGAAGGTGGCCAGCGTACCGCCATCCGGCAGCGGCACGGTGGCGACGTCGATGACCGTGCCGTCGACCCGCATCATGCGCTGGTCGGTGGAATGGCGGGCATCGCCGAAGGAGGTGATCACGCCCTTGAGCGCCTGCCACACCGCCTCGTCGCGGAACAGCACCGAACAGCGCGACACCACGTCGTCGATATGAGGACGCTGCTCCAGCATCTCCTGCGGCAACCGCCAGATCGCGGCGAAGGCCGGGTTGGACAGGCGCAGGCGGCCGTCGGAGCCGAAGGCGGCGACGCCTTCCTTCAGATTCTCCAGCGTCTCGCCCTGGACGCGCGACAAGGCCTTGTAGCGGGCCTCCAGATCGATGCGCTCGGTGACATCCTCGAACAGATAGGTGACGCCGCCGGCCGGGTTGGGCGTGGTGACCACTCGCGAGGTGCGGCCATCGGGCAGGTGCCACCAGTGTTCGGCCGGCTCGAAGGCGCGATAGGCCTCGTGCAGCTTCGATTTCCAGGCTCTGAAATCGGCCTGTTCGGGCAGGCGGCGCTGGGCACGCAGGCGGTCGAGGATCTCGCTGTCAGTCGGCTTGCCGTCGAGGAAGGCGGCATCCAGCTGCCAGAGCGCGGCAAAGGACGCGTTGTAGAAGGTGAGGTGCTGGTCGGCGTCGAAGATCGCCACGGCGGTAGCGAGCTGGTCGAGCGTGCGCACATGCGCCTCGATCTGGCGGCCGATATCGGCCCGCATCGTCTCGACTTCCGACACATCGATCGCCATGCCGGCCGAGCCGCGCGAAGAAGGGATATCGATGACGTCGAGCGTGCGCCTGGCGCCACCGACCACCGCCGGCACGCGCTTGAGGAAGGGCTTGCCGTCGTGCCGCGCAGCATTGGCCTCCTCACGGGCCGGCCGGTCGAGCAGCTCGACGTCGCCACTGAGGACGTCGTTCTCGTCCTGGGCGTCAACAGCCCGGGCATAGGCCTTGTTGACCCAGACCAGCTTGTCATTGGCATTACGCAGCCAGAGCGGCACCGGCGCCTCGTCGAGCAGGGAGCGAATCGCCTCGATCTCCTCGCTGGCGCGGCGATGCCGGTCGGCGAGGCGGGCGAGTTCCAGGCGGTCACCGGTGACGTCGCGCAATCGGAGCACGGCCCGCCCGCCGATGGCGCGGCCATCCGCCTCGATATAGCCGCCATGACGCGAGCGTGCCACCATGTGAAAGCTCTCGCCGCGCCCGCGCAGCGCCGCGATCTGTTCTTCCAGCGCGCGGGTATCGTGATAGTCGAGCCAGCCCGTACCGATCAGGCCGCGGCGGGAGGACGAGATGGTGACCCCCGGCAATTCGCCCGAAAGCAGCGGCAGGTCCTCGGTGCCGGACCAGACCGCGATCAGCTGCGGCTCGGACATCAGCAGGGCTTCGGCACGCTCGGCGCGAGCGGCGAGGGCCTGCGCCTCGGCCTTGGCGGCCCGGTCACGCTGGAGCCAGGCATTGCGGGCGCGCAGATAGAACACGGCCAGGCCGGTCGCCAGGATCAGGAGACCGGCGAACAGGGCCAGCATGGCGAGGATGCGGCGATCGGCGCTGGAGAGATTGCCGAACAGGCCTGATGCCGCCGGCATGGTATCGGCCGCCAGGGCGACGGACGTCGGCAGCATGGCCGCCAGGAAAATGCCGGTGCACAGCAAGGCCGAGAGCCGGGCCCTCCCCGACAACCCCGCTTCCTGTCGCCTGCCTTGCCGTCTGTCCTGTCGCATCTTGCTTCGACGAATCCCTTCGGTACCGGACAGGCGCCGGCGAATGACGTTCCGCTCACCCTGAAACGCAACGCGACGTTGGCAGGACCGCGGCGGCCTCGCCCCTCCTTCGAACGAGCGGAAACCACCAGGCTGCTGCGACCCCGTCTGCCAAGGGCGCAGGCACCGATGCGCCCCGCCCTCGCACATTTGCAGGCACCGCGGACCGAATGGAGACCGGCCCTGCCCGCAAAGGGAACCGGCTGTCATTGTGAATGACATCCAGTCTTGCGCGGAAGCACGGCCTCCCGGTCTGCACGACCGTGAACCCGTCCTCCGAATCAGTTCACTTTACCCTCCCCTTGACTCCCGCCGGAAGAGGCCATTCGGCGGCTATGCAAGGAAATTTGAAGGTGCAGGCTCCCGATGAGGGAACCAGACATGACGAAGCGACCCGTCATCTTGGCACCGATCATGGTTACCACGGGCTTAACAAACCCCTGTTCACTCGGGAAATCGCCGAGGGAACACGGATCGGCACTCCAACAAAAAACCGCCCCGGCAAGCGGGGCGGCGCGCAATATCGCTTCACTATGATCGGCTGGAAAAGACTGTCTTTCTACGCCTAGGTGATGAAACGTCCGACGCGAACGGGCTCAGTAGGCCTCACTATTGCTCAATCGACGGGTGACATGCCGAACCGCATGGACCTTGCGGGGTTGAGCGCTATTGTCTCTCGCGCCAATCTGGCGATCATTCTCGCCCGCCTGCTGAACCGCCGCAGGTGCGCCATACAATTCAGGCCCGGTAACGAGACGGCCATGGGCATTGGCAGCCGTAGCGGCAATGACAATACCAAACGCTGCAATCGTAGAAATCGTAAAGATCTTCATGATCTTCTCCTTGAAAATCCATAGGAGGTCGAACAAGCAATGATCTGAATCTACGGCACGCTGTCCCATCTCGCAATTCACGAGCGAGATATGAAGCGTGAACTATTCGTGATGGCGAATTTACCGAGAGAGATAGACCGGAAACAATCCAGCAATACTTATGGCAATTCCGCGATCAGCAAAAATGCGATCGCTTCGGCTGCAGCTGCCTCAAAAATCGGAAGCGATGCCTTTCACTTCCCAATCGCCGTAGCGCACGGGCTCGGGACCGTCGCGGCCATTGATCTCGCGCGGGCGCTCGGCCGGCTTTTCCGCTTTGCGGCGCTCGGCAGCCTCCGCGAGCGCGCGCCTGGCCGCTTCGCTCAAGGTCTTGCCAGGCGCGGCATGGAGAGGCATGTCGGATTCGGGAGCGGACATGGGTTCTCCATCGCAAATATGGTATGTTCGATCAAGCACTTCTATGAAAACTGGCTCGGTTACACGGGCGGCACCGACGGGTGCCCCGCCCGCGGACAACGCGCCGTGAGACTTGACCTTTGGGAACCAAAGTTCACGATACCGGGCTGGCATGTCCGCATTGCAGGCTTCTCATAGATGGGAGCCTGGATCAAAAAAACGAAGAGCCGACTTGTCATGGCGGCAGGTGAGATTATAGTCAGGAAATAAATATTATCCGCAGTGAAGTCTGCGGGACTTGGATTGCAGGCAGGCGAGCATCTCTCATCCGGCGCCATGCAGTCAGGCTCCCTCAGGCCAACGGCGGTCAAGTCGTGCTACGGCGGCTTCGGAGGAGGCTGGCGGAGCGCCAATAACTACAGAAATCCAGAAGCTCAAACCAACCGCCATATCGGCAGAGGGGAAGAATATATGACAAGAGTAGCCGTCATCGGCGCCGGTCCCTCGGGCTTGGCGCAGCTCCGCGCCTTCCAATCAGCTGCCCGCAAGGGTGCTGCCATTCCCGAAATCGTCTGCTTCGAAAAGCAGTCGGACTGGGGGGGCCTGTGGAACTATACGTGGCGCACGGGCCTGGACGAATATGGCGAGCCGGTGCATGGCAGCATGTATCGCTATCTCTGGTCGAACGGCCCCAAGGAATGCCTGGAATTCGCCGACTACTCTTTCGAGGAGCATTTCGGCAAGCCGATCCCGTCCTATCCACCGCGCGCGGTGCTGTGGGACTACATCAAGGGCCGCGTCGAGAAGGCGGATGTGCGCAAATGGGTGCGCTTCAACACGCCGGTGCGCATGGTGCGTTTCGACGAGGCCACCAAGAAGTTTACGGTGACCGCCCATGAACGCACCGAAGACCGCATGTATGACGAGGAGTTCGACTATGTCGTGGTGGCCTCCGGCCACTTCTCCACGCCGAACGTGCCCTATTTCGAAGGCGTGAAGAGCTTCAACGGCCGCGTGCTGCATGCACACGACTTCCGCGACGCCCTGGAATTCAAGGGCAAGGACATCCTGCTTGTCGGCCGTTCCTATTCGGCCGAGGACATCGGTTCGCAGTGCTGGAAATATGGCGCCAAATCGGTGACCACCAGCTACCGTTCCAAGCCGATGGGCTTCAAATGGCCGGCCAATTTCGAAGAGCGCCCGCTGCTGCAGCGCCTGGAAAACCGTACGGCCTATTTCGCCGACGGCTCCAGCAAGGAAGTCGACGCGCTGATCCTGTGCACCGGCTACCAGCACCACTTCCCGTTCCTGCCGGATGACCTGCGCCTGAAGACGGCCAACCGGCTCTGGGCCGACCACCTCTACAAGGGCGTGATCTTCGACAAGAACCCGCAGCTCTTCTATATCGGCATGCAGGATCAGTTCTACACCTTCAACATGTTCGACGTGCAGGCCTGGTGGGCCCGCGACGTGATCATGGGCCGTATCAATCTGCCGCCGGAAGCCGAGCTCCAGGCCAATTTTGACGCCTGGCGTGCTCGCGAGGAAACCCTCGAAAATGCCGAGCAGATGATCTGGTTCCAGGGCGACTATGTGAAGGAGCTGCTGGCCGAGACCGACTATCCGCAATTCGACATCGAGAACACCAACAAGACCTTCATGGAGTGGGAGCACCACAAGATGGAGGACATCATGGGCTTCCGCGACCATGGCTATCGCTCGCTGATGACCGGCACCATGGCGCCCAAGCACCATACGCGCTGGGTCGAGGCGCTCGACGACAGTATGGAAACCTATCTGCGCACCGAGCCGGAGGCGGCCACCAAGGTAGCGTAAGGCCTCTAGATGATAGGCATTTGTGACGCCGGCCCCGAGATATGCGGGGCCGGCGTTTGCGTTTCCTGGGACCGCCGGCATCTTGCCCGCTCTTGGAGCCGTTGCATTGGCAGGGAGGAAGAGCCAGCATGATGCTGGCGGTCGCAGGGGTGGGTCAGTGCCCCGCTCCCCCGATCCGCTCCGCCAGGAAATCCACGAAGGCCCGGATGCGGGCGGCCAGGTGATCGTGGCCGACGAAAACGGCGTGGATCAACTCGACGTCGAGGGCATTGTAGTCCTCCAGAAGCGGCACCAGCAGGCCGGCATCGATGTCGGGCTGAACATGAAAACGGCCGAGGCGCACCAGGCCGAGACCGTCCAGGCAGAGCTTGCGCATAGTCGGCCCATTGTTGGCCTGGAGATTGCCGGAGACCTGCACCCGCCGCAAGGAAGCCGAACCGGGATCGCGGAAGGGCCAGCTGTCGAGGCCGCGCCGGAAGTTGAACAGCAGACAGTTATGCCGCTCGAGATCCTCGGGTGTAGCGGGCATGCCGTGACGGGCGAGATAGCCGGGCGAAGCGGTGATCACTCGGCGGCTCTCCAAGATCTTGCGCGCCTTCAGCGTCGAATCGCGCAGGGGTCCTGAGCGGATGGCGATGTCGGCCTTCTCCTCGACGAGGTCGATGACGTCATCGGTGAGCGAGAGGTCGAGCTCCACCTTGGGATAACGCGCCAGGAAGTCGGGCAGCACCGGCACGACGCAGCGCGCGCCGAATCCCACCGAGGCGCTGACGCGTAGCCGCCCCGATGGCACGACCTCGCCGCCGCTCGAGATCATGCGCTCCGTCTCGGCGATGTCGGCCAGAATGGCCTGGGCACGCCCCAGATAGGTTTCCCCTTCCGGCGTGAGCTGCAAGGTTCGCGTCGTGCGCACCAGCAGGCGGGCTCCGAGCCGGTCCTCGATGCGGGTGACGAGCTTGCTCACTGCCGAGGGCGAGAGATGCAGCTTGCGTCCGGCTGCCGAGAAACTGCGCAATTCGGCCGCGGTGACGAACACCTCCATCTCACCCGCCCGATTGTCCATGGCCATCCCTTATGAATTGAATTCAAAGCTATTCGCTCATTATGCCCGATTATCATAGCAATGCGCAGCGATCATATTCGCCCCAATATTCATTCACCCTTGTTGGGACCTTTCTCATGCCCCTTGCCCTCCTTGCCCTCACGATCGCGGCCTATGCGATCGGCACCACGGAGTTCGTGATCGTCGGCCTGCTGCCGACGGTCGCTTCCGATCTCGGCATCACCTTGCCGCTCGCCGGCCTGATCGTCAGCGTCTATGCCCTCGGCGTGACCTTCGGCGCCCCCATCCTGACCGCCCTCACCGGCCGCCTCGGCCGCAAGGGCCTGCTGCTCGGCCTGATGGCGCTTTTCATCATCGGCAACAGCGCGGCCGCGCTCAGCCCCAGCTATGAATTGCTGCTGGTCGCGCGCGTGCTCTCGGCCTTTGCCCATGGCGTGTTCTTCTCGGTCGGCGCCACTATCGCAGCCGATCTTGTCGCGCCCGATCGTCGTGCCTCGGCCATCGCCATGATGTTCATGGGCCTGACGGTGGCGATCGTCACCGGCGTGCCGCTCGGTACCTTCATCGGCCAGAGCTTCGGCTGGCGCGCCACCTTCTGGGGCGTCGCGGGCCTCGGCCTGATCGCCTTCGCGGCCATCGCCGTGTTGCTGCCATCCACGCTGCGCAAGGCGCCGCCGGCCAGGCTGATCGACCAGGTCCGGGTTCTCGGCAGCGGCCGCCTGCTGCTGGTCTTCGCCATGACGGCGCTCGGCTATGGCGGTACCTTCGTCGCCTTCACCTATCTCGCCTCGATCCTGGAGAAGATTACCGGCTTTGCCGCCGGCAGCGTCAGCCTGATCCTGGTGCTCTATGGCGCGGCGATCGCCGTGGGCAATCTCGTGGGCGGCCGCATCGCCGACCGCAATCCCGTCAAGGCCCTGATCGTCCTGTTCGCCCTGCAGGCCGCCGTACTGGCCGCCTTCGCCTTCACCGCAACCTCGCCGGTGCTGACCCTGGTGACGCTGGCCGCGCTGGGCTTCCTGTCCTTCGCCAATGTGCCCGGCCTGCAGCTCTATGTGGTGCAGCTGGCCAAGGCCCATCGCCCGGCTGCCGTCGACGTCGCCTCCGCCCTCAACATCGCCGCCTTCAACCTCGGCATCGCCCTGGGCGCCTGGGTCGGCGGGCTGGTGGTGGCCTCGCCGCTCGGCCTCGGCCTGACGCCCCTGGTCGGTGCCGCCCTGGTCGCCATCGCCCTGGTGCTGACGCTGTGGAGCGCCGCGCTCGACCGCCAGCCCCAACCCATCGGCCAGTCGGCCTGATCTAGTTCCGTTTCTCGAAAGGACATTACCATGGACTATCGTCGTCTCGGCGCGTCCGGCCTTGAAGTGCCGGTCCTCAGCTTCGGTGCCGGCACGTTCGGCGGCTCGGGGCCCCTGTTCGGCGCCTGGGGCACTACGGACGAGAAGGAAGCACGCCGCCTTCTCGATATCTGCCTCGAGGCCGGCGTAACCCTGTTCGACACCGCCGACGTCTATTCCAATGGTGCGTCCGAGGAAGTTCTCGGCGCCGCCATCAAGGGCCGCCGCAGCGAGGTGCTGATCTCGACCAAGACCGCCTTGCCGATGGGTGACGGGCCGCGCGACTACGGCACCTCGCGCGAGCGGCTGATCCGTTCCGTGGAGGCGGCATTGCGCCGCCTCGGCACCGACCATATCGACCTCCTGCAGTTGCACGCCTTCGATGCGGCCACGCCGATCGAGGAGGTGCTCTCGACGCTGGACGGCCTCGTGCGGGCCGGCAAGGTGCGCTATCTCGGCGTTTCCAACTTTTCCGGCTGGCAGCTCATGAAGTCGCTCGCCGTCGCCGACCGGCATGGCTGGACACGCTATGTCGCCAACCAGGCCTATTACTCCCTGATCGGCCGCGACTATGAGTGGGAGCTGATGCCCCTCGGCCTCGACCAGGGGGTCGGCGCGCTGGTGTGGAGCCCGCTCGGCTGGGGCCGCCTCACCGGCAAACTCCGGCGCGGCCAGGCGCTGCCGGCTGGAAGCCGGCTGCACCAAACCGCCGATTTCGGCCCGCCGGTGGACGACGAACGCCTGTTCCGCGTCATCGACGCCCTGAACGAAGTGGCCGAGGAGACCGGCAAGACAGTGCCGCAGATCGCCATCAACTGGCTCACCAGCCGCCCCACCGTCTCCTCGGTGATCATCGGCGCCCGCAACGAGGACCAGCTCAGGCAGAATCTCGGCGCCATCGGCTGGAGCCTGACGCCGGAACAGCGCCAGAAGCTCGACGCGGCCAGCAGCGTGGAAGCGGCCTATCCCTACTTCCCCTATCGCCGCCAGGAAGGCTTTGCTCGGCTGAACCCGCCAGCGGTGTAAGGGGCGGAGGGACGTCGGTGTTCGGCTAGGACCATAGATATTTGCCGAGCACCGCCCCAATCTCAGCCTCGGTAGCAAAGTCCCCACGGTTGGCGTCGGCAAGGCCAGCTTCGATCTCCACACGCCACGGCTCACGCGAAGCGCTGGCTGTCTCGGCCGGCACGCGGGATGGGACGGCAGCGGTAGCAGTCGCGCGGCTGACGTCCCCCTCGCCCCCCCCTTGTAATATTCGACATCTCGGTTACCCCTTCACCCGCTCCATCCTCGGATCATAGAGCGACTCCAGGAACACCTCCGCCTTCACCCGTTCCGTCGCGACTTCCAGCTCATAGCTGCCAGAAAGCACATAGTCGGCATCGACGCCGGCGGGATCGCGGACATAGCCGTAGCCGATATTCTTAGCCACCGTGTAGCCATAGCCGGCCGAGGCCAGCCAGCCGCAGCGCTTGCCGTCGCGATAGATGGTCTCGCGGCCGAGCAGGATCACCTTGGGATCGTCGACGGTAAAACCCGCCAGCAAGCGCGGCAGCGGCTTGGCGGCCTGCTCGATCAGGGCCTCGCGACCGAGGAAGGGAATGTCTTTCTTCAGCTTCGCCGCCCAGCCAAGCCCGGCCACCAGGGGCGAATGATCCGGCCCGATCTCGCCACCCCAGGCCCGGTAGCCTTTTTCCAGGCGCAGCGATTCGATGGCGCGATAGCCGGCATTGACGAGACCAAGCGGCGTGCCGGCGGCCATCAGCGCGTCATAGACCGTCAGCGCGAACTCCATCGGCACATGCAGCTCCCAGCCGAGCTCGCCGACATAGGTCACGCGCAGGGCCAGAACGCGTGCCCCGGCGATGTGCAGCGGCCTTGCGCTGCCGAAGGGCGCGGCGGCATTGGAGAGATCCTCGCCGGTGAGCGCAGCGAGAATGGCGCGTGCCTTCGGACCCATCAGCACCAGCACGGAAAATTGCGAGGTGACGTCCTCGACCTGCACGTCGCGCCCGTCGGGGATGTTGCGCCGGATCCAGTCGAGGTCATGGGTGGCGAAGCCGGTGCCGGTGACGAGATAGTAGCTGCCGTCGCCGAGCCTGGCCACGGTGAGGTCGGTCTCGATGCCGCCCTTGCGGTTGAGCATCTGGGTATAGGTCAGGCTGCCCGGCTTCTTGACCACGTCGTTGGCGCAGAGCCAGGACAGTGCCTTGTCGGCATCACGCCCCTTCACCGTGAACTTGGCGAAGGAGGTCTGGTCGAACACCACGGCAGCCTCGCGGCAGGCCCTGTGCTCGCGGCCGACGGCCTCGAACCAGTTCTGGCGGCCATAGGTATAGACGTCCCTGGCCTCCTCGCCCGCTGCGGCGAACCAGTTGGGCCGCTCCCAGCCGAGCTTTTCGCCGAACACCGCACCCTGCGCCTTCAGCCGGTCATAGAGCGGGGAGCGGCGCAGGGGACGGCCGGACTGATATTCCTCGAAGGGCCAGGCCATGGTGTAGTGCTTGGCATAGGCCTCCATGGTGCGCTGGCGCACCCAGCCGGTATCGAGCGTGTTCTTGCCGAAGCGACGGATATCGACGGCCCAGAGGTCATAGGGCGGCTCGCCCCTGGCCACCCATTCGGCCAGGGCCATGCCGGCCCCGCCACCTGAGGCGATGCCGAAGGCGTTGAAGCCGCAGCCGACATAGACACCCTTGGTCTCCGGCGCCGCGCCGAGGATGAAATTGCCGTCCGGCGTGAAGCTCTCAGGCCCATTGATGAACTGCTTGATGCCGGCATTTTCCATGGCCGGCACACGGCCGATGGCGAGCTCCATCAGCGGCTCGAAATGATCGAGATCGTTGTCCAGCAGCTGGAACTCGAACTTTTCGGTTGCACCACTATTGGTCCAGGGCTTGGGATTGGGCTCGTAGCCGCCCATCACCAGGCCGCCGACCTCCTCCTTCCAGTAGGTGAGGCGATCGGGATCGCGCAAGGTCGGCAAATTGGAGGTGACGCCCTCGATCCGCTCGGTGATCAGATATTGATGTTGCATCGACACCAAGGGGATGTTGACCCCGGCCATGCGGCCGATCTCACGCGACCATTGGCCGGCGCAAATGACGATTTTCTCCGCTTGGATACGCCCCTGGTCGGTCAAGACAGCCTTGGCGACGCCACCCTCAACCTCAATGCCGGTGACGGTGACGCCCTCGCGGAACGTCACGCCGCCCATGCGCGCACCCTTGGCGAGCGACTGGGTGATGTCGGAGGGCGAAGCCTGCCCGTCCGTCGGCAGGAAGGCGGCGCCGACCACGTCGTCGACCTGCATCAGCGGCCAGAGATCCTGCGCCTCCTTCGGGCTGAGCAACTGCATTTCCAGGCCGAAGGAGGTGGCCGTGGTGGCCTGGCGCTTCACCTCGGTCCAACGCTCCTGGTTGCAGGCGAGCCTGAGGCCGCCATTGCGTTTCCAGCCGGTGGCGAGGCCGGTTTCCTGTTCCAGCCGGTCATAGAGGGCGACGGAATAACCGAGCAACTGGGTGATGTTGGCATTGGTCCTGAGCTGCCCGACCAGGCCGGCCGCATGCCAGGTCGAGCCCGAGGTGAGCTTGCCGCGCTCGAGCACCAGCACGTCCGTCAGCCCCATCTTGGCGAGATGATAGGCGGTGGAACAGCCGATGATGCCGCCACCGATGATGACGATCTTGGCTGAGGAAGGCAGGTCGGACATGGAAATCTCCTGGGAGCGCGGGCGTCCTCGCCCGCTCTTGGAAATACGGCGCATGGGGAAAGAGCGGGCGAGGACGCCCGCGCTCCCGGGGATTATTCGTCCCGCCATGCCTGATACGCCGCCTCATAGCGCCTGAGATTCTCGGCGGTGTAGGCGGCATAGTCGAAATCGAGGGTGGAATAGATTTCAGACACCATGCTCCACATGGTCTCGCGCAGCAGCGAAGCGGCGGTCATGGCGGCCAGGCGCCGGCGCAATCCATCATCGAGGGGCCGCTCGAAATAGGCCTCCGTCAGACCGTCACGCGCAGCGACGTCGAGCTCGGAGTTGGAGGCAAGGCCGCCAAGATCGAACAGAGGCGAGTTGAAGCCGGCATAGTCCCAGTCGACCAGCCAAAGGCGCTTGCCGTCATCGAGGAAATTGGCGGCGAGCAGATCGTTATGGCCGAAAACGATGTCGACCGGGCCGACGCCTTCCTCCAGGCGCTCGCTCTCGGCCAACAGGCGAGGCAACAGCGCCAGATGCCGGCTGGAACCCTCCCTCAGTGTATGGCCATAGTCACGCAGGACCTGGAACACCCAGAAGATCGCCGCCGGGCCCCGGAAGAAGCGGGGCATCTCGCGATGGCAGCGTCTGACAAGTTCGATCATGGCCTGATGGTTGCGTGGATCACGCACATCCTCGGGCGTAAAGGTGCGACCCTCGATGAAGCGCAGCACCAGCGCGCCGGGCTCGTGATGCACCACCTCCGGCGAGATCCCGGCGGCGAAGGCGGCCTTGCTCGCTGCCAGTTCGTTGGCACGGCTGATCTGATGAAGAGGAATGTCGTCACCGATCCGCACGACATATTTGCCGTCGCCGTCCACCACGGTGAAGTTGGTGTTGGTGATACCGCCGCCGAGCGGCTGCGGCTCGACCCTGCCGCGCCAGCAGGCCAGGGTCGCCGCCCTCTCCCGGGGGCTGTGAAGCGGCACCTTGGGCATGGCGGCTCCGGATGGTTTGTTCAAGGTTGGGGCAGCCTAACCCGATCGGTATCAAATCGTCCAGACGGCACGCCAGACAATGGTCGTGGTGGCGGAGCCCCTTCGGTGCCTTCGAAGCCGGTGCCTCGTCAATTCCAATACCGCCTAAGCCTTGGCTTTTCGTGCCGCATGCGACAAAAGGGGATCGGAAGCGGCGTATTGCAGCAATGCAGTCGTCCGCTCGCGCACGTTTGGAAAGGGCCGTTCGGGCTCAAAACATCGGAGTTACGGTCGGCCCGAAGGGAGACTTCAGGGAAGATTCGTCGTCTCCATTGGCAGAATGACGCCACGGTAAGGCCGGAGTTCTTTTGTGATTCGAGTGCAACGGTAACATGGCGACCGGGCGGACAGATCGGGTGATCACCCCGACGACGCGAAGTGCCACCCAGATCATGGAGTGCCACGACTGCGGACTGCTGCATGACGTGCCGCCGCTTCAGGACGGCATGCGGGCACGCTGCTCGCGCTGCGGCGCCACCATGGAGCATTACCGCGCCATCTCGCTGAGCCATGCCTATGCCTACAGCCTGGCCGGCGCGGCCTGCTTTGCCATGGCCAATTTCCTGCCCTTCATCAAGCTGGAGATTTCCGGCCGGATACAGGTCGCCGGGCTCGTCACCGGCATCAAGTCACTCTACGACCAGGGCCTGTGGGAACTGGCGATCGTGGTCGGCATCACCATGCTGGTGGCGCCGGGCCTGCAGATTCTCGCCCGCCTCGCGGTCCTGACCGGGCTGAGGATGCGGCGCCCGCCGCGCTGGCTGCCTCTGGTTCATCGCGGCTCCAGCTTCGTCGGCCGCTGGGCGATGATCGAAGTCTACATATTCGGCCTGATCGTCGCCTATGTGAAGCTGATCGAGCTCGCCAGCATCGAACTCGGCCCCGCCGTGTTCGCGGTGGCGGTACTGATGCTGGTGACGGTAGCGACCAGCGCCCTGCTCGACGACGAGACCATCTGGCGCAGCTTCGAGCGCAAGGGCCTGGTGCCGCCGCCGCCGGTGGTGAACCCCAGGCGACCCGTGGCGCTGTGCGAAGCCTGCGGGCTTGCATCCAACCTGCCCGATTCGGGCCATGGCGACTGCCCGCGCTGCAAGGCGGCGCTGCATCTACGCAAGCCCGACAGCATCAACCGCACCTGGGCCCTGCTGATCACCGCCGCCATCCTCTACATCCCCGCCAACATCTACCCGATCATGGCGGTCTACATGCTCGGGCGCGGAGATCCCTCCACCATCATCGGCGGCATCATCCAGTTGGCGGATGCCGGCATGTGGCCGGTGGCGGCAGTGGTCTTCATCGCCTCGATCCTGGTACCCACGCTCAAACTGGTGGGCTTGGCGACCTTGCTGATCACCACCCAGCGCGGCTCGACCTGGCGCCTGCGGGACCGCACCGTCGCCTATCGCCTGATCGAATTCATCGGACGCTGGTCGATGGTCGACATCTTCATGATCTCGATCCTGGTGGCGCTGGTGCAATTGGGTGGGGTGGCCAGCATCCAGCCCGGCGTCGGTGCCATCGCCTTCGCCGCCGTGGTGATCATCACCATGATCGCGTCCGAATGTTTCGACCCCCGCCTGATGTGGGACAATCTCGACCGCCAGAAGGGAAAGCCAAGCCATTGACCGATTCCGATGCCCCCCAGAATGGCGCTTTCGAGCATGGCGACGGCCCGGCCACACCCGAAATCGGCAAGCCGCGCCGGCGCCTGCCCCTGATCTGGCTGGTGCCGCTGGCCGCGATCGGGGTCGGTCTCTATCTGGCCTGGGTCACGCTGTCGGAGAAGGGCCCCGAGATCACCATCTCCTTCCGCACGGCCGAGGGGCTGGAACCGGGCAAGACCCAATTGCGCTACAAGGCCATCGTGTTCGGCACGGTGAAGAGCGTGACGCTGGCGCCCGACGGCAGCCACATCATCGCCACCGCCGAGATGTCCAAGCAGGCAGCGCCCCTGATGCGCCGGAACTCCCTGTTCTGGGTGGTGCGCCCGCGCCTGTCGGCGAGTTCGGGCGTGTCGGGCCTGTCGACCCTGCTGTCCGGCGTCTATATCGAGTTCGATCCGGCCACGTCCGGCGAGACGACCGACAGCTTCACCGGCCTGGAAGTCCCGCCCGTCATCCCCACCGATGCCCCCGGCACCGAATTCGCCCTCAAGGCCACTCAGATCGGCTCGGTCGGCGTAGGCTCGCCGATCTTCTATCGCGGCCTCGAAGTCGGCCAGGTCCTGGGCTACGATTCTTCCAACGCCTCCGAGGGCATCACCATCCGTGCTTTCGTGCGCGACCCCTATGACAAGGAGGTGCTCACCTCCAGTCATTTCTGGAGTGCCTCGGGCGTCTCGCTCACCACCGGCCCGCAGGGCTTCCGGCTGCAGCTGGATTCCCTCCAGGCCCTGCTCGCGGGCGGCATCGCCTTCGATACGCCGACCGGCGTGCCGGCGGGCGGGCGGGCGCCTTCCAAAACGGCTTTCACGCTCTACAGCGACAAGGCCAGCGCCGACGAGGCCAAATATACCATCCGGCTGCGCTATCTGGTCTATTTCGACTCCTCGGTCGGCGGCCTCGTGGCCGGCTCCAATGTGGAGTGGCATGGCCTCAAGATCGGCCAGGTCGTCGACGTCAACCTGCAATATGACGTCACCAAGAATGCGCCGCGCGCGCCCGTGCTGATCGAGATCGAGCCTCAGCGCGTCCAGGTGGTTGGCGCCACCGGCCCGATCGATCCCGAGACCGTGCTGAAGTCGCTGGTCGCCAAGGGGCTGCGCGCGGAGATCAAGACCAGCAACTACCTCACCGGCCAGAGCGTCGTGTCGCTGGACATCGATCCCAAGGCTGCACCGGCGCAATTGGGGACCGGCGACGCCTATCCGGTGATCCCGACCAATCCGAACCAGTTCGATTCAGCCCTGCGCTCGGTCAACGACATTCTCGACCGTATTTCGAAACTGCCGCTGGACAAGCTGGTGCTCCAGGCCAACGACACCATGAAGTCGTTCCAGGACCTGGCCGCCGGACCGGAAATCAAGGAATCGCTGCGTTCGCTCGC
>NZ_JAXOUF010000028.1:0-44285 GCF_034424805.1 Labrys sedimenti
CGAACCACGGATGATACGGATAGAGAACTTCCCGGAATGCGGTCCCGTGGGCGTTCTCAAGCCCTGTTGTACAACGAGGATCGGCCGCATGGGGCCATCGGCTACAAGCCACCGATCCTGCTGCAAAATCCCGGCGGTACGCCCAGCCCGCCGCCGTGACCAAAGCCGGAAACTCTACCCTCCGGTGCGGCGACGACCAGATTGCGCGGCTCGTGGCGAGCATCACCGGCCAGCCACGGTGCGGCCCAATATTCACGCGCGCGAAAAACGATGTCGAGGGCATCGCTCCGGGCAGCCTGGGCCGCCACCTCGTTCTTGCCGATCACAGGCGTGCGCCGGACGTGTCTTTCGCCTTTCGAGCCGATGATCGTCTCGACCCTTTTGGCCTTATCGGCGGAACATTCTACGACAGCGAACTTCCAAGACATCTGGGAGTCCATGGCGGCCTGCACCGAAAGGAACTTGCGGCGCTTGGCATCGTCGCTGGATCGGCTTTCCCGGCATCTGGCACCGTTTCCCATCTGCCCACCAGCATTTGCGACCTCACTCCAACCATTCTGCACATCCTTGGAATTACCGGGCCGGATACGATGAGCAGCCGTGTGCTACACGAAGTGCTTGCAGGCGGGCCGGAGGCACAAACATCGTTGCAAAGTCAAGTCTTTGAGACAAAGCTTGGCAGCTTTCACCAAACTCTTCGCCGAACCTTGATTGGGAATACCATCTATCTCGATACTGCCTCGGCGGAGTCACAGATAACGTGATTTTATTAGAAAAGCCATGGTTTGTTGCCTTGTTGCCAACGACCGCCCCGCGATTTTGAACGCTTCGCTGCAGCCTTCGAAGCAGGGCATAACGCAACCGCCGCATATCGATGTATCAATATGCGGCGGCAAACATTTTGGAGTATGAAGCAGCCTAGCCCTACCGATCAGAACCGCGGGCTGAATTTGCCCGACACGTTCTGGTCGAAGCTGCCGCGGCGGGCGAACTGGCCGCCACAGGCCACGCTCAGCGTCGCCGACCGGTTGAGGGCGAGATCGAGCCCGGCCTTGGCCACGAGGGCGTTTTCGGCAATCGGCACGCCCTCCACACCGAACGGCGTGCCGCCGTCGAACGCGAACGTTCCATGCGGCGTGGTATCGCCGAAGGCGTGGCGCCAGCCGAGCGTGGCACTGACGCGCGCCGTCAGGCTGGCGAGTTCGAAGTCGGTGGAGGCCCGCAGCCCCAGCGTGCTGAAGGTGACGTCCGTATTGGAGGACGAGGCCGCAAGCGCCGCATTGCCACCGCGCTCATGGAAGCTATCTGCGCGCAGATCGAGGAAAGCGAGATTGGCGAAGGGTTCGAAACCAACGGCGCCGAAGCGCAGATTATAGCCGGCCTCGCCAAAAACCTGTGCCGTGCCGGCCCGGTAGTCGGCATTGATGCCCTGCCCGGCCGCCACGCGGCTGGTGGAGATGTCGTGCCAGGTGTAGAAGGCGCCCGCACGCAGGGCGAGCTGACCCACCATCGTGCCGGCATAGAGGCCCAGGTGGTAGTTGTCGGCGTCGCCGCTGCCCAGGCCCCGGGTGCTGAAGCTGGTACGGCTATAGCCTGCCAGTGCACCGAGCCGCACATCCGTCTCGCCGAGCGATATGGGCGCATCGGCGCCAAACAGGAAACCGCCGCTGTTGCGCGTCATGCCGGCAGCGTTGCCGGTGCTGCCGGTACGCCCCCAGGAGCCGAAACCCTGCCCCCAGACAGAAAGCCCGTCTGCCGCAGGAGGCGCTACCGGTGAAGGCGAACCCGCAGGCGCAGTCGAATTGCCGAGCGAGGCAAACTGCATGGGCATGGCCGAAGCCGCGCCGCTCCCCGTCGTCGGCAGGCCCGCTGCCGCCGTCGTCTCGAAAGCCGAACGCAAGCGATCGGTTGCCATGGCGCCCAACTGGCTGTCACCTTCGATCAGGGCAGTCTGCGCTGTTACATTGAATTCGCCGACGAACTCGTTGCGATGACCGGGGAAGGACAGCTTCACCCAGGTCACCGCCTCCGTGTGCGCCCAGGTCTTCCGTTCGGAGGTCAGAACCGGCTCATCAGCTGCCAAGCCAAGCACCTTTGCGATCCGGCGCTCGGCCATAGCGGCTCGGATCGTGATGACAAGCCGCGTGCAGGGCAGCCGAGCCAACAGCCATTCGTTCGGCAGGACATTGTCGAACGACTCGAACTCGACCTCGGGGATAACCGAGATCCGAATGAGCCGCTCCTCATAGACCTCGCTGACACCGTTGGCCTTGTGAACCAGCTCCAGCCGCAGCAAGCGCTCGCTCCGCGCCACGTCCGACCAGAAATAGGCATCGTCAGCATCGACAACGTCTCGCTTGAGAAGCTTGAAACTGTATGTCTTGCCCGTGCTCTCGATCTTGTCGCGGATGTCGATAATGCCGATGACGGCGTGATTGTCCGATCGTTCGCTGACAAACGTCCCGTGCCGTCGTCGGCGCACGATGACTTTCGCGTTCGCGAGGTTGTTCAGGACCTTGTTCAAAGGCGCGCGGGAGACACCCAGGAACACGGCCAGTTCCTCCTCCGGCGGAATCCGATAGCCGGGCGGCCATGCACCAGTCTGGATTTTGCCCCTGATGGCGCGCTCGATCTGCTGATGCGGTGGCCCCATGCCATCCAGCGTAAGGTCCAGCGAAGGCTGTTCTTTTCCGTTTCCGATCATGGGGTGATCGTAGTCGAGGGCAATAACCGGCGGAAGGCGCTCGTCGCGGGACCTAGGCCCGTTGCGGCAATAGATAGCAGGGCCGGCATTCAGGAGGATGTTGCAGGCATATTGCCAAAGATGTTGAAAATCATCCGTTTGAGGCAATCTCGGAGAAAAATCGGCCCATTTGGCTTGAAGTCGATGACGTGATGGAACTGAAACGAGGCAGGGCCAGCGGACCACTGCGGAAGATGGCGAGTGTTTGTAGCTGATCGTCGAGGATGACGATGTCCGTCATTCTTCGGCAACGATCTCCAGCACGGGATCTAATTCCAATATCTTAGGTTAACAGAATTCACTTGATCGTGCGCTTAAACGCCAAAACCGCCCTGATGGTCAGATCAGGACGGTAATTGACTTATGACAGAATTGGTTGCGGGGGCCCGCAACTAAGCCTTACGCCTGGGCACGCTACAGTGCCCGAAACCGCGAGCTCCTGCGAGTGATTGCGATGGAGCTGGTTGACCAAAACGCCCACATCAAAGCTAGCTCTAATGCGTATATCGCATGAAGTAGGGATCGATTTCGTACTTGAAAGCGCACGCCCTGCCGTGCAATTGAGGCCACAACCCGTGCCGCGAAATAGAGGCCGCGCTTCATCTCCTCAATAACCTTCTATAACTTGCCAGCTGCACTTGAAGCTTTTCGCCGACTGAAGAAATCTAGATTTTTCGATAACGTACATAATCTTTCGCACTTTCAGGATTGACGGCTTCTTGTAGAAAGCAAGGAGCCTGGAATGAACGATGGGAAAGCGATGGGTCAGGTGATCCAGATCGATGAGGCCCGGATCCGTGATCATCTCGGTGAGATGGTGCGCGGAACGGTGGAAGAGACGCTGAACGCGCTACTGGATGCCGAAGCGGACCGGCTTTGCGGTGCGGGTCGCTATGAGCGCAGCGAAGGGCGCCAGGACACGCGAGCGGGCAGTTACGAGCGCACGCTGGAGACTGGTGCCGGCGAAGTGAGATTGAAGGTTCCAAAGCTGCGCCGTCAGACCTTCGAGACGGCCATCATCGAGCGCTACCGCCGTCGGGAGAGCTCGGTCGAGGAAGCGCTGATCGAGATGTACCTGGCGGGGATTTCGGTCCGCCGGGTGGAAGACATCACCGAAGCCTTATGGGGCACCCGGGTCAGCCCCAGCACGGTGTCGAACCTGAACAAGAAGATCTACGCCAAGATCGAGGCGTGGCGCCATCGGCCGATCGAGGGAGAGCATCCCTATCTCTATCTCGACGGCATCGTCATGAAGCGCAGTTGGGCCGGCGAGATCCGCAATGTGTCATTGCTGGTGGCCTCGGCCGTCAACAGCGAGGGCTTCCGAGAGATTCTGGGCATCTGCGAGGGCGCCAAGGAGGACAAATCCGGCTGGTCGGCCTTTCTACGCCACCTGGTCGATCGCGGGCTCAAAGGCGTCCAACTCGTCATTTCCGACGCCTGCAGAGGCCTGGTGGAGAGCGTGGCGGAATATCTGCCGGAAGCGCGCTATCAACGTTGCATGGTCCATTTTTATCGCAATGTCTTCAGCCATGTGCCATCGACGAAGGTTCGCGATGTCAGCCATAGGCTCAAGGCCATCCATGCTCAGGAGAGCCGTCAGGCCGCCGACAATAAAGCGCGCGCAGTCGTTGCGGATCTGCGCGCTGGGCGGATGAATGTGGCGGCCGACCTGATCGAGGCCAGCGTCCACGAGACTTTGACCTACTATGCTTTTCCCGACCTTCACTGGCAGAAGATCAGGACCAACAATCCGCTCGAGCGCATCATGAAGGAGATCCGCCGGCGGACCCGTGTGGTGGGCGCATTCCCAGATGGCCAGTCGTGCCTCAACCTCGCTGCCGCCCGGTTGCGCCACATTGCCGGAACCGCATGGTCGACCAAATGCTACATGAACATGCGCCCGCTCTATCAGCCACATGTCTTCCAAAACGAGGCCGTCGCCTGACAAATGTACGAAAGATTCTGGACACTACCGATTTTTTGCAAAGCTACGAATCCTCGAATATGCTCGCGAGAATTTCGGTCAGCTGCTGTAGTTACCCCCAAAATACGGGGCAGGATCAGGTTGGGATAGTTTGGGTGGCCTGCCTCACTCGCTCGGAGATTTCATTGATCGCGCGTTCATGGCCAGTGATGGAAAGGCCAATATAGGTTTCTGCCTCTATGGTGATTTCTTGTCCGGCCAATCGTGCCTGAACTGTCTCAATTTCCTGCGAACCAGCGACGGACAGACTCCGACTTTCGACTGCAGCACCGAGCTGTCGCATGACATTCATGACCGTTGCCCGCAGGTGCTGATCGTGTTCCGGACCCAATATCACAGTTACCGTCATCAAATTGATCCAATAAACGAGGCTAGCGTGTCTCGACCAAGAATTCTTTCTGGTGGGCGGTAGCCGAGTGCTTTGTGTGAATGAAAGCGGTTGTGGTGCTCGAACCAGATTGGCAGTTGGTCGATGACCGTCTGGCCATCGGGGACGGGGCTGACCGAAACATAGTCCCGCTTGAACGTCTTTACAAAGGCTTCGGCTATGCCGTTGAATTGCGGGCTGTGAACAGGTGTCAAGCGCGGCTCCATGCCGATATCACGCAACAGGGTTTCGGCATCCTTGGCAACAAAACACGACGCGTTATCCGTCAGCTATTCGATTAGCTGGGAAGGAAATGGGTGGTCGTGGCAGGCGACTAGGAATACCGACCCGCGCTTCGAGATGCCAATTACGATAGCAAGTGGTAGCATCCGACCTCAGCGGATAGAGACGGCGAAAGCGAGCACCGATGCTAAAGGATGGAACCGCCCAAGGCCGGCATGTGATCTCCTTTGGCCCTTTCGAACTCATGGTGAGCGAACGTCAACTTATCAAGAATGGGAACCCAGTCGACTTGGGCGGCCGTGCCCTCGACGTTCTCATAGCTCTTACATCTCGTCCCAATGAGGTTCTTAGCAAACACGATCTGATGGCGGAGGTTTGGCCGAACGTAATCGTCGGGGAAAATAGCTTACGCTTTCATATCGCTTTGCTCCGCAAGGCCATCGGAGACGGCAAGGAGGGGGCTCGATATATCGCGACCATTGCCGGTCGCGGCTACAGCTTTGTGGCGGCAATTACCTCGGAACGCACCGAGCTCAATGCCACGGTAACCCACGGGACAGTTTTTCGAGGCGCCGCTCTGCTGCCTGCTCGACTAGTTCGAATGGTCGGGCGCAACGACAGTGTACTCACCATTTCCGCCGAACTTACAACTTGGCGTTTCGTTACGATCGTGGGTGCTGGAGGGGTCGGAAAGACCACACTCGCGGTAGCTGCTGCACACCATCTGCTGGAAACATTTGTCGGCTCGGTTCTGTTCCTCGATCTCGGCATGTTGACCGATCCGGGAATGGTGGCGCCATCGCTCGCGTCGACACTTGGTATTTCCATTCGATCCGATGATCCGGTACCGAGTATTATACAATATTTGCGTAACAAACGTATTCTCTTGGTTTTCGATAATTGCGAGCACGTTATCGAGGCAGCTGCCACGCTCTCTGCAGAGATTTTCCGGGCGACATCACAGGTCTATTTGCTCGCCACCAGTCGGGAAACGCTACGAGCTGACGGTGAATTTGTGTACAAGCTGGAGCCCTTCGACGTGCCCACCGAAGGAGCTCCCGTTACGATGGGTATCGTGCTCACCTTCTCCGCTGCCCAGTTGTTTGTCGAGCGTGCCGCGGCGCGCGGCGCGCGACTGGATCTCAGGGACGCTGACGCACCGCTGATAGCGGCTATCTGCCGCAAACTCGACGGCGTCGCTCTTGCCATTGAACTCGCTGCCGGACGCGTTGGTGCGCTAGGCCTGCGCCAGACCGCAGAGCTTCTCGACCAACGATTGACCCTGTGGCAAGGGCAACGAACGGCGCCGCCACGGCAAAAGACCCTGCTGGCCACACTTGAATGGAGCTACGGACTTCTATCTGAAATGGAGAAGAAGGTGCTTCGCAGCGTCGGCATTTTTGTAGGCCATTTCACAATGCCTGCTGTGGAAGCAGTGGCGGGAAGCGCGGCTTCCGATCAACTTCTTGTCATCGAGACCGTCGAGAGCCTCGTTGCGAAATCGATGATCGTGGCTGATGCGGTCGGTGAAACGGTGCGCTATCGGCTACTATCGACCACGCGCTCCTATGTGCTCGGACTTGATGCAGGCAAAGTCGAGTATATGGATCGCGCTCGACGTCATGCAATTTTCTGCCGGAGTTGGCTGGAGCGGACAGAAGCCGCCTGGCCGACCTTGTCGAACGCCGTGGAGAGAGCCCCCTATCTCGCCGGCCTTGGTGATGTGCGGACAGCGCTCGAGTGGTGCTTCGGCAATGATGGTGACACTGAACTTGGTATCTCGCTTGCTACTGCCGCGGTGCCGGTATTTCTGGCGATGTTTCTCCTCACCGAATGTCGTCATTGGGCTGGAAACGCGCTTACTGCTCTATCTGAAGCGATGCATGGCGGTTTCGAAGAGCTGCATCTCCAGGCAGCCCTGGGTCTGTCCTCGATGTTCACCCGTGGAAGCAGCAGCGAGGCCTATACGTCACTAGCTCGAAGCCTTGCTATTGCGGAAGAGCGCGGCGACACCCTGAATCAGATCCAGCTTCTCGCGCCCCTCGCCATGTATCATATGCGTGTCGGTGAGTTCAAAGCTGTCACTGCGATCGGCGAACGAGCCTTGGACCTCTCCACCGCCGTTGCCGAGCCCGGCGCCCTTGCGCTTGCGCATCTCATTTCCGGTATTGCGCGAACGCATACAGGCGATCTTGCCGCTGCTCGCACCGAACTGGAAGCCGCTCAGGCACGTACAGCGATTGCACGAACCAGCTCCGGCATTCATCTCGGCTTCGATGGTCATGATTTGGCCGGACTCTTTCTCGCTCGAACCTTGTGGTTGCAAGGTTATCCCGATCGTGCTCGAGCACTTGCCCATCAAACCATTGATGGGGCCGTGGCCGCGGAACACCCTGTAACGCTTTTGATCACCCTAGTCTGGGCAATTTCTTTATTCGTCTGGATGGGCGACCTGGAAGTTGCTGAGGAATTGTTAGGGCAATTCGTGGCGAGAGCCGATGCTCATTCATTAAGTCCGTACCTCGCCGTTGGACGTGGCTACAGGGGGCTGCTGGCCATTCGCAGGAATGCTGCAGACGTAGGTGTCCCGGCCGTAAGCGATGCCATAGCCGAGCTTCACGCCACCCGATATGAATTGCATACAACGACGCTCAATATCGCGCTTGTGCAGGGCCTGGCTGCGTTGGGTCGCTTTACCGAGAGCCTCGCGCTTGTCGATGAAGCTATTTGCTCGGTCGAAGCGAGCGGAGATACCGGCCATATGCCGGAACTGCTGCGCATAAAGGCCGCTGTGTTGCTATCGATGTCCGAGCCGAGACGGGCGGAGGGTGAAGCCTGTCTGATGCAGTCCCTCGATTGGTGCCGTCGACAAGGTGCCTTGATGTTGGAGTTGCGCGCATCGGCGGACATCGCGAAACTATGGGGAGCCCAGGGGCGCCCGGATGCCCGGACGTTTCTCCGCGCAGTGTATGTGCGATTTGAGGAAGGCTTCGACACGCCCGATCTGAGGAGCACGGAACGCCTTCTTGCGACATTGCCTTGAGAGGATTCAGCCCTCAATGGCAAATCACCTTAAGTAATGACCTGTGGCGCCATTTCTAATTGTTAGCACGCTCCACTTTCGTATTCTAACAACAACTAATAACGCATAACGAGCACTCCTTGGCATCCGGCAGTAGGTTTCAGTCAGCACAAACGTGCAACCGGGACATCCTGCCTTCGAGGAGAGATTCATGAACAAGACTGAAGTCGTTGATGCAATCGACCAGGACCGCCGCCGTTTTATTGCCGCCACCTCCCTAGGCTTGGCGATCGTAGGTTCAAGCACACTTGGGCCGTCCTATCTACTTGCAGCCACCGCCGACGAGAGGATCAAGCCGTTCCACGTGCATTTTTCGGACGAAGCACTCAAAGATCTCCGTCTCCGCATCGTCGCCACACGCTGGCCGGATCGCGAGACGGTGACCGACCACTCACAGGGCGTAGAACTCTCCATCATCAAAAAACTCGCAGACCACTGGGCCAATAATCACGACTGGCGCAAGGTCGAAGCGAAGCTCAACTCCTACCCGCAGTTCATAACGAAGATCGACGGGCTGGACATTCACTTCATCCATGTGACGTCCAAGCACAAAAACGCCATGCCGATCATCGTTACTCATGGCTGGCCAGGGTCGATCATCGAGCAGCTTAAACTCATTGAGCCTCTGACCAATCCAACCGCGCACGGGGGGAGTGCTGACGACGCCTTCCACGTCGTCATCCCCTCGCTTCCCGGCCACGGCTTCTCCGGCAAGCCGACGGAGGCGGGTTGGAATCCGCCTCGCATTGCCAAGGCCTGGGCCGTGCTGATGCAGCGCCTCGGTTATACGAAATACGTTGCTCAAGGCGGCGACTGGGGCAATGCCGTCACCGAGTTGATGGCGGTCCAGGAACCGGCTGGCCTGCTCGGTATCCACACCAACATGGCGGCCACTGTGCCGGCGGACATTTCGAAGGCACTCGCTGTCGGTTCACCGCCTGCCGGCCTGGATGCAGACGAGAAGCGGGCCTGGGACCAGCTCGACGACTTCAATAAGAATGGCCTGGGCTATGCGATCGAGATGAACAACCGACCGCAGACGCTCTATGGCATCGTCGACTCCCCGATCGGCCTGGCCGCCTGGATGCTCGATCATGACATCCGCAGCTACGACATGATTGCCCGCGTCTTCGATGGGAAACAGGAAGGACTAACGAAGGACGATATTCTCGACAACATCACGCTCTATTGGCTGACGAATACCGCCATCTCTTCCGGCCGGCTCTATTGGGACAACGCCCATTTTCCCTCAGGCGGCTTCTTCGATCCCCGCGGCATCAAGATACCGGTCGCAGTCAGCGCCTTCCCTGACGAGATTTACCAAGCCCCACGGAGTTGGGCCGAGAAGGCCTACCCGCAGCTCATTTTCTACAACCGTCCTCCCAAGGGTGGCCACTTCGCAGCCTGGGAGCAGCCCACACTCCTGACAGCCGATCTACGCGCTGCCTTCAAGCCGCTTCGCAAATCGATCTGACAGGAGCGACGGTGCAGTGAGCACGCCGTCGCGCAATAGAGCGATCCCCCTGGCGAAGAAGGAGACAGATAATGCGTGACAATCAGGTCGTCGATTCCAGTTTCACCGCTATCATCAACGCGCCGATCGAGAAGATCGACATTCCCAACTGGTGCTTCACACTGCCGGAAAAGGAATATCAGGGCTGCTCGCCAGCCCATATCGCCGCCGGCTTCACGACCGCGCCCGACGGCACACGCATGTCGATCAATGTGGAAACGATCGGCGGCAGTTTGATGGTCCAGCACTATGTCGAGACGATCGGCGAGAAGGATCACCTGATTCTCGATTCAGATTCCGACATCTTCACGCAGACCGGCCGCCTCACCATCCATGTGACCTGGGAACTTAGCGTCAAGGCGATCGATAAGGAGCGCTGCGAGTTCACCAATCGCGTCCAGTCCTTCGCAACCGACGAGATGATGGCTTTCCTCGACCGGCAGGGCATCCCGTTCGAGGTATTCCGCGCGCAGCGCCAGCCAATGTCGATCGCCCACAACAAAGGGGAAACGCCGCTCTTTGCGGCGAGCATCGAGCGCTTTGCGTTGCGCAATACGCAATCGTCGAGAGCCGCTTGAGCGTGAAGGGAAGATACAGTGACCGAACTCTCCTATGAATATGGCATCACCGGCCTTCTCGTCGTCGACCCATACAATGACTTCATCTCCGAAGGAGGCAAAATCTGGCCGCGCATTCAAGCTGTTGCCGAAGCCAATGATTGCGTGCCGCACATGGAGCAGATCCTCAAGGCAGCGCGGAGGGTCAAGCTTCCCGTCTTCTTTGCGATGCACCACCGCTTTCGCGAAGGCGACTATGAAAACTGGAAGTATATCGCTCCCATTCAGAAATTGGCCTGGAAGCGCAAGACGTTCGAGTACGGTACCTGGGGTGGCGAATTCAGGGCAGAGTTCGTTCCTGCCGCGGGCGAGGTCGTGGCGTCGGAGCACTGGTGCTCCAGCGGCTTTGCCAACACCGACCTCGACAACCAACTCAAAAGGCAGGGCATCCACAGACTGATCGTCATTGGATTGATCGCACATACCTGCATCGAGGCAACGGTCCGGTTTGCAGCCGAACTCGGATATGACGTGACGGTCGTGAAAGATGCCGTCGCCGACTATTCGGCCGAGATGATGCATGCGGCACTGGAAATCAACATGCCGAGCTATGCCAGCGCCATCGTGACGACGCAGGAAATCCTGGAAGCATTGGCGGCCATGAAGAGCATGGCACCAGCGGCATGAGCTGCCACGGCAAGAGCTGGGGCGGTCGAAAGGACCGCCCCAGGCTTTCCAACGGCAATCACAGGCCGTCCCGGAACATTCGATGCAGGGAGCAATGTAATGGACGGGTATTCTGGACAAGGCATCGATCTTCTACGACGCTGCCTGATCGGAACCGCTGCTGTAACGGCCGCCGCCACACCGCTGGGCTTGCTTGCACCGGATAGCGCCCAGGCAGCTGAACCGACGCCGGCAGACATTAAGCCGGGAGCCGGCATATCCTTCCCGCTCCTCAAGCAGGTGCGCGCCGGCCTGCTCGAGGTGTCGTATGCCGAAGCGGGGCCCTCTGAAGGCCTACCTGTCTTGCTTCTCCATGGCTGGCCCTATGACATCCATGCTTTTGTTGACGTCGCGCCCCTGCTGGCTGCCAAGGGGTTCCGCGTGATCGTCCCCTACCTTCGTGGGTATGGCAGAACGCGCTTTGTGTCTGCGGAGACGATGCGAAATGGGCAACCGACGGCGCTCGCTTCCGACATCATCGCTTTCATGGACGCGCTTAAAATCGAGAAAGCGGTCCTTGGAGGATTTGATTGGGGCGCCCGAACGGTCAATATCATCGCGCTGCTCTGGCCCGAGCGTGCCAAGGCGATCGTCTCGGTAAGCGGATACCTGATCGGCAGCCAGGAGGCCGGCAAGACCCCGCTGCCACCCGGGGCCGAGCTTGCCTGGTGGTATCAGTTCTACTTCGCGACCGAACGGGGCCAGTTGGGCTATGACAGGTATCGGCGCGATTTCTCGAAGCTGATCTGGCAGCTTGCATCGCCCAAATGGCAGTTCGACGATGCCACGTTCGATCGCAGCGCGACAGCCTTCGACAATCCGGATCATGTGGCGATCGTCATCCACAACTATCGATGGCGGCTCGGACTCGTTGATGGCGAACCGCAATATGCAGCACTTGAGGCGAAGCTCGCTACGTCTCCGCCAATATCAGTGCCGTCTATCACCCTGGAGGGTGACGCGAATGGCGCGCCTCATCCGGAATCTGACGCCTATGCAAAGAAGTTCACCGGCAAATACCAGCATCGGCTCATCAAGGGAGGCATCGGCCACAACCTGCCCCAAGAAGCGCCTACGGCATTCGCCCAAGCGGTCGTCGACGTCGCCGACGCATGACCGAAGAAGCGTACACCTGCCCGACAGGGGCATCCCCAACGAAAGCAAACAGGAGTGCGTCATGGACCAGAAAATGAATCCCAGAGTCCTCTACACGGCAATGACACACGTTACCGGCGGTCGCGAACGCGGTGCTGCTCGCAGTTCTGACGGGCGTCTCGATGTCAAACTCGGCGTACCGGGAACGGCGCGCACCGGCACCAATCCTGAACAGCTTTTCGCGGCAGGCTGGTCGGCCTGCTTCGAGAGCGCCATCGGGCTCATCGTGCAGAAAAAACATATCACGCTCAGCGGTGACGTGACAATCGATGCCGAAGTTGACCTCAACCTGTCGAACATCGACGGCTATTCGCTGACCGCTCGCCTTAACGTCGACATTCCGGGCGTGGAGCGCGACGTCGCCCAGTCGCTGGTCGACGAGGCACATCAGATTTGCCCTTACTCAAAGGCAACGCGTGGAAACATCGAGGTCACGATCAAGCTGACCTGACAAAAACTAGCCGACAGCCCTCGCCGCAGGTTGCGGCCGATGCCAACTAGGAGCGCATGCAATGAATTCTGCAAGTGGTACTGCGCTAATAACAGGCGCCTCCTCGGGTATCGGCGCAATCTATGCTGACAGGCTTGCGCGGCGGGGGTTTGACCTCATTCTGGTGGCGAGAGCGAAGGACGCCCTGGCCAAAGTTGCCCAGCCCATTTCGGAATCGACGGGTAGAGCAATTGCGCTGTTCCCGGCCGATCTTGGCAAGAAGGAAAATCTCAGGCGCGTCGAAACCATCCTGAGGACCGATTATTCGATCACCATGCTCGTCAACAATGCAGGGGTAGGTTCGGTCGAACCTCTCCTGAAAGCCGCTGTCGACGACATGGAGCATATGATCGAGATCAATGTCGTCGCATTGACCCGCCTAGTCTACGCTGCCGTACCGGCATTTGCGAAGCGTAAACGCGGCACAATCATTAACATTGCGTCCGCACTTGCACTCGCTCCCGGCATGTTCAACGGTGTCTATGGAGCGTCGAAAGCCTTCGTGATGTCATTCACTCAGTCCCTCGACAAGGAACTATCCGGAAGCGGTCTGCGCTTCCAGGCCGTCCTTCCAGGCGCAATCGCCACACCGTTCTGGGAAGCTTCCGGAGGATCGCTCCAAGCTCTTCCCGAACATGCCGTCATGCGGCCGCAGGACGTCGTGGACGCTGTGCGATGGCCGGGTTGGAACTTGGTGAACTCATCACCCTTCCATCGGTCGATGGACATCGCAGACTGGGATAGCTATGAAACGGCGCGCCAGAGGCTCATTCCGAAAATATCTTCGAATGCTGTTGCGCCGCGCTACCAGACAGCCATTCGCAGTTAGGTTTCGCCATCACCAGAGATCTGCCTCACCTCACGATGGGGTCTGTTTTGCTATTGCCGTGTTGTAAGGAAAACTGTGCGTTATCGACCAGAGCGGGAAGCTATTCCGCTGCTGGTTCCCCATAGACCCGCAAAACTCCCCATTGGAAGGCGGGTCTTCCTGTTCTTTTCAAGGCGCGCTGCCGGCATTATATCATTGACCCGCCAGTTCTGGGGTTCAAACGCAAAACGCCACCGGGGCGATTAGACCCAGATGGCGAGCGACTTATGACAGAATTGGTTGCGGGGGCAGGCAACCACCGTTATCGAACGGAATTCAAATGCCGAGTCTAAAAGGCATGGCGTATTATACTTATCTCCAAATCAGGCTCAAATACCCCCCACTTTCCAGAATAAATTTAATTTAATACCAGGCATATTAATAATTATGCCGAATCAAAATTGTATTTTATAAAATCTATACATCTTATGTGGGCGCGCATTCGAAATTGAGCAGAATTTTAATTACAATGTCAAAACAATTTTTCCCATGGTTTTACGACGAGCAATCAACTCTTGTGCAGTACCGGCTTCGGCCAATGGAAACTTGCTAGCAAGATGAACCCTCAACGCTCCTTCATCGACAAGACGCGCCAAATGCTCAAGACCGGTTCTATCCGGCTCGACGAGGAACCACGTCGCACGCACGCCTCGCTTGGCGGCTTCATCGCGCAAATTTGGTGCCCACGCCGCCTGAGCACTAATGAGCAGACCGCCCTTTCGCAAACAGCGCAACAACCGCAAACAGATGTCGCCGCCCACCAACTCGATGATCGTATCAAGATCACCAATGGCGTCGTAAGCCCCGGGCACCGTGTAATCGATGACCTCATCGGCTCCGAGAGTTCGTACAAAGGCGTGTTTTTCGCGGCTCGTGCACGCGAGAACATAGGCACCGAGTCTCTTGGCGATCTGCACGGCGAGGTGGCCAACGCCGCCAGCGGCTGCATTAATCAAGATCCGGTCGCCCGGCCGCGTAGCGGCAACATCAACCAGCATCTGCCAGGCTGAAAGGCCGGCGAGCGGTAGCGCGGCCACCGCCTCGTAACACAGCGTTCGAGGTTTGAGCGCCAGATGCCCTGAGGGTGCGCACACATATTGCGCATAAGCACCCGCCTGGCGTGGAAACCACGGCATGCCGAATACTTCATCACCGGGCTTGAACCGCGTAACGCCATAGCCGATGGCGTCGACAACGCCACAAATGTCCCAGCCAGGCACGTGCGGCAGTGTCAGTGCACGCATGTAGGCCTTACCCTCGCGTGTGAAGACATCCACGGGATTGATGCCCGCAGCCTTGACCCGGACCCGCACTTCGGTCGGCAAAGGCTGAGGGCGCTCGATCTCAACCAATTCCAACTGCTCCATACCGCCCCAGTTTCTCTGCTGTATGGCCCACATCAAGGCATCCGCTCGGGTATCATACTTCATTTCTCATCTCCTGGATTTTGAAGGGGAGGCGCGGAGCCAGCTATCTTGCTTGGAGCCGTGCCGAAGAGAGCTGATTTACTCGGCCGTGGCGGGCGGCAAGCTGACTTCGACTTGTTGCGAAGACGCTTCATGCGGCATAGTCCGAGCCAGCAATAGCTTGGTCGCAATCAGGACCGGCGCGGCAGCCACGAAAAGCAGTGCAACGGCCAGAAAGCATTCGTTGAATGACAAGGTTGCGACCTGCTGAACAACGGCCTTTTGTATGATTGAGGTCAGCGCGACCGTGTCTTCCTCCATGCCGTAGCCGCGGGCAGCGAGAACGGCGGCCAATTGTTCCTGGCGCTCCGCAAGGGCGCCGTTGCCGGGCGCCAGGTTAGGCGCCAACACCGTGAGATTGAGGGCGTTCTGCCGATCGAGATAGGTGCTGAGCCAGGCAACGCCTATCTGCCCGCCGAACTGGCGGCCAAAATTGAACAGGGCAATGCCATCAGCCAGAGACCTATCCGGAAGGTCTCGCAGGGTGACGAGGGTGAGCGACACGAACAAGAGCCCCAAGCCAAAGCCGCGCAGCAGCAAGGATGGTACCAAGTCGGCAAGACCGCTTTGCGAGGTGGAGCCGGACAGGAGCCACATCGCCGCCATGAAGCAGGCAATACCCAAGGGAATGGGCTTGGAAGGATCCAGGTTTTTGAACTGGATGATGGCACCGGCGGCAAGTAACCCGATGCATACGAAAAGACCGCTGGGCAAAAGCAACACGCCCGCATAGGTCGGGGAGAAATCCAGCACCCCCATGGCAAAGGCCGGGATAACGAATGCGCTGCCGAACAGGGCACAGCCGGCCACGAAACTCACCGCAAAGCCAAAGCTGAAATGCTGGTCGCGAAAAACCTTCCAATCAACCAGCCTTCTGCGGTTCACGGGCAGACACTGCCACAGGCCGAACGACGTGAAGGCGATCAGCGCCAGAACGGCACATTGCACGATCTCAACTTCATCGAACCAGTTGTGACGACTGCCTTCCTGTGTGAGGAAGACCATGGTCGTCATACCGCTACCGAACAGGATGAGACCCAACCAGTCAAACGGGCCATTTGTAATGGTTGACCTGTAGCGCCGCGGGGCAAGAAACACGGCAGAGCCGCCGACGACCCCGAGCGGAAGGCTGGCCAGGAACATCCACTGCCATTCGAACTGGTCGACGACCCAGCCTTGCAACGCGGGCGCCAGCGTCGTCGGGACCATGATGGTGGCAAAAGCGAATACGGCCTGGACGAGCCCTTGCCGCGCCCGTGCAAATACGCTGAACAACACCGCCTGCCCGACCACGAGGATCAAGGCGCCGGCGATACCTTGCACGATGCGCCACACGACGAGTTCCAGCAGACCATGCGCCCAGAAACAGCCAAGGGCGCTGACGAGCAGGCCCAAGGTTGCGGCGGCGATCAGCACGGCCGCAGACATGCGCATCGCCATCCAGGCGGCCACGGGAAAGGCGGTCAACTTGGCAGCAACATAACCCATATGGACCCATGCAATCTCGTCGGGCGTTGCGTGCACGCTTCCCATCACCTGAGCCCGAGCGATCACCAGGACGGTACTGTTCATGCTATCCACAGCCGCGGCAGCACAAAGAGCACAAAGCAGGAGACACGCATGCCTTGAGGAGATCCCTCCTGCCTGCATTGGTTCCTCAATCGCGGGGACACTGGGACAGCAGGTCATTGCCTATCCCTCACCTTGAATATCGAGGACGGTCCCGCCAGCGCGACGGCGTCCGAGTTCGGCTTTGAGCGGGTGTCGACAACCACGTCCGCCGACAAGCCCGGCACGAGGCGACCGAGCAGAGAATGGTTGGGCTGAAGGCGAATCTTGACTGGGACGCGTTGAACGATTCGAATGAAGTTTCCGGTCGCGTTGTCAGGCGGCAGAAGGCTGAAAGCTGCTCCACTTGCGGGCGCGAGACTGTCCACCTCGCCTTCGATCGGCATGTCCTCATACCCGTCGACCCGCACGTGCACGGGTTGTCCGATCCGCATGCGCGAGACCTGCGTTTCCTTGAAATTTGCGACAACCCAGCTGCTCTCCACCGGAACCACGGAGGCCAGCACCATGCCTGGACGCACGAATTCGCCCGCCCTCACCCGCCGGTTACCGACAACGCCTGCTACCGGTGCGCGGATGATTGTCTCGCCCAACGCGATCTTCGCCAGGTTCAGGGCTGCGCGTGCGTCGTCGAGGCCAGCTCGGGCTTGACGGGCTTCGGTGTCGAGGACCGCGATCTGTTCACGGGCAGCCGCAGCGGCCGCCTGGGATTTGGCGAGATTGGCGCCCGCGCGCTCGGCGCTGGCCGTTGCCAGATCGTGATTGCGATGGGAGGCCCACCCCTGATTGATCAGCTTGTTGGATCGATCGAGTTCCCGGCGCGTGAGTTCGACATCTGTTTTGGCAAGATCGGTTGCTGCATCTGCCTCACGGATCAGCACCCATTGCAGATTTTTGCGCTGCTCCAGATTAGCAATGGCGGCCTCAGCCCGAGCAACGGCGGCCTGTGCTCGATCACGTTGAGCCCGATAGTCCTCATCGGCAATGCGCACCAGGACCGCGCCAGCTTCGACAGCCTGATTATCGGCCACCGACACCTCGGCGACGTACCCGGCGATCTTAGGGCTGATCGCGGTGATCTCGGCATGGACATAGGCATTGTCCGTGCTTTCGACCGCGGCACCGGTTTCCCACCAATGCCAGCCATACCAGCCGCATAAGCTGAAGATGGACATGAAAACAGTGCCGAGGACCGCCCGCTTCGCGATCTTGTTCATGGAAATACCCGATAGGTTGCAATGTTCACAATAGTACGGTACTGTACCGTACCTATTTTGTTATGGTCAAGGGTCTTGGCGGTTTGCCGGTCCCCTTTCTAGGATCCGGCACAAATCACCCAGCCTTCAATCGAGATCGAGCATGAATTCAAAAACCAAGTCCGCATCGGATGAGAAGATGAGCACCACGGAGTCTCGCTCTTCGCGCCAGGAAGCTCGCCGTGAGGAGCTTCTACGCGTCGCGACCGATATTTTCTTCAGGTCTGGTTTTGCTGGCGCGAGTCTTGATGAAGTCATCGCCCGCGCAGGAGGATCCAAACGAACGATGTACAGCTACTTCGGCAACAAGGAGCAGTTGTTCGCGACCATCGTTCGAGAGATCTCGCATACGGCGATGGCGCCGTTGCGGCAGAACGACTTTTGCCACGCGGACCTGGAAACGACCCTCTATGACGTGGGGCGCCGTTACATCGATGTCATCATGTCATCAGAAGCCCTCCAGCTCTATCGGATCGTGGTGGCCGAAGGCAGCCGGTTTCCTCAACTGGCACGTGTCTTCTTCGATACCGGCCCAGGACAGGCCAGCGCCAACCTCGCTCGGACGCTGGAGCAAATGCGCGAGAACTGGGGCATTCAGGAAAAAGATACCACCCGCCTTGCAGAGCATTTCCTCGGGATGATCCGCGACGATCTTCACTTGCAGGTCGTGCTGGGTCTGCGTGCGCCCCCTTCTCCCGGCGAAGCAGCCATTGCCGTGCGTACGGCAGTCGACATTTTCATGCACGGCATTCGGCTTTCCGCGTGGCATTCACTCCCTGGACATGAGCAGAACTGAAAAAACCAGATGTCCGACCACCCCCTCCATCAACCTGATGTCATCGACGATGCTGTCGATCTCGAGATCACCCATAGTGGACATAATGAGCGAATGTCAGCTTCAGCGAGCCAAGTGTCTTCATGGAATTGCCGCGCTATACGCGCTCCCGCTATAGACACATACGGTTCTCCTGTGGCCTTCGTCCCAAGGCAGTGGTTGGTGTGCTTTGTCCCCGGCCTGCAACAGCAGTGGTGGCATTGCCTCGCCCATCGCCGACACAAACACGTGTTTGCCCTGCTCCGGAATTCTGATGATAGCTGGACGCTGTTCGAGCCATGGTGGTCGCGCCTGCTCGTGGCGACGATCAATACTGATCAGGCCCTGCCCTTTTTACGCTGGGCGGCCTTGGGAGACGTCCTTGCCGTGACAGAATCTATCCCCGGCGCTGGTGGCCAGCTTCGAGGTTGGATGAACTGCGCTGCTCTCACTTCCTTTCTTCTCGGACGCTCGTACTGGACTTGGACACCCCACGGGCTCTATCGTCGCCTGCTAAGAGAAACGAAGGTCAAACGGATTGATGTTGGGGCTCTGTTTGCAGACCACTTTTCGATGCTTGCCTCCACGACTTGGGGCCGCATATCGGCGAATTTGCGCGACGCCGGCAGCCAAGACTCACTTGCTTGCGTACTTAGGAATTTTGGCTGTGCCTATCTAACGGCCCTGACCTCGCATACCTCCGTTCTTGCCTATCGATCCATGATTCAAGAATGTGCAGACTTCCCAGAGGCCGCCTTATGCTTCTGGGAAAATGGCATTGGCCGGGCCGTTTCGCATCTTACTGCTATCCTTGAAGCGGCCAAGTTGGATGGTCACATTGATTTGGACGATTGCTCCATTGCGGCCAACCAATTTCTCGGGCTGCTACGCGGAGATCTTCATCTAAAAGTTGCTCTCGGACTACGCCCTCCACTCACCCCATTTGAAGTTGACAACCATGTGGCCACCGCCGTCGACCTCTTTGCGCGTGGAGCGCCTACCTCCCCAAACACGCCCTTGACTTGACGCGACGCTGATGGTCACCGGCGAAGTCAGTTAATCTACGCACATAGATTAAAACGAAAATGACGCTCAACATCCGAGGATGCATAAATAATACCAAACTCAGCTCGAACCAATATGTCAAGTTGGGCGAATAGGAACGCTTCTATAATCTCGTCAGATCCCATGGAACCTTCAAGGGCAAAACACTTTACGAGGTGCTCAAAGAGCGGCTATCATGGATTACAGGGTGTCTCGCGGCATTCATTGCATTACAGTCGCGCCCGTTCGATCGGCCGGAAAGCAGCCGCATCGTAGTGAAGGTCATCAGCCACTTCGGCGGCGAGGTTGAAAGTATTCAGGGTGTAGCGATGGCGGATGCTAAACCAATTGCATTCTTCTGACGTTGCAAGCCTTGGGAAATCGACGCCATCGATGTCGCCTTGGCGAATAATATCATTTTCTTCGGCTACGCCATGCCGCGGCCAGGGGTGGCATACAATCGACACGCATTGAAAAGCTGCCTTATCGACCCCAGTGAGCCATCGGATGCAGACTGGGAAGCGGCTCGCCAAAAGATAGCCCACTATATTCGCCAATACCGGCAGAACAGGAATTTCGTCCGAAAGGTCGCCGGCGGATCGATTGCTATGATTCCGCAACCATCCCGGGGGGTAATACATTGCGGCAGGGTGGAACGGCCGTTTGAACTGATAAACGACCCGCCATGGTATGGAGAGTGGGAGAAAATCTGGCTGAAACGCCATCCGGAAAAGGATCCTAGCGACCCAGCCTACCGTCTTGCCTCTGAAGTAGCCCAGATATGGCATGTATCCAAATTCCATAGTATCCCCGTTCCACGCATTCCTGCATGGATCAGGCGGTCCCTTTTCGGCCGGTCGACTTATGGCATCGTCCCGGTCGACGGACTTGACCCCCATGTCGTGCTGTCTGAGATATTGTCATCGCCTGCATTTTCTTCCCGCCAGTGGACGGTCGATGCCGTCGAAGTGTCGCGTCGGCTGAAAAACGATCTGGTTCCCGCTAGCTTCGAACATCTCGTCGTGTCGCTACTTCAACTTGAGCACCCGTCCGAGGTCTGGACCCAGGTTGGCGGTTCGGGGGATGGCGGCGTGGATGGTATCGGCGCCGACGACAAAGGAGACGTCGTGGGCCTGCTCCAATGCAAATGGGCATTCCGCGGCGGTAATCTGGATTGGCCTGAGGTTTGGGGCGATAAAAATCAGCGACGCTATGTTGCCTCCCTTATTCACGGGCAGGACGTCGCAAAACCGCAATCAAGCGAATTGCTTGGTGAAGAAGAGATCGTAAATCTTGTCTTGAAGCACAGGGAAAGATTGCCGCTTGCTCTGTCTCTGCGAATTGGTGAACCGGAGCGTGGGGTTTGGACCTCCTGATCGCCGACACCTTCATTACATCGTTCAATCGCCTGTCCGGCCTGGACCAAAGGGCGATGAAGGTGAGAGTCTTCTATCTTCCGATCGACCCCGCTGACACAGTCTCGAGGTGCTCCATATAGATGGGAGCAAGTACCCTGACTGCTGGACCACGCGGATCAATCCTGACATGTATATGCGTGATGAGCTGAAGAACATTAGACGGGGCAACATGTTCGGCGAGCGCAATGTTGAAATCCTCGACGACGACGGCCCCGACGTCCGCGTGAAGGTGAACGGCGTCGACGTGTTCGATCCCCACATCGGCGAAATCCACTCGAACGACACGGCGGGCATCGCCTCCGGGTGTATCGACTACGATGAGGAAAGCTTCTTCGTCAGCCACGCCAACCTCTTCGGCGCCAACGCCCTCTGCAAGGGCTTGAAGATCACGCTCCAGGTTGAGATGCTGGAGACAACTTCGCGCCCGTCCGAAGGCCGGAGCGCGAATGTATCGCGGTCAAGATCATCAACCATTTCGGTGACGAAGCGATCAAGGTTTTCGGAGTGTGAGATGGTGGAAAAAGATCGTAGTCCTTTTAGCGTCGTTGCCAAATCCTCATGGCTTTCGATGCAAGGGGACAAGAGGATCGGCGTTTCGGGTAGCACACTCCTTGTCAACTTCGAAATCACGTTGGACTCCGATCTGCGAGTACAAGTGAGATCGAGAGGCGACGGCGGCAGCGGAAGCTTTGCCCACGTCTCTTTTGGAGTTGCGGACTTCCTACATCTCTTGAGCGAATACATGAAAGGTGTCGATTTCGAGCCAACCAAATATCGCGATGCTATCAGCTAGGCGGCAAGTCACGATCTCACTGATACATCCACCCCACCACGCCTTGACCCTGCGGTGATTCAGAAGTTGCGCAGCATGGAGAAATTTGACTCCGAAATGGAGGCGCTCGCTACCACGACGGAAAAGATAGATATGCTCGTACATGAGGCGCGAACAGCAATTCACCGATATATCGCTACAAAATCCAGAAAGAGAAGCTGGAAAAATCCATTGTAGAACCTGCTTCTAACATCGGTTGAAAAACAGCAGGATGAGGGTGAATAACATCAACCACTTCGGCAATCAGGCGATGGAAGTGTTAAGTGTGTAGCGATGCGTGGATTGGTGATGCGAAAGCCCTGGATCGGCAAGATACTCGCCGGAGAAAAGACCTGGGAGATGCGATCCAGGGCGACTAAGATCCGCCGTGAGATCGCCTCCGGCAGGGAACCGGCATGGTGGTCGGACTGGCCGATCTCATAGATTCCCGGCAGGCACTGACCCGGCGAACCTATCCGGAGCATTCCGACAAGCACGCAATACCGGCTGATAGGCTGGATGAAGTAATCGAGAACGACTGGGTTCACCCCTCGGTGCTGGCGCATGTTCGCCTGCTGGCGCCCCCCGTTCCCTACAGGCACAATCCCGGAGCAGGGTCGTTCGTAATGCTGGATGAAGCGGTATCGAGTGCGGTGAAACGCCTGATCCGTACGCAGAGAAGCGATAGTTCGATTGAACCACGCACTGCCAAGCCGCTCGTGACGCAACGGTCCAGAAAACGGCTCCTACGGGCTAAGAAAATCGGTTACCCGCGATCGCAGAACATGCTCTTCAGAAATTTCGCACTCCCAAATCGTCATGACACGCCACCCGAGATCTTGAAGTCGGGCAACGGCTTTGCGATCGCGCTCGACATTCTTTGCGAACTTGTCGCACCAGAATTCGACGCGGGTCTTTGGAGACGTGCAGTTTACGCATCCGCTATGACGGTGCCAAAAACAGCCATGCACGAAAATAACCGCATGCCGTCCGGGAAAGGTAAGATCCGGAGTTCCTGGAAGATCACGCTGATGGAGCCGAAATCGGTAGCCGAGCGCGTGGATCAGCTTCCTGACCTTCATCTCGGGCCTAGTGTCTTTGCTCCGAATTCTCGACATATTTTCAGATCGAGATATCGGGGCGACGCTTCTCACCTTCATTTCAGTCCATGTAGCGGTTTCGTGCCGGTCAGGCCGCTTTCCGTATGCCGAGTTCCGAGGTCATCAGGCTTCTTATCACATGCTCCATAACGGGCGCGCATACTCCGTTGCCCAGCAGCTTAATCCGATCCCGGCGCGAGCCCTGGTTCAGAATCATGTCCTCGACGCCCATCGCGCGTTGGATTTCAGGCACCTGCAACATGCGGAACGTGGGCTCGCCGTCCTGCCACTGGACCAGGCCGAAACGGTCAAGTGTGGTCAAGGTGCGCAAGGGGCGGTTAAGCGGCTGCCACCCACCGGCGCGATCGGATCCGTAATAGACGACGATGAAGTCCTTACCCGGCCCGAGCTTTTCAATCGCCGCGTCGGCCCTGGCGAGCGTCGCCGCAGCGCGACCCGGTCTTCGCAGGAGACCCGCAGTCCAAGTACCTTGGGGATCCAACACGTCCGCAGCCGTACGTTGCTCACCGACAAGAGGAATAACTTCGTCAGGCATGCGACGCCTATCGCAGATCACGAATAACCGCCTTCGGGATTGCGGCACGCCGAAATCGCAGGCATTCAACGTTTGAAGCCTCACGTGGTAGTCTGACTTGAGCGCGGTCATCAACTCGTCGAAACCTGCCCAGTTCCTCATGGGCGTGACGTTCTCCAGCACCACCCATCTCGGCCTGAGGGCATCGACGAACGGCATCACGTACCAGCCCGAGCGCCTACTTTCTTCGCATCGGAGCTTGGCGCCCCTGGCGATCGAATGATGGGTGCATTCGGGTGACGCGATGATCAGGTCGATCTTTCCTACCCGGTCGAAAAGGAACTGTCCCGATTCGTCATCTAACCGCGCGGTGATCACGTTGCGCTTTGCCATCGGAAAGTTGTCCGCATAGGTCCGGGTGGCCACGTCCCAGCCATCCACCGCGCCGACCATTTCGACTCCTGCACGCCGCGCGCCGATGCTGCTGCCTCCAGCCCCGCAGAAAAGGTCTATCCCCGTAATCACACTGATCCCCTGACACGACTCCTGAGCCAAGTTGCCAGGCAACTCATCCTTCGACAATCCTTTTTTAGAGTCATCGCTGAAAGTTTGTGACGACGGGCATCGGAAGGGCGGCATATCGTGAGGGTGCTTGACGCCTCCACTTCTCCACCGAACAAGTAATATACCGTATCTGCGGATAGCATCATCTGGCTGATTCAGCCAGAAATCGTAGTTGATCAGCTCACGAAGTGTTGCGCAACGGAGCACGCCCCCTTCTGGTCCAGGCATTCGAGGCTGAGGTTGCGGACTTTCTCTGCAGGCATGCCAATTTGAAGACAGTGGCCGGGCACCAGCGTTTCGTCCGCCACGGGCCACCTGCCGGAGCGCGAGGTGATGATCTGTATCGGCCCGGCGGCCGTACGCCAGCCCCATGTACGCGAATACGAGGCGAGCGCCGGCAGTGCCGGCCACTTCCGGTTCTCCTCGTCGATTTTACCACGTTACAGGCGCCGTTCGAAGTCGATCGAGACGCTGCCGCCGATCCTTTACCTGAAGGGTATCTCGACCGGCGACTTCTCGGAGGCACTGACTGCGCTGCTCGGCAAGGATGCGCCGGGTTGTCGGCCTCCGCTATCAGCCGCCTGAAGGATGGCTGGCGCGACGAGTACACCGCCTGAGGTAAGCGCGATCTGTCGGTCAGGCGCTGCGTCTATATCTGGGCCGACGGCATCCATCTGGAGGCGCGGATTGAGGACGAGAAGCAGTGTATGCTCGTACTGACCGGCGCAACGCCGGAAGGATACAAGGAACTGGTCGGCTTCACCGATAGCACCCTCGGGAGCGCGCATGATTGGCGCCATCTGCTGCTTGATCTGAAGCGGCGTGGGCTCGAGATGCCGCCGCGGCTCGTCTTCTCCGATCGCTCCCTCAGCTTCTGGGAAGCCGGCGGCGAGGCCAGTTGAACGCGACAGCGCTCGCCACCATGGTCTCCAAATTGCTCGAGGCCGCACAGAATAGCTGGCGCCGGCTCCGGGGCCACAACTAATCGCTAAGACTCATTCTGGATGTGACATTCAACGATGGGATCGCAGTCATCGCCAAGCCGACAGGCCGCCAGCCATAACCGCCGTCACCTGACCGGCTCCGCCGTCGCCAACTTTCGGCGATAGCTCTCCTTTCAAGAGGATTGAACGAAAGACATCCAGTCAGATGAATCGCGATGATCTTTCACGCGAGACATTTCGGCGTCGCGGGCTCGCGGATACGCAACCAGGATGCTACCCTTACGTCTCAATTCCTCGTGGTTCGATAAGGTTCGGGACGTGAACGCCCTCTTTCAAAAATTGCTGGGCATTATCTGGAGGCAGAAAAACGCTCCGACAGCGGTTGCGCCACAAATGCCAAAGACCCCTGTGAGGAGCAAGGAAGGCCCCCACAATGAGCCCCCCAGGGCACAGTCCGTGGCAGCCATTTCTGTCAGAGCGACGCGCGACACAGCTGTCTCTGTCGCTGAACCTTTGGCGCTTCGTTCCACGTCGGGGGTCACGACAACCGAGTTGACCGATGATGGCACACACCGGTGCGCCGTAGAGGGTCGGTCAGAAACCTCTCTCTCGATAGGCCAAGCCCTCGACGCCTCCGATAGCCAAGTCGATACGCCGGCTCCGACGGTCAGCCAGCATGCAATACCACCCGTCCCAGAAACGTGGCCCAAGCCGGAAATTTTGGAGGAGTTACACGCGATCAACCGTAGCCACGTCGGTTACAACGATCCCGCGGCGGTCGGAGCTTCTCAGAGCGACATGAAGATCTTCCACCTAGGCCCGGATGAAGCGATCAGACTACCAAACACCGCTTCGCACCCGAATTCAAAAGTCTTGGTGGTCTCCGTTCCGCACGAACCAGAAATCGTCCAGGAGAACTCGCATGAAGCGCAAATCATGGTCGAACGGATCGCTATCACTGATGAGGGAGTCGCACCGACGATTCTTTGGAGAGACAGACCGATCGACGAGGTAATTCTGGAAGCGGATTGCAGCGTTCGCCTGTCGAACTGCGTTAGGGCGAATCCGACGTTCTTCTCCGGCTGGACCGTCGGGAGAGCGTTGGCGAACGAGTCGGATTTTTTTCCGGCGTTGATGAAAGTCCAGAGCCTAGGCCGCAAGACCGCTACCGAGGCTCTTGACCTACTTAAGGCCTTTGCCCTCGATCTGAGGCTGACTGAGGATGAACCGCCCATCATCGATCCTCTGAGCGGTTTCGACCCAGCCAAGCTCGACGCGTCAATCAAGGATGCGCTGGGGGGACGACATGTTTCCGTGCGGCTCGCCAATCTGCTCGCCTCGGGAGCGCTCAACGACATAACGGTACGTGACTTCTATCTTAACCCGGACCAAGTCCGTTCGCGCATGCTGGGATGCAGAAACGCCGGCAAGAAGACAGTCACCGAAGCGGTCGAGCATTTGACCATCCTCGTCGGGGCCCTCGGAGAGCCGGAAACCGACTCAGCGTCGGTCCAGTTTGAACATGAAGCACCGGAGGGGCTCTCGGCGCGTCAGTGGATCGTGCAGGAGATCGGCGAACTCCCACCGAAAGCAGTTGAAGTGCTTCACAACCGGTATGGTTTGACTGGAGAAGCACGACAAACACTCCAGGAAATTGCTGAACGAGTTCACGTTACGCGTGAACGGGTCCGACAAGTTGAATCGAAGGCTCTTAAGCGGCTGCGTACAGGTATCCGAAGCCGCGCGGCGTTCAATCGCTATCTTGCGGAGGAAAAAGAAGCCCAATTGATCATGCTTTTCGGAACCCAATCCTGCCTTCCGGAGGTTAAGGTTTCAAAGCGCTTCCGCAAGCTCGATCCATGGTTCCTGCTCGCGATCGACATTGTGTTCGAAGACGGCATCAATGGATACCTGAGCGCAAACGCGTACAGGAGTGATGACGGCTGGTTCCGTACCTCCGAGCAGGCTGAGGATCGAGAAAGGCAGGATCGCCTCCTCGTCGAGATCCTCAGCACCTACCAGACGCCGATGCCGTTGGACACGCTAAAGGAAATCGCTCCATCAGTTACCGGTTCCATGTCCGGAGAGAACGACCACTGCGCGGTACGCGATGGGTATGTCTTCACGGGCTATGTTGGCTCCAAGGCGCGGCGGACGGGCCGCATGCATGCGCTGGCGCGCCGCATCGCGCAGTCGGCAATCTTCGACATCGGAACGCTGATCGCCGAGTACCGCTCCGAGTTCCCGGAGGACGACTGCGGTTCCCGGATGTTCGAGATGCAGGCGAGCGAGGCTCCCCATCTTTTCGCCCCCTTGTTCGACGGCATATGGCTTTGCCTTGAGCACAATTCGCGAGAGGCTGCCCTCCTGACAGCGCCTCCGTTCGAACACCGTCGCATTGAGGAGACCAACTTCACTGAAGGCTCCCTCGGCAACCTGCTAATCAAACAGTTGGAGCAGTTCGGCCCGCAGCGCATGATCGACCTGAGGCGGAAGCTGGTTGATAGTAGTGATGGTGGGTTCTCTATTTCGAGTGTCGGAGCCGTCCTGATTTCCAATCCCTGTTTCAGGCGCGTCGCCCCGGGTATTTTCGGGCTTTACTCCGGCTCCTCAGAGGTTCCGGCAGCCATCGACGTTTTCCTGCTTGAAGAACGTCACTGCCGATTTTACTGCCACGCGCGGCATTCGGGGGCGCCGCAGGACTACTATCCGATGTGGGGCGCAGCATATGAGATGCGATTATCGTCCTGGGCGCAACGTAGTGCGCCGACCGATCTCTACCGATCACTCATGACGGTCATCGAGCCGGAATTTTGGCCCGCGCCACCCGAGACTATTGCCGAGTTCGAAGCGCGTCGAAGGCAGGACGGGCAGTGGCAGCTCGGCGCTGAACGGCGTCTGCCGCTCGGGAGCCGCTTCCTGGACTCGGGTCAGTTCTTTTCCGTACTGACCCATCTGGTTGTGTTCGGCTGGATCAGTTGGGTTGGTGTCAATCGAGCTACCGGATCAAAGTCCGACAACCACGACGCAGCAGATGTTCTCGCGTTTCTAGTGATGACCGGGCTTGTCGAATGGGAACCAGACTGGCAGGCTCCACATCGTCCGACCAGCCTCGCCAAGCGCTTGTTCCTCGAAGCTCAATCGGAGCGTCACCTCTATGGTGCCGAGCGGCTGGGAGACCGGGATGTTTTCGGTCGGCTGCGAGGCGGCCTTTACGACGCCCCGCCGACCGCCTCACGCGGCTGGGTGGATGCTGAAGAGTTCAGGGAGGCAATGCCCGCCTGGCGTACCGATGGTATCTCGACAGGCAGAGCATTTGGCGGGGCGCAAGCTCGTGAACCTAGTATCAATGCGGAAGGGTCCTTTGAATCCGACGATTGGAATTCGGTTTTTGGAAACTGAATTCAAGCAGCGGATGGCGGTTCAAGGCCGCCGTTCTCTATCGCAAGATTGATAATTGCGCGCCCCTCCCTCGCGCGTCGCGCATCAATATCTTTCGACCAGCCTGCTGCCGCCGCGGCCCCAAGTTCTGTGGCCACCAGTTTCTGCCGTGCGTCAAGATACCCGCTCTCCGTGCCCCAGGCGATAATGCGAATCCACTCCTCGGCGGCGATGCGGCGGCACTGCGTCTGAGCGTCGAGGTCGTCAGGTTGCAGGGCAGTCCGGGCTTCCTCTGGAGCTACGCCCCACCCGCCGCTCTTCCTCTCGATTCTTGCGAATTCTGGCGGCATCTCTGCAGGAAACGGAAGGGCAAGTTTTTGCACCTCTTTCCAGCAATCGGCCTTCTTGCACCACTCGGAATAATTGCTCAGCTTGCGCTGAACGGCACTGTCGCGGATCCCCCTAGAAATTTCCGCCGCCCAGGAGCGGATGAGATTCTCCAGCAGGATGGAGATCCGCTGTTCCTGCCAGACGAACAGAAGATCGAACTGGCCCCCTGACCGGAACGCAAGAGCTGAGACGACGTATGCAACGAGCTGCGCGCGGAGATCGGGAAAGCCGCCGGTCTGCACGATGCGGGTTACTTCCCTATACAAGATCGCCTTGGCGACGAGTTCCTTGTAAAATTTCTCTTCTGGTTTCCAGGTCTTCGGCTTGGTTTCCCGCAAACGCTGAGTGAACTGCACGAAGTTCTTTTGTCCGCCTAGGCTTACAGCATTCGGTAATTGATCCCAGGCACTGAGATATTTTGCAAGCTCGATCTTGGTGAACTTCCGATGCGCCGGGGTTTTCTCCTTGAAGCGCTTGGCCCTGGCTTCGGTATTTCCTTCGTTAGACAGAGCAACGAAGTATTGGCCTCGCGCGCGCTCGTAGAACCAGCGACCCTGCTGATCCGGCATCCAGACCACGTTGGATAGGCGCTCGATCTCGATATGAAACGGATCGTTGGCGGAGAAGTCCGCCATTTGGATCGGGTTCTGGGTGTTGGCGAATTCAGCGATGCGTGGAGCAACCTCGTCGGTGAGTTCCGGACTGATAACGGTCAGTTTGGCCTGGACGAAGACCTTGCTGAGATCGATCCGGTCTTTGCCCGCACGGTGGATCGAGGCAGTGGTCTGTCCCCCGTTAACCACCTGCAAGCCTCTTATCCGGGAGATGCCGACTGTACCATTTCCGAGGTCCTGCGTTTCAACTCCATCCGCTGTCAGCGAGATGCCGTTGTTGTAGGCGAAGAATCGCCCCGGCTGCGCCTTGAGCGAGTCCCGGATACCTCGGTTCACCTTGCCCTTGGCCTGGAGGAAGGAACGAACGTTGCGTTCGAGGAGGCGCGGTCCGTGTTCTTCATAGATGCGGAAAAGGAGCGGCGCGGGAATGACCGTGACGAACGCCGCGTACTCGTTCTCACAATTCGGCAGGGCAACGCACGAAAGTGGGGAGCCTGCAAGTGCGACCACGTCAATGGCGATCTCTTCCTGGGGCCGCCCCGATGCAAGCGCCCGTGCCAACCGCTCAAGATCCCAGAACTCGATTTTCAGCTCGATGGCGCTATCCTTCAGGGGCACGACCTTGGGTTTGTCGCGAGCCAAGTCCGAAAGCCCGTCAGTCAGAATGAACAGCCGGGCGCGTTTGATTCGTTGCCGCGCCTCGTGGATACGCTGGACCATGGCAAACCGGTCGTGAGCCGGATCGAGCCGGGAATGGAGGTCACCCAGCGCGCCTTGGAAGAACCGTACCGCCTGCTTAGCGGCATCCTCCAGGTCCTTTGTCAGAATCTTCGTGGGCTCCTCGAACCCCCTGTAGACCGTCACGAACAGGTCAACGGCGTCCTGCTCCTGATCGTCGTCAGAAAGGGCATAGCCATTGATTCTGGCTTGGCCCCGGCCGATTTCTCCCTGGTAGTGCACGGCCTCGGGGCTCTCAACGATACCGATCTCGCTCGAGAGCATCTCCATAACGTATTCGGTGAACACATTCTCGCGGAAGTCGGGGGTCGAGCCGTCACCGCCCGAGGCGCGATGGAGTACTTCGGCATGCAATTCCGAGAGGAAGCTTTGCGTCATCAGATCCTTCCCTGAAGCAGGCTTAGCGCGTTTGACTCGTCAATAGAGTGAGGCAGGCAAGATTGCAGCATGACGCTGTACTTCGCCTCACCGATACCAGCGGGAACAGTATCTCTAGTTAGGCGCGGGAACTCTCCCTCAACGAGGAACCAGGCGGAGCTCCGTACCGAGTAGCGCCTGTCAGCGTAAACCGGTTCGTGCAGATCGATGTAACCCGCTTCGATGAGCGAAACGTCCAGTTCCAATGCGGCGACCGGATCGGCCGCGCCAAGCGCAGTTCGCAGATCAGCCACGGCGTCAGGAAGGGTGGTGCCCGTGAGCGAGCCGACGTCCACGGTCAGGTGATGAACCAGCAGCACTTCGAGGGCACCCCGGTCGAGCTGGTCAAGGTTCGACACCCGGAAAGACTGCGGGCTCCAAGAGGCCGTAGCCTTCACCTCAACGGCGGCGGCACGAAAGCGGAAGTCCTGGGGCTCGCCGTGCGGACCTCTCCACCCCCTGACAGCGGCCACGGTGTCCATTGCGGGCAGCAGATGAGATCTGAGACATCGCAACTCTGCGAATAGACCTAGTTGCTGCTCATCGCTAAGGTGCTCGGGGCCGAAGCGCTGCACGAAGCGCTCCCAGGTGCGCAATCGCACGAGAAGCGTCTTCACCCCTGAGGCCTCGGAGGTAGCCGAGGCCACAACCGCCGCGACATCATCGCCGAGGGTTTCGAAGACGGTCCGGAAACGGATATCCCGCAGCGATAGACACAGGCGTACTCGGCCGCCTGCCCCTGGCACCATTATTTCTGGCATCAGCTCGAAGCCGACACAAGTGGGCAGCGCTGCGCCAGGGGGGATCGAGCGAGCCTGCACTTCGAACAGCAGTGCTATCACGCCGCCGGGCGCGCTGATGGCTGCTCGGATATCGCAGGATGCGCCGCCGTATACTCGCCTCGCATGCCACCCCGTTTCGGTCCTTGCTTCGCCAGCAAGCGTAGCCCAGGCCGCCCTCACCTCCCTCAAGCGTCCACTCCGTATTCCTGCTCCCAGAAAACATTGTTCACTGTGTACTTCACCGGCTTTGCGTCGCGGCTCTCCGGGAAACTTATCCCGAAACCGATGATCGGATACTTCACGTCGATCTCGGCTTCTCGCGGGGCGAGGGGATAGAGCAGAAGGAGCCCGTGCTGCGGAGAGCGACCGCGTATGCTACGGATGGCCAGCCCCGAAGGGGTATCGGGTGGCGTCGTCCGCCGCGATCTTCCGGAATCTGGGTTCCAGTCCTTCCGTGTCTGGTTGAGTGCCTCGTCGTAGCTACCAGCATCGAAGTCGATGGCCTCGTCACGAGGCGCCAACAACCTACGGATTAGATATCGGCCGTCTGCCCGCTGTTCCGCGGCATCAATGAACCTTATGTTCTCCTTGCGACGCACAAGCTTCTGGTTTTCGCCGCCAACCTCCATCATATCGGGACCATCGCCGGCGAGCAACGCGATCGTCCACTCGGTCAGCTCTTCGCGGTTGAGTTGGTGCTCGACGAACTCGGCCATCATTTTGGCGTGGACCGAAGTCGCCTTTTCATGAGTACGGTAGTTCCGTAGGAACTTTACGATCTCGATGCCATCGATCTTCGACCAAAGCCGCGCATCCTCCCACACGTGCGCGCCGCCTCCGTTGCGCGGGCGTCGGGGCCCGCGCTCACTAGGAGGTCCCAAACGGGTCAGTAACTGCTCGGTTGCCTCGAAATTGGCCCGGATCACGTCGGGATCGCGGTCGAAGACGATAGTCTCCTGAATGGCTCCTTGAAAATTGATGTCTACCTCCGAGGCGTGGCGCATCTTTACCTTGGACGTCACCATCATCACAGGGTGGGACCTGACCTTTAGGCCATAGTCTTTCGGCGTCCCATTGATGGCGCGCATGTGCTCGAATTCGTGGCGAAGCTCCTCTGCCGCCTCGGTGATGTGAGCGAACCATTCCCTCAACTCAGCTGTCATGTAGAGGCGACAGAGGTCGAGATAGCCTGGCCGGAAACCGAACCAACGCCCCATCTGCATGAGCGTGTCATACATCTTGCTGGCTCGCAGGAAGTAGCTCACGCTGAGGCCCTCAAGTGTCAGGCCTCGCGCCAGCTTGTCGCCGCCGACGGCGATGACGTTCAGTCCCGTTCCTTTGTGGATCTCATAGTCCAGAATGTCGCCTGCGTTCCCGTTGATCGTCCGGACCGTGATCCGCTCGACGACGTTCGCGAACTCTCGATCAAGCTCGGCCCAGGTCACCTCCGCAGCTTGGCGATCCGGATGGATGGCCAGGAAAGCGGCGGAGGTCGGGACGAAGTCATCGTCCCAAAGCCTCCTGAGTTGGTTCCTGATGCCTTCACCGCCGGCGTCCCCGAAGCGAAGTCGCCGCCTGATCTGGTCCAACTCTACTTCAATTTGACTGCGCACCGCCGACTGCACGGATGTGAATCGAGTAACGTGCACAAGCAGGGAGTTGTGCGCATTCACCTGGCCCCGGACCCGGCGCGCGGCGCAGACGAGGATGAAGGATAGGATCGCTTCCCGGAGGCTAGGCGGGATGTCGCTCACACCGGCATAGCGAGGAGCGAATCCGTTTTTGTGGGACGGGGGCATCCACCCCGAGGTCTCGTTCGGGAGACTTGTCGCTGCATGGTCTTTGACAATCCGGACGAGCGGAAGGCTGGCAACGCCGGTATCGTCATCGGTCGGATCAAGGCCGAACAACCTGACGGGCCCGTCATAGTTGGAGGGAGCCGGCAGGTTCACGATGAAGCTGCGTGGGAACAGGTCCGGCCCGAGCTTGGCCGTTTCCCCCGCATCATGGATGAAGACGTTGGCGAACGGCGTGGCAGTATAGCCAACATAGGCGGATTTCTGGAACTTACGCAGGAGGAGGCGGATCTGCCCGTTGATCTTCGTTGGGTTGTGGTCCTCGTCTGGCTTACCGCCTTCGTCAAAGGCCTGTTCCTTGGTGTCGACGGAGGCGTGGTCCGCCTCGTCGTCGATCATCAGTAGCGGCACGTTCTCCAGCACTGAGGCTCCGTTCAGGATCTTATCGATCCATCCGAGAAGGCTCTTAAGCACGCTGACGTTCTTTTTGACAACGAACAAGAGCGGGCGGCCGCCGGGGCTAATGCCGAAGTTCTTTCCAAGCGCTGCCCTGAAGTCACCCTTCTCGTCTCTAGTCGTTATGTAATCAGGCCTGATAGACGGATCGCTGTCGACAAGCCCCACGCCGATTGAATTCGCGAGCGTCGCAGACCGGTCGTTCTGCGTAGAAGTTTCGTACCCCAGGAAGCCCTCATCCAGGCGCATCTGGGTTTGGCTACGAAGATTGTTATGCAACCCGGCCAGCACAATGATGACTTTATAACCCGCATCGGCTGCCTTGCAGATTAGGCCGGTATAGTTCGACGTCTTTCCGGACTGCACGTGCCCCACGACCAAACCGCGACGGTCCCAGGCCCCGGGCCTATCGGGTGCCTCAAGACGCGAGATCACCTGATCCGTGGCATCGTCGAGTCCGTCAACGGCCAACGGCGACCAGCTCCCCTCCAGAAACTGACGATATCGCGGCCAAAGCCGCCAATTCTTCTTCCGATCGGGCGTCAGCCAGGCAAGGTGGTTGTCGTTCTGCTCCAGTGCCGTCGCCTTGCCGATCCAGACACTGTAGCGCGTCTCCAGCTCCACTCGGAGCGCTTCGCGATCCACTTCCCTGGTGGCGAGGAGCGCTGTTGGAAGCATCATAATCTGGTCGATGACAGCCGCGATCGTCTCGGGCGTGATAGGGGCTTCGCCTCTCTGCCCCTCGATTGAGGTCTGTGCGAAGCCGAGCGCTGTCTCCTGGGGCGATTTCATGCGATGACCTAACTAACAGACCTTGCGGCAAGCCGCGCGATCAACTGCGGGAAATTCTGGAATGGTTCCGTGGTCCGAAGCCTCTTTAGGGCGAGTTCATGGGTTAGGCCTACCTTGCGGACAAGATGGGATAGCATCGACTCGGCAAGCTCCTCCACCTCGGGCGAGGCTTCCTTAGAAAATGGCTGCTTCTGCATCTCCCCTTTTTCGACCGTATCAAGCCATATCCGCTGCACGGGTACGGTTTCCTCCACAACACGCAGTAAGTCGGAAACAAGTTTCGGGGCTCCCTCATGGAGTGCCCGTGCCACCAAGGGGTGGTCGCGGTTTAGTCGATAAGTGGTAGTGCCGTTCGAGGTTCCGGACACCCAGACCGTCGACAGATCAGGAACAGCGGCTCTGGCCCCGTATTCTCCTCGATGGGCGAACACCCTTCTGGCCCTTCCGCGCACGTTCTCGGCAAGCTCCTGAATGCGAGCGCGGAGATGTCTCGGCGGCCGGGCCGTCGACTTCTTGACGTCGATGTCCCATTCATGGTCGGCGCTGTTCGAGAACTCCAACCTCAACCGGGCGAGCTTGAATGGCTCCTCCGTAGTCCAGACGCGGGGCGAGCCAAGTCCAAGCCAGCCACCAGCGACTAGCAGCCTTCGGTTCCGGTAGACATAGAATCCTTGCTGGGCCGTCCACCCCTCGATGCCGCCGGCCGCGCGGTACTCGGCTTCGCTGAGCTTGTCCTTATGGGGCAGCACGAAACCCTGAAGTTCTCCCCGACCGTGGCGGGACGTGAAGGGGTCCGCGGGGGTGCTGTCCGTCGCAGGATGAGCCCTAAGAAAAGGATCCCAACCCTTGATCAGATTTCCGTTGATATACAGACGCAGTTCCGGCGCCAGACCTTCGATCAGGCGATGAAACACCATCGCAAGGTGTTGCTCCACCCGCTCGGCGAGAGCCAAAAAGGCGTTCTCAGCGGCGGCGTCTTTCATAGTTCCCGTGCCGACGATCCGGTCCAGCCCTTCCCATAGAACGATCGTGCCTTGCGGTACCGTTTCGAGGGGAGACAAAAGATCCTCTGATCCACTCCTTGGTGATGAAAGCAATCGCCAGTCGCCAACGTCCTCCCGAGCGATGTAGTCCAGGTCCCAACGACGGACAGAGACCAAGCCGTCGCGCCGCGAGGCGACAGTTAGGCATCGACATTGGGAAAAGGAAGCAGTTTTCAGCCCCAAGCCGAAACGACCTAGGTCGCCTTCGCTCCGATGGGTTAGCGGGCTGATTCCGCCGAGCATCATAGCCTTGAGAAGTTCCGTTGCGGACATCCCATGACCGTCATCGAGGATGGAAACGGTTGAAGTCGGCCCACGGTAGGAGAAGGTTACCCACACGTTCCGCGCCCCGGCGGAGATGCTGTTGTCCACGATGTCAGCGAGGGCTGTAGTGGTCGAATAGCCCACGCCCCTTAAAGACTCAATCATGGCTCCTGCAAGAGGAGGAACGATATCATATGGTTCTGACATGTGCTCGAATCGATTGATTCTGCAGCGATTCGCTTGCTTTGTTTCCACTGTTGGTAGCGAGTGTGGACGCAAGAGGTTGCCGTTGCAACCGGCTAATGTACATTGCCCCCAAAATGGACGATTGGCCCTACAGTCAACGGGAGCCAGCTGTGTCACATCTTCACCATCGGCATGCGAGATTGGGCTTATGAGTTCTAATCACAGAGTCTCGGTATTATACCCAAATAATAATAGATTAGAATCCATAAATAACATTATAAAAATATTTATACTAACTTGTTTATATTTCACAATCAACCCAGAATGGAAATATCCGCAACAATACACTTGAGCAAATGAAACAATGACGACCAGATCCAAATCCAGTCCCCTCAACCCGCTGACGGCCCCTTTATTCCTCGACGAGGCAACAGTCGCTGTCTTCGTCTTGGGCAGCAAGGAGGCGTCCCAGTGGCGAGCTCTCGCCATTGTGTTGGAACGCCACGGCTTGCCCAAGAAGCACCCGATCATCGGGCTGCGTTACTGGCCGGCCGTGAAGGCATGGTTCGACAAAGAGTATGGGCTTGGTGGAAGCCAAATTCTCAAACCCGATGGACAGGATAACCCGGAGGCATGGCACGCGAAATCAAAGCGCCGGGCTTAGAATGGCGCAGACGAAAAGGTATGGAGACGCCCTATTGGATCGCGCCGAAACGCGCGGTGAAGGCAGGCTTCACCCCGAAGTCGGCGAACCTGGGGATTCTACTTCACGATCCCGAAAGACTGATTGCTCGCTGCAAAATCCTCACGATGGAGGCCGCGACTTTCCTCAATACCGACGAGTGCGTGGCTGATCCGTGGGATGGCACCATTTCCGGCATGCTCAAACTCTACGAGTTCGATCAGTACAGTACCTTCCACGAACTTGGCTACGCATCGAGGCAATCCTACCTAACCTATATGCGCAAACTTCATCTGGCGCACGGCAAGCGCCGCATCGATGACATCATCGGACGGGATCTCGCCATCTGGCACAAGATGTGGACAAACCGGCCGGACGGAAAGACTGCCCTCGCTGCGGGTCGTACGACTATCGCAGCGCTCAAAGCAGCCGCCCGACACGCTGTCGCCTGCCGCAAGCCCGGCGCCGTTGATTTCAGGGAAGTGCTGAGGGCATTCAGGTGCCCATCCCTCGCTCCGCGCAAGCAGGTCATCTCGCGACAGGAAGTGGTCGCTCTGCGGCAGGCCGCCCACGTATCGAATGCACCCTCGCGGGCGCTGGCAACGGCTCTACAGTTCGACGGGTTGCTGCGTCTCTATGACGTCATCGGGCAATGGATTCCTCTCGACGACCCTCGACCGTCAGCCGTCCAGAGCCGTGGTCGGAAATGGTTCGGCCTCAGGTGGGAAGATATCGATCAGGATTTCATCCTCAGGATCATCCGAGCCAAAACTCGCAATACGACAGGTGCTGAAACTGTCATCCCATTGAGATTCTGCCCGATGGTAATGGGGGAGATGGCGACCATCCCTGAGGAGAAGCGTACCGGCCCTCTCATCGTCAATGAGGCAACAGGACTCCCTTATGACCCGAGCAGCTATAGGCGAGCTTGGAGACAGGATGCTATTCTGGCAGGCATTCCCAAGGACAAACTCGCTCGAGATCTCAGGGCATCGGGCAACACAGAAGCCCGTGGTACGGGTGCAACGACCGACGATCTGGCCAAGGTCGCCGCCCACTCACCGGCAGTCAATCGCCGGGTCTATGATCGCGCTGCGATCGAGGCTTTTGAGCGCGTCGCCAAAGCCCGAGCAAAGAAGATTGAACCAACGTAGGCCAGCCGGAAATGTCGGGGCGTCCTCATGTTGCACAGTGCTTCGCCTGATGTGCTACGATACCGGAACAGCAGAGGAGGATCGCCATGATCAAGGGAATGCTGCCTCGGTTCCTGTCGGCTTGGCCTGGGCGAGCAAAAGACATCGGCTCCCCAAGAGATGTCTGGCAAGATATGCGCCGAGATTTGACGATCACGAAGTACTTGATGTTTGTAAATGCAGTTCTTATGTTTTTAGTTTTATACTTGATAATGCTTTATTATTGATAATTAAGATAATTACTTCTTGCAATAAACACAAGCATTTAGATTATATTTATTGAATATAGTCGCTATTTTAATAGTATAATGACATCAAAACAAATATCGGATCCATTTTTGCATGTCATCTACCGTTGGCGACCTTATCTCGCTGCTCAAATCCTGCATTAACAAGGACATCATGACGCTCGCCGAGGTCCTGTCCTTCATTCAAAACGAATACCCATGGCACTTCGACATCGCGTTTAAAGCTGTGGGCCTCAAGAGAAGGAAGGCCTTTGCCCTCGCCAGGATAGGCCGCATATTCCCGCAGTTGGACATTCCCCGAGACAGATTGAACGCGGTGGGCTGGGCCAAACTCGGCATCATCCTCCCTCATATACAGGAAGATAATGTTGAGGCGCTGGTCAGCCTCGCCGAACAAAACACCGCCTATGATCTGACCACCATTCTGAACGGGGACCGCCCTATCGGTAACAAACGTGTTTTGCAGCTCTACCTGCCCGCCGCTGACTATTCCGCTTTGGCGAAGCTGCTGGTCCAGCATGGAGCCGTGCCAGTCGGGAAAGGCCTGCTTCACAAGGAGAAAGCCCTGTTGAATCTGTTGGTGAGTCGCAAGCTGATCGGCTAGCTGAAGCAGCCTCGCGCGCTCTCCCAGTCATTACACAAGACGCATTGTTCAAGGCTGGAGACCTCAACATCCAGCCTTCTTGTTGCATCGACGACACCGACGAGTTGACCGTCCGAGCCGTGATCACGGGCATTCCGGTGCACTTGACGAAAATACCGGCGGGTCACGCACTGTACCACCACGGCCCCAGCCCTCTTCCCACGCCGGCTTTCCGGTGCCTATCGTTTTGCCACGAACGGTCCAAGCAGGACCTCACAAGCATACGAAGGACAAGGGCAATGTCGTCCACAACGAGGCATCAGAGCAGGAAACAGAAAGCCCGAGCAGGACCTTCGTCGGGCAATGCAGTGCAATTAATTGCACTGGCTCAGATCTTGGCCCGCCAGGCTGCCCGGGAAGCGCTGGCCGCCGAAGACAAGTCTACCCCCAAAGCACCTCAGACCGACGAGGACAATTAACCCACAAGCCCCGGACCGCATCCCGCACTCCACTTGATCACCTGTCCCGGCTGCTGGCGCGTCCCGCCCTCGTCCAGGCCCTCGTCAACCAGGGCAACTCTCCCACCAACAATCTGGGGACCTAAGAACGATGACTCGCATTGATCATATCCGCATGCTCACGCTCGACGAGGCCGCCGACCTTCTGGCCGTGAGCACCCGCACCATGCGCCGTTGGATCCAGACCGGCACCCTGGTCGCACACCGCTTCGGCCGCCAGTGGCGCATTTCCCAGGAGGACCTCCAGGACTGCCTGAAGCGCCATCGCCGCGATTGACCCTTCCTGTCCTCTAACTTCCTGTATTGTCTCACTATTTCCAGTTATCGGGATATCCCCTCCATCAACTTTGGATTGGAATTAGCCAGCTTATTTTCCCGATTTTCCGCTCCTGACCCGTTGTGTCCAGTCAGGTCCTCTCCAGGCCTCCATAGGCCATCACTGACAACCTAGAACAGGACAAAATCACATGCGTATTCGCATCGTGAAGCGCAAGGCTGCGCTCAAAATTCCGGCTACTCTGGCCGACGTCATCACTGCCCTTTCGGCAGTGCCCTCCCTGTCGGACAAGCGCCGCAGGGATCTTGTCTCGGCCTGCAGCAGCACGGCGCGCCTGGCCGCTCGGGACCCCTCCGAGCTTCCGGCCAAGGTCGCTGAGCTTCGTGATCTTTTCGCGGGCCTGCATCATGTTCAGGGCCGCATCACCGCCAAGCGCTGCGCCAATATCCGCAGTGATCTCGCCGCGGCGCTTCTGGTGGTCGGTGTCATGCCTGCCCTCGACCCGGACACCGAACTCAGCCTGTCCTGGACGGCGTTCCTGGGCAAGGCGACGGCCAAGCACCACGCCATCTTCCTGAGCCGGTTCGCGAGGTTCTGCAGCCTGCGCCAGATCGACCCTTCCGCTGTCAATAACGAGGTGCTCAAGCGGTTCGAGAGTTATCTCGAGCTTCGCATCCTGACCAACGACCCCCGCAAGATCGTGCGCGACACCGCCAAGTCCTTCAACGTCATCATCAAGCGCGCCGGCCTCGACGATGCTCTGTTGAAGACCGCCCGGGGAGAGCGCTATGTCAGCACGCCTCTGAATGCATATCCCGCTTCGCTGCAGGCGGATATCGAGCGTTATATTCGCCGCCTTGAGAAGCCGGACCTGTTCACCGACGAGGGGCCTTCTCGCGCGTTGCGCCCCACGTCCTTGCGCAATACCAGGGCGCATCTGCGCCAGATCCTCGCCGCTGCAATAGCGGCCGGGACTCCTCCCGACCATTTCAAGTCCCTCGCCGACCTCATTGACATCCAGGTGCTGGAAGGCGCCTTCGCTCAGATCACGGACCGCCGGGGTGGTCAGATGTCGACGTCTCTCGCCAATATCCTGGCGACGCTCCTGGCGATCGCACGCTACTATGTGAAGGCGCCCGAAGCCGTCATCCGCAGGCTCGCAAAGGCAAAGCAGCAGATCAGCGACCGTCTTGGCAATACCCATCGCGTCATGTCGAAGAAGAGCCAGCGCCGGATGGATCAGTTCTCCGACGAGGACAATGTTGCGCTCGTCATCGCGCTGCCGCAGACCCTGATCGCGCGGGCCAATCGCAAGTCTGGTTCGCCCAGGGGAGCCCTCGATGCCATGACGGCCGCTGGCATCGCCTTTCTGCTGGGATGCCCTGCGCTGCGTATGGCCAATCTCGCCGGCTTGCGCATGGAGGAAGACCTGACCCGCGACGGCAAGAACCGGCATGTCACCTTCCATATCCATATCGCGGCGGAGAAGACGAAGGGTCGCCAGAGCATCCAGGCTCGGCTTATCCCTCCTCTCTCGACAGTGATCGATCACTATCTCAAGCATCATCGCAAGCACCTCACCGCCGTTCCCGCGGACTGGGTCTTTCCCAGCCAGGGCGGTGGACCGCGTTCGCCCGCCCATCTCGGAGATTTCCTCAAGCAGAGGATTTTCAGGGAGACGGGGATCGTCATGAACCCGCATCTCTTCAGGCATCTGAGTGCGTTCCTCTATCTCCACGACCACCCCGGCGAATATGAGAGCGTTCGCCGGCTCGTCGGGCACGCCAAGATCGAAACGACCACCGCCTTCTATTCGCCGCAGTCGAACCAGGCCTCGTTCGACCGCTACGGCGAGGTACTCGATCGCTACAGGAGGGACAAGTGATGCCCGTTTCTTCCATCCCTCTCATCCTTAAGCCCGAACACTGGCCCACGGTGGACAGGCGTGCCTGGCAGCACTGTCTGGTGCATGGGGGGCTCTTCGACACCGGCGGTGCCTTCACCAGTTGGTCCGAGGGAACGCGCCGGGTGCACGCCCAGGGCTATGGCAGTTGGCTTTCTTTCATTCGGCGCCACCATTCGGAGCTGATGGACAAGTCTCCTGCCAACCGAGTCACCCCCGAGACGGTTCAGGCCTATATCGATGACGGACGCGAGCGCCTCAAGCCGCGTTCCATCACCAACCAGATCCTGTCGTTGGCTGTGGTCATGCGTGGTTTCGCGCCCGACGAGGATCTGGCCTGGCTCTGGAAGGTGGTCAAACGCCTTGAGCGCATTTCCGAGTCTCAGGAACTCAAGCCGCCGATCCCGCTGGCGGCCGGGGAAGTGTTCCAGTGGAGTCTTCGTCGTTTGCACGAACTGCGCAGCATCGATCTGGCACATCACGCCAGAATCCCTGCTGAGTTTCGACAGGCTCTGATGGTAGGTCTGCTGATGGCCCGTCCGGTGCGGGTTCGCGCCATCGTCGCCATGACCGTCAGCAAACATGTCGAGATCGCCGGAGAGCGGATCAGCCTCAATTTCGAGGCAAAGGACATGAAGAATCGCAAAGCGTGCCGTTTCCTCATGCCTAAATCTCTCGTCCCCTTCATGCTGGACTATCTGAGTGTGTATCGCCCTCTGCTTCTGCATGGCAGCGACAGCGATGCCTTGTGGATCAGTGAACGCGGCAACCCGCTGTCGCAGGACAGTTTCACGTCGGGTCTTGCCCTGTTGACGAAGCAGGCCTTTGGAATCACCCTGCGCCCGCACGCTTTCCGGCATATCGCCGCTACGACCATTGCCATGGTCGATCCGGCGCATGCCGGCATCATCCGCGACATCCTTGGCCACGCCACAACGCGCATGGGGGAGAAGCACTACAACAGAGCCACCTCGCTCGAGGCCAGCGAACGTCATCAGGAAGTGCTGCGCAACTTGCGTCGGAATCACAGGAAGAGGAAAGCAGCCGGGCGGCGTCGCCGTACGGCCGGCAGGGCCTCGCAGGAGGAATGAACCATGAGGGCCTGCATTTACGCGCGCTACTCGAGCGAGCTTCAGCGCGAGGCCTCGATCGAGGACCAGCTTCGCATCTGCCGCCGCCTGATTGCCGACCGCGGCTGGAAGGAAGCTGCTGTCCATGCCGACCAGGGCATGAGCGGCAGCTCCCACCTGCGGCCCGGCTACCAAGCCATGATGCAGGACGCCCGCGCCGGCCGCTTCGATATCCTTGTCGCCGAAAGCCTCGATCGCCTCTCCCGTGACCAAGAGCATATTGCCGCTCTCTTCAAGCAGTTGCGCTTCCTCGGCATCCCGATCCTGACGGTGGCCGAGGGCGAGATTTCGGAGCTACATATCGGTCTCAAGGGAACGATGTCTGCCCTCTATCTGAAGGACCTCGCCCAGAAGACGCATCGCGGGCTGGAAGGCCGCGTCCGCAATGGCAAATCCGCGGGTGGCATTTCCTATGGCTACAGGGCTGTCCGTTACGCGCTCCCCGATGGCAGCGTCACGACCGGCGAGCGCGTGATCGATGAGGAGCAGGCCGAGATCGTCCGGCGCATTTTCCGCGATTATGCCAGCGGCCTCAGCCCTCGCGCCATTGCCGCAGCCCTCAATCGTGACCATGTCCCTGGTCCTGCCGCGACAGCCTGGGGCGCCTCCACTATCCAGGGGAATTGGCGCCGGGGTACCGGCATTCTCAACAATGAACTCTATATCGGCAGGCTGGTCTGGAACCGTCAGCGCTTCGTCAAGGATCCGGATACCGGCAAGCGCCAGGCCCGGCTCAATCCGCCCGAAGAATGGGTCGTGCAGCCAGTCCCCGAACTCGAGCTCATTTCGCCTGACCTCTGGCAGGCCGTGCGCGAGCGACAGGGTGCCACGCGCTACCAGATGAAGTCGGCGACGGGAGAACAGCGGCCCGAGCGGGCCCGCCGCATCCGTTATTTGTTCAGCGGTCTGCTGGCCTGCGGTTGCTGTGGCGGTGCCTACACGTTGACCGGCGCCAACTATTATGGCTGCGCCGGTGCCCGCAACAAGGGCACCTGCGACAATCGCCGCATGATCAAGCGCGAAGTCCTGGAGGTGCGTGTCCTTGAGGGCCTCAAGCAGAAGCTGCTGCATCCCGACCTGATCGCCGCCTTCGTCGAGGAATATCGGCGCGAATACAACGCATCGCGCCAGACTGAGACGGCCCGCCGTCAGGCCCTCGAGTCGGAACTGGGCAGAACCAGGCGCGCGATCGAGCAGATCGTCGAGGCCATTGCCGACGGCATGTATCACCCCAGCATGAAGGAGAAGATGGCGACGCTCGAGAGCTGCAAGCAGGCTGCCGAAGCCGAGCTTGCCGCCATCCCCGAAGAGACCCCGCTCCGCCTCCACCCCAACCTCGCTGCCGTCTATCGGCGCAAGGTCGAGCAGCTCGCCGAGGCCCTGAATGCCGACGAGCTGTCGCGCCTGGAGGCGACCGAGAGCTTGCGCGGCCTGATCACCGCCATTCGCATCATTCCTCTTGACGGTGAGGAGATGGCGATCGAGCTCGCGGCAATCATGGCGCTGGGGGATGCAAGCGCAAAAAAGCCCCGCGCGGTTAGCGACGGGGCTTATTCGAGAACGTTGGTTGCGGGGGCAGGATTTGAACCTGCGGCCTTCAGGTTATGAGCCTGACGAGCTACCGGGCTGCTCCACCCCGC
>NZ_JAXOUF010000029.1:0-40353 GCF_034424805.1 Labrys sedimenti
AACCAGAGAGTCATATCTCGGCTTCGTCAGCCTCGCATCAGCATTGCTGTGGCTGCCCTTTGTCCACGAGGCCTAGGAGCACATCCTGGCTTCAGACTTTCTATGGCTGAATGAGGCGCGATATTCATCGAGATTGATGCTGCTTATGAAATAAGATTCCAAGTCTTTGACGATACATGCCAATTTGAGCAAGTTCGCGAGCACCGGGCGGGTTGATCAGACATGTCCTCTCCCATAGCCACGCTTTTCTTCCGCAACATTGTCGCGTTCGTGCTGATCGGTCGGGCTATGGCGAAGCCCTGCGCCGCCTAGAGATTGCTTGTGTCATGGGGACGCTTCAGCGCACCGGTTCATTTCCCGTCGATGGGCAGAAGGCCGCGTGCAACGCACGCACGACTGTCAGGATCTCGGGCCGGACAATCGAATAATAGACGGTCGTGCCTTCGCGCCGAGCCTCGACCAGCCCATCTGCCCTCAAACGCATGAGTTGCTGCGACATAGGGACCTGTTCGATTCCAAGTTCGTGGCGCAGTTCGGCCACCGACTTTTCAGAACTCACGAGAGCGCAAAGCACCAGCAGCCTTTGTGGGTGAGACAGGCTGCGCATCAATTCGGCGGCCGAATTGGCGGCCGGGACCATATCTGATACATTCATACTATTGAATTTAAAACTTTTGAATGTTAAGTGCTACCCCATACTTCCGCAATCCGGCGGACGATCAGTTCAGGCGGACATGCTGCAGGTTGGCTTGAGCCAGATCAAGGCAGAATTGACGATGCTGGTGTCGAATACAAGGACAGCTGTTTTGGTGCAACGACATGCCTCCGATCCTTGTTCTCAGCGCAGGCTCTGGTGGAAACACGATGGCTTGTGCACGAATGGGAAGATCGCGAACGAGGGATCGTTTCGCGACCGTCAGTCACGGCTCTTCCCGTTCCATATCCATGCCGCTTTTCGGATCGGAGGCCTGGCCCTGACCAATGCCGTGGTCGAGTCCAATCCATCGGCTACTGCTGGGAAAATCATGTCCAACATGTCACAACGAGAGGAAGGAACAAAGGCAATGACGATCGACCGCGCCGTAATGATGTTTGCCGGCTTCATGGTTCTACTGTCGCTCGCGCTGGGCTTCTATCTGTCACCCTGGTGGTACCTGCTGAATGCCTTTGTCGGATTGAATCTGATGCAGGCATCGGTGACAGGGTTCTGCCCTGCGGCGATCGTCTTCCGAAGACTTGGCATCAAGGCCGGAAGCGCCTTCGAATAGCACGCGAGCGTACTCGAGCAATTAGTACGTTCGTCCCAAGCAACATTTTAGAATTGTGGCCCGAAGAGCGCTATTGCCGATGCCTCACTTGCTTCCACGCTTTGCTGTCATCCTTCATGCCGTAGTGGCGGCTCTCGCTGCCCAGCCTGTATGGGCCAGCGAGTTCGTTGTTCAGCCTCTCACCATTGCCGAAACCAAGGCCGTGTTCGGTCAGGTCGAAAGCCGCATCGTACTCCCGGCTCGAGCCCGTATCGGCGGTACCGTGCGCGAGATACGGATCCAAGAGGGTGATCAAGTACGTGAGGGCCAACTGATAGCATCGGTAGTCGATGATAAGTTGGGCCTTCAACTCCATGCCGCAGACGCCAGGATCGAGGCGCTAAACTCACAGCTCGAGAATGCGCGCATTCAGCTTGAGAGAGCCCAGCAGCTCCGGACTTCGGGGACTGGATCTCAAGCCACCCTCGATGCGGCCCGGATGCAGTTTGAGGTCATAACCAACCAGATCGCGGCGGCGACGGCGGAAAAGGCCGTAATCGAGCAAAATGCTAGAGAGGGCGATGTGCTCGCACCTGCAACAGGCCGTGTGTTGAGCGTGCCTGTTACACCAGGCTCGGTCATCCTCGCTGGAGAACAGATCGCCCGTGTCGCGCCGGGACCTTATTATCTGCGCCTATCGTTGCCGGAGCGGCATGCTGCGCAACTGGCGCAAGGCGCACAAGTTCTTGTCGCTCAGCGCGGAGTGGTCCAATCAGCAGGCAGACTTACTGCAGCTCAACTGGGAAGGATCATCAAGGTCTATCCGGAGATCGCCGATGGGCGCGTCCTTGCAGACGTCGAAGTCGCTGGGATCGGCGATTATTTCATCAATGAGCGTACGCTTGTCTCGATCGCGGTCGGTCAGCGAACGGTCCTGGCCGTGCCGCCCGACGCTGTCAGAACGCTTCATGGCGTCGACTATGTGCGCGTCGCTTTGCTCGGCACCGAAATGGACGTAGCGGTTATCCTCGGTGAGACCTTCGAGAATGAGGGACGCAAACTCGTCGAGGTGCTGACCGGTCTCCATGCCGGCGATCGGGTGGCGCTGCCATGAAGCCAGGACTCGCAGGCAGTCTCACCCGCACCTTTATCGCCTCGCCCTTGACGCCGCTCTTTCTGCTTGCTGCCCTCGCGCTCGGACTTGTCGCGCTTCTTACGTTACCCCGAGAGGAAGAACCACAAATCTCGGTGCCGATGGTCGATATCCGTGTCTCCGCCAATGGCTTGAAAGCAGAGGATGCTGTCAAGCTTGTGACCGAGCCGCTGGAAACCATCGTCAAGAGCATCGATGGCGTCGAACATGTCTACTCTCAGACAGAGGATGATGGGACGCTCGTCACAGCGCGGTTCAAAGTGGGCACCAATTTCGATGCTGCCGTTCTGCGTGTGCACGAAAAAATTCGCGCCAATATGGATCGCATTCCAATTGGCATCCCGGAGCCGCTCATCGTCGGGCGCGGTATCGACGATGTAGCGATTGTCGTCGTAACGCTGCGGCCGGCAGCGGGAGCCATATCACGCTGGACGCCGGACGGGTTGACGCGGCTGGCGCGCGAACTGCAAATCGAGGTGTCGAAGCTGCCAGACATTGGCCTTACGTATATCGTTGGCGAGCAACCCGATCAGTTCCAAGTCGAGCCAGATCCGGATAGGCTCTCGCTCTACGGCATCACCTTGCAGCAACTCGCGGCCAAGATCGAAGGGGCGAACCGCTCGTTCCGCGTGGGTACTGTGCGGGAGGGTGCCGAGCAGCGCGCCCTCGTGGCTGGCCAGACGCTGCAGGCGCTGCCTGAGATCGCCAACATCGTACTCACGGCCCGCGACGGCCGTCCGGTCTACGTTCGCGACGTCGCCAAGGTCGTGCTCGCGACTTCGCCCGCCGAGAATCGTGTCACTGATATCCGTAAGACCCCCGCGGGGCTGGAGCGGGCACCGGCCGTCTCGCTCGCCATCGCCAAGCGTCCTGGCACCAATGCCGTCGTCATCGCGGAACGCATCGTGCGTCGCCTCGAGCAGGTGCGCGGCCAGATCTTCCCGGTCGACGTGGAAATGATGATAACGCGCGACTATGGCGCGACCGCCAACGAAAAAGCCAACGAACTTCTCCTGCATCTTGGTCTTGCGACGATTTCCATTGTCGTCCTGGTGGCGGTCGCCATTGGGTGGCGCGAAGCGTTGGTCGTCGCGGTGGTCATTCCAGCGACCATTTTGCTGACGCTTTTTGCTTCCTGGATCATGGGCTACACGCTCAATCGCGTCAGCCTGTTTGCTTTGATCTTCTCGATTGGCATCCTGGTTGATGACGCCATCGTCGTAATCGAGAATATTGCCCGCCACTGGGCAATGCTGGATGCCCGCCCTCGAGTGCAGGCGGCAATCGACGCAGTTGCAGAGGTCGGTAATCCGACGATCGTTGCCACGCTGACGGTGGTCTCGGCCCTGCTGCCCATGCTGTTCGTCTCGGGCATGATGGGCCCCTATATGAGTCCCATTCCGGCCAACGCATCGGCGGCCATGCTATTTTCTTTCTTCATTGCCGTCGTCCTGACACCCTGGCTCATGATGAAGATGACTGGTTCCCATCGCATCAGCGGTCAAATGCATGCGGCGGGCGGCCGCCTCGGCCACCTCTATGTCATCGTGGCGCGCCCCATCCTGAAAACCCGCGTGCGGGCTTGGATCTTCCTCCTGCTTGTCGGGGGCGCCACACTCGCATCGCTCAGCCTGTTCTATACCAAGAATGTCGCAGTGAAGCTGCTGCCGTTCGATAACAAGGCCAATCTCCAAGTCGTGCTTGACTTGCCGAAAGGGGCGTCGGTGGAGGACACCGACCGGACATTGCAGACGATGGTCAACCGTCTGCAAGCCGTGCCGGAGATCGTTTCGTTCCAGACTTATGCCGGCACGGCCGCACCGTTCGATTTCAACGGCCTGGTGCGCCATTATGGCCTGCGTTCCGGCCCCGAGCAGGGGGACATCGCGATCAATCTGCTGGGCAAAGGCGATCGGAACCGGACGAGCCACGCGATTGCGCTCGACATACGTGATCACCTCAAAGGCCTGGAGTTGCCCAGCGATACGGTTGTCAAGGTGGTCGAGCCCCCGCCTGGTCCGCCCGTGTTCGCTACATTGCTGGCGGAGATCTACGGCCCCGACCCGCAGACACGCCGCGCGGTCGCGGCAAAGGTGAGGCAGGCTTTCGCAAGCGTGCCCTTCATCGTCGATGTGGACGACAGCTATCACAACCAGCCAAAACGGGTCCGTGTCTCCATCGACCAGGACAATCTCGAATACTACAGCGTTGAGCAGTCGGATGTGTATAACACGCTGAGTTACCTCTATGGCGGCAAGACCGTCGGCTATTCTCATCGTGGCGGCGAGCGCCAGCCGATCCCCATCCGCCTCGCGCTTTCAAAGGCGGGTTCGGTGGTAAGTGAGAGAGTGCTGACCACGCCGATCCCCGCCAATGCCATCCCAGGTGGACGCGGCATCGTCGAACTGGGCGACGTGGTCAGTGTCGCTCGGGAGCCGGCTTCGTTTCCGATCTTCCGGCACAACGGCCGTCCGGCGGAGATGGTGACAGGCGAACTCGCCGGGGCCTACGAAGCGCCGGTTTATGGCATGATCGCTGTGGGCGATGTCATTGGTTCGGCAGATTGGGGCAACATACCCAAGCCGATCATCTCGCTACACGGTCAGCCGGATGATGAGACACATCCGACGGTTTTGTGGGATGGCGAATGGGAAGTGACCTGGGTCACCTTCCGCGACATGGGGGCCGCCTTCATGGTCGCCATCCTCGGCATATACATCCTTGTCGTCGCTCAGTTCGGATCATTTAAGCTGCCGCTCGTCATCCTGACGCCCATTCCGCTCACCTTCATCGGCATCGTGCTTGGGCATTGGTTGTTTGCTGCCCCCTTTACCGCTACATCGATGATCGGCTTCATCGCACTTGCTGGCATTATCGTGCGCAATTCGATCCTCTTGGTCGATTTCATCCGGCATGCGCGCCGTCCCGAGCGCTCTCTTGTCGATGTGTTGTTGGAAGCTGGCGCCGTTCGATTCAAGCCGATCCTGCTCACGGCAATGGCCGCCATGATTGGGGCGGCCGTCATCCTCGCCGATCCCATCTTCCAGGGGCTTGCGATCTCCCTTCTTTTCGGACTTGCCTCTTCCACGGCACTTACAGTGCTCGTCATACCGGCCATCTATGTGGTGCTCAGGGGAGAGCGGGTGTCTTCGTCGGCCACGCCTGGAACGCAGCAGCCGACCGGCACGGGTACAGAGTCAATCTGAAGCAGGGGAGAAAGCCTATGGCCTATTATTTCGCCAAGATCCTTCATTGTTCATTCGACGATGCCGTGCGGCGCACGACCGACGCCCTCAAGCGTGCTGGTTTCGGTGTCATTACCGAGATCGACGTGAAGGAGACCTTCAAGAAAAAACTCGGCGTCGACTACCGCAACTATCGCATCCTCGGCGCGTGCAACCCCGGGATGGCGCGGGAGGCGCTTGAGATCGAAGATAAGATCGGCACCATGCTGCCCTGCAACGTTGTCGTCCAGGATGCTGGCCATGGCGATGTCGAAGTGGCGGCTATCGATCCGGTAGCATCAATGGCAGCAGTCGAGAACGATGCGTTGAAGCTTTCGGCTAGGAAGGTGCGCGACTTGCTGAAAGGGATGATTGAAACTCTGTAGAGAACAGGCGCGCCGCCATCTTCACCCGGCCGTCGCGCGGTGCTCGGATAATCTTGTGCATCGCGACAGCGGGCGAAGAAAAGAGTGCCAAGCCTAGGAGCGCCTGAAGCTGGCGCATATACGATGACGGGAACCCGGCCGGCCGTCACGGTCAATCATGTGGCTTGGATCTTGGCGTAAGGCTGCCCCTTTTATTTGCTCGTGGTTCGGGCTGTCCCGGTAGCCGGGTATAGGGGGCAAGTCCGTGCAGGCGGACACTCCACAAATCCCGACCACCCGGGGCTGATAAAAACCCGCCCATATGAAACGCAAAGAGGTAACCACCGGCTTTTGGCGGCATACAAACCCGTTGCACTATGGAGCCCAGGAGAGTGAACGGGTTCCCCAGAATCCTACTGATATCATGCGCCATCGATCTTGCTGGAGGGGGCACCACCTGTGGCTGGTGCCAACGGGTCATGATGCGCCGTAAGACGCCATAGTGATTTCAATAGCTCCAGGATCAACATAATCGAAATTCCGGTTAGTGGCGGCACAGCCAGTAAGAAACCCTCCAGGGCGCCAAATCGGAACAGGGCGCTGGCGGGCTGCCAGAACATCGTGACGCCCATCGCCACACCAATCACGGGCAATACGAACGCCAGAGCCCGGTTGGGTCGGACGATTGCAGCGACTGGCGAAGATGAGGCGGAACGATTGATCAGGATGAGGGCGATGATCGCGAAGATCAGCGATGCAAACGTAAGGGCGCGAACCTGAAACTCGTCGAGGCCATAGCCGGCAGAGAACCAGTAGACTATGGCGGTGGCACCGAGTGCGAGTCCGCCCTGCATGAGGCTCCAAAGGATCATCGGTCCAGAAAAGAGGGGCTCGGTCACAGGGCGCGGTTTTTGACGCATGACACCCTCCTCAGTGCGTTCGGCCTCGAAGACCAGGGAACAGACGGGATCGATCACCATTTCCAGGAACGCAATGTGGACTGGTGCAAACAGCAGGGGCATGCCCAACAGCAATGGCATCAGCGCCAGCCCCGCAATCGGCACGTGGACAGCCAGAATGAAGCTCATCGCCTTGCGAAGATTTGCGTAGATCCTGCGGCCGAGCCGAATGGTCGTGACGATCGAGCCGAAGTCATCATCCAGAAGCACGATTGAGGCGGCCTCGCGCGCTACATCCGTCCCGCGTCCTCCCATCGCCACGCCGATATGTGCAGCCTTGAGCGAGGGGGCGTCATTGACGCCGTCTCCCGTCATGGCGACGATCGACCCATTGGCCTTCAATGCATTGACAATACGTAGTTTCTGTTCGGGCATGATACGGGCAAAGATAGTCGTGGTTCGCACTGCGGTTGCCAGTGTCCTGTCGTCCGCAGTCTCCAGCTCTGCGCCCGTGAGGACCAGATCGCCCGATAGACCGGCATCGCGGGCGATCGCCTTTGCAGTCGCGGGATAATCGCCAGTGATCATGATCACGCGAATGCCTGCCGCCCGGCATTCCGCAACCGCGGCGGGTACCGAGGCCCTTAGCGGGTCGGACAATCCGACCAGTCCAAGAAAACGGAAGTCGAAATCCGCTTGCTTGCCGGGCAATGGGGAACCGGCTTCCGCCATTGCTACGCCCAGGACACGAAGTCCAGCTTTCGCCATTTCGTCAACTTGAGCCGCAATTGAGGCTCGGGCAGCTGATTCCAGCTGACACAGGCTGGCGATTGCCTCCGGTGCGCCTTTGGCTGCGGCCGTGAGTATCGTTCCCGATTGCCATACCTGGGTCATCGCCAGCAGTTCGCGGGCCAACGGATAGGATCTCACCAGACTCCACGTTTCATCCCGTTGGACGAGATCGTGAAAGGCTTTTTCCATGGGATCGATGGGACGTGGCGCTGATGCCAACGTTCCTGTCAGCACCAGATCGTAAAAAGGTGGCGACAAGGGCCCTATATCCACTCGTTGACGTTTGCCGGTCGAGAGCATCAACTCCACGATTTTCATTCGATTTTCCGTCAGCGTGCCGGTCTTGTCGGTGCACAGGACACTTGCAGCCCCCAGCGCCTCGATGGCAGCAGCCCGCCTGGTCAAAACGCGCGCCTTGGAGATGCGCCAAGCGCCCATCGCCATGAACACTGCAAGCACCATGGGAAACTCTTCCGGAAGCATGGACATGCCGACGGCGATTCCAGCCAGGGTGGCATCCAGCCAATTCCCCCGCGTTAGGCCGAACAGCACCACGACGGCTAGGCAAACCGTCGCCCCTACAATGCCAAGCGCCATCACGAGTGTTCGCATTTGGCGCTGAAGATGCGGGGTCTCGATCTCTAGCCCGCCGAGCGACGTGCCGATCTTGCCGATTTCGCTCGCAGGGCCGGTCGCGGTCACTTCGCCGAGTGCCGACCCGCGCACGATCAGCGAACCTGAAAACACCACCGGCAAATCCTCGCCGCCAGGCCGGTATGTCCGGGCGTCTAAACCGGCAGCGATCTTCCGCACTGGGATTGCTTCGCCTGTCAGTAATGATTCATCGGCCGAAAGATCAGTGCACTCGATCAGCCGAGCATCGGCGGGGACACGATCTCCCTCGTTGAGCAAGATCAGGTCACCCCGCACGATCTCCCGGCCGGCTACACGCTTGCGCTGCCCGGCCCGGAGCACCAGAGCGCGTGGACTAGCGAGGTCGCGCAGGGCCTCGAGCACTTTTTCGGTCCGCGCTTCCTGCACCACGGTAATGCCGATTGAAAGGCAGGCAAAAGCTAGGAGAATGAGGGCTTCGTCCCCGTTGCCGAGCAACAAATATACAACACCGCCGCCAACCAGGAGTAACAACATCGGCTCACGCAGGACTTCTCCTGTGATGTACAGCCAAGATCGACGGCGAGAGCGGGGAAGTTCATTAAAACCATCTTTTGCGAGCCGGGCTTGTGCCTCCGTCTCCGACAAACCTTGCAGGACGGGTGTTCGATCTGTCCGATGGTCCATGATGGCAACCTTCCTGCGAGATGCCGCAACGTCCCTTCGTGGACTGTGATGCTGGAACGGCTCGATCAAGACTGTGCCGTATTGCAGCCGATCGCGTTGACATGCATCAGTGTGGGCGCGCACTCATGCCGCGCCGCAGCGCTCTTGGTGCCGATCGCAAGGCAGGGACTAGAATACGCACAAGTCTCGACAACGCCGCGAGGGCGAGCGCTTCACACCTTGGCCGCAGGCCATTTCCCGTCGCCGTGCGTATTCTTGGGCGCCTGCAACGGCTAGTGGGACATCATGAGGCAAAATGGGGATTCCTGGATCAGAGTCCGCGTCATGCCTCCAAAGATCCACTCGCCCAATCGGCTGTGGCCATAGGCTCCACTGACGATCAGATCGGCACCCCTTTCCTTAGCCATGCGAATGAGATGAGAGGCATCCGTCTCCACCATGTGGACACGAACCTCCGTTTCACTTTTCACGCCATGAAGTTGCAGATATCTGGCGACATCGCGGACGCGATGTCGCGCCGCATCCTGTTCAGTTGAAGTGCAGATCTCGGCGATTGTCACCTGCGATGCTGCTTTTAGGAATGGCAATGCGTTGTGAACCGCAAGACGGGCTTCGCGCGTGTCCTTCCAACCGATCATGATCTGGTCGGCATGAAGATCGTGCAGATGTTCAGGTGCTAAAATCGTGGGCCTGCCCAGTCGCAGCACCATGTCCGCCGGATCGGCAATACGATAGGGGTCGACCCGTTGCTGCGGGTTTCTGACCACAATCAAGTCGGCGGATCTGGCCTCATTTGCTAGAAAGACATTGGGGTGTTCAATGGCCCAACGCCACTCAACCCGTTCTTTTGGAAAACCGACGACCTCCCGAAACCATTCTGCTTTCTGGGCCAGGGTTGCCTTCATCAGCATGATGTCCTGAGGCGTGGTGTCGGAAATCACCACCCCTCCAGACACGAAGGTCGGTTCGATGGCCCAGGCTGAAACACCTATGATCGCTGCACCGAACTTAGACGCAATTGATCGCGCGACCGCCACTTGTTCTTCAGCTTGCTGTGTTGGCTCGACGTAAACCATGACTGCGGCGATTGTCATGAAACGGCCCTCCCATAGTGACGTGTAATCTCCTTATGGGCGGTATTCGTAGCAGCCTTCGCTCCTTCCTGAATTGAGCGAGGTCAACTGGAGGCCGGATCTGCTATTTGTCTGCCGTGCCGGCGGTTCGGACCTTGGATCCTGCACGGCTCCTGCCTGCCAAGGCATAGCAAGTTCTGGCGGTCAGTAATCATCGGCACGATCGACGGCCCGATTCCACCGCCGCGGCTCAAGGCTTCAGCCTGTCCAAAACGCTCGGTCAGCTTCGACAGAAGCCCGGGCAATGGAATGGATCCGACGTTTGATACTGTCAGGAGCCCGTCGAGCCTCCGATCGGCCACGAGCCCTGGCCGGAAATCGTCCGGGGCTTATAGAGGGGGCATCGGTTCTGCAGGCCTCACACGCCCATCCACGACCTCGATGATGCGGTCGCACCGACGTGCGAGCGCCAGATTGTGGGTCACCATGATAATGGTCGTTCCTCGGCGCTGGTTGATTTCCCGCATCAGCGCAAACACGCCCTGGGCCGACTGCGTGTCGAGATTACCAGTCGGCTCATCCGCAAGGACGAGGGGAGGGTCCATTGCAAGCGCTCGTGCGATGGCAACTCGCTGCTGCTGACCTCCCGACATATTCATGGCGGGATGATTGGCAAATGCGCCCAAGGCTACCTGATCCAGGAGTTCGGCGGCATGGTGCTCCATGAGAGCGGTTGCAAATCCATGGTCGGCCACCATGGGCAACATCACATTCTCGCGGGCGGTGAAGGCCGAAAGCAGATAATGATACTGGAAGACGAAGCCAATCTTGTGGCCGCGAAGATGGGTCAGGCCGGCATCGCTCAAGGCTGCCGCATCCTGGCCGTCGATGACGAGATGGCCTGAACTGGGTCGATCGAGGAGCCCGATTATGTTGAGCAGCGTGCTCTTTCCGGAGCCGGAAGGGCCGATCAGCGCCAGGAATTCACCGCGGGCAATGTCCAGATCGATGTCGTGCAACACACGGGCCTCGACCGGCGTGCCGACATTGTAGGATTTTGTGACGCCCCGCAGGGTATAGATCTGGTCAGCCACGGATCGCTACCACCGGATCGAGGTTGGATGCGCGCAGGGCCGGAATCAGAGCGGCCGCGACGCCGGTGAGGGTGGCGAGCAAGATCGAACCAATATACAGATCATGATTGAGAACGAGCGGGAAGATCTCCTTGCCGTCGGGCTGACGCATATAGGCGTGGTAGAAAATGACCGCCTGGCCGCCCGCGGCGGCTCCAAGAGCAGAGCCAATGAAGGCAAGCAATCCGCCTTGCAGCAGGAAGATTCGAAGAATCTGGCCTCGTGACGTACCCATTGCCCGCAATATCCCAATGTCCTTGGAGCGTTGGACCACCGTGACCACCAGAACCGCTGCGATCCCGGCCGCGACAGAAAGGCCGACGAAGATACGAATGAGTGTATTCGCGGTGCTCTGCGCCTGCACGGCGGTGAAGAACTGGGTATTGGTGGTGATCCAGCTGTCGGCTTCCACGCGCGTACTCGCCTGGATGCGCTGGGCAATATCGCGAGCCGCATAGATATCCTTCACGGTCATGTCTATCGTTGTGACACCTCCGATGAGGCCGAGAAGGGACTGGGCGGTGCGTAGCGTCACATAGGCCGCCCGCTCGTTGACATTCTTGTTTCCGAGATCGACAATTCCTTTGATTGTGAGGATGCGGTTCGCCCCGGAAGCGGCTGTGACGTTGAGCTTGTCTCCGACATTCGCGCCCAGATCTGCAGCCAGATCCATGCCGACCACGATCCCATCGGTGTCCAGGCGCGGCTCACCAGCGACGATGTAATCGGGGAGGTGAACGATCTTGAAATAGTCGTCCGGTTCGATGCCCGTAAGGCTGATCGCTCGACTGGCATCTCCTCGCAAAGCCAGGGCGGAACCCGCTGCGGTCGGGGTTGCGACACTTACATCCGGTAAGGTCCGCATTTGCTGCAGGATCTTCTGCCACTGGTCGATGGACAGTGTTCGCTGCGTTGGGCGCTGTATGGTTGCCATGACCACCTCGCGCGACGAAGGCCGCAGGGGGCGTGCGATCTGTTGAGGAACGAGGAGTTGTATCTGCGGTTGGGAGGTCAGGACGCGCTTGAGAAAGTTGGCCTGCATGGATGCCAGCATGGCTGACATGAATACGATGACCGCCACTCCGATCGTGACGCCACCGACGATGAAAGCGGTTTGCATTCGCCCCTCCTTGAGGAAGCGCGTCGCTGCAATCCATTCGAAGGGCAGGAAAGGATTCATGAGCCTGTCCCCCGCATGCGCTGCCCGTCGGCGAGGTTGGCGGCGACTGGAACCACGTGATCGCTCTCGGCAAGTCCCTCGACGATCTCGACATCACTGTCACCGATCAGCCCGACCCTTACCCTGCGCGCCAGAGCGCGGCCCTTGCTTTCGACCAGGACCCATGGATCGTTTGAGAGCAGATCATGGACGTCGCGCCGCGGCACGGTCAGGGCACCGTCCCGTCTGGCAACTTCGATATCGACCGATACCGTCATGTCCTGAACCAAATAGGTTGGTGGATGCGCGACATCCAGCTTGACCACCACGGAGGCCCGCGAGATGTCGATGCCGGGATTGATGAAGGCGATCCGGGCCGGGAAGCGCTGACTCGGATAGGCGTCGGCGGAGGCGAGCGCGTTTTGGCCCACTGTCAGACGACCCAGGTTCTTTTCGTCGATGTCGAGCACCAGCTGTGTCGTTCCACTGGGAGACAGGGTCAGCAAGGTCGTACCCGGTTGGACCACCGAGCCTTGCTCGACATTGCGGGAAATCAGCACACCATCTCGTGGCGCTGTGATGACAGCGTGTCCAAGCCGGGAATTGGCAGCCTCGAGATTGGCATGGGCTTGCTCGAGCTGCGTTTGCGCCATGACATAATCGCTGCCGCCGGGGCTGGATGTATAGACCTGCAATTGTGCGGCGCGAACCTGCGTATGTGCCACATCGAGATTTTTCTGGTCAGTGTCGAGAACTGCCTGAGCAATATGGCCGTTGCGATAAAGACTGACGCTTCGATCATAGGTGCGCCGGGCCTCGAGCGCCGTGGCCTGTGCCTGAACAAGCGTTTCCTGCGCCGTGGGCAAGACCAGTTCTCGCAATTGTCGCAAGCGGGCTTGTGCCTGGGCGAGCGAACCTTCCGCCTGGGTGCGTTGGGCCTTCAGTTCGTCGTCGTCGAGCAGGATCAGTTTTTGCCCCTTCTCGACATGTGCTCCTTCTTCAACCAGTACATCTGCAACGACACCAATGATCTGGCTGGCGATGTTCACCCGGAATGGTGCCTCGACGTTGCCGCTCGCCACGACAGTCTCCACCAGATCACGCCGCCGCACGGGATCGACGGTGATCAAGGGGCCGCGAAAATATTCGTAGCCTTGCCAAACAGCCACACCGAGAAGGATGGCGAGGCCAGCGGTGAGCCATTTGTGAGAAGACAGTCTTGGCCTGCGAGCAGGTGTCGCGCTGTTTTTGACTTGGGGTGCGGTCGGCGCGGGATCGATACGATCGGCTGTGAAAGGCGCCGGCGGTTCTTTCAATGTGGCTGTGGCTGGCGGCATCGGTGCTTCGCGGTTCTAACCAGAGCAATGGCCGCATGTGGGGGGCGATGGGCCTCGTCCACAGTCGGCGTGTTGATCACTATGCCCTGTCGTGTCGATCCGGCGTTGCGCAAGATCAAAAACCTTCGCGTTTCCTGTCCTCCTGATGGGCGCTGGCGCTCAGATCATTACTTCGTTGGGTTCGGCAGCCATGGCGACAGCCGTCTTGGCGAGCAGACTTTTCGGCGCAACCGCCCATTTTCGTAGGAACTGAATTCAGGACGTTGAAACGCCTACCGCCGCATGGATCCAGTATCGATGAAACGCTGGTGCCATGACAGGGCCTCGCCAGGCAGGGACGGCGATTGCTGACCGTATGAATGATCCCTGGCGCGTCGAAAATAGTCCCACAATCCGGCCTTGTAATCGGGGTGGGCGCAATTCTCTATGATCACTTTTGCACGCTGCTTGGGAGAGAGGCCACGCAAATCCGCCAGTCCCTGTTCGGTCACGATCACCTGGACGTCCTGTGCGATGTGGTCGACATGGCTGGCTTGTGGGACGATGGCGGATATCTTGCCCCCTTTGGCGGTGGAAGGGGTCATGAAGATCGAGATATAGGCATTGCGAGCAAAGTCACCCGACCCTCCGATGCCGTTCTGGATGCGCGAGCCCATGATGTGCGTAGAGTTCACATTGCCGTAGATATCGGCTTCGATCAGGCCATTCATGGCCAAGCACCCCAGACGGCGGATCAATTCGGGATGGTTGCTGATCTCCTGCGGTCGCAAGACCATCTTGTCGCGAAAATCCGTCATTGCGGCATTGAGCCTCACTGCCGCCTCCGGGCTGAGAGAAAAAGCCGTCGCGGAGGCTACGCGCAGCTTTCCAGCCGCCAACAGGTCGAGCATGCCATCCTGGATCACTTCAGTATAAGCGGTCATGTTCTCGAAAGGTCCGTCGAGGAGCCCGCCGAGAACGGCATTGGCGACATTCCCGACGCCGGATTGTATCGGCAACAATGAAGCCGGAAGGCGCGCCTTTGCGACCTCGTGCCGAAGGAATTCCAGAAGATGTCCGGCAATGGCGTGTGCCACGTCGTCGGGTGGTGCGAATGGCAGATTGCGATCGGGGGCAGAAGTCTCGACGATCGCCACGATCTTCTGCGGATCACAGCGCAAATAGGGTTCGCCGATGCGATCGTCGGCGCGCACGAGCGGGATGGGAACGCGATGAGGTGGCAGCGCGGTGCCATAATAGATGTCGTGCATGCCCTCGAGCGCCGCATTTTGCCAGCTATTGACCTCGAGAATCACGCGGTTCGCCCGATCGAGCCAAGTCTTGTTGTTCCCGACTGAGGAGGACGGGATCAGCGCGCCATCTGGCCGGATCCCAGCAATTTCGATGACAGCGACGTCGAGGGCTCCAAGAAATCCTTGCCATGCCATGGGGGCGACCTGGCTCAGATGCATGTCGAAATATTCCATCTCGCCGCGGTTGATCATCTCGCGGGCAATTGGATCGGAATTGTAGGGTAGGCGAAACTCAATGCCGTCCGCCTTTGCCAGTGCTCCGTCGAGCTCGGGGCCTGTGGAGGCGCCTGTCCATACACGTACGCGAAAGGGGGTGCCAGCTGTGTGCTCGGCCTCAATGCGCGCTGCCAAGGCAAGCGGGACGGCCTTGGGATAACCCGAGCCGGTGAAGCCGCTCATGCCGATAGTGTTCCCAGACGCAATGAAGCGAGCAGCAGCCTCTGCACTCATCACTTTAGCACGTAGGCTCGCATGGCCAATTCGTTCCAAGGATATTCTCCTTCTGATATCGAAAATTTCACCCGCAGAGATGTTTATTAATCGTAAAATGTAGATAACACTAATCGAATTAATGCGTATTTTGTAATATATAATGCGATATAAAGTATATAATCTTGAATATTACATATTTTTGGGTTCCTATGTTAAAAGGTAGGATTTCTAAAACTATATTTCGGATTATCTATCGTTTTCTCAGATTGCTGCAATTTGAGATATGTGAATTGAGCCAAATCAATGTCGCGAACCTACCCCCTCATATAGTTCCTCGGATTTCATCCGAGGGGCATGTTTATGGCCACGACCGATCTTTCTCAATCGACGTCACCTGTGTCGGCGCGATCGAGCCGGAAATTACGATTGGGAGCTCTTACGGCGCTGGTCATCGGATCCATCGTGGGCTCGGGCGTTTTCAGTCTGCCTCAGAACATGGCGGTCGGCGCAGGCCCGCTGGCCATATTGATCGGTTGGGCGATAACCGCGGCAGGCATGCTCGCACTGGTCTTCGTCTACCAATCTCTGGCGACGCGCCGGCCCGATCTCGATGCCGGTCCCTATGCCTATGCCAAGGCGGGATTCGGGCCATTCGTCGGTTTCAATAGCGCTTGGGGATACTGGATCAGTGCCTGGGTCGGCAATGTGTCTTATGCAGTAGTCGTTTTCAGCGCGCTCTCCTATTTCTTTCCCGTTTTTGGCGATGGAAATAGCTGGCAGGCGATCCTTGGCGCTTCCGTCCTGCTTTGGGTGGTGCATGGCCTGGTGTGGGCCGGCGTTCGCCAGGCGGCGGTGATCAACCAGATCGTTACGATCGCGAAGATTGCCCCGATTGTCCTGTTCATTGCGATCGTAGCGGTAGCCTTCAAGCTCGACGTGTTCTCCGCGGATTTCTCCGGGCTCGCCGACTTCAAGCTTGGTTCCCTGACCACGCAGGTAAAAAGCACCATGCTCGTGACCCTATGGGTCTTCATCGGCATCGAGGGCGCCAGCGTTCTGTCCGAGCGGGCTGAACAGCGCAAGGACATCGCCATTGCTACCATACTTGGTTTTCTGACCTGTCTCGGGCTCTATATCCTGGTGTCATTGCTTTCTCTCGGTGCCCTCAGCCGTCCCGAACTTGCGGCATTGAAAAACCCATCGATGGCAGGCGTTCTGGAAGCTGTGGTCGGTCCCTGGGGAGCGATTGTCATCAATCTCGCCCTTGTGGTCTCGGTCGTTGGTGCCTTTTTGAGCTGGACGCTTCTTGCCGCCGAGATCCCTTATGCAGCCGGCAAGGACGGCACCATGCCGCGCTTCTTCGCCAGGCAGAACGAACGTGGCGTGCCCACCGTTTCCCTTCTGATCACCAACGTCCTCGTCCAGGCCTTCCTGCTGATCACCTTTTTCGCGCAGAGCACCTATCAGGCCCTGTTTTCTATCGCCTCCGTGGCCATCCTGGTCCCCTACATCTTCTCGGGTGCCTTTGCAGCAAAGCTCGCGTTCTCCGGTGAGGGCTACAGGCCCGGGGAAAATCGTATCGCAGCCCTGATCATGGGGGTGGGAGCCACCGCCTATGGGATCTGGCTGGTTTACGCGGCGGGCCTGGCTTTCCTGTTCATGTGCGCAGTCCTCTACGCTCCGGGAGTGATCATCTACGTCTGGGCGCGACGCGAACGTGGCGAACCTATCTTCAGACCGATCGAAGCCGTGCTCGCGGCAGCTATGGTCATCGCCGGAGCCTACGCCGGGTATCTGTTGTGGGTCGGCGCCATCAAGCCCTTCTGAACCGTAAGATCAATGTTCAAGGAAACGACGGATGAGTACGCTGGGTGTGCATTCCGAAACAGGTCGGCTGAGGGAAGTTATCGTTCATCGACCGGATCTGAGCCTGAAACGGCTCACCCCGGACAATTGCAAATCGTTGCTCTTCGATGACGTGCTATGGGTAAAGCGTGCCAGGCAGGAACATGACGTCTTCGTCGATGCCCTGGAGGAGCGCGGTGTAACCGTTCATGATTTCGGCACGCTTTTGGCCGAAACCCTGGCTCTGCCAGAGGCGCGCAGATGGCTGCTCGATCGCAGGGTGACGGCTGGCGTCGTTGGTTGCGACATGGTGGGAGAGCTCCGAGCCTGGCTCGGGGAGAAAACGGCGGGCGATCTGGCGATCATGATGATCGGCGGGATAGCACGCGGCGAATTACCCTTTCAGCCCACAGGCGTGTTCGGCAGGTCGCTCCTGGAGCAGGATTTCGTGCTCCCCCCGCTGCCCAATCAGTTGTTCACGCGTGACAGCTCCTGCTGGATCTATGGGGGTGTTTCGGTCAATCGCATGTATTGGCCGGCCCGCCGACCGGAAAGCGCCAATATGGAGGCGGTTTATCGCTTCCATCATCGGTTTCGAGAAGCCGAACTGCCCTTTTTCTCCCTCGGCGAAGACAGCGAGGGCATCAGCCTGGAAGGCGGGGATGTCATGCCTGTCGGTGGCGGCGTCGTTGTGGTCGGCATGGGTGAACGCACCACGCCGCAGGCCGTATCGGCCTTGGCACGCAAGCTGTTTGCGACCGGGGAGGCGAGCTGCGTTATCGCCGCGCTCATGCCTCGCGAACGCTCGTTCATGCATTTGGATACGGTGTTCACGTTCTGCGACCGGGATCTCGTCACCATGTACCCCCCGGTTGTTGAAAGACTGCGAACCTTCACCCTGAGGCCGAGTGAGACGGACGCGCCCTTGCTGGTCACCGAAGAAAACGAGCCGTTCACCGAAGTCGTCAGACAGGCTCTCGGACTGAAGTCTCTGCGGATCGTCGCAACGGGTGGCGACACATATGAGGCCGAGAGGGAACAATGGGACGACGGCAATAACGTCATCGCGGTCGAACCTGGGATCGTCATCGCCTATGACCGTAATGTCTATACCAACACGCTGCTGCGACGGGCCGGGGTGGAAGTCATCACCATCGAAGGAGCTGAGTTGAGCCGCGGCCGAGGGGGAGGGCACTGCCTGACCTGTCCCATCGCTCGTGATCCGCTTTGAGAGATTTCAATACGAAGGACTTTTGTCATGCCCGTCAATCTGAAGGGACGCAGCATCCTCTCGCTCGACGATCTCTCGCCGGCCGAAATTCGTTTGCTGCTGCAGCTTGCCCTTGATCTCAAGACCGCCAAGCAGACGGGCACGGAAGTTCCCCGCCTGACACGCAAGAACATTGCTCTCATATTCGAGAAGGATTCGACGCGCACACGATCGGGCTTCGAAGTTGCTGCTTATGATCAGGGCGCCCATGTAACCTATATCGGGCCTGCGGGCAGTCACATCGGTCATAAGGAATCGATGAAAGACACCGCTCGCGTGCTTGGCCGCATGTATGATGCGATTGAATATCGAGGTTTTGGACAAGATCAGCTCGAACTGTTGGCCACGCACGCTGGTGTCCCCGTGTATAACGGATTGACCGACGAGCATCATCCAACACAGATCCTGGCGGACTTCATGACGATGCGTGAGTTCACGCACAAACATCTGTCTGACGTCGCGGTGGCTTTTGTCGGTGAGGGGCAGGACAATGTCGCCCGTTCGCTGGCGCTGGGAGCTGCGAAGGTCGGCATCGACATGCGGATCGCCTCGCCCAGGCAATTATGGCCTGATGCGGCGTTCTGTACCCATGTTGCTGATCTTGCTGAACACAGCGGCGGACGCTTTCGGATTGACGAAGATGTCGAAAGCTGTGTGCGGGGGGCGGATTTCATTTACACGGATGTCTGGCTGTCGATGGGAGAAGCAGAGAGCCAATGGGCTGAGCGTATCCGATTGCTGTCCCCCTATCGCATCACCACAAAGCTCATGGCCGCCAGCGGCAATCCCTTCACGAAATTCATGCATTGCCTGCCGGCGTTCCACGATGCCAGCACGGAAGTCGGCGTTCGCGTGCAGAACGATTTCGGCATTGATTGCATGGAAGTCGAGGATGCCGTCTTCGAATCGCAAGCATCCATCGTTTTCGATCAGGCGGAGAACCGCATGCATGCGATCAAGGCCATTCTGGTCGCCACGATCGGGTGCTGACATGCGCATCGTGGTTGCTCTGGGCGGAAACGCACTGCTGCGGCGTGGCGAGCCGATGAATATGGAAAATCAGCGCAGGAATGTTGGCCAGGCGGCAGGCGTCATCGCGAAACTGGCTTCGGCCGGCCATTGTCCCATCGTTACCCATGGCAACGGACCTCAGGTGGGATTGCTGGCACTTCAATCGGCGAGCCAGGCTGGCGCAGAGCTTCCGCTGGATGTGCTTGATGCCGAAAGCGCGGGCATGATCGGATACTTGCTGCAGCAGGAGTTGCGCAATGCGTTGCCGGGCAGATTGGTTGCAACGGTGTTGACGCAGGTTCGCGTCGATGCCGCTGACCCGGCCTTCCTGCATCCGACCAAGCCGATCGGACTGCTCTATGAGGAAGACGAGGCGCATCGCCTCTCCAAGGCGTGCAACTGGCAGATGGCGCAAGACAATGACAAATGGCGCCGCGTCGTGCCTTCACCGCGCCCACTTGAGATCCTTGAGCATGAGGTGATCTCCATGCTCGTCGATCGGGAGGTTATCGTCATATGCGCGGGCGGGGGCGGAATTCCAGTTCGCCAAACCGATGCTGGCGCTCTTGCCGGGGTTGAGGCCGTTGTCGACAAGGATCTCGCTAGCTCACTTCTGGCGCGTCAGTTGAAAGCGGACCTGCTGCTCATGCTGACTGACGTCGATGCGGTTTATCTGGATTATGGTTCTGCTCGGGCACGGCCGCTCGGGACTATCAGTGCGGACGACATCAGGCATGAGGATTTTGCGCCAGGTTCCATGGGACCGAAAGTCGCCGCCGCCGCCGAATTTGCAAAATTCAGCGGGAAGACAGCCATTATCGGACGCTTGGAGGAGGCGGTTGATCTGGTGAGCGGGAAGGCCGGCACACGTATCCACGCCGCAGCTTCTTCTCCGGTTCTGGTTCGGTAAGCCCGGGGCCGCTAGGCGAGGGCGGCGCTTGCCAGAGGAGATGTGCCTGACGCTACTTCTTGAACGAAAGCGCACCATAGTAGTCGGGCAGAGACAGTCTGGTCGATATCAGGTCACATAAATATTGGGCATGCCTTTGGCTTTCCTGACGTTCCTCCAGGCTCCAGCTTCGAGGTTGCCGGAAATGGATGGAGACAATGCCGATAGCCCTGCCCGAGGTTACCAGGGGAATGGACTGGACTGCCCGGAACCCGGTTTCGCTGGCTATGTCCAGGTGGGGGCGAAAAGCCGCTTCGTCCCGAACGTCCTCAATCCACACAGCGGAGCATCCCTCGAGCGCTTTGCCGCAGGCCGAACCGTCGCCATTTGTGACGGTGGTGAAGTGATCGAGGAAGGGTCTTTGGAAGTTAAGTTGGGCGGCAATCAGGAGACATTCGTGCTCGGGTTCGTATAACTGAATATTTCCAAAGTCGGCGCGCTCTATTTCGGCGGTATGCCTGAGAAGAGTATTCAGAAAATTCGCGACCTGCGCATCCTTGGCGACTTGGGCTCGAGCAGATGCCTCTTCAAGCTCAGTAAGTTCAGCCTCTACGCTGTCGAGCATAGCTTGCAATATTCTGCAGCGATCGGTGTTATCCTCTGTTTCCAGGAGTTTGCGGAAATGAGACGCATTTTCGCGCAGGATGAAGCGGTGCATGGGGACTCTCGCTAGACGAGATGGTTGCACACAAATTTTCAACTTCAGATTGCAGCTATATTCTCACATAAGCTTAAGTTATAAAGATACAATACGTTCCTATTTTATAAAGCAAATATCACTTATATAAATTGCAAAAATGTTCCACAGGGTGGCTAGCTTGGGCCTGAAGCCCCCTACAATACACCTCAATAGTGCCGCTGACCACTTGAACCTTCAACCGGAAGTGCATTCGACACGGAGAAGATTGCGCTGGTTCGCTGCAGTTCCTGCAGGTCGACCGATGCTTTGATGTGAGCAGCGGTTGGGCTGGTGGTTCTCCTTCTTCGGTTTGGGAGGTTTGTCCGCCGCCGCGGAAGGGGCAGTTACGCCCCGGATGCAGCCCAGTGTATCTACGACACCCGGTGTCGCGCGACGGCATAGCTCCCTGACAGCCGGCAGGCTGCGATCTATCTCGGGCCAAATTTCCTTTCCGGTGATCTCACTCGACCAGGAAGTGCCCTTCCGTGGAGAAGAAAATCAGGTTTTGCCGATAAAACAAGGGGATGGACAGGACAGGCTCGTTGTTTCGATAGCCCTGGATTGGAGGGCCGATAACGGCCTTGTGCTTGGCTAGGTAGCTTTCCCAGATCGTGGGAAAATCCATACCTTCAATGAGCATTTGATTGCATCGTCCTGCAAGGTCGTCTGTCGTGTTCATTTCACAGGTGTCATCGGTGTTGCTGTCATTCCGCAAGGGTATGAGGCCATGCCTTGGTATGTCCTTGATCCAGATCAAAGCACAAGCTTCAAACAAACCTGTTTCGGGGCTTGAGGTTTCCGCTTGTAACGCAAGTATACCGGTATGCCTGCCGCGGGACATCGCCTGGTCAATCCAATCCGCGCATCCTGACTGCGCGTCATCGCAAGACGCCCCTGCATCCGCCTCATATGTTGAGGCCGGCAAGATACATCCTTATCGACAGCACGATGACGATGATGCCCATCAGGGTATCGCTCCAGGCCAGCGTGCCGATACTGGTAAAGCCCAGCAGCCACGGCGATACGACAAGCCAGACGCCAACAAGCGTGGCCATCCAGTCTTCCCACAAATGATCAACAGCAAGGCCGATGAAACCCAAAGTGATCATTGCACCACCAGCCAGATAATGGCTCCAAGCGATCGCATCGGAAATTGTCTCGGCTTGGGGACGATGGGTGGTTATCCATGGCGACAGCATCACGTAGACCCCGGTCAAGATCAGCAGCCAGCGGCCCGATAGACGTCTGTTCACTGTAACCTCCCTGGTTCGCCTACCCGGAATGGTCCAGGCCAGTATCTGGTAAGAGATCTCCCGTTTCCCGTCGTCACGCATTGAGGCAAGTCAATTCAACCTCGTCAGTTGCTTCAGCTTCTCCTTCCTGGGATCCGTCTTGCATGGATGTCCTATTGATGCGCAAGGTCTGCATGCCCGAACAGCCTGAACTGGCCGTGGGTGCGGTGATGGACGGATACCAGCCAATCATCATCGGCAATGAGGCCATCATTCCTATGGCACGTATCTCCGTGACTGAATTCGAGGCTGCCTGCCGACGTGAGCCGGCTGAAATCGAACGCAGGCGCCGGTGCTATCTGGGAGATCGTTCGGCCCAGGACGTTTCTGGCCGAGTTGCCATTGTCGTTGATGATGGGATTGCGACCTGTGCCACCATCCGAGCCGCTATTCATGGACTGCGCTATCGCAAGCCGCGCAGGATCGTTCCTGCGGTATGGATGGCACCACGCGGCGAACTCCTGTGGCTGCGAAAAGTGGCTGACGATGTCGTTTGCCTAGAGGCGGATTATTTTTCAGTAATTGGTTCCTGCTACCGTGGTTTTCGGCAGCTCGACGACAAAGATGTGCTTGCACTGCTCCAGCAAACACGTGCAGGCGAGCCCACGGGGGGCGAAGCTCAGCTTGATTCCTTTTGTTTCTGTCAGAAAAGAGTGTGCGTATTTGAGCTTCTTTCTCCATGATCGTGGGGAGCAGCACGTCTCATCGGCACCAGACTATCTTGGCCTTTTCACGTGGGGTCGGTTGGGGACGCGTCTTGCAATGGCCAAGAGCGATCGGAGCTACCGGGCGCCAACTTGTGGGAATCGCCAGCGTGGCCTTCGTCGCAGGCTCGTTCAGCCATGCCCGAGACAGGCCGATCCAGCATGTACCCAATCCCCTCGAGTGCGCCGCCAGCATGAAATTCCCGCCCGCTAGGCAGCAATCCTCTGCCGATTGCATTTGGTCGTCCACGGCGCAGATGATGACGAGGGCACTCGCGCCGTGGAAAACCTCAAAAGCGACATCGGCAAGATGTCCCAACAGGGGCGAGTCCGGGGGGAGATGGTGCAGTGCATGTCGCTTTGCGTCCGCGGACAGCATGTGTAGGCGTTCCCTGCCATTGACGACGGCAAAGGCCCAAGGTTGTCGATTGACAGCGCTCGGCGCCAGAATCGCAGCCTCGATAAGGTCTTCGATGAGGCCGTTGTCGAGAGGTTCATTCGTGAACTCTCGCACCGCGCGCCGGCTTCGCAAGGCATCCATCAGTTCCATCGCTATCTCCTTCTAGCCTACGCTGACACTCAGGGCCGTCGGGATCCTTGATGCAGGACAAGGCATGATCAGGTATTGGCAGGATAGCTCTGCCAATGGTTCATCGCTTGCCGGAATGGAACGCGGATGACAGTCTGGTCTCCAGCAGAGGAGTGAGCCGTGCAAGATTTCTCATGTCTCTACAGCCATGATTTCGTACGCGTAGCATCATGTGTGCCTCGTTCGCGAGTAGCCGATCCGGATTTCGCCGTCCAGGAATGCCTTCGCCTAGCCCGTCAGGGAGATGCTGATGGCGCGGCACTCATGCTGTTTCCTGAGCTCGGACTGTCGTCGTATGCGATCGACGATCTGCTGCTTCAGGACGCTTTGCTCGAAGCTGTCGACAAGGCCATCGATCGACTTGCCAAAGCAAGTGCTCGCCTCTATCCGGCCCTCGTCATAGGAGCTCCGCTCCGGCACGAAGGACGACTTTACAATTCAGCGATAGTCATCCATCGCGGTCGCGTTCTGGGCGCGGTTCCCAAGACCTATTTGCCGAACTATCGCGAGTTCTACGAGCGACGTCATTTCGTCTCCGGAGCCGGGGTGGCCGGGGGAGCGATCCTGGTTGCCGGCCGCAATGTGCCTTTCGGTGTGGACCTGCTCTTTCGTTCGAGTGGATCGGTACCTTTCACTTTTCACGTGGAAATCTGCGAGGACATCTGGATACCGTCTCCGCCGTCAACGCGTGCGGCACTGGCGGGCGCCGAGGTTCTGCTCAACCTGTCCGCCAGCAACATAACTATTGGAAAGGCGCGGACACGCCGTCTTCTATGTGCCAGCCAATCATCGCGAACGATCGCCGCCTATGCCTATTCGGCGGCCGGGCCCGGTGAATCGACCACCGATCTGGCCTGGGACGGCCATGCGGCCATATTCGAATATGGCAGTCTCCTCGCCGAAACGGAACGCTTTCCACGCGACAGCATCTTGGTTGCCGCGGACATCGATCTTGGCCGCCTGCGCCAGGAGCGCATGCGCGTCAACAGTTTCGCCGATTGCGCACGCGAGGAAATCGGGCACGGTCCTCCCTGGCGCGTGATTGGCCTGTCCCTCGATCGACCAGCCCGGTCGGTTCCCTTGCGGCGTGTGATCGAGCGTTTTCCGTATGTGCCTGCCGATGTGTCGCGCCTCAAAGAGGACTGCTACGAGGCCTATAACATCCAGGTCCAAGGCCTGGCTAAGCGTCTTTCTGCAACGGGCTTGCGCCACGCTGTGATCGGCGTTTCCGGAGGGCTCGATTCAACCCAGGCCCTTATCGTCGCAGCACGAGCCATGGATTTGCTCCAGCTGCCGCGCAAGAACGTGCTTGCCTATACGCTCCCCGGTTTTGCCACAACTGAAAGGACAAAGACGAATGCCTGGGCCTTGATCAAATCCATCGGTGCGACCGGTGAGGAAATCGACATCCGACCGGCCGCCAGGCAGATGCTCGCAGACCTCGATCACCCTTTCAGCAAAGGGCAGGCTGTTTACGATGTGACATTCGAGAACGTGCAGGCAGGACTGCGTACCGACTATTTGTTTCGCCTTGCCAATCGCAACGATGCGCTTGTGGTCGGCACGGGCGACCTATCCGAACTGGCCCTGGGCTGGTGCACCTTCGGCGTCGGCGATCACATGTCGCATTACAACGTCAATGCATCCGTTTCCAAGACGTTGATCCAGCATCTCGTTCGTTTTGTCGCGCGCTCCGGGGACATGAGCGAGGAGACAGCGCGCCTTCTCCACGCAATCCTGGCCACGGAGATTTCGCCGGAACTCGTCCCGGCAGAGGAGGGGGCCGGCATCCAATCGACACAGGCCATCATTGGCCCCTACGCGTTGCAGGACTTCAACCTGTTCTACCTGACCCGTTATGGCTTCAGGCCTTCCAAGATTGCCTTCCTGGCCCAGCATGCCTGGGCCGATGCTGAACATGGAGGCTGGCCGGTCGATATGCCGGCGACCGATCGACGTGCCTATTCGCTTTCGGAGATCCGACATTGGCTTGAAGTATTCCTCAAGCGTTTTTTCTCCAATCAGTTCAAGCGCTCGACTTTACCCAACGGTCCGAAGATTACATCTGGCGGATCCTTGTCACCAAGGGGAGACTGGCGAGCACCCTCCGATGCTCAAGTTGGATTGTGGCTGGCTGAGCTCGCCGAGAATGTTCCGGCCGATTGAGACATTTGCCGGCCTGCTTGGCCGGTGAACTTTGATTGGCTGCAAAGCGTCGGCGTTCACGCGAGGATCGAACGGGTTTTCTTGTAGAACATTGCTGGATCATACCGGTGAAGACATCTCTTCTTCACGTCCGCGAACAACTCTTTGCCCCGCGAGGTGTCCATGAGTTTCCGTAACCACCGTGCGCTGAGACTGATGCCCCTTGTCGGAATGAAAATAGATCACGACCCAGTCATGAGCTTTGTCGAACTCATGTGCCCGGGCAGAGTTGGAAAATAGTGCCGTAAAATGCCATGGACCGCGATCGGTATGGAAAACCGGCAACCAGGCTTCCCCCCGCGGGTTGAAGCGTCTCGGCGTGATCTTTTTCAGCTGATTGGACTTTGCCTTGAGCCGATATTCCCTGTCCACGTCAAGTAGAACCGCAACCTCGGGCTCATCAGCCAGGCGGGTACGAACGGGTTGGCTGCGCGCCAACATTTGGCTCAAGACAGCTCGAAGAGCAGCCTGCCGCCGCGGGCCCACGCCCTTGATAGATAGATGCCCTTTTTGATGGAGTGCTGCCTCCAGTTGTTCCAAGGTTTCAGCGTGGCAAGCATCGTGAAGACGACTTGCCAGAATTGGCCCCACCCCTGGAATAGTACGAAAGACATCCACGGGCTCCGCTGATCCACGCAGCCGTCGCAGGTAGACCCATTGCCCCGTCGTTGCCATCTCCGCCAGACTCGCGGCGATGTGCTCGCCCACGGCCGGGATGGTCTTCAGCGCTTCGAGGCCACCGGTCTCGAACAACTCCTGTGCATCCTTGTCCGCTGATGCAATCGCATCAGCAGCCCGTCGGTAAGCGGCCACACGAAAGGGGTTGTCGTTTTGTCGTTCAAGGAGCGTTGCTGCCTCGCGCAACCAATCGGCCGCCATTTTGTTGAAGGAAAAGGTCCTTCGATCCCCTTGAGACTCCGACATGTCGATTTCCCGTGGCGGCTTTCTTTGCCCCGACCGGCAGGAAATCTCGTGAGAATGCCGATCATTCATTGGAGCGGCGGTCTGCCGGGCCCGATTTCCCGGCGCCACTATCAAGGCAATCGCCGTAGCCGTAATTGACGCAGATCAAATCTGGGCAGAAAGGATTTTTACGTGAAAATTCATTTTTTTGACTGGATTTTAGAATTTATAGTATTTTAATACTGAAATTATATTCGAATATTCATAGATATTGTAAATGAATTTCTGGTTTAATAGGTATAATTTACTTTTGGAGGCAGGCATGGAAGGAAAGGCGATCCTTGCAAGGAATCGCTATGAAGCAGATTGGCGGACGATGATTCAGATCAATGCCAAGATCGAATATACCGCCGAAGATCCGTGGAGCCAGCACGAAAAGTCCACTTCAGATCACGAGACAACATCCGGCGGAGAGCCATTGGCATGGTAGATCGGGACGACATTATCGCTGCAGCGACTGCTTGCCTCATGACTGGACTTCCCGCCGGCACCAGTGGGCGGGAGCTGTCCAGGTGTCTGAGCCTTTATAACGAGATTATGCGCCTAGACGATGTGGGGGAGCGGGAGATCACAGCCAAGCTGCTTGAAAGCCGGCTGAACTGGCCGCGGAGCAACGTTGATGGCAAACTTGCCCAGCTCTTGAGGATGGGCGTGGTGACCATGCGGCGGCAGAAAAAACATGATGGCTCCGTTTGCCGGTTTGTATACAGGCCGGCGATGGATATCGAGCTCCCGGGGAAAATCCCGGCGATGGCAGTATAATTGGCCATCCATAGGCTGTTACGTCAGCTTTCCACGCCCTGAAGGCACCTGAGTCAGGGCAGGGGCCTCTATGGCCCTGTGGGACGGGATAGGCTCTCGGTAGTTGATTGGGAACAGCTTCGCTGCGGGCGATAGATCCGAGACGTTGCGGGGAATTTGATCCGGATCAACGCGTCGCGCTGGTCGCCGCGGCAGAATGCGAAAATAGCCTGGAGTTCCTTCAATGACGATGATGGCTTATCTTCCGGTGCCCTTGAAGCGTTTGTTCAATCGGATCGATGCGACCGCGACTGATTCACATCTTGAGGTGGCCTTGACCTATTGGCAGGAGCAAAGAGGCCGGAATGTCTTTCCAGGTCGCGCCGACATGGATTCCGAGGTCCTTGAGCTTTGGCCCTTTCAGGCTCTCCTTTGCCCTCGAGTAAACGGGTTGCCGGCTAACTGGCGGTTGGAAACCAGCTTTGGCGGTGGCAGGGAATGGCTGGTCGTGCCGCTTGATGGTGCGTTGGCTCATTCCAGGCCAGTCCGTATTGCGGTGCGACTGCGACTGTTGATGGATCATGCAGTCGAAACGGGCGAGCCGGTACTCGGTACGTTCGTAGCGACGGTTGCCGGTCAACCTCTTGCATTCGAGATGCTGGCAGCGCCACTTGCCGAGAATCACCGTCGGGTCGATGCGATGTTCTACGCCATCGGGCTTCGTCAAGGCTCACTGGCGACAGTCACAGGTATGGCGACTGAGCCAGCAAACGTCATCCAGGCCTGTGCCTGAGACACAGCTGATCATCCTGCTGGCGCGTCGAGCCAGCAAACAACCCACCTGGTATTGCTATCATGGCGAAGGCTGAATTGGTCCGGTGGTTTGATTCCATCCGGCTAAGCGACGTTCCATTGGTCGGCGGCAAGAATGCCTCTCTCGGGGAGCTCCATTCGAGCCTTTCGTCCCATGGAATCAAGGTGCCGAATGGTTTTGTGCTGACCGCGCATGCCTATCGCGAGGCTTTGACTCAGGCAGATGCCTGGATGCCACTGCGGCGATTGCTCGGTGGCCTCGACAAGAATGACCTTGCCGCCTTGGCGCGGTGCGCGCGCGAAGCGCGTGAGATCGTCTATGCGGCCACCGATGCTGACTGGCTGCGCGGCGAAGTCCTGCAGGCCTATTCGAGGTTGGAAGTCGAATATGGCTCGAACATTGCCGTGGTCGTAAGAAGTTCGGCCACCGCGGAGGACCTGCCTACAGCCAGCTTCGCCGGCCAGCATGAGAGTTTTCTGAACGTCTGCGGGGCGCAAGCCGTGTTCGAGGCATGCCGGCGCTGTTTCGCATCGTTATTCACGGAGCGTGCGATCTCCTATCGCATCGACCAGGGCTTCGATCATTTCAAGGTCGCTCTGTCCGTTGGTGTCATGAAGATGGTTCGCTCGGATATCGCGACCAGTGGTGTCATGTTCACCCTCGACACGGAGACCGGCTTTCCGGACGTGGTATTCATTACGGCTGCTTACGGACTGGGTGAAAATGTCGTTCAAGGTACCGTCGACCCTGATGAATTTTACGTCCACAAGCCGACTTTTCAGAAGGGTTATCGTGCCATCATTCGGCGTAATCTCGGGCAGAAGGCTCGACGGCTGATACTGCGTCGGGGCCGGAACGCAAACACCACTCGAAATATTGCGACACACCGTGGGGAGCGGATGCGTTTTTGTGTCGATGACGCCGATGTCATGACTTTGACCGAGCACGCCTTGCAGATCGAGGCTCACTACTCAAAGTTGGCGGGGCGCCCGACGCCGATGGATATCGAATGGGCCAAGGACGGAATCGACAATCAGATCTACATCGTACAGGCCCGCCCCGAGACCGTTGCTTCCCAAAAGGACAAGGGTGTCATCGAGATCTTCTCGCTCGAGAAGCCGGGAAAATTGCTTGCATCGGGGCACGCGGTGGGGGAGCGCATCGCCACTGGCCGGTGCCGCCTCATCAATGGCGCTGCGGATTTAGCGGCCGTCGAGGAAGGAGAAGTCCTGGTCTCGCGAGGAACCAGCCCGGACTGGGAACCGATCATGAAGAAGGCCGCAGCGATTGTTACCGATCATGGTGGGCGGACATGTCATGCGGCAATCGTTGCGCGTGAACTCGGCCTTCCTGCGGTCGTCGGAACGGAAAATGCGACGCAGATTCTCGTGTCGGGGCAGTCCGTTACCGTATCCTGCGCCGAAGGAGAAGTCGGCGCAATCTACGAGGGTGAAGTAGCTTGTCACGTTACGCGGATATCGACAAGGGATCTGAAACGACCGCGCGTGTCAGTCATGGTCAATCTGGGAGATCCGGGCCTGGCTTTCCGAACGGCCCTGTTACCCAATGACGGTGTCGGTCTTGCCAGGTTGGAATTCATCATCAATGACCATATCGGTATCCATCCCATGGCGGCGGTCGCTCCGGAACGATTGCGCTCCGCAGTGGTGCGCAGGCATATAGCCAGGCTCACCACTGGCTATTCTTCTGCATCGGCTTTCTTCGTCGAGCGCTTGTCGGAAGGAGTGGGGACCATCGCGGCTGCGTTCTACCCCAAGCCGGTTATCGTTCGGTTGTCAGATTTCAAGACAAACGAATATGCCCACCTTCTCGGTGGCAGTGAGTTCGAACCCCGGGAAGCCAATCCCATGCTCGGTTTTCGGGGAGCGGCTCGTTATACCCATCCTGCTTACGCAGCCGGCTTCGCATTGGAATGCGCGGCTTTACAGCGTGTCCGAGAAACGATGGGCCTGGATAATCTGCGTGTGATGGTGCCTTTTTGCCGGCGCGTAGAAGAGGCCAAGCGGGTCCTCAGGAGTCTGGGGGAGAATGGCCTGAAAAGGCACGCGAACGGTCTGCAGGTCTACGTCATGTGTGAAATTCCGAATAATATCATTGAGATCGACGAGTTTGCTCGCTATTTCGACGGTTTTTCTATCGGTTCAAATGATTTGACCCAGCTCATTTTAGGGGTCGACCGCGATTCAGACATCGTTGCCTTCGATTTTGACGAGCGCGACCCAGGAATGCTGACGGCCTTCCGTCAAGCCATTGAAGGGGCACATCGCAATCACCGCCACATCGGCATCTGCGGCGAGGCTCCTGCAGTCTATCCGAAAATCGCGCGTTACCTCATTGGGTTGGGTATAGATTCTCTAAGCGTAAATCCCGATTCCCTGTTCAAAACCATGGCGACTGCCTTCGCGGCAGAGCATCGATCCAAAGTAGCGGTTTGAGAGAGGGTGACTGCGTCATCACGGCCGCTTTATCGCTTCACGTCGGCGCTTGTCCCGTGCCTATTCGCGCTTATCGGGAGATGCTCCGCATATGCTGGCACCGGACGCCCGCGGACTCAAATAACGGCGCATCCCGGGCAATGCGGTCTTTACGGACAGGAGGGAGCGTGCCCCCGATCGATTGGAACCCCAGGCCGGCGATATCGAGCCCAGCTAGGCTCGGAACCGGATGGGCGGGTAGCTCTGCACGTCGCTGACGAGACGATCGACGTCCTCCCGGGCACACAAGCGGGTTCCGGGCTGAAGGAGTGTCGCGGCGCTGGCCGCCACGCCGTAATGGGCTGCATCTTCGATGGAGCATCCGGCGGCCAAGCCCCACACAATGCCTCCAAGGAAACTATCGCCGGCACCGACAGTGCTGAGGGCGGTGACGCGCAACGCAAAGACCTTCAGCGCAATGTTTGCCGTTACCAATAAAGCTCCCCGGCCTCCGAGCGACAAAGCCGGGATATCGAGCTTGCCGGATCCAATCAGGTCACGCCCCGCGTCAATCTGAGCCTCCGTGTCGGGCAGTGCCTTGCCCATCAGTGCTTGAAATTCTCGAAGGCTTGGCTTGATCATGTGCACATGTTCCTCAAGGGCCAAGGCCAGAGGCAGGCCGGAGCAGTCGAGAACAAATTCCGAACCGGAGGATCGGGCGATCTTGGCGCAACGGGCATAGAAGTCATCCGGGACGCCCGGTGCGAGGCTGCCACTGGCGATCAAATATCGTTTGCCGATAGCTGACATCCCGACAAGATCGAGGAAGGCGCGCCATTCGTACTCGGTGAATTCCGCACCTGGGAGAATGAAGCGATATTGGTGGCTGCTGCATTGTTCGGTCACGGTGAGGTTCTCACGGGTGACGGCTTGGAGCGAAAACGTCTCGCTGACGATACCCTCGGCGGCAAGAAGATCGACGAGAGCTTTCCCTGCATCTCCTCCGGTCGCGTACAAGGGCGTCACCGATCCACCGAGCCTGTGAACGGTTCGGGCAACGTTGATTCCTCCTCCCCCCGGATCACGGATGGGGGTGCGACAGCGTAGTTTGTGATCAGGCACGACCTCATCAACTATCGCCGTCACGTCGAGAGCGGGATTGATGGTCACGGTAAGAACACTCGCCATGCCGACATTCCCTGATCTGTGTTCCCAGCTTATGGCGGACACGAAGATGTGAAATTTTTCAATTATTATATATATTTACAGGATAAATTTATGTATAAATTTATATTTAAAATGCAGATAATTTGAATTATCGTGGATTCTTGTTATGTTTTGTTTAGATTATCCAGGCATTTGGTGAATTTATCCTTTATTTCTTCGGAAGGGGGTTGGGATATTATAATGGTATGCGCCGTGCTTTTCGATCCTGAAAGCGTCAAGATCAATTTGAAATTGCCGTCGGTGAATGCCTGAAAAAAGGCTTGCGCGACAGCACCCTCCAGGGTTGCAACCATGAGGCCGGCGTCATTCGAAATCACATGCCCCATCTGTTTGGAGGACGTGAAGAGCCGTGACCGAAGCGATATCGTTGAAATCCTTACCAAAGCAAGTTCGCCTGATGGGGCGCGTTTGGCTGCGGAGGTGATGAAGCCGACGGCAAGCGAGCCGTCTGATTTGCTGAGACCTGCAAATGCCGTCACTGCTACGAATTGAGGTGTGATCGGATTTGCTAGATTGAGTGTTATTTCACACAATAGAAGGTCATCGTTTTCTTCGAAATTGTAACTATATGCGGATTTATCCGGCCGAATTGTATCCGAGAAGGCTGGAGCCACGGCCGATACAAATAGAAATCCAGTAATATGAATCACGATGGCAATGGATTTCATGATCTATTCTCCAGCTTAATCGAGCTCGGTCACGATAATATAAGAAGAATCATCGATGATTGATCAGAGTCAAAGGATCTTAAATATAAGGTGGAACGCAGATGCGTGGGAAGAAGTCAAAAGTCTACACCACGGTCTGGCGCATGAGAGGGGCACCCTCACAGCACCCTTCGACGATCTGGCCGCAACGGATGCATCTGAAGTAGCCGCGCTCCTCTCGAGCCAGGCCACCACATATCGGACAGGGGTAGGAAGGCGGTCAAGGGGGCACTTCCTGGCCGCGCGAGGGCGTGTGTGCCGGAGGAGAGGATACATGCCCGCTCTGGTCGAATTGGAACTGAGGGTGCATTGACCACCTGGCGCTTCATGCGATGAAAGGGACTCCTTTGCCGGAGGGCGCTTCGGCCTGCGTTGAGATGGATCAATCCCATGCCACGGACTGCCTGCCTCTTGAGTTGTCCATCGCTTGGAAGTGCCTAGCCGTTCGCGACATGAAGTGGGACGGTCCGGAGCATTGCCCCGTCACTCTCACTCGGTGGGGCAGCAGACAATTCGTCTTCCCCTCCGAAGCGAGCGCATTGGAAATTGCATCGTGGCGGAGGATTGACCTCGATCAATGCAGGGTGGCGGAGGGGCATCTACACTGCGTGCTTAACTTGGACAGCCTTTGCTGATCAATCCGCAGATGGAAGAGAAGGGCGGTCGTGGCAGGAGTTGTCGTCATAACCATAGCAATGTCACGCTCTTTACGTGACTTCCGGCAATCGCACTGAACGACAATTTCGCGCTTCTGAGAGAGGAGCAGATCATGGCGGACTATCGAGATCTATCTATTCCACTTGAGACAATTGACTTCATCGTCACTAAAGCCCGCCAGTATGCTGCAAAGGATGCGGTTACAGAACCCAGCCCGGCATCCAATCCCAGCGATGACGGAATGCTCGGCGTGCTTGAGGATCATAGAGACGACCCCGTGCGCATAGAATTGTTCAATGTGATCGGGGATCTGAATGAGGATGAGAAAGCCGACCTTGTTGCATTGGCCTGGCTGGGACGGGGCGATAGCGACGTCGATGGTTGGGGGGAACTGCGTGCAGAGGCGTTGCGGGTTCGCAATGAACGAACCGCCACATATCTCCTGGGCATGCCTCTGTTGGCAGAGTATCTGGAAGAGGGCCTTTCCTCGTTAGGCGCGTCGTAATTTACTTCTTTACTTAAATCTTATGTTCTTGCAGTAAGTATAATTATATAAATTATATAATTTGCTATATATGAAAAATTACTTTGGTTTTCTAGATCTGTACCGAAGCTGGTGACGGCCATACAACATGCAAGAGGTGACGTCGATGACATATGACAAGGTGCCCTGGCATGGCTGGGTTCTCGTGTGCGATGGATCCAAAGCGTTGATCATAGTCAACGATGGTGATCCCGACCTGCCTAACTTCAGACTGATCGAGGCTCATTGCCAGCCAATTCCACCGGCCCGCGAGCTTGGCGATGACCGGCCCGGAAGAAGCTATCAGTCGGTGGGTAATGCTCGCAGTTCCATTGATCAGGTAGATCATCACCAAGCCGCGGAAAGAGAGTTTCTTACCGGCATTGCCGCGCGTATGGATCAGCTGGCCCAGGATAATCCGATCAAGAGCCTGACGCTTGTGGCCCCGCCAAAGGCTCTGGGGTTATTGCGGGAATGCCTTTCGCCTTTGACACAGGCGCGCGTTACTGGCGAACTCAACAGGGATCTGACGCATCTTCCGCTTGATGAAATCGGGAGGCATTTGAAGCAGTAGAAGAAAGCGGTCCGTTCCTCGGTGCGATGCTGGACGGTGACCAAGGCGGCTTTCCGGCAAGGATCGTGTTTAATGTCGGGTGATGCCATCCTCGTCCTGCTCGCTGTATCGAGCTAGGCTCTTGGGAGAGTGAAGTGGAAAACAGTTCCTCCGCCCGTATTCGGTTCCGCCCAGATGTGGCCGCGATGGGCTTCCTCGATCGTCCGGCAGATCGACAGACCCACGCCCATTCCATGCGCCTTTGAAGTGACGAATGGCTGGAACAGCTTGGCGGCGACTTGCTCATCCATGCCGGAGCCGGTATCGGCGATGCCGATTTCAACGAGCTTGTCGTCACGTACCATCGTGAATACGTCCAACTCACGTCGAGGCTGCCCGTCCATGGCCTCAACCGCGTTACGGATCAGGTTGAGCAAGACCTGCTGCACTTGGATCTTGTCGACAATCACCAGATCCGCTGCCGGATCGAGTTGGTAGCGGGGGATTATCGCCAGATCCTTCGCCCCGACCAGCGCGAGCGCGCCGGCCTCCTCAACAATTTTCGATAAGCTTTCGATCGATTTGTCGCTTTCGCGCCGTCTTACGAATTCACGCAGACGATTGATGATCTGGCCGGCGCGCAAGGCCTGCTCCGCGCCTTTGTCGAGAGCTTCGGAAAAAGCCGCTTTTGGTGGTGGGATTTCACTTTCCGGCAAGCGGCGACAACCCTTCAGGTCGTTCGATATTGCGGCCAGGGGGTGATTGAGCTCATGCGCCAAATTCGAAGCCAGTTCGCCAAGCGCAGTATATCGCGATACATGCACCAACTCGGCCTGCAGCTCCTGAAGCCGGGCTTCTGTCTTTTGACTTTCGGTCAAGTCACGGATGAAGCCGGTGAAGTGGCGTCCTTCTTCGCCTGTCAGTTCGCCGACATTCAGTTCCATCGGAAAAGTCGAACCATCCTTTAGCGCACCCAACACAATCCGGCCGATGCCGACAATGCGTTTTTCGCCTGTCGCCAGATAGCGTGCAATGAAGCCGTCGTGGTTTTCCCGATAAGGCGAGGGCATCAACATCGAGACGTTGCAACCAATCACTTCGCCAGCGCTGTAGCCGGTTTGTCGTTCAGCTGCGCTGGAAAAGGAACGGATGAGTCCTCGTTCATCGATCACGACGACTGCGTCCGGCACCGTCTCCAGGATCGAGCGTAAATGCGCCTCCCGCTCGTGGGCTTGCCTGGCCGCGCCAGCCAGCGCCTGCCCAACCTTATTGACTTCTTCGATTGCCGTCTTGACCGGCGAAACCCCTTCCCTACACCTCGTGGCCGCTCCTGCATCTGCGAGACTATGGATGGACTGGGAGAGGGACGCCCCGATCCGGAATGCAAGAACGATTGCCAGGGCCACCAGGATCGCACCGATTGCAGCGAGCGTCAGCAGCGCCTGACACAGTGGAGCGTCCAAAAGAGATTTGGGGGCCCCACCGCTACGATCCAATCGGCAAGTACCGGCTTGGCATAGGCCGTTCGAAATTCAATACCTTCCAGATTACGTCCTGTGCGGATTTGTCCGTCTCGTCGATCTCTGGTGGCGTTCGAGGACATTTCGTCAACGAACTGCTCGTGTTTGCTGGATCGGGCAACGATGGCACCCTTGTGATCCACTATTACGGCCAGCCAATCGGCCGGCAGGTTCATCTGTCTCGTCACGTCCGCAAGCCGCGCCGCCGGAATACCCACGGAGAGAAAGTAAGCAACTTCGCCATTCTTCAGTACCGGAACCATGACGACGATCACCCAACGATTGTTCATCGGTCCCTTGATTACGTCGGAAACGATGGGCGCCCTTGGTGCGCAGGACGATCTGCTCGGATGCAGAAATGTCGGGGTTGCCGCCGTCAAGCGGCATTCCCCATGGCACGGACGAATTCATCAGCTGCAATTTACGACCGGGTGCTCGAAGGACGATATTGGCTCCCAAGGCGGCATAGATTTTCATCGCGCGGGGATAAAAGCCCTGGATGTCGCCGGCTTGAAGCTCCGGCGACGTGGCAAGCGCCTGCTGCATCAGAAGATATGAACCAAGCTTTCTGTCGACGGCGATTGCAAGCTGCCGAGTTGCCGATAGGGCGCGTTCGTCGACGCGCTCACGCTGGGCAATCACGTAGTAGCCTGCCGGAACACCGGAAAAGATCAGAACCGGTAGAACGAGTGCCGCAGCGAACTGTAAAAGATGGGTCGATATCGACCGGGGATGTCTGCTTCCAGCGAGAGAAGCACCTCCCTCGCGAAGGTTGCCCTGCAGGCCCGGCCCGGTTGTCGGCGACCGATGTTCGGGAGAAGAACCTGCCATTTTCCGCGCGACTTTCGGCTCAGTTGAAATCCCTGCCCCATACAATTATTCGAAGGCCTCGGGAGCCGATGGCCCAGCCAACGGCTCAGATGATACATCCCGGCAGGCACGAAGATAAATGTGATTTGTTGCGCGGAATCGTTGGTCTGGCTTTCACACCATGCCGATCAAGCGCACATACTGGAGTTGAATTGGATCGATCTGGCCATCATGCAAGATTTGCGCTTTGGCTCAACCAGGAATGAACATCGCCGTAGCGGCCAAAGCCATAATCACGGTGCCGACCCAGCCGAGAATGATGATCGAGCGAGGGGCGACGAACTCTCCCATCACGGATCGGTTGGAAGCCAGCAATATCACTACGATCATCAGAGGGACGGCTACGATGCCGTTGATGACGGCGCTCCAGAACAGAGCTTTCATGGGGTTGATCGGCGAGTACTGAATGATCAGACCGAGAAGAACGCTGATCGCGATCACGCTGTAAAACCCCCTGGCGTCCGTCACCTTCAACTCGAGCCCTTCCTTCCACCCCATCGTTTCGGAAAGGGCGTATGCGCCGGAGCCTGCAAGGACTGGTACGCCGATCAGTCCCACGCCCAGAATGCCGAGAGCGAACAAGACAAAGGCGAAGTCGCCGGCAAGTGGTCTGAGGGCATCGGCTGCTTGGGCCGCCGTTTGGATATCCTTAATGCCGACGACATTGAGCGTCATGGCTGTCGCTAGGATGATGAAATAAGCCGTGATGTTGGAATAGAACATGCCACTCCACGTGTCCCAGCGTATTCGCCGCAGCTCAGCACCGGCGCGGGGCTCATCGCTCAGCAAGGGAGGAATTTCATGCCCGCGGTGCATGTCTTCCACTTCCTCCGACGCCTGCCAAAAGAAAAGGTATGGACTGATGGTGGTTCCAAAGATTCCCGTCACGACCGCGGCGGCGTCCGAGTTGAGGGCGAATTCCGGCCAGATCGTTCTCAGTCCAACTTCTCTCCAGGGAACATGGATGGTAAACAGGACGGCCGCGTAAGCGAGCAGGGAAAGCGTAAGCCATTTGAGCAAGACGACATAACGGTGATAAGGAACAAAGACCTGCAACAGCAGGGTTGCAAAGACAAAGAGCATGGTCATGAGGTGACGGCTGAACCCCGTGACGAGTTCTGCGACCTCACCCATTGCTGCCACATCGGCCGCGATGTTCAGTATGTTGGCAAGGAGAAGGAGCGCCACCACGCCTCGAACGACTGCGGACGGGAAAGCTTGCTTAATGTTGGCTGCCAATCCCTTGCCGGTGACCCGCCCTATGCGGGCGCACATGGATTGGATGGCAGCCATCAAGGGAAAGGAGAGCGGCATCGTCCACAACATGCCCAGGCCGAATTGGGCCCCAGCCTGGGAATAAGTTGCCACCCCGCTTGGATCGTCGTCCGCAACACCGGTAATGAGCCCGGGTCCCACCCGCGCAAGTGGATGTTCCCTGAGGCGGCTCCACAATGTGCGCAGTGCTCTTGCATATCCCGCTTCGCCCATTTCTTCGGAAGATGACATGACTGCACCGTCTCCCCTCATTGTCCGAGCAGGCGTAATGGTCTTTTGCCGAACGGGACGTGCCTGACGACCTGCACGGGGGCATGAACGCGCGAGCCTGGATGGCGTGTTGGCTCGTCATGGTTAGGCGGGATGGAGGAGATTTTTCTTACGTCTGCCTCTGCCGCTCTCGGTTGAGATTCCCAGATCGATCAGGCGGCGTTCCACAGCCAAGGAACAGATGGCTCGGAGCGAGGCAGGGTCGGTCATGCGAGGGTCGCGTAATGCCTGGAAAGCCGCACGAATGACCCGCTCATTGTCCGATTTGGGTACCTTGTTTGCGACATACGCATAGAGTGGCGCACTGTGCAGTCCGCTCGCGGCGCCAGCCACCAGGGCTGCGTAGATCTTCTTCTTCGTTTCGCCCATGAAGTGTTTCTCCCTCGATCAGGCCGCCGGTTCTTTACGGAAATCGAGACAAGCATGTCACCGTGGGCGTGGCTCGCATTGACGATGATCAAGAAAGGACGAACTCGCGAAGTATTCTCTCAAAAAAGCGAACCTGCTTTTTTTGCGGCGTTGGCATCGCACTTGTGGCGTACCGGCAACATTTTTACCTTGGATTGCACGCCTCCGCCGGCGCGTCGCTGAGTCCAGAGCTGATTTCCATCAAAACCAGATGAAAGCAGCCGTGATGCTTTGATCTCATCGAGGGACCACGGCGCGAGAACTATATTAGGGGCAGATTGGTCTACGTCGATGCTGATAGCTTCAATCGTGCTCGTACCGATTTGGCATGCGATATCGTCCGGCCTTCTGCGCCGGCTGATGGTATCAGTGAGTGCTCCACGGATAGCGATATCACCGCCTGAGGAATGCCATTGCCATCGTCGGTCATTTCGATCGTGCGGAGACTGACTTGCGATTAACGAAGGCATGCTCTTGCGGGCCGCGAGGGCCCACGAATGCTGCTGGACGACGGGCGCCCTGTCGCGAAGCAAACCATGGATTTTGATCGCGCAAAACAGGCCGCTCTCACGCGCCCTATGTGTCAAATGACGATGCCGCTCAGAAGTTGCCGATTGCGTAAGACGATCGGGCGCGCGCTCGATAGCCCAAGAATTCCTTTGGTGTGGAGCTGGGAGATGATGCGTGAGACTGTTTCGAGTGTCAGTCCCAGATAGTCGCCAATATCACGGCGGCACATCGGCAGTTCGAACATGCCGGCGACAGCCAAGCGCCTATCCATTTCGAGCAGGAAAGTTGCGACGCGTTCTAGCGCCGTCTTCCGCTCGAGCAGGACCATGTGATCCTCGGTGTGCTTGAGGTCCCGTACCGCCAAGGTGCGTAAGGCGTTGGCGACATCGATATCATGGAGTGCTGCCGCCTCGACGCTCCTGCGACGAACCATGCGCACGGTCGTATCGACGACTGCATCGGCTGTTATGCGATGGGTTGGATCCGTTTCGAGGCCGAAGATATCTCCTGGCAAATGGAAGGCACCGACCTGTCGACGACCGTCATCCAGAAGCTTACAGGTGCGTACCGCGCCCCTGAGGACTTCATGGACATACTCTGCAGTTCGTTGTCGCCATAGATCTCCTCATTCTTGTCGTAAGTGTGGATCGTACCAACGACAGAGGGAGAAAGATTGAGACAGGATACACCAAGCAAATTGTGATGAATGGCTTGCGACAAAGCCGGAGCGGTTGTGTCCACTGTCGACGGGATGAGCATTGCGTTACCAGCGGACATCGTGATCATCTCCTGAAGGCGACAGACAACCAAATTGTAGATCCGAATGGGATATCGCGATATTTCGGTCGAATACCTAATACCAACCTGCGCTGATTAGAACCCACGGGCCCAATTGCGACGTCCGATGGTGATGATGTGCCAAGGCTGGTCG
>NZ_JAXOUF010000030.1:0-36296 GCF_034424805.1 Labrys sedimenti
GTCAGCGTGGTCGGGCCACCGGCCTGGAAGGCGATCTTGCCGGCATTCTTCACCGTGCCGGAGACGGTGGAATTGCCGCCTCCCGGGATCGCCCACAGGGCATTGGCAGAGCTCAGCACGACAGTCGTGGCATTGTTCGCCGAACCGATCCAGCGCGAGGTGCCCGCAATCGCAACGCTGCTGCGGGAGCCGCGTCCGACCGTCACATTGCCGCGCCAGAGGGCTGATCCATCGAGGCGGAGACCGAATTCGTTGACGCCTGCCTCGCCCGAGGCTTCCACCTGTACGTTGCCGGACAAGGTGGAGTCTTGGGCCTTCAGGGTCAGTTTTCCTCTGTCGGGCGTGACGCCTCCGAAACCGGCGATGCGGGCCAGCAAGCCGCCTCTATTGCTGGCGAAAGCCGTGATTGCCGATCCTCTGCTCAAGGTCACATCGGCGTACGAGCCTTCCACCAGCAGGCCGGTACCGGCCGAGTTCAGCTTGATCTGGCTGTTGTCGAGGGTGAGGGCTGTGGCATTTATGGGGTTGAAGGCGTAAAGCCCGTTGAGCAGACCACCGGCATTGACCCCTTCGAAGGTGCTGTCGGTGACAGTGAAAGCTGATTTGTCCGTATTACTCAGGAACAGGCTGGTGCCGAAGGCGGTGTTTGTATCGGCGCGGACCGTCATGCCCCTCATCGAAATCCGGCCACCACTTGATGAGAATATGGTGCCGGCCGAACCCATCACGGCAATGCTGCCGCCGCCTCTAAGGTCGATGATGCCGGCGGGTTCCGCACGCGCGATGGCGGACAAGTCGCCGCTGGCCTGGAGTGGGCCATTCAGTGTGACAGTAGCGTTTTGGGCCCAGAGCCCCGCCAGGGCACTGTCGCGGCCGGTCAGCGTTGTGGTACCGTCCAGCGTGATCGTGCTGCCGGGATAGGCGGCAATACCGACGGATTCACTTGCTATATCCAGCGTCAATCCGATCGCGGCGATCGTGCTAGGCGTGAACGGGCCGGCCAATACCCCCCAGCCGGCCCTGCCGACTCGGATGGTACCGCCGCCATCGAGGCGGACCGTACCGCCATCTCGCGCTTGTACGCCGGCATGGAGAGGCCCTCCCTCGGGCTGGCCATTCGGTACGGTCACGTCGATGGGCGTATCCGCATTGGCGTAGAGGAGCGAGCCTTGGTCACGGGCCACGAAACAGACCGCAGCGTTGCAGGTCGCCTGTTGCTGAGTGATCTCCACTGTCTGGCCGCCGCCGGCCGTCACTTGCGCTTGGACAGATTGGCAAATCAGGGCGGTGCTCGAGGCCAGAAGGAAACTCAGAAGCGGCTCCTTCGGCAGGGCAGGGCGAGAAGGGGTTCCTCCGGTCGACGACGTCACGGGCTTTCTCCTTCCACACGCATCCAAGCTTGTGCGACCGGTTGTGGTAGACACCCCCTAGACGCGCAAAACGCGGGCAAAAAATTCAAGAACACCGTAGCATACTTTCAAAAACTATCGGGTTTCTATGATGCTTTCAAGTGTATCTTGCCAATGAACCTTTAGATTTTTTATATTCACAAAAAAGCAAATGTGGAATGATACATTCCAATATAGAGAAATAATATTTCATTAGATCTTGATCTTTTGGGTTTCAGGATTTTTTCGATACGGGTTAGTGGGGCGCATTCGTCAATCTGATCGGCGCTGACAGCGATCAAGATCGAAAATGCATGACCGTTATCGCTCGTTGCCGAAATATTTCCGGCGTAGCGTTTCGAGTTCACCTGACTCCTGGAGCGCCAGGATCTGCAACGTGATGGCGTGGCTGAGATTGTCGCCATGTCGGAAGCCGAAGCCGTATTTGTCGGGATGGAAAATAGGCCCTACCACCGACAGCGGCGATCTGGCGTGGCTATGGGCGTAATATTCCAGGACTGGGGCGTCGTCGATGATCGCGGCGATCTCGCCACTACCGAGTCCGGCCACAGCGTCGTCAATGCTGTGATACGCCTGGATCGCAAGCCTGAGGTCATTGGAATAGCTTTCCGCCACGCTGCCGCCACGCACGCCGATAGAGCGGCCGGGAAGGTCGGCCAAGGAATTAATCTGATGTGTCAGGGTCAGGGCCGTCATCACGCTGGTAACCGATGAAGTGACATAGGCAATGACAGCTACGCCGCAGACCATCCACACGCCGCCGGAGACGCGTCCGATCCAGCCCAAGGCGTTGGGGCGCGTGACCTTGCCTGAGGTCGCGACCGACATGACCTCGTAGAAGCTCTCAGCCAACCCTTCATGCCAACTACCCGGAAAGGTCCGGTCGAAACGACGGTAGAACAATGCCAGCATCAGCGTGGCCACCACGATGATGGTGGCCAGCCATGCCATCGCCCTCAAATGGCCGGCGCGTTCCAGCCCACCAAGCACCTGCCAAAAACCGGCGCCATCGTGTTCGGCCACCATGATGCGCAGGCCTGCATCGTACCAGGGCTGGGAGAACGTGATGCGCTCCACCCGGTCCCTAGTGATCGTCAGGTTGGAGACGGCTACGGCGACCTCACCTTTCCGAACAGCTTCGATCAACGCCTCGAAGGTGGGGTATTCATAGTAGGAATAACTCAGCCCGAACGGCCTGGCAGTTGCCTCCCATAGATCAATCGCCATGCCAGAATAATGCGTACCGTCCTTCATGACGAAGGGTGGGCTGGCATAGACACCAACATTCAGTGGCTTTCCAGTTGCAGCGCCGGTTTGGCTGTCTTGCGCCATTGCCGTTGAAAACGTCAGGCACCAGACTAGCAATATTATAGCAATTCGAAGCGCTAAATTTTCACGAACTATCGATCTCATGGGTAGAAATTTATGTCGAACAAGTAAGGGAAGAACGAGGGGAATAATGCTGTATGAGCGCGGCTAGGCTCGAAATTCGCATATGCCATTCCTCTATTATAGAAAGGGCATGCTAGTAGCGTTCGATGGATCCGGCAATCCGTGCTAGTTCTCCGATTGACCGCGAGTCCTAGCTGAGCAGATGGTTTCAGCATAAGTGTCGCCTCACCATGTCGTGTGCGATCGATTTGGCGGCGACAGGGGAGAGATCGGTTTGACGGCGTGTTCAGGCCGGGCGCTGAAATTGCAGATTGAGCTTACCAAGATTGACCGTTGTGGGCGGAGCTGCGGGCCAATTTAGCTTTAATGTGGAGAGATCGGCCAACAGCTTACATCGTAATTTTTCGAGGAAAATCGTGGTTTCGGACATCGTGGCGCGCTGCAGCGTAAGACTTGGTTGGGAGCCCCCGCAACCAAGTCTGTCATAAGTCACTCGCCATCTGGGTCTAACCGCCCAGATGGCGTTTTGCGTTTGCAGCGCCCGCCACGCAGGCGGATCAACCATGATGGTCATGAAGGCTACCTCCTGGCGTCGAGAGTAACTAATCGGGGCCTGTGCCTGGACGAAATTGAAGGCGTCCGGCAATCGCCGGCTCGTTTTCCATTCCGAAATGAGCAGAGCTGCTTGTTGTTCAAAGTGCACGCCGTTTCTCTTGATGCCTGTCAATGTCCAGATCAGCATTCGAATTATATTGAGAGCTTGCCGACAAGGAGCAGGGCTCGATGAGATACTCGGCGGTGATGGTGTATGTCGATACTGGCGGCTACAATGCTGCTCGTATCGATCTTGCCTGCGAAGTCGCGAGACATTTCGAGGCTAGACTTGTCGGGGTGTCGGCAAGCGCCGCGCAACCGTGGGCTGTGCTCCCTGAAAAGAACTCATTTGCCATCAGCCCGGATATCGGTCCCAATCTCGACTGCGCCGAGGCCAATCTGAGCTGCGCGAAGGACCTATTTCATCGTGTCGTGCAGAGCCATCAATGCCGCCTTGAATGGCGAAGCTCCATCGACAATCCAAATGATTTCGTGGCTGGCGTGGCGCGCGCCGCCGATATCATTCTGGTCGGTCGGATGGGGAACGACGTTTCACCGTATCACGCCATCGATCCAGCTAAGCTGATTTTTTGCGCGGGGCGCCCCGTGCTGGTGGTGCCGGCATCGGTCAAGACCAGTCCCCTCGGCTCGCATGCCGTGATTGCCTGGAAGGATTGTCGTGAGGCTCGCCGTGCCATTCTCGATGCTTTGCCCTTGCTGGGCAAATCGAAAAATGTGAGCGTCATCAACGTTGTGGGAGGCGAACAACGTCTGACGGCGTTGCAACAGACGAGCGACATAGAGTGCTTTCTAGCGCATCACGGCATCATGTCCCGATCTGTCATCATCGAGGACGACGGGCGGTCAATTGCACGGCAGATCATGGGTTTTGCCACCGCGAACCAGTCTGGCCTCATCGTTATGGGGGCCCGGATCCATGCCCGCCTGCATGATTGGACGATTGGCGGCGAAACGCACGACATGCTCAAGAAATGCTCTACCTGCCTATTGCTCAGCAATTGAAATGAAATTCTCTCCCGGAGTCCCTTGCGGCCCCCCGGTCGAGCGAGGCTGAACCGCTCTCCTCGAGTACAAGCGCGGTTCAACCATGGTGCCGAACCGGCTCCAGATGGGCCGATACGCTCAGCGTACGAGAGGCGATAGCCAAGTCCTGGTAATGATGCCCACCTTCCAGGCCAGCCCGGATCATGAGATCTTCTCTGCCCACGAGCCGAAACGGCACGATCACGTCCAGCCTCCTCATCAAGGAGCTCTTCCAAATGAGGGAGGCGGACGTGATCTTTCAGGGGCCATAAGACTGGTATTGTGTCCGTCGTCAGGCGACGCGCAGATTGTCTTCGACGCTGCGAACGCCGGCAGCTGACCACGCTGCGCGTTCGGCAACCTGCCGCTCATGCCACGCCTTGATCTTGCCGTCGAGGATCACCTTGTCGCCGATGACATTCACCTTGATCCCGTCGGCCTCGAACTCGGCATCCCGTTTGAGCGCGGCCAGGATCTTGGCCTCGACGTCTGGAACCTGCACGCGGGCCTTGACCTCAATGTTGTTGGTTATGCCCAGTACGCCGGAGAGCTTGCGAACCGCGCGATAGGCGGCTTCTCGCTGAAACTGCCAGTCGACGATGCCCGCGAGGGTGACCCAGCCCTTCTCGACCTTCACCTTGACGACGCCCTCGGGGACCATGGCGTCCCACGAGATGACAGAAACGGCCCTCGACGCGATCTGGTCGTCGGCTGTCTTCTTGTGATCCGGGTAGCGGACCTCGATTTCCTCGGCGATTGCACGAACGCCCTTGATGCGGCGCGCCAATGTTTCGGCCGCAATCTTCTCGGCGTAACTGCCGACATGGCCGCTTAGCGTGATGATGCCGTTTTCGACTGCAACACCGATACGAGCTGCATCAATGCTTGGATCGAAGTCGAGGGCGTCGATGATCGATTGACGCAAGACCTTGTCATTCATCGTTTCTCTCCATTTTCATGTGTCGTGCGAAGTACCGGGAACAAGTGTACCGGAAGCCCGGGAAGCGGCGCCCACGCGGCGTTCTTGACTTCGATCGTCCGAGCGACGCTGGGTGAAGACCTGGACGCAGTCACTGGCAATGCGCGTTCGAGGATTTGGCCTCCATTGAACCTGGCGAGGTTGCCGGTACTTGAAGTTCATCACATGCTGGGAATGGGCACGTTGATTTCCATCAAGACGATCGGCACAAGATGCAAATTCCGGTGCGAATACTTATTTGTTGATGCCTGCGAAGGTGTCCGGATTGCGGATATCGGCCCAGACTCCGCCTCGGATGTGAGTGTGCCGTCGAAGAAGGACCAGCCTCGACGACTTCCCGAAAGCAGGGAGCGGCGAACCCTACAGCGTCGAGCCTGATTTGTGAATCAGGTTCGATGCTGTAAGTTCTTGTTGTCGCATCTCTTTTGCCGAAAATCGGTACCCACTTTTCGGCGCGATGCTCTAGTGGCTCAGCAGGCAGCATTTGGTTGAAGAATGCAGGAGGTCGCGGGTAACGCCGCCAAACATCCATTCCCTTGCCCGAGCATGGCCATAGCCTCCGGCAACGATCAAGTCGGCATGCTGCCGCTCGGCATGGACAAGAATGGTCTCGCAAACCGTGCCGTCGACCGTTTCGAGAACCTGTGCATGTGTTTCGACGTCGTGAAGCCTGAGGAATTCCACGACGGTATCGACGCGCCGCGCCGCGTTGTCCCGGCCGCTTTCTTCCACGACCTCGACGATGCTGACACGCGATGCTTCCCGCAGAAATGGAAGGGCGTCAATGACAGCCCTGCGAGCCTCGCGCGTGTTGCTCCAGGCCACGAGGACATGGTCCGCCGCCAATTGCGAGAGGCTGGGTGGCACGATCAGAACCGGTCGGCCGCAGCGCAACACGACCTCTGCCGGATCCAGCGCCAGGTGCGGCAGATTGGGCGGGTTGTGGCGGCGCTGTCCCACAACGATCAGATCGGCCCTGGCACTTTCATGATACAGCGCGTCGGCCGGAAACTGCATGCTGGTCTGCCATTCCAAGTCCTCGCGATTGGAAACCGCGGCATCCCTGAACCGAGGCTCCAGGTCCTCGTCGCCATACCAAGGCAGGACCGGGCGGCTAATGGCGGGATCGTGGCCGAGAGAAACCGGCTTCACCTGTTCCCTCGCCGCAAGATCGATTGCGGGTACGCAACCAATGCCAATGAGTTTGGCGTTGAACCGCGAAGCCAGCGTTGCCGCGAGTTTGGTCCTTTCGTCACTTTCCTTGTTATCCTGCACATGGACCAGCATGCTGGTATAGGTCATGTTTCCGCTCCGCGTATGGGATGAAAAAGTCATTGTTGCCCAAAGGGATAGCGGATCCGTGGCAGATGTCGTTGATCTTGCGCAAAGGACCTATGAACCGATGGCGAAGAGGAGTGCCGGGATCTTGCTCTATCGGTTGAAAGGCGACGACCGCGACATCGAAATTCTTCTCGTTCATCCCGGAGGGCCGTTCTGGGCGAAACGAGATGAACAGGCCTGGTCGATCCCCAAAGGGGAATACGATGTCGGCGAGGATGCTTACGGCGCTGCCTTGCGTGAGTTTGAGGAAGAACTCGGGATGCCATGCCCCCAGGCCGTGCCGATCGACTTGGGTGAAATCCATTACTCCAGCGGCAAGCGCATCGTTGCCTGGGCGGTGGCAGGTGATTTTGATCCCGGCGAACTGCGCAGCAATATGTTCGAGATGGAGTGGCCGCCTCGCAGTCGGCGCCTCATGCAGTTTCCCGAGGCGGACAAGGCGCAGTGGTTCGCGATGGCGGAGGGACGTAGCAAGATCCTGCCTGCTCAGCGACCTTTCCTCGAACGATTGGCAGAGCAACTCGGGCATGACCGCCACTCTGCGCCGAGGTGACCGCGTTTTTTTCAGATCGATGTCTCGAAGGAATGAATCGTCGAGACAGGTCTGTCAGGCCGGCCGGTTCGTGGCCGGCGATGCCGGTCGCAAGGCCCGCAGGGCGTTGAGCACGACGGCAAGATCGATCGCCTCCTGAAGAAAGGCGCCAGCTACGGGGTCGAGATACCCCAACGCCGCGCTCACCATGCCGACCAGCGAGAGCCCCATGCCGATCAGTACGCTCTGCAGGGCAATTCGGCGGGTGCGATGTGCGATGGCGAGCGCTTCCGCAACACGTTCGATCCTGTCGACGAGCACTACGACGTCGGCCGCCTGGGAGGCGGCGACGGCGCCTCTTGCCCCGAGCGCGGTGCCCACATCGGCGGAAGCGAGAGCGGGGGCATCGTTGATGCCATCTCCGATCATCATCGTGGGGGCGTGGCGCCTTTCCGCCGCTACGGCAGCCACCTTGTCCTGCGGCGTTGCGTCCGCGATGACATCGTCCAGCTTGAGCGACGCCGCCAGGGGCCGGGCGATGTCGGCGCGGTCGCCGGTCAGCAGGACAATACGCTCGATCCCATTGGTACGAAATGCATCGAGGGTCGAATATGCATCGGGGCGCAGCTCGTCTTTGAACAGAACCCGGCCGACATAATGTCCGTTCGAGGAAACGTGGAGTGCAGCATGGCCCATCGGCACCGATGAAGTCTTCTCGGCCCCAGCATCAGGCTCGACGAAGTCCAGGCGTCCGATCCGGATGCGAGCTTCCTCGACAAATCCTTCCACGCCGTTTCCTGGGCTCTCATGGACTTTATCAGGCGGAATGAGGTCGATAGTGCGCCGGCGTGCTTCTTCGACCAGGGCCTGCGACATGACGTGATGAGAGGCCTGACCGACCGAGCCGGCCATACGCAGGAATTGCTCCACACTCACGGATGGCTCGGGTTCGATCCGCGCGATCGACGGATAGCCGCGTGTCAACGTTCCTGTCTTGTCGAACAGCACGGTGCGGATCCGGGCCAATGTCTCGAGTGTACCAGCGGTCTTGACCATTACGCCGCGCTTGGCGCAGCGTGACATGCCGGCGACCAGGGCAACCGGCACTGCGAGGATGAGCGGACAAGGGGTGGCCACGACGAGGACTGCGAGCGCGCGGTGAGGAGAGTCCCAGATCCACCAAGCCAGCCCGGCCAACCCCAGGGTCAGCATGAGGAAACCGATGGCGTAACGATCGGCCATCCGCGCCATGGGGGCCTTGGATTGACGGGCGCCCTCAACGAGGCGGAGGATTGCGGCGTATGTGCTCTCTCGTGCAGGCCTGGAAACCCGCAGATCGAAGGCGGCCCCCGCGTTCACGATGCCGCTCGAAAGGGCATCGCCGGCAAGCCTTCGCACCGGCATGGCTTCCCCGGTAAGGGCCGACTCGTCCAAGGTCGCATCGGGCCCGATCAGCAGACCATCGGTGGGCAGGACATCTCCGGGGCGCACCAGGATCCGATCGCCAGGCAATAGGGATTCGATCGGCACCGTTTGGAGACGATCACCTTGATAAAGCTGGGCGCTGCGAGCGACCCGGCTGAGCAGGGCCGTCATGGCCGAACTCGCGCGGCCCTGCGCGAATTGCTCCAGGGCCTGGCCGCCGGCAAACATCAAGGCGATGACGACGCCGGCCAGGGCTTCGCCGCCCCAGATCGCGCCCGCCATCGCCAGAGCCGCAATAATGTCCAGCCCGACATTCCCTCGCACCAGGCCGCGCAGGATGGTGATCGCAAGGACGATCAGAACCGGTACGGTGCCGGCCAGCCATAGGGTGTGCGCGACCTGCAAACGTTCCAGCAGGAAAGCAACCAATCCTGCCAGCAGCGCAGCCGCGGGAAGCGTGGCAAGCGCTACGGAAGCCATCCGAGACAGGTCGGGCTTTATCGACGGGGCAGATGCTTCCTTGGCATCTGCGGTGCATCGGGCGGTTGAGGAGAGGTCGTGAACCATGGAGTGGCCTGCAGGCGAAGCCGGATCGAGGCATCGGAAAACAGCACGTGTTGCGCTGAATGCCGGTTTTCGAATGTCTCCGTCAGTGAGCCATCAGGAGCGGAACATCTGTTTTCTCGATGAGTTCAACGGTTGTGCCGCCCATGATCCATTCCCGCAGGCGTGAATGCCCGTAGGCGCCGGCGACGATCAGATCCGCTGAGATGCGGTGCGCTTCCTGCAGGAGTGTACTCGTCACGTCCTCAGTAAGGGGAAGAACGTCCACCACCGTTTCCACACCATGCCGTACCAGATAGGTCGCAATATCCGCCAGACCCACATCCTCATCGAGGTCGGCTTTTTGCCTTTCCTCCTCGACGGTCACGACTTTGACAAGCGATGCCAGCCTGAGGAGGGGGAGCGCCTCCGCGACGGCCCTGCTGGCTTCCTTGGTGTCGGTCCAGCCGATGAGCACGGTCCGGATCGGCTGCCTGGGTTGTTGTCCGGGCGGCGCCAGATAGACGCTCCGGCCACTTTCGAACAATATCGCTTCGATCAAATGCCTCCAATCGGTGTCTGCCTCGTCCTTGCGCGGGCAACTGCCGATGAACAGGTCGGTGGTTCGGACTTGCGTTGCCAGAAGGGAGGATAACCATCCCGCGGCATCCTCGATGCGCCGGATTTCGCTGGTGACGGAAAGGCGCTCGAGGCGCGGTTGCAGCCGTTCGATCGCGGCAGTAGCGCGTTGCTGGATCTGGTCCACCATGTCCATGCTGACGCCCGTACCCATCTCGCCGGCATAAATTGAAATATCGGGCAAGAGGCTGGTGAAAAGGCCGGTGAGATGGCTGTCAAAAGTCACCGCCAGCATTTCGGCATGGGAGAGGCGAACTTCGTCCTCCTCGCTGCCATCGAGGTGGACGGCAAGGGTCTTGTAATTGTCCGGGCGAACGGAGGCTCCGGCTTCCAGTGGCTGGGTCGAGGAAATGTCGGCTTTCATTGAACCCTCCTGATTACGGGAATCCATGCTCTCTGCGTGCCCGAGCGGAATGATGCCAGCCTTGCTTCTTCGAGCTTTCATTGCGTTGATCTGGCTCAAGGGAAATATCCGGAGGTCAAATATCGCGGCTCTCAGCGCCAATCCGGAAGCTCCGGAAGCTGCAGAGCTTGCGCTGAATCAAAGCCGAGCCCGCGCTCCAGCCCTAAACAGGCAGGTGCACCACGATTGACGCGTCTTGTCGATGTCGCTGGCGCCCATGGCTGGCCTTGGTCGGAGGTCCTCACGGGCTGTCAGGCCGACGGAGTCGTCGCACTCCGGGCGTCGTGGTTTGCGGTCGTCGAGGAAGAACCATGATCCAGTCCAAGCCGCGGGCCAAGGTCGCCATCAGGGTGCGCGATCTCGTGGTTGGCTTTGGGGACAGGATCGTTCTCGATCACGTCGACCTCGATATTTGTGAAGGCGAAATCATCGGTTTGATCGGGGCGTCCGGCTCGGGCAAATCCGTCCTGTTGCGAAGCATCGTAGGGCTGGTGCCCAAGCGGGCCGGCAGCATTGAGATATTGGGACTCAATCTCGACGCGCTCGATGCCGAGGGGCGACGGGATCTGGGCCTTCGATGCGGAATCATGTTTCAGCAGGGGGCCTTGTTCTCTTCCCTGACGGTGAGGGAGAACATCCAATTGCCGATGCGCGAGTTTCTCGATCTTTCCGGCCACCTGATGGATGAACTCGCCATGTACAAATTGAAGATGGTGGGGTTGCCGGTGGATGCGGCCGACAAATACCCTGCTCAACTCTCCGGTGGTATGGCAAAGCGCGTCGCGCTAGCTCGAGCTCTGGCTCTCGATCCAGAAATCGTCTTTCTGGACGAGCCTACTTCGGGTCTCGATCCGATCGGAGCGGGCGATTTCGACGCATTGGTCTCCGTTCTGCATCACACCATGAAGCTGACGACCTTCATGGTAACCCACGACCTGGACAGCTTGCGCAATGTGTGCAGCCGGATTGTAGCGATGGCGAAGGGCAGGATTGTCGCCAGCGGCGGTTTGGAGGCGATGCTCCTCTCTCAAGATCCCTGGGTCAAAGCCTATTTTCATGGGGCGCGTGGCCAGGCGGCTTTTGGCTGACCTCTTGGCGCCAATGCCTGGACAGGCGAGAGGCCTTTCATCGAACGCCGCATCGTACTGCCGGTGACGGCCTATCAATCATCCGTGCAGGGGGCTCGCCTATGTCTGGTGCACATTTGCAGATGGAAAGCTCAGGCCATGCCGTTGAATCCGGCCGAGGCAACGTCGATGAGGCCGGGGGCATGCCACGCAGTCTGTATCGCTTCATCTGGCAAGTGAGCGGTGCCCATCAGTTGTGGATCACGGCTCTGTCGATCCTTTTGTTCGCGGTCGGCACTTCCTCCCTCGAGGTGCAAAGGCGGGTCGTCAACGATGCGCTTCGCGGCGGGATCTATCGCCCTATCCTCATGCTGGCCGGCCTTTATTTGGGCATCAGCATCGCGGAAGGCTTGGTGAAGCTGTGCCTCAACATCTATAGGAACTGGGTGGGCGAGAGGGCCGTCCGGGCATTGCGCCAGTCCGTATTCGTGACGGGAGAGGGCGGTACGATCACGCCGGTGCCGGATCTGACCGAAGGCATTCAGCTTTCGATCGTTCTGGAGGAGGCGGATCCGCTCGGCGGATTTGTGGGCGAGGCCTTTTCAGAGCCAGTTCTGCAGGCCGGAGTCCTGATTTCCGTCGTTGGATATCTCCTCTATCTGCAGCCATTGATGGCGCTCCTCGTCGTGTTCGTATTCTTTCCGCAGATCGGTTTCGTGCCGCTCATGCAGAACGCCATCAACCGGCGGGTGCAGATGAGGGTCGGTGTGCTGCGTGAAATGAGCGGTGCAATCGTGGGCGCAGGGGGAGCAATTGACGGCGACGGCCGTCAGCACACGCGCATCCACACGATATTCATGCAGAACATGGCCATCTACAAGCTCAAGTTCTCCATGAATTTCCTGATGAATCTGATGACCCAGCTCGGCGTGACGGCGATCCTGGCACTGGGAGGCTATTTCGTCGTTATCGGGCAAATCGAGATAGGTACGGTGGTCGCTTTCCTCTCGGGACTAAGCAGGATCAACGATCCGTGGGGCGATCTTGTCACCTGGTATCGGGATCTGCAGGCGACGCGGGTCAAATATCGCCTTCTGTGCGAGGCCCAGAAGCTCGGGGCGATCGCGGGAGGGGTCGGGGAATGAGGAGCTGCGGTGAGGTTCGCCGAACAGAACAGCAGATCGTTTTCGCCCGCCTGATGCGGCCCGACCGTGTGGTCGCAGTGCCTTACTGAGCCGCCAGCAGCGCCTTGCGAAAGCGTATGCTCGCAATGAAGAGGAAGACGACGCCGATCACGGTCAAGGCCACGAGCTGGGGCCAGACGATGGTGAGGTCGGCACCTCGATAGAGGATGGCCTGGGACAGGCTGACGAAATGCGGCGAGGGAGTGAACTGCATGGCGGTCTGGAGCCATTCGGGCATGCTCTCCATCGGCGTCGTGCTCCCGGACAGGAGGTTCATGACGATCAGGATCGGCATCACCAGCAAGCCGAATTGCGCCATCGAGGTGGAGACTGTGGAGATCAGGATGCCCAGCGCGGTGACTGAGAACAGATAGACGATGCTCGCCCCGACGAACAGGCAGAGCGATCCTGCGACCGGAACGCCCAGAAGGCGCTCGACGACGATCAGGAGCGAGAGGCTGGCTGCGACGACGATAACCAGCGCGTTCGCCCAGATCTTGGCCAGCATGATCTCGAATGGGGTGACGGGCATCACGAGCAGATGCTCGATCGTGCCGTGTTCCCTTTCGCGGATCAGCGCGGCGCCAGTGAGGATGACCGCCAGCATCGTGACATTGTTGATCACCTGCATCACGGCCGTGAACCAGGCCGATTGCAGGTTGGGATTGAACTTGGCCCGGACCACCAGGTCGATCGGGGCCGGATTGTCGGCGCTGGGCAGGGCCTTGCGTGCTTCCTCGTAGATGATGGCCTGGATGTAGGAGGCACCATTCCCGGCCTGGGACATGGCCGTTGCGTCGATGTTGAGCTGGACCGACGGATGACGCCCGGCCAAGGCATCCCGTTCGAAATTCGGGGGTATTTCGACGACGAATACGAAGCGTCCGGCATTCATCGTGCGATCGACTTCGTCGGCATCGATGACAACCGGCTCTTCGAAGAAAGGCTTGAGCAGAGCGTCGCGCAGACGAAAAGACAGGGCGGAGCGGTCTTCGTCGACCACGGCGACCGAAGCATTCTTCACTTCGAAGGTCGCGCCGGTGGCAACCGTGTAGACGGCGAAGGTGAAGGTGTAGAGGATCAAGGCAACCAGAACGGGGTCAGCTTTCAGGCTGAAGAGTTCCTTGATGCCGAGCCTCCATATCGCGGTGAGACGGCCCATGTCAGGCTCCTCTTTTGCGCAGTGCGAGCACGGAGGCTGCGATGAAGGCCAGCCCGAACAGCAGGAGGACGGCGAGATTGGGCCAGAGGTCCCCGAAGCCCAGCCCCTTGGCGAACACGCCGACACTGACGGGCTGATACCAGGCGGCCGGGAAGGCGAGGCCCATCAGACGGGCACCGCCCGACAGGGAGGAGACAGGCACGAGCAGGCCCGAGAAGTTGACGGCGGGAATGATCGCAATGATAGCGGTGGCGAAGATGGCCGCGACCTGGCTGCGCACGAAACTGGACACGAACAGGCCGAAGCCGGTGGTGGCCAGCACATAGGCGAAGGACGCCGCCAGTAAAGTGGGAAGCGACCCGCGCAGCGGGACCTGAAAGAGATAGACTGCCTGCGTGATCAAGGTGAGGCAGCTGATGAAGGCGATTGCGACATAGGGCAACTGCTTGCCCAGAAGGAATTCGATCTTGGTGACGGGGGTCGATTGGAAATTGGCGATCGATCCGGTTTCTTTCTCCTTGACGATGCCCAAGGCCGTCATCACCGCGGGGATGAGCACCAGGATCAACACGATCACGCTCGGAACGATGGCATTGGCGCTCCGGAATGCCTGATTGTAGCGAAAACGCGGTTCGATCCCGATCGGGTAGGCGGGTGCCGCTCGCCCTCCCTGCCGCATTGCGGCATCGGTGAGGTAGGCCGTTGCCAGTCCCGTGACATAGCCGCGCGTGGTTTCTGCGCGAAAGGGCATGGCCCCATCCAGCCAGACACCGATTTGCGGGGTGAGCTGGCGCGTCAGGTCCTTGCCGAATCCGGATGGGAGCTCGATCGCCAGCTTCAGCTCCCCGCTCTGCATCCGGGTTTCGAGCTCCTCAGCCGACCGGATGGCGGGCTGCTGGGCGAAGTAGCGGGAACCCTCGAAGCTCTCGAGCAACTGCCGGCTCTGTGCGGACTGATCCTGATCGAAAGCGGCGTAGGGGATCTTCTCCACGTCGAAGGAGATGCCGTATCCGAAAGTGAGCAGGAGCAGAACCGGGCCTATCAGAGCGAAGGCGAGGCGCAGCGGGTCACGCATGATCTCCAGCGTCTCGCGCCGGGCATAGGCCCATAGTCTACGCCCATCCAGCCGCCTAGGCCTGATGGATGCTGCCCTGGCCGGAGCCAGCGTCCGAGCCTTGCCGATCGAACTCGCCATACCGGCCTGCTCGAGCACCTCGACGAAGGCGTCCTCCAGGTTCGACTTGCCTCTGTCTGCCTTCAAGTCCGACGGCGTTCCGACTGCAAGCACCTTGCCTTGATGCATGAAGGAGATGCGGTCGCAGCGCTCAGCCTCGTTCATGAAATGCGTGGACAGGAAGATGGTGACACCTTCCTCGCGCGAGAGCGACAGCAAGAAGCGCCAAAATCCGTCACGCGCCACCGGGTCCACTCCCGACGTAGGTTCGTCCAGGATCAGGATTTCGGGGCGATGGATCACCGCAACGGCGAGCTGCAGACGTTGACGGATGCCGAGGGGCAGGCTTTCGGGGCCGGTGTCGGCGACGGATTGGAGATCGAAGCGGGTGAGCATTTCCGCCACGCGTGGTTGGATTTCAGCACGCGTGAGACCGAAGAGCTGGGCATGCAAGATGAGGTTCTGGCGAACCGTCAGTTCGCCGTAGAGCGAGAAGGCCTGTGACATGTAGCCGACCCGGCGTCTCGTTTGCATGTCGCCGGCATCCAGAGGGCGACCGAACAGGCGCGCCTCGCCTTCGCTCGCGGGCAGAAGCCCGGTGAGCATCTTCATGGTGGTGCTCTTGCCGCTTCCATTCGAGCCCAGAAATCCGAAGATCTCGCCCTTTTCGATGCGGAAGCTGACGTGGTCGACGGCCGTGAAATCGCCGAACCGACGGGTGAGGCCGGAAGCCTCGATTGCTGCCGGGCCATCTTCCGGGGCAGCCGGGCGCGGAGGAATCGCCAGCTCGCCCTTGCCGCCGGCGTCGGGCAGCAAAGCAACGAAAGCGGCTTCCAGGCTCGGGGCATCGGCCTGTCGTTTGATGTCGTTCGGCGAGCCTTGCGCGATCACGCGCCCTGCATCCAGGGCTGCCAGCCAATCGAAATGCTCGGCCTCGTCCATATAGGCGGTTGCCACCAGGACACTCAGGTGAGGGCTGTCCTCCCGCAGGCGTTCGATCAGACTCCAGAACTGGCGCCGCGACAACGGATCGATGCCGGTCGTCGGCTCGTCGAGAATGATCAGTTCGGGGTCGTGGATCAGGGCGGAGCAAATACCGAGTTTCTGCTTCATGCCGCCGGATAGTTTGGCCGCCGGCCGGTCGCGAAATGCCGCCAGCCCCGTCACCTCCAGCAATTGTGCAATACGCGCGCTGCGTTCGCTCGAGCCCTGGCCGAAAAGCCGGCCGAAGAAGTCGAGGTTCTCGGCCACGCTCAAGGTCGGGTAGAGATTACGGCCGAGGCCCTGGGGCATATAGGCAATGCGCGAGCGATTGAGGCGCAATTGCTCGGTGGACCGAATATCGCCTCCCAAAACCCGGATCTGGCCTTGCTGGGGGCGTGTGACCCCCGCCACGAGGCCAAGCAGGGTCGATTTGCCGACGCCATCGGGGCCAATCAGGCCGGCCATGCAGCCGGCAGGTATGGCCAAGGAAACGTGGCTCAGGGCGTCATGCCGCCCATAGCGATGGACGACGTCCCGCAACTCGATGACAGGCTCGGTCATTGCGGCAGCTTCACCACAAGGCGATCTGGCCAGGCCACCGTCTGGCTGGTCCGCACATAGGCGACGCCGCGCACGCCCGTCTTAACCTGAGCCTCGTATTGCTTCAGGAGGGTCGGTGCGATCTTCAGCTTGACGCGGAACATCAGCTTTTCCCGTTCATCGGCCGTCTCGACCGCCTTGGGGGTGAACTGAGCATCCGTGGCAACAAAACTCACGGTGGCCGGTACGACATAGTCGGGGGCCGCGTCGAGGATGATGCGAGCTTCGTCGCCCAGGGCCAGGCGTCCCGCGGCCCGCGAGGGCAGGAAGATCGTCATGTAGACGTCCGACAGGTCGAGCAGAGTGACGACCGGCGCACCGGCTGCGACGATCTCTCCCGATTGGACGAGCTTATATTCGATGCGGCCGCGTCGTGGCGCCGTCAAAATGGCGTCTTCGACGAGCGAGCTGACGCGGGCAACCTCTGCCCGGGCGGCATCTGCCGCCGCATTGGCTTCATCGAGATTGGCGATGCCGGCCTTCTTTGCCGCCTCCGCGACATTGAGCTGGCTGCGCCGCAGGTCCAGTTGCTGTGTCGTGCCGTACCCTCGTGCGGCGAGGGTGGAGGCGCGGTCAAGTTCCTGATGGGCGAGGACGAGTTCGCTTTCGCGTTGCGCCAGCGCGGCCTCGGCCTCGGCGATGGTTTTTTCGGCACGCCGGACCTGCGCCTGCGTGCCGGTGAGCTGTGCCTGCAAGTCGGAGACGTCCATGCGGGCAACGACGGAACCTGCCTCGACGGTCTGTCCTTCCTCGACAAGGACCTGCGCCACGCGCCCGGCGAATTTCGCTGCGACCAATACATGTTCGGCTTCGATGCGTCCGTTCGAGGAAGCGATGTCGGCGGGCAGGGCGTCCTTGCCAGTCCCGTTCCACAGGCTGCGCAGACGGTCACTGATGCTGGGTTTCTGGTCGGCAGCCGAGGACATGCCGCTTGTCGTGCATCCGGCGGCCACAACAGCGGCGAGAACACAAAGTCGAAGGGGCTGGCGCAACGAATGTGCTCCTGAATGAATTGTGCGCCGGCGGGCGCCTATCCATCCTCGTTACCTTCAGTTGGGTGGCACCCGGTTGATGCAGATCAAACGCTGGTCGTTTGCATGCGAACCGGTTCTGGCGGCCGGTCTTGCCGGCTCGGCGCAAGGATGTTTGCATGTCGTCGGGAGCCGGCGTCGAAACCGATCGGCAGGAACGGCCGCGCTGGGATGGAATCAAGGCACCAGGACCGCCGCGCCTTGAAAGCGCCCGGCTCGCAGATCCGCGAGCGCTTCGTTCGCCTGCTCCAGAGCGTAGGTGGTGACCGTTGTCCGGATACCCGCCTTCGGCACGATTTCCAGGAATGTCTCGGCGTCGGCCCGTGTCAGGTTGGCGACTGAAACGAGCTGCCGTTCTTCCCACAGGATACGGTAGGGAAATTGCGGTATGTCGCTCATATGGATTCCGCCGCAGACGACTTTGCCGCCCTTGCGGACAGCGCGCAGCGCCTGGGGTACGAGTTCACCGACAGGGGCAAAGATGATGGCAGCATCCAGGGGCTGAGGCGGAAGCTCATTGGATCCCCCCGCCCAGGCCGCGCCCAGCGAGAGGGCAAGCGTCTGGGCATTGTCGTCGCCCGGTCGCGTAAAAGCGAAAATGTCCCGCCCCTGCCAGCGGGCCACCTGGGCAAGAATGTGGGCAGCGGCTCCGAAGCCATAGAGACCGAGGCGCTGTGCGTCGCCGGCCATACGCAGGCAGCGCCAGCCGATCAGGCCGGCACACATCAAGGGAGCCGTGGCGACAGGATCCTCGCATCGTGGCAGGGGAAAGACGAAGGCCGCATCCGCCAGGACATGGGTGGCAAATCCCCCGTCGCGCGAATAGCCGGTGAAGGCGGGCTCATCGCACAAGTTCTCATGGCCGGACGTGCAATAGGGACAGCGGCCGCATGTGTGCCCGAGCCAGGCAACGCCCACGCGTGTGCCGATATCCAGCCCTGTCACGCCCTTGCCGACACAGTCGATGATTCCAACCACCTCATGTCCGGGGACGATCGGTGTTCTCGGGTCGGGCAGTTCACCGTCGACCACATGCAGGTCCGTCCTGCAGACGCCACAAGCCTCGACCTTCACTCTGACTTCGCCGAAAGAAGGCGTTGGATCGGGACGGACCTCCAATCGGAGCGGCTGTCCTGTCTGATGAAGCACCATGGCCTTCATTGCATCGTCCATGATCGGGGGGGCGGAAATGTATGCGAATGTCGACTTTGGTCGATACTGCCCGATACCCCCTGGGTTTCATTCCAGATCATATTTGCCCTGTAGCGGCAGGACGGCATTCAATGCTTGCTGCCAGGTCAACACGCCTCCTGGATCGGGCTCGATGTCAGCGACAGTCCATGGGCGCCTTCCGGAATGTTCACCGGAGCGCATCGGCTTGACGGCCACCGATTGCGTCGCATGCAGACCGGCTATCTTGCGGATCTCTTGCAGACACAGCTGCTCCAATCGCACCGCGGGCAACTTTTGCCGTGCCATGCTCATTGCCTCCAATCTCTCGGATGGCCGCCATGCAATCGCCCGGCTCATTCCGCCGCTGGCAATCCGATCGGCACGATGTCGGGTTCCCGTCGCATCCAGTCATTCAGTCGCGCGATCAGTTCGTCGTAGGGGATGCTGAGCGTCAGGCCGTGCCGTTCTCCAAATGACACATAGGACGTTCCGTCACCGTCGAGGCTGATATATTTCACCTGATTGGGGTTTATGGCGTATCGCTCCCCGTTGGACGTCACTTCGATCAAACCGCCACTCACGCGCGCTCTCCGGAAATGCCTGTTCAGGCCTCTGTTGCGTCAAGGGAAGAAGGATGACGACATCAAGCCTACCGATTTCGACAGGTCTCCTACGCCGGGGGCACAGGGATGACCTCTGGTTTCGTTCACTATGGATGCCTTCGACGAAACCGACGTTGATCTGCGTCAAGGCTGTGCGCCGTTCTGCGCGATTCCGGCGTGTAGCCCTTGCCAGGCAACACGGAGGCGGCGTGTCGAGATAAAGGCGGCCGCCCGGCTTTGGTCAGTCCGGGTTGCTTTGATCTACCGCAAGACCCGTGTTCCGATGGGGGTCTACGTTCTTCGGGTATTTGAAAAACAGGGCAATAGCGACATGTCGGAGGCTCCCTCCTCGGGTCCCAAGAGTTTTCCCCGCCTCAGCTTTTTCGGCGCCACACAGACTGTAACCGGATCGTGCTTTCTGATCGAAACGCCCAAGGCCAAGGTTCTGGTCGATTGCGGTTTGTTCCAGGGATCCAAGACTGAGAAGGAACTCAATTACCGCCCGTTTCCCTTCGATGCCCGCAGCATCGGTGCGGTTCTTTTGACCCATGCTCACATCGATCATAGCGGCCTGCTGCCCAAGCTCATGCGCGAGGGCTTTACCGGACCGATCTTCGCGACGGCGGCCACGTTTGACCTGTGCTCGGTCATGCTGCCGGATTCGGGCCATATCCAGGAGGCGGAGGTCCAGCAACTCAACATGCGCAACCGGCGTCGTGGCCTGCCGACCGTCACGCCGATCTACACCGTGGAGGATGCCACTGCCACGCTGGCTCTCTTCAGGCCTGCCGCCTTCAAGATCTGGCTTCGCATCGCCAACGGGATCAGGGCTCGCTTCTGGAACGCAGGCCATTTACTCGGCTCGGCTTCGATCGAGGTCGAGATCACGGACGAGGCCGGCAAGATCACGAGACTGCTGTTTTCCGGTGACCTCGGGCCCGGCCATAAATTGTTGCAGGCCGATGCCGAAGCTCCTGCAGGTTGCGACTATGTCGTCTGCGAGTCGACCTATGGTGATACGGATCGAGCCGATGCCTCGACCGAAAAACGACGGCACCTGCTGAGCCGCGAGGTCAAGGAGGCCGCGCGCTCGAACGGGGCCTTGCTGATCCCGTCTTTTGCCGTCGAACGAACGCAGGAACTGCTGGTCGATCTGGTCAGCCTGATGAATGCGAATGAATTGCCGAGGGCGCCGATCTTCATCGATTCTCCCCTTGCGACCGCGGCCAGCGGCGTATTCGCGAAATATGTCGACCAGATGCCCAGCGGCGAGGCTCTGACCTCGGCCTTGCAGGCCCCTAATGTTCATTTCACCGAGAGCGTGGAGCAGAGCAAGGCCATTTCCCGCTTCCGTAACTTCCACATCGTCATTGCCGCCAGCGGCATGTGCGAGGCGGGACGCATCCGTCACCATCTTCGCAATTGGCTGTGGCGGGAGGAGGCGACGGTTTTGCTCGTGGGTTACCAGGCCCAGGGCACACTCGGTCGTCTCCTTCTCGACGGCACCTCCCGCGTGCGACTGATGGGCGAGGAGGTGGAGATCCGCGCCCGCATCCGATCCATCGATCTGTATTCCGGCCATGCCGATGCAGGAGAACTGCTGTCATGGCTGCAGGCGCGGCTGCCTGTCGCGGGCAACGTCTTTCTGATCCATGGCGAGCGCGAGGCCATCGCCGCCTTCAAGAACAGCCTGGCGGGTGCCCAGCCCGGGTTGCCCGTATTGGTGCCATCGATCGACGAGGTCTTCTTGCTGGATGGCGGAATTGGGCAACGCCTCGACCGACCGCATCCGCCACGCATTGCGCCTGAGAATTCCGGGCGGCTCGACTGGAACAACGAATTGTCCGAGCTTTTGTTGGACATCAGCCAGACCACGGCACAGGCTGCGGACGAACGTGCCAGGCGCGTGATCATCCGACGCTTGCGCAAGGCATTGGCAAAGGAGGACGCCCCCTCATAGAGCGTTTTCCAGAAAAGTTGATTGACTTCTCGATTAAGAAAACACGTCAAAACAAAGAGTTAGAGAGCAAAGTGCGATTCCGGGAAATCGCACTTTGCTCTAGGAGCATTCTCGACCGTTTCCGCATCCGGCGGTTCAAGTCGTTCCAAGGTCCATGGAGACCAGGGCCAACGTGGAATCGCCTGGCACCGGTGCGACGCTAAAGCCCATGTTGCGCTCCAGTTCAATGGCGTCGTAGTTGGCTCGGCTCTCGAGGGACTCGATCCGGCGCATGCCGCGCCGTCGCGCCTGCTCGGCCACGAAGCTCAGCAGTTCCCAGCCAATTCCCCGGTTTCGGTAGTCGCCGTGGACGCTGATGGCGACCTCGCCGCGCTGACCGTCGTCGCTGCGGACCAGCATGGCGGTGGCGACTGCCATATTGCTGGCCTGATCGAAGGCAAGAAAGGTCTCGACGCGGTCGTGATCGGCATTTGCCATCTTGCTTATCCATTCCGAGCCCACCTCGCTGATGGCTGAGAGGAAGCGGAACCGTAGATCCTCCTTGCGCAGATGATGAAACAAGTCGCTCAGGACGGTGGCGTCGCCGGGCGTGACAGGCCTGATCCGGATTGCAAGTCCCGTCCGCGTTTTCAGTTCCTTGATGGGGTCGTTCATGTCGGGCCTCCCTGGCGACAACTGCATTGTCCGCCGTTCTTTTCTCAAGTCTCGCTTCCTCTGTCCTTGAGGGGGATCAAATCCCCTGGCGGATTCGAGCTGAAATCCGGCTGGCTCATCTAGGAGAGGACCGTTGCGCATTGCTTGCAGCGATTGGCATGGGTCCGACGCGGCTGGCAGGTTTCGATGGTCTGCGGATGGCCAGGGGCTTCAGCAGCTCGACACAAACAAGATAGAGGATGACGATGCCGGCCGTGGCCAGAAGCAGACCTGGGGGTGGTGCGACGAAGCCGAACCACGGGCCGAGTGGTGTGAAGGGCACGACGAGCGCGACCAGCAGGGCAAACAGGGACGAAGCCGCCAGCATCGGACTTGGCCGATTGCGCCAGGGGCGTCCGGCGGTACGGATCAGGAAGATCACCAAGATCTGCGTGGCCATCGATTCCAGGAACCATGTGGTTCGGAACTCGTCGGGGGTGGCGTGGAAGATCGCCAGCAAGACAGCAAAGGTGAGAAAATCGAACAGGGAGGACAGGGGACCCATGAGGGCGGCAAAACGCAGCAATCCGCCCATGTCCCAGACCTGAGGCTCGGCGATTGCCTCGCGGCGGACCTGGTCGAAGGGAATGCCGATTTCCGACAGGTCATAAAGTAGGTTGTTCAACAGAATTTGGGTCGGCAACATGGGCAGGAAAGGGAGCAAAATGGATGCCAGCGCCATGGAGAGCATGTTGCCGAAATTCGAACTGGCACCCATGCGGACATATTTGAGGATGTTCGCAAATGTTCGTCGCCCCTCTTCCACGCCGGCGGCGACGACCTCGAGATCGGAAGCCAGCAGGATCATGTCCGCGGCAGCCTGGGCGACCCCGGTGGCTCCCTCGACCGACAGGCCGATATCGGCGACTTTCAGGGCGGGCGCATCGTTTATGCCGTCGCCGAGATAGCCGACGATCGCCTTCGATTGTTGCAACGCCTTGATGATACGAGATTTTTGATCGGGCGTCAGTCTTGCAAAGGCATCCACCGACCGCACCTGCACCGCCAGAGCCTGGTCGTCGAGTTTGGCAATATCGCTCCCGGATAGAACTATCTGCCCCTCGAGACCGACCAATCCGGCCAATCTTCGCACGACGAGCGGATCATCCCCGGAAAGGATCTTGAGGCGCACACCGATCTTCGCGAGATGGGCGATGGCGGGGCCGGCGGTCGGCTTGGGAGGATCGGCAAATGCACAAAATCCCTCCAGGGTCAGACATTGTTCGTCCTTTTCGGTGACTTCCTGCCTTTGCTCCGGCCAGGGACGCGCGGCTACGGCGATGCTACGCAGACCCTCCTGCGCCATGCCATGAAGGATTTCCAACGCCTTTGCCCGTCCTTCCGCCGTCAAGGGCAGGATTTGTGCGCCGTCTTTCACATGCGAGCACAAGCCAAGGACAGCCTCCGGTGCGCCTTTGACGATGAGCATTGGGCCATCCGGCCCTTTTGCAAGGACCGAACCCAGCCTGCGCGTATAATCGAACGGGCGACGCCCTATGAGAGTCCAGGAATGCGAGGGCTCTTGTTCGGCCGCGATCAAGGCGGCATCGAGGGATCCTCGGTCGCCTCCCCGGATCGGCCGCAACTGCCGCCAGACCGGCTGGGCGCCCCGTCTGCAAGCCATGGACGTCGATGCTCTTGGCAAGCGTGATCAGGGCAGAGGTCAATGTGCCGGTCTTGTCGGTGCACAGGACGGTCATGGCCCCGAGATCGTGAATGGCTGCTAGTCGCTTGACGATGACCTTGCGGCGCGCCATGCGGATCGCTCCGCGCGAGAGTGTTACCGTGGTGATCATTGGCAGCAATTCGGGGGTGAGCCCGACGGCGAGTGCGACGGCAAACAGAAGAGAATCGAGCGGCGGCCGGCCGAACATCACACGGGCGGCCAGAACAAGCACAACCAGGGCCAAGGTCAAGCGAGCGATCACCAGGCCGAATTCGCGCAGGTCACGCTGGAAGGGAGAGGGGGCGCTCGCTTCCCCTAGCATGCTGGCGGCAGCGCCGAAGATGGTTGCTCTACCAGTCGTGACCACCAGTGCCATCGCCTCGCCCGTTTGCGCGACGGCACCACGAAACACTGCGTTCGAGGCATCGGCCGGATTGGCTGAACTCACCGTACCCGGGGACTTCTCAACCGGATAGGGTTCCCCGGTCAGCGCTGCCTCGGCCGCGGTAAAGGCGGTACTTTCCACGACCAGAGCGTCGGCTGGAATGACGTCGCCGGCGCGTATGCGCACGATATCGCCGGGCACGACCCTCTCGACGGCAACCTGCTTGAAGATGCCGTCGCGCTTGACCTCGGCCTTGAGGGCGACCGAGCGGCGGAGGGCTTCGGCTGCCCGCGTCGCGTGCCCCTCCTGGAACGTATCCAGCCCGATGGAGATTGCCAGGATTGTGACGATGATGGCCCCGCCAATGGCGTCGCCGGTCGTGATGGAGACGAGACCGGCACCAAAGAGAATGAGCGAAAGCGGTTCCAGCAGACGGCGCAGGATGGCATGCAGCATTGTCTCGTGCCGGCCGTTCCGATCGGCGTTGAGGCCGAACCTCGCCAGCCTTTTTTCTGCCTCGCTCGAAGCCAGGCCGTTTTCGCCGCAGTCCAGCGTCCTGAACCAGTCGTCCGGGGAGTGCATCCAGAACGCAGCTGTTTCGCCTTGCGAATACTGGGGGTGCGAATGCTCGGGTGATGCTGTTGATGCCATAGTGCCGCCCCGTCAGGAAGTAGGCGTTCCAGCGACGGGTCCGATTGCGGGTTCCCGTGTCGGGAAGCCGGAAGAGATCGCTTGCTCCGCGCGGATCAGAAGTGTCGGGGCCTCGTCTGCCATGGCCTGTTCCTCATTGGTCGCCATCATCGGCGCGCATGTTTCGCCGGTGTCGGTGCTGATCCTGCGTGCCTTCTCGTCGTCGGCCTCGATTTCGAAGCCGAGGCCGGCCGGATCCTGTCTTTGGAAGCTCGACCTGCTGGTGGAAAAGCCAGGATTGCTGGTGAGAAGCACGTCGGTCATCGAGGGGACCTTCCCTTGGCCGCCAGCTTGGCGAGTGCGATCGAGGCGAGGCGGACGTCGACCGAGTCGGATCTGCTGGTGAGAATGATGGGAACGCGGGCGCCGAGAACGAGGCCTGCAGCGTCGGCTCCTCCGAGGTAGATGAACTGCTTGGCCAGCATGTTCCCCGCTTCGAGGTCGGGCGCGACCAGAATGTCCGCCTGCCCCGCGACAGGGGAGACGATGCCCTTCATGCGGGCGGCAGCGAGATCGACAGCGTTGTCGAAGGCCAGCGGGCCGTCGACCTTGGCACCAGTGATCTGTCCCCGCGCCGCCATGATGCTGAGTGCCGCTGCGTCGAGCGTCGCGGGCATGGCGGCATTCACCGTTTCAACCGCCGCGAGAACGGCCACCTTCGGTTCGGCGATGCCGAGCACATGCAGCAGATCGATGGCATTCTGGCAGATATCGCGCTTGTGATCGAGGGTAGGGGCGATGTTGATGGCCGCGTCGGTGACCACCACCAGCCTGGCATAGGCCGGTATGTCCAGGACATAGACATGGCTGATGCGTCTCTGCGTACGCAGGCCGGATTGGGGAGCGATCACGGCCGCCAGCAATTCGTCGGTATGGAGGCTACCCTTCATCAAGGCTGCGGCATGCCCGCTGGCGGCAAGGGCGACCGCTCGCTCCGCAGCGGCGTGGCTGTGTTCGGTGGCCTCGATGCGTATGCCCTCCAGGCTCAGGCCAGCCTGCTCGGCCACGGCCCGGATCTTGGCGTCAGGGCCAACCAGGATGGGTTCGATCAGGCCTTCGGCGCGTGCTTCGAGTGCGGCCTGGATAGCCTCCGGCTGGCAGGGATGGACCACTGCCGTGGTGAGCGGCGGCAAGGCGCGTGCTTCGCGCAGGAAGGGGGCGAACCGGCGCCGACACTGGAACGATATCTTCGGGGGCAGCGCGGATCGACGTGCCAGTCTTCCCGAGGGTGCGATGACGACGGTGGTGCCGGCGAGCACTTCGCTGCCTGTCTGGTCGAGGCAGCGCGTTTCGAAGGTGACGGAGCGGTCCGCGGGGTTTTTCACCTGGACGGTTAGGGTGGCCGTTATCGCGTCTCCCGCCGATACCGGGCGAAGGAATTCGAGCGTCTGGCTGCGATAGGTCGTGCCGGGTCCGGGCAATTGCGTATCCAGCACTGCCGAGATCAGGCTGGCTGCCCACATGCCGTGAATGACGGTGGGACCACGGGCATCGCCCGCCGCAATGCCGGGATCGAGATCGCCTGGACTGCGGTGGCCCGATGCCATGGCAAGAAGCCTGATATCGTCATCGTTGACGGTTCGCGTGAGGCTGGCGGAGTTCCCGATTGCCAATTCATCGAAGAGGTAGTTGACCAGGAGAGGCGTGGACATGATCTCGTTCATGGTTGCAGCACATGGGTTCCAGGCACATCGTCGAGGGCCCGGAACCTGCCGATGAACCTGGCCGAGCGGTCGCGCCAGGATTGAGCTCACGCGACCGGCAGGACGACTCTAATTGAGCCTCCTCAGGGGGCCTTGATACGGATCAAGGAGGCGCCGCATGCCGGGGCACCGGTGCTGGCGCGGCTAGTGAGACCCAGTGATCGCCTTCCCTTATGATATTTGGTTTTTACCGCTGCCCAGGCGACGCGGTGGGCTATTTCCTCACGGCGGCGCGAGTTGCACCGACCGTAGCCGTCCCAGGCATGGTTGAAAGCCGCGCGATAGATTTCTTGCGCGTGATGAGGCAGCCTTGCACGTAATATCGGTGGCAGATCGTCGATTGTCGGATAGGGCATCGTTCATTCCTGTCGATCAGGAGAGCGCTTTACCGCCGTCGCGAAGCCTTGTAGGCAACAAGGACGGTGAGACACACTCCGAGCAGGAGCATCGCCAGCCATGCCAGCATTTTGAGATCATTGGTAAATTGGTCAACGAGGGCCTCGATCATATTGGCCTCCTGGCCTTGAGCGGCAGCTCTGTCGAACGCAGCATCCGGTTGACCTGGGTGCGCGAAGCCGCCCGTGTCGAGCCTATTGGCGATGATGGTACCTTGCTGGCGCAGGACATTCCGCAACTGGACGCTGCGGGAGCGTAGCAGGGATGCGCAGCCATGCCGGCCTGGATGTTCTCAACGGCCGTTGTCACGTTCCTCTCCCTAAAGATCCTCTCTGCACTTTAGGGCCATCGGAAAGAATGGCGTTGATCTATCGCAAATGAATGTCTCCGGCCGCGCGGCCTTGGCATTCGCTTGCCTCTGAGTAGGCAGTTCAAGCCTGTGTGGTGTGTCGCTCCCCGGATTGTTCGGCTGTTCGCTTGGCTGGTACGAGATGGAGGACTCTCTCGAACAGATGGTCGTGCCCTTCGCTGCGGCCGATGTGGATGACACCGCTCTGTTTCAGGTCTTCGTGAAGGATTTGCAGGAAGCGCCGATGTGTTTCTCCCGTCACGGAGTCGAGCACTTCGTCCATGACGATCCAGGCCGGCCTGTGCAGGATGAGGCGCGCAAAAGCGAGTGCCTGCTGTTCGTCTTCATTGAGCTGGCGATCCCAGCGCCCCGGTTCGTCAAGCGCGGCCGCAAGCCCCTTCAGACCGACCCTGTCGAGAGCCGTTTCATAAGACCTCGTCTCAAAAGATTCGGCCGGAACGGGGTAGGCGAGGGCCTCGCGCAAATTCCCCGGAGGAAGGTAGGGGGTACGAGGCATGTACGTGATCGCCTCTCCTTTCGGGCGTACGATCCTGCCCGATCCCCATGACCAGAGCCCTGCCAGGGCGCGGAAGAGCAGGGTCTTGCCGCTGCGCCGCTCTCCGACAATCGCCACCTTCTCGCCAGCCTCGACGGTGGTGCTTTCCTCCCGCAGCCGCGTGCTTCCGTCGGGAACGAAGACGCAAAGGCGATCCAGGCGGTAATGTCCCGGTTCGCCTTCGGTCAGTTGAATCTGATCGACGCCATCTCGCTCCGTATCGTCCCGTACCGCTGCTCGTCGAAAGGTTGAGACCCGCAGTAATGTTGCACGCCAATCCGCGATCACGCTGAAATTGTCGACAAACCAGCGTAGCGAGGATTGGACCTGGTTGAACGCGCCGACTGTCACCATCAGCCCACCGAATGACAGGGAGCCGGAAAAATACGCGGGTGCTGCCACCCCAACCGGAGCTACCAGTGCAGTCCAGCCATAACCCGATGTGATCCAGGTGAGCCTCGTCTGGCCCCATGCCAGCCGTCTCATAGCGGCCAGGACCTTGGCCAGATCGATCGTTATCCGGCGTCTCTCGTCGGGCTCGCCATTCGCCAGGGTGATCGCATCGATGTGCTCGCTGACACGCATCAGTCCATAGCGCAGATCCGCCTCTCGGCTATAGCGTTCGGCATTCAGGCCGACCAGCGGCCGGCCTACCAGATAGCTTAGCAGGGAGGCCGAGCCAGCATAGAAAACTGCCGCCCATACCAGGTAACCGGGCACGGTCAAGGTGGTCGCGCCCAGGTGAAAGACAAAGCCGTTCGACAACGCCCACAGGATGCTGACGAAGCTGAAAAGCAGCACCGAGGCTTGCAGCAAGCCGATGCCCAGGTCTGTCGAGAGTTCCGTCAGGTGGCGTGCATCCTCATGCATGCGCTGGTCGGGATTAATCCCGATCGGGCGCGTGGAGAGCCGAAAAGCTCGTCCCGGTTTCATCCATTGCTCGACAAGGTCGTGAACAAGGCCCTCGCGCAGCTTGATTTTTATCGATTGATTTAACCAGGCTTGCGCAACGTTCATCACAAGCAGAGCGATGGCAATTTGCGCAAAGCGGAAGAGTTGATTGATGAATTCCTGCCAATCCTTTCGCGCCAGGGCATCATAGAAGGGCTGGTTCCACTCGTTGAGCTTGATCTGGCCATAGGTGGTCAGGGCGATGACCACCACAATCGCGAAAGTCAGTGCGGCAAAGTTTGTTCGGATCGGTGATACCCAGAATGCACGCAGCATCACGCCAAGCTCGGGCATCAAGGCTGCCTGCGCGTCGTCGACAGGCTTGAGGGCGGCTTCGCCGGTTGCGACGGCCATGGGCAACACCTCCAGGACAGCCAGGAAATCGTCCGTTCACACTGTTCCGCTCATGGGAACACGATTTTTGCGGGGTGCCCCTTGATCTTGCTCAAGGAAGGTGGCTGTCGCGACGACCATGTTGCAAACTCTTCAGATAGCGGTTCTCCGTCTGGAGCTGTCTTCACTTCTGGGAAGTGCACCATGTCGAAGGCCATCACTCCGAGTGCTCTGCGCTGCCGGTAATGGGAGCGCAAGTATCTGGCTAACCACCTGAGCCTGTGCAGCGTTTCAATCAACAAAAGCAAGAATTCTTGGAGCGGAATGCAGTCGACTTGCCGCACATGTTGTAATCCGTCGTGTGAAATCGTGGTTTCGAGCAGTGTAGCGTACAATGGCGTACGCCTTGGTTGCGGCCCCCCGCAACCAATTCTGTCATAAATCGATTACCGTCCAGGTTTGATCACCTGGACGGTTTTTGCGTTTGTACCCATGGGCGAAAATGAATCATAGCGGAGAACTGCGTCTGGGGGCAGTCCGCACCGTTTCTTCACCGCCCAGCCCAACTCGGCAATCTCGCTCCCAATCGATAAGACAGTCGATGGCATCCTCGTTTGGCCGCTCCCAGACCGTGCCCTATTCGGCTGCCATTGCCGACGCCATGACGGGATGCTCGTCTCGCGGTTCCCTCGATGGACGTCATCTACAGGCGGCTTGATACGGAACCCGGCGTAGAGCGCCGGGAGGAACAGCAAGATGAGCACTGTGCCGGCCGACGCTCCGTCTGCCTAGTATCGACAAGGCGCATTTCAATTGCATGGATTATGAATGAAACTGATTGTAGGCTTTCAACATGACAGTGCCTCAATCTCGTAGCGAATTCTCGCTTAATCAGATCGATCTAAACCTGTTGCGGGCCTTCGACATGCTCATGCAGGAACGAAGTGTTACGCGGGCGGCGATGAGACTGGGACGAACCCAGTCGGCGATTAGCCATTCACTCGGAAGATTGCGTGAGATTTTTAAGGATGATCTGTTTTCAAGAGATTCTGGATCGATGGAGCCGACGCCTCGCGCAAAGGAGTTGGCAACCGTCATCTCGCGCGCATTGGCTGATATCCGGTCGGTGGTCGATAGGCACCTCAACTTTGAACCAGCGGAGACGTGCAGAAACTTCCGCGTCGGAGTTTCCGACTCCACGGCGATCACCTTCCTGCCTGGATTATTCCAAGCCTTCTCAAGTCAAGCACCTAATGCGACTTTGAACGTTCTGCATGCTCGAGTGGCCGACGTCCCTTCAATGCTGAAGAACCGGGAAGTGGAATACGTCATTCTCGGCAATACGACATTGCAGGAAGGGGCATTGAGCGTGATCGAGCTTTCTAGAGACAGGATGGTCTGCGCGGGCTGGCGGGGCAATCCGCTCCTCGACGATTTCACCCTCCAAGATTATCTTGACTCGCCCCATCTCCAGATTTCGGCGGATGGGACGGCGACCGGTGTCGCCGACATCGCGCTTAAGAGTATGGGACTCGCGCGTCATGTAGTCGCCACCATTCCCCACTATTTGGTCGCGCCCTGGATCATCAAGGGAACCCAGCTGATCACCGTGTTCGGCGACGGAATGCTTCCCGCACTTTCGGAAGAGAGCGAAACCCGGATCGTTTCATCGCCGATCCCGCTACCTGATGTGACGCATTCACTCATCTTCGAGCGGAGTATGGAAGAAGATCCGGGGCATAAGTGGTTCCGAGGCCTCATCAAATCAGTGGTCGATGCTCAGCGTCAGCACAAGGAAGCGGTCTATCGGCGTCTCAGTCTGGCTTCGAACCGTTTTGACGCAGGGAACTAGAGGAGCTCGATCAGGGCTTCGACTTCTATGGCCGCCTGGAGCGGAAGTGACGCAACGCCGATCGTGCTGCGGGTATGACGGCCCTGTTCGCCGAACACCTGGACCATAAGATCAGACGCGCCGTTCATGACGCGGGCATGTTCGGCGAAAGTGGCCGGCGCGGCGATGAAGCCGGCAAGGCGAATGATCTGCCTGATCCGGTCTAAGTTGCCGAGCGCGGCCCGGGCCTGGGCGATGGCATTGATCGCAGCCACCCTCGCAGCACGTGCACCGTCCTCCACGGACACATCCAAACCAATCAGTCCCTTTGCAACGAGCTTGCCATCAGTATCAAGGCAGAGCTGTCCAGAAACATAGAGAAGATTTCCAATTTGGCGGGGTTGAGACATAATTCGCCGCGGACTTGGGCGGCACCGGGAGTACTATGCCAAGTTGGGAAATGCGCGCTTCAAAGGAAGATGTCATGTGATTGTTCTTCATGGATTGCTCAAGAAGCCGTACGCCGCTCATACGCCTTCACAATGCGCTCAAGCCCTTCTTCAATTAGCGATTTCGACGTTCCGAGATTGAAGCGGACATGTCCCTCGCCGCCAGTGCCGAGATATTCACCGAAGGTGACGGTGACATGAGCCTCGTCCTCGAAGAAACGCTGCAACTCGCCGATCGACAGGCCAAGGCGGCTGAAATCGAGCCAAGCGAAATAGGTCGCCTCGGGCTTGGTCACTGTCACGATCGGAAGTTTCTCAGCCAGAATAGATTGCATGAACGCAAAGTTGTCTTCTAGGTAGCGAACGAGAGCGGCTGACCATTCGTCACAGTCTCGGAAGGCAGCTTCGGTAGCTGCCTGACCGAACATGCATCCGCCGAAATGGAGGTTGGTCCGCTGCAGTCCGTGCATGTAAGCGGCGCGAAGCTCCGGATTCTCGGCGATCACGAGCGAATGCTTGAGCCCGGTCACATTGAAAGACTTACTGGCGGAAACCAATGTGATCGAATTCATGGACGCTGCGGCCGAAAGGCTGGCAAAGGGTGTGAACGACACGCCGCCGAACACCAGTCCGCAATAGACCTCGTCCGTAACGACGACGATTCCACGTGCAAGGCAAAGAGCGCTCAGCCGGTCAAGCTCGCCGCGGTCCCACACGCGCCCGACGGGATTGTGCGGGCTACAGAGGAGGAACAGCCTCGTCCTCTCCGTAATCTTGGCGGCGAGATCATCGAAGTCCATTTCATAGCGGCCATTCCGCTTGATCAATGGGTTTTCCACGGCGACCCGACCGTTCGCCGAGATTATTTCCTGGAAGATATGATGGACCGGCGTCTGAAAGAGGATCTCATCGCCGAGCGCGGTCAGCTCCTCGATGATCAACTGCATGGATGGATAGATGCTGACGCCGCTGGCGACCCAGTCCTTCTGAAGCCGCCAATCAAAATGCCGTTCGAAATATCCCATGACGGCCTCGAAGTAGGAGGTCCGCTTGTGAGGATATCCGAAATGCCCGGCCCTGCTGACTTGCTCAAGTGCGGCGCAGATCGGCGGAGCCGATCGAAAGTCCATTTCGGCCGTTCCAAAGCAAAGGAGCGTGGGGTCGCCTTTGCGGGCGATCTCGTATTCCCATTTGGCGGTGCTCAGACCGGCCCGGCTCAGAGGCCTGTCGAACTCGAAATCGACATGCTCCGGACCCGCGGATAATCGAGCTGCCATTTGTGTGTGAATTTTGGTCATGCGTCATCCTTGGGCGCGAGCGTTTGAGGCCGGCGCCCTTGTTGAAAAACGTTGGTCTCTAAAGGACCCGCGCCAGAAATTCGCGCGTGCGAACCGACTTCGGATTGGCGAGCATCTCGCGTGGATCGCCCGATTCCACGACAACGCCGCCGTCCATGAAGATGAGCTGGTCCGCCACCTCACGCGCGAAACCAATCTCGTGTGTCACCACGATCATGGTGATGCCTTCCCGCGCAAGATCCTTCATGACCTCGAGAACTTCGCCGACGAGTTCAGGATCGAGCGCCGAGGTCGGCTCGTCGAAAAGCAGCACCTTGGGGTTCATGGCGAGCGCCCGAGCGATGGCGACGCGCTGCTGTTGACCGCCGGAAAGCTGCTTGGGATAAGCATTCCGCTTTTCGGCAAGTCCCACGCGTTTGAGCAGCTCCAGCGCCTTGGCCGTCGCATTCATGGCGGACTCGCGCCGCACCCGCACTGGAGCCTCGATGAGGTTCTCCAGCACGGTCATGTGCGGGAAAAGGTTGAACTGCTGGAACACCATGCCGATGTCGGCCCGGCGTCTACAGATCGCCGCCGGTGGAAGTTCGTGGAGCTTATCACCCTCCAGCCGGTAGCCTACGAAGTCGCCGTCGACGAGCAGGAGCCCGCCATTGATCTCCTCGAGGTGATTGATGCAACGCAGGAACGTGCTCTTGCCCGATCCGGACGGTCCAATGATGCAGGCGACCGAGCCCGCTGGCACAGTGAGGTCAACGCCCCTCAGGACTTCAAGATGGCCGTAGGATTTGCGAATACCCGCGGCATGGACCATCGTGGTAGGGGCCACTCCGAAGCGGCCATGGTGAGTGAGAGGGGGGCTCATGCCGCGACCTCCTTCCTACGAAGCCGAAACGCGTTGCCGAAGAGCGTGCTGAAGAGGCTTGCCTCGTTACGATATTCGTCCCGGCTGAAGTGGCGTTCGAGATAGTATTGTCCGATCGACATCACCGAGACGATGACCAAGTACCAGAAGGTGACGACGATCAGGAGCGGGATCGTCTCGAAAGTGCGGGCATAGATTGCTTGCGCGGAGTAAAGCAGGTCATTGACCGCAATGATGCTGACAAGTGAAGTCGTCTTCAGGAGGTTGATTGTCTCATTGCCGGTCGGTGGGATAATCATCCGCATCGCTTGCGGCAGCACGATCCGGCGAAGCGCCAGGCTCGGCTTCATCCCGAGGCACGCGGCGGCTTCTGCCTGTCCTTGACTGACCGATTTGAGGCCGCCGCGGATGATCTCGGCCATGTATCCAGCCTCATGTAGCGACAGCGCGACGACAGCCGACAAGAATGGCGTCATGATATCGTTCGTGGCAACTGAAAACACCATGCCGTAGCCAGGCAGCCAAAGGCTGAATGCCTTGACGATGAGCGAAAGGTTATACCAGAGGATCAATTGGACGAGCACTGGCGTTCCTCGGAACAGCCAGACGAAGACGGCGGCAGGCACCGAAAGGAGCTTGCTTGGCGACAGCATCATCAAAGCGGCGATAGTTCCGCCGATGGCGGCCAGAACCATAACCACGGTCGTAATGACGACGGTCTGCAGGAGACCATTCATGACCAATGGATTGAAGAGATAGCCCGCCACGATCGGCCATTGGAATTCCGGATTCGAGATAGCCGATCGCACCATCATGATGACGGCGATAACCACCAGAACCACGGCGGCCCATCGCCACGGATGGCGCAATGGGACGACTGTCAGTTTCCCAGGATCAATGGTTGATGCCTTTACGGGCGTCAGATGTGCTTTATTCATGGGTTCTTCCGCTCGTTTCGACGGGCTGAAGTGCGGCGTAGAAATGCGCGCACTCCTATTCGGTGAAGGTCGGCACGCCAGGGGGGGAGCGCGCCGGCGAGCCGGTCACTCCGCGAGCTGGGCGGCGTCAGTGTAGACCGCCGGCCTGGGCAAGGCCGAGGTGGTCATATTGTACTTCTTCAAGATCTGTTCGTAGGTTCCGTTCGAGATCAGCTTCCGAAACGAAGCTTCGAGCATAGCCGCGGTTGCCTTGTCGCCCTTGGCGATCGCGACGCCGAGCGGGGTCGGGTAAAAGCTGTTGCCGGTGACAACAAGCTTCCCGCCGCTGGTCACCTCATAGTAGCCAGCCGACGTCGAGTCATCGAGCCGGGCTTCTGCGCGGCCGGAGAGAACGGCCTGGATCGTATCCTTTTGCTCCGGATAGATCGACTTCTTGATGGCAGGCAAGTTAGCTGCCGTGCAGTCGGCGTCGAGTTTGTCTGCCGCAAAGTCTGCGGCCGTACCGGTCTGAACGGCCACGCTGGCGCCACATAGGCTGTTTTTAGCAGCAAATTTATCCTTCATTGCCGGTGTCGTCACGACGACGGTTCCTGCCTGCATGAAGGTCACGAAGTCGACCTGCTTTAAGCGCTCTTCGGTAACAGAGAAGGTGGCCCAGCCGACCTTGACGCGTCCAGCGGCGAGGCCGGGGATCTGCGACGCGAAGGGTATGGTGACGATGTCGAGCTTGGCGTTCAGCAGCTCGGCGACAGCGGTGGCCAATTCCACATCGAGGCCTGCGGCCTTTCCCTGTTCGTCGATATACTCGAACGGAGCGTACCCAAGGGAACTGGAGATTGTTAATTTGCCGGTTTCCTTGACCTCTTTGATGACCGAGATTTCGTCGGCTCCGGCGCTGGACACAGCGGCAGTGATAGATACCGCGCTGAGTGCAATTCGGATGAAAGTATGCATGGAGTTCCCCTTGTTTTTGGTTGCGCCAGGATAATGTTCGGGGGAGAAAAATCATTCAAATTAATAGTTTGTATCTTACAAATGAATTGAGTTCATGTTTGCAAGGCCCCAAACTCAACGGCGAAAACGGTCATCAATTCGGCATCTATCCCCGCCATTGAACTATGTTTGCCGCAGCCGATACCGGAAAAGTTAAGACAGCCCGGAAAATGTCCGAGCTTCGACTGCGGTCGGTGATTATTCATTTCAAGTGCAGAAGTGGATGTTGTCGGCCAGGATAAGAACTGCTTCCAGGCACGGTTAGGCTAACTGGACGATGAACATCATGCCGTTGAGGAAGTTTTCCGAGAAATGACCTGAGCCTGAGGTCTTTCAACACCTGCTCTTCGATGTCCTTTCATCTGGTCTGTTTGGAGGACAGTCGCAAATGCAAGTCGCTCACACGACATTTACGGGCCTCCTACGATCTGGTGCCCGCGTAGTATTGCGAAAAGTGGAGCTTGCCTGGCGGCTGCCCCATGGTTGCGCCAAATTATTCAGCCCACGCTGGCGTCCCGCGAGGAAAATCGGCCGCGGTCAGTTGCGCCAGAAGACCAAAGCCGAGCCGCCCCACTCAAGGACAGAACGAAAAAGGCGCGATAGACGGCCTCAACGAGCGCTAGGTCACCGACTTGTTGATTTCCACTGAGAAGTGACCGGGGGGTGGAGTGCTCCCCTGGAGCTGGACCACGAAGGCCTCGAACTATAGCGTCGGAGACTTAATCGGAGGCATATCCAGCGCCGTGCACAGGCTGCATCATTTGACCAACTTCGCTTGCGCGGGGTAGTTTAATTGCGCTCGGAAAACCGCCCGAGCGTGGTGGCGATGTGCCCGGCGAGCTGGTCGAGGGCCGAGCTCATCGCCTCGACCTGGGCAGGCGCGCCGGCATCGGCCGGAGGCACGGCGATATTGGCCTGGGCCGCCGCACTGCGGCCGCCATTGCGGTAATGCAGCCGCCATTGCG
>NZ_JAXOUF010000031.1:0-33951 GCF_034424805.1 Labrys sedimenti
GATCTTGCGCAGCAGATGATCTTTGGGAACAAGCGTATCGAGCGTCACCATCTCGATCGCTGTCTGCTCGGGGCCGGGCTTCTTCAACATGACCCAGTGAATCAAAAACTGCTGACAAACGCTACTGGTTTGTCAGCAGTCTGAGGGCTTCCCGACCATAGTTGGGAAGCCCTTTTCATTGTCAGACCATGTCGCGTGGGGAGCACCGAGGCTGGGACCACGGACGTCCCGTCCGCCCCTTCCTATCCCCAAGCGGGGCGTTTCCAAGAGCGGACGGGACGTCCGCGGTCCCAGCCGCCTGCCGCGCTGGCCGGTCCTCGCAGGCAACCATCGCTCGACAAACAAAAAGCCCCCCGTGCCAGGCACGGAGGGCTTTTTGTTTGTCGAGCGATCCTCGGAAGGATCAATTGTCGAGGAAGCTCCGCAGCTTGCGCGAGCGGCTCGGATGCTTGAGCTTGCGCAGGGCCTTGGCCTCGATCTGGCGGATGCGTTCGCGCGTCACCGAGAACTGCTGGCCGACTTCCTCCAGCGTGTGGTCGGTGTTCATGCCGATGCCGAACCGCATGCGCAGCACGCGCTCCTCACGGGCGGTCAGCGAAGCCAGCACGCGCGTGGTGGTCTCGCGCAGATTGGACTGGATGGCCGCGTCGATCGGCAGGATGGCGTTCTTGTCCTCGATGAAGTCGCCGAGATGCGAATCTTCCTCGTCGCCGATCGGGGTTTCCAGGGAGATCGGCTCCTTGGCGATCTTGAGCACCTTGCGCACCTTTTCGAGCGGCATGGCTAGCTTCTCGGCCAGTTCCTCCGGGGTCGGCTCGCGGCCGATCTCGTGCAGCATCTGCCTCGACGTGCGCACGATCTTGTTGATCGTCTCGATCATATGCACGGGGATGCGGATGGTGCGGGCCTGGTCGGCGATCGAGCGGGTGATCGCCTGCCGGATCCACCAGGTGGCGTAGGTCGAGAACTTGTAGCCGCGGCGGTACTCGAACTTGTCGACCGCCTTCATCAGGCCGATATTGCCTTCCTGGATCAGGTCGAGGAACTGCAAGCCGCGATTGGTGTATTTCTTGGCGATGGAGATGACGAGGCGCAGATTGGCCTCCACCATTTCCTTCTTCGCCTGGCGGGCTTCGCGCTCGCCCTTCTGCACCATATGCACGATCTTGCGGAACTCGGTGATCTCGAGTCCGGTCTCGGTCGCGAGGTTATGGATATCCTCGCGCATCGTCTTGATGGTCTCGAGCTCGTGGGCCACGAACTCCTTCCAGCCCTTGGAACCGAGCTTGGAGACACGCAGGATCCACTTCGGGTCGAGCTCCGAACCCTGATAGGTCTTCAGGAAGTCCGTCCGGTCGACGCGATAGCTCTCGGCCAGACGCATCAGGCGGCCTTCATAGCTGATCAGGCGCTTGTTGATGTCGTAGAGCTGCTCGACCAGGGCATCGATGCGGGCCTGGTTGAGCGAGAGGCTCTTGACGTTGACGACGATCTCTTCCTTCAGCTTCTTGTACTTGCGGTCCTGCGAGGGCGAGAGCGAGCGGTTCTGCAACCGGCTCTCGACATTCACGTCCTGCAGGCGGCGCAGCTTCTTGTAGTCGTCGGCGATACGGTCGAAGGTCTCGAGCACCTTGGGCTTGAGCTCGGCTTCCATGGCCGAGAGCGACACGTTGTTCTCCATGTCGTCTTCGTCCATCTCGCTGTCCATCGGCGGCAAGGCGTCGTCGTCCATCTGCTGCTGTTCGGACTCGCCGCCTTCGGCTTCACCGTCGCCCGCCACCGCTGGCGGGTTCTTGCCGTCCGGGCCGGCATAGGTCGCCTCGAGATCAATGATGTCGCGCAAGAGGATCTTGCCGTCATTGAGCTCGTCACGCCAGATGATGATGGCCTGGAAGGTGAGGGGGCTCTCGCAGAGCCCTGCGATCATTGCCTCACGGCCGGCCTCGATGCGCTTGGCGATGGCGATTTCGCCTTCGCGCGACAACAACTCCACCGTTCCCATCTCGCGCAGATACATGCGCACGGGATCATCGGTGCGGTCGGTCGGCTCCTTGGCCGTGGTGGTGGAAGCGATCGCGCGCGAAGAGGTAGTGGCCTCGACGAGGTCGCCGCCTTCAGCTTCCTCCTCCTCGGCCTGGGCAGCCTCCTCGTTCTCCTCGTTCTCTTCGTTCTCGACCACATTGATCCCCATTTCGGAGAACATGGCGAGCACGTCCTCGATCTGGTCGCCGTCGACCTGATCGGAAGGCAGGACGTTGTTGATCTCTTCATGCGTGACGTAGCCACGCTTCTTGGCGCGCTTGATCAAGGCGCGAACCGCGGCATCCGACAGGTCGAGCAAGGGGCTGTCCTGGCTCGGCGCTTCGGTGTCCGGCGTTTCTTCCTTGTCAGCTTCCTTTTTCGCCATCGTTGCTTTCCCTCACTCGCTCAAGCAGGATTTCGCAGCTCGCCCGCCGGGTAGAGCTCCGAAATCCCGCACCACGTCCCTGCCGGGCCGAACCCGGCGACTGCCAATTCTCCCGGACCACAGATTTCGGCCCGCAAGCACTGGCGCATCCGTGCACCCTGTGCCAAACCCGATACGGAAATTCTCAGATTCGCCTGCCGGCTCGCCCGAGTAATTCCGAACAACTTCAAGGCCTTGGTGCATGGTCTTGGCCTTGAGTGGGAGCTCCAGCCCAAAACCCTGCACCCAGCGGGGGATTCCCGCCAATGGAACCGTTTGCCAACACCAAAAAGGGCAGCATCCGGTACCCGGAGCCACCCGACTTGTCGCAGCCTTGCTCCAGCGCCCTGGAAAAGACCTTCGATTCGCCCATGCAACGCCTTGCAGCAACTGCCAGAATCGAAATCCAGTTCCAAGAACTGGCGCTATCACTACCGGGGCAATGGCTAATCCGCCGTTAACCCTGACAGATCCTACACGGCCCGCGAAGTCCGCCCGGACGAAGCTCCAAACCCCTCGATCGTCGCCTCGGTTCCTTCCATCGCGGCGATCTGTGCCTTGATATCGGTGAGCCGAGCCCAATTCTCTTCGGTGAAGTCCTGATCCATGGCCGCCTGAGCAAGCCGGAGTTCCTTATGTAGCGTACGATTCTTATGATGCAAGGCCACTGCATGCACGAATCCGTCCCGAACGTCGGGAAACGCGGCGTCCCGTCGCACCCAAAAGTGGGTTGGGCCGCTCAATGCGGCGATATGGGCGAGCAAACGCTCGAATCCCTGCATCATTAGTTCGGCCTCGACCGCAACTGATTCGCGCAGGCCATGCGCCACGCAGTCGACCAGCGCCTGGCGCAGCCGGCTCGCCTCGACATTCTCGAATTCGAGCCCTGCCAGCATTTCGCAATGATCGTCGAGCAAATAGGGATGGGCCACCACGACGGCCAGGATGAGGGCCTCGCGGGCAGGAATGCTGCCATGGCCGCCCCGCATGCGCGCGCTTTCCCTCACTGCGGGAGTCACCAGATGCGTGGACTGCGATGTTTCGCGCCGGCCGCCACCCTGGCGCCAGGCTCGTTGCGGGCCGCCTGCAAAGCCAGGCTGGGCCGCCCGGGCCGGGGCAAAAAAGTTGCGCAGGCGGTTGTCCATGTCCGCGCGATAATGCTTGCGCACCGTCTCGTCGCGGATCGGCGCCAGCGCATCCATCAGCTTGCGCTCGAGCGCGGCCCGCCGTTCCGGCGTCGAAAAGTCAGCGCTCTGGGTTTCCCTCTCCCAGAGAATGTCGGACAGGGGGAGGGCGCCTTGCAGGACTTCCGAAACGGCCGTGGCACCGGAACTGCGCACCAGTTCGTCCGGATCCTGCCCGCCCGGCAGCAGCGCGAATTTCAAGGTCTTGCCGGGTCCGATCTGCGGCAGCGCCACGTCGACGGCTCGATAGGCGGCGCGCCTTCCGGCCTTGTCGCCGTCGAAGCACAGCACCGGCTCCTCGCTCATGCGCCAGAGCAGGTTGAGCTGGTCTTCGGTGAGGGCGGTGCCGAGCGGGGCGACCGTATGGCCGAAGCCCGCCACGCTCATCATGATGACGTCGACATAGCCTTCCACCGCGATGACGCCTCCCTTCTCATGGGCGGCCTTGCGCGCGCGGTGATGGTTGTAGAGGCAGGCGCCCTTGTGGAAGAGGGAGGTCTCGGGCGAATTGAGATATTTGGCGGATGCCTCCTTGTCCATGGCGCGGCCGCCGAAGGCGATCACCTTGCCGCGCACGTCATGGATGGGGAACATGATGCGGTCGCGGAAGCGATCATAGGGGACCTGGATGTCCTCGCCATGGATGAGCAAGCCCGCTTCGATCATGGCGTCGCGGTCGACGCCCTTGCCGGCGAGATGATCGCGCAGGGCGAATTTCTCGTTCGGCGAATAGCCGATACCGAATTCGGCCTGGATCGCCGGCGTCAGCCCGCGATCGGCGAGGTAGCCACGGGCGGCGGCGCCTTCCCGCGCCTGCAGGCGGGACTGGAAGAAGGCGGCGGCAAACTCCATCACCTCGTGCAGCGAGGCGCGCTGTTCCTCGCGGCGGACATCCTCCACCGTCATCTTGGGCAGTGTGACGCCCGCGTCATTGGCGCAGCGCTCCACCGCCTCAGGAAAGGAGATACCCTCCACCTCGCTCAGGAAGCGGAAGATGTCGCCATGTTTGCCCGAGGAGAAGCAGTGATAGAAGCCCTTCTGGTCGTTGACGTAGAAGGACGGCGTCTTCTCGGCGTTGAAGGGCGAGAGGCCACGCCATTCCCGGCCCTGCTTCTTGAGCTTGACGCGCTTGCCCACCACTTCCGACACAGGCAGCCGGGCACGGATCTCGTCGAGCAGGGAGGGCGGGTATTTCATGGGCTCTTATGTGAGGACGATGGTTATCGACGCAAGAGCCCCACTCTAGCACGGAAGGGGTTGAGTCGAATCTTTCCCCATTGTCCCCAGATCGGCGAGACAGGCGCAATTTCCGGGTGCGTCGGCCGGTACATGAAAAGGCCCGGCATGAACCGGGCCTTCCCTTATGCATCAATGGTTCGCGCCCAGATCAGAAGGTGCGCTTGATACGCACACCGCCCATCCAGAAGTCCGACTTGGCGTCGCGGGCGATAGCCGCAACGCCGGCCGCCGGCACATAGGACAGATTGTCGATGGTCTGGTGCGTATAGGTGACTTCGCCGGTAACCGTCAGGCCCTTGACGATCGTGTAGATCACATTGCCGGTCAGCGAATATTCCTTGACCTTGCGATCGCCCAGATTGCTGAACTTGTCATAGGTGGTGTCGATATAGGCGCCGACCAGGTTGGCGCCCCATTGCGGTGCGAAATTGCCGCCGAGTTCGGCCGTCACCGACCAGCCCTTGCCGCCGTCGAAACCGCCATTGTTGTTGAAGAAGAAGTCCTGCCCCTTGAGCTTGCTGGAGCCGATGCCGAGATAATCGAGCGCGCCATCAGCATACTGGCCTTCGATGACGAAGTGGCCCTTGTCGATGGCCGGGATGTTGATGAGCAACGTGCCGCCAGCGGCATAGCCCCACTTGTTTTCGCGAGGCAGAACGGCTTCGCCCGTGCGGTACTGGTGAGCCGCCGCCTGCACGGCCACCGAACCCCAGTCCTGCTTCAGCCGGATCTGGCCAACCACGTCCGGAATCTGCTGTCCGCCCTGCTGATTCTTGGCGAAGGCGTTCTGGCGATGGTCCCGACCGTCTTCGATCGAGAGGGTCGCCGTGAAGCCGCTACCGAAATCAGCCGTATAGGCCAACAGGTTGACGACGTTGGATTGCGCATAGTAGGGCCCCCAGACCGTGTTACCGAAGTCAAGGTCGTAGAAGCCGAAGAAGGAATGCGCGTAACCAGCGGTCAGGCCGCCGAACTGAATGTAAGCATATTTGATCGAGAAAGTATTGCCGGACGTATCCTTAGTGGAATCCCAGTTGATGGGATGGCTGATGCCACGGATCTGGAAGAATGAACGCAGCAGGCCAAACTCGGTCTGGGTGCGTGCATCGAAGGAGATGCGGGCCTCGGTGTTGAAGGCGCTGGAGTGGATGTCGCGATTCTGCTTGTAGAAGTCGGATCCGAAGTCATTCTTGGTATCGGCCTTAATGCCATCGCCGCTCTGGTTATTGAAGCGATAGTCGGCGCGGATCTCACCGGCGATCTTGAGGCAGGTGTCGGAGCCGGGAATGTAGAAGAAGCCGGGGCCGAAGGCGGAGCAGACCTTCACATATTCGACGGCTTCCCCCTTGGTCATGGGGAGGTCGGCGGCCTGGGCGGTGGCAAGAGCGGCAAGACTGGCCGCGGCGCCGAGGAGGAGAGATTTCATCGTCATCTGAAGGCTCACTGAGCAAATTGGAATGAGTGCATTGGGCTGGTTCCGTTCCGGCGTCGGGGCTCAGCCAATTCGCCTGGAAGGCGAAACCATGACCGGGCACCCGCCGGACGGGAACCGAGGCGTCTTTGCGAAATCTTCGAAGGATTCACAATAGAAAACACAACTTATGATTGGCGTGACATATTTATAACTAAGAGGTGTTTCTAAAAAGTCACATCTATGTTTATGACAATTTTATGAAATACTGATTTTATAAAATATATATTTGTAAAATTTGATTATATTCGTGAAGTATTTTTATTTATTTCAAAAAAATCCTGGGTATTCAGAGAAAAATCTGAAGACTGGAGAATTGTTCTTTCCAGATCCGAAGCGGTCCGGCATTCTTCTAGACAGGATGCATTCTCGGCACGCACGCATCCGTTACGCCATGATGCTGAAAATCGTCCATGAGTTGTATTTAGCAGCCCCTGGTTGGCGACAGGGGTTTTCAACATGGGCTATCCCACCATTTCGGCGGCAACCTCTTTGAAAATTCCCCGCAACCAGGCAAGCAGGCGATCATGCTTGCGGGATGCGTGCCAGACCATCGTGACCTTCAGGTCGACTGGCTCGAGCGGGGGCTCCAGTAGGACGAGGCCCAAGGCTTCAGCGAATTGCCGGGCAAAGGCCCTGGAAAGCACGGTCACCATGTCGGTCCGGGCAACGGCCATCAGCGCCGAGGTGAAATGCGGCGTGGTCAGGCCGATGCGCCGTTCCAGTCCAGCCGCCGCCAACACCGCATCCGCCTCGGTGCTGCCGTCGCCGAAGACGGATACGGTGACATGGGTGAGGGCGGCATAGGCGGCGAGGCTGAGCGGCCCGCTCCGGGTGGCAGGATGATCGCGCCGCATGATCAGCGCGAGGCGGTCGTCCATCAGCGCCTCGCTGTGGGTCCCGGCCGCGAGCGCGTAGTTGGCCAGAGCGAAGGTCAGGTCGATATCGCCGCTCTGGAGACGGCGGGCGACGTCCGTGCCGATCGGTACCGCTCGCAGGTCGACATGCGGAGCTTCCTCGAGCAGGCGCGCCATCACGCCGGGAAAGAGCAGGGTCGTCAGCGAATCGACCGCAGCGATCCGAAGGGTGCGGCGCTCGGTGGAGGGATCGAAAAGCGGTTCGGTGACGAGGGCGCGGATATCGGCCAGGATCTCCTGCACTTGCGGCGCCAAGGCTTCGGCACGTGCCGTCAGCACCATGCCCGGGCCCGAGCGCAGCATCAGCTCGTCGCTGAACAGATGGCGCAAGCGATCGAGCGCTCGGCTCATCGCCGGCTGGCTGAGCCCGATCTCGCGCGCCGCACGGCTGACGCTGCGCTGGGAAAGCAGGGCGCCGAGTGCCGTCAGCAGGTTGAGATCGATCGCTTTCAAATGCATGTCACGCATATACTGGATATAAAGCATGCATTGGAATTATGGTATAGCCGTTGCTAGCGTCTCCTCATCAAGGAGAACGCACCATGTCTGCCAAAATCATGATCCTGGGCTATGGCCCCATCGGCCGCGCCATTGCACGACAGCTTTCGGATGAGGGGCGCGAGGTGTTTGTCGCCCAGCGACGCGAGCCCGCCAACCTGCCGTCCGGCGCGCGGTTCCGAGCCTGCGATGCTCTCGACCGAGCCAACCTGACGGCCGCGCTGCAGGGGCACGATGTGCTGATCTGCACCATCGGCCTCGCCTATGATGCGGCCATCTGGGAAAGGGACTGGCCCCGGCTGATGACCAATATGCTGGCAGCCTGCGAGGCGAACGGGGCGCGTCTGGTGTTTGTCGACGACCTCTATATGCACGGTCCGCAACGTGGGCCGCTTCACGAGAACACGCCCCTCGATGCGCCCGGTCGCAAGGGCAGGGTACGGGCTGCCATCACGCGCCAATGGCAGGCTGCGAGTGCGGTGAAGACCACAGCCTTGCGCGTGCCGGATTTCTACGGTCCCGGTGTGACGTTGTCGGTGCTCGGCCAGGAGGCCATCGGTCGTCTGGCCGCCGGCCGCACCGCACAACTGGGTATCGCGCCGGACGAGCAACACGCTTTCGCCTATGCGCCGGATGTCGCCAAGGCTGCGATCTTGCTCGCGGATGCCCGGGAGGACGCCTATGGCCGCACCTGGATTATGCCTTGCGCCCCGGAGCGCACCCCGCGCGAGGTGATCGGCATGGCCGCCGCCGCGCTCGGCGTGAAGCCGCGCTTGCTGGCGCTTCCGGGCTGGCTGCAGAAATTGATGGGTTCGTTCGTGCCCTTTCTAAGGGAGTGGAACGAAACATCCTATCAGCACGACCGTCCGTTCCTGGTCGATGGCAGCAGTTTCGAGCGCTATTTCGGCTTCCGGCCGATGCCGCTCGAACGGGGCATCGCGGCCACAGCTGCCAGCTTCCTCAAATCTTTAAAATCACTGCCCGACGATGGCCTCGCCCAACCGCAAGGGAGTTTGCAGCAGCGTGCCGGCCGTGTTGACCACAAACAGTCCGGTCCGTGAGATCGGATTGCCGCGTGCAGCCGCCGCGTCGTTCTTGGCCATCTGGTTCAGCGAAGGCAGCAGGCCGACGAACTTGCTGTGATTCATCGAATCCAGGCTCTTGGCGTCCGACATGTCGATGACCCGCAGGCCGTAATGGGCAATGGCTTCCTGCGCCTTCTTGTTGTCGATCAGGACATTGCCGACACGTGGCACGTCGCCCGCCAGCCGCTGCGAAAAGCCGAGAGCCCGGTCATCGCGCGAAATCGCGACGGTGATGGGTTGGTTCAGCTTTCCGATGGTGTCGAGCTGGGTGCGAAAGACATCGATGTCGATATCCGGCGACATCAGGAAGATTTCGCCGAGCTTGGGCAGGAAGGCCGAGTTGCCGCGGATCCTGGCCTGGCGGAGGGTTTCCACCGCCAGCCAGTTGCCCATGGAATGCGCGATGATGTGGATGCGCTTGACGCCTGGCGTGCGGGCAAGGCCGTTCAGCGTGTTCTCCAGATAATCGCGCGAATAGGTGGTGCTCTCGCGATCGGCGACATAGCCGGTCAAGGTCCCGAGCGAGGGCCAGGCAAAGGCAACGACAGCGCCGGGAAAGCCGCTGTCCTTTTCGAGCTGGGCAACCCGATAGACCGCTTCCTGATAATTGGTATTGTAGCCGTGCACGAAGACGATGACTTCGCCGGTGCCCTTGGTGTCCTTGACCACCGCCGCATCGAAGCGGGCTTGGTCGAGGGGGGCCGAATTCGTCACCACGAAATTGACGGCCGGATTGCCGGGAGGCTTCTTCGGCCATTCGATATTGCCGGCGACATGGTTCGGCGGCACCGAGATCGTGTAGGCTTCGTAGCTCAGGCCGAAATTGCGCTTGGCGGTGAAGTCGCGCTTGTCGGTTTCGGAACGCTGGCGGGTGGTGGCGACCAGGACGTTGACTGGTGAGCCGATACCTGCCGATGCCGAGACCGGATGCAGCATCAACGCACCCGGCCGGTCGGCGCAGGACGCCAAGCCGGCCAGAGCGAGCAGAACCACCGAAAACCGAACCAGGAAGCGTGGTGAAGGCGCCATGCCGGCCTCATTGTTGCAGCGGCCGGCAATCTAGCGGGCACACCGGTCTCGGAAAAGCCTGGAGTTTCGACGTCCTTAACCGCCGAGCGCTTCCTTGACCAGCGGGCTGGTCTTGCCGAAATCCATCTTGCCGGCGAAGCGCTCCTTCAGCACGGCCATCACCTTGCCCATGTCCTTGACGCCGGCGGCACCGATTTCGGTCACGACGGCGGCGATGGCAGCCTTGGTTTCCTCAACGTCCATCTGCTTGGGCAGGAAGGAGGAGATGATCTCGATTTCGGCCTTGCTGGCTGCGGCCATTTCGTCGCGGCCGGCCTTGAGGGCGGTCTCCAGCGTCTCCTGGGCCTGCTTGATCATTTTCTGCAGCATGGACAGGATCTCGCTTTCCGGGATCTTGCCGTCATGCTCGCCGCCGCGGGCGGCGATGTCACGATCCTTCAGCCCGGCCTGGATCATGCGCACGACTGACAGGCGGGCCTTGTCGCCGCCCTTCATGGCGTCCTTGACGGCAGTGGTGAAATCGTCGCGCAGAGACATGATGCCCTACCTTTCTTGGAATCAAAATTGTTCACCGAGCGGCACGTGGCAGCGAAATATTTGGTGGCATCACCTCAAATCATTGAAAATGCTGATGATTTCGAGTGTATCCAAGGGTTGACGGCAAGCCGTCCGCCCCCTACTTTCCGCCGCGACTGCCGGGCGGAGCCGAGTATGCTGCCGCCATTCATCCGGCACTTAAGATGAAAATGACCGTCACACAAGCGAGCGCGAGGACTAGACAGATGGAAAATGGCTGGGCGGAACCCAAGGCAACCGCGCTCCTGGTCCTCGCAGACGGCACCGTGATCGAAGGCATCGGGCTTGGCGCCGTGACGAAGGCGGCGGGCGAGCTGTGCTTCAACACCGCGATGACGGGCTATGAGGAAATCCTTACCGACCCGTCCTATGCCGGCCAGATCATCACCTTCACTTTTCCCCATATCGGCAATGTCGGTGTCAATGACGAGGACATCGAGACGGTCAACATGGCCTCTTCCTCCGGGGTGAGGGGCGTGGTGCTACATGCGCCGATCACCGAGCCGGCCAATTACCGTGCCAGCCGCCATCTCGATGCCTGGCTCAAGGCTCGTAACATCGCCGGGATTGCCGGCATCGATACCAGGGCGCTGACGGCACGCATCCGCGAGGGTGGCATGCCCAATGCGGTGCTCGCCTTCGATCCCAACGGCAATTTCGACGTCGAGGCTCTGAAGCGCGAGGCCGCCGGCCTTCCTTCGATGGACGGCCTCGATCTGGTGCCCCCGGTGACGACCGCGCAACGCTTCGACTGGGACCAGACCACCTGGGAATGGTCGCAGGGCTTTGGCAAGCAGGAGGCGCCGCAATATAAGGTGGTCGCCATCGATTACGGCGTGAAGCGCAACATCCTGCGCCTGCTGGCTGCGGCCGGCTGCGCCGTCACCGTAGTGCCCGCCACCACACCGGCCGAGGAGATCATCGCGCTTGAACCCGATGGTATTTTCCTCTCCAACGGCCCCGGCGATCCTGCGGCGACCGGCCAATATGCCGTGCCGGCGATCAAGGCGCTGCTCGAAAGAGACATTCCGATCTTCGGCATCTGCCTCGGCCACCAGATGCTCGGCCTCGCTCTTGGCGCCCGTACGGCCAAGATGAAGCAGGGCCATCACGGCGCCAATCACCCGGTCAAGGATTTCACCACCGGCAAGGTCGAGATCGTCTCGATGAATCATGGTTTTGCGCTGGATCGTGACAGCCTGCCGGCTGGCGTCGTCGAAACCCATGCCTCGCTGTTCGATGGTTCCAATTGTGGTATCGCGGTCACCGGCAAGCCGGTCTTCTCTGTGCAGCATCATCCCGAGGCCTCGCCCGGTCCACAGGATAGCCATTACCTCTTTAAGCGGTTTGTCGAAAACATGGCATCTCGCCATGGTGTTGCCGCAGTTGCGCAACACAACGCCTGATCGCAACCGGAGCAGTGTGCATGCGAGCAAGCGTCGCCTGTCTCTTCTTGACGGTTTCATGCGCCGCTGCGTCGGCACAATCGGCAGACGGGGCGCTGGTTCCCCTGCCGGATTACTTTCAGAAGAGCATCGCCGCGGCGAACGCCAAGCCGTTGCCGCCCCTCAGGCCCAAGCCCAATCAGATGCGGGCCATCCGGGCTTCGACCGGGCTGGAGGGCCTGCCGGACCTCATCGTGCATGGCGGCGTACCCACTCCGCCGGAGCGTCCGCGCCCGAATGATTCTCCCGTGGTGTCGGCCTATGCCGCCGACACGCCCTTGCCGCCGGAGCGTCCGGATACCGATATCGACATGGCAGGGCCGGAGCCCGATGGAGCATCCACTCAGGCTGGCGCCACGCCGAATGCCAAGCCCGACGCAGCCTTGCCGCCAGGAACCTTGTCACATGCCTTCGTGCCGCTGCCCGTACGCCGGCCCGGTGGTATCGATGACCGCATGACCACCAATCCAGGTGTCAATGCGCCGCCGCCGGAGACCAAAGTCGCCATGCTCGGCGGAATGCCGGGGGCGGGCATTGCCATTAGCAATCTGGCGCGCGCCGTGCCGGAAGCGGCAATCGTCAAGGGGGCTTGCAGCGTTGCACAGCCTTATCGCCTGATGGCGCTGGGGCCGAGCAGCCGCACCACACTGGTGCCGGCCGCGACCGTCGACTACGCCATGGTCAATGGGCTGGTGCGCTGGGAAGCCGGCATGCAGGCCGCCGCCAAGCAATATCTCGGCGAGAATGTCGTCGCCATCAAGGTTGCCGCCTCCTATGTCTGCCGTGGCATGAACAATATTCGCGGTGCCAAGCTCTCCGAGCACGCCAAGGGCAATGCCATCGACATTTCCGGCTATATCACGGCCAGCGGCAAGGAAATCACCGTCCGCCATGATTTCAAGGGTGGGGGCGCCAAGACGGCCTTCCTGAAGCAGGTGCACGGCGTGACCTGCGGCGTGTTCCAGGTCGTGCTGGGTCCCGGCTCGGATGGCTATCACGAGGACCATTTCCATATGGATCTCGGCCGCTGGAAGAGCTGCCGGTAACACTCGCTCCTCTGCTCTTCGCCACTCCAGGTCCGACATCGTTGACGGCCAGCCCTCAGCCAAGGAGGCTGGCGGTCTTCGGGCCTGACGGCAGGGGCTTGGCGCGCGCCAGGCGCATGAATACGGCGAGGCGTGCCAGGAGCGAGACTTTCGTTCGGCTGGGTGGCTCGCTTGCTTCTCGACAGGTCCGTCGCTCTTCACCATGCAGTGCTGCCTGCGGCGACAGAGCAAGGCTGAGGCCCCTGGTCAGGCCCGCAGAAAGATAAGAATCAATCATGATGAGCACCTCCTCGCCGGTTGCATAAATCTGGCGGAATGCTGCATATTGTCGGGAAAAATGGGGCATTCGACAAACGAGTTCAGCTTGAATATAGTACCTCATTCATAAGTTATACTTGTAAGTGAAATACATGGAAACGTTGCCATCCCTTCCGGCCCTGCGCGTGTTTGCCGTGGCGGGCAGGGCGCTGAGCTTCACGCGTGCGGCGCAGATGCTCAACGTCACCCAGGCCGCCGTATCGCATCAGATCCGGGTGCTGGAAGACCAACTCGGCGCGAAGCTGTTCCAACGCACCACCCGCAGCCTGCAGCTCACCGCCGCCGGACAGCAATTGCTGCCGGCCGCCGTCGCGGCCTTCGGTGAACTCGAGCGGGCGGTTGCCGGCATCAGGCGCGCGCAAAGCCTGCTCTCGATCACTACCACGCCCTCCTTCGGCGCCCGCTGGCTGGCACCGCGCCTGCCGCGTTTTGCGGAGCTCCACCCGGACATCGAGGTTTCGGTGCGTCATACCGAGACGCCGCTGGATATCGTGGCCGAGGGGATCGACCTTGCCATCCGGGGCGGCCTCGGCAAATGGCCTGGCCTGACGGCGGACTTGATCGGCCCGTCCGTCACGCTACCGGTGGCTGCGCCGGACTATGTCAAGCGCTTGCGTCTCGTCGAGCCAGCCGACCTTGCCCGGGCGCGATTGCTGCATGACCAGGACCGCAGCGATTGGCGGGAATGGCTGGCCGTCGCGCATCTCGATCCGGCTTTGGCGCACTCCGGACCAACCTTCGATGATGAGAACGTGCTGATAGAGCTGGCGCTTGCAGGGCAGGGGGTGGGCCTGGTCGTCGGCAGCGTGGTCGAAGGCCTGATCCGCCAGGGACGCCTGGTGGCGCTGTTCGATCGGCAGGTCACCCTCGGCTACGGCTATTATCTCGCCTACCCACCAGGCGCCTTGGCGCTGCCCAAGGTTGCAGCGTTTCGGCGCTTCGTGCTGGCGCAAGCACGCTGAACCTTGGAGCGCGGACTTCTCAGCGACACGTTTGCATGTCGCGATATCCCCTCCTCCTCTCCCCAAGTGCGGGCTGCGTCCGAAAGAAGAAGAGCGGACAGGATGTCCGCGCTCCGATGTTACCGACAGTTCAGCTTTCCAATCGACTGGCCTGGCTTCCATTCGATGTCGTTACCGCTCCAGAAGCGGCTTTCGCGATCAGGAACATACGCGGTGTTGCTGTCGATCTCACAGGTCAGTTTAAATTCACCGGTGGGGACCTCGCCGGCAGCGTGATAGTCCTCACCACTTGCTTCGATACGCAGGATATCGCGAGTACCTCCCAGGCCGGATGAATCGATATTGAACCTTCCCCGAACATCGGTGGTGGTGAGCATGCTGTGGCTCGGCCGATGCGAAGAGGTGAGGCGGATGCGCACGTTCGGGACAGGTTTGCCGTGATCGAGCAACAACCCCGTCATGTCCAATCCGTTCCGTGAAGCGGATGCGCCCAGATGTAGCGGGGGTACCGGGCGGCAGGCCGCCAATGCCAGGCAGATGGCGAACAGGGCAAATCGCGGCCCGATCATGCGGCGTCTCCTCTGCTGCACGATGGCAATCACCCGTGTGACGGGCGATGATGGCGGAACGAGGCCGGTTTTCGCAGTGACGCAACGTCATCATCGCCTATGATGTCAAGCAACACCTTTCTCGAAAGGATTGCCGATGGCTCGGACCTTGATTCGTCTGCTCGTCATCGCTGTCGTGCTGGCAGCGCCTGTGGCGACGCAAGCCAGTGAAAGCTGTGGCGTCCTGCTCAAGCGAGGTGGCAGGGTGATCGACACCTATGTCATGGATTTCGGTTCCGGCGAAAAGCTCTACGTGCACATCGTGCGCATGCCGAATGGCCAGACGACGAAATGCACCACCCGCAAGCCGCTCTGAGCCGTCCATACGACCCACAATTTCCGCGACGATCGCCACTTTCCTCAGCCGACCGCATTCGGCCCCTTTCGCAAGACGCCAAAATGGTTTAGTCGGTCCGCTCGATCCGCCGCAGCCGAACTGTGTCGGCCCGAACCGCGGTCGGGCCCACCCAGTGCGGCAGGGGCCCAGAATCCGTGGCCGTGGCGTCCCCCCCCCCGGGGCGCGCCCCCACCCGTGTCGGCCCCGACACTGTTCGGCTGGAGCCATGAATCCTTGGCCGTGGAGTCCCCTCCGCGGCTTTTTCATGCCGGCCCTCCCAAATCGGACGAGCGATGCCAAAACGTAGCGACATTTCCTCCATCCTGATCATCGGCGCTGGCCCGATCGTCATCGGCCAAGCCTGCGAATTCGACTATTCGGGCACGCAGGCCGTCAAGGCCCTGCGCGAGGAAGGGTATCGCGTCATCCTGGTCAATTCCAATCCGGCCACGATCATGACCGACCCGGATCTGGCGGATGCGACCTATGTCGAGCCGATCACGCCCGAGATCGTCGCCAAGATCATCGAAAAGGAGCGCCCCGACGCGCTGCTGCCGACCATGGGCGGCCAGACCGCGCTCAACACCGCGCTCAAGCTCGCCGAGATGGGCGTGCTGGAGAAGTTCGGCGTCGAGATGATCGGTGCCGATGCCGACGCCATCGACAAGGCCGAAGACCGCGAGCGCTTCCGAGAGGCGATGACCAAGATCGGCCTGGAGACACCGCGCTCGCGCCTGGCCCACAGCCTCTCCGAGGCGTTGGAGGCGCTGGATTATATCGGTCTGCCGGCGATCATCCGTCCCTCCTTTACCCTGGGCGGTACAGGCGGCGGCATCGCCTACAACAAGGCGGAGTTCATCGACATCATCGAACGCGGCCTCGACGCCTCGCCGACCACCCAGGTCCTGGTCGAGGAGAGCGTGCTCGGCTGGAAGGAGTTCGAGATGGAGGTCGTCCGCGACAAGGCGGACAATGCCATCATCGTCTGCTCGATCGAGAACATCGATCCGATGGGCGTGCATACCGGCGATTCCATCACCGTCGCGCCGGCGCTGACGCTGACGGACAAGGAATACCAGATCATGCGCAACGCCTCGATCGCGGTGCTGCGCGAGATCGGGGTGGAGACGGGCGGTTCCAACGTGCAGTTCGCCGTCGACCCGGCCACCGGCCGCCTTGTCGTCATCGAGATGAATCCGCGCGTGTCGCGCTCCTCGGCGCTGGCTTCCAAGGCCACTGGCTTCCCGATCGCCAAGGTCGCCGCCAAGCTCGCAGTCGGTTATACGCTGGATGAGATCGAGAACGACATCACGGGCGGCGCGACTCCGGCCTCCTTCGAGCCGACGATCGACTACGTCGTCACCAAGATCCCGCGCTTCGCCTTCGAGAAGTTCCCGGGCGCCGAACCGATCCTCTCCACCGCGATGAAGTCGGTCGGTGAGGCGATGGCCATCGGCCGCACCTTCCAGGAAAGCCTGCAGAAGGCCCTGCGTTCGCTCGAGACCGGCCTCAACGGCCTCGACGAGATCGAGATCGACGGGCTCGGCCAGGGCGACGACAAGAACGCCATCCGCGCTGCGCTCGGCAAGCCGACGCCGGACCGCCTGCTCAACATCGCCCAGGCCATGCGCCTCGGCTTGTCGGACGCAGAGATCCACGGCGTATGCAAGGTCGACCCCTGGTTCCTGGCCCAGATCCGCGGCATCGTCGAGACCGAGCAGAAGGTGCGCGAGATCGGCCTGCCCAGGACGCCGGGCGCCCTGCGCTCCCTCAAGGCGATGGGCTTTGCCGATCGTCGCCTCGATGCGCTGGCGGGCGTTCCGGAAGGAACGGTCAAGAATCTGCGGACCGAGCTCGCGGTGCATCCCGTCTTCAAGCGCATCGATACCTGCGCCGCGGAATTCGCCTCGCCCACCGCGTATATGTATTCGACCTATGCTCCGCCTTTCGTCGGTGTACCCGCCGATGAAGCCGATCCGTCCGATCGCAAGAAGGTCGTCATTCTCGGCGGCGGTCCCAACCGCATCGGGCAAGGCATCGAGTTCGACTATTGCTGCTGCCATGCCTGCTTCGCGCTCTCGGATGCGGGCTATGAGACCATCATGGTCAACTGCAATCCAGAAACTGTGTCGACCGACTACGACACCTCCGACCGCCTCTATTTCGAGCCGCTGACGGCCGAGGACGTGCTTGAGATCCTTGAGGTCGAAAAGTCCAAGGGGACCTTGCACGGAGTCATCGTGCAGTTCGGCGGGCAGACGCCGCTGAAGCTGGCGGCTGCCCTGGAGGAGGCCGGCATTCCCATCCTCGGTACCACGCCCGATGCGATCGATCTTGCCGAGGACCGCGACCGCTTCAAGCGGCTGCTCGACAAGCTCGGTCTGCGCCAGCCCAAGAACGGCATCGCCTACTCGGTCGAGCAGGCACGCCTGGTCGTGGCCGATCTCGGCCTGCCGCTGGTGGTACGCCCGTCTTACGTGCTCGGCGGACGCGCCATGGCGATCATCCGCGACGAGGTCGCCTTCGACGACTATCTGCTCGGCACCCTTCCGCAAATGGTGCCGCCGGAGATCAAGACGCGTTATCCCAACGACAAGACAGGCCAGATCAACACGCTGCTGGGCAAGAACCCGTTGCTGTTCGATCGCTATCTCTCCGACGCGGTCGAGGTCGATGTCGATGTGCTGGCCGACGGCAAGGACGTCTTCGTCGCCGGCATCATGGAGCATATCGAGGAAGCGGGCATCCATTCCGGCGATTCGGCCTGTTCGTTGCCGCCACGTTCATTGAGCCCGGAAATCCTGGCCGAACTGGAACGCCAGTCCAAGGCGATGGCCCTCGCCCTCGATGTCGGCGGCCTGATGAATGTGCAATACGCCATCAAGGACGGCCTGATCTACGTGCTTGAGGTCAATCCGCGCGCTTCGCGCACGGTGCCCTTCGTGGCGAAGGTGATCGGGGAGCCGATCGCCAAGATCGCCTCTCGGGTGATGGCCGGCGAAAGCCTGGCCTCCTTCGACCTGAAGGCCAAGAAGCTCGATCACATCGCCGTCAAGGAAGTGGTGCATCCCTTCGCGCGCTTCCCGGGTGTCGATACGGTGCTGGGCCCCGAGATGCGCTCGACTGGCGAAGTCATCGGGCTCGACCGTGACTATGCCGTCGCCTTCGCCAAGAGCCAGCTCGGTGCTGGTGTCACCGTTCCCTCAAGCGGCACGGTGTTCGTGTCGGTGAAGGAAAGCGACAAGCCGCGTATCCTCGATTCGATGCGGCTGCTTGCCGAACTGGGTTTCGCGATCGTCGCCACCGATGGTACGCAGCAGTTCCTGGCCGGCCACGGCGTCGAGGCCACGCGTATCAACAAGGTGTTGGAAGGCCGCCCGCACATCGTGGATGCCATCAAGAATGGCAGCGTCCAGCTGGTGTTCAACACCACGGAGGGAGCGCAGGCCCTGGCGGATTCGCGTTCGTTGCGGCGTGCCGCCCTCTTGCATAAAGTCCCATATTACACCACTCTCTTCGGAGCGGTGGCGGCTGCGCAGGGGATCAAGGCCAATAAGGGCGGTGATCTGGAAGTGCGGGCGCTGCAGTCCTATTTCTGAAGGAGGCGCCTTCGCCCATTGGGGCGAGGGTACCGTTGTATTGCAAATCCGATATGTCAGCCGCGCCGGGAAAGTCCGTCCGGCGCGTATCTTTTTTGCGTTTGGAAAGAGAAGACGAAGCAATGGACAAGATCCCGATGACGCCGGCAGGCCATGCCGCGCTCGAGGCAGAATTGAGGGAACGGCAACAGATCGAACGGCCGCGCATCATCGCGGCGATTTCCGAAGCACGTTCCCATGGCGACCTTTCCGAGAACGCCGAATACCATGCGGCCAAGGAAGCGCAGGGCCACAATGAAGGCCGCGTCGCCGAGCTCGAAGATATTCTGTCGCGCGCCGAAGTGATCGATATTTCGAAGCTGTCTGGCGACACCGTCAAATTCGGGGCCCATGTCACGCTGATTGACGAAGACACGGAAGAAGAGAAGACCTATCAGATCGTTGGCGAGAGCGAGGCCGATGTGCGCTCCGGCAAGATCTCGATCGGCTCGCCGCTCGCCCGCGCACTGGTTGGCAAGAAGATCGGGGTTTCCGTCGAAGTCAACACGCCCAAGGGCCCCAAGGCCTATGAGATCGCCAACGTCGCCTGGCGTTGAGCCGACGGCCGGTTTCAGATCTTTCTGACAAGGCGCCGCATCCGATCGGGTGCGGCGTTTTGCTGTCGGATGCACTGTCGTCGAAGACATGCGACATTGTCGCGCGAATTTGCTTCGATTGGCGGCACAACGCGTTCTATAGAAAGCGAATATCGCGAGCAGGAGGCTATCATGACTTCGGGACGTGTCGGGCGCAGAGGCTTCCTGGCCATCGGTGCCGGTCTGTTGCTCACCGGTTGCGCCACTTCCTATGCCGATAATCCAGCCATTCCGGTTATCCGCAGGGTGCAGGTCAGCGGCAGCGGCAATCTCTGGCTCCAGCGCATGCCGCCTTATCTCCAGAGCAATCTCGTCCGGCAGCTCGGCTCGCGCTACCAGCCCGGCGCGAAGGGCGGCGCGACATTGTCGGTGGCACTCACCGACATCAGTTTTCCCGTCGATTCGGATGGCGGCCTGATCAGCATCGACAGCGTCGACACGCTTGATGGCCGCGTCACGCTGTTGTCGTCATCGGGCGGCGTGATCAAGCGCTTCCCGCTCTTTGCCACCACGAGCTCGGTGGATGCCGCTCCCGAAGTGCCCGACCCGACGCCGCGCCGCTACGACTGGCTGGCGTCCAGCTACGCGCATTGGCTGCTGAGCAAGCTGGTTTAGGCCCCTTCGCTCACGTCGAGCTCGAGGGGAACGATCGGATCATCCTTGATGGAACGCAGCGTCAGCGCGGTCTTGACGTTGCGCACGGCCGGCCCGGCCGTCAGTTCGGCCACGAAGGCCTGGAAGGAACGCAGGTCCTTCGCCACGCATTTCAGCACGAAGTCGACGTCGCCGGACAGCATCCAGCATTCGCGTACCAAGGGCTGATTTTTCACATAGGTTTCGAAGGACTGCAGATCCGCCCCTGCCTGCGAGGTCAGGTTGACCATGGCGAAGATGGTGATCTCGTAACCCAGTGAAGCCTCGTCGAGCAGGGTGCGATAGCCCTTGATCACGCCGGCATCTTCAAGGGCCCGCACGCGCCGCAGGCAGGGGGGCGCTGAAATGCCGACGCGCTTGGCCAGTTCCACATTGGTCATGCGGCCATCGGCCTGTAGTTCCTGCAGGATTTTCCAGTCAACAGCATCAAGGCGTGCGCGCACGATAAGCTTTCCGATTAACAGCGGTTACGCCGTCCTAAACCGGGGAGAACAGTCAAGCAAGCATCTTTGTTACCCAATCGGCCTTGCTGCGTGAAACAAACTTGCGTGTGCGGAAAATCTGCCGGGCCGGCATTGCAGCGGAAGCGCTGCCGGCCCGTGGAGTCTTACTCGATACTGGGACGAGGTATGGAGGATCAGTCTTCCAGCTCGAAACGCGCGGACACGGTGACGTTCAGCGTGCTCTCCCCGGACTCGATCGGCACCGAATCCTGCACCGCCTTGGCGCGATAGAGACCGCCGCCGATCGGGCCGGTGTTCTCGCTCAGATCCACCAGCTTGCCCAAGCGCAGGCCGGAGGCCTTGGCGTAGATCTCGGCCTTGCGCTTGGCATCGTCCAGGGCGGTCTTGCGGGCGGCATCCAGCAGCACCGACTGGTTGGAAACGATGAACTGGATGCCCTCGATGCTGTTGGCACCGGCGCTGACGGCCTTGTCGAGGATGTCGCCGAGCTTGGGCAGGTCGCGCAGCGTCACGTTCACGGTGTTGGAGACGGTGTAGCCTGCAATGGTCGGGCCATCCTCGGAGCTCGACGAGAACTTGCTGTTCTCAGGGCTCGCCGGCTGCACGCTGAAGCCTGAGGTTTGCAGGTCCTTGGCATCGATGCCGGCCGCCTTGAGCGCAGCGAGGACCTCACCGGTCGACTTGGAATTGGCGGTCAGCACGTCGCGCGCCACCTTCCCCGCGCTCTGTACGCCGATGCTGACATAGGCCAGGTCCGGCTTGGCACCGACCGTCGCTTCGCCGTTGATGGCGACCACGCGCTTGAAATCCTCGGCTTGAGCGGCGCCGAGCGCTCCGGCCAGCAACAGGGCGGCGAGGGCGGGGCGGGCGACGAAAGACGGTAGCATCAGTGAACTCCAATGAAGAAAATTGCCGTCGGAACCTTGCAATCGAAGGCGGCGGGATGATGACGGGCTTGCGGCCGAGATCGCAATTGCGGATGCCGATTGAACCTGGGCGAGACTCTGCCTATAGATGCGGCGTCTGGCACAGCCGGGCCTGTAGCTCAATGGTTAGAGCCGGCCGCTCATAACGGTCTGGTTGGGGGTTCAAGTCCCTCCGGGCCCACCAGACTTCCCCGCATGAATTCGCCGGCTTCGTGCCGCTGGTTAACGCCGGTCTGTAGTGCTGCCGCTCGCGGTGGCAAGCGCTGGGCGTGGCTCGTGCCTGGCCTTGTTCAGCCATTGGGCGAGTTCCTCCCAGGTTCTGTCCATGGCATAGCCGGGCAGGAAGGGCAGGGACAGGTGTCCGAAGAAGGGCGACAGCTGGGCCTGCGCCTTCTCGCGGCCTGCCTTGGCGATCGCAGCGACATAGAGTGCGGCGGCAAGGCCGGTGCGGTCGGCGCCGGACGCGCAGTGGATCAGCAGTGGCTTGGGCGCCTGCGCCATCAGGGCGATGAGCTGCTCGGCCTGTTCCCGGCTCAGGGCACGCTTGGCCGACATCCGGAAATCGATGTGGTGAATGCCGAGCGCCTTCGCATCGGCGACTTCTCGGTCGTACCAGTCCTGGCCGGGATTGCTGCCGCGCAGGTTGATGATGGCCCTGATGCCGTAACGCTGGACATTGAATGACATCGTGGCGCTGCCGAGCTGGGCAGAGCGATAGACCTGTCCGCGAATCACCGTGCCAAAATTGCCCCAATAGAGCAGCACCGCGACATAGATCGTCACGGCGGAAATGCTCCAGAGCAGGGTTCTGGCAAACCATCTGCTGGCCCGGCTGCCTCCTTTTGCCCGGGCAACCAGGAAGCGCGGAAGCAGATATCGCAGGGAGGATCCTGGGTTGTGCCGGACATGTTCTTTCAATCGATAATAGCACAGCAGCAGCGCGGACAGGATCGACAGCGATGCAAGGGTGATGGAGCGGTCCGTACTAATCTTTTCATAAATTGATGCCAAAAATTCCGTAATTATCATCAGAATTATTAAAATATATGATATAATATTGTTAATATTTCTAAATATATCTTTTATAATCTCCCTTGATATCACAAAAAATGTCAACATTATGTGCTTCCTGGGGTCGAGTTGGTGAGATTTATATGCCGCCTGATTGGAGTGTGAAGCGAGAATGGCAGGCGGCAATGAATCTATACTGCTGATTATTATTGCAGGGACATTGCGCGCTTGTGTCGATAATGCACGCGAAAGGGGATGGAATCGTCACGGACGGATGCTCGGCGATGCAGGGCGGAGTGCCGTAGGTCGGCATCCCCTGCAGGAAAGGTCGGGCGGGCCGCTGCGAGGAGGTGCTGGCCAACGCGGCCGGGCAGTCAGATCCCGGCCTAGCATGCACTGCCCGGGCGCTGGTTGGTGCCGGATCCCGGCCATATCGGTTGTCACGTGCGAGGTCGCACAGCATTGGGACCGCGAACGCACCATGTCGGTGCCGTGGCTGGCGGCGTGACGCCCCAACCGACCTTCCCGTCCTGGTGCTGAAATGTTGTTCGAAATCGTCCGGCTCGGCTTGATCCATGCCGCCGCCCTCATTGCCGTCGCGGCGCTGACCTGTCGCGACCAGCTCGTCTTGCGCGCCCTCCTGGTGGTCTCGACCCTGCTCTACATCCTCTATTATCTGGTCGTGCCCGAGATCATGCTGTGGGATGCGCTGTTCTGGACGGTGGTCAATCTGGGCGTGAATCTTCTGATGATGGCCAGGCTGGTCTTCGCTCGCACGCAGTTTCGGCTGAGTGCCGAAGAGCGCAGGCTGTTCGCCGCCCTCGGCGGCCTGTCGCCGGGCGAGTTCCGCTCCTTGATGAAGATCGGTCATTGGCGGCGCAGCGAGGGCAACCACACTCTCTTGCGCGAGGGGGAGGCGGTCGAGACCGTCTATTATGTGCTCGACGGCAGGTCCCATGTGAAGAAGGCTGGACGCAGCCTGGTTGTCGGGCCGCAATCGTTTATCGGCGAGGCCGGCTTCCTGCGCCGCCAGCCCGCCTCGGCCACCGTGATGGTCGAGGCGGGCGCCTGCTATATCGAATGGCCGGTCGCAGCCCTCAACGCCCTGCGGGTGCGCCGCCCGTTGATCAAGGTTGCGCTCGACGGCCTGCTCGCCTCGGACATGGCGGCGAAGATGGCTGCGGCCTGATGTCCTGGCGGGCTGTGCAAGATTGCCTCTTTCCGCCGCCCGCAGATATTGGTACGACAAATGGCGATCTGCTGGGTGGGGGCGATGCCCGGCGGACGCCCGGACCGTTTCAGACACCATGCCACGCGCCTGGAACGCTTTGCGAATTGACGGACTCGGCAAGACCCGCAAAGACGCCTTGGACCAAGGAGTTGGAGCACCACGCGTTCATGGCTGAACGCGGGGCGCTCCGGCAGGAAACGAGACCGAAATGACTACCCTCCGCCAAGCCGGCATCGGGACCGCAAGTGTCGGCATGGGCATCGCGCTCTATCTCATCGGCGTGTTCCTCTTCGCCCTGAACGATGCCCTCGGCAAATGGCTGGTCGCCGACTATTCCGTCGGCCAGTTGTTGCTGCTGCGCTCCGTCGGCGCCGCCATCGTCCTGGTGCCGATGGTCTGGCACTTGAAGGTCGATCTCTTTGATTTCGGCCAGTGGCGGCTGCAGATCGTGCGGATCCTGTGCATGGCAGGCGATACCTACTGCTTCTATTTCGCCACGCGCAGCATGCCGCTTGCCGATGTCATGACGTTCTACATGGCGGCCCCCCTGATCATCACCGCCTTGTCGGTTCCGCTGCTCGGCGAAAGGGTTGAGCCATTCCGTTGGGGCGCAGTGATCGTGGGCTTCATCGGCGTTCTCGTGGCGCTGCAGCCTTCGGCGGAATTGTTTTCCTCGGCCTCGCCCATTGCTCTCGTCGGCGCCATCATGTTCGGCTTGGCGGTTACCGTGACGCGACGCTTGCGGCGCACGCATTGGCTTCCCCTCGTGGTCTGGCAGTTCGCCGGCGCCGGTGTCATCGGCGCGGCAACGATACCCTTTGCCTGGGCCACGCCGGGCTGGTTCGATCTGGCCCTGATGTTCCTCGTCGGCATCGTTGCGATGGTGTGCTTCATATGCATCACGCGCGCTTTGGCCATGGCGCCGGCGGCGATGCTCGCTCCGTTCCAATATTCGGCCATGGTATGGGCGACGTTGATGGGCTGGATCGTCTGGCGCGACGTGCCGACGCTGCCGATCGTCATCGGCAATTGCATCATCATCGGCAGCGGGTTGTTCGTCTTCTATCGCGATCGCGCCGCCGTGTCGGCGCCGGCCGGGTAATCAGGGCGCCGGCGGTACGGTGGAGCCGCGGAAGACGAGATCGACCGGCCAGATCTCCGCGGTAGCGGCGGGATCGGCACCATTCGCCAGGGCCATGGCGATCTCGGCCACCCGGACGCCGGCGGCATGGATGGAAGAGAAGGTGGTGGTGAGAGCCGGCGTCAGCGTTTCCGGACGGATGGCGTCGAGGCCGTCGTCATGGGCGATCAGCGACAGGTCCTTCCCGACGATCCGGCCTGTTTCCCGCGCGGCCCGCATGGCCCCGAGAGCAAGGAAGATCGACGAGCAGAGCAGGGCGGTTGGCGGGTCGGGCAGGTCGAACAAGCCTCGCGCCATGCGATAGCCGTTCTCCTCCGTCATGCGGGCGCCGCCTTCGAGTTCCGGAGGGGCGGCGAGGCCCCGGTCGGTCAGGGCGCGGCGCCAGCCTTGCGAGCGGTGCGTGGCGAAGGTGAAACGCAGATTTTCGTTGAGCAGCCCGATCCGGCGGTGGCCCAGATCGATCAGCAAGGTGGTGGCCTTGTGGAAGGCTCCCTCATTGTCGATGTCGAGATAGGGATAATTGAGGCCGGTCTGCGTGCGCCCATGCACGACCAGGGGCATGTCCAGCCGCTGCAGCATCGCGATGCGCGGATCGTCGATCGTCGGTGAGGACAGCAACAGGGCGTCCACCGAGCGCACGCGGGCGAGGCGTCGATAAGTGCCTGCCTCGTCGCCTTGGGCCGAGGAGACCAGCACGTCATTGTCGGATCGCGAGCATTGGCTGGCAACGCCCGCGAGAAAATCGGTGAAGATCGGATCGAGCAGCATGTTGCGGTCGGACGAGAACACGATGCCGATCGCTCCCGCACGGCCGGTGGCGAGTTTGCGGGCGCTGGCGTTGGGGCGGTATTGGAAGGTCTCGGCCGCCTCCAGCACACGCTTGCGGGTCGCCTCGCCAACTTCCGGAAAGCCGTTGAGCGCGCGGCTGACAGTCGTCTGGGATAGGCCCAGATGCTGTGACAGTTCCTTCAAGTTCACCGCAACGTTCCTTCCAGGCCTTCTCGTTTCTCTCGATGAACAGAGGCAAGCTCGTCATGCCAGGGATCGGGGAGAAACGCTCGTCGGGCACGGCAAATATCTCGCGATACTGCGTGCCCTTCCTGGTAGTCTCCCGACCGCAAGCAGCGACCAGACTGCATCTATTCATTAAAGCGCTTTGGACTAACGCTTTCTATTATTTTTTCTAAGTCAGCTTAATTCTTTTCCGTCAAATAGGTAGCGCAGCCGCCATATTTACCAGGAAATTCACAAGTTTCTCACTCAATCGCTCAAAAGGCATCAACGGCTCTGATTTTCAATCAAATTATTTCAATGAAAGATGCTACTTTTGGGGGGACTGTTCCAGCGCCTTAGTTGTTACGCAGTTTTGCCATGGGGTCGCCTTGACAATGGCAAACTTTTGTCGGAATTAGAATTCAAAGCGCTTTGAAGTAGATTGTAGAAGCTCTGCTAAAAGGGACTTCGAACGAGGAAATGTCGGTTGCCTATGCTGACCTGCCATAGAGGAGGCAGCTATGGCGCATAAAAGGGAGGAAGACCGCATGTTCATGCGTTGGGCCTTGGCCGCGACTGCCTCTATCGCTCTCACGAGTTTTGCCAGCGCTACCGAGGTCGCGATTTCCTGCGGCGCAGTCGGCCAGGAGTTGGCCCTGTGCAAGAGCGGTGCGGAAGCCTGGGCCAAGAAGACCGGCAATACCGTCAAGATCGTCTCGACACCCAACGATACCAATGAAAGGCTGGCGCTCTATCAGCAGCTGCTGTCGGCTGGCGCGAGCGACATCGACGTCTTCCAGATCGACGTGATCTGGCCCGGCATTCTCGCCAATCACTTCATCGATCTGGCGCCCTACACCAAGGGGGCCGAGAAGGAGCATTTCCCGGCGATCATCGACAACAATACCGTGGGCGGCAAGCTCGTCGCCATGCCGTGGTTCACCGATGCCGGCGTGCTCTATTATCGCAAGGATCTTCTGGACAAGAACGGACTGAAGCCGCCGACGACCTGGCAGGAAATGACGGAGGCCGCGGCCAAGGTCCAGGAAGGCGAGCGCAAGGGCGGCAACGACAAGTTCTGGGGCTTCGTGTTCCAGGGCAAGGCCTATGAGGGCCTGACCTGCGACGCGCTGGAGTGGATCGACTCCTTTGGCGGCGGCACCATCGTCGATGCCGAGGGCAAGATCACCATCAACAATCCCAAGGCGGCGGAGGCCGTGACGCTGGCGTCTTCCTGGATCGGCAAGATCTCGCCGGACGGCGTGCTCAACTACGGCGAGGAGGAAGCGCGCGGCGTCTTCCAGTCCGGCAATGCCGCCTTCATGCGCAACTGGCCCTATGCCTGGTCGCTCGGCAATGGCGCCGACAGCCCGGTCAAGGGCAAGATCGGCGTCGTCGCCCTGCCCAAGGGCGGTGCCGACGGCAAGAACACCGGCACGCTCGGCGGCTGGCAGCTCGCCGTTTCCAAATATTCCAAGAAGCAGGATCTGGCTGCGGATCTCGCCGTCTATCTGACTTCGAAGGAAGAGCAGAAGCGCCGGGCCATCGAGGGCAGCTACAATCCCACTATCGCCAGCCTCTATGAGGACCCGGACGTGCTCAAGGCCGTGCCCTTCTTCGGCGATTTGAAGGCTACCTTCACCAGCGCGGTGGCCCGTCCCTCCAAGATCACCGGTGCCAACTACAACGAAGTTTCGAACGCCTTCTGGAACGCGATCGCCAGCGTGTTGTCTGGCAAAGCGAAGGCGGAACAGGCCCTTGAGGACCTTGACGGCGAACTCGCCAATATCAAGGGCTCGGGCTGGTAGGATCCTCCCCGACTGCGCCGCGAACCCTGGGGTTCGCGGCGCTCTTTCCACCGTTTTCTCGTCCTTCGCGACTTGATCGACCGAAGCCTGGTTCCTGATCCCTGGAGCACAGCGCGTTCATGGCTGGACAGCTGTTTGCTCGAGCTCCTTGTCTCCAAGCCAATCCCACGGATTGGGGAGAGCGTCTTTGCGATGCGGGGTGACCCGCTCAAATCGCCAAGCGCTTTGGGGCCTCGCCGGCGACCGGTCGCGTACGGATTTCCCGCATTTCGACTGGGCGTGGCGGCTTAGATGCCGGCCAACTCTTCCTGCCTCCTTCTGGGAGTCCCCGATGGCAAGTCAATCAGAACTGACAAGGACCAGGGTTCGGTCGGCATGGCTGTTCCTGCTACCCATGCTGGTCGTGCTGGCGATCGTCGCCGGATGGCCGCTGCTGCGCACCATCTGGTTCGGCTTTACCGATGCCAAGCTCTCCAATCCCGGCAATTACAAGCTCGTCGGCTTCTCGAACTATCTCGCCAATGTCGACGGTCGCTGGATCGGCCTGCTCGCCAACAAGGTGTGGTGGCTTTCGGTCTGGAATACGGTGTGGTTCTCGCTGGTGTCCGTGGCTCTGGAGACGGTGCTCGGAACCATCGTCGCCCTGGTGTTGAACGCCAATTTCAAGGGGCGCGCTATCGTGCGCGCCGCCGTGCTGATCCCCTGGGCCATTCCCACCATCGTCTCGGCCAAGATGTGGCTGTGGATGCTCAACGACCAGTTCGGTATCCTCAACCACATCCTGCTCAGCCTGCATATCATCTCCTCGCCCGTCGCCTGGACCGCCAATTCGCAGACGGCGATGTGGGCGGTAATCATGGTCGACGTCTGGAAGACCACGCCCTTCATGGCGCTGCTGATCCTGGCCGCGTTGCAGATGATGCCGTCGGATTGCTACGAGGCAGCCAAGGTCGATGGCATTCACCCCGTCAAGGTGTTCTTCAAGGTCACGCTGCCTCTGATCCGCCCGGCCCTGATGGTGGCGGTGGTCTTCCGTGCCCTCGATGCCCTGCGCATCTTCGACCTGATCTATGTGCTGACCTCGGGCAGCCGGGACACCATCTCGATGTCGGGCTTTGCCCGGCTGCAGTTGGTCGACTTCGCCAAGACAGGTCTCGGTTCGGCGGCGGCGACGCTGCTGTTCCTGGTGATCGGCCTCATCACCGTGCTCGCCATGACCGTGGGCAAGGTGCGTGTTTCAGAGGATGGAACGAGATGAGCAAGATTCTCAAACCCGTCGGGTTCTGGGCGCTGGTCGTCGTCATCGTCCTCTACGCCGTCTTCCCGTTCTACTATGCCATCCTCACCTCGATGCGGACGGGACAGGCCCTGTTCTCGACCTCGCTGCTGCCCGACAGCCTGGACTTCTCCAATTATGTCGGTGTGTTCGAGCAGCAGCCCTTCGCCTGGAATATCTGGAACTCGATCGTCGTCGCCGTCACGGTGGTGCTGATCTCGCTCTTTTTGGGCGTGACGGCCGCCTATGCGCTGGGACGAGTGCACTTCAAGGGCAGGGGGCTCCTGCTCATGACCATCCTCGCCGTGTCGATGTTCCCGCAGGTTGCGGTGCTCTCAGGCATGTATGAGGTCGTTCGCGCCTTCGGTCTCTACAACACCATGCCGGCCCTGGTGCTCTCCAACCTGATCCTGACGCTGCCCTTCACGGTGTGGGTGCTCACCACCTTCATGAAGGAACTGCCGCGGGAACTGGAGGAGGCGGCTTTCGTCGACGGAGCCAGCCCCTGGACGGTGGTGCGCCGCGTCTTCATGCCGTTGATGTGGCCGGCCATGGTGACCACGGGCCTGCTCGCCTTCATCGCGGCCTGGAACGAGTTCCTGTTCGCGCTGACCTTCTCGCCGGACAACCGCACCGTGCCGGTGGCGATCGCCTCGATGAGCGGCGCCAGCCAGCAGGAGCTGCCCTGGGGCAACATCATGGCCGGCTCGGTCATCGTGACGCTGCCTCTCATCGTTCTCGTTCTCATCTTCCAACGCAAGATCGTGGCAGGCCTCACCGCCGGCGCCGTGAAGGGTTAAGCAAATGGCGAGTGTGACACTCAAGAATATCCGCAAGGCCTTCGGCCGGATCGAGACCGTGCATGGCGTCAACCTGGACATCGAGGACAGGGATTTCGTGGTTTTCGTCGGCCCGTCCGGTTGCGGCAAGTCAACCCTGCTGCGCCTGATCGCAGGCCTCGAGGACATCACCTCCGGCGATCTCATGATCGATGGCCAGCGCGTCAACGAGAAGACGCCCAAGGACCGCGGCATCTCGATGGTGTTCCAGTCCTACGCCCTCTATCCGCACATGAACGTCTATCAGAACATGGCGTTCGGCCTGGAACTGGCGAAGACGGACACCCAGACCATCGACCAGAAGGTCCGCGAGGCTGCCAAGATCCTGGAACTGACGCCGCTGCTCGAGCGCCTGCCCAAGCAGCTTTCCGGCGGCCAGCGCCAGCGTGTCGCCATCGGCCGGGCCATCGTGCGCAATCCGAAGGTCTTCCTGTTCGACGAGCCCTTGTCGAATCTCGATGCGGCACTGCGCGTGCAGATGCGCATTTCCATCGCCAAGCTGCACAAGCAGATGGGCGCCACCATGATCTACGTCACCCACGACCAGGTCGAGGCCATGACGTTGGCCGACAAGATCGTGGTGCTCAACGCCGGCAATGTCGAACAGGTCGGGGCGCCTCTGGAACTCTATCACAACCCGCGCAACCTGTTCGTGGCCGGTTTCATCGGCTCGCCCCAGATGAACTTCATCGATACAGAGGTGCAGGCCGCCGATGCTTCCGGCGTCAAGGTTGCCCTGCCGGGTGGGGGAAGCGTGACCGCCAGGGTCGACGGCAGCGGCGTGAATGCCGGCGACAAGGTGAAGCTCGGCATCCGGCCCGAGCATCTGCAGGAGACCGGCGGGGAGGCTTCCTTCGCCGGCGATGTCGAGGTCGTCGAGGAACTGGGCGAGAGCCATTTCCTCTATGTAAGGACAGCGGACGGCCGGCTGGTGACACTGCGCCATGCCGGGGATGCGCCCGTGGTCGCCGCGACCAAGGTGAATATCGGCGTGCCGGGAGACCTCTCCCACGTCTTCAAGGCCGACGGCACGGCCCTGCGGCGGCTGCCGGCCTGAAGAGGGCCGGGCCGAGCCGCCCTGAGGGAGAGGCTGGGAGGTCTTCGCCAGAGGGTGCCAAAGACGCCGCGAGGATCGGGGCCCGGCGGTTTCCGCCAGACCAAAAAATAGGTCCACAACCCGCTTCAATAGCCCCGCTGGATGTGGCAGAGATTTTTGTTAAAGCGCTTTGAATCGCCGTCGACGGCAAAGGAAATCCGAGATGACTATCCGCGCACTCGTCTGGAACGAGAACCGGCATGAGCAGACCAACGCCCTGGTGCGCCAGCTCTATCCCAAGGGCATCCATGGCGAGGTCGCGGCCGCGCTCGAAGAGGCCGGCGGCATCAGTGTCGGTACCGCGACGCTCGATGAACCCGAGCACGGCCTGACCGTCGAGAAACTTGCCAACACCGATGTGCTGCTGTGGTGGGGCCACACTGCCCATGGCGAGGTCAAGGACGAGATCGTCCAGCGCGTTCAGGAGCGCGTCTGGGAGGGCATGGGCCTGATCGTCCTGCATTCGGGCCATTTCTCCAAGATCTTCAAGCGGCTGATGGGCACGCCCTGCGCGTTGTCCTGGCGCGAGGCCGGCGAGGTCGAGCGGCTGTGGGTGCTCAACAAGAACCATCCGATCGCCGAAGGCCTGCCCGAATATTTCGAGATCGAGCATGAAGAGATGTATGGCGAGCCCTTCACCGTGCCCGAGCCGATGGAGACGCTGTTCATCTCCTGGTTCGAGGGCGGCGAGGTTTTCCGTTCGGGGCTGACCTATCAGCGCGGCGCCGGCAAGATCTTCTATTTCCGCCCGGGCCACGAAGCCTACCCGACCTACCACAATGCCACCGTGCGTAAGGTGCTTGGCAATGCGGTGAAGTGGGCCTTCAATCCCGCGACCGCCTGGAAGCGCGTCAACGAGGCGCCCAACACGCCACATGACAAAGCCCCGGTGCCCCTGGAAGTGAAGGGGCCGCGCCTCCACGAGGATGGCGAAGAGGGCTACCGGTAATCCTGGGAGCGCGGACATCCTGTCCGCTCTTCTTACTGCAAGCGTTACGTTTCCAAGAGCGGACAGGATGTCCGCGCTCCCAGGATCACTTCATGTCCAAGATCCGCATCCTTGTGCTCGGCACCGGCAATATGGCGGCCAACCACGCCCGGCACTTCCAGGCTTCTCCCGACGCCGAAGTGGTGGCGGGCGTCGACATCGACGAGGCGAGAGCCAGTCAGTTCAGCGACGAGCATGGCATTCCCCATTCCTTCGGCGACCTCGACGAGGCCATCGCCTGGGGCGGTTTCGATGCCGTCGCCAATGTCACGCCGGACAGGTTTCACCATCCCACCACGATGAAGCTGATCCTCGCCGGCAAGCATGTCCTGTGCGAGAAGCCGCTGGCCGAGACCTTCCCACAGGCCGACGAGATGGCCACGGCTGCCGAGGCAGCCGGACTGATCGCCATGGTCAACCTGTCCTATCGTGACGTGCCGGCCCTGCAGGCCGCCCATGGCATCATTGCCCGCGGCGAGATCGGTGAGGTCCGCCACGTCGAGGCTTCCTATCGCCAGAGCTGGCTGGTAGGCAATCATTGGGGCGATTGGTCGACCGAGCCGCGCTGGCTCTGGCGCCTGTCCGAGGAGCATGGTTCGAAGGGCGTGCTGGGCGATGTCGGCATCCATATCCTGGATTTCGCCAGCTATGCGGTGAGCATGACGCCGGTCGCGCTGCAGGCGCAGCTCGCGACCTTCCACAAGGCCCCCGGCGACCGCATCGGCGACTATCCGCTCGATGCCAATGACAGCGCGGTGATGTCGGTGCGCTTCGAGAACGGGGCTCTGGGTGTCATCCACACCAGCCGTTTCATGACGGGCTATGCCAACACCCTGAAACTCAGCGTCTTCGGCACCAAGGGCGCGATCGAGATCAATCACGGCCCCTATACGAGCCTGCGCATCTGCACCGGAGACGGGATCCACAGCCAGGCCTGGCGCGACCTCCACGCCGATCCGGTGAAGACCAACTACCAGCGCTTCATCGCGGCCGTGCAGAGCGGCGAGAATGCCGAACCCAGCTTCCGCCACGCCGCCAACCTCCAGCGCGTGATCGATCGCTGCTTCGACAAGGATATTGCTTCGGCGCCGCCGATCGCCTGATCATATCGAGTGCGCGGGCATCTCGCCCGCTTTTGGAAACATAGCATTGAGTGGTAAGAGGCGTGCCAGGCGCCCGCGCAGCCGGAATGACGATCAGGCAGCGTCGAGCGCATTCAGGAAGCGCTCGAGTTCGTCGCCAGCAATGCCGACCACCTGGTTCGGGGCCGGGAAGGCGCCATTGGCAACGTCGGCATTGTATTCGGAGAACGCCGTGATGCGTTCCTTCTGCAGGCGGTCATACTCGCCGTGGAAATTGCGATAGACCTTGGCATGACGCGGGTAATGCCCGTCATGGCTACCCAGCACGTCATCGGCGAACAGATATTGCGCGTCGCACCCCCCGCCAGCGCCCATGGAAATCATGAACAGGCTGGTGCGCCGGCTGATCGCGGTGGCGACCTCCACGGGCACCACCTCGATCTCCGCCGCGAAGGCGCCCGCCTCCTCGAGGGCCTTCACCTGCTGCCAGACCTGCCAGGCTGTTTCGAACGTCTTGCCGACGGCTTTGAAACCGCCGGTCCAGGTCCGGTGCGAGGGGATCAGGCCGACATGGCTCACCACGGGGATACCCTCGTCGCGAAGCCGCCGGATGGTGGCCAGGCTGGCGGCGCAATAAACGGCGTCTGAACTTTGCTGCCGGGCCAGGAAGGTCGCCCGCAGGTAATCCTCCGCCGTGATGTAGTGGCCATATTCCAGCCCGGTGACCGCAAAGGCCGTCGGCGCGGCGTCGCGAAAAGCGGGCTCGGCGATCAGCGCAGGCGGAATCGAGAGCATGCCGATGCCGGCGCGTTCGGCAGCCTCGGCCTCTTCGAGCGTGGTGACTCTCAGTTTGGCAATCTGCTTCTTGCCGCGAAGGGCAAGCAAATCGGCAACGGTCGGGCGTAGGCGGGCCATGACGGTCTCCATGCTATCCCGCGGCTCGAGTGCATCGTCGAGACGCAGGGCGCGTTAGGAGCTGTGGACTCTTGGGATTCCCAAGAGTGCGGGTATGTGATTCAAAGCTGTCTTTTGGAGGCAGCGATGGGT
>NZ_JAXOUF010000032.1:0-32601 GCF_034424805.1 Labrys sedimenti
GCATTCCACACATTCGCACAGGCTTCGATGCACAGGAATCCCCCTCAGGACTCTTCTGTCCCGGTCAATCCACTAGGCGTCCAAATCAGGCGGAAGCGGCATGGCGAACCTACTTGGTTCACCATCTTGAATCAGGGCGTGGCTGATTTGCAAAGTCGAGCGTCACACCATCCAGGACTTGGTATAAGTGGAGGCAATGTAACAGTCCGGGGGATATGCCAATAATCATATTAAACAACGAGACCGAGTTGGCATTGATGTAAATCAACGCCTCGTCGTCGTAGCGTCCCCTGCCACCCACGTTAAAACTGGCTCGTCGGCACGCTAGATCACCGCGGCAGGCTGACAGGCCCGGTCGGGCGTCATTTGTCCACCCCGACAGGGCGGCCCAAAATAACCCGTCCGTGTCGGACGGGGCCGGGTCGGTTGGTTGCCTGTGGCGATCACACGCTTCGGCGCTTGTCTTTTCTCACCACCAATCCATTCGGCAACCAGTCATCCTCCCTCAACACCCACAGGATGGCCATTGCTTCGTCCCGGTAGGACTCCCACATCGGGTTACCATCGAATTGGGCATTCGTTGGATTGCCGTGAAACTGGCACAAAGCGCGACACACACGCTCAATTGGATCGACGCTATTGGGCATGCCCATCCTCTTCGATTGCCCGCGGAAGACTATCGTCGCCCGTAGGTCAAGGCACGACGAACGCGGCGCCGTTTCACGGGTACGCGCTGAATAGATGCCTTAGGTTCGTCACCGATCGCATCTCGCTTTTCTCGCAGCGCCCTTAGGCGCGCGATCTTATCGTCACGAACCTGCGTTTCACCTTCGATGAGAGCATACGCCGCGATATCGGTTTCGGCATGTCGCTTCTCCGACTTGCTGGGAGGCGGAGGATTTTGGGCCATCAGTCATTCCTTCTGAACGCCATGGCACCTCAGCCATACCCGCATAGTGCGAAGCCGGGGCAATATCGGATCTGATCGGGGTATCACGAGCCGACCCGTCCAACTCTAACAGCAAACGAGGACCCGCGCGAATCTCCGGGACCTGCGGCCAAAGCGATGCCCTATCCGTGCGATTGAGCCCCTATTTCCAGCAGCAAGCTAATCTGACACAGTCCCGGCACCCAAAGAGAAAAGCCCGACGCTGCCGAACGCCGGGCCAAAGTGGTTGCTGCGACGCATTGTGGCTGACGTTGCTCCCAAGTTTATCCGGCTCTGAGTTCGCCCCGGTGGTTAGGGTGGCCCTTCTGGGCGGTGTGAGCGACGGGAACTGACGCGGAGCCGTTGGCAGAGCGCAGCGCCAGATCCCAGTGCGGGTAGAAGGTTGCGGCAAACGCGGCCGGCGTCTGCCAACTGAGCTTCGAATGTGGGCGTGCCCCGTTGTAGTCCTCCCTCCATGTGGCCAGGGCACCCCGGGCCTGCTGCAATGTCGTGCAGAAGTTTAGACTTAATCTGACAATTGGTGTCCTAAAGCTGAAGCCATTGCCTTCACATGCACGCCGGAATACCGGCCGTTCGCCAGCATCTCGGCAAGGGCCTGCGCATCCGCCTTGTCCGTCTTCTCCGGCCGCACTTTCAGAACATCCGCCGCGCATCCATGCACACCACCGCGGATCGTCTCAGCCGACATGGAGAGCAGCAACCTCATGTACTCAGGCTATGAGCGGGTGAGGTGCAAGAAACGCAAATAATCGCAATGCAAAAATACGAATGCGTTTCTAGCTTGTTTGCTAAACACGTTATGGAGTTACTGACCTCATCATCCTGGAATGGAATCAACCGGCGAAAGAGGGAATACCCCATGCCCGATCTATCAGCATATTGTGTTAGTGAGGGGCGGCTCAGAAGGATACTGAATTCGCTCTGCCGAGAGCTTTACCCAGAACACGTTGTGCGGCCAAACGACTGGCAACCGCAGCCTCGCAGGTATCAAAGATACGCCTCAAGCACGTCCACGGCCTCGGCTTGATTACACAAGCCATCATATCGCTGTGGTTACGCGACCATGGTTTTCCGGAATGTGCCGAGAAAAGAGGCATCGGCGGGTCGCCATCCTCGTGGCGATCGAAGGATCGTCGGCTGTCGAAAATGAGGCTGAGGTAGCTCAGGCATTCCCTTTCCAGGGGGCGTCAGGCGCGACAGCGTGACGGATCCGCCCATAGAACATATCGGCGATCGGTTGGCTCGGATGCACTTGGTGGTCGTTCCGAGCTTCTCGTTCGGTGAGCCATATAGTTAGCTCGGATACGCCTGCGTCCCTGGCCCACTGGCGGTAGCAGGACAACAGGTATTCGTCTTGGTTGGCGTCCATCGCGTCTCCTTGCTGAAAGGACCACGTCCTCTCAAAGACCGTTCCATCAACCATCCACTGCGATTGTGTCGGCGTCACGATGCACACTTATCGTTGCTTTTCTTTTTCGGGTCTTTCTGACTTTGGACCCAGACCTACATCCGTTTTGCATTCAGCCCGCTCCTCTTGCGGACTGCCGTTATTGCCTACCGACCAGTGATTTGCGGCTGAAGATAAGCGCACGATGTCAGATACATTGTGATTCCTAGCGGGATCTGCTCTTCTGCCCATTAATCACCCAGTCACCCTTGGTTGAGGCGTCGTGTCGAGAAGACGTCGAATTGAGACTTGCAATTCCCCAACAAAGGCGACGGCGGCTCGCAGGGCTGCAATTTCATTCAAGGCTTGCGATCCCAGATCGTCGATGGCGATCGAAAATTCCATCTTGCCCGCGGCAGCAGGCGCTCTAACGCTGAACAGAAGGCGGCCGCCTCCCTGTTCCTCGACTTTTATCAGCTCGACATTTGTCATTTCGCCCTCCTGCATTAAAGATTAAAATCGAGAATTGCCGAGATATTTGCTTGGATAACTACTCGAATTGTTGAATTAATTACTTAAATTCAGATTATATATTCCATCAATACCCCATTTCTCCATTTGGCATGGAGCCGGCAGCGTCCGATCCCGACGACACAATAATCGCTTCGGTGGTGATCATCAGTGCCGCGACGGAACTCGCATCCTGCAATGCCGCCCGTACCACTTTGGCCGGGTCGATGATGCCGGCCTCCAGCATGTCGACATAGCGCTCGGTCTGGGCGTCGAAGCCAAGATTGGCATTGTTGGCTTCCACAAGCTTGCCCACCACCGTCGACCCCTCCACGCCGGAATTCTCGACGATCTGCCGGATTGGCGTTTCGAGCGCGCGCATGACGATGGCAATGCCTGCCCTGACATCGGGATTGTCCGAGATGATGCTGTAGAGAGCTGTCTTGGCTCGCAGCAAGGCGACCCCGCCCCCGGGAACGATGCCCTCCTGAATCGCTGCTCGGGTCGCATTCAGTGCGTCCTCGATACGATCCTTCTTTTCCTTGACTTCGACCTCGGTCGCGCCGCCGACACGAATGACAGCCACACCGCCCGATAGCTTGGCGAGGCGTTCCTGCAGCTTCTCCTTGTCATAATCGGAATTACTCTCTCCGATCTGGCTCTTCAGCTGCTGAACGCGGGCGGCGATGTCCTTCTTGTCGCCGGCGCCATCGATGACGGTCGTGCTGTCCTTGTCGATGTGCAGGCGCTTGGCGCGGCCGAGCATGTCGATCGTGACATTCTCGAGCTTGATGCCAAGATCGTCGGAGATGAGCTGCCCGCCCGTCAGCGTGGCAATATCCGCGAGAATGGCCTTGCGCCGATCCCCAAAGCCTGGCACTTTCACCGCAGCGACCTTCAAGCCACCGCGCAGCTTGTTCACGACGAGCGTTGCGAGGGCTTCGCCCTCGACATCCTCCGAGATGATCAGGAGAGGCTTGCCGGTCTGCACCACCGCTTCCAGGAGTGGCAAAAGAGTCTGGACGTTCGTCAGCTTCTTCTCGTGGATCAGGAGGTAGGCATCCTCCAGATCCACCGACATCTTCTCGGCATTCGTGATGAAATAAGGCGAGAGATAGCCCCTGTCGAACTGCATGCCTTCGACGACATCGAGCGCGGTTTCGGCGCTTTTGGCCTCCTCCACCGTGACGACGCCTTCATTGCCGACCTTCTTCATCGCCTTGGCGATCATTTTGCCGATCGAAGCGTCGCCATTGGCCGCGATAGTGCCAATTTGAGCGATTTCATCCGAGGATCGCACCTTCTTGGCTCTTGCCTCGATATCCTTCACCGCGGCAAGCACGGCCATGTCGATACCGCGCTTGAGATCCATCGGATTCATGCCGGCGGCGACGAATTTCGTGCCTTCCCGGAGAATGGAGGCGGCTAGCACGGTCGCAGTCGTTGTTCCATCGCCAGCAAGGTCATTGGTCTTCGAAGCCACCTCGCGCACGAGTTGGGCGCCCATGTTCTCGAATTTATCGACGAGATCGATTTCCTTGGCGACGGTCACGCCATCCTTGGTGATGCGCGGCGCACCGTAGGGACGATCGATGATCACGTTGCGCCCCTTGGGGCCAAGCGTGACCTTGACGGCATTGTTGAGGATCTCCACGCCGCGCAACATGCGGTCACGGGCATCGCTGGAGAATCTGACATCTTTGGCGGGCATGATTGAACTCCGGTCTTTTGCGGGTGAAAGGCAGGCGCGGCGTTTAGGGCCACCCGGCGGCGGCCTTCGTTTTGTCGGGACGGCGACGACGCTGCTCTCCCATCATCGGGATCGCTTTGCCCGCGCGTCTGCTTTGCCGTTTCGAAGTAGCGACTCGTCCCATCGCTGAAGCGACCGACAACAGCTCGATCTGCCTGAGGCCGAATATCTTTGACGCGCACTTATTCAGCGCTCGGCGCGTCCACACGCCACCCATTTCTTATACACCCTTTGGCACTCAAAGGATATGAGGATCAGAAAATAAGAGCCCCTTCACCTCAAGAATCGAAGAAACTTTCGGCCAAGCCAATTGAAAAATTTGGCAAAACTCTTGTATTAATTTAAAAAACTGCTCGCTTTTGAAAAAAATAGCGAGTACAGTATCTTTTTATTAATAAAGAATCTCGCTAAAAATCTAAATGTATTACATTTGATAAAATGCCTTTTTTGAATTTATGTGTTTTTCGAGATGTAAAAGCATGCTCGGGCCTGTGCTGAGATAGTATCCATGCGACGTCGACCGGCCATCGCGTCGCTGCAAAGCGGGTGTCGCGACATGGCAGGCGGTACGTGGTGTGGTCCACGTCCTCCTCGAGACGTCTTGCGAACCGCGATACTGCTCCTGGCGTGGCGCCAAAGCCCTGGGCAAAGGACGCGTTGCGGACATTTGCTTCGCCGCGTGAGGAGGTCCCGATGCGACAAGCTCTTTTCAAGTCGCCATTCGACGATGGCTTCGACAAAGCGATCGCCAATTGGGAGAATGAAGGAGGTGCCATGCGAGTGGCTCCCGACGGGCTTTCCCTGCACATGCAGCGAGATTTGCTCGAACGGGAAATATTCCAAGCCCTCCTAACGAGAGACCTGGACGACGAAGGGGCCTTTCGCCCATTTTATTCCTTTCCATGGGCCATCCGAACAACCATCGTCGAATGAACATCCTCGCCCGGAATCTGGTTGTCGCAGCGAAGGCGACGATCAGCCGGGTGCCATCAGAGGCGGAAACGGCAGTGTTGGAGCAATGTGACCCGCCTGCAGGGGAGATTCCTCTAACTCTTTGTTTTAGCGTACTTTCTTATTCGAAAGATCTGTCGCTTTTTGGAAGTCACTCGAGGGACGACGTGAGGATCCAAGCCATGAACAGCCCCGGAGGCGTCCTTCTGGAAAAGGCGGTTCTCGCCTTGCTTCTGCCCAAAATCGGCTATTTCTCGGACCATGCCGTGGTCACGCGTACGATGCCGATCTCGCTCTGGCGCGAGCATATGCAATCAGCCATCCAAGCCTACCTTGCCGCCGCGGCGGTAGAGCGAAAGTCCTCCCGTTCTCGCAAGAGCCGAGAGCGGAAATTATCCGTCGGCAAAGGAGAGATGCGATGAATGTCCGCACGACGCATTCGACGGCGACGTTTACCAAGCCATTTCACCTCGATGGGTTCAATGAATATCAACCGCCTGGAGACTATAGGGTCGATATCGACGAAGAGTTGATCGAGGGGCTATCGTTTCTGGCCTATCGCCGCATCGGGGCTCTTTTTTACCTGCCGGCACTCTCACAACCTCAAACCTCGGTCCAGGTGGCCAGCATCACGCCCGCTACGTTCGATGCCATGCTCGAACAGGATTCCACGCCGATTTAGTCATTACTGGAATTGGCTTCGAGATGCTTCTGCAGACTACGCGGTCAGCCTGTGTGTTGCAGATCGGAGCCAAATGACGGCAGGAGAAACATTTTACGTTGGTACCTCATATGTCCAGACGCGAAACGATTTCAGGACATGATAGCCGAACAAGTTGATGAGGGGGCACCAGCCGCGTCCCGACCGCGAGCGGCCATGATGCGGCCAATCCGGGGAACGTTGTTTCGAGGATCGAACATATGCCATGCCTGCCGAGGAACAACTCTATCCAGGTGCTGAAGTCCATGGGTTGACAATGGGAACGCCGATACCCCCGGATGACCGTTGACGGAGTGCGCAGGAATATTGAGGTAACGGTATAAAATTAGCCCAAGATGCGCGAAGTCGCGACAAACGCCGATACGCTCTTGGAAAACCTCGAAAGCCGTTCGTATCGAACGAGCCTGCATGAAGTCAAAGCGGATGTGGCCGTACACGAAGTTGCAGATCGCCTGCACGGTCGGGGGAGTTCGGAACTTTAGGCAGGGGCCTCACCGCTCACCAATGACAGACGCACTGAAAGGAAAGAACGATGTCACAAAACCTCTCTGGCCCGGTGGAGCGCATCTGCCGCCTGATGTGCCGAATGGAAGGGCATGAGGAACTGGTGGGATTTGAGGGCGAGCCCATGTGGGAGTCCTTCCGGGAGGACGTGACGCAGATACTCGCGGAGCTTCGCGACGGGGACATATTACCGAGTGGACTATCCGTCGTTAAGATCGACAAGTGAATGTCTCGTATTTTCTGGAATATAGCATATCAACTCCAGGAATTTCCGGGATATTTCCAAAAAAATTTCTAAAGAAATTATCTTTCTTGCTATAATCACATTTAGAAGCTATGCTTGTTTTTATCGATCTTGTTGCCGATCTTTTTCCGCGCTATTGGCGCTGACGATTTTCCTCTCCAAAAATCGATCAGAACTTATCCGCTGGGCTCTTTGCACGGTGGGTTAATTATTACGAGCGATTGAAAGGAAATCGTCATGAACACTGGAACCGTAAAGTTCTTCAACACGACCAAGGGCTTTGGCTTCATCCAACTCGAAACCGGAGGCTCCGATGTGTTCGTTCACATTTCGGCCGTCGAACGGGCGGGAATGCACACCCTCATAGAGGGTCAGAAGCTCTCGTTTGATGTCGTGACGGATCGACGCAATGGAAAAAGTGCAGCCGAGAACCTACAGGCTGCCTAAGAATATGGCGCGTCTGGTCTTTGACCACGGATGTACTGGCACTGGCCATTGATGCGCGATGAGAAGGCCGGGTTCGCCCGGCCTTTTTGTTATGGTGATTTGCGAGAAGATTGCTGACATGACGACATTGGATTTCACGACGCCTGCAGCGGTGTATGTGCAGATATCCGGGGCCTCTCGCTCAATGCGAGGTAGGGCACCTCAGAAATATCGTCGGTTCGAAAACCTCGCATTTGCCGTTCAGTTTGCGGTCGAAGAGTCGCTGGTAGAACTGCGAGCCCTCATGATCGAAACCGATGATGGCGATTACACCGGCCCCGCGATCCGGTCTCTCTACGACCATGATAACTATCCGCTGCCCAGAGCGGCCGCCTGAGACGATTCCGAACAACGACTGATTCGAGGAATCTTCCGGATCGGGGGCCGGCGCATCGCCCTCCTCCAGCCCTGCCCTTCCCGACCTTGCTCAATAGGCCTCGATGGTTCTCAGCAGAACGTCATTCAAGGACAATGCCTTCATTGCGGCCTTGAGACCGGGCAGGTCGATGAACTAGACCTGCCGGTGCCCCCTTGGCTGCGCCTGCTCGAAGAGCTCATGCGCAAGGAAGAACGGGCAACAGGGATGCAGGGATCGACAACAAGGTAGGCGCCCTCGCGGCGCCGGCACGATACATCCATGCGGCCGAGCCCGTATAGCAAGTCTACCCCCCTCGCCCCATATGGGGTGGAACGGAATAGACGTCGGCAGCGGTGGGATAAGGCGCGAGCTCGTAACCACTCGACCGCGTCGGGCGTCTGCGCATGGTTGATCGGATTAAAAAGCGAAAACAGGTCGGCAGCTGCCGTACCGTCCTCCTGCTTTGCAAAGGCCATGATCGCCCCATGGCGGCATGGCTGCATTGCCCGCCGTTCTCGTGCAGGCCTGGCGGATAGCCCTTCATATAACCGGGATCGCGAGAGGTTGTGTCGAAAGGCGGTGTGAAGGGCAGCGCCAGACCGTCCTCTCGACGGATCAGGTGTTTATTGAGGGTGGCCATCGCCTATACGGCGCGCGGGATCCGCGGCGCGCGACAGCACCACCCAGGACTGGGCGATGGAATCGATCCAGCATTCCTCGCTCTCCTTCGAGCCGAGCCAGGTTCCATCATCGAACGTCGCCCGGCGATACCATTCGCCATCCCGGGCGTCGCGCTCGATGGCCGTTTGGACGGAGGCGGCATACGCGCCAGCGGGCGGCACGGGCAGGATCACGGCTGTCGGCAAAAGAAGCAAAAAGCGCGATTACACGCACCAGCCGCCAAGACCGTTGAAGAATTCAAGTTCGGGTAGTGCTTGGCCGTGACAATCCGGGAGGTAAGGTCGCCTCCGTCCGCCGACCACGGGACGGCACAACCTTGGGTCAAGGGCGCCCGACCTGATCGGCAATCGGCCCGCGACGAGCGTGGAGTACAACTCGGGCCGCCGCATGCAGTAGGGACCGGGCTTCGACGCTCATGAGATCGGCCCGCAGCACATGCACCGAGCCATCCGCCTGGGCATCGCCCAGCCTCGGCTGGGACTGGCTGCTGTGCACGGCCATTTCAATCGCGGCCTGCAGATCGTGAATATACGATGGGGCATGCCCGTTGACGATGACGAGATCGACCGCGAGGCGCTTCATGCGCCAATACTCGTGGGCACGGAGCAGCTGCCCGACCTGGGCAATGTCAGCGATATCGTCGATGTGCAGCACGACGATCGGCAGGTCACCGGAGATTCCATGTGGCCACAACCCTGACTGAGGGCCGGCCCCGCGCAGGATCTCTTCCGACGATGCCCGGAACCGCGGATCGGCGTAGAGGATCGGTGCGGCAAGACGTTGGAAATCGGCTGCTTCCGCTGCCGCGACGCCGAGATGGCGAAGCTGAACCTGCGCCTGGGTCCACGCCAAAGTCTTTGCGCGGTCGAACGAACTGCGGTCGTGATGCAAGTCGACGAAGTCCAAAAGCTCGGCCCGCGACGATGCAACCACGGTCCAGAAAGCGACCCGTACCACTCTGCCGGGCGGAACGATCACGCGCTGCCTCAGCGAGAAGATTGGATCGAGAACCGTGCCGACCGTGTTCGAGAGCGGCCGACCGTCCCTGAGGACCGCCGCATCGGCTATCGCGCGGCCGCGGCCAAGGAAGCGAGCCCGGTCGGTCTCATATTGCGGATCGGCAGCGATCTCGCCCTCGACCACCATGAGATGCGCCGCCCACAGCCGCGGCTCGTCAGGGGACCTCGGCCGGCACGTCGCTACGAGAGCGCCGAACTCGGCAAGGTGCTCGGTCTCAACGGACATCTTGGAAAAGGCGGGGTGAGCGTTGTCGGAGGCGGGCTCCGCCAGTGCCACTTCCGCGTAGGAGGTAAGCTCGATCTCACGTGGCCGGCGGCCGTTATTGGTCAGGCATATGCGACGGACCTCGCTGTCGTCCTCGCCGGAGACCAGGACATCCATGGTTGTGGTCAGACTGCCGTCGCGATGGATGAAGTGGGCGTAGTCTTCGCCGAAGAGGACTTCCCCGTGCCCGGGCTCCTCCCCTACCGGCTGTGCGCCCCCGGTCCAGGTCTTTCCGGTCTGGACGTCTTTCAGGAAAATGAACGATCCCCAGTCGTCGCGGGTCGTATCCTCCCGCCATCGCGTCACGGCAATGTCGCGCCAGCGGCTGTAGCCGGCACCGGTGGTGGTCAGCATCACCGCATAGCGGCCGTTCGAGAGCAGATGCGTCATCGGCGGGCCTGCTGCCGAGGCGGCAAGCCGCCGCGCCGAGGCACCTTCGTCGATGACTGCGGCGGGCGGCGCCTTCACCTCCTCAGCCCGGACCTGCGCGATGGCGATCTCGTCCGGGATGCGTTCCTGCAACAGGAGTTCGCTGGCCTTTATCATCGGTTCACGATGGAACCGGGCGCGCATCCGACCATCCTGGAGGGTATTGGCGATGGCGACGATGGTCATGCCCTGATGGTGGGCCATGAAAGCGCGCACGATGGCGACATTCTCTTCCGCCGGCAGACGGGAGCGCGTGAAGTCGAGGGCTTCATAGAAGCCGTGGCGACCGCGGGCGCCCATCGCGGCGAGCCGGCTATAGTTCGCGCGCGCCGCCTGGGGATCGATCATAGCCGCCAGCGCCGTCGCGTAGGGCGCGATCACGGCCTGTCCCGCGAGGCCGCGCTTGAGACCGAGGCCCGGCACGCCGAAGTTCGAATATTGGTATGTGAACTCGAAGTCGCGGGCGTTGTAGGCGGATTCCGATATGCCCCATGGGATGCCGAGGGAGCGTCCATACGCCTGTTGCTGCTTTACCACCAGGCGGCTGGTCTGCTCGAGCAAGCTGCCGGCCGGCGCGCGCACCACCAGCGACGGCATCAGATATTCGAACATCGATCCGGACCAGGAGATCAATGCAGAACCGCTTCCCAGCGGAGTCGCGGTGCGGCCCAGCCGGAACCAGTGCCGCGTGGGAACATCGCCCTTGGCGATCGCGAACAGGCTGGCAAGCCGCGCCTCAGAAGCGAGCAGGTCGTAACAACTGGGGTCGAGGCCATTGTCGGGGAGCGAATAGCCTATCGACAGCAGTTTCCGGTCGGGATCGAGGAGGAACGCGAAATCCATGGCCAGCGCCATTTCGCGCGCCGTGTGGGCGATCGCCTGCAGGCGCCCCTCCAGAGGGTTCGCCACATCGGCAATCCCGAGACGATCACGGCCCCATTCGGTCAGGCCTCGCCTCATCGCCTCGATCCAGAACAACAGGTCTGGCGGGCCGCCCTCTTCATTGTCCGTCATCAAAGGCATAGCGGCGCGGGCTGCATCGGCGGCCTTTTCGGCCAGCCGTTTGAGCGGCGCGACGATCGACTCGATCGGCCTTGGACTCTTGAGCAAAGCCTCGATCTCGTCGAGAATGGCGACGAGCGGTTGCCCGGGCCCTCCCCCTCCAACAGACAGGGCGTCGGCCGCCTCGCGCGCCAGGGTGAAGGCGTCTGCCATGCCGGCCCTCGCATCCGGCGCCTGTACCGAGCCCGCCCATTCCTCGCAGGCATTGGCAAGTGCGATCAGGTGACCCGCGAGGTTTCCGCTGTCGACCGAAGAGACATAGGCCGGCTCGAGAATGCGCAGGTTCTGCGTATCGTACCAGTTGAAGAAATGCCCCTTGAACAAGGCGAGCTTGCGCATGGTGCCGAGTGTGGCTTCCAGCCGCTCGACGGTTTCCGTAAGCCCGGCCCAGCCGAAATCACGGGCAGCGACGGCGGAGAGCAGATAGAGCCCGATATTGGTAGGCGACGTGCGCCGCGCGAGCACCGGCTTCGGCTCTTCCTGAAAATTGTCGGGCGGCAGCATGTTGTTGGACGGTGTGACGAAGGTCTCGAAATAGCGCCAAGTTCGACGCGCGGTGAGGCGCAGATCAGCCGCCTCCGCCCGCGACATCGTAAGCTGGCGCGAGATCGGCGGGGCGCGGCTGATACGGAAAGCGAGCGCCGGGGCGCCGGCCCACAGCAGCGCGAAAGGCAGGACGAGCAGCCAGGAGGCTGGCGCGACCGCGACGGCAAGTGCCGCCAGAACCAGGCCGAGCGCCACCCCGCCCGCCATTCGGCGATAGAAGCCGCCCACGCTCAGGCGCGGTGCCGCCGCCGATCTCGCCGCCGTCGTCCATTCCAGAAGATGCCTATGCGTGACGAACAGCCTCGCAAGGGTTCTTGCGATCGCGTCTCCCGTCCGCCACGCCTGATCGGGCAGGAAGGCGATCGAAAAGAACGCCTGGGCAGCCGCTAGGTGCAGGCCACGGCCGAGCATGCCGAGATGATTGCGCACATGCAGCCCCGAGCGGCGCGGCCATATGGAGAAAGCGCCCGGCAGGAAGGCCGGGATCACAATGGCCGCGAGCACGATCGCAAGCCCGGCCACCGCCGCGGGGATCGGGAACAGCCAGGACAGGGCGAAGGCCAGCAGCGTGAAGGGCGCCAGCAGCGACCGCCTCAGATTGTCCAGCATCTTCCAGCGCCCGAGAGGCGGCATCGCCCGGCCCCCGGTCGAGGCGCCGAACACCCAGGGCAGAAGCTGCCAGTCGCCCCGGATCCATCGATGCTGGCGTCTTGCGGCGACGTCATATCGCGGCGGGACTTCCTCGACGACCTCGATGTCGGAGGCAAGGCCGGCGCGGGCGAAAACGCCCTCGAAGAGATCGTGGCTCAGCAGCGTGCTCTCCGGCACGCGTCCGGCGAGAGCCGCCTCGAAAGCATCGACGTCGTAAATGCCCTTGCCCGTATAGGAGCCCTCGCCGAACAGATCCTGGTAGACGTCCGAGATCGCCGCCGCATACGGATCGATACCAGCCGGGCCCGACGACACCCTTTGATAGATGGACCCCTCGCGGTCGAGCGGCAGTGCCGGCGTGACACGCGGTTGGAGTATCGCGTAGCCGCTCATGACCCGTCGGTTGTGCTCGTCGAATCTAGGCCTGTTGAGGGGATGGGCAATCTTGCCGACCAGACGGCGCGCGGCATCGCGCGGCAATCTGGTATCGGCGTCGAGCGTAATGACGAAGCGTACGCTCTCCGGCACCTGCGGCGCACGCCCTTCCACGGCCATGAAGCTGGTGTCGGTGGCCCCGCGAAGCAGCCTGTTGAGCTCGTGCAGTTTGCCTCGCTTGCGCTCCCATCCCATCCATGTGCCCTCGCCTTCATTGAAGAGGCGGCGACGATGGAGCAGAAGGAACCGGTCGCCTCCCGGCCCCGGACCGTAGCGTTGATTCAGTTGCGCGATCGCCTGTGCCGTCACGGCGATGAGCTGGGCGTCGCTCTCGACTGTCTGCCGATCCGCGTCGAGGCCGTCCGTGAGGAGGGCGAAAGTCAGGTCCCCGCCCGAGCCTGCCAGATGATGCACTTCCAAACGCTCGACCTGTTCCAGGAGGTCGGCCTCGCTGGTCAGCAGCGTCGGCACGGCGACGAGAGTCCTCAGCGATTGCGGTACGCCATCGGCGAGTTCGAGGCCCGGTAACGCAGTCGCACCGAAGCACCACGCGACCGCGCGATTGACCATCGCGATCGCGACTTCCGTCGCCGGCACGAATCCCAGCAAGACGAACAGGGCAAGCCAGCCGGCATCGAGGCCGTGGATGCCAAGCGCCCATGACGCCAGGGCGAGCAACACGGCGGTGACGGACAAGATGGCGCCCGCATATCCGCCGATGCCCAGCCGCAGGCCGAAGCGGCTCATGCGCGTTCGCGGAGGCGGCTTGAAGTCGATCGCCCGCTCCAGCGCGCGCCGGCCGTCCCCGATGAGATGGTATCCAGGATCCGCGACCCGCCCGCGGTCCTCAGGCTCGACCGCGACCGCGGCAGCTCGACGCGCGGTCTCCAGCACTTGCCCGGTGATCTCAAGCTCCGTCAAGGACGAGTCACGAGCGAGTTCCTCGATCGCGCTGCGGTAGAGATTGCGCGTCGGGAAGTCCATCGCGGCGAAATCGCTTCCCGAGCCAAGACGCTCGTCGACCAGACTCACGGTCTCGAACAGGTCCGCCCAATCGATGTCGGAGATCAGCCTCATGCTGGTAATGACATTGCGCACGGTGACGTTGGATGCTCCCAGCCTTTGCTGGGCACGCTGCACCACCTCCCCGATCGAAGTGCCCTGCTCACGCAGGCGTTCCGTGAACCACTCAAGCGCGGGGGTCGTCCTGGGATCCTGATCCCGCAGCCGCTTGGCGAGCTGCGCGGCAAAAATGTCCGACAAGGGCACGGAGGGACGCATCAGGACATCGAGCTCGGAAGCCACCTGCCCCATTTCAGGAAGCGCGTCGACCAGGGCGTCGGCGTCCGACCGCTCCTTGCGGCCTGCGACGATCTGATCGGCGAGCCGGCGCAGATTCTCTACGAGGACGATGCGCAACGTGATCGCAACGGCCCACAATTCACCGATCGTCAACGGCTGGACCTGCTGGTAGGCGCAGATGAACCGGCGCAAAAGCTCAGGATCGAAATAGCTGTCGGTGTGGGCGACAAAGGCCCAGGCCAAGCCGAACACCCGCGGATAGCCCGCGAACGGTCCGCTCGCCAGCTTCGGCAGTTGCCGATAATAGCCAGGCGGCAGGTCATCCCGGATCTCGCGAACCTGCTCTTCGACCAGATGATAATTGTCGAGAAGCCATTCCGCGGCCGGAACAACGCCGCCGCCGCTTTCAACATCCGCGGCACTCGTCCGGTATGCCTTGAGCAGCGCAGCGGCATTATCGCTCAATCGTGTCTGCAGAGGCAGAACGGCCGGCGGGCGCCTCGTGACCGTTTGCGCAGCAGCGAGGCTTTGCGCATGCTGCTCGAGCCGCTCGACACCGAACAATTCCTCGCGCACCGGCGCGATGGCGCTCCATGGGTGTGGCGACGCGCGAAGCCCAAACGTCCGATGCAATAAAGCGTTCATTCCCTATCCAGTCGCGCTGTCAGCGCCGGCTCCAGCGCGTATGAATGACGAGCTCAATGGGAGCACGCCTATGCGCCTCCCATATCCGCCTCATCCAAACAGACACGCCAGCAACCGCCCGCCAGTCGATCCGCGGTCGGCGTCAGCCATCGTATCCGTTCCGATTAATGGTCCATCGTGAATAATTTTGTGAGTTAATTTCAAAATAGTAAAATAGCTTGTAGATCTTTAATGATTTAATCTTAATAATATAACATCAAACCAACGAATAATAAAAATGAAGATTATAATATATGGTCAATATATTGAAAATTTAGGATCGATTTTACGAATTTAATTCAATTTAATGCGAGCATTGGTTTTATCCACACCGATAACCGTGTCCTATATTTCTTTCCTCACGCAGTCGCGACAAGGAATTATTTGCTCAGCAATGCTCGTAATGCGAGCCCTTGTGGGCTCTCACCATCCCGCAGCAGGAAGTCGTCAACATCGATCTCGGCTGTTTTCCCGCCCGAAGATCGGTTCGGTTCATGTCTGACCAAAGATCGATCGGTTTCGATGTCGTGGACCAGGACCCAACGATCCCCGTTGGAACTGCTGTAGATTGGCTTCACCTCTGTAACCATCTTAGATTTCCTTCGTCATTCTAGACTTCGTTGGGAGGCCCTCACCGGAGAACCCTTTTGGTGCAGACGGGCTATTCACGCACCGGCGTAAGCCGATAGCCGAGCAGGCTGTGCATGCGCCGAACGAGATCACCTGCGGGATATGGTTTCGGTAGAAAATCGGTATCGACCTCCCCCGCATCCGCTTGGGTATCCGGCCAAGCTGACCGGACCAGGATCTTCATCGACGGATGGTGATTTACCGCGTAGCGAACAAGAGCCAATCCACCAGGAGCGTGCTCAGCGTCGATGTCACCAATCATCGCATCGAAGTCGCTGCGACCGCGCAGAATGCTCATAGCCTCGCTGGCGCTTTCACTTTCGACAATATCGTAGCCTTCATCCAGCAGTTCGTTGGCACTGCTCACGCGCGAAGCAAGTTCGTGCTCCACGAGTAAAACCAGGGGAGACGAGGCCAGTTGCAAAGGCAGGACGGGATGCCGACGGCAATGTTTCATCGCGCCAATTGGGGTGCTGGTGGGCATATCAAAGCCTGTCGGTACGAGGGCCGGGATGGAGCTGTTGTCTGCGATGGTCGGCAATTTGCCCTGGCTGGTCCCCACCGCAAAAACCGGTGGCGCAGCAAGAGAAGCCAGGTTGGCCTCACATATGGATGCCACCTATAGCTACGCATGCAAGAAAATGCAGAGATAAAACCGTACACCGATCCATTTCGATATCAAGATATTTCTTATGAAAATAAAATAATAAAAATATTATCTAACCCTACTCTTTCAATTTTTGCGATCATGACTACGTATAAAAGACGTAAATCGCCTATCTTTTTAGCATCACGTTGTGCGATTTTTCAGACTTTTACGAATATAATTCGCAACTATGAAGCCAAAGAACTAACGCAACCATCGCAGCAATTTGGATTTTAAAGTTCGCAGGGCTTTGCGTTCCTGCACAGGAAAATTCAAGATGCGCAAACAAAGGGCGACACCATGGCCAAGGGGCAAAAACGCGGCAATCGGGAAACGCGCAAGCCGAAGACTGCCAAGCCGGCAGCTCCCGCTGCCGCAACTTCATCGCTGACGCGAGGGACGCTGACGCCCGTCAGCACTATTGTTCCAAAAAAGAAGGGATAGCTGTAGCCCGACGCCATTCTGTGCTGGGCGCCAATGCAGTCCAGCGTACTTCATATTCTACCACTGAGTTCGAGAAACCGAAATGGCAGGCTGGTTGGTCCATCCGTGCTGAGGGCGCTGTCAGATTAACCCTGAGTTGTCTCCGCTAGACGCGCCCAGGCCAACTGATCCTCGATTTAGGCCGCAACGGCCCGCCACTCAGTCAGGGCGGCCGGGCGTCTCTGCTTGTAGATTTCTCGGCTGAGGTGGCGCTCCGAGTTAAAGTGGTTGCGGATCTGGCCGTGAACGGCGACGAATTTCTGAAGCGTTTTCGTCCTACGGAATTTGAGCATCGCCGCCTCTCGTCGTCGAAACGGCTGGTGGGAATTCTCGGCCCGTTTGTTCTTTGACCTGCCACTGAGATTTTCCTCCACTCGGAGTTAGAGTCCGGCCCTGACGAGGACGGACTGATGAAGCGAGCAAGGTTCACAGAGGAACAGATCATTGCGGTGCTGAAGGAGCACGAGCCAGGAGCGAAGGCCGCCGACCTCGCCCGCAAGCACGGCGTCTCGGAGGCGACTCTCTACAACTGGAAGGCCAAGTTCGGCGGCATGGACGTCTCCGAGGCCAAGCGGCTGAAGCAACTCGAGGATGTCGCAACAAACTCCAGGGAGTTTGTGCTGAGAACGCCAAGCTGAAGAAACTCCTGGCCGAGCAGATGCTGGATGCAGCCGCGATGCGTGAGCTTCTATCAAAAAAATGGTAGGGCCCGCCGTGCAACGCGACGCCGTCGCGCATCTGCGGGCCGTGATGGGCCTGTCGGAACGTCGGGCCTGCAGCATCGTCGGCGCAGATCGGAAGATGGTCCGATACCGCTCGCGCCGCCCGCCGGACACCGAGCTTCGTGCCCGGCTGCGCGATCTCGCCAACGAGCGGCGGCGCTTCGGCTATAGGCGGCTGTTTATCCTGCTGCGGCGGGAGGGCGAACCGTCGGGCGTCAATCGCATCCATCGGCTCTACCGTGAGGAAGGATTGTCGGTGCGCAAGCGCCGCGCCCGCCGCAAGGCCGTGGGAGCGCGTGCACCAATCCTGGTCGAAGCGAAGCCGAATGCGCGCTGGTCCACGGACTTCGTCCACGACCGGTTCGCGAACGGGCGCCGCTTCCGCATCCTGAACATCGTCGATGACGTGACGAAGCAATGCCTCGGAGCGATCCCGGACACTTCGATCTCGGGCCGACGCCTGGCGCGTGAGTTGACCGCGATCATCGAGCGGTATGGCAAGCCGGGCATGATCGTCAGCGATCACGGCACGGAATATACCTGCAACGCCATGCTGGCCTGGTGCCGCGACAATGACGTCGGCTGGCACTTCATCGCGCCAGGCAAGCCGATGCAGAACGGCTTCGTCGAAAGCTTCAATGGCCGTATGCGAGATGAGCTGCTCAACGAGACGCTGTTCTTCGACCTCGACGACGCCCGAGCCAAGATCGCGGCCTGGGTCTTCGACTTCAACACCGCGCGCCCGCATTCGGCGCTCGGATACCTCACGCCTGCGGCCTATGCCGCCGACTTCACCGCAACAGACGATCGGCTGCGCAACCCCGACCAGCTTCACCGATCTCACGTTGCTCCCACCGCGCCACAAGGCGTAAAACCCGCCGAGGCTCTAATCGCCGCTGGATGACATCTCAGTGGCAGGTCAGCGCCACACTCGCGCTCGTTGATATGGCACCGCCGTCTCCGGCTATCACTGGTGGAGTCCACTGCTGGTCCACGATTATATTCCTAGGTGCCCAACATCAAAGGTGCTATAGATTTTACGGCCAGTTAATTTGGCAAAAGTACATATGGCGCTCAGCTATTGCGCCTGCGACAGTCAATGAGATCGTCGCTTTGAGAGCTGGTATTTTTGCTTCCTACCTATTGCAGCGATCGCTTGCCAAATGATCTGCTGCCTGGCGGCCGTTAAGCGAAATTGCCGTACCAATTTCTACCATCTGGCACCTCCATAGATGCGGAGAAACGCCTTCATTTTCTCTCGCTTTACTCAAATGGCAGGCAAGCGACAAGCTGCTGGAGCAAGGACATGAACTTCCGCCTTTGTGTGACTGTCACGATGGTCATCGTGGCAGTCACCGTATGCGGCTTCGCGGCAAATGCCTTACGAGACGCAGCTGCAGCTCAACTGAAATCGGCATTGGAACATCATAACAAGTATGAAATAAAAATAAAATTACCTAATGAAATTCCGATGAAATATCAAAGCATAAATAACATCTGAGTTGAAATTCGAGCAACACTTTACGTTATGGAGATTCGAATGCGAAAAAATACTCCGAAACATAACCACTCGGATACGCCAGAACGACAAGATATGACCGTTACATGCAGCGAGTACTATCGCTTGCGAGCCGCCGCGCAAAGACGTCTAAAGTCCTTACGCGCTCTTCCGAACAAGCACAATGGGAACCATGATACTAATATTCTAGAGGCGTGGCGAAAAGCAAATAATCTCTCTCAGGAGGAATTGTCACAAAAATCAGGCATATCAATTAAAGAAATTATAGATATAGAGCGAGGAAAACTTAATTCATCAATGAAAACATACATAAAACTATCCAAGGCTCTGAGAGTAAATGTAGTCGAGTTGATAAATATAGATCCATAGAATGTTGCAATTTGAATGAAATTATATTCAAGAAAGACACCCGCATGCCCACCAGTGTCATTCATTTTAGCGCTGCCGAATTCGATCGAGAACGACTGCCGGCGGAAGTCGTGTCAATGAGCGCCTTTGTGGCACTCGCCACCGATATGGCTGGATGCGCCACATGACCGGGCACCCCTTGAAGAATAGGCAACTAGCCTTGATCGGACCCAAGGCAAGCTTCAACGTCGCCGGCTGCATCTTGGGGTGCATGCGCGACCTTGCGCCCCTGTATCTCGGCCTTGTTGAAACTGCCGAAGAAGCCGGATGGAGCCGCGTCGAGATAGCGATCGCGATTACAAGACTTGCTGACCTGGGCCTCATCGGGGAGACGCCCAACATTCCCGACACCGGGGTCTCCGAACATTCGAATTGATATCGATCGTGTCCACCATATCCGGCGCTGTGAAAGGCGATAGACCAACATGAGCGAAAACAAAGGATATCCCAATCAATGGGCCGCGAGATATGCGGAAATAAACGCAATCGCACAGAACCGCATTGACGCGGAGCGACTTGCCCGCGAACAGAAAACGGCCAAACTCAAAGCATTGAGGCTGGCGCAGGACGAACCTCAGCCCACCCCCAAGGTTGCCTCTAAGCCTCACAGTCTCCGAAACCCAATTAGACGGGCAACAATCCAACAGCGGAGGAGATAGGTAGGATCAGTAGCGAAGTTCGATGCGAGTCCGAGAATGGCGGGTCGTATCTGTGTTCTATGCTGTGAAGATCGCGAACTGTTCGGCGATGGATGGATCAGGATTGTAGGCAAACCTCGCCTGTCGCTTTCGCATCATGTGGATCATTTCGATGCCAGACAGGATGATCGCAGCCGTCACCTTTGATTTGAGCCCGAGCATGGACCGGTTGCGGTGCTTAACGCGTCGGTGGTCCTGCTCGATGCGGTTGTTCAGATATTGGCTTTGGTGAATGTGGATGGTCTCGCTTGGCTGCTGTGATCGATCCCGCAGCCGGTTCTCGCCATCGCAGGAGATGATCGCTTCCCGATTTGTCTGACTGCCGTCGATCACAATATGTGTGGGCCGACCATGATGCGCCAAAGCCTTGCGCATAAAGCGCTTGGCCTCCGGAAGATCGCGCTGTTTGCTGAAGGAGAACTCGACTGTGTCGCCGACGCTATCGATAGCCCGGGACAGATACATCCGTTTGCCGCGTACCTTGATATAGATCTCATCCATGGCTGGCTCCTCTAATCTTGAGGTACCTTCTATGTCTGACGCCCCTCACCGAAGCATTTGCGATAGAGCCTGAAGACGAACTAGAATCTTCCAATTTTCTGACACCGCGCAGTGGTTGGAGACCGATCCTTTGTACCGACTTAGATATCGCATTCGACAGAAACAAGTTCAAACACCTATGAAATTGTGCGGAGCGAAGGCTATGAAGATGGTAATAGAGTTTTATCGTGTCCGTCGGGCTGACGATGCGCGTGCTGTCGTAGGTCGTGAGACTGTGGACGCTTCCGACCTCGAGCATGCCATCGAGATTGCGCAACAGCTGCGGTGCACCCTAAACATGCCGCAGCGGCCCGATGCCGTAACCATCAGCGATAGTGACGGAAAACGTCTCTATTTGCACAGTCTCGGCACCCTCGAAGGTCTGGATGAAAAGCCGTCGCCATGAACGTTCAGAGCGACGAAATTGCATCAAAACAAAGAGCTAGAGAGAAATTGCGTTTCGAAGAAATCGCTCTTTGCTCTAGAATGGGGTACCGATCATGACGCTAGCCTTTCCCAACCCAAGCCGTAGCTTCGATGAAGCGCGGAACGCGGTCCGTTTCTTCGGCTATGATGGCATGTTCGAAATACAGTTCTTCGTCGAGGCTGGCGTACTCGCCAAGGCGGGCGCGACCTCGAGCGGATCACCGGCGCCGGAAGCGGAGTGCCTTTCGGCTTTCGATGCTTTGCGTGCATCCATCTATGATGTCGCCCGTGAGGCCTACTCTCACGATCACCTCAACTCCTACACGCTGACCGTCTCCGATTTCCGATCGGCGGTCTGATGCTGATCCGCTATGGCTACGAAATCACGTTGAACTGCCCACAGGCAACTGCCTTGGTCTGCCTGATGTCGGTCCACGACGATCGCGCGGCCGATATTCGAGTTGCAGAAACGATCTTCACCACGCCACACGCCCAACTGTCGAGTTATCATGATCTCTTTGGCAATCGCTGCCGTCGGCTTGTGGCACCGACAGGCGAGCTGACCATCTGGGGCGATGCCACGATCGAGGACGACGGCAAGCCCGACGAGATAGTGCCGTCCGCCCGGGAGGTCCCGGTGCCTGAGTTGCCGGACGACTGCCTGGCCTACCTCATGGGGAGCCGCTACTGCGAAACGGACCACCTCAGCCAGGTCGCCTGGGATATGTTCGGCACGATAGCTCCCGGCTGGGGCCGCGTGCAGGCGATCTGCGACTTCGTCCACGACCACATCCGCTTTGATTACATGCAGGCCCGTTCGACGCGAACGGCTTTCGAGGTTTTCCATGAGCGCATCGGCGTTTGTCGCGACTTCGCGCATCTGGCGGTAACACTCTGCCGCTGCCTCAATATTCCCGCACGCTATGTCAACGGCCATTTGGGTGACATCGGTGTCCCCATCGTCGATCCCATGGACTTCAGCGCCTGGATAGAAGTGTTCCTGGGCGGGGCATGGCATACGTTCGACCCGCGTAACAATGTTCCCCGGATTGGCCGGATCGTGGTCGCTCGCGGCCGGGATGCGGCCGATGTCCCTCTCATCAACTCGTTCGGCCCGCATGTTCTGACGGCGTTTCGGGTCTGGACATATGAGGTACCAACGTAAAATGGCTCGCCTCTCCCACTTGGCTCCGATTTGCAGCACAGGCTGACTTGCGAGAGTCCAACCGATGCAGCCTACGCAAGCATCTCCTGCGGCATCTGACCCGATTTCAGAAACCGGCTTGATGTCGTAAGTTTTTGTAGTCGCGTCGTTTTTGCCGAAAGCCGGCGTTCGCCTTTCGGCATGATGCTCCAGCCAATTTCAGCCGTTGCTAGATGGTCATGGAGTCCTGTTCGATCATGGCGTCGAACGTGGCGGGTGTAATGCGGGCCACCTGGATCGAGGTTTGTGGCTGTGAGAGTGCCGGCAGGTGAAGAAGAGCCGCGACGCGGCGATAGGCCAGAAACGATAGCCCCTCGATTAACTCTTCGTCGATGTCGACTCTATACTTTCCCGGTGGCTGGTATTCCTTGAGCCCATCGAGGTGGAATGACTTGGTGAAGGTTACCGTCGAACGCGTCGTACGGACATTCATTGCACCTCTCCCTTATACCAAGGCTCTTTGATCAGAACCGGTGCGCCCACTCGTGCATTCCGATGGCCATGATGCGCCATGGTTGGTCGACGAGTTTGTTCCATGCGTAGCAGCAGTGGTCGAGGATATCGTCGTAGGATTTGAAGACCCGGTTCGAGAGCCAGTTGTCGCGCATGAACTGCCAGATGTTCTCTTGTGGGTTGAGTTCCGGACATTTCGCGGGCAACGGCATGAGCGTGATGTTCGGCGGGACAATCAGCCGGCTCGACAGATGCCAGCCGGCCTGATCGAGCAGGAGGATGGCGTGCTTGCCGGGCGCGACCTCGGTGGCGATTTCAGCCAGGTGCAGGTTCATCGCCTCGCTGTTGCAAGTGGGGAGGACGAGGGCTGCACCTTTCCCTTCCTTCGGACAGATCGCGCCGAAGATATAGGTCGAGGCGGTGCGTTGGTCGTGGGGCGCCGACGGCCTGGTTCCTCGTCTGGCCCAGCGTCGCGTGATCTTGTTCTTCTGGCCGATGCGCGCCTCGTCGGCGAACCAGATTTCTATATCGGCCGGGTCGATACCTTGGCCTTCGACGACCTCTGCCACACGGGCGGGAAAGCTTTTTTAGAATCCTCGATCGCTCCCTCGGCCTGCGCATGATGACGCGGTCGGGCCGACAGCTTGCGATAGCCCATGGCCCGCAGTTCCCGGCTCAGTGTCTGCTTGGCGACCGAGAGGCGGAACTCCTCGTAGAGCCATTGGCAGAGATCAACGATCCGCCAGCGGACGACGCCATGGATTGCCGGCGTCGGCCCGCTCTCGATGATCGCAGCCAGCGCCGTGCGATGTTTGTCCATCAGCCGAGGCGGCTGGCCTGGCGCCTTGCGCTCGATGAGCCCGGCCGGGCCATGCGCGTTGAACTTCACAACCCAGTCTCGAACGATCTGAAGGGTCACCCCGCCGATCTTCGCGGCTTTGGTTCGGGTCGCGCCGTCGTAAATCGCCGCCAAAGCCAACAGCCGCCGCGCCTGCGGCCCGTCCTTCGACCGTTTCGCAGCGACCCGCGCCATCGGCCCGTCAAAATCTACCCGAAGAGCAATCGCCACGACGAACCTCCTGCGTTCGCCATGTTGAATCAGGACCGCGCTGATTTGGGAAGTCACCCCGAGTCACCCTCTCCGAGACTCGGTATAATGCAGGAAGGCGAAATGACAAATGTCGAGCTGATAAAAGTCGAGGAACAGGGAAACGGCCGCCTTCTGTTCAGCGTTAGAGCGCCTGCTGCCGCGGGCAAGATGGAATTTTCGATCGCCATCGAGGATCTGGGATCGCGAGCCTTGAATGAAATTGCAGCCCTGCGAGCCACCGTCGCCTTTGTTGGGGAATTGCAAGTCTCAATTCGACGTCTTCTCGACACGACGCCTCAACCAAGGGCGACTGGATGATCGCTGGGGACGACAGCGGGGCCACCTCCAAATGGCACGTCGATAACCCAAGAGGTGGTGCGGAGCAGCAATATTTTCACGGCCCGGCGATAGCCGGATGCATCTGTACCTTGCCATTAGCGGCGCCGGCGATACGGCGGGGTTCGTTTCTTGGCGAACATCGTGCCCCGGCACCGCCCAGGCAATTTATCAGCAAGGCACCCCAGCGACACGGCCGGCCTGAGCGCATCGTCATTGACGCCAGCCAGATCCGGCGAGGACGAACATAGACACGCTGGCAGGTTCAATTTTGTTCCTTGATGGAGCGCCCACGGAAGCACCCAATATTGGGGGCAGATAGAGGCATCGTGGCGTTACGAAGCGGTAGTGGCTGCATCCGGTCGACGCCTGCGCAATTCACCAAACGAAATGAGTTTTCCCTGGTTTTCGTCCCACAAAGCCAGACCCGCGCAGTGCAGGCTTTGAATCAGCGTGAGCCTGCCGACGTTCACCATCTCCGGATGATCGTTCAAAACCTGCGGAAGACGATAAAACGGAATACGACTGCACAAATGATGCACGTGATGCACGCCAATATTGCCAGTGAACCATGCCAAGGACGGTGGAAGTTCGTAATTGGAACTTCCATGAAGCGCTGCCTCCTGCACGTTCCATTCGCCCTCATGCGCCCATTGCGTATCCTCGAATTGGTGCTGCACGTAGAAGAACCAGACCCCGATCGAGGCAGCGATCAACATCACCGGGCCTTCCACGAGAAGAAATGACTTGATCCCCATCAGCCACAGCATTGTCACGACCAGTGCTGCGATTGCTGCATTGGTTCCCATTGTGCTGAGCCAGGGCTGCCAGCCGGCACGCATGAAGCCGAATGGCAGGCGCTGGTGCAGCAAAAACAGATAGGCCGGCATGAAGCCAAACAAGACGATCGGGTTTCGATACACGCGATAGCCAAGCTTGCGGCCAGAGTCCAAGGCAAGATACTCGGTGGTCGTGAGCGTGAAGATATCGCCCACACCGCGATGCTCGAGATTGCCCACCGCGGCATGATGCATCGCGTGAGCCCTGCGCCAAAAACCGTAGGGCGTCAGCGTCACCACACCGATCACCCGGCCGAGCCAGTCGTTTGTCGCACGTCGGCGAAAGAATGCTCCATGTCCGCAATCATGTTGGATCATGAAGAGGCGCACGAGGAAGCCGGCGGTCGGGATCGCCAGAAGAAGACACAGCCAATAGCCAATGCCGAGCGCAAGCCACATGAGCCCCCACAGGCCGAGGAACGGAATGGCTGTAACCAACAACTCGAAGACGCTGCGTAAGGTTGCCGGCTCACGATATCGGCCTAGGATCGAGATCCAGGATCGCGGAGCCTGGATAGGGGCATCGATGTCTTTGTCGTCCAACATCCGCATTCTCAAACAAGCAGGCAAGCCCGAACCTCAATCGTAGCTGGACAACCATTCGACTGAGTAGCCTCGGAAACTACTCAGTTCGCAGGAAATCGGCTTCCCATAGCGAACAGCCCCGCCCCATGAGCTCGTGTCGTCGGATCAATTCAGGTCCGACTGCAGGAACAGCCCCTTTGTGAGAAATGCGATTTCAGTCCGATTGCGCGCCTTGATCTTTTGCATGATGTTGCGGACATGCACCTTGACCGTGCACTCGCCAACATTGAGGCTGTACGCAATCCGCTTGTTCGCCTCTCCCTGGCGCAACAGGCGAATGACATCAAGCTGCCTATCAGTGAAGAGATGCTGGTTCTGACCGTCACGCGCGCCCGGATCTGAAACCGACGCAGCAGCAGATCGGAACGCTGCGAGGCTACAAGCTGGAACAAAGATTCCCCCAGCGCGCGCCAGGCGGATGGCTGCAACAGCCACGTCGAGATTGGCACTCATCGATATATAGCCTCTTGCGCCCTGTTCGAGCGCTTCGACAATTTCAATGGCTTCCTCCATGTCGGACACGACGATGACTTGCACTGCAGGGGCAGCGCGAAGGACAAAGGCCACATTGCGGCGAACCGCAACTCTGGTCGGCTCAAGCCCCGTGGCGCATAGGAGAACAATCCCAACCGGGACATTGGGAGCTGTCCGATGCCAATGCTCCACATCCCGATAGCTAGCAAGCGCCAGGCCGGTATCGGCAACTGCAAGGCAATGCGCCAGACAGTCGCGGAAAAGAATATTCCCATCGATGACGGCAACGCTGGTTTTCGGAGGGTTTTCCGGCGCAGCGTCCAAGGCCTGATCCTGATCCTCGGAAGAGCCGGAGATTGAATCGTCCTCGCTTCCAATTTCCGACAAAGACACCGCTTGCTCGAAATCTTGATTTTTCATCGGCGAAGTATTCATGGACCTAAGTCTCCGACGGACCTCTCGTGAATACCTGGCCCAAACTCTCACAGTGAAAGAGTTAAGATTGCCGTGGCCAAGGCCCGCCCAGCAAGCGCAACGAACGAGCTTCTGGTGCGACTATCTACGCATCGGCCCCTGCGACGTGACAGGCTCGGAAACTACTCAGATCCGGGCATCCACTGTTACCTTACCCTTGATGGGCTCCGAGCCGGGTCGGCAATCGAAAGGCACGCGAGCGCATGCCTTACATCTCGCTTTCTGAGCGCGATATCAACGCAGGTACATCATTCGAATGTGAAAGGAAGCCGGCCCACGTACACCTTCTCAGCAGTGTCCGCGCTTGATCGTATCTGGGGTTCTACCAAAACCGAGCGCTTCGCCACCTTGCTTGTTGTTTCTCCAGCCCGCCCTGCGACGCGCGATTATTCCACCACGACGTGCCAAATGCCGCCCTTACCGTCCCCAGCTTTATCACCTGCTTTCTTGTCGTCCTTATAGAAGTACAAAGGCTTGCCGTCATAGGACCATTGCATTTGACCGTCCTTGCGCCCGATCAGAGTCCAATCCTTCATCATCTTCTCGCCCGTTTTACCCAAATAGGGCGGCCAGTTCTTGGCACAATCGTCATAGCAGCTCGAGACTCCTGCCTTGTCTTTATCAAAGACGTAGAGCGTCATGCCATTTTTGGCCTTGAGCATGCCTGCGTGAGCTGCAGGTACGAGCAGGGCAAGCGCAGCACACAAGACCGCAGCGCCCGTCAGATGTATCTTCATCACGATAATCCCATGCACCGCGTTGCCCGCAGTGTGAAGGCATGCAGATGCCCACCTGTTCCTTGACGGCACGAGCCTGCAATTATCCAACGTATGCCGCCGGCAAGGGCAATTACAGGCTCGGAATCTACTCAGGCCCGGCTCTAGGCGGTCACTGCGACAATCGGCGTCGCTACCGCGATTTCATGATAAGATGACACGCCACCGGATTTGTGGAGGATCTCACGAAAGCAAGAGCATCATGCCGACCCATGACCTACCCGGGGACCGGCAGGCACTTCCTCAATCCAGGCGGTATTCCCTGCCACGGCGGGGGCCTTCGAGCGGGGACAACGACTTTCTGGTTGTCGGGATCGGTGCCTCGGCTGGTGGACTGGATGCTGCAGCCGGTCTCATGAAAGCCCTGCCCGCGAAGAATGGCATGGCCTTCATCCTGATACAGCATCTCGATCCCACACATCACAGCATGATGGCGGACCTGCTGGCGAGCCACACTTCTATGGTCGTCGGACAAGCTGAGGACGGCATGCGGCTTGAGCCCGATCACCTCTATGTCATTCCACCCGGAACCTACCTCTCGGTCGCCAACGCCGCTCTTCGCCTTTCGGAACCCCAGGCCCGCCACGGCGCGCGTCTGCCTTTCGATTTTCTGCTGCATTCCCTGGCAGAGGAGTATGGCGATCGCGCCGTCTGCGTGATCCTTTCCGGAACTGGAGCCGACGGCAGCCTTGGGCTGAAGGCCGTGAAGCACGAAGGCGGCCTCGTCATCGCCCAGGACCCCGATGAGGCCGGCTATGACGGCATGCCGCGCAACGCAATCTCGACAGACTCAGTGGACCTCGTGCTCCCCGTTGCCGGGATTCCCGACGCACTGGCCCGATATGATCGGCGGATGGCCCTTCCAGGCACAAAAAGCAATTTGGGCCTGGAGGGCTCTACCCAAAAGGGCGTATCCCAAATACTCGAGCTTCTTCGTACCAGGACCGCTCACGATTTCACGCTCTACAAATCGGGGACGCTGCAGCGCCGGATCGAACGGCGCATGGCAATGGCCGCGATCGAGCGCGACGGCGTAGGGCGATATCTCGATCTGCTGAGCAGTGATGCGGACGAACTGGATCTGCTTGCCAAGGATCTTCTTATCAATGTCACCAGCTTCTTTCGCGACCGACAAGTATTCGATTTTCTGGCTACGAAGATCATTCCCAACCTCGTTCGCAACCATCCACCCGATCGGCCGCTACGCATCTGGATCGCCGGCTGCAGCAGCGGCGAGGAGACCTATTCCCTGGCGATGCTCTTTCGCGAAGAGATCGCGGCTGCAGCGCGCCACCTCAAATTGCAGGTTTTCGCCTCCGATGTAGATCCGGACGCCGTCGCAAGCGCACGCGAAGGCCTTTACCCAACGACGATCGAAACCGAGATATCGCCGGAACGGCTGGCACGCTTCTTTGTGAAAGAAGAGCAGGGCTACAGGGTTTTGCCCGAATTGCGCGCAATGGTGGTCTTCACGGTACAGGACGTTCTGGCTGATCCTCCCTTTTCCCGCCTCGACCTGGTCTCATGCCGCAATCTTCTGATCTATTTGCTGCCGGAAGCGCAGGAAAAAGTCATCGCGCTCTTCCATTTCGCGCTGCGGGAGGGCGGGTTTCTCCTTCTCGGCAATTCGGAGACCATGCTCAACGCCGCCGATCGTTTCGAGGTGATCTCCAAGCCGGAACGCCTCTATCGCCGGATCGGCCGCACTCGGCCGGGAGATCTCGACTTTGCGCTGAACGCTGGCGATGGCTTGCGGGTACCGGCCCGCATGGTGCAAAACAGCGGACCTTCCAGACAAGCCGCCCTTGCCGAACTCTGCCGGCGTATGGTGCTGGAGACCTACGCACCCGCCGCGATCTTGATCAATCGGGAGCATGAGTGCCTTTATTATCTGGGGCAGACCGATCGCTATCTGCATGTGCCAGCGGGATCTCCCACACGTGACCTGCTGGCCATGGCCCGGCAGAACATACGCATCAAGCTTCGATCGGCCATTCAGCGCGCCAGCCAGGAGAACGTACGGACTGTCGTCGCCGGTGTCCGTTCGAACCGTGATGACGGGGGATCGTTTCGCATCGTCGTGCAACCGATCCAGAATGGGGGTGAAGATCTGTTGCTGATCTGCTTCATCGACGAGCCGGCTTCCACTCGAAGGCAACCGCATGGGAGTACATCCCATGATGCGCCTCGGATCGCCGAACTCGAGGAAGAGCTGGAAGCGACCAGGATTGAGCTGACAACCGCCATCCGCAATCTGGAGACTTCGAGCGAGGAACAAAGGATCATCAACGAGGAAGCCCTCTCTGTTAACGAAGAATACCAGTCGACCAATGAGGAGCTGGTAACGTCGAAGGAGGAACTGCAGTCGCTCAACGAGGAACTGACTGCCCTCAACAGCCAACTCCAGGAAACACTGGAACGCCAGCGTACGACTTACAACGATTTACAGAATGTCCTGTACAGCACCGATGTCGCGACACTCTTTCTCGACACCAATCTCAACATCCGCTTCTTCACGCCGGCGACCAAGGCGCTCTTCAGTGTCATTCCGACCGATGTCGGCCGACCGCTCGCCGATTTGAGTTCGCTCGCCACCGACAGCGCGCTTCTTGCGGATGCGCGAACGGTGCTGGATACGCTTCATCCCATTGAGCGGGAAATCAAAGCGCGCAACGGCAGCTGGTACCTTCGGCGTATCTTGCCCTACCGTACCCAGGACAACGGCGTCGAGGGCGTCGTTATCACTTTTGCCGACATTACCGAGCGCAGGCACGTGACGGACGCGCTGGAAACGGCGAGGCGGGAGGCACAACGCGCCAACATTGCCAAGTCACGCTTTCTGGCCGCCGCAAGCCATGATCTCCGCCAGCCTCTTCAGGCGCTCAGCCTGATGCGAAGCATTCTGGAAAAAAGCATCAGGGAGGACAGGAAGGAAGAGGCGCTGGTGCTGGTCGCGCGGCTCGATGATACGACCACCGCCATGTCAGGCATGCTGAATTCGCTGCTCGATATCAACGAACTCGAAGTAGGCACCGTTCATGCCGAGATGGCCAGCTTTCCGGTCGCCGATCTGCTCGCGCGCTTGAGGGAGGAATTCACCTATCATGCGCAAGCGCAAGGCTTGGTTCTGCGTGTCATTCCCTGTGGCCTGTCCATCTACAGTGATCCGCGTCTGCTCGAACAGATGATCCGTAACCTGCTGTCAAACGCCTTGAAATATACCAAACGCGGCAGAGTACTGCTCGGCTGCCGCCGACATCGAGACAAGCTGAGCATGGAGATCTGGGATACCGGCGTCGGAATTCCCAACGAAGAACTGCAGGCGATCTTCGACGAATACCATCAGCTGGACAATGCCGCGCGCGAGCGCGGTCGCGGCCTAGGGCTGGGCCTGTCTGTCGTTCGACATCTGGGTGAACTGCTCGATCATCCGGTGCATGTGCGCTCGCGTCCGGGCAAAGGCTCGGTCTTTGCCGTGGAGGTCATGCTGCAGACGCAGCTGGCGGCAGCGGTCCAAGGGTGGCAGTCCCCCCAGGCGAAAGGCAAGGTCGTCGTTCCCCATCGCTCAGGCGCCATTCTGATCATAGAAGATGATCCAGAGGTACGCGATCTTCTGGACCTTCTTCTCGCGGGTGATGGCCATCAAACGGCGACGGCGGCAGACGGGCCTACCGCGCTCGGATTGATTACACGAGGAACCATCCGGCCGGATCTCGTCCTGGCGGACTACAACCTCCCAAATAATCTGGATGGGCTCGCGGTTATAGCAAAGCTGCGGACCCTGCTTCATCGGAATATCCCGGCTATCATCCTGACCGGTGATATATCGGCGGCAACGCTAAGTGATATTGCGAACCATGATTGTATCCAGCTCAATAAACCGGTTCGGCCAAAGGAACTGATACAGACCGTTCAGCACCTTCTTCATGCGCCGCGGGCGTCGATGCCCACTCCTTCGCGCGGCCTTGACAATACAGGGACGAGCAGAACTGTCGCCGCGATCGTCTTCGTCGTCGACGACGACAGGTATATCCGCGACACAATCTGTAAGATGCTTGAGGAGGATGGATACACAGCGGAGGGGTTCGCGACGTGCGAGGCGTTTCTGGAGGCTTACCACCCAGGCCCCGAAACCTGCCTTCTGATCGATGCGTATCTCCCCGGCATGAGTGGGCTCGAATTGTTACGCCATCTGGATCATGCGATCCACCGACTGCCGGCCATCATGATCACCGGCAACAGCGACGTGCCCATGGCGGTTGAAGCCATGAAGGCAGGGGCCTTGGATTTCATTGAAAAGCCCTTCGGCCAAGGCGAACTGCTCACCAGTGTCAAACGGGCGCTTGAACGATCTCGCGACGCCAGCGCCTTGTCCGCCTGGCGGGAAGCCGCGGCAAGCCATATCGCCACCCTGACGAAACGGCAGCGACAAATTATGGACCTGGTTCTCTCCGGCCACCCCAGCAAGAATATTGCGGCAGACCTTGGCATCAGCCAGCGCACCGTCGAAAACCATCGCGCCGCGATCATGAGGAAGACCGGCTCGAAGTCCCTTCCGGCGCTGGCCCGAATTGCACTCGCGGCCACTTCCACCGATTCGTAACGAACCTGTCAGGCGGTCTCGAAGAAGTTGCAGCCGGATGGACGTGAAGTGGCAGCCGCGAGAGCAAACTGTGTCTCGCGGAGCGGCAATTGTCCGCTCTGCTTGGGCAGGGAGGAGGTTGTCAGCACTTAACGTCTGCCGGCACGGCCCGTAGCCCACGCATGTTGATCGACAACGTCAGCCTGTTTTGAGCCCTCAATACTTAAATATCGACGCGGCGGGCGCGGTCAGATGGGAGAGCATGTGGGTCATACCATTTATCTCGATGGACGGCATCGGGAATACGACATGCGGACTGCCCCTATCGCGGTAGACAAGCCCCGCCCACTTGCCCGTCCGGTGGGTTTTGCGGCGGATTCGCTCGCGCTTGAGCAGGTTGAAGGAGCTCTCTGCCACGGCGTTGTCTTGGCAGTTCCCGCGTCGGCTCATCGAATGCTTAAGATTCTGGTGCTTCAGAAAGGCTACAAAAGGGAACCCCGATTTGAACCTGCGACGCCAAGTGCCTGATTTTGCTCATGCGAGTGTGGGGACATCACAAACAAAACCCCGCTAACCGTTTGGCTTAGCGGGGTTATTTCGTAGCCGATCGTAGTTTTGTGCGGCTTTATCGTACTTTATACCAGCCTGCGTGATCACTGACTCACGCTGGGGATTCCCAAGCGGTCGAAAGTCTGAATCTATGGGGCCCTTGGGTGGAGGGCGTGACCATGGGCTCGGCGATCGGCTTGCGGGCAGATTATGACGGAGCGGCGTTGCGGCGA
>NZ_JAXOUF010000033.1:0-30948 GCF_034424805.1 Labrys sedimenti
AAACAAATCACCCATAACGGCCTCCACCGGAAACCGTGAATCACATCTCAAACCAAATTAATAGGTCCTGAGCCTAGGTTCCGATTGCAGGGATGAACACAAGAATAGAGCCGGCGATGATGCCCGGCCTGGCGAGTGGTACGATGATTTCCCGAAGCACATTGAATGGACGAGCGTAGAGGTCGGAAGCCGCCTCGAGGAGGCTTCGGTCCTGCCGTTCCAGGCTTGCGTAGACAGGCAAGATCATGAGAGGCAGGTAGACGTAGACCAGTCCGAGGCAAATTGCGAAATTTGTAAACAGCATTTGTATTGGCTCGGAAATGAATCCAGCCTTGATCAGAAGTGTATTTATGATCCCTTCGTTACGGATCAAATCCTGTATGGCAAACGTCCGGATCAGCAGATTTGTCCAGAACGGAACAGTGACGAGCAAAAGCCATACTTCGCGGTTGAGTGGATTGCGGGTCGCGATGAAATAGGCAGTGGGAAATCCCAGGAGCAGGCACAGAACCGTGGTTGCCAGCGACAAGAGAAGCGAGCGCAGCACAATCGTGAGGTTCGTCCCCGACAGCGTCAGCGTGTCATCGAAAACATCACGGTCGAAAAGGACGCGCGTCCAGGCATCGAAAGATGGGGTAAAATTCACGCCGCCGGTCGAACCAGGGGTCAAGCATGAATAAGTCACGATAACCAGAAGCGGTGCGATCGCACCTATCATGACGACTAGAACCGCGGGACTGATCATGAGCCATTGCGTTCGACTTGCTGATTTGGACCGGACTGCTTCAAGACTTGCCATCTCGATGCCTCTCAACCTGGTAGCACCTGGGCTGAGTTCGGTGTGAACTTCACCGAAACCTCGTCGCCGACTGCAATAGAGAGATTTTCCTCCGGCGAATTATACCTGCGGACCGTGACAACAGCCGCACCATTACTCAATTCGACCGTGTACTGCGTCTCAGGACCGCAGAAACTTACCGCTTTCACAGACCCGGTAAGTTGGCCGGCCGGCTCCTGGGCCAACGGAAAAATTCGCAAATGCTCGGGCCGCACGACGATGTTCACCATTTGACCGGGCGCAACCCTGTCCTTGGTCGGGATAGCGACGGCGCCGATCCCCGGAAGATCGATCACAGTCCCGCAAGCATCCGATTCCAGTCCTTTGCCTTGAAGGAAGTTCGTTTCCCCGACGAAATTCGCAACGAATTGATTTGCAGGTTTGATGTAGACTTCGTGCGGGGTTCCGACTTGCATTATTTCACCTGAAGACAGCACGGCGACGCGATCGGACATCGTCAGAGCCTCCTCCTGGTCATGCGTTACGAAAATGAAGGTGATGCCCGTCGCAGCCTGGAGCGATTTGAGCTCCATCTGCATATCCTTGCGAAGCTTGTAGTCCAGCGCTGAGAGCGACTCGTCCAGGAGCAAAACCTTCGGTTCCGATGCTAGCGCTCGCGCCAGCGCGACCCTCTGCTGCTGGCCGCCCGATATCTGACTTGTCCGCCGATCGGATAGATTTTCCAGCCGCACGAGTTTCAACATTTCATCGACCCGTGCAGCGATTTCGTGACGGGGCCGTTTGAGCATCCGCAGCCCAAAGCCGATGTTTTGCGCAACCGTCATGTGCGGGAAAAGTGCATAGTTCTGGAAGACGGTATTGATGGGACGTTGGAACGGAGGTACCGACGCAATGTCCTCGCCCCCGAGAAGGATGGTGCCGGCCGTCGGATATTCGAAACCGCCTATCAGTCGCAACAGAGTGGTTTTTCCGCAACCCGATGGCCCGAGCAACGTGAAAAACTCATTGTTGAAAATGTCCAGCGTCGTGCTCTTGACCGCTGTGACGATGGCGTTTCCGGAACCGTAGGTTTTGGTGACCCGGTTCAACCGGATGGCTACGCCTAGTGTGGATTCATCTTTCATATTGTCCCCAAAATGAATCACTCAGCAAGGAGTTATGCCGCCGATAGGAAACGCGCCCGTCGAACGCAGTTCGAACATCGCCAGCGGACCGACAGAAGCACCTACTTCTGAATATCCTGCCAGATACGACTGTAGAGTTGCGTGATCTTCGGGTCGCAAAGCGTCAGGAGCTCGCCCTTTGATTTCATATCCTTGGCTATGGTGAGCTCCGGCGCACCTTTGATATCGTCGGTATAGTATTTATCGGCGCCGATGATAGCCGCTCCATATTTGGCATAGACCGAATTCAATGCTGCGTTTTCGGGCGCCATGATGAAGTTTTGAAAAAGCTTGGCGTTCTCCAGATTTGGAGCATCCTTTAAAACCACCACATTGTCAGAGCCATAGGTGAAGCCCTCTCTAGGAAGGCCATATGCGATGCTGTGGTTTTCAGTACGCCGCTTCAACGCTGAACCACTCCAGTCAAGCGAGGCCGAAACATCTCCGGTGGCCATTCTCTGGATGCCGGCATAGTCGATCGACAGCCAGCTCTTCTTGGCTTCCAGAAGACGCTCACGAACCTTGGTAAGCAAGGCCTTGTCGCTTGTGCACCATGTTCCGCCTTCGAACTTGATCGCGGCGAACATGATGTCGTTCATCTCGGGGACGATATTGATCTTTCCCTTCAGTTCGTCCGGCGGATCCAAAATCACCTTCCAGGTATTTATGTCCCCTTTGTAGACCGAGGTATTGACGCTAATGCCGCTCGTATACCAAAGCCACGGTACGGAATATTTTCGGCCCGGGTCGAAAGCGGGATCCCGCCACCTCTCTTCGAGGTTCTTGGCATTTTCCATCTGCCCGGGGTTTGTCTCGGCCAGCAGCCCTTCTTGAATATAAGTTGGGATGAAGCTCTGCGACGGAACTACGATGTCGAATCCGGAGGAGCCCTGGCGTACTTTCGCAAGTGCCGTGTCGTTGGAGTCGAAATCCGTCAATGTCACATGGACGTTGTAGGTTTTTGAGAATTTATCGATCAATTCGGGACTGGTGTATTCGCCCCAATTGTAGATGTTGAGATTGCCTTGAGCCAGGGCTACTGTGGTGTTCAGGCCAAGAATTAACGCGGTGGACGTGGCGGTGAATTTCATTTTGCCCTCGCTTGGTGTCTGGCTCGATAATCCGATATTCCAACGCTGCAGGACCGGAAGGCCTTCAAGGGAGCTTCACGCCCGGCTTCGAAGATGTTCAGGCTGGTTGGCTGTCGTCTAGCCATCCGCTCTGCCTAAAAGGAAGGCACGCAGCCGGATTATGCTGGGCTCCAAAGTCTCTCACGGATCAGGTCATCCGCAGTGGCTTCAATTCCTTTGCGAAGAGCATCGGTCATCATGTCGATTTGTGAGCGGCTGATGGTCAGCGGCGGGGACATCACACACATGTTGATCAGGGGTCGAACTAGTAACCCATTCTCCTGGCAATGAAAATCGATCCGCTTACCGATCGTCATGTCGAGATCAAGACGATTCTCAGTCTTAGCGTCGGCAACGCATTCAATCCCCGCCATCAGTCCGGCGCCGCGGACTTCGCCTACGAGGGGTAGCGCCTCGAGCGTTCGCAACTGCTCTTGAAAGTAGGGGCCGATTTCACGCGCGTGCTCAAGGAGACCGTCTTCTAGCAGTTCGATATTGCGGATTGCCACCGCGCACCCGATGGGATGACTGGAATACGTCAGACCATGCACGAAGTTCGCCTTGGGATGGTTCAGGCGGCGAAGTTCGCCGAGCAGGCGATCCGACACCATGACGCCACCGAGAGGAAAATATCCAGAGGTCACACCTTTCGCGAAAGTGATCATATCCGGCTGGATTCCGAATACATCTTGCGATGCGAAGATATGGCCGAGTCTTCCGAAAGCGGTGACAACCTCGTCCGCGATAAACAGAATGTCATTGTCTGCGCAGAGCGCACGCATGCGCTTCAGATAGTTCGGAGGCGACATCAGCACTCCGCCGCTCGCCTGGATCGGTTCGGCGACAAAAGCGGCGATCTGGTGGGCACCCTCGCGCTCGATGAGGGAGCGAAACTCCTCGACCAGGAAATCTTCGAACGCCTCTAGCGACAAATGCGCCGGTCGGTGGAAGGGATTGGGGCAAGTCAGCTTCCTGACGAGATCGCTTGCGCCATCCATCCAATCGTGATCACGCGGACGGCCGTTCAGCGATGCGGTCAGGTATGTCGAACCATGATAGCTTCCTTGGCGTGAGATCAACAACTTCTTCTGCGGCAGTCCACGTACATTGTTGTAAAACTGCACGAGCCGTATTGCTGTTTCGACCGCGGACGAACCGCCAGTCGTCAGAAAGACGTGGTTGAGGTCACCCGGCGCGCGCTCAGCAAGCATTTGCGCAAGCTTCTCCGCAGGAGCGTTGCTTGTATACCACGGTGTTGAATAGGTCAGGGACATTGCCTGGTCGCGCAATGTATCCGCCAGGGCTTTGTTGCGATGTCCCACGTTGATGCACCACATGCCTGCCGGTCCGTCAATCAGTTTTCTTCCGCTCTGATCCGTGACGAAGATATCTTCGGATGATGCGATGAGCTCGCGAGCTTCCGCACCGATGCTGCCGGCCAAGGGGGCGGCCTGGATTAGATGCAACCTCTCACTGGTGGGAGCGCTGATTTCCGTTGGCGAGAGAGCATGTTCAACCATAATAATCCTCGCGATCTAAAGACTAAGCCGTAGGAAGCATGTACCCCCTTTTCGCTCTAGCCACCGGACGGCTCGACAACGCCTATTTAGTAGGCATGCTCCCTTTTCTGGTTGACAAGTAGCCATGAATGCACCGTGGTCGGCCCGTCGTCGATCCAGAGGAAGCCCGGTGATCGGGTGAAGACAAACCGCCGGGATGCACTTGCGTTGGCTCGGCTGCTGCGTGCCGGCGAGCTGACCGAGGTTTGGGTTCCTGATGAAGGTCACGAAGCCATGCGGGATCTCGTTCGCGCCCGGGCGACGGCGGTCGAGACGCTTCGCGTCCACCGGCAGTACGTGAGCGCCTTCATGCTCAAGCACGAGCGTATCTAACCCAACACTCGACCTTCTCGTTCGTGAGCTGGCCGCCAGGATATGCTAGAGCCAGATCATGAAGAACGAGCTTGTGACGTTAGGTTAGTGATCCGATCGTCCGTGCAAATCCATATAAAATCTTATTGCCGGATCGGCAGGGAAGAGCTTCAGCACGTTCTGTAAACCGAAAGGTATCGTGGCATTCAGCCGCTGGCGAAAACTGTCGATGCGAAGGCGAGCGGCCTCATGCTCTATTCATTTTAGACGTTCTTTTCGTTACATCGCCTTAACTCGCCGACCCCCGGACGAGACATGTGGAATATACCGGTAATGACCAGAGAAGAAATCCTTAGCTACTCTCAAACAGTTTGCGATGGACTTCGCGAGGATGAAGACGGGGTGAGACGTGAGGTTCTGACCCACGCAGGAAACAGGTGGTCGCTTGGCGTCATTCACACCCTGGGTGTTTACGGCAGGCTTCGGCACGCAGATATTGGAAGACGAATGCACGGCGTCACTCAACGGATGCTAACTCGCACCCTACGCCAACTCGAAAGAGACGGCCTCGTCACGCGCTACGATCTCGTAGAGATGCCGCCGCGGGTAGAATACGAACTAACAGAATTGGGAATGGCTCTTCTCGTTCGTATGATTCCACTGTGGACATGGGTCGTCGAGAATTCGGAGCAGTTTCGAAAGTCCCGCGAGGACTTTGATTCCCGTCCACCGGAGAAGCCGTCCTGGCAGACGCGTTGGCAGCCCTGACACAGACGCCGTCGCTCCGTGATTTTCATCACAAAAGGGCCTCCCTTCTGAAGATGGAGTTTGTGACAAAGGTTGACGGGAGAAATCGAGATTATCGCGCTCCCCCATCGCACCTTTAAGCCCCTTTACTTTGCTGTCAGGTTCGCGGTGATCCAGTCGGAAACATCCGTGACCTTGATGCCTTCTCGTACGTTGAAAGTGCCGGCCTTGTCCCATGCCATGCCTCGCCCTATACCGAAGGCCGCTCGGTACTTGCGCATCATGTTTTGGGGATCGTTTGTCAGTTCTTCCATAAGGACCGGAACAGTCCATTCGGACCGGCTGAAGTGCCGGTTTAATCCCGCCTCGAGCTTGTCCGCAAGCTCGCCATAGGTGACGGTATCTCCGGCTAGGAAGACAATCTCGTTGGTGATGGTCGGCTCGTAGAACACGATTTCAGCGGTGAGGACGCCGATGTCGTCAGGCGTCGTCACCGTGAGAGCGTTATCGAAGCTGCCAAGGGCATTGACCGCGTTTTTCTCCAGATCAACTACACCGAACTCCGGCTCGAACAAATAACTCATGAACATGCCGGTGGAGATGATGACCCATTCGGTTTTTTGCTGCGAGCGAAGCAGCTCACGCACATCAAGTTGCGCGTCGAAGATGTCCTGCGGACCACCTCGACCAATTGCTTCGAAATCAACACCGAACTGCCACGGGAAATAGCGCGGAATTCCTGACTGCAAAGCGGCCTTTGCCAGCTTCATCGGTGTGTTGATCCCCGCCGCATATCCCGTGCAGCCAATTACAGTGTCATACTGCGAGAACAGAGATGCCAACTCGTCAACTGAGCTCTTCACCAAATCGCCCACGACTATCTCAATCCCCAAATCGCGAATTTCAGCAATGTCGCGCTGCTTGGCTGATGAGTCAGACTCTACGGCGCTGGGGCGCAACAAGACGCTTATCGTTGCACCGTCAATGTGCTTTGCGCGACGTGCGAGATTGCGCAGGACCGGCATGCCGAGTTCTCCTGCACCCAGCACGAGGATATTCCGTGACTTCACGTTGGAAGCTGTTTGATTCATAGTTTTCAATCCTTCAAAAATTAATTGTCGCCACTACTTGGCAAGCTCGGATCATGAAGAAAAGAAGGCACACGGATGATACTGTGAACCGCCTGGGGTTTGCCGGAGGCTCCAACTTCCAAATAGGATGGAGCCATGACGAGCAAAACGACGAACAAGTTTTCCCCTGAGGTGCGCGAGCGTGCGGTGCGGTTGGTTTTGGATCACGAGGCGGATCATTCCTCGCGCTGGACTGCCTGTCAGTCGATCGCGGCAAAGATCGGCTGCTCGGCCCACACGCTGCTGGATTGGGTGAAGAAGGCCGAGATCGATGCTGGCAAGAGGGCCGGTTTGCCAACGGACACGGCCGAGATGGCCTGCTGCCGGTTTTTCGGACACGAGATTAAGCTAGCATAGCTTGTTCCTCGAACTCTACGGGGCTCAGATAGCGGAGTATCGAGTGCCTTCGCCGAGGGTTGTAAAAGCGCTTGATGTAATCGAACACATCCGCCCTGGCGTCGTCTCTCGTTCTATAAACCTTGCGGGCTGTCCGCTCGGTTTTGAGCAACGAGAAGAAGCTTTCCATCGCAGCATTGTCCCAGACGTTGCCCGACCGGCTCATCGAACATGTGATGGCGTGGTCGGACATCAGGCGCTGGAACTGCTCACTGGTGTATTGCGATCCCTGATCCGAATGATGCAGCAGGCTGTCGGGCTTGCCTCTCCTCCAGATCGCCATGATCAGGGCGTCGGCGACGAGCTGCGCCGTCATCTGCGCCTTCATCGCCCAGCCGACGACACGCCGGGAGAACAGATCGACGACGGCGGCAACATAGAGCCATCCCTCGGCGGTCCAGAGTGGAGTAAGAAGCGCTTTCGCGCTTCTCAGACCGCTGACAAACCCCGTCATTTTTTGGCGGGGCTATTTCATGTGTCTGATGCAAGGGTTTGAGTGGCGGTTTTTTTGAGAAGGCACCGGTTCAGGCCGCTGCTGACCTGTAAGCGGGGGCCAGCAAGGTGGCGATGCGCTTGATGTTCTGGGCGGCGGCGGCCAGGAGGCATTGGCAGGCCACGCGCGTGAGCGTTCGGAAGCGGGCATAGCGGTGGCCATGCAGTTGCTTGGCATCGGCGAAGGGGCGTTCCACCGTTTCCTTTCGTCGCTTGTAGATCAGCTTGCCATAACCATTTGATGATTAATGAGATTCTCCGTGGTGGTTAGCGGCGGCCATCTCGGGCGTTCGGCGGCCGCGCTGGGATTTTCGAGCAAGCGGGCGGCAATTCGAGCGCGCGCGTTCCCTTGCCGCCCATGTGATCACGCATATTCATCAAGCGCTTCCAGCACGAGTTCCGCAGTAAGCCCGCTGCTGTACTGCTGCTGACCTGTGATGAGGCGGCCGTCGCGAATGGCGAACGGTTCGTTCGCGCCCCGGCACAGGAAGCTGGTGCCGGCGATTCCGGCGGCCTCACTCTGGATGGTGTGCTCGTTCAACGTCATGCCGAACGCCACATTCACCGCCTCCTCCTCTTCGTCGGTGAAGCCGGTCCATTTCTTGCCCTCGGCCAACAGCTTTCCATCGGAAAGGCGGGTCCAGAGCAACAGGCAGGAGCCGTGGCAGATCAGGGTGACGATCTTCCCCTTTTCGTAAAAGGACACGATGAGCGCGTGCAGCGCGGTATCGTCCCTGAAGGTCAGGAGTGGACCACCGCCGCCGGCGACCCAGACCGCGTCATAGTCGTCGACGTTGATTGCGCTGATCGGAAGCGTGTTCTTCAACAGCGCTCCGAACTTTGCATGATGGACGAAGCCCAGGCTGATGAGATCGTCGGCATAGGCGCCGCCCGGCGTGCGGGGATCGCTATGGGTGTCGAACATGACCTCGCCGCCTTTCGGCGAGGCGAGGTCCACCCGATGCCCGGCTTCCGTGAACATCAGGAAGGCCCGCGTCATCTCCTCGGCGAAGAAGCCAACCGGAAAGCCCTTCAGCTCGGTCGTGTTGGAGACGATGGACAGGATACGGCGCGGTTTGCGCTTCGCTCCAATGCGGGTTTCGATTTTCAGATCAGAGGCCGGCATATGCGTTTCCTTGTAGTTGGCTTGTCGTTTTGCGCATTCGTCGGGTACTGAGGCCCGCACGATGTGGCGATGTGGATGGCTATCCCTGGAAGCCGCCTTTGCTTAGGAAGGCCTGCTCCTCCTGCGTCGTGACGCGGCCGAGCATCGGATTGCGGTGCGGAAACCGCCCGAAACGGCGGATGATGTCGCGATGTCCCTCGGCATGATCCAGCCAGGGCTGGCCGAGTTGTCCGTTCAGGCGCACGGAGATGTCCTGATCGGCGATGTCTTCGGAATGCGCGAAAGGCAGGCAGAAGAACAGGCGCATTTCCGGCTCGACATCGTCCATATACCCTGCTTCGAGCGCCTGACGGGCATAGAGACGGGCCAACGGATCGGTAGCGTACATGTGGCCGGTACAACGATAGGCGTTGCGCGGGAACTGATCGGTCAAGATCAGGAGAGCAAGCGCGCCGCCAGGAGACGCCACCCAGCCGTCGTGCTTGCGTGCCGCGACGTCCATGTGCAGATTGAGGAAACGCTCGCGGAACGCCTGATCGAGGCTGGCATCCTTGTCGAACCAGCGCGCTGACGAAGCCGCCCAGAACGCGACGACGGCGCTCGCATTCGCTGGCGTGGCCCGCGTCGACTGCGGGGCTCCGGCGGTCACGGGGATACGCATGACGCTCTCCATCTCAGTGCACCACCTGCCGTTCGGCCCGGTCCGCGCGGCGCTTGCGCAGCATACGCCCTTCCCAGAAGCTCACCGCCAGCATGACGATGGTGGTCGACCAGCCGATGGTGAGCAGGTCCACCTGGGATGCGAGCGGAACCAGCGCCGCCAGCACGGCCGCGCCGGCGATGTGCGAGGCGGGCACGACGCCGTAGACCACCTTCTTGTAGATGGCGCTGCCGAGCAGGTAGATCGCCGGTCCGGCGGATAGGACCAGCGCATAGGAAGTTTTCACCGCGTCGTGCGGATGAGCGAGCACGAGATCGTTGCCGACGGCCGTGGCGATGACGCCGGCGATCAGGATGGCGTGGAGATAGTGGAAATAGGCGCCGATGCGTCCCGGATCGGCGGAGCGCGTGATGGTCCGGGTTGCGTCCTCGCGCGACGTCCCGAAATACAGCCACCACATGGCGAGCGTGCCGAGGAAGGTGGCAAGCGTCGCGGATAGAATGGCCGCGTCCCAGTTGTTCGTTCGAGCGAGCGTCGCCCCGGTCGCGAGCACGGTCTCGCCGAGCGCGACTATCACGAAGAGCTGGCAGCGTTCGGCGAGATGTCCGCCCTCGATGGTCCAATCGCTGGTTCTGGAGCGGCCGAGTCCGGGAAACGCGAAGCCGAACATCGGCGAGATGTATTCGCACAGCACTGCGATCGCCCACAGCGTCGCGCGAGACCAGCCTTCCAGGAAGGCGCCTGTGATCCAGAACGCAGCCGCGATCTTGACCCATCCAAGCATGCGGCGGTAATTGGCGGCGAGCGGATGGTCCTTGCCGAGTTCAAAGGCGATATAGGCTGTCCGCCCCACCTGGATCGCGACATAGGCGAGCGCGAAGACCAGCCCCCTTTCGCCAAAGGCGCCGGGAATGGCGGCGGCCATGAGGAGACCCGACAGCATCACCGCGAAGAGCAGCGAGCGAATGCGCGGGGTATCTGGATCGAACCAGTTCGTGACCCAGCACGTATATTGCCAGCCGAGCCAGACCGCGAACCACAAGACCAGCGTCTGGACGACGCCGGTCAGCGTCAGGTTGGTCAAAAGCTCGTGACTGAGCTGGGTGACCGCGAACACATAGACGAGGTCGAAGAACAGCTCAGCAAAGCTGACTCTCGCGTGGTGACCGTCGCGGCGGCGCAGCAGCGGATGATGGGTGGGAGCGTGGTCGGACATGGCGCTCCTCACCGCGCCAGCCGCCAGGCAGCGAGACCGGCCGCCGCCGCCGGCACGAGGAAAACGACGAGCAGGATCGGCAGTTCGTCTCGCACCGAATAGCCGGCCTTCGTCACGCCCGCCCACATATTGACGAGTGAGACGATGAGCCAGGCCGGGATGAAGAGCTTTGCCGCCATGGCAAGATCGGGATCGACACTGCCCCAGAGCCTGCCGAACAGAAGAAACAGGCCGAGCAGGACGAGACCGCCGCCAATCACCATCGCCATGTGCATCGCTCGATCCCCCTCAGGAAAACACGCTCAGGTTCTTCACGATGTCCTTGCCCGCATAGGGCGGGAAGACATCCAGCTCGACATCGGGATTGCCGATCAGCATGGCCTTGGTGTTGCTGAGCGCGTCGAAGCCGGCCTTGCCGTAGTATTTGCCGATGCCACTGTTGCCGACGCCGCCGAAGGGCAGGCTGTCGATCCAGCAATGCAGGTTGGTCTGGTTGATGCAGCCGCCGCCGAAGGAGAGGCTTGCCAGAACCAGGTCGATCGTCCCCTGGTCCTTGCTGAAGATATAAGCGGCGAGCGGCTTGGGCTTGCGTTTGATGATGTCGATTGTCGCCTTGAGGTCGGAATAGACCAGCACCGGCAGGACGGGGCCGAACACCTCCTGTTGCAGCGCCGGATCGCTCCATTCGGACGGATAGAGGATGGTCGGCTCGACATAGCGCGCTTCGACATCGAAGCGCCCGCCATGCACGACCTTCTCGGGCAGGATGTAGGACGCGACCCGCTCCGCGTCGTGCGTGCTGATCATCCGCGCGAAATCCGGGCTCCGGCTCGGATCATCGCCATACATCTTCAGGATCGACGCCTTGAGCTTGGCGATGAAGGCGTCGGCGACGCTTTCATGCACGCAGACATAGCCCGGCGCGATGCACCATTGGCCTGAGATGGCGTTGTGCCCCCAGGCGATGCGGTCGGCGGCGATGTCGAGATTGGCGGTGGCATCGACAATGGTCGGGTTCTGGCCGCCGAGTTCGAGCAGGACCGGCGTCAGATGCTCGGCGGCGGCGCGCATCACCACCTTGCCGACCGCCGACGAGCCTGTGAAGAAGATGAAGTCGAACGGCAGCTCCAGCAGTGCCGAGATCTGCTCGCGCCCGCCGGTGACGATCGCCACGTTCTCCGACGCGAAATAGCGCGGTACGAGATCAGCCAGCAGCGCTGCCGTGCGCGGCGTGGTGTTGGCGGGCTTGAGGATCACCGTGTTGCCAGCGGCGAGCGCGGCGATGGCCGGGTCGAGCAGCAGCAGGATCGGCGCGTTGAAGGGGCCGATCACCAGCGTGACGCCGTAGGGCTCCTTGTAGATGACGCCGCGACTGCCGGTCGCTTCGAGGCCGTCCGAGATCTTCACCGGCTCCGGGGCCATCAGCGCCTTCAGGTTTTCGCGATAATAGCGGATCACACCCATCGGGACAGTGATCTCGAACAGTTGCTCGAAGGGTGGCTTGCCGAAATCCTCGTGAAGCGCCGCGCAGAGCGCATCCTTGTTGTCGGTGAGCATCCGCTCCATGCGATCGAGCTGGTCGATGCGCCATTCATAGCTCTTGGTCGCATCGCTCAGGAAATGTTCGCGCTGGGCGTCGAGCATGGACTGGAACGGATTGGTCATGACGACCTCCCTTCAATTTCCGACGTGAAGAGAAGCGCCCCGGCAATGGCAGGCCCGCCGGGACGCTGCAGCTTCATTTCGTGGTGTAGCCGCCGTTGACGAGGATGGTCTGGCCGGTCATCCACCAGCCTTCGGAAACCATGAAGCGGATGTAGGGGACGATGTCCTCGATGTCGGTCAGCCCGGTCTTGGAGAATTTCGACAAGGCTGCCGCCGTCTTGTGATAGGCGACGGCATCCGCGCCCTCGGCCGGATAGAAGAACGGCGTGTCCATCGGACCGGGACCGATCGCCGTCACCGAGATGCCGCGCTCGCCGAACTCCTTGGACGCCGCCCGCGTGAAATGCTCGACCGGCGCCTTGGTGCCGGCATAAGCGGCGTAGAAGGGCGTGAAAGCGCCGAGCAGCGAGGTGACCACGGTCAAGACCTTGCCATTGTCGTTGACGTGCTTGCCGGCCTCCTTGAGGAAGAAGAAAGCCACCTTGGAATTGACCGCGGTCATCTCGTCATATTCGGCTTCCGATATCTCGACCATCGGCTTTTTCAGCACCTTGCCAACGGTGTTGATGGCGATATCGGGCTTGCCGATGGCGGCAACCGTATCGGCAAACAGCTTTTCCATCGCGCCAGCCGTCGTCAGGTTCGCCTGGAAGGCCACGGCCTCGGCTCCGGCCGCCTTCACTGCGGCGACCGTCGCGTCGGCATCGGCCTTGCTGGCCGCGCTGTTGTAGTGGATCGCGATCGCCTTTGCGCCATGCGCGGCGAGATCGCGGGCGACCAGTCCGCCAAGATTCTTCGCCCCGCCGGCGATGATGACGGTTTTGCCTGTGATGCTGTGATCGGTCATGGGGCGGCCTCCTTTTGCCGGCTGCGTGACCTCATCGATGTCGAGGCCGCTTTCTGAAGACAAAATACCGTCTAGGATTGCACGATAAAGACGATCATTCTGACATAACTTGTCAGAAAATCCGTGCAATTGGGGTGTCGACCACTTGGACCGCATAGACCTGTTCCGCATCTTCTCCCGCGTCGTCGAATGCGCGAGCTTTACCCGTGCCGCCGATACGCTCGGCATTCCCCGATCATCCGTCTCGGCGGCGGTTCAGGAACTGGAAGGCCGTGTCGGCGCGCGGCTGCTCCATCGCACCACACGGAAGGTGTCGCCAACGCAGGACGGCACGGCGTTCTATGAACGCTGCCAGCGGGCCATCATTGAGGTCGAGGACACGGAAAACCTGTTCCGGCAAACGGCGGCGCAGCCATCGGGCCGGCTAAGGATCGACGTTCCCGGTCGGATCGGGCGGCTCATCATTGCCCCGGCGCTTCCCGAGTTCCTTGACCGCTATCCCCAGATCGACATCGATCTGGGCGTGACCGATCGGGCAGTCAACTTGGTCGAGGACAGCGTCGATTGCGTGCTGCGCGTTGGCCCGCTCGGCGATTCCGGCCTGATCGCGCGGCCGATCGGCAAGCTGCCGTTGATCAATGTTGCAAGCCCTGCCTACCTGGAGCGGAACGGAACACCACAATCACCGGATGACCTGGGCGACCATTGGGCCGTCAACTATGCGTCGCCCTCCAGCGGCCGGGTCGAGGATTGGGAGTGGATCGAAGACGGCGCCCTGCGCACTCTGCCGCTAAGGGGGCGCGTCACCGTCAACAGTGCTGAAGCTTACATCGCCTGCTGTCTCGCTGGCCTCGGCTTAATCCAGATCCCGGCCTATGATGTGCGTCTCCATGTGGAGGCGGGCCAACTGGTCGAGATCATGCCTCGTTATCGTGCGGAATCCATGCCGATGACGTTGCTCTATCCGCATCGGCAGCACCTGTCTCACCGGTTACAGGTGTTCGCCGACTGGCTCGAAGAGCTGCTGAGGCGCAAGCTTTTGGAAGAAGCAATCACTGAGGTAAATGTCGACAGCGCATATGAGGCAATAGAGGGAAATCGGCGGCTAAGTGGTTCTTTAAAATGGCAAAATTAGCCCAGTTGACGGGCCGTGCCCGATGATGATGAGTACTACGTCTACGCTATAGCACTCCAATTCCGCCTGAAGTACGCGCCCGGCCGAATCGGACCGACCGAAACCGACAAATGTTGCGGCTCACACTCCGACTGAAGGCCGCCTTTCATGCATGTATCAAGGGCCACGGATCATGCCAACGCTGTGAACTATCTCATTGCTGCGCTTTCACATAGACGCGGCGATAATCCTCGATCAGGGGCCAATTGCCCCTTGATCCAAGAGGTGAATCCCTCAAAGGACAGGCAGCATGCTGATGCCCACCTGGCACACTCATTCGGAGATCAGCTTGTACTCCTTCAGCAGGTCGCCGATCTCGGTTGCATCGAGCTTTTTCAGAAGCAGGTTTCGCAGGAAGGCCGGGCCTGGGATGTCGATTCCCTTACCATCTCGCAGCGGAGCCACGGCCGCCAGCAGCGTGCGAATGTCGTAGGTCGAGTTGAACACTTCCGGCACGCCGCGTTCGATATTAAGCAGCGTATAGACGGCCTCCATCGGCGTGCGCACCGAGTATTCGGTGGTGAAGATGCAATCCCGCTCCTTCGTCTCGGCGAACTGGCCGACGAACGCGAAATTGACGGCATCCTTTGGCACGACATCTGGTCGGTCGCCGGCCTGGCGCGGCATGAAGAACGCGGTGATGTAGGGCATCATCACCGGCACTGTCTTCGCGCCGGTTGCCGCCAGTTCAGGAATCTCCTCAACCGGCACGCCGAGATGGTAGAGCCATTCCTGCGTGATCTCCTCGCCGCTGCAGTCCTGCATCGGTTTCTTCACGTAGTCGCCGGGCCTGTCCACGAACAGCGAATAGAACCAGGACACGACCTGATCCTTCGGCTGTTGCTTGAAGTGCGGCTGGCGGTTCACGGTCCAGCTGCACAGCCAACTCGAATCTTTGACGGTGACAATGCCGCCGCTGACCACCTTGCCGCTGAAGGGATCGCGTTTGACGACCTTCTGGATGTAGTTGGGGATACGCTCATCGAGCGTGGTGATCGTGGCCGATTCCCATTTTGTCTCCGGAATGTGGGCGCCGAACACGTCGGGGCGGCCAAAAGCCGGATCCTTCGCGGCGATGCGCCGCCACAGGTCCCATGCCGGGGCCGGCCCCTCGTTGAGCTTTGCCGGCGAGTGATGATCGCCGGTGTCGGAATTCTCGGTCAGCGAACCGATGGTCATGAACACCAGATCGTCCGGCCCGAGATCGACACCGCCCGCCGCGCCGTCGTCCAGCCAGTGGATGCGCGTGGCCTGCTTGCGGTCCGACTGAATGTCGAAATCGACGTCGGTGACCTCGATGCCATAGCGGAACGTCACGCCGTGATCCTGCAACCATTTGACCAGCGGCAGGACAAGCGATTCATATTGATTGTACCGGGTGAATTTTAGTGTCGAAAAATCCGCCAGGCCGTGGATGTGATGAATGAAGCGATGCAAATAGAGCTTCATCTCCAGTGCCGAATGCCATTCCTCGAAGGCGAACATGGTGCGCCAGTAGAGCCAGAAATTGCTGGCCAGGAAATCCTCGCCCAGAACTTCGTTGATGCGCTTGTTCTCCATCTCCTCGCGGGTCGCGAAGAAAAGCCGCAGCAGGTCCTTTTGCGCTTTGTCGTTCAGGGTTAGCAGGGTCTTGTCGGGAACGTCTTGCCCCTGCTTTTGTGTGGTGCGCTGCAGCGAGGAGTTGGGATCGCTCTTGTTGAGCCAGAAGAATTCATCGAGGACGCTTGCACCGTCGATCTCCAGCGAAGGGATCGAGCGGAACAGATCCCACAGGCATTCGAAATGGTCTTCCATCTCGCGGCCGCCCCGGATCACGAAGCCCTTTTCAGGTTCCTTGATCCCGTCCAGCGCGCCGCCCGGCAGCCTCAACTCTTCGAGGATGGTGATCCGGGCGCCTGCCATATGTCCGTCACGGATCAGGAAGGCTGCGCCGGCAAGCGAGGCAAGACCCGATCCGACGAACCACGCCGTCTTGTTCTCGACCCCTTCGGGTTTGCGGGGACGGGCAAAGGCTTCGAAGTTTCCGCTGGAATAGTGCATCGCAAATATCCTTCTCAGTAAGCGCCGGCTCATCGGGTTTCGGATGGCCGCGTTCGTCATCAGCCTCTCTTATCGGGCTTTGAGGTATACGTGGCCGCCGGCGTTCTTTTTCCTCGTGTCCGTTACGTGCACAAAATATCCCTTGCGCACGAGATTCATAAATTCGCGACCGAGCTTTACCTTGTCGCCGACATAAAGTTCATTCCAGCCCGTCCCATAAACGTCGGGGAAGTGGAACACCCCCGGAGCAAGGGCTGAAATCGCCTTTTCCAGAGCGCTCAACCGTTTTGCCTGCATGAGCATCTCTCTTCCCGCCTCATTCATGGAACGAGCACGGCCGCTCCCTCGAAGCGGCCGGCGCGCAGATCTTTGAGGGCCCGATTGGCCTCCCGCAGCGGATAGGACGTCGTCTGCGTGACGATGCCGATCTCGGGCGCAAGGCCTAGGAAATCGATCCCGTCCTGACGCGTCAGGTTGGCAACGGATAGAAGCTGACGCTCTTCCCAGAGCAGCGCGTAGGGGAAGCTCGGTATGTCGCTCATATGGATGCCGGCGCAAACGACACGCCCGCCTTTCCGGACGGCTTTCAGCGCAGCGGGGACGAGACTGCCCACCGGCGCGAAAATGATCGCCGCTTCGAGGGGCTCCGGCGGCGCCTCATTCGACCCGCCGGCCCAGGCTGCGCCCAGCCGCAGCGCGAACTCCTGGGTGACAGTGTCGCCTGGGCTGGTGAAGGCGAAGACCGAACGGCCTTGCCACCGCGCGACCTGGGCGATGATGTGGGCCGCCGCGCCGAAGCCGTAGAGCCCGATCTTCCTGGCCTCGCCGGCCATCACGAGCGAGCGCCAGCCGATGAGGCCGGCGCAGAGCAAGGGAGCCAGCGACACATCGTCGCCGTCTTCGCCCAACGGAAACGCGAAGCGCGCGTCGGCTATGACGGACGTGGCGTAGCCGCCGTCGCGCGTATAGCCGGTGAATTGCGGATCGTCGCACAGGTTCTCGCGCGCGCTTCGGCAGTAAGGGCAAATCCCGCAGGTATGGCCGAGCCAGGGGATGCCGACGCGTTGTCCGGGACGATGGTCGTCAACGCCGATGCCGACCGCCTCGATGCGGCCGACGATCTCATGGCCGGGAATGATCGGGACGTGAGGGTGCGCGAGCTCGCCGTCGACGACATGCAGATCGGTCCGGCACACGCCGCAAGCCCCCACCTTCACGCGGATCTCGCCTGGGCCGGGCTGCCTGTCGGGCAGTTCGGTCCAGACAAGGGGTGCTCCGATCGCGTTCAGAACCATGGCGTGCATGTGCTTCTCCTATGGCCTGACAGGCGCCAGCGGCGGTCGTTGTTGTGGAACCGGACCGCACTCGGTCCGGCAAGCCGGGCCTGCTATCCCTGGAAATCGAGCACGATGCGTCCCTGGATGTCGCCGTGATGCATGCGGGTAAAGACGTCGTTGATGTTTTCGAGCTTGTCCGTCGCGACGGTCGCCTTGACCTTGCCGTCGGCGGCGAAATCCAGCGCTTCCTGCAGATCGAGGCGGGTTCCGACGATCGAGCCGCGCACCGTCACGCCGTTGAGCACGGTGTCGAAGATCGACAGGGGGAAGTCGCCCGGCGGCAGGCCGTTGAGCGATACCGTCCCGCCGCGGCCGACCATGCCGAGCGCCTGCTCGAAGGCCTTGGGCGAGACAGCAGTGACCAACACGCCCTGAGCGCCGCCGACTTCCTGCTTCACGAAGGCGATCGGATCGGCCTTGCGGGCGTTTACCGTGAGCGCTGCGCCGAGGCTTCTGGCCAGATCGAGCTTGGCGTCATCGATGTCGACGGCGATCACGTTGAGGCCCATGGCCTTGGCATATTGGACCGCCAGATGGCCGAGACCGCCGATCCCGGAGATCACCACCCAGTCGCCGGGCTTGGTGTCGGTCACCTTGAGACCCTTGTAGACCGTGACGCCTGCGCACAGTATTGGCGCGATGTCGACGAAACTGACCTTGTCGGGGAGATGGCCAACATAGTTGGGATCGGCGACGACATATTCGGCGAAGCTGCCGTTCACGGAATAGCCGGTGTTCTGCTGCTCGTTGCAGAGCGTTTCCCAACCTCCGAGGCAATGCTTGCAATGGCCGCAGGCAGTGTAGAGCCAGGGGACGCCGACGCGGTCGCCTTCCCTGACGTGTCGGACGCCGGTGCCGACGGCGACGACATGCCCGACACCCTCGTGGCCGGGGATGAAGGGCGGCTTCGGTTTGACCGGCCAGTCGCCATCAACGGCATGCAGGTCGGTGTGGCAGACGCCCGTCGCCGCGATCTTGACGAGAATCTGGCCCGCGCCCACGGTCGGCACCGGGACCTCTTCGATGATCAGCGGCTTGCCGAATTCGCGGACGACCGCCGCCTTCATGGTCTTGGTCATGGATACCTCCAGGGTGTTGGTTGACGTATTTCAGAGGATTGCTTTCACACTCCGCGCAGCGCAGTTGTTCCAGCGATAGGCGATGCCGCGGTCGATCGGGGGGTGCGATCCGATGATGTACCCGGATCGCGGTCCCCCTGACGCCGATGAAATCAATTGAAGACCATGCCACCGTCGATGATGAGGGCCTGACCAGTCATGTAATCTGAATCCGGGCCAGCAAGGTATGAGACGCAAGCGGCCACATCTTCCGGCTCGGAAATCCGACCGAGCACAACGCTACTTGCCCACTGCTGGAGACCCCATTCCAGGGACTTGCCGTTCTCGTCGGCGACCTTCTGAGCGATGCCTTCCATCATCGGCGTGCGCACGATCCCCGGGCAATAGGCATTGGACGTGATACCGAGCGGGGCGAGATCCTTTGCTGCGGTCTGGGTAATGCCGCGAATGGCGAACTTGGTGGCGCCATATACAGCGAGGTCCGGATTACCGACCTGACCGGCCTGCGACGAAGCGTTGATGATCTTGCCGACGATATCTCCATTCTTCGCGGGCTTGCGCGCCTTGAAATGCTTCACGGCGGCCTGGATGCCCCAATAGGTCCCCCCGACATTGACGTCGAACACCTGGTGGTAGATTTCGGGGGTGATGTCCTCGATCGGAGTGACCGGGCCAAGGCCGGCATTATTGATCATCACGTCCAGACGGCCGAAACGGGCAACGACCTCATCCACCGCCTGAAAGACCTGTTCGCGTTGCGAAACATCCACCTGGACGCCGAGCGCCTCGCCGCCGCTGGCGATAATCGTGTCGGCCGCTTTTTTTGCCGTGGCGGCATTATAGTCGAGACAGCCAATGGCAAAACCATCCCTGGCAAGGCGGATGGCGATAGCGAGACCGATGCCTTGACCAGCACCCGTGACAACGGCAATTTTTTTATTGGCAGCCATACTGCTAATCCTTCCATTCAATTAAGATCAATGCTCCCTCAAGCCCAAAGGCGGGAGGGAGCATTGCTCAGAAATGGGCGTCGATATCGACGACGTCGATGAGCTTGTGGTTGACGAATTCCTTCAGCCCGAGACCGATGAGTTCGCGGCCATAGCCGGAGCGGCGGATGCCGCCGAAAGGCAGGTCGGCCTCCACCTTGGTGGGATGGTTGACGAAGACCATGCCCGTCGAAATCTGTTTGGCGACTTCAAAGCCATGGGCGGGGTTGGAGGTGAACACCGAACCGCCGAGGCCGAAGGGACTGTCGTTGGCGATGCGCACGGCGTCGGCCTCATCCTTCGCCCGGAACAGCAGTGAGACCGGTCCGAAGAACTCCCAGTAGCGTGCTGGATTGTCCTCGCCGACATCCGTGAGGATGGTAGGCTGGACGAAGGCGCCCTGATTGGGCACAGGCGGCCCGATCTCCTCGGCCCTCGCGCCGAGCTTTACCGCCTCGCGGATCTGCTCCTTCACATCGTCGGCAGCCTTCTGCGACGATAGCGGTGCCAGCGTCGTGTTCGGGTCGAAGGGGTCGCCGGCGACGAGACCCGCGACGCCCTTGCGATAACGCTCGAGGAAAGAGACATAGACCGGATCGACGACGATCAGGCGCTTGGAAGAGCAGCAGACCTGTCCGCCGTTCCAGTGCCGGCCGAACACGGCCCATTTCGTCGTCTTCTCCAGATCGGCGTCCGCCAGCACCACGAAGGCGTCGGCGCCGCCGAGTTCCATGGTCGACTTCTTCAGCGCCTTGCCCGCCTGCGCGGCCACGATCGATCCAGCAGCTTCGGACCCCGTCAGCGCGACGCCGTGGACGCGATCGTCGTTGATAATCAGTTCGATCTGCGACCGGGTGGCATACAGGTTGCGGAACGCTCCGTCGGGCAGCCCGGCCTGCGTCATCAGGTCCTGAAAGGCAGCCGCACTCTGCGGCACGTTGGAGGCATGTTTCAGCAGCACCGTGTTACCCGCCGAGAGCTGCGGCGCAAGGATGCGGGCGATCTGGTAGTAGGGGAAGTTCCACGGCTCAATGGCGAGCAGCACGCCGAGCGGTTCATGGACGAGGATCGCGTCGCCCTCGGCAGGGTCGAGTACCGGCAGTTTTTCCGGCTTGAGCAGTTCCTCGGCGTTGCGGACGTAATATTCAAAGATCTTCGCCGACAGTTCGACCTCGGCCTTCGCTTCGGCGAAGGTCTTGCCCATCTCCAGTGTCAGCAGCTTGGCATAGGTGTCGCTGTCACGGCGCAGGATGTCGGCTGCCTTCTGCAGGATGCGGCCACGTTCGGCAAAGGAAGTTTCCTTCCAGGCACCAAACGCCTGATGTGCCCTGCCGATTGCATCGCGTACCTCATCATCGGTCGCGTCGGCAAAGGTCTTGAGCGTTTCGCCGGTATAGGGATTGATGGTTGCGTAGGCCAATTTCTTTCTCCTTCAATTGATGGAGCGGTCAGGCGAATGGCGCCTTTCCACCTGTTTCAGGCGCCAAGGTCCTTTACCGCCTGGACCATTTGCGTGAGCACAGCCTGAGCATCGCCATAGACCATGCTGCAGTTCTCCCCGTAGAAGAGGAGGTTCTCGACGCCGGAATAGCCTTTGCCTTGTCCGCGCTTGACGACGTAGACCTGACGGGCCTGGTCGGCGTTGAGGATCGGCATGCCGTAGATCGGCGAGGACTTGTCGGTGCGTGCCGCCGGGTTGACGACATCGTTCGCCCCGATCACCAGCGCGACGTCGGTATTGGCGAAGTCGGCGTTGATATCTTCCATGTCGAAGATGACGTCGTAGGGAACGCCGGCCTCGGCGAGCAGCACGTTCATGTGGCCGGGCATGCGGCCGGCGACGGGATGGATCGCGAACTTGACGTCGACACCGGCGGCCTGGAGCAGCTTGACGAACTCGTAGAGCTTCTGTTGGCCTTGCGCGACCGCGAGACCGTAGCCTGGGATGATGATGACGTTCGAGGCGTAGCGCATGGCGATGCCCGCATCGCTCGCGTCGGTCGACTTCATTTGACCCTGCACGTCGCTGGTGCCGGATGTGGCGGCATCGCCGAAGTTCGAGAAGAGGACGTTGGCGAGCGAACGGTTCATCGCCTTGGCCATCAGGATCGTCAGCAGCGTGCCGGCCGAGCCGACCACCATGCCGGCGATCATCAGTGCCGGGTTCTGCAGCGCATAACCTTCGAGAGCAACGGCCAGGCCGGTGAAGGCATTGAAGAGCGAGATCACCACCGGCATGTCGGCGCCGCCGATCGGCAGGGTCATCATGATGCCGAAGGCGAGCGCGCCTGCGAAGAACAGCACCGCCAGAACCGGCAGCAGCGGGTCATCGAAGAAAGCAATGACCGCGACGCCAAGCAGGACGGTCGTCAGGAACACGAGAGCGTTGACGATACGCTGTCCGCTGAAGCGCCACGGTCTGTTGATCTTGCCGTCGAGCTTGGCCCAGGCGATCACCGATCCGGTGAGCGAGATCGAGCCGATCAGCGCGCCTGCCACAGTTACAGCAAGGATCTCCACGGCCTGCATGCCGCGTGCCGAGAGTTCAACGGCCGCCACCGCCGCGGCAGCGCCGCCCCCCATGCCGTTATAGAGCGCGACCATCTGCGGCATCGCCGTCATCTCGACCTTGCGGCCGCGCATCCAGGCCCAACCGCCGCCGATGAGAAGCGCAATCACGGCTAGGATCAGGTTGATTGTAAGATGCGGCCGGACCGTATCGGGCAGATCGAAGATCACCAGGAAGCTGGCCGCGACCGCGACCACCATGCCGACGCCCGCCACCACGATACCCGACAGCGCCGTTGCCGGCGATGACATGCGTTTCAGGCCGAGGATGAAGAGAGCCGCGGCGGCAAGACCGCTCAATCCCAAAATGTGTTGAGCGAACATGTCAGTTCTTCTTTCCGGCGGTGGATTTGTCGCCGCTGGATTTGAACATCGCGAGCATGCGGTCGGTCACGATGTAGCCACCCGCCGCATTGGCGGCGCCAAGTGCGACAGCGAGAAAGCCGACGATCTGGGCAAACAGCGAGGTCGCGCTGATGAGCGCATGCAGCGCGCCGACAACGACGATGCCATGGATGAAGTTCGACCCGGACATGAGCGGCGTATGGAGGATCGAAGGCACCCGGCTGATGACTTCGTAGCCGGTGAAGGCCGCGAGCATGAAGATGTAAAGGGCGATGAGCCAGGTCATCGATGTGTCGATCGCCATTCTGAGATCTCCTTATGCGTTCGCGGCTTCGAGGCTTTTTCCGGCCTGGAGGCTTTCACGAACGATTTTGTTCCGGATCTCGCCCGCATGAGTGAGCGTCGCGCCTGCGATCACTTCGTCCTCGAAATCGAGGTTGAGCACGCCGTCCTTGACGATCAGCACTATGAGATTGAGCAGGTTCTTGGCGTAGAGTTCGCTTGCATGTTGGGCGAGCGCGGATGGCACGTTCAATGGGCCCAAAATCGTGGCGGGGCCGACCGTGACCGTTTCGCCGGGCTTCGTACCCTCGCAATTGCCGCCGCCCTCGGCGCCGAGATCGACGATGACGGAGCCCGGCTTCATCGCGTAGATCTGCGCGGCCGAAATCAGCCTCGGCGCCGGCCGTCCCGGTACGGCGGCCGTAGTGATGATCATGTCGGCCTCGGCGATGTGCTGACTGAGCGCCTTCTGCACCAGTTCCTTCTCCTCTCCCGTCAGTTCGCGGGCATAGCCACCTTCGCCGCGCGCATCGATGCCGGTCTCGACGAACTTCGCACCGAGCGACTGCGCCTGCTCCTTGGTCTCGGGGCGGACGTCATAGCCCTCCGTGATCGCACCGAGCCGATGCGCGGTCGCAAGCGCCGAAAGGCCGGCGACGCCGAGCCCCATGACCAGAACCTTCGCGGCCCGCAGCGACCCGACGGCCGTGGTCATCATCGGCAGGATGCGTGGCATGTGCACGGCGCCGAGCAGTGGAGCGTAGTAGCCGGCGAGTGCTGCCTGGCTCGACAGCGCGTCCATCGACTGGGCCCGGCTGATGCGCGGGATCAGTTCCATGCCCAGTGCCGTCACCCTGCGTAGTTGGAGCGCGGCAACGAGTTCCGGGTTGTTGGCGCCGTAGATGAAGGAGATGAGCACCGCGCCGGGCTTCATCGCCTGGACGACCGCGACCGGCGGCGGTTGGACCGCAAGCACGATGTCGGCGTCAGCGAGGAGCTTTCCAGGCTCTGAAACGATTGTCGCGCCGGTATAGGCGCCATCGGCGAAGGTTGCCGCATCTCCCGCACCCGACTGCAGGCTGAGCGCTGCGCCAAGCCGTTCCAGCCGCGAAGCGACGGACGGCACCATGGCGACCCGCTTTTCGCCTTCGCTGGTTTCCTTGAGAATGGACATCGTGATCGCCATGGCCTGCTCCGCAGTGATTGAGCCTCACCATTGCGGTGCTGCGTGTAGCAGATGGACTAGGCTATTCGCTGCCGCGCGTATTGACCGAGATCAAATGAGATCCAGATGACGTGCCCCTACTGAATAGGACCGTTCTGAGCTGGAATTTTCCACTTATGATCCCGATGACGGGAGAAGGAGAGTTCCATGAAGAAGTCGAAGTTCTCGGAGGCACAGATCGCCTTCATCCTGCGCCAGGCAGATGAAGGAACGCCTGTCGCGGAGGTATGTCGCAAGGCCGGCATATCGGAGGCGATGTTCTACATCTATGGACAGCTCTCCTGGTGCAAGCGATTTGAGCGGCTTCCCAGCGAACTTGGGTGCCAACATCTATCCGGCGTCGCCAGGAATGCTGGCGCGCCCAAATGGGTAATCCGCGCGGCGTGAGCCTCAACAACCGGGCGGCTTCGAAGAGCCACTATAAAAGTCAGGTTCCTCACGCGCCGATCACGGCGGCCGGTACACTTCTCTGATCGTTCACACCTCTCCGGACGTCTGTCAGGCCGCCCGGTATTCCGTTCCCCTTTTCAACATCGCGAAGATCACACGTGCGTTCTTGTTCGCTACAGCAACGATCGTTCTGGCGGCGGCGCGTCGAGCCTGAAGATCCCTGATCCAGGCGCCTTGGGCATCATCGCGAGTTGCAGATGTGCGCACTGGGGTCGTGCGCCATGGATCAGCAGGGTCCGCAAATGGCGATCTCCGCGCTTGGAGATGCCGTAGAGACGCTGCCGGTTGCCGCTTGAATGCTGCCGAGGCACGAGTCCCATCCACGCCGCAAGATGTCTGCCATTGGTAAACTCGGCTCCGTTGCCAACCGCCGCTACAATTGCAGTCGCGGTCTTTGGACCTACCCCTCTGATTTTTGAAAGGCGGCGACAGGTCTCGCTCGAACGGAAGACTTTCTCGATCTCTCTATCGAACCAGGCAATCTGCTTGTCGAGTGCGAGAAAGACAGCGTAGAGCTGCGCCAGCATCGACCTGAAGACAGCGCTGATCTCTGGCGCACCACCCTCCAGCAAGATCCGGATCTCGCGCCGAGCGCGCGTGATGGATTGGGCAAAAGCGATGCCCCGGTCGAGCAACAGGCCGCGCATCTGGGCGACCAGCGCAGTTCGGTGGTTCACCAGTCGCTGTCGGCCGCGGTGAAGCGCTTGGTCGGCCGCAAGCCACGCATGGTCGCGGCCGTCGCCCTGGCCAACAAGATGGCCCGGATCGTCTGGGCCATGATGACGAGACAACGGAATTATCGGACGGCGTGATCCGCATGTCTTCCTGCGAAGACGGATCGGAAAGCGCTTAGGAGCGGCAAGCCCCGGCAAGTAGATCGACCGAAGACCTATGCGGCAAGGACTTCAATGTTCAGGGCGGGTAAGCCAGTCCCGGGGCTCGAGTCTTAAAGCTCTTTGAACCGATGTGGGCCCTGTTCTTCGAACTGCATACCGGCCACCTGGTACCAGTAAGACCACGACAACAGGCCTGATACACGACCGATAGAAGCGCCAGCTGCCAGGAAGTCAAAAAATCCCTTGCTTGATCGGGGGCATCCATACACGCCCCACCCCGATCGGTCGCGCAAATCTGAAAACTGCGCTTCGCCAAATCGATCGCCAGAATATGAACTTCAGCCATGGAATACTCCTCCGACAGCGCTACAATGGCGCTCCTGGCATCATACGACGCCACGCGAAGGGGGCATCCATCCCATCAGTTCAGCAGCCGACCCGGCGTTGATATGGGTCAAATCGGGGCTCTTTGGGATCCGCTAAACTGCAGTTTAGGCGGCACCACTGCGGGCTGAGTTGTTGGTGATGTTTTTTCCCATTGCGGTGAAAACCATCGGCACGATTGAACACGGCATTGATGATTGAGAGACCAATAGCGCTCCCGCCTGACAAGGAACGAGAGGAGCTCCCATGTCGCGTCAACACGACGTTCATTCTAATGAATGGCACTCCATCTCGATCGCACCCAATGATTGTGATCTAGAGTTGGCCGTTATCGATGCGCAGGGGTGCCATGCGTTGGTGTTCCCCTGCCGGCGGGGCATTCGGGGGTGGGTGAAGTCCGAGGACAATCATCCGGTCGAAATATACCCTACCCACTGGCGTGAATGGCGCTCCGCTCCCAGTTTTGTTGTATAAGCAGCGCGAACCGAGGGGAGTGGAACAGGACTATCGCCGCCGCCTATCGAAGGGCTGGCGCGCCATCTAAATCCGCCAGGCCCAATTTAGCTACGATCAAATTACACATGCCGTGTACGTGATTTTCTCTTTCCTGGCGCTCCTGTTCATCCCACCGCCGGGGCGATCGGAAGAAGCTGGAGACGACACCAAAAACACGCCCCGCAGTTGTCAAGGGGATGGACTGGAGCGCCCGAAATCCGGTCTCCTGCATGATCTCCAGATGTGGCTGGAGAACGGGCTCGCCGTTGACATCCTCGATCCATACAGCGGATCGCCTTTCAAAGGCCAAGCCACATGGCGAACCGTCGCCGATTCTTACAGCTGCAAAGTGATCCAAAAATGGCTTATGAAAGTTGAGTTGAGCCGCGAAGAGAAGGCAATTATGCTCAGGCTCATACAGCCGAATATTGCCGAAATCGGCTCGACTGTCCTCCACCGCGCGTCTCAGCAAGGTATCCATAAAGGAGGCAATATGAGCGTCATGCACAGCGTGAGCACGAGCTGACGCCTCTTCCAGCTCCGCTAGCTCGGTTTCCACGTTCGTCAGCATCGTTTGCAACATTTGACGCCGGTCGCCATCTGGCTCGGTCATCAGCAATTTTCGGAAATGAGCAGCATTCTCGCGCAAAATAAAGCGATGCATGAGGGTCTCGCAGAGGAAATAAATATACCAACCGGCTAAGTATGCGGCGATGATTTGAGCATCATATATGCAATTTACGCGACATGGTAGAATGATGCTGCTGGCGCTCCACCTCACCACGGAGTTCTAGCACGGCCCGGTCGGGCGCCATTCGTCCACTCCGACCGGGCTACCGCAAGAAAAGTTCGCCACGCTGACAGATCTCGAAGTAGCCGCGACTCTGTTGATTAATTGCGCCTCGCCGATCGAGGTCGCTGCGACGCAGCGCGATGGGGCGCTTAGATTCATTTCGAACCCTCGTTGAGCGCTGGTCCTTCGAGATACCGAACCGGAAGTTCGCGAAGCGGGCAGCTTTGGAAATCGGATAGGTGCCGTTCACCCGGCGCTTCGTCGGTCATCAATTCGCTCGGGTTTGCGATAGTGTGCCATGAACGGCGCAATCTCGTCCCGAGAGTGATCCTGATGTTCCGCGGCCCGCCGCTACGGGTGTTTCTGCAGGCCACCAACTATGGGCTCGGCATCTGCTGGGTGAAGGCCCTTGTTGGCTGGCCCAGATTCTCTTCTAGCTTCTGGACCGACACACTCGGTATCGCTCTTGGCGTCTACCTGTGCGTAGCCCTTACGCTGGCTGGCGCTATTTTCGTAATAAGGGCCGGCCTGCGAAATAGAGCGATGACGGGCCTATTTGTCAGAGGCCTTCGCTTTCTCAGTGATGAACTGCCAGTGCTCGATGCTGATCCGCTTGGGTTCCGGGCAGAATAGCTCGGCTATCGCCGACGCGAGCAGATTGGCGAGGGCAGGATCCGCGATCTCCTCTTTGATCAGCAAGGTGGCTGACGACCTGGCACTTTTCCTGTTCGGTCGGCACGAGCGTGCCCGTATGATCACAACATCATCCTCGCGACCGCTGACCGTGGCATTGCGATGCCTGACCTCTGACAGCGATGCGCATGGAGTGCAGCGAAAAACGCATCTAGCCTATCGCTTCTAGCGCAGGCCATCGGGATTTGATCGCTGCAGTCCTTCCAAGATGCCAAACACTGAGCGCACAATCTTTGCCATGGCGATCTCGAATGCAAAAACCCCGCGCGGCAGACCGGCGGGGAGGGACAATCGCTTTCGAATTTAGTATACTTTATTCCGTAGAGGAATTAACATTTTCATCGGAGTGGAAGTAATAAAATACCTCGATAGAATCGCAAATCAATGCGCTGCCAAATCGTCGTAATCGAGCTTGAGGCCGGCGGCCGTAAGTTTTCATTGGTCGAATATTTGAAGCGTCAGGATGCTATGCTTGACGCTCAGCGGTTTGCCGAGCTTTTTGAAGGTGATTTCGAGTTCAACGAACAGACCGAAGAATGGATCGCGAAGGATCTCATGGGGCGTGAGTACCTGATTTTCATTATCGAGGCCTAATGGTAGAGCCGACCGCATCCCATAGGGCATTGATGGTCCTTTCGGCCTTTGCCCGTAGCAGCGCCTTGAGTTTGGAGAACGCATTTTCGATCGTGTTGTCATGATGACTCTCCAGTCCGGATTCCCGTTGAGGCGTGCGGAAGGCTGACAAGCCAGATACGTTGTGTCCCGACCTTGGCGACGCGCCCTTTGAGCTTTCCACGTCGGAGCCAGCCGTAGGCGGTCTGACGATGGACGCCGAGCTGTTCGCAGAGTTCCTGCAGGGGCACCTCGTTGTCATTCCGACGGGGAACGTTGCTGGACCAAATGGGTCGTTTCTTTCCAAGCCCCTTTCGCACCAGAAGCTTCTGGACGATCAATGCATCGAAGGCTGGTTTTTTCGCAGGTGCCCAGCCCTTGGCATTGAGATCGTCTGCGATCTGTCGAGTGGTCGCCCCCTTCGCACGCAGCGACGCGATCCGCTCCAGTATTTCCTCGTGATGCTCCAGTTGTTCAAAGCGTCTCGCGGTTCGGATGATCGGATGAGTTGTCACGGTCCCGCCGGCCCAGTGGCATTTTATCTCGGCACGCTCGGTCTCTCCAAACACCTGGATGACGACGCGATCAAGCATCATCCGGGCAATAGTTTGCCGGTCCCGCGAAGTGGTGGACTGAGCATTCCACAGGGACGGCACATCTTCCGCCAGTTGACGGACCGCTTCCACTTCCCGCGGCGTTAGCCGCTCAGGTTGACGCGCAAGAGCCCGCTGGTAGTCATCCGCAAGCGCCTGTTTCGTAGCCATCGCAGCTTCCCAGTCTCGTTCCAGCGTCCGGGTGACCAGGCGGTTGTCGGGATCGACGGCTTCGTAGCGCCGGCGCGCAAGCACCGTTTCATAGGCGGCGCGTTCCAGCCGCTGCTTCCTGCCTTCGTGCAATTGTTGCCGTTCGAGTTCGATATCCTCGGCAACATGGAGGCTGACGTCGATTGCGCAGGGTGAGAGGGCTTCAAGAATCAACGCACCTACGCAGGCGTCCACCGGGCGGGCACTGATCGATTAGCACCTTGGACCGCCATAAGTGGTGGCCTCATAGCTGCAGCTATAACGCGCTTCCCGCCCGTCATCATGATAGCCGGTCACCATTTTACGGCCGCACACACCGCACAAGATCAAGCCGCCAAGCAGCGCCGCACCGCCACGCGGGACGCCGGGATATCGCGAACGGTTTGCTGCCATCAGCTCCCGGTTCCGCCCATAGGTTTGCCAGTCAATGTACGCTGGAAGTGTGTTTTGGTGCAGCACCATCCATTTCTGCGGATCGCGAACAAAGCGTCGGCCGCTGTGCGGCTTTCCGGGCAGTCGGAGCCGGCCGTCATGGCGCCGCCGCCCAAAGACATAGGCACCTGCATTACCAGGATGACGGAGCATGTCGCCAAGCGTCGGGTACTACGGCGTAAACTCATAAAACATCTGGTCGTTTATGGGTCGCTGTGATTCAAGGTTTCCAAATAAGCAGGCCTTTTTGACGCGTCGTCGCTACGAACTCACCGACCACGAATGGTCCATCATCTCGCCGTTGTTGCCTAACAAGCCCCGTGGCGTGCCCCGGGCCGATGATCGGCGGGTGTTGAATGGCATCCTCTGGCGGTTTCGAACGGGTTCGCCCTGGGCGGAAGTTCCGGAGCGCTATAGCCCGCCGACCACCTGCTACAACCGCTTTGTGCGCTGGCGCAAAGCCGGAGTATGGGATCGGCTTCTCCAAGCCGTATCGGCCGCCTACGATGGTGACATCATCATGATCGACTCGACCTGTGTCCGTGTTCATCAGCATGCGGCCACGGGAAAAAAGGGGGCAGAGATGATGGCGGCATGGGACGTTCCCGCGGCGGACTTACGAGCAAAATCCACGCGCTCGTCGACGGCGAAGGGCGCCCCGTCAACCTGCGTCTGACCGGCGGACAGGTTGCTGACTGCACCCAGGCCGACGCGTTGACAGACGAACTGGGTGAAGGAGACATCCTGCTGGCCGACAAGGGATATGACAGCAATGCTATCCGGGCCAGGGCTGCCGCGCGAAAGGCCTGGGCCAATATTCCGCCGAAGACACACCGCAAGGCCTCCTTCGTGTTCTCGCGCTGGGTCTATCGGCAACGCAATCTCGTGGAACGGTTCTTCAACAGGATCAAACAGTTCCGAGGCATCGCAACCCGATATGCACGGTACACGACGGTTTTGGATAAGAGACTGATTTCGCTGTAAGATTCTCGATTCGCTTGGCGGCTGGATCGAGGCTTGGCATGAGAATAGACATTATCTCGGCTTTGAGGCGTTGCCTGGGTGAGCACTTGACGATGCGCAAGAGCCGGCTAGATCACATACCCATAAATGGGATTCCCAAGGAAGCCGCGTTCTGATTCATTGATCTCGACTTTGGAGGTCGAGA
>NZ_JAXOUF010000034.1:0-30160 GCF_034424805.1 Labrys sedimenti
TTCAGTAGAGCCTTCCGTCGAATTTCTGGCGTGACGCCTCGTCAGTTTCGGAAGCAATCGCGGCTAGGATAATCGCGTTTCGACTTGGTGACCTGGTAACGGGGCCAAGGCGAACCCGTATCCCGCCCAGAGAATTTCGCAAGTAAGCGGTCCAATCAAGGGCGGTGTCGGAGGCACCTCCGTTATCGAGGCTTCAATTTTCTCCTTGATGTGAGCAGTTCTGCCAATCGCCCACATCGTAACCTGCAGAGGATCGAATTTGGCGCCACGACAGCTGCAATGGCGATGTGGAGATTTTGCTAATAGCGTGCCAGGCCATTCAGCGTGCATATTTGTCGGCGTTTTCCAGGTGCGAACGTCTGACAAGCCATCGCGCTGCATCGATGGCAACGGCGTCCGGTAAAATCTGCCATTGAATGTCTAGATAGCCTTCTGGGACGCAGGCAATCACCGCATTACGGTCCGGCTCCCTAACGACCTCGTCAATGATCCAGGTCCGCAAGCCCGATCCGGCAAGTCGCTTCCCGGCGATGTCAGGAAGCAGATCCATCCCGTACTCGATTAAAACATTCATGGCGATCCGGCCACTATGGCCCAAACGGTCGTGGAGAGTGCGGCAAGTCATTTCGTCGAACTCGGCCACATAGTCGAATCCGGGGCCGCCGACGTCGACGGCAATCGCATCGAAACAATCACGATTGTAGGTGATGAAATCCTTGAAATCGGCGGCGATGCATCGAACATCCGAGGGCATCCAGAAATACTCGCGCGCGAGCATGAAGCTCAGTGGGTTTCTGTCGATGACTGTGACCGATTTGCCCTGCCGATGCAGCATTGTGGCCAGCGTGCCGCCAGCACAACCAAGCACGAGAACGTCTCTGGCCGGCTGCAGGAGAGCCTTCATCAGGTGAACATAGGTAAAGCAGCTCTCTCCAGACCGCCAGGCGTGGCTCTGGAAGGAGCCTCCCTCGTAGTACCGACGGGCGCCCGTGGCTTTTTCCTCGATGACGAAGATCCTGCCGTGGATGCCCTCGAAACGGGCTAGCAACTGCACGGTGCGTCCCTCTACATGCATATAATGTGTCGAATGTCGCTCAGGGTACTCATCCTCGACCATCAAATATCACGAGCCTGTCGACTACCGGCTTGCCCGTTCATCGAGCAGACAAAGGCTTGAAGGTAATTGCCTAGCCTTTCACTCGATCACGAACCGACCGTTCGTTGGAAGAAAGACCAATCTTTGTCGATAAAATAATGGGATGCTCAGAATGAGCTCACTGTCCCGATAGCCTTGGATGGGCGGGCCGATCACGGCAGTGTGGCACCTTAGATATGTCTCCCATATCGTGGGGAAATCCAGCCCTTCCGCGATCATGTCGTTGCATTTTCGAACCAAGTTATCGGTTTTTGCCATGTGGCAGCGCTATCATCGAGTTCCTGCATAGAGATCGGTCATGAGTACATTTTCTTGGCATTGATTGGGATCAATGCCGCCACATGCTTATGAAAGCCGACATTGCGATGGTGGCCACCTTTCAGGCCGACTGCAGAAATCGAGATACAGCTGCCCTCAACGAAGCTGCAGCAATCCATCAACGCTTGCGCACGAACTCTGTTCGCAGAACCAGGCCCTTGATCCCTTCATGGCGGCAGTCGATCTCCTCATCATTGTCAGTGAGGCGGATCGACCTGACCACGGTCCCCTGCTTCAAGGTGAGCGCGGTTCCCTTGACCTTGAGATCTTTAATGAGGGTGACCGCGTCGCCATCGGCAAGGATATTACCAGCCGAATCTCGAACCACTTTTTGGTCCGCAATGGCGGAGGCCTTCACTTGCGAAGCTGGCAGCCATTCGCCGGTCGCCTCGTCATAGATATAGTCTTCATCGTTGTTGGCCATGGCCACTCCATCAAATATTGGTCCAGCAGACTCTATTGCGAAGCAAGAGGCTGCTCATCGGAGGTTGGTCCGATATCGAACATGCGTTGCATAAATAGCTCGGCCAGTTGCCGCTCCAGGCCACTCACGGGCTGTCTTTGCCTGTGGTAATAAGGCACTAGAGATTTGCGAGGGGGCCTTTTCGTCCAGGGGGTATTATCCAGGACAGTCCCGTAAACCTCACCTCGCAGACTGTGATGCTCACTGTGCGGCAGGCGAACGAGGACGGCGTTAAAGTCTCGCTCTCCGATTTGGTCGTAGATCCATAAGCCAGTGCCTTCGGCCGCGAGCCCTGAGGCGATATGGTCGGCGAGCGTATCGGCGGCCTCGGGAATAATCAGATTCATCGCCAAGCGGCCATTTGGGCTTAGCCTTTTGCATATTGCCTCGCAGATCGGCGCATCGAACAAATGCTGAAAGGCGACCGTTGGACCTCCGATATCGACCGCGATACCGTCAAACTGGTTGTTCCGCGCTCCCAAGTAATCTCGAAAATCCGCGGCCACACATTGTATGGTCGACGCCATTCCAAAATACTGGCGCGCGATCCGAAAACTCTCCGGATTGTTGTCGACAACGGTTACGCGCTTGCCGGATCGATGGAGCATCGTCGCGAGCGAACCGCCGGCACAACCCAGCACCAGGACCTCTTGGCAGGGAGAAAGGACATCCGCCATCAGGCGAACATAGGACAGCAGGCTTGTACCATCCGGGTCCGCATAGGTCTGAATGGCGCTCCCTTCCAAATAGACGCGGCTTCCTCGCCGATCTTCGTAAATCGCGACCACACCCGATTGTGAGCTGATGAGATCGATCTGGCGCATTGAACCCCGATCTGACGTGATGCCAATCGGCAGGCACGTCGCCTTCGCCCTGTCAAAACCGATGCGATATAAACACCGGAATGATGTTTTAAACATGAATGATAATGCAATATATAGCAATAGACAGGTGCGGGCCGCAAGAGGGGTGACAGGCCTCAAGCTGGCCTCAATCCTTCGGTGTGCTGGCAAGGGCGCGCAACACCCCTGGCGTGACTGTACCGATTACATCTGCGTTCGGCTGAAGAGCGCCAAAAGACCTTTGAGAAGAGCGGTGGGGGTGGGCGGGCAGCCAGGAATATGGAGATCAACGGGTATGACGTCGGATACCCCCCTCGCGCAAGCATAGCTACCCGCGAACGGGCCGCCATCGAGTGCACATCCTCCGGCAGCAACGACCCATTTGGGCGAAGGCATTGCCTCATAGGTCCTTTTCAAGGCTTCGCGCATGTTCAGCGTAACAGGTCCTGTGACTAGCAGCACATCAGCATGACGTGGCGAAGCCACGAGGTGCAGGCCGAAACGCTCGAAATCATAGAACGCGTTGCCAAGAGCGTTGATCTCGAGTTCACAACCATTACAGGAGCCGGCATCGACCTCGCGGATAGCGAGACTACGGCCGAGCCGTGCCTGAGCAGACCGGCCCAGCTGAGCGATGAGGCCAGCGATTTCCGGATCGTGGGGCACGGGGGCGGGTTCAGTGAACGGGGCTTTACGCAGTGTGTCGAACAGCAAGCGTCTCATGAGCGAAACCTCACAGATCGTGCCCAGAATAGGAACAGTTGAAGGATTTGTTGCAGAGCGGAAAATCGGCCACGATGTTGCCGTCGATCGCCGCCTCGAGCAGGGGCCACTGGAACCAGGACGGATCGCGCAGGTGGCAGCGGCGGACTAGTCCGTGCTCGTCGAGATTGACCCAGACGAGGATATCGCCACGAAAGCCCTCCACCAAGGCCATTGCTTCGCCAGCTCTCGCCTGGGATAGATCGGCGAAGATGAGACCTGGGGGGAGGCGCTCGAGGATCTGGTCGATCAGCGACAGGCTTTGCTCGACTTCCTTAATCCGAATCCACACCCGCGCGTTGACGTCGCCCTCCGAAAGAACAGGTACTTCGAACCGCAGGTTGTCATAGGGGGGATAGGGCAGGACATGGCGTGTGTCGAAACTCCGTCCCGAGGCCCGGCCAATGAAACCGCCACATCCGTATTGGCGCGCCAATGTGGGATCGACAATTCCAGTTCCTACCGTCCGGTCTTGTAGCGAGGCCGTGTTGTCGTAGAGCTCCACGAGGGCCGGAAAGGCACGACGGATTTCGGCGAGGAGATCGCGTATCGCGGCCCGTCCGTCCGCAGCCAGATCGTTGGTGACGCCGCCGGGAATGATGCGGTCCATCATCAGGCGATGTCCAAAGCAGGTCATTGCGGTACGTAGGACGCGTTCGCGCAGCACGCCACAATGAGCATGCATCAAGACGAAGGCGGCATCGTTGCAGATGGCGCCGATGTCTCCGAAATGATTGGCGAGCCGCTCGAATTCGGCCATCAGGGCCCGCAGCCACACGGCGCGCGCCGGTACCGCCATGTCGAGGGCGGATTCAACGGCGCGCGAGAAGGCTAGAGCGTAAGCAACGGTGCTGTCGCCAGACACGCGTCCGGCAAGCTGCCCCGCCCTTGTGATATCGGTACCAATCAGGAGCCCTTCCACGCCCTTGTGGGCATAGCCGAGCCGTTCCTCGAGCCGGACGACCGTCTCGCCGCCGGCCGTGAAGCGGAAATGACCCGGCTCGATCACACCGGCATGGACTGGACCGACGGGGATCTGGTGCAGGCCCTCGCCCTGCGCGCCCAGGAAGGCATAGGCTGGCGCCAATGCGGGGGCAGGGCCCTGATCGCCGAGCGGGTGGCGCACCGGCCACATGCCATGGTCGAGCCATGGTCTGGTGTCCGGCAGACCGATCGGCAGCAGCCCGAAGAGATCGTGCACGGTGCGCTCCAGGCGCATTGCCGGCGGGTGAGATTTGCTCAAGGCAGGGTACTGACCACCCGGGCATGCATGGGTGACCACCATCCCGGCCCGCTGCGCTTCGTCGAGAACCGCGACGCGAACAACGGCCTGACCACCGTTGTTCTCGCCCCAAAGGCCCAGCAGCGTGACGGTGCCTTTTTGCAGCTGTTCGACCAAGTCGTGCCACAGCGCATCGTCGGCAGTGACCTTCGGCCAGGAAAGATGTGCCCCGGGCGTGGAATGGGCTGCGAGCAACTCGTCGAGCTTTGCCATGGGTTGCGTCCTATCCAAGCATGTTTGCGACATGCTGGAACCAGGCAACCAGCGGCGCAGGCAGATAGAAGCCCGCGATCAATACCAGTGCCAGATGAAGCGCCAGAGGCACATAGGATGCCTTGACCGGAGCCATCGTCCCCTTGGGAACACCGAAGGCGAGCCCTTGCATGCGCAGGATCAGGGCACCGAAGGCGAGCAGCAATCCGGTCACCAGCACCAAGGCCAGCAGGGGCTGGCGTCCAAAGGTGGCGCTCACGATCAGGAACTCGCTCATGAATATCCCGAAGGGCGGCAGACCGGCGATGGCGAGCACGCCCAGGACCAGTCCCCAGCCGAGCGGCGGATGGCTCTGGGTCAGGCCGCCAATCTCGGCCATTTTCTGGGTACTTTTGGCTTGAGCAACGTGACCCACTGCAAAGAAGATCGCCGATTTGGTCAGGCTGTGCATGGTCATGTGCAGGAGGCCAGCAAAATTGGCAAGCGGGCCTCCCATGCCGAAAGCGAAGGCGATGATGCCCATGTGCTCGATGGACGAGAAGGCGAACATGCGCTTCATGTCGCGGCGCCGATAGAGCATGAAACCGGCGAAGATGAGCGAAACGAGCCCCATCGTCACGAGCATCGGACCGGGCGCGATGGCCGCGGGGTTGGCGGCGAGCAGGAGCTTGAAGCGCAGCACCGCATAGAGGGCGACATTGAGCAGCAGGCCGGAGAGCACGGCCGAGATCGGCGTTGGCCCTTCGGCATGCGCGTCTGGCAACCACGCATGCAGGGGCACCAGGCCCGCTTTGGTGCCGTAGCCCAGCAATAGGAAGATGAAGGCCAGATTGAGCAGGGCAGGATCGAAGTCGGCGGCATGTCGAAGCAGGACGGTCCAGACCATGCCGTCAACGCCTTCGCCGACGATGGGACGGGCCGCCATGTAGACCAGGATGGTGCCAAAAAGGGCCAGTGCAATACCGACGCTGCCGAGAATGAAATATTTCCAGGCGGCCTCGATGGCTTCCTGGGTCTGGTAGATTCCGACCATCAGAACGGTGGTCAGCGTAGCGACCTCGATGGCGACCCAGATAAGGCCGATGTTGTTGGCCAGCAAAGCAAGATTCATGGCAAACAGCAGAACCTGGTACATCGCGTGATAGAAGCGCAGATGCGACGGTGTCAGCCGGCCGATCTCCAGCTCATGCCCGATATAGCTGGCGCTGAACACACTGGTGGTGAAAGCCACGAAAGTGTTGAGGAGGAGGAAGACGATATTGAGATCGTCGACCACGACGTAGGAGCCCGGATCGGGCCTGTGAAACAAAAGAGAGAATGCTGCTACCAAGGTAATGAAGGCGGAGAGCGCGTTTAGTCTGGCCGATAACCTGAAGTCCGCCAGGACTGCCATGAGGATAGCGGTCAGTATCGGAATAATCAGGATCAAGGTCGAACCATCCAGGGGAAGGCCACTCATTGGCGTTCTCCTTGGAAGCGGTCGAGAGCCTTGGAATCCACAGTGTCGAAGCGTTCACTGATGCGGAACAAGAAGATGCCAATGACGAAAAGGGCAATCAGCACTGAAAAGGCAACGCTGATCTCGACAACCAAAGGCATACCCTTGGCGCCGGTCCCAGCAAGGATCAGACCGTTCTCGATGGACATGAAGCCCACCACCTGACTGACGGCATTGCGGCGTGTCACCATCATGAGAAAGCCGAGCAATACGACCGAGAGGGCGAAAGAAAGGTCCTCACGCGCCAGGGGATCGGCGCCGGCCGTTACCCGCAGCATGATCACCATGGACAAGGCCACCAGGCCGATGCCCGCAAGCATGGTCAGGCCCACCCCAACCACGGTCTCGACCTCCCGATGGATCCCAAGGCGGGCGATAATGCGATGCAAGGCCACAGGAATGACGATCGCCTTGAAGATCAAAGCGATCACCGCCGTGACGTATAAGTGGGTTGCGCCCTGAACCCAGGCCTGCCAGGCAACCGATAACGACAGCACTATGGCTTGGAAGGCAAAGATATTGAGCAGTGCGTAGAGGCGGTTCTGGTAGAGCATCATGAAGCTCACCAGCACCAGACCACCGGCCAGCACATGCGCTATGTCGAAGGTGAGCCCGTTCATGTCACAAACTCCTCGACACGAAGAGAAGGAGCGCGCCCAGAAGGCTGAGCATCAAGGCTGCGCCGAGAAAGTCCGGGACGCGGAAGACTCGCATCTTGGCGACCATTGTCTCGAAAAGAGCGAGGAGGGCGGCAGCGAACAGGAGCTTGCCGAAATAGATGATGGCGCCGATCAAGTAAGCGCCGGTGGATGCACCGGCAGAAGCAAGCCACCAAGGGGCGAAGACGCAACCGATCAGCGACATATAGAGCACGAGCTTGAGCGAGGCCGACAATTCGATCAGCGCGAGATGGCGTCCGGAATATTCCAGCACCATCGCCTCATGCACCATTGTGAGTTCGAGGTGCGTGGCCGGATTGTCGATGGGAATACGCCCGTTCTCGGCAATGGCCACCATTACTAATGCGATCAGGGCAAGCGCAAGCGATACCCTTAGCCCGACCGTAACCATGAAGCCGGCGAGATAGGAAAGCTGGGTCGAACCGGCGAGGAGGGCGACGGAGAAGACGATCATGATCATCGCCGGTTCGGCCAATGTCGCGATCATCATCTCGCGGCTGGCGCCAATGCCCCCGAAACTCGTGCCGATGTCCATTCCGGCGAGGGCTAGAAAGAAACGGGCACTGCCCAAGAGAGCGATCACGACAATGAGGTCGGCCGACCAGCTGAATTGTAGCCCTGTGGCGAAGGTCGGCACGAGAGCGGCCGCAACCCATGTTGCGGCGAAGATCGCATAGGGCGTGACGCGAAAGAGCCAGGAGGCATTGTTGGCCAATACCACCTCCTTGCGCAGAAGACGCAGAAGGTCGCGGTATGGCTGGAACGGCGAAGGACCACGCCGGCGCAACAGATGAGCCTTGATCCGCCGCACCAAGCCAGTCACGAGCGGCGCCAAGCTTAGTACGAGAAACATCTGCAGGGCCTGGATGGCCAGACTCTCGATCACGACCATGACGCCAGCACCACGAGCAGGAAGACAAGCAGGAGGAAGACCAGGCTGAGATATTGGCGGATCGTGAGGTATTGCAGGCGGTCGAGTCGGTCCGCGGCAAGTAGGACGGCTTTGACCAACGGTCCATAAATCCCATCCCAGACGAGATCTCGCAAACTGACCAAAAGACGAGCTGGCCGCTGGTCTCCAGGCGCGGGCATATCGACGCTTTCGCGTGCCCGGAACAGCGTGGTGCCGTAGACGCGCCGAATCGGCTGGGAAAAGCTGGTGGCGCTATACTGCGTGATCGGACTGGCGTCAGGAAAGCCGCAATCCCAGGCAGGACCTCGCCGCACGGCCCGCGACGCCAGGCGATGGATGGCGTAGGCGGACAATGAAGCCGAAAAGGTGATGAAGACGAAGACGAGCAGGCCGTTGTAGGAACTGCGGCTTGCCGCCACCGGTATGATGGTGAGCCAATCTACGCCCGCCTGAGCCGGCATGCGGGCTTGAGCTACGGAGGACACGACGGGCGCGATGCCGTCGATGACGAGGCCCGGTAAAATGCCTGCAAGTACACATAGACCTACGAGCGCGATCATCGCGGCTTGCGACCAACGATCTACGTCGCGAGCCTCCTGTGCTGCCAGGGTTCTCGGCCGTCCCAGGAAAATCGTACCAAAGGCTCGTACGAAGCAAGCAGCCGCCAGGGCCGCCGACCAAGCGAGCAGGGCGCCAATGGCCGGCACCAACAGCTTGAGCCCCCATTGCGGAATCTGAGGGCTGAGCAGGATGGCCTGGAAAGTCAGCCATTCGGAAGCAAAGCCATTCAAGGGAGGCAAGGCCGAGATAGCGACACAGGCGACCAGTACGGCGACACTGGTGACGGGCATGCGGTGGATGAGCCCGCCCAAGGCGTTGAGGTCGCGTTGCCCTGTCGCCGTCAATATGGCGCCGGCGCCGAAGAACAACACACTCTTGAACAGCATATGATTCAGGATGTGGAACAAGGCCGCTGTCAACGCCAGCGCAGCGGCCGCGCCGAAACCGTTGGCCTGAAACGCCAGCGCGAGACCGAGGCCCGAGAAGATGAGCCCGACATTCTCGATCGTGCTGTAGGCGAGCAGGCGTTTGAGATCGGTCTGCATCAGGGCCTGGAGAATGCCTAGGGCTGCCGAGGCGCCAGCGGCGACCAGGACCGGGACGCTCCACCACCATTCCGGTGGGCCCAAAAGGTCGAACACGATGCGAATGAAGGCATAGATCGCAACCTTGGTCATCACGCCGCTCATGAGGGCCGAGACATGGCTTGGCGCTGCCGGATGAGCCAGGGGCAGCCAGACATGAAGGGGCACCAGGCCGGCCTTGGAGCCGGCGCCGAGCGTCACGAGGACGAGCACGATCGCGGTCACCATTCCCGTCGGGACATGATGGCGAATTTGATCAAAAGCGTAAGCACCCTGGCTGCCGGCCAAAAGGCCGAAGACCAGTAGCAGCACCAGCGAACCGAAGCTCGCCATCACGATGTAGACATACCCGGCCTTGAGATTGTCCTCCTCGCGATGATGCGCCAGCACCAGCGCCCATGATGTCAGCGACATCAATTCCCAGGAAAACAAGAAAGCGAAGGCATCCGCCGAGAGGACGACGGCGTTCATACCTGCAAGGAAAGCGGGATAGAACGGCAACACACGCTCGGGATCGTGTTCGTGCTTTCCATACCCGAGAGCGTAGAGGCTTGCAGCGGCGGCACCGAGATTGACGATGGCCAGGAAGAAGGCGCTCAAGGCATCGATATGAAAGTTTGCTCCGATCCAGGGCAGGCCGAGGGGCAGTTTCAGATCCGTCTCCGCAAGGCGGCCGAGTAGCTGAGTGAGCGCCGTCGCCAGCAGGACGAGCGAAACGCATAGACTTGCCGAATAGACCAACACAGTTGCAGACGAGAGCCGTCTCGCCGCAAGCGCCGCGAGTGCAATGACCAACAGGACCGCGATACACCCCAAAGCGACGGCAAGCATCACGGCTTTACTCCTCCACCCCGTCCGCGCCGCCAGGGTCAAGGATCTTCGGAGCAGACTGCTTCAGGCGCACACCTCGTCCGCCCGCTGCACTGCTGCTGCCCTCGCCGATTAGCTCGACCCCGGCCGTGGCGAGGGCCTCCACGAGCTTCATCAAGGAGTCGACATTGCCCCTGATCAGGCCCGTGCGCGCCTCCATGCGTTGGATCGTTGGCACGGAAAGGTCCGACAGTGCAGCTAGCCTTTTTTGGTCGATACCGAGAAGGGCACGCGCTGCCCGCAATTGCGCTGCAGTGATCATCATCCCGCGCTCACTGAGTGCCATAATTTATATGCAATTTAGAGCTTAATACCACTATATAACATTCTCAACAATTATTATTGATGTTTAATACATCATTCGCGAAGTGGGAACGCGAGGCGGGCTGCTCCATGTTGGCGATACTCTTCGTGGCGTAGGGCATGGTTTTCTCGGATAAAACCGACAGGATATTATATGAATGACAATATATATTATCTTTTTCAAATTTATAATCGGCTTTAAAAATTTAAATTTCAAAAATCTTAAGTATAATTTTCTAGATATAACTAAAGATCGAGTGTCTACGCAAGCTTGAGACATTACCTTTATCGGAAGTTACTCTATGAGCGAATATTCCAATAACCAGGAGAGGCGTTCCATCACGACGCAGGTTGTCGATGGTTTGCAGAGTGTCATCGGCACTGAACGCAGCGAAACAGCGGATGCTCGGCTCGGTCTGGCATTATGTTTCATTGCTGGCGCAGTGAATGCAGGAGGATTCCTCGCGGTTGGACAGTACACCTCGCATATGTCGGGCGTGATCTCGGCACTAGCCGATAATCTGGCCCTCGGAGCAGTACATCTGATGCTGAACGGCCTGGGCGCGGCGATCGCATTCATCCTCGGGGCGGCTTGTTCAGCTTTTCTCATTCACTGGGGACGACGACATCGAGCCTATGGGCAATATGCCTTTCCCCTGGTCGTTGAAGCAATTCTGCTGCTTGCATTTGGTCTTGTCGGAAGTTTGTACAGCCACCGTGCCTTTTTTGTACCTGTAGCGATCCCGCTGCTGTGTTTCATCATGGGACTGCAAAACGCCATAATCACCAAGATTTCGCAGGCACGCATCCGCACGACACATCTGACAGGTATGATAACGGACCTTGGGATCGAACTGGGCAAACTTTTTTATTGGAACAGGACCATGACCGTACCTACAGGCAGGGTGGTCGCTGATCGCGCCAAGCTCTCCTTACTATGCTCCTTGCTCGGAGCGTTTTTCACGGGAGGACTGGCAGGCGCATATGGCTTTCATTTTATTGGCTTTGCAGCGGTGTTGCCTTTGGCTGTTCTCTTGCTGATATTGGCAGGGGTGCCTCTGGCGCTAGGCCGTGGCAAGATTATCGATCATGAGCAACGCACTTAATGACGTGTCCTTTTGGGTGGCACCCTGACTACAAAAAAGGGAAATAGTGAGTGGCAGGAAGGCTGGCTGATACGGGTGAAAGTGCGATTATGGCGACGAAATTTCAAATAAGATTCAGATATTTAAAAATCATTCGCCTGAGTGATCTTGAATCGAAAGTAGATGGGGCATCATAACTGTGATTCATCGTCATTTTTTCAAGAGATCAAGAGAGGGCGATCTCTGTAAATTCAATATCATCTTCGTCAAAATTATCGCCATCGCATACAAAGGCTAGAGTTACCTCTTGAGAGGCGGTATAGGTCGTTGCAGGAGCGCTCCTGAACGCGTCCGGCAGCTTCCGAAAAATGGCAGGTGCGCCACATTTAGTGCATCTAATTGAGAGTTCCGCGATTTTGAGTACCGTATCTTCAATCTTTGCAATGTCGATCTGTGCCTCAAAATCGGGATGCGAACATTTTTCGGTCGTGCCCATGGCTTTACCCGCCTGGCTCAAAGCCCATTACTTCTCATAAAGGCCGTCCGAGGAGTTCCGGAAGCCGAGAATCTACCAAACAAGCGGTAAGATGCTACACACAGAAATAAGCGACGGCAATCAGTTGGCGACCATCCGGAACAATGGTCCGAAGCCCTTCACGTTGCGCGCCCCGCCTAGCGTCGGGCGAAGCCGGGCGGGCGGCCTTTTTCCGTCGCAGGGAGCGTGGAGTTGCATGGTGAACTCACTGCGCGATCGACCAAGCGCCCCGGTCGCTCGAGTCACGTTTTTAGCCTAGAGCGCAGTAGTGCGCTCGGACGATGATGCTATCGGTCATGTCGGCGGATCGCTCCCAGCCCGCCATTTCGGTCAGCTTTTTGAGCATGGCGTCGAACTCTCCCGTTTCGCCCCAGTCCCGATAGAGGTGAAAGGCGTTGTTCCTCTTGCCATATTCGTTCGGCAGTTGATGCGCCACCTACATAATGACCTCGAAGAAGCGCGGCGCTTGTCACCTGCTGGCAGGCAGTCGCAGTCTCACTCCGAGGGCAGTAGCGGGCCGATCAGTTCGCACTCTTCATCCGAAAGACCAATCCATCCCCCCAAGGCCGACTTGAATCAACCGCCAGTCACGCCGCCAAGCTTTGTCCACGAAACCTGGCTTTGATGTGGACGGTTCCGCCAATCACCTACATCGTAACCTTTCGTGGGAAGTCGTGGTTTCGGGCACTGTGGCGTGCTGCGGCGTAAGCCTTGGTTGCGAACCCCCGCAACCAGTTTTATCATAAATCAATAACCGTCCAGGTCTGATTACCTGGGCGGTTTTTGCGTTGTGCGCTCCAGTATCGGGTCGGCCTTCATTAACCACAGTGTCGTATCCAGCCCGGAAGGGCCCTTGTCTGTAGCGGAAAGAGTAATGTGGCCTCCTTTGTGGCAGGACATATATTTTTTCATCGAATGGCGTCGCTCGTGGCCGGAAATCTACGAATGCGTAAAGCGCCGATCGATAGGGCGGAGGCTATGGTCAGGAGGACGGCCGCAGCGAGAAATGGCATTTGGGGCGAGCACTGATGCAGAGCAGCGCCACTCAGCGGTCCGATCGCCAAGCCTAATCCCTGGCCAACCACGTTGAAACCTGCGACCTTTGCTTGGGCGCTTGGCCCCGATCGCAGGCTGAGCGAAGCCAGGTTGCCGGGCAGCATCAGTCCCAGCGCGACGCCGAGCAGGAGGAGAGCGCCGAACAGTTCCGTATAGTCCCGCGCAAGGGCGGCGAGGAGCAGGGCTATCGTCGCCAGCAGCGAACCTGCGCCGAGCATCGTCTCCGGCCTCCAGGAAAGCGTGCGCAATACGCCGCCCTGCACGACGATCATCGCTGAGGCCGTTGCCATCAGCGCCAGTCCCGCCCTGGCGATGGAGTCGTCCGACGCGAAACCCATTGCGTCCTGCAGGCGTAGCGCCACGACCTGCTGAACGATGCTATAGGCCGATATAGAAACAAGCGTGATCCCAAAGAACGGCCAGATGCAGGAAAGGTTCAGGCCAACGATCGAAGACGAAGCCTCCAGATTGCCTCGCCGCGTTTCTGGGGCGAGTAAGGCCACGCTCGCGAACGCCAGCCCGGCAAGACCCGACAGAAGCAGAAAGGCCAACACCACGTCGCTGCCTCCGATGCGCCACGCCAGGGCCGAGCCAATAATCGCGCCGAGCCCGTAGGCCGCACCGAGGCTTCCCATACCACCGGCGCGCGCTTTCGGTGCGGTGATGTCCGCTACATAGGCCTGGGATGCGGGAAGGATGCCTGCGGACAGCAATGCCTGCCCCGCCCGCGCTACTAAGAGGAGGCCGAGGGCGCCGCTTATGATCCCTTCCAGTCGGCGCCCGACGATGAAGCCAAACGCCAAGGGAGCGAGCATCGCCCCCGCGAGTGCAATCATGAGCACCGGACGGCGCCCAATGCGCTCGGCCAGATATCCCCAAACCGGCGCCGCGATCATCAGCAAGAGAGCGGAGGCGGAGAGTATCGCACCCGTCTCGATGTCAGCGAACCCGAGGCGGCGGCCGAGCGGTGGCAGCACCACGAGCAGAAAGGACTGACCTGCGCCATTGGCCATGAGGGCAAGGAACAAGGCGACATGCGCTAGACTATGGCGGGGTGGTGACATGACGGTCTCGAAACTGGGTATCCAGGGCAACCCCGGCTTTTCGCTACCGGCATCGGCCGGCGGGCATTCGCAATTAGTCCGTACCGTCTCCCTCTGCAAAGCGGCGGAGCGCATCCGGGTCGGTGATGGTGATGGAGCGGTAGGTGTTGGTAAGCCATCCGGCCTCGGAAAAGCGTTTGATGGCGGCATTGACCTGTTTGCGTGAGGCATTCGACATAATGCCAATCTCGCTCTGGGTGAGCGGGATCGGTGCCTCTCCAATCCAGGTCGTGCGCTGAAGCACAGATGCGACCCGCCTGTCTGCCTCGGGCTTTTGCAGGTCGTGGATCACGCGGAACAGGAATTCGACAGTGGTCATCAGCATGAGCGCGACATGATGTACGACCGCTGGATCGCGTGCGGCCATCTGATCCATCGCATTGAGGGAAAGATGCAACATGGTCGTATCCACGACGGCCCGAAGTTCGGCCCTCCGCGGTTTACGCGTGAGAAAGCAACCCTCGCCGGTCCAGTGACCTGGGACCCCTAGAAGGATCAGGCGCGGCGTCGCGCCGGCCGGGGCAAGACTGATGCTGACGGTGCCAGCCACAAGCCCGTAAACTCCGCCTGCGGGATCGCCGAGGCGAAACACCGTCTCGCCCGGAGCGAAGCGCAGCAAGGCCGAGCGCCGCAGTACCTCGGTCCGGAACGCTTCCGGCAACAATGGCAGCCAGCCGCGTTCGCGCATGATCTGCTCGGCGCGAGCCTTGCTGATGCGTCTCATGAAAAAGCCTCAACTTTGTCCGATTTCGGACAAATATCATGTCAGAGACGTCTATACTAGTTTCATAGTACCTCTGCTTCTTCTTTCCTAACGCTAGCCGAGAGGGATGGCGTTCGGCAAATAGAAGAAAGTAATTCTCACTTCGGTGAAGTGATTGTGGGTTTACGAGGAAATATGATGCACTCCACGATGAAAGCAGCCTGCTGGAGCGTGCTGATGTCGTTTGGCTTCTTCGCCATTCTCGATGGAGTTGCCAAGGCCCAGAATGCGCGGCCATCTTCGTTCGCCGAGACTGCGGGGCCGAGCTTTTCCTTCACCGGCTATGGCTGGGCCTCTGCCATGCATGGGCGCGCCTCGACCTTGCCACCGCTGCCGGCGGCCAAGGTCGATCTGAGCTTCGGCGATATCCTGAAAGACTTCGACGGCGGCCTGATGGGGGTCGCCGAGATGAGGATGGGTAAATGGGGTTTCATCGCCGATGCGATGTTCACACAAGTGACATCCGGGGCGAAACTGCCTGGGCCATTTTTCTCTAGTGTGGAACTTCGCTCTCAGACGCTCACCATACAGGCCTCTGCCCTCTACAGGGCCTACAGCGACGCCACCTTTGATGTGGATGTCGGCGGTGGCTTGCGGTTCTGGAACCTCGATAATCGGCTAAAGATCCGGCCGGGCGCGCTGAACATCGCGATCGAACACTCCGAGTCGGAGAAATGGCTCGATCCGGTAGCTACAGCCCGGCTAACGGCGCGGCTGGACGGCCCATGGAGCGTGACTGTCATTGGAGATGTCGGAGGCTTCGGCGTCGGCTCCCAGTTGACCTGGCAGGCGATCGGCACCCTTAACTACGCCTGGAACGAAAGCTGGACGCTGCATGCCGGCTATCGGGCTCTGCATGTCGACTACCGTAAGGGGCGCTTCCTCTACGACACGACCATGCACGGCCCGATCCTCGCCGCGACCTATCGGTTCTGACGACGCGCCGGAGATGCCTATGTCTATGTTCGACATCCTCATCCGGCTCGTACTGATCGTGCTGTTGTTCGGCACGCTCACCATCTTGGCCCTGGCCGCTAAGCTGCCGGACATGATCGAGAGCCTCCCCCAGGCGATCGTGACCGGTCAGACTCCGACCTCGGGGACGGCCCTCGCGTCGCTCGCCATCAAGGCTGCGCAGTTCGTCGTGCACGTCAAACTGGACATTGCCGCATTCGCCGACGCTCTTCTCGCTGGCAGCCTCGGCAATCCCTCGATCTTCACCGAGCTGATCGTCGCCGTTCATCTGATCCGCCGCGTGATCCTGTGGCAGATCGTGATCCCCAACCAAGTCAACCCCTTCTGAGCTGTCCAGGCCTTTGCTGGGAGAAAATCACTATGGTAAGCTCCTCTTTCACCAACAGACGGGCCTTCCTCGCGTCGCTCGCGAGCATCGGCACGGGGGCATTGCTTGGCCCGATCGCAAGCCCTTCGGCCTCTAGAGCCGCTGATGCCGAGACGCTGCGCGCGATCGCAAAGGAGGCGACGATCTGGGGCTTCCCGCTCGTCGACAATTACCGTATCCAGTATTCGTATTTTGCGGATCGCAGCGGCCCTGAATTCAAGGGACCCTGGAACGTGATCGCCAATGTGGCGCGCGTCTACACACCCGAAGACAAGGCGATACAGACACCGAACTCTGACACCCCCTATTCCTATATCGGTGCCGACCTACGCACCGAGCCGCTAGTGATCTCCGTGCCCGCCGTGGAGGCTGGGCGCTACTATTCTCTTCAATTCATCGATCAGTACACCTTCAACTTCGCCTATGTCGGCAGCCGTGCCACCGGAAACGAAGCCGGCAGCTTCCTGTTGGCCGGGCCAAAGTGGAAGGGACGCAAGCCTTCGGGCGTGAAGAGCGTGATTCGCTGCGAGACCGATTTCGCCTTCGTGCTCTACCGGACGCAGCTTTTCGAGCCGACCGATATCGAGAGGGTCAAGGCGATCCAGGCGGGCTACAAGGTACAGCCGCTCTCACAATTTCTCGGCAAGCCTGCGCCGGCCGCGGCACCCGCCATCGAGTTTCCCCGGCCGCTCTCGCCCGAGCAGCAGCGCAATTCGGTCGAGTTCTTCCAGATCCTGAACTTCATCCTGCAATTCTGCCCGACACACGATTCCGAGCGGGCTTTACGTCGGCGCTTCGCGCGTATCGGCATTGAACCAGGCGGGATTCTGGATATCGCCAAGCTCGCGTCCGAGCGGCGCAAGGCGATCGAGGATGGCATGGCCGATGCCTGGAAGGCCTTCGCTGCCTTCAAGACCGGGGAACTCGACACTGGCAAGCGCACCGCGGCAGAGGGCTTCGGAACGCGAAGCTTTCTGAAGAACGACTATATGATCCGGATGGCCTCGGCCGCTCTGGGAATCTACGGCAATTCGAAGGAGGAGGCACTCTACCCCTTCTACTACAGCGATTCCGTCGGCAAGCCGCTCAACGGCCAGGACGGACGCTATACGCTGCGGTTCGATCCGAAGAGCACGTTCCCGGTCAACGCCTTCTGGTCGCTGACCGTCTACGAGTTGCCGGAGAGCCTGCTCTCGGCGAACGCGATCAACCGCTACCTCATCAACTCGCCGATGCTTCCGTCGCTGAAGCGCGATCCTGACGGGCTGGTAACGCTTTATCTCCAGCACGAGTCCCCGGGGCCAGATCATGAGGCGAACTGGCTACCAATTCCTGCCGGACCGTTCTGGACGACGCTGCGCCTCTACTGGCCCAAGTCTGAAGCCTTGGACGGCCGATGGAAGCAGCCGCCGCTTGTTCGCGCCGCCTGACAGAAAGGAAGAAATCGTGAGAAAGACGTTCATACTGGCGGCCGCCGCCATCTGTGCAAGCTGGTCCGCTCAGGCGCAGGCTCCCCAGCCCAAGCCGCAACCCGTCAATGTCGAGAATTTCGCCCGTGCCGAGTCGGACCTCTATTTCGCCGGCATCGTCAGAAATGGCGGCTTCGGGAAGTTTGACCATACGAGGGAACCCGCGCCGCTCGACAAGCAGACCGTCATCCGCCTTAACCGCGACACCCTGTACTCGTCCGCGGTGTTCGATCTGGATGCCGGGCCGGTCACGATCACGATCCCCGATGCCGGCCAGCGCTTCATCTCGATGCAGGTGATCAACGAAGATCACTATACCCCTCAGGTCGCCTACAAGCCGGGACCCTACATCCTGACGCGCGAGAATATCGGTACACGCTATGTCGCCGTGGCGTTCCGCACGCTGGCCGATCCGGGGGACAAGAAGGACATGGAGCAGGCCCACGCTATACAGGACGCGATCAAGGTCGAACAGCCGGGCGGGCCGGGCAAGTTCGAGGTGCCCGCTTGGGATCAGGCCAGCCAGAAGAAGATCCGCGATTTGCTGATCGTTCTCAGTGATACGCTGCCCGACAAGAACCGGATGTTTGGCACGCGTTCGGAGGTCGATCCGGTCCGTTTCCTGCTCGGCACGGCCTCGGCCTGGGGTGGCAATCCCGACAAGGAAGCGGTCTACCTCAATGTCTTCCCCGAGAAAAACGATGGCAAGACGATCTATGGCCTGAAGGTGCCGGTGGGCGTACCGGTTGATGGCTTTTGGTCGGTGACAGTCTATAACGCCGAAGGCTTCTTCACGCCGAATGCGTTCAGCGCCTATTCGCTCAACAACCTCACCGCGAAGAAGAGCCAAGACGGCAGCTTCGACATCCAGTTCGGCGGCTGCGACGGCAAGATCCCCAATTGCCTCCCGGTTACGGCTGGCTGGAACTACATGATCCGGCTTTATCGCCCCCATGCAGAAATCCGGAATGGCGCCTGGACTTTCCCGGCCGCCGTTACGAGGTAGGCCATGTTCTAGTAGAGCCCGTAGCGGATTGCAGGGACACTTCAAGCCCTGAACGGAGATAGCGTACAACCCAAGATAAATAGGGAGAAGGATAAGAGACACTCACCGTGTGGCCCCGGCACAAAGTTGACGTTGATGTGGGGATTCTGCCATTCATCTAAATCGTGCTCTCTCGCAAGATATCGCGGTGTTGGGCGCTGTGGCGTGCTGCGGCGTAAGCCTTGGTTGCGAACCCCCGCAACCAAATGGGCCGGGGATTCCGGTCCGTGGCGTCAGCAGGTCATCCTGGGCCGCGGTCGCTGGGATGCGGATGGGCTGCGCGACATCGTGCGCGGCTACGCGCTGGAGACGTTGGCCGATGCCGACGCGGTACTGGTCATTGATGAGACTGGCTTCCTCAAGCAGGGCAAGGCGTCGTGCGGGGTGGGGCGTCAATACACCGGATCGGCGGGCAAGGTCACCAATTGCCAGATCGGCGTCTTTGCGTCCTATGTCTCGCGCCACGGCCACGCCTTCATCGACCGGGCGCTCTATCCGCCGAAGGCCTGGGCGGATGATCGGGACCACATGAACAGAGCGCATGTGCCTGGCAATGTCGGCTTTGCCACCAAGCCGGCTTTGGCGCTCGCCATGATTGAGTGCGCCATCGCATCGAATGCGCCATTTTCCTGGGTGGCGGCCGACAGTGTCTACGGTGTCGGTGACATCGAAATGGCACTCAAACGGGCCGCAAAGGGTTATGTACTGGGGGTGAATGCCAATCATCCCTTCCGCTCATGGGCAAAGCCGCAGGCCGTTGCCGGGACCGCCAAGGGCATCGCCGAGAGCTTGCCACAAACCGCTTGGCGGCGTCTGTCGGCAGGCGACGGCACCAGGGGCGCGCGGCTGCATGATTGGGCCTATCTCGAACTGGCCGATCTCGACGCTGGTGATTTTGATGCAACATTTCCCGGCATCTGGACACGGGGGCTGCTGACCCGCCGCAATATCACCGATGGCGATCTTGCTTTCTTCTCGACCTGGTGCCTGATCGGCACATCCATCGAAACGCTGGTGACGGTGGAAGGACATCGCTGGGCGATCGAGGACAGCTTCGAGACCGCCAAGAACGAACTCGGCCTTGACCACAACGAGACCCGTTCCTGGCACGGTTGGCATCGCCATGTCTCCCTCGTCATGCTCGCCTTTGCCATGATGGCGACGATCCGCCACCGCGCCAACGCCGCACGGCCCCCAAAAAGCTGATGAAACGGCCGCCGAAGCAGCCCCCGCCCTAATCCGCTGGTCGGTCCAGGAAATCCGACACATCGCCACCCGCCTCGCACGCGCGCGCATCGAACCGCCATACGCCATAGCCTGGTCGCTCTGGCGACGCGCTCATCAGGCCGCAGCGCGCAAGGCCCATCTCAAATCGAAATCGCAACTGTAATGCTAGAGCGCGTCGCACATCGCGCTTCTTGCGGCAGATCAAAGCGGCTTGGTCTCGTTGATTCTAGGACTTTCGAATTCGCAGAGGACCGTTCGGCAACAATTGGATTTTTTCGATGAGCACGAAGCCTGCCGATCGCAAGCAACGCATCGCCGTCTGGTCCATTGTTCTGGCCTTTGTGAGCTTCGCGGTGCTCCAGTTGATCTGGGAGAACCGTGATCAAGCTGAGACCATTGCCTACAGCCAGTTTGAAACATTGGTGCAGGACGGCAAGGTGGCAGAGGTCCTGGTGGGTGGCGATCGCATCGAAGGGCGATTGAAGGAGCCGCTGCCGAGCGGCCGCACGCAAATCAGCACCGACCGAGTGGAGCCGCAACTGGCCGACCGGCTCGCCGCGCATGGTGTAATTGTTCGCGGAGCCTCGACAGGCGGCTTTTGGCAGGCGGCATTGTCCTGGCTGCTGCCGGTGCTTGGCGTCTATCTGCTCTGGATCCTCATGACCCGCGGCTTTTCCGACCGGCAGGGGTTTAGTGGCTTGATGTCCATCGGTCGATCACGCGCCAAGGTCTATGTGGAGAAGGACATCCGCGTGACGTTCGCGGATGTTGCCGGTACCGATGAGGCAAAGCTGGAGCTCCAGGAGATCATTTCCTTCCTGAAGGACCCCAAAGGCTTCGGCCGCCTGGGTGCTCGCGTTCCCAAGGGCACCCTTCTCGTCGGACCGCCGGGGACAGGCAAGACGCTGCTAGCCAGGGCCGTGGCAGGCGAGGCTGGAGTGCCGTTCTTTTCGATCTCGGGGTCGGAATTCGTGGAGATGTTCGTCGGCGTCGGCGCCGCTCGCGTTCGCGATCTTTTCGAGCAGGCCCGTCGGGCGGCGCCTTGTATCATCTTCATCGATGAACTGGATGCCCTCGGCCGCAGTCGAACCGCAAACGCCATGGGCGGCTATGACGAGAAGGAACAAACGCTCAATCAACTTTTGTCGGAACTCGACGGCTTTGACCCCAGTTCCGGTGTCATCCTCCTGGCTGCGACTAACCGGCCGGAGATTCTCGATCCGGCACTGCTTCGTGCCGGTCGGTTCGATCGCCAGGTGCTGGTCGACAGGCCCGATCGTGGCGGCCGATGGGCGATCCTCAAGGTCCATGTCAAGAAGATCCGGATAGGCCAGACAGTCGATCTCGATCGTATCGCTGGGATGACGATCGGCTTTACCGGCGCCGACATTGCTAATCTAGTCAACGAAGCGGCCATTGCCGCGACCCGCCGTAATGGCGATAGCGTGAACTTGGATGACTTTACCTCCGCAATCGAGCGGATCGTGGCGGGCGCAGAAAAACGAAGCCGTATCCTCGCGCCCTATGAACGCCGGCGTGTGGCTTATCACGAGATGGGTCATGCTTTAGTCGCGGCCAGCCTTCCCGGTGTCGACCTGGTCCAGAAAGTCTCGATTGTGCCGCGGGGGATCGGCGCCTTGGGTTATACCATGCAACGGCCGACCGAGGATCGTTTCCTTCTTGCGGTGAGCGACCTTGCCAACAGGATGGCGGTCCTCATGGGAGGGCGTGCCGCAGAAAGACTGGCATTTGATGGCGACATCTCCACGGGTGCCGCCGACGATCTCCAGCGCGCAACCGAGATGGCGATCGACATGGTGACACGATATGGCATGGATGCGACCGTCGGCGCCCGCACTTATACCTCGTCAGCGCAAAGCTTCCTGGGCTTGGCCCGCGACCGTCTGTTCAATGCAGCCGATGAGACAGGCCGAGAAATCGATCTTGCCGTGCGCCGCCTGCTTGACGATGCCGAAAAATGTGCCCGCAAAATCCTCGAGCAACGCCGTTGTGATCTCGAAAAGGGCAGCGCTCTGCTCCTTGAAAGGGAAACACTCACGCCCGAAGAATTTCCTCCTCTAGGTTCGGGTAAACCAGCCTCCCCCGAGAGCCTGGCACAGCTCGCCATGCCGTCAAATTCGGCCCATCGCGCCGTCTAGGCAGGCGACGCCGTTGCGAAAACCCCGACGTTGTTGAAACGATCATGATTTGACGCAGAGCCGCGCCCGTTTTGCCTGGAGACGCCTCCATGAGCGAGGCACCCAAATCCACCTGCCAGGACATTTGTTCTGCCTCGAGCATGGCTGCTGACGCCACCAGCCTTCAGCGCTTGGCGGCCCAGCAAGCCATCTGATGGCTCGCGCGCCGGATGACGCCTTGTGCGCTTTAAGATCAGAGGCCGAAGGGATAGGTCTCATCTTCGCCGGTGACCGCCTGTGTCGGCAGAGGAACTACCGCACTTGTCTCGTCGAACCAGACGAAAGCATCGTACTGATCAGGCAGCGAAGCGTAGGTATAGTGGCTCCAACGCTCGGTTTCCGGCCGATAGACAACGCCAATATAGCGCTCAAGCCGCGGTTCTGCCATGACGCGGCGGAGATCATCATGCTGCCCGGTGCGTAAGTCCAGCAGGAAGCGGTCATTGCCAACTTCATGGCATAAAGCCTCGTAGCTGTCTGAGCGAGACGGGCGTATAGCCTTGATCTCCATCGGTGCATCCCACTCCGATGCCGCGGCGACGGTACCGGTGTGTGTCCCAAAGCCGATCAAGGCAGCATCCTCCCCATAGGCCTGCCTGCACAATTGGCCAATGTTCAGTTCGCCTCGCTCTATCCCCATATCGGTGAACCGTGCATCTCCAATATGAGAATTGTGTGCCCACACCACAGCCTTTGCCTTTGAACCTGCCCACGCGAGAATGTTCTGCAGGGTTTTGAACATATGTCGATCACGCTGGTTCCACGATTCGTGGGCGCCGTAATACATGGCGCGATAGTAGCGTTCCGCATTGGCCACAAGACGTGCGTTTTGCATGGCGTCGAAGAATTCCGCGCCATCCTTTCCTGCGTATTGGAGTTCCTTTTGCAGGAGATCGACGAGGATGCGCGTCACAGGCCGTTCGCACAATGCATAGCCCTTGGTCAGCGACGCGCGGCCATAGGCTGCCGGCTCCCTGGACCAGGGCGACAGGCAGGCATAACGCCCGCGAGCCAGTTCTGCGGCTTGAGGATCCACGCGATCCAGATAGGCCAGCACTGCGGCCATCGATGCCGTCAAATTGTAGAGATCGAGCCCATAGAAGCCGACTTTGTCTTCAACCAGCTTTGTCGCGTTGTGACCGCGCAGAAAGTCGACAAAGGCATCGACATCCTTGTTGCGCCACATCCAGGTCGGAAAGCGCGCGAACGGCGCAACACTCATTGGCCGATGCGGGCGTTGCCGGACATAGCGATCGATGGCGGCGGCATCGGGCCAGTCGGCTTCCACGGCGACAATGGTGAAGCCATGTTTTTCAATGAGCCGACGCGTGATGGCTGCGCGGGCCCTGTAAAATTCCGATGTGCCATGGGAGGCTTCACCAAGTAGCACCACCCGTGCTTCGGCAAATCGCTCGAAAGCGGTGGCGAAGGCCGGGTCGTCCGGCGATGGCAAAGGTTCGGCAGCGGCTCGCAGGACGGCCACCGCCGACTCCTGCCGTGATGGCTGCATCCCCGTTCTCGCGGGCAAGTGACTCGGCTTCTGCGGCGACAGATAATGCTGGAACCAGGCGCTTGCCATGACGGTCACCGCCTCCAGTGCGCCCGGCTCCTCGAACAGATGTGTAGCGTCAGGAACGATCCGCAGCAGCTTTTCACACGTAAGGGCAGCCAGGGCCTTGCGATTGAGAGCAAGGACCTGTTGATCATCACCGCCAACAATGAACAGAGAAGGCGCCGCGACCTCAGCTAGCCGTGGCCCAGCCAGATCGGGGCGGCCGCCGCGAGAGACCACCGCCGCCACGCGGCCTCTAAGTTCAGCCGCCGCCAGCATTGCTGCGCCAGCCCCTGTACTGGCGCCGAACATGCCCAACGAAAGATCGGCGATATCAGGCTCCGCTCCGATCCATATCACAGCCTCGAGCAGGCGTTCCGCGAGCAACGGAATGTCGAAGATATTGCGACGATCTTTTGCCTCGTCTGTCGTCAGCAGGTCCAGAAGAAGGGTAGCAAAACCCTCGGCGTTGAGGCGGTCGGCAACGGCAATGTTGCGCGGACTGAGCCGGCTCGACCCGCTGCCGTGAGCGAAGAGAACGATGCCGCGGGGGTTTAGCGGTACGCTCAAATCGCCGACTAGGCCAAGGGGAGGCACTGCAATCCGGCGCTTGGCGGGTTCAGACGCAGTTCCATCCCCCTCGGCCCATCCCTGCCGCAGCAACCCGATGGTCTCTTCATCGGTGAGCTGATGGAAATCCTCATAGAATGAGCCGACGCCCCGGAAACTCCTGGCCGGATGCAAGCATATGACGATATCGGCGTGCTGACGCAGTTCGGCGAGCGTTGCTTCCGGCGCCACAGGAATGGCAAGGACGATCTTGGCGGCTCCCTGGCCTTTGATCGCGATAAGGGCGGCTTTCGCCGTGGCGCCCGTGGCGAGACCATCATCAACGATGACGGCTGTACGTCCGGTCGGCTCCAATTGCGCGCGATTTCCGAGATACAGCGCGCGGCGGCGCTCGAGCTCGATCAGTTCGCGCTGCCGCGCTCGTTGGAGATAAGCATCATCGGCACCAGTGGTCATCCGGACGTCTTCGTTGATGACGGTCCTGGGGCTGTTGCCATCGACAACGGCGCCAAGCGCCACTTCCGGCGCACCAGGTGCCCCGATCTTGCGAACTAGGATGAGATCGAGCGGGGCGTGCAGCGTACGCGCAATTTCCAGCGCCACCGGAACTCCTCCGCGTGGCAAGGCATAAATCACAGGACGATCGAGCGAGAGCGCAACGAGTTTGGCCGCCAACTGACGCCCTGCATCGGTCCTGTCCGCAAACTGGAAATACGATTTGGCCATTGTAGTATCATCCATAAACAATGCCGCGCGCTTGAGAGTAACTGCCAATCTACTTCCAGCGAATGGTTCATTCGCCGAGTATATGGCGTCGATCCTCAAATTCAGCCTTGTCGATCTCGCCGCGTGCAAAGCGCTCTTTTAGAATGTCAAGAGCAGTTCGGTCTTGATGGGGATGATGAAGCGGTGGTGTTGAACTATGCCACGGTCCGCATAGCCAACGCCCGAAAAGGACAGTGGTCGTAATCAACACTGCCAGAAAGAAGATCATAAAGAGTGGGCCAAAAAACATGGCATGCCAACCACCATCCCACGCCATCATGTGCGGACCCCAAACATAGCGGTCAGTGTCTGACGGCTCCTGTGCCCACGCAGCGCTCGGTAGGACCAAAGCGAGACCTGTCAATGTGACCAAATTTCTGCGCATCGGTTCGCTCCATCGTTGACAAGCTCCCTTTGTACTTCAGCAATCGGCGCGACACTTTGCGCTTGATCAAGCTGCCGACCAGCTTGAGCACAGCCGTGGTCTGGCGGCCGGACTGACAAGTAGTGGTCCGGCTGCCGACAAGTTTGCAACACAACCGCAGCATCCCTCGCTCAGGCGGAAGCTTAATCACTGAGATTGCTCGCCAGCCCGTTGTTTACTTCGCCTGGCGGTTGATGAAACGGATAAGTGCATCTTGCTCTTGTCGGGTGAGCGACATGTCGGGCATGCGAGTATGGGGCATGGAGAGAAAAGCGCGCAAAGTAGTAGCTTTGAGACGTTTGCGTGCGATTTCACGAAAACTCGGAACGGCATCCGATATTTCGGCCTGCGACGAGGAAATCAAATGACAACTACTGCACCACTTCCGAGCAAGCGCGCTCCCGTCGGAAGAGGCTGCTGCTGATATCGTTGTCTTTGGCAAAAACAAGACGAAGAGCAGGCAGAAGGCTGTGCAAACTCGGAACATGACCGAACCTCCCAAAGACTGAAAGCCGCTGTCGCAAAAAAAATTGAGCGAGATTTCATGCCCCAAGACGTCTTGGGGCAGATCAGATTCCATTAGGAGCCCTCCTGGCGATCTCCTATGGGTAAGCAAACAACATTCATTGTTGGTTTTACTGTCTTCATACCCAATTGGCTTTGACCCGTATCAATGAGCCGGGATCAGGCGGACCCGCGTTGCCGAAAAGATGTCAGAAGATATCAAAGATCTCCCGTCAATGCGGACCTTCAAGAATACACCCGCCGACGGATCGGGCCGGCGACATACAGGGGGCGTTGTTGATTGATTTCACCGTGAGCGACATCTTTCTGCCATCTCCCACAGGCCACAATCGACCGACTTCCGCGCTGTGGGAACCGTTCTTTCAGGGCAGCGACCGATAACTCCTCCTATCGTGACTTTGATGAGGCTTGATTTGTCATGTAAGGTTGCGTATAGAGATAAAGCATACATTTTTTTCATTTACTAAGTATTTTGCGAATTTTTCCCTATAAAAATCTGATTTATCAGATAAGCGACTTCAGTGCGGTTGCGGGCTTTGATTTTCTGCATAATATTTCGAATATGCACCTTTACAGTGCACTCTTCCATTTGCAGTTTATAGGCGATGATCTTGTTTGGTTCGCCTTTGCGAAGGCGTTCGATCACATCTAACTGCCTCCGGGTGAAGGGAGCGAGTTCAACGCTCATGTCCCCAGAATGTACGATGCAACGCTTGGAAAGCAGATGTGCGGCAGGAATAAAAGTGCCGCCGGCCAATACCAGTCTAATGGCTGCCGCGGCAATATCAATGCTTGAACTCTCCGGAATGTATCCTCTGATACCCCTGGCAAAAGCTGAAGATAGATTTTCTGGTGTTTCAATGTTTGAGACAACGATAATTCTTGCATCACTTCGGAATGCTCTAATTTTCTCAATATTGTCTAAATCAAGAGACTGTGCTTCAGGTTGTCCATATATAGATAATAAAATGATCGGATTGATTTTCTCCTGGCTGGAGGATTTCCATTCACATATTGAATCATATGAAACAATAGGTACTTCAAGGTTGAAATCTGAAAGTGCTTTTGTGATGCAATTTCTAATAAAAGCGAACTCGTTGATAATGACGAGACGGATTGATGGATAATCTTTTGTGCCGCAGGGGGCCATGTCGTCAGAACCATCGTGCACTATCTGTCCATCCGAACTGGTGTGAAAGAGAGCGATCATTTTTGATGAGCCAGCCCGTACGCTAATTAAGTGGCCCCCATCTGCCGACGATTACCGGTTCTCGAAGACCGCGGCATTGATTCAGATCAGAGGTTTAAGAAATCAACCCACTGACTCACAGCAGCTGATGTGCTCGGTCGAAAATCTCAGCTTCAGTTCTTGACCTGCCGGATCATGCTCCGGAACCGTCGGACCAGGGTGCCGATCACAGCATGCGCCAGCAGTGGATTGCTGGCAAAGGCTCCGCGCAATACCGCGGCCTTAACGCTGATCTGCTGCTGCGGACTCGCGGAGCGGTAATCGCCGGGTTTGAGGAACGAGACCGACACTGTGATCGTCCGCGAGTTCGGAAAGACGGAAGTCGAGGGTGGTGGTTTCAGGACACGAACGGCTAGACGCCCGAACTTATTGCGATCGGCGTACTATTTATCAGCTGTCATAGCCAAGCCACGGCTCTAAATGCTCCCAGCTGCGGGTCATCGCGTAAGTTGGCAAAAATGATAGCGCGATATGCCCATAACGGATCGACAATTGCGCCTCGGCTGCGTCCTCGCCGGCCTTGGCAATGGAGGCCAGATAAAGGGCCGAAGCGAGCCCTGTCCGATCCGATCCAGAGGTGCAATGAATAAGGATCGGTTTAGGCAGAGCGGCCAGGATAGCTATCAGGTCTTCGGCTTGTTGTCGGGACAAGTCCTTTTTGGCTGACATCCGGAAATCGACATGCTGGATACCGAGACTGTGTGTGGCGGCCAACTCCTTGTCGTACCAATGCATACCGGGATTGGCTCCGCGCAGATTGATCACCGTTCTGATGCCATATCGCTGCACATAGTAGCGCAGATATTGGTCGTTCAATTGCGCCGAGCGATAAACTTGGCCCGGCACGACAATGCCAAAATTGCCCGAATACAGCGCTCCGCCGGCATAGGCCGCTACGAAGAGCGCAACGAGACCCAGTGCTGTTCCGATCCAGGCCATTGGGCGTCCCATAATGTGGACGCGGGATTGCCGATCGTTCAGTGGTTCGGCTCGCACTGTTCGCTTGAGGAGGTAACGCGCATAGAGCCGGCTATAGAACAAGCCAGCCGCTGCCAGGAAGGCCACGATCAGTGCCGTTGCACCTAGCTTCGGTCGATCGCTCTCGAAATAGCTGCCTATCCCTGATGACAGCATCATGAGCAGCAGGAAGAAGGTCGATGTGCGGTTTTCCCTGCTGTAAAAGGTCTGGGCGAAGGCAAGTATCCTGTTGTTCATGTTTGTCGTCCGCCTCATCAGCGTCTCAGCCAATGGTTGCCTATATGTTCCATAGCTCGGAATTGTTGCGGGCAGATGGCTGAATTACGTCGGACTGGAGAGTGGTCGATCACCAGGGATGTAGTTGATCCATAAAAGAAAACCCGACTCCATGGAGCGAGCCGGGCCAAGTTGGCAACGTGCCGTAACGCGTAGGACCGTTGCTAACTCAAGTATGTCATGTCATCGGCATGAAAATATTGATTTATGTCAGTACATATTGGAATATTTATCGTAAATTTTAGTAAAATATATAATATTACCTAACATGCGAAAGTTGGCACTGATTAAGAAAATGCTGCCTCACGTTGTCTTGACATGAGGCAAGGCTCAGTAGCCACGCAATGGGGCTTTACTTTAGGCCCTGTATCTCCCGCTTCCTGTATCATCTTGTCCCTTGCTGATCCTAAGCGAGGTGGAGGTTCCCAGCTTTCAGTTTTCCGGTTCTTCGATCGGCCACTATCTCGTAGGCAATCTTCTGACCTTCTTGAAGGTCTTGCAGCCCCGCTTTTTCGACTTCGCTGACATGAAGAAAAATGTCGCTGCTGCCGCTGTCTGGTTTGATGAAGCCATAGCCTTTATTTCGATTAAACCATTTGACGGTCCCGATGGACATGGTTTTTCCTCAAAAAGGAGCCCGGCGGTCAGTTTCACCGGGCCAAGGAAGGGTCGCTAACAGCAAACTGGAACGGTTCCATATGCTGCTTGAGGCAATATAAATGAAATGACCGAGCGGGCTTTGATATGGATCAACCGTCGCTGCCAAGCCACCGCCGGAATCTACTGCCGCCGTATGACAAGGAATAGGAAGGGCGCTGCACTGGTGTCTTTCCTCGCTGGCGAGGGCACTCGTGGTGGGATAAGGGGCGAGACAATCGTCCTGTCGAAATGGTCCCGCGTACTGGCGTGGTTAGCGCTTCGTGGTCCGTTCCGCCCTGTAAGCGATCACGGACATATCGGCCCAAGCATGCGTATGATTGCCCTCGTCGAAGGATTTGCTATGATGCTGCCTTGCGTTTCCTGCGCGGGAGAGCGCGATGGACAAATTCGTCGCACGCGCAAATATCGATCATTACCTTGGCATCTTGAACGGCGCTGATTTAAGTGTCTCCGATCGAGCGACCGTGATTGTGTTGTTGAATGCTGAAATAGATCTTTTGAGCCAACATACAGATCAAATTTCCTTTGCCGAGGATAGACATGCAAGGAGCCGAGTTCAGGTCGATCATCAGAAGAATGTGCGTGACGGCTTCGCTGACGGCTCTCGAGAACGCGAAATGGCGAATGGCCGTGTGGCAGAAATGGAAGCTGTCTGCGCGCTATTGGATCAATTTCGTCGCCGGCTTTTGAAAAATGCTGTCTGATGCCGTTTCAGGCGCGGCATTTGCGGCTCGACGGACATCATCGAGATAATCGTGAAGCCGGATGCCAGTTTCGCAGCTCCCACGGCATAATTGGAATTCAGGCTTCTGCCTGACTAGGCCTCGTGGACAAAGCTTGACGGCAAGGCTCGGGATTGATTCAAGGCTGCTTTTTGGAGGCAGTTTTGGGCG
>NZ_JAXOUF010000035.1:0-27786 GCF_034424805.1 Labrys sedimenti
CCCGATCTTCCAGGTCGCCGACTACGGCCTCGTCGCCGACCTCTACACCGCCTTGCCCGAACTCAAGGACGAACTCGCCAAGATCGGCAAGTAAGGAGAACGGGAAGCATCCGCCCGTCTCCATCGGGTGATTTCAATGTGCCGGTCCTCGGGGGCCGGCACATTTTTTTGGAAGATCCACGAGGCCCGAACGCCTGTTCGATGGCGTTGAAAGATCTCTCTCGGGGCTGTTCCCTCCGCTCTTGCCTTCCCTGCCGGCTCGTGGCGAATTGCGTTTCCTGTGCCGCCGCTGGAAATCCGGTTCGTATCGAAATTCCTTATCTTCGTCGCCGCACTGGCTGCGGCGCTCTATCTGGCGGCCTTCGCCGCTCTGGCCTTTGCCCAGCGCTCCTTTGTCTTCCAGCCAGGGGGTGAGGTCCTCCCGCCAGCCATAGCCGGCGCCGAGGTCCTGAAGCTGCGCACCGAAGATGGTGAGACGTTGATCGCCTGGCATGTCGCTCCCTCGCCGGGTAAGCCTCTCCTGCTCTACTTTCACGGCAATGGCGGCAATCTCACCTTGCAGACCGAGCTGCTGCGGGCTCTGACCACCGGCGGCAACGGCCTGATGGCGGTGGAATATCGCGGCTATCCCGGATCCACCGGATCGCCTTCCGAACGGGGCCTGTTGCTTGATGCCGAAGCTGCCTATGCCAAGGCGCTGGCCCTCGGCACGGCTCCCGAACGCATCGTGGTGGTGGGCCAGTCCCTGGGCTCCGGCGTGGCCGTTGCCCTGGCAGCGCGCCACGAGGTGGGCGCGGTTGTGCTCGATTCGCCCTTCACCTCGGCTCTGGCCGTGGCCTCCCGCCTCTATGGCATGTTCCCGGTGCGCTGGGTGATGCTGGACCCTTTCCCCTCCGACGAGCGCATCGTCAAGGTGAAGGCGCCACTTCTGGTCGTGCACGGCACTGCCGACGGCGTCATCCCCTTCGAGTTCGGCAAGGGCCTCTACGACCTCGCCAACCAGCCCAAGACCTTCATGCCAGTGGAAGGGGCAGGGCACCTCAGCCTCGGCTACGTCCTGCCGCAGGTGCGGACATGGATCGACGGCGTGATGCCGCGCTGATCGATTGCCTCACCGGGCCGTACGTGGCGCAAATGGGCGGGATTGGGGGAGGCAGTGTTGTGAAATATCGACAAGACTCGAAGATGGCGCGCTAGCCTTGACTCATCGAAGTGCCAGACAGGGGAGAGACCATGGAACTGCGTCACTTGCGCTATTTCATCGCTGTCGCCGAGGAACTCAGCTTCCGGGCCGCTGCCGCTCGACTTGGCGTTTCCCAGCCGCCCCTAAGCACGCAGATCCAGGACCTGGAATACGAACTCAAGACCCAGCTCTTCCTGCGCAACAAGCGGCGTGTCGAATTGACCGCTGCCGGTGTCGCCTTTCGCGATTATGCGACCGCGATCCTTGCCCAGGTGGACGAAGCCGCCGAACAGACGCATGCCATTGGCCGGGGCCAGATCGGAACGCTTGACCTTGCCACCACCGGATCGGTGCTGATGGGGCCGCTGGCGGGCCTGATCGCCCGGTTTCGCCTGCGCGTGCCGGAAGTCCAGGTGCGTATTCGCGAGATGCCGCCGCTGGAGCAGGAGGCCGCGCTTCACGCGCGCAAGATCGACATCAGCTTCTTGCGCGGACCGGTCGGCGATCCCGATCTGGTGACCGAACTGGCATGGGAGGAAAAAGTCGGCGTGGCCCTGCCGCAGTCGCATCCGCTGGCCGCCAATGAGAGGATCGAACTCTCCGAATTGAGGAACGAGCAGTTCGTTTTTCTGAGGGTGAAGAATTCCCGGTTTGCCCGCTATCTCAAGGAATGCTGCATCGAGGCCGGATTTGACCCCAATATCACCCAGCAGGTCGTCGAATCCTATTCGCTGCTCAGCCTGGTTGCTGCAGGCCTCGGCGTGGCGCTCGTGCCGGAGGCTGCCAGGGAAATGTTGCGGGCCGGTGTCGTCTACCGAGCCCTGGTGGAGCCTGCCCCGGTTGCCGATGTCATCATGCTGTATCGCTCCGATCGCAGCGCCGTGGTGAACCGATTCCTGAGTGAAACGCGCGAATATTTTCCAGTTTCGCCTCAGGCGAGACCGGAGCGCCTTTAGGCAATCTTCCGTCGACGGGACAACGACACCCGATTCCATGATACGGAATCGCGCCTTCTGGCGCCGGGATTTTGTGCTCTAAGCGTTGCCGCATACGGCGCCATTGAGATCGGGAGTGTGGCGGACGACGTTTGGGAGAACGCACTGGTACCGGACCCCTTGAGGGGACCGACAGCTCCTTCGGCAAAATCAGAAACAATGACGGCGCCGACCGTGGAGGAAATATATGCTCAGATTCTTCAGATCCCTGTTCGGGCAGGTGGTCATAGCCCTTGTTCTGGGAATAGTGGTCGGCATCCTCTGGCCGGGCTTTGCCAGCCAGTTGAAGCCGCTCGGCGATGCCTTCATCAAGCTGATCAAGATGGTGATTGCGCCCCTGGTCTTCGGCGTTGTCGTCCACGGTGTCGTCGGGGCGGGGGACCTGAAGAAGGTCGGACGGGTCGGCGTCAAGGCCATCGTCTATTTCGAAGCGGTGACGACGATCGCCCTGTGCCTGGGGCTGGTGATGGCCCATTTCTTCCAGCCGGGCGTCGGCATGAACATCGATCCGAAGGCGCTCGACGGCAGCGCCCTCGCCAACTATACCGATCATGTGCGTGAGGTCACCGGCGGGGTCGACTTCCTCCTGCGCATCATCCCGACGACGCTCACCGACGCTTTCACCAAGGGGGACATCCTCCAGGTTCTGCTCATTGCCATCCTGTTCGGCGCCGGGCTGTCCTTGCTCGGGGAACGCGGGCGGCCCGTCGCCGACTTCATCGATGTCGCCACCGATGTTCTCTTCAAGATCATCGGCTTCATTGTCCGGCTCGCCCCCCTCGGCGTGTTCGGTGCCATTGCCTTCACCGTCGGCAAATACGGCATCGGCTCCCTGCAGCAATTGGGCTATCTCGTCGTCCTGTTCTATGTCAGCGTGATCTTCTTCGTGCTGGTGGTGCTCGGCATCATCATGCGGATCGCCGGTTTCAGCCTGATCAAATTCCTGATCTATCTGCGCGAAGAACTGACGATCGTCCTGGGCACCGCCTCGTCCGACAGCGTGCTTCCGCAGGTCATGCGCAAGCTCGAGAAGATGGGGATCAAGGATTCCACTGTCGGCCTGGTCATCCCGACCGGCTATTCCTTCAATCTCGATGCCTTCTCCATCTATCTCACCCTGGCTGCGGTGTTCATCGCGCAGGCTACCAATACGCCGCTCTCGGAAACCGATCTCCTGGTCGTGCTGGGGGTCGCCCTCCTGACCTCGAAGGGGGCGCATGGCGTACCGGGATCGGCCATCGTCGTTCTCGCCGCTACCCTGTCGGCGCTGCCCGTCATTCCGGTGATCGGCCTGGTCCTGGTGCTGTCGGTCGACTGGTTCATGGGAATGGCCCGGGCGCTCGGCAATCTCATCGGAAACTGCGTTGCCACCGTCGTCATTGCCGTATGGGAAGGCGATATCGACAGAGCACAGGCCAACCGCGTCCTGAACGGCGAGCGTGCCGGCCCCTACGAGAAGACAGCCCAGGGGACCGCTCTGCCAGGCGAAGAGGCTTCCTCGTCTCGCTAGGGCATGGAAACTGCATCTTAGCTGAACGCGCTCTGCTTCCTCAGCCTCCCTCCGCGTCCTGCAGGGGGAGGTTTTTCTTTGGTGGCACAGCCGGCAGTGGCAATCCGACAGGTCCGAATAGCCCTCTGCTATCGATCGATTTTGGCGATAATAAATATCTCAATAATATCACCCGATCCGAATGATATATTGGACGTATAAGAGGAACGGCAACATAACGAGGGAGCGTCCGCAAAACAACGGGAGGGAGAACCGGTGTCTGCTTTGGAAGCACTCGATCAACATCTGGGAGGCATCGCCGGCGACACGCAGGGACTGCCATTCGGCAATCCCCGCCAATTTCGCGAGGATCGCGATGGTGCCGTCGGTCATGGTTGCGTCCAGGCCGTGTTGCGAGCCCTGTCGATCCTCAAATGTATTGCCCAGGACCCGCGCGGCATGACGCTTTCGGAAGTCGTTCGCGGCACGAGCCTGGCTCCATCGACGACGCATCGCCTGCTCACGACGCTGCAGAGCGAAGGCTTCGTGCAATTCGAGGCTACGGCCTTGCGCTGGTTCGTGGGCCCCAGCGCCCATCTGGTGGGCATCGCCTGCCAACCGCAAAGGCGGCAGGCGCTTTCATAGGGGAGAGACGCGCCGGGGGGATCGCCATGCCGCCTGACTGGTCTGGGCACCGGCGCGGGACAGGACGATCAGGTCGTCGCTACACGCTTCGGCAGGACGAGATCACCGACGGTGTAAGTGTGAAATTCGCTCCTGGAAACCTCGTCGAGCTGGCGGAATTTTTCCACGAATACGGGATCGGAAAAGAACTCTCCGACATTGTCGGCGCCCTGGATTGCCTCGATGTTGACGACTGTCAGTCCGTCCGTGCTCCTGGCCAGGGTGCTCCACAGGAAGCCTTCCTTGTGCTCGGCGACAAAGTGCACCACATCCTGGATGACCGCGAAGGCCTCCTCCTGCTTGCCGGGATGGGCGTGAATGACGTTGACGACGAAGGTCGTCGGCACAGGGGCAGCGGAAAAAGCAGCCGGGGATTTGGTGTCCATAAGTGTCTCCGATGAAAACGCGGCGGGCTGGCCGCGGCCACATCTGGATATCGATGGCAAAATAGCGGATAAATGGTCCGGTAATCGCATCACATCGGAAATTTATTCCGTAATTGTCACTTATGGACCGGCTCGGAACACTCAGCATCTTCATCCAGGCGGCCGAAGCCGGAAGCTTCGTGGCCGCGGGGCAGCGCCTTGGCCTGTCGGGGTCGGCCGTCGGCAAGGCGATCGCCCGGCTCGAGGAGGAGATGGGTGCGCGCCTGTTCCATCGCTCGACCCGGAGCATGGCGCTAACCGAGGAGGGGGGCTTCTTCCTCGATACTTGCCGACGCATCCACTCCGAGTTCGAGACCGCGAAAGCGCAATTGTCGCGGTCGCAGGCAATCCCGCGGGGGCAGTTGCGCGTGAGCCTGCCGCTCGCCGGTATGCTGCTGATGCCGACGATCGCGGCCTTCATGGCGGCCTATCCTGAGATCGATCTCGATCTCGATTTTACGGACCGGCTGGTCGATGTGATCGAGGAAGGTTTCGATGCGGTAATCCGTACCGGCGAAGTCAGGGACACGCGCCTGATGAGCCGCAAACTCGGGACCTTCAAGCACAGGATCGTTGCGGCGCCCGCCTATCTCGCCGCCAATGGTACGCCGAACGTGCCGGAGGATTTGCTCGTCCATCGCTGCCTGCACCATCGCTATGCCAATTCGGGCAGGCTCGAACCCTGGCCGCTGGTGCGGGACGGACGTGAACTCAAGCTCGACCTGCCCCAGACCACGATCGCGAGCACGCTGGAGCCCCTGATCTATCTGGCCGAGCAGGCCTTCGGCATCACCTGCCTGCCGCCCTTTGCCGTTGCTTCGGAACTGGCACGGGGCAGCCTGACGTCGCTGCTGGAAGACCATATGGCCGAGGCCGGGACCTTCCGCGTGCTGTGGCCGAGCAATCGGTATCTCTCCCCCAAAGTACGGGTCTTCGTCGACTATATGGCCGCCAGCCTGTTCGCTGCATAATTGCCGCCATCGAAGAATGCCGCCGAAGGGTGGACAGGTCAGGCTGCATCCGGAATGCGGGCGACCACCTTGATCTCGAACTCGAAGCCCGCGAGCCAGTTCACGCCGATTGCCGTCCAGTTCGGGTAGGGGCGGCGGTCGAAGATCCGGTTTTTCACGGCCATGATGGTCTCGAACTGGTTTTCGGGATCGGTGTGGAAGCTGGTCACGTCGACGATGTCGTCGAAGCCGCAACCCGCCGCCTTCAGCGTTGCCCTCAGATTGTCGAAAGCCAATTGCACCTGACGCTCGAAGTCGGGTTCCGGCGTGCCGTCGGGGCGGCTGCCGACCTGGCCTGACACGAATAGAAGGTCGCCCGATCGGATCGCCGCCGAATAGCCGTGCGCCTCGTAGAGCGCATGCCGGTCCGCCGGGAAAACTGCCTCACGCTGTGCCATGTCTTCAGTCCTCTTCTTCGTGGTCCGGGGGGCAGGGCATGCGGATCTCGATCGATGCCGCAAGGGCTTCACACCACCCCGTCGCATTTGATATACGTTACGTATCTCGAATTATTGACATGCGTGTCGTATGTCAACCTAGATACGACGCGTATATGAAAGGAACTGCGATGGCTGCCAGACGCCGGGCCGAGACGATGGAGGAGAACCGCGCCAAGTTGATCGCGGCTGCGCGCAGGGCGTTTGCGAGAACCGGCTATGCTGCGGCATCGATGGATGAGTTGACGGCGGAGGCCGGCCTGACGCGTGGGGCGCTCTACCATAATTTCGGCGACAAGCGCGGGCTTCTGGCCGCCGTGGTCAACCAGATCGACGCCGAGATGGCGGCGCGCGCGCATCAGGCGGCCACCCAGGCCCCGGACGAATGGGAAGGTCTGCTGATCGAGGGCGTGGCCTATATCGAGATGGCGCTCGATCCGGAAGTGCAGCGCATCGTTCTGCTGGATGGCCCGGCGGTCCTCGGCGATCCCTCGCTATGGCCGAGCCAGAACAATTGCCTGCAGGTGACGAAGCGAACGGTCGAACGCCTGATCGGGCAAGGCATCATGAAACCGCTGGATGCCGAGGCCGCGGCCCGGCTCCTGAGCGCTGCTGCGCTCAATGCGGCCCTGTGGATCGCCGCGAGCGAGGATCCCGAGAAGGTCTTGCCGAAGGCCGTGGAGACTTTTCGCGCCCTGGCGACAGGTCTGCGCCAGCCCTAGAGCATCGCGCCGAAAAGTGGGTACCGGTTTTCGGCAAAAGAGATGCGACAACAAGAACTTACAGCATCGAACCTGATTCACAAATCAGGCTCGACGCTGTAGAGCAGAACGGATTGGCTCGACCGTCTTTGCGATTTGAAGTGACGCAGGCAAATCGCAAAACGCTTTGAAATGCTTCTCTCATGCAGTTGGAATGTCGCCGGATTTGTTACTCCCACCTCCTCGGCCGCCAGTGGCAGAGTTGCGGTCGCCGGCTGAAAACGAGGCTCGGCCGAATGGGAGGCGTGCGATGACGATTCCGGCTGGAAATGTCGGCAGGGAAGAGGAGGTCGGCGAGGCCGCTCCTCGGCCGCCATGCCATGTTTGCGCGGAACGAAATTTCTGATAGCATTTTGCAACCAGAATAATTTTGCAACCGCATGTCGGATCGGCAGTTGCTCGTGCGTCCTTGAGGTATCGCCGCGACAGGCCTGGAGCAAATGCGCTCGGACGTGAACGCTCGTTTGTTCTCACATCCTGTTTTGTCGCGTCCTTGCGTTTCCCGTCCTTTCCGATGGGGCGCGGGACGCGATGCAGCCCGCGGCACAGGAACGGGTGGAGCATGATGGACAAGACTTCCTATCGTTGGGTGATCGTCGCCGCCGGCGGCTTGCTCGGATGCGTTGCCATCGGCGCGATGTTTTCGCTGCCGGTTTTCCTCAAACCCATGTCGGCGGCGACCGGCTGGTCGGTGACCGGCATTTCCACCGCCATGACCTTCGGCTTCCTGGCGATGGCGCTGGCCAGCATGGTCTGGGGCAATTTGTCGGATCGCTTCGGTCCGCGCCCGGTGGTGCTGGCCGGCGCCATCCTGCTCGCCGCCAGCCTGGCCCTGGCCAGCCAAGCCGGATCGCTGGTCGAGTTCCAGCTCGTCTTCGGCGTGCTGGTGGGCGTGGCGGTCGCCGCCATGTTCGCGCCGATGATGGCCTGCGTCACCGGCTGGTTCGACACCCAGCGCAGCCTGGCCGTATCGCTGGTCTCGGCCGGCATGGGCATGGCGCCGATGACCATGGCACCGCTTGCCGCCTGGCTGGTCACCATCCATGACTGGCGGACGTCGATGCTGATCATCGCAGCCATCGCAGCCGCCGTCATGATTCCGACCTCTCTGCTGCTGCGCCGGCCGCCTGCCCTGGAGCAGGGCAACGAAGCGGCGCTGGCCGACGAGCCGCAATCGGATATGACGTTGCGCCAGGCGGTACGCTCGCCGCAGTTCATCGTGCTGATGCTGGCCAACTTTTTCTGCTGCGCCACGCATTCGGGGCCGATCTTCCACACGGTGAGCTATGCCGTGACCTGCGGCATCCCGATGATCGCCGCCGTCACCATCTACAGCGTCGAAGGCCTGGCCGGCATGTTCGGGCGCATCGGTTTCGGCGTGATGGGCGACCGCTTCGGCGCCCAGCGCATGCTGGTGATCGGGCTGTTCGCCCAGGCGTTCGGTGTGCTGTTCTACGCCTTTGCCGGCCAGCTCGGCCAGTTCTACGCCGTAGCCGTGGTAGTTGGCTTCATCTATGCCGGCGTGATGCCGCTCTATGCCGTGATCGTGCGCGAGAACTTCCCGCTCAAGATGATGGGCACCATCATCGGTGGCACGGCGATGGCCGGCAGCCTGGGCATGTCGCTTGGCCCGCTGCTGGGTGGCATGATCTACGACTACTTCAATACCTATATGTGGCTCTATGTCGGCTCCTGGAGCATGGGCATCGCGGCGACGCTGATCGCCCTGACCTTCCGTCCTTTCGCCAAACCGCGGGAGCAATTGGCCCCCGCCGGGTGAGAGCCTTCGATACCGCGCCGGCGTCGAGGGGACCTTGGGCCCCTCGACACGCCGGTAGCACCAAAGGAAGCCCTTGATCCGGCGCGGAGCCACGTTACGAATCCGGTTGATGGAGAAAATTTAGAACCGGAGGCCCTCTCCATGCCATCATTCGTGAGGTGGAAGACGCCCGTTCTCGTGGCAGTGGTCGCGATCGCCTTCCTGGCGTCATGGATCGTCCTCTCGCCCTACCGATCCGCCTGCACCACGGAGGTCGTGGCTGCGGAACAGGCCATGCGGGCTTCGGATCAAGAGTTGAGAACCGTCAGTGTGACCGACAAGGCCGCCATCTGCCAGGTCTACCGACGGCGTGTCGACGCGCTGAAAACGGCGGCGCCCGTCATGCGGCGATGCGGGACGGCCCAACTGAATCCCGATGCCGACTGGTCGGCAAGGGTGACCGAGCTCGGTTTTTACCAAGGGCTCGTCGCGCAGCAATGCGGCTGAATCCACTTCGGCCTTCACGATCCATGCCGTGGGGCTTTCGCTAGCCCCTCTGCAGGGCGAGGTGGACGCCCATGCCGACCAGGATCGCCCCGCCAACGCGGCGCATCAGCCGCTGCGCGCCGGAGGAGCGCTTGAGCCGGCCGATGATCACGGCGGCCAGCATCACGACCACGATATCGACGAGGCCGAACAAGACATTGGCGACCGTGCCCAGGATGGCAAATTGCAGCCAGAGCGGGAAAGAGGCAGCGCCATCGACGAATTGCGGCAGGAAGGCCAGGAAAAACAGCGCGGTCTTCGGGTTGAGGACCTCGACGGTGATGCTTTGCACGAAGGCCTGGCGGGCCGAGCGGCCGCTGCTGCCGATCGTTCCGGCATCGGCGCCTTGCCGCGCCCGGAACAGGCTGATGCCGAGCCAGATCAGGTAGAGGGCGCCGGCGAGCTTGACGCCGGCATAGACGATGGGCACCGCATGGAACAGCACCGACAGGCCGGCGGCCGCAGCGGCGACATGAGCATAGGCACCCAGATGCAGGCCGAGCGCCGCCATCAGCCCGGCTTGGCGCCCGCCCGCCATGGTCCTGGCTGCGGCATAGAGCATGGAGGGGCCGGGCAGCACGGAAAACAGGGCCGTCGTGACGATGAAGGCGAGCAACACGTCATAGGAGGGCATATCGTCGGCTTTCGTCGGCTGCGGGATTGGGCGGCGACCATAGCACCGGATATCGGTTCTGTCGCAAGCCGCGACGGGGCCGCGACGCATTCTCGTCTCTTGCCGGGGCCGCCCGTCAGCGTCCCAACTGCGCCTCGATCGCCGCCTTGTCGATGATCGACCATACCGAGACGATCTTCTCCGCCTCGAAGGCGTAGAACACATTCTCCGTGAACGCGACCTTGCGCCCGTCGAGCTTCAGGCCGAGGAAGCCGGACTTCGGTGTGCAATCGAAAGCGAGCCGGGCCGCCACAAGGGGCGGCTCGCAGACCAGGAGCTCGATGTGGAAGGCGAGGTCGGGAATGTCCTCGAAATCCTTGATGAGCATGCCGCGATAGCCTGACAGCCCCAACTGGCGGCCATTGTGCTCGACCCTCTCATCGACATGGCGCCCAAGTTCGTTCCAGTCCTGCCGGTTGAGGCAGGCGACATAGGCCCGGTAGAGATCGGCGAGCGTTGCGGCGTCCATCGGACTGGCTCCTCATCTCTTTCGGATGGCATCACGCCGGCAGCGTGAGGACGAGCGGTCCGGTGCGGGTCGCCACCACCGTATGCTCATACTGCACGGTCGGGGCGCGGGGCTCGCTGAACAGCGTCCAGGGGTCCTCGCCATCCGCCGCCCATTCTGCGCCCAGGGAAAGGAACGGCTCCACGGTGAACACCAGGCCCTCCTGCATCTTGCGGCGTTCCGAACGGTCCGGCCAGGTCGCGAGTTCCTTGGGCTCTTCATGCAGCGACCGGCCGACGCCGTGGCTGGCGAGGTTGCGCACCAGCGTATAGCGGTTCTTGCGGGCAAACTCGCCGATGGCATTGCCGATATTGGCGAGTGGCAGGCCGGCGCCCACCTGGCGGATGCCCGTCCACATCGCCCGCTTGCCGTCCCTGAGGAGGCGCTGGGTGGCCTTGGAGACCGGCTCTACCGCGAAGGACGCACCGGTATCGGCGAAAAAGCCGTCCTTTTCGGCGGAGACGTCGATATTCACGAGGTCGCCCGGCTCGATCCGGCGCTGGCCGGGGATGCCATGGGCGATCTCCTCGTTGACGCTGATGCAGGTCGCGCCGGGAAAACCGTAGCAAAGCTCGGGCGCGGAGCGGGCGCCCTCCCGTTCGAGGAGCCTGCGGCCGATCGCGTCGAGCTCGGCCGTGGAGATGCCCGGTTCGAGCGCAGCCCCCATCGCCGCCAGCGTATTGGCGACGATGCGGCCGATCTCCCTGAGCTTGAGCAACTCGTCTTCGTTCGAAATGGTCATGCGGGCCAGTATAATTGAGATAATGGAGTGCGGGGAACCCTAGAGCAAAGCGCGTTCACACACGAACGCTTGTTTGCTCCAACTCTTTGTTCCGACGCGTCTTTGCGATTTTCGGTGATTCCGAGCAATCGCAAAACGCTTTAAGGCCAGCCCGACGATAGGAGCAATAGGGATCCGGGCCAATCCAGGCCAGACTCGGGATCGTCATCAAACCATCGCATCGAACGAGGGGGGAGGGTGACGGAAGTGGTATGATTACACTTCGAAACGGTTTGACTTGACGAGTTTTCAGCCTATTCATGGAAATGGGGCAATGCTGCGTAGTCGAGCAAGGCGTTGTGCGGCAGGAAAAGCTGGGAATGCGGGCATGAGAACGATCTTTGTGCTGTTGGCGGGCGGTATTGTGGCAGTATCGATCCTGCCGGTAGGGGCGACAGAACTGAATTACACTTCGCTGATCGGCAAATGGAAGGTGCAAGGCGTCAAGGTTTCTGGCAGCGGAGTCCAGGCGCTGGTCAACAACGATCCGCAATATATGGGTGCGGAGGTCGAATTCGCCGCCGACAAGATCACCTGGCTTAGGGGTACCAAGGCCAAGCCGCTCGACCAGAGCGATAATTGCAAAGCGATCCCGAAGCTGACCCCGGCCGACCGAAACGATCCCGACAGCGGCTATCGCGTCAAGGGCGGCTTCAATGTGCTGTGTGGCTCGGCCCAGTGGGGGCCCGGCGCAGTGGTCAGGCCGGTACAGGCCGACACCGTTTCGCTCTATTGGTATGATGGCGGCATCCTGACTTTGAAGCGCGAAGGCGTGGCCGCCGCTCCGGCCGCGCCCGCCGCCGCGACGCAGGCTGCCGCGTCCGGCACGCCCAGCACGGCCGATTGCAGCAATGCCTCCACCCAGGCCGACATGAACGAATGCGCCGACAAGGCCTTCAAGGCTTCCGATGCTGCGCTCAACGCCACCTATAAGCAGATCGAGCAGCGCCTGAAGGACAGTGCCGACGCCAAGAAGCTGCTGATCACCGCGCAGCGCGCCTGGCTGGCCTTCCGCGACGCCGAATGCGCTTTCGCGACATCCGGTTCCTCGGGAGGCAGCATCTATCCCATGGTCTACTCCATGTGCCTGGACACGGTCACGCAGGCCCGCACCAAGGGCCTGCAAACCTATCTGAGTTGCGGGGAGGGGGACGCGAGCTGCCCGGTTCCCGCAAGCAACTGACCGTCTCCGCCGTTTGACGCTGATGACCGCAATGGAGCTCGAGATGACACGTGTTCTTGTCGCTCTTGGTGCCCTGGCCCTTCTGGCTGGTTGCAAGACCGCCGAGCAGCAGCGCGCCATCGATATGACGAACGATAACCGTCAATGTCAGGCTCAGGGCTTTGCGCCCGGTTCACAAGCGCTGGCCCAGTGCATGACCGCTGCCGCTCAGTCGCGCGCCGCCGACCTGGCGAGACAGGCCGCTGCGCAACAGGCTTGGTTCGACAGGAACGATGCCAATTTCCGGGCTAGGCAGCAAAGGGCCAACACCAACGGCAACACTAATAGTTGGTCTCAGTCGTCGAATAATCAGAACATCGATACCAGACCGCAGTTCGACAAGCAGGGCAATCCCAACTTCGACAGCCAGGGCAATTATCAGGGCTGCCATGGCATTGGCTGCCAGGTTGACAATCCCGATAACAACGACGATTCGAACTGAGCCGGGGCGCGGCCAGCCTGTTTTTGGTACACCCGATCTGGAGATCGACAGACCGGGCTTGAGCGTCCTGTCTGCAGCGTCAGCGCGGATGGTCGCCGGTCGCCGTCATTTCTGCGAAAATCCAGTCGCGAAAGACCTTGACCTTGCGTTGGCGGATCGCTTCGGGCGGATAGACCAGATAGAAGCTCGACCGCGATTTCACGGCATGGCCGAAGGGGCGCACCAGCCTCCCGGACGCCAGGTCACCGGCGACCAGCATGGTGCGGCCGAGCACCACGCCTTCGCCCTGCACGGCGGAGTCGACGGCGAAGGAATAGGAATCGAAGGTCAGCCCGGCCTGCGGATCGACACCCTCGATCCCGGCACTGGCCAGCCAGTTCGCCCAGTTGATCGGAAAGCCGTCATGGATCAGCGCATGGTGCTTGAGATCCTCGGGCTGGCGCAGCGGGTGCGAGCCTGTCAATAATTTCGGGCTGCAGACCGGGAACACCTCCTCGCCTGTGAGGAATTCGACGCTCAGCCCTGGATAGTCGCCTCCGCCATAGCGAATGGCGACATCGATGCCGTCGCCATGGAAATTGGTGAGCTTGCCGGTGGTCGAGACCCTGACGTCGATGTCGCCATGCGCGCGGTGAAAGCGATAGAGGCGTGGCACCAGCCAGCGGCCGGCAAAGCCGTCCGAGGTGCTGACATTCAAGGTGGAAGCCGAGTGGCGGGAAGTCGCCGCCGCTGTGGCAGCCGTGACCAAAGCAAGCGCCTCGCGCACCGCCCTGGCATAGGGTTCGCCCACCGTCGTCAGCCGTACCGACCGGGTGTCGCGCTCGAACAGCAGTACGTCGAGCTGCTCCTCCAGATGCTTGACCGCCCGGCTGACGGCGCCATGGGTGACGTTGAGCTCCTCGGCCGCGCGGGAAAAACTGAGATGCCGGGCCGCGGCCTCGAAGCTCGGCAAGGCGTTGAGCGGGGGAAGCCTGCGAGCCATCGCGATCCGTAGCCTGAGATCTGATTTGTGATTATTAGTCACAAATTTTTGCCAAATCATGGTTTGTCTGTCGAGGGTTTTCTGATCACTTTGCCACGAGATTTGTGATCAATCCGCATGAGAGTGTCATGGCCAGCATCCGCCCCTTCCTCTGGTTCGACAAGAATGCGCAAGAGGCGCGCGACTTCTATCTCTCGGTCTTCCGTAACGGCCGGGCTCTGGAGGATATCGTCCTCACCGACTTCGTCGCCGGTACGAACAAGACCGTGCCTCACGCCGTCCACGACTTCGAACTCGAGGGGCTGCGCCTGACGGCATTGAACGCGGGGGCGATGCCCCCCTTCAATGAAAGGCTCTCGCTTTATATCGAGACCTCCGACCAGGCCGAGACCGACTATTACTACCAGGCGCTTACGGCCGATGGCGGCTCCGAAAAGCCCTGCGGCTGGCTGACGGACAAATATGGCGTCTATTGGCAGGTCGTCCCGGAGATCACGCTGCGGCTGATGGCCGATCCCGACCGCAAGAAGGCGGATCGGGTTCGGCAGGCCATGTACAAGATGAGCAAGATCATCGTCGCCGATCTCGAAGCGGCCTATGCCGGCCAAACCTGACCCATCCCCTTGAACGCAGACAATCGGAGGTTTCCCATGGCAGCGCTCACGGGACAGAAGATCGTCGTCGTCGGCGGCGGTTCCGGCATTGGCCTTGGCGTCGCCAGGGCGGCCGTCGAGAATGGTGCGGAAGTGGTGATCGTCGGCCGCTCGCCCGACAAGTTGCGGGCCGCGGAGCAAAGCCTCGATGCGGGGCTACAGGTGCGATCCGTCGTGGCCGACATGACGGAGGAGGCCGATCTTGACCGGCTCTTCCGGAATGCCGGCGCCTTCGATCACCTGGTGTCGACGGCCGGAACGCCGCCGCCAGCCGACCCTATCGAAGGCACCGACATGGCGATGGTGCGGCGCTTCGTCGACAACAAGCTGATCGGCGCCGTCATGCTGGCCAAGCACGCCGCGGCCACGCTGAGACGTGACGGCTCGATGACCTTCACCTCCGGAATCAACAAGGACCGGCCACCGGTTCCGGGAGGCGCGGTCGTTTCGGCCATCGCCGGTTCGTTCAGCTTTTTCGCACGCGCCCTGGCACTGGAACTGGCGCCGAGGCGCGTGAACATCGTCTCACCCGGCTGGGTGGATACGCCGATGTGGGACGAGATCGTCGGGGAGGCCAAGACCGGCTTCTTCACAGATATGGCGGACCGCCTGCCGGTGGGCAGGATCGCGACCCCCGCAGATATCGCTCCAGCCTATCTCTATCTGATGGCGAGTGCCTTCACCACGGGCGAGACCATCCATATCGATGGCGGGCATGGCTTGATCTAAGGAAACTATGGTTTAGTCGAGCCGCATTTTTCCAGGCAGCCCGTTTCATGATATTCTTCCGGCAGATCGGGCCGTATGGGACGCGCTCCTCCTCGTGAGAGGCCGACGTCCGAATGCGACCATTTCGACCGACAGGCCTGCAGGAAAGCTGCGACTGCGGTCTTCCCACGCGCCGATTGCCTCGATAAGATCGAGCAAATGGCAGGGAACTGGAAATGACGGTGGATATCAGGACGGTCGGGATTGTGGGCGCCGGGCAAATGGGCAGCGGCATCGCGCATGTCGCCGCTCTGGCCGGATTGAACGTGGTGCTCAACGACGTGTCGGAAGATCGGGTCAACAATGGCTTGGCTACCGTCAACGGCAATCTCAAGCGCCAGGTCTCCAAGGGCGTCATCACCCAGGCCCAGAACGACGAAGCGCTCTCCCGCATCAAGGCCGAGCCCAATGTGGAGGGGCTGGGCGTCTGCGATCTGGTGATCGAAGCCGCCACCGAGAACGAGGCCGTCAAGGTCAAGATCTACGGCAATGTCTGCCCGCATCTGAAGCCGGAGGCGATCCTCGCCACCAACACGTCGTCGATTTCGATCACGCGGCTGGCCGCGGCTACCGACCGGCCGGAGCGCTTCATCGGCATTCATTTCATGAATCCGGTGCCGGTGATGCAGCTCGTCGAGATCATCCGCGGCATCGCCACCGATGACGGCACCTTCGAATCCGCCAAGGGCTTCATCACCAAGCTCGACCGCCAGGTCGCGGTCGCCGAGGATTTTCCGGCCTTCATCGTCAACCGCATCCTGCTGCCGATGATCAACGAGGCGATCTATACGCTCTATGAGGGCGTCGGCACGGTCGAATCCATCGACATGGCGATGCGGCTCGGCGCCAACCATCCGATGGGGCCGCTGCAGCTCGCGGATTTCATCGGCCTCGACACCTGCCTGTCGATCATGCAGGTGCTGCATGAGGGCCTGGCCGATTCCAAATACCGGCCCTGCCCCTTGCTGGTGAAATATGTCGAGGCCGGTTGGCTCGGCCGCAAGGTCAAGCGCGGCTTCTACGATTATCGCGGCGAAAAACCGGTGGCGACGCGCTGACCTCGAGCGCCATTTTTCCCAATCTCGAAAGGTGCGGCTGTCCTTCCTCGCAAGGGGAGAAGGCAACCGCGCCTTTTCTATGCCCTGGCTGCGCGGGAGGGAGGGCGCTCCTGACCGGCATATCTTCTGTTAACCCTGCTCGGCTATGAAGAAGCTCTGCCCTTTTGAGGCCAAAACTTCGGATTAAGTTCGGAGCACATAGTGCTGATGTGGTTAATCGGACACGCCGTCCGACAATCGTGCGGCAAGACTGTGGCGGCCATACCGCGCAGCCCGGTCGCGTGATAGAGGGCTGCCTATGATCCCTTTTTGTGCCGGACCTTACGTTTCGGCAACCAGCGTGGAAGTTCCTGCTATGAAGCAGCCTACCCCTCTTGTTCTGGCCGCCGTTTCCGTTTTGGCCCTGGTTCTGGCCTCGCCGGCACTGGCACAGGACAGCACTCCGCCCACAGCGGACATTCCGGTCGCTGCGCCTGCAGCTCCTGAGGCACCTGCTGCCCCCTCCGCTCCCGCTGCTGCTGCAGAGGCGCCCCAGCCCGCCAGCCCCGCCCCGGCGCCGGCCGCGCAGGCTGCTCCCGAACCGACCACTCCCGCCCCGACGACGGCCGCGGTCCCCGATGCCTCGGTACCTGCCGCTCCCGCTTCTCCGACAGCCCCGTCGGCGGCCGACAATGTTGCGCCCGCGACGCCTGCCGCTACGCCGGCCAAGCCCAAGGTCGCCAAGAAGCCGGTTCCGGCCGGGCCTTCCTATGCCGCCTCGACGCCGATCAAGATCCCGGCCACGCCGTGGTCTTCGATGCCGACCTTCGATGCCGGCTCGCTCGACCGTCTCAACGGTCTGTCGCAATATTATGCCCAGATCGCGCGCAATGGCGGCTTCCCCGCTGCCCCGCCTGCCGGGCTGTCCCAGGGCGCCACGGGCAGTGCCGTGCTGGCGTTGCGCCAGCGCCTGGTGATGGAGAAGGATCTGCCGGAATCCGAGCGCGACAATCCCAAATGGGATGCCAGGCTCACCACTGCCGTCAGCCGCTTCCAGCAGCGCTACGGCCTGCAGGCCACCGGCAAGATCGATGAGCGCACCCGTGCCCAGATGGCTGTCTCCGTGCAGCACCGCCTAGTCCAGATCGGCCACAACATGGAGCGCGTCGGCGCCCGCTTCATCGATTTCAACCGCCGCTATGTGGTGGTGAACATTCCGAGCGCCCAGGTCGAGGCCATCGAGAATGGTGAGGTGGCGCGCCGCTATATCGCCGTGGTCGGCCGTCCGCAGAATCCCTCGCCCGAGGTTGACGCCACCATCAGCGCCATCAACTTCAATCCGACCTGGACGGTGCCGCAATCCATCATCAAGAAGGAAATCGGCCCGCATATGGTGCGCGATCCCTCCTATCTCTCCCGTCAGAGAATGTCGGTGATCGACGGCTCGGGCCGTACCATCGATCCCAAGACGATCGACTGGTCGAGTGGCAAGGCCGCCAACTACACCATCCGTCAGGCCTATGGGGCCGGCAACTCGCTCGGCCAGTTGCGCATCCAGATGCCGAACTCGGATTCGGTCTACATGCATGACACGCCGTCCAAGCGCCTGTTCGGCTCGGTCGACCGCTTCTTCTCGCATGGCTGCGTGCGCGTGCAGGGCGTGAATGACCTCGCCGCTTGGCTGCTCGGCTCGGGTTGGGACGCCAAGCGTGTAGGCCAGGAAATCGCGACCGGTGCCCGCAAGGACCAAGCCATCCCGGACCGTGTGCCGGTGCACTGGGTCTACATGACCGCCTATGTCACGCCGGACGGCACCGCCCATTTCCGTCCCGACATCTATAATCTCGACTTCGGTTCGGCCGCGCGCATTGCCGATGCGCAGGTGGTCAATCCCTACTGATCGGGCCGATTTTCGGATCCATGAAAAGGTACAGCCCGTCTTCGCCCGTGAGGGCGAAGACGGGCTGTACCTTTTTCTGCCTATCTCAGTTCTTGTCTTCGACGGCCGCGCTTTCCGCATCCGTTTCGGAGCGGTCGAGCAGGGCGAGCATCGCCTTGCGGGCACCGTCGGCATCGCCGGCGAGGATCGGCTCGGCCACCGCGCGGTGCATCGGCACCGTGTAGGGCAGCAGCACATTGCCGGCACGCGAGACCTTGAAGGACACGGCGAGCGAAGCCTCGATCGCCGGCTGGAACGCGGCCAGCAGCACATTGTTGGTGGCCCGCACGATGGCGCGGTGGAAGGCGAGATCCGCGTCGATGGAAAGCTGGATGTCCTCGGCATTGGCCATCGCCTCGAAGGTTTCTGCGATGGCGGCCCGCTGCTCCGGCGTGGCGCGTAGCGCGGCGAGGGCCGCGGCCTCCGGCTCGATCATCCGGCGCAGCTCGAACAGGTCCTTGACGAAGCTCTTGGTGGCGCCGCCAGAGGTCTGCCAGACCAGCACGTCGACGTCGAGCCGGTTCCAATTGGCATGGGGCTGCACGATGGTGCCGCGGCGCGGGGTGGAGGAGAGCAGGCCCTTGCCGGCCAGAAGCTTGATGGCCTCGCGCAGCGAGGCGCGGGAGACGTCGAGCTCGCGCGAGAGGTCGGCCTCCGTCGGCAGTGCCATGCCGACCGCCCATTCCCCGGCAACGATGCGCTGGCCGATCAGCGCTGCCGCCTGGCTGTGGCGGGTTTGTGCTGCACCGGAGCGAGAGCGGCTTGCGCTGCGTGCCATGGACGACCCCTTGTTTTATCCGAAACAGGTTTTGCGCGATCCGTTGGTTTGATTGTCTGCCAAAGCCGACGTTTCATGTTCCCAGGTCTATTTGTTGCATTCCTCCTACCATACCGCCAAGCCCTAAGATCGCCCCGATGAGCTTAGCCACAAGATAGAGTCGCAAAGAATAGAAAGGTTCGGATCTGGGCTGTGATCACGATTGCCATGCGCGAACACTCCCCTGGGCCATGTAGTGACGTTGTGTCCGGGGAGGCGACACCTATATGCTCGCCGCGCTTGTTTCATGTTGTTGTAAGGATTCGCTCGTGCCCCGTTTCATTCCGGCCATTGCCGTTCTTGCCGCCCTGCTGGCATCGCCCGCGCGGGCCGACGACACCCTGGCCTCCCTTGATGCGGGCGGGCTCGTGCTCACCAAGACGGACAAGATCGCTCTCGTCTCGGAGGACCTTTATCTGTCCATCAAGGCAGTGAAGATCAGCTACCGTTTCCGCAATCTCACCAATGCCGACTACGAGGCGCTGGTGGCCTTTCCGATGCCCGATATCTCCGGGCAGGGACCGGCCGGCATTACCGACATTCCGGATCCTACCAGCGACAATTTCCTGAAATTCACCACCAAGGTCGACGGCAAGCCGGTCGACTCGCAGGTGGAGCAGCGTGTCTTCCTGCTGGAGGAGGGCAAGCCCGATGTCGAGATCACCGATAGGCTGAAGGCGCTCAAGCTTCCGCTGCTGCCGACCGTGGAGGCGACGGAGAAAGCCATCAATGCCCTCAGCGAAGTTGATCGCAAGGCGCTCGTCGATGCAGGCATCGTCTACAAAGACAGCTACAATGATGACAAGGGCGAGCGCCAAGTCTACTACCCATCCTGGACCCTGCGCTCGAAATTCTGGCGCAAGCAGGTGTTCCCGGCCGGCAAGGACGTGATCGTCCAGCAGGACTACGTGCCCAGCCACGGCGGCGTCTCGTCTCTGGTATTCGGATCGCCGGATCTCGATGCCAAGCAGCGCAAGTCCTATGAGAAGGATTTCTGCACCGATGCGGCCTTCACAAAGGCGGCGGCAGCCTTGCGCAAGCGCGCCGCGGCCGATGAGGGCAAGACCTTCGTCAGCTACGAACAATATCTGGCCTATGTTATCACCTCAGGCGGCAACTGGGCTGGCCCGATCGGCGATTTCCGCCTGGTGGTCGACAAGGGCGACCCGAAGACGCTGGTGTCCTTCTGCGGCGAAGGCGTGAAGAAGATCGGCCCGACCACGTTCGAGATGGTGGTGAAGAACTACGTACCCAAGACCGATATCAAGGTGCTGCTGCTGGTGAGCGAGGAGCAGAAGTGATGTGATCTGGCGGGACGGGCGCCGGCCGGGAACGCCCTGCCGGCTCCGATCTGCCACCGCTGCTTCGTGTTTGCGCTTGTCGAACGGCGTTGGCCGCATTAGGCCGTGTTGACCGGTACGATGGCCTTGCCACCGCGCCTCCCACCACGCTTCAGCTCCGTCCCGCCATGCCCGAACTCAGTTCCTTCCGTCGCATCGTCGTCAAGATCGGCTCCTCCCTCCTGGTCGACCAGGCCAAGGGCAAGCTGCGCCGCGACTGGCTGACTTCCCTGGTCGCCGATCTCGCCCGTCATACCCAGCGCGGCGCCGAGGTGATCGTCGTCTCCTCAGGCGCCATCGCCTTGGGTCGCACGCTCCTGCACCTGCCCAAGGGCCCGTTGGCGCTGGAATCGAGCCAGGCGGCGGCGGCCGTCGGCCAGGTCGGCCTGGCGCAGGCCTGGGCCGAGACCTTGAGCGCGCAGGGCCTGACGGCAGCCCAGATCCTGGTCACGCTCGGCGATACCGAGGAGCGCAAGCGCTATCTCAACGCCCGGCGCACCATCGACAAGCTCCTGGAAATGAACTGCGTGCCGGTGGTGAACGAGAACGACACCGTCGCCACCACCGAGATCCGCTATGGCGATAATGACCGGCTGGCGGCCCGCGTCGCCACCATGGCCGGGGCGGATTGCCTGGTGCTGCTCTCCGACATCGACGGCCTTTATACCGCTCCGCCGCATCTCGACCCTGCCGCCACCCTGATCCCGGTGGTGCAGCGCATCACAGCCGCGATCGAGGGCGTGGCCGGCGATGCCGGCTCCGAGCTCTCGCGCGGGGGCATGCGCACCAAGGTCGAGGCAGCCAAGATCGCGGTCGGCGGCGGCACCACCATGGTGATCGCCTCGGGCAAGGTGGATTCGCCCCTGCTGCGCATCGAGGAAGGGGGTCCCTGCACCTGGTTCCTGACGCCGTCCAATCCCGTCACCGCCCGCAAGAAATGGATCGTCGGCCATCTCGAACCGCGGGGCACGCTGCATGTGGATGCTGGCGCCGCCAAGGCGCTACGCGGGGGCGCCAGCCTACTGCCGGCCGGGGTGAAGCGGGTGGAGGGTACCTTCTCGCAGGGGGACGCGGTGATCATCCGCGATCCCTCCGGCGCCGAGATCGGCCGCGGCCTGGTGGCCTACGACATCGGCGAGGCGGCGCAGATTGCCGGCAAGAAGAGCCGCAGCATCGAGGACATTCTCGGCTGGGCCGGCCCCAGCGAGATGATCCATCGCGACGACATGGCCCTGTTCAGCCGTTTCGAGGACCTCAGCACCGTGACGGTTGAGTAGGACGGTGATCTCGCACACTTTCATCGGCGTCGGCGATTTCGAAAGGGCCTTCCGCTTCTACGAGGCCGTATTCGGGGAAGTCGGGCTGGTCCCGCGCTTTCGCGAGGACGAACGGCCGTGGGCGGGTTGGGTCAGGCCTGGTGTTCCGCGCCCGATCTTCCTGATCGGCCGGCCCTTCGACGGGCAGGCTCCGACGCCCGGTAATGGTCCGATGATCGCCCTTTTGGCCGCCGACCGGACCGCCGTGGCGCGAGCCTGGCAAGCAGCCCTTAACCATGGTGGTACGGACGAGGGTGCGCCTGGACTACGGCCCGAGTATCATGACCACTATTACGGCGCCTATTTCCGCGATCCCGACGGCAACAAGCTTTGCGTGTGTTGCCATGATGCGTTCGCGGAGCAATAAGCCTCCCATTCGCTCAAGGATCCCCGATGCTCCGTCTGTGCACGCTCTTTGCCCCGCTCGCCATGCTGGGCGCCTGCTCCACCACGCCGCCGAAGGTGGAGTCGGTGACACGGTCGCTGGAGCGGCCCATCGTGGCTTGCCGCACGCAGCAGCATGTCGGCGCGCTGCATGCCTCCGGGGAGCAATTCCAGCGCGAGTTCGACAACCACATGGCGGATGGACGCTGCCGCCGCTTCACGGCGGGGCAGAAGGTGCGCGACCGCACCAGGACCAGCTTCGTCGATCCGGGCAACGGCGTACGCTACTATATCTACCAGGGCGGCTGAAGGCATGGCGCCTGCGCCGGGCGGGCAGGGAGCAGGTGACCTCGCAGACCGTGTCGCGGGCCTCTATGAGGCCCATGCCGGCGCTTGGGACGAACTGCGGCGCCGGCATTTCCTAGAGGCGACCTGGTTCGATCAGTTCCTGGCGCTTCTGCCGGCCGGGCAGGCATCGATCCTCGATATCGGCTGCGGAGCCGGTGAACCGATCGCCCGCCATTGCGTCGAACGAGGGCATCGGGTGACCGGCGTGGATGCCGCTCCCTCCCTGGTCGGGCTCTGCAAGGCGCGCTTTCCAGGTCATGACTGGCTGGTCGGGGACATGCGAACCCTGGAACTCGGGCGGACCTTCGACGGCATCATCGCCTGGAACAGCTTCTTCCATCTCCCGCCGGCAGACCAGCGAAGCATGTTCGCGACCTTCCGTCGGCATGCGAGACATCATTCGGTGCTGATCTTCACCAGCGGCAGCGAGCATGGCGAGGCAATCGGCTCCTTCCAGGGCGAGCCGCTCTACCACGGCAGCCTGGATCCGCAGGAATACCGCCGGCTGCTGGAAACCGACGGCTTTGATATCGTCTCGCATGTGGTGGAAGATCCCGATTGCGGAGGGGCGACGATTTGGGTCGCCCGGCTTGCCTGAAGTGGTGCTTGCCTTTCGCGGTAGCGCTCCCGGACAGTCGCCGCAGCTCTGATGCGAGGCCAAGAGGGTGAGCAAAAGCGATATCTCCACGGGCGATCTGGCCTTGGGCCGGACGATCCGTTCGTGGCCGGGCATCGGCAGCGCGGCGGAGGTCGTGCAGCACGCCTCGCTGCTGTGTCGCAGGCTCGCTTCCGATGGGCCCGGCCTGGTACTTGTCGAAAGTGGACGCAAAATCATCCGGAGCGAAGGTGTCGAACTGACGGCCTCCGCCGGCCAGATCGTGCTGGTGCCCGATGGCTGCGACTTCGACGTGATCAACCAGCCGGCCGCCGACGGCCCCTATCGCGCCGTCGCCCTGAATTTCGCACCGGCTCTCTTTCAGGACCTGCGGGTCGCCAATCTCCCGCCCCTGCGCCGGATCGAGGTCCTTGTTGGTCCATCGCCGGCGTTCCGGCACGCTTGCGATGTTGCGGCGCGGGCTATCGCGGAGCGGGAGACTTTGCCCGAAGCGGTGGCCGCGGCGCGTGTCCGCGAGATACTGCTCTGGCTGGATGGGTTCGGGTATCGTTTCGAACTGCGTGGCAGCAACGATCTTGTGGCGCGCCTGCGCCGGAAGCTGGTGGCCGAGCCGGCCCGTTTATGGCGTGCGGCTGCGGTTGCCGCGTCCATCGGCATGAGCGAGCCGAGCCTGCGGCGGCATCTCGCCGAGTGCGGCACCAGCTTCACCGACCTGCTCATCGATGTCCGCATGACGGCTGCGCTCTACCTGCTGCAGTCGACGGACCAGCCGGTTACGCGGATCGCTCTCGAGGTCGGCTATGACTCAGCGTCACGATTTTCCGTACGATTTCGCAATCGCTTTGGTTTCGCACCCAGCGAGATCAGGGGGCATCATCGCGACTTTGATCGAAACGGCACGAAATTCGAGCTGGATGGCGCTGCCGTGATGCTAACGGGATGACAGGATCGCTTCCTTGAACGAAGGAAGTTCAACCATGAAATACATCCTGTCTGGCGCCGTGGCGCTGGGATTGACCGCAACCCAGCCTGTCGCAGCTTTTGAATTGACCAGCGCCGATATCAGCGAGGGAGCGACCCTCGCCAAGGCGCAGGTGTCCAACGTCTTCGGCTGTTCGGGCGGAAACGTCTCGCCCGCCTTGAGCTGGAAGGACCCGCCCGAGGGCACCAGGAGCTATGCGGTGACGCTCTACGATCCCGATGCACCGACGGGCTCGGGTTGGTGGCACTGGATCGTATACGACATCCCGGCCTCCGCGACATCGCTGCCATCCGGGGCAGGGGACGGCAAGGCGCTGCCATCGGGGACGGTCCAGGGGCGCAACGATGCGGGCATGCCCGCCTTCATGGGAGCCTGCCCACCGCCAGGCCCCGCCCATCGCTATGTCCTGACGATCACCGCGCTGAAGGTGCCCAGGCTCGACCTGCCTGCCGATGCCAGCGGCGCGATGATCGGCTTCACGATCCGCGCCAATGCCCTGGCCTCGGCCACGATTACCGCGACCTACGGACAGTAGGGGCGGGATCTATGCCGAGGCTGCCGCCTCGGCCAACTCTGCCATTGCGCGGGTTGCTGATCGAAGCCGGTCATCGCCCATATAGCGGGACAGCTCCGCTTTTGCCGATTTCCATAAGGGAAAGGCGTCTGCCATGAGGCGATGCCCGGAACGGGTCAAGTTCAACCGCTTACCTGCACGGCCACGTCCACCTTCAGCGCTGATCAGACCTCGCGCCTCCAGGTTCCGTACGTTTCGGCTCAGCGTTGTTGCATCGACGCCAGCACTGACTGCCAGGTCAATGAGGGTCGAGCCCTCGGCCGCTCCAACCCCGACCAAGAGGCTGAATTGTTCGGCCGTCAGCCCGAGCGGCTTGAAGCAGGCGTTGTAATAACGCGTGACTGCACGCGCCGTCGCACGAGCCTGAAAGCCCGGGCATTCGATGGCGACGCCCCTCAGAAATTCTGGATCAATCCCGCTCACGTCTGCACCCTCGACAACCTGGCGTAATCATAATAGTGTATATACATTATTTGGAGATGTGTGATGGCCGCGTATGTGCATGTCAATCTGCGGGTGACGGACCCAGCCAAGCAGGCCGCGCTTGCTCCTCGCTTTGAGACAGCGTTGCGAGAGGCTGGCGGGCGGATTCTGCACTTCGGCGTCGTTGCGCAGGTTCTTGAGGGCGACGAGCAGCCTCTGCCAATGGCTGGCGTATTCGAGTTTCCAACCCTGGCCCAGGCGCTAGCCTTCTACAATTCCGAGAGATATGCGCCGATCAAGGCCGAGCGTCGGGAGGCTCAGCAAGCGAGGATGTTTGTCGTCGAAGCCGACTGAAGCTTCCGCGCGTCCCACCTTCGGTTTGATGCGCCAGCGAGGAAGCTATCCCTTGTTCGCCACCGCCACGCCGAGCGCTGCTATAGCGAGGCCGGCGATCTGGATGGGGGTGAGCCCCTCGCCAAACATGCCCCAGGCCATCAGGGCAGAGACGCCGGGCACCAAATAGAGCAGGGCGGCGACCTGGGCCACCGCGCCGCGCTTGATCAGCACCATCAGCAGCAGGATGGCACCGATCGACATGCCAAAGATGGACCAGGCAAGGCCCGTCCAGGCGGCGGCGGAGGCCCAGTCGAACTGGCCGCTTTCGGTGAGGAGGCCGCCGATGAGGATCGGCACCATCGCGCCGGCATATTGCACGGCTGTGTTGGTGGCGAGGTCGGCGCCGCGCCCGCGCCGCTTCTGCCAGATGGTGCCGAGCGTGATCGCCATCATGCCCGCCAGGCAGACCAGGAGAGGCACAAGCGGGATGCCGCCATCCCCGGTCGCGCCGAGCTTGGGGATGAGGGTCAGTCCGGCGCCGGCCGCGCCGATGACGATGCCGAGCGCCCGCCGGCGCGAGACCTCCTCCCCGAGCAGTGGCTTGGAGAGGAGACCGGTGAGCAGGGGCTGCAGGCCGGCGATGAGCGCCGATATGCCCGAGGGCAGGCCATGCGAAACGGCCCAGAATACGCCGCCGAGATAGAGGCCGTGGATCAGCAGGCCGGCCACGAGCGCATCCAGCCAGGCCCGGCCGCTCTGGGGCCAGGAGGCGCCGCTCCAAAGCGCATAGAGCCCGAGCAGAACGCCGGCCGCCACGAAGCGCAGGCCGAGAAAGGTCAGCGGCTCGGCATGAGGGGCCACCAGCCGCGCCGTGATGAATCCCGTCGACCACAAAGGCACGAACAGGGCCGCCAGCACGGAGGACGGCAGGGCGGGACGGTGAACGGCGGAATCGGCGCTGGACATGGGAGCTCAAAAGCGTTTTCCAGAAAAGTTGACAGACTTTTCGATCAAGAAAACGCGCCAAAATAAAAACGTAGAGAAGAAGTGCGATTCGGAGAAATCGCTCTTTGCTCAAAAAACAAAAGCCGCCGTCCGGTTGCCCGAACGGCGGCTTTCAAACATCAGACCTTCAGGCCGCCTTCTTCTTGGCTGGGAGAAGCTTGCGGTTGATCAGCACCTCGGCAATCTGGATGGCGTTGAGCGCGGCGCCCTTGCGCAGATTGTCGGAGACAACCCACATGTCCAGGCCGTTCTCCACCGTGATGTCCTCGCGGATGCGGGAGATATAGGTGGCATCCTCGCCCGAGGCCTCGTAGGGCGTGATGTAGCCGCCGGGCTCGCGCTTGTCGATCACCAGGCACCCCGGCGCCGAACGCAGGATGTCGCGGGCTTCGTCGGCCGTCACCGGCTTCTCGAACTCGATGTTCACCGCTTCCGAATGGGAGATGAACACCGGCACGCGCACGCAGGTCGCGGTCAGCTTGATCTTGGGGTCGAGGATCTTCTTGGTCTCGGCCACCATCTTCCATTCTTCCTTCGTATACCCGTCCTCCATGAAGACATCGATGTGCGGGATTACGTTGAAAGCGATGCGCTTGGGAAACTTCTTCGGCTCGACCGCATCGTTGACATAGATGGCCTTGGTCTGGGCGAAGAGCTCGTCGAGGCCTTCCTTGCCCGCGCCGGAGACCGACTGGTAGGTGGCGACGACGACCCGCTTGATGCCGAAGCGCTCATGCAGCGGCTTCAGCGCCACCACGAGCTGGGCGGTGGAGCAGTTCGGGTTGGCGATGATGTTCTTCTTCGAGAAGCCGGCGACCGCATCGGCGTTCACTTCCGGAACGATCAGCGGCACGTCGGCGTCGTAGCGCCAGGCCGAGGAATTGTCGATGACGACGCAACCCTGAGCGCCGATCTTCGGCGACCATTCCTTGGATACGTCACCGCCGGCCGACATCAGCGCGATGTCGGTGTCGGAGAAGTCATAAGTGGCCAAGTCCCGCGTTTTCAGCGTTTTGTCGCCATACGAAACTTCCGTGCCCAGGCTGCGGCGCGAAGCCAGAGCAACCACTTCATCGGCGGGGAATGCCCGCTCGGCCAGAATGTTCAGCATCTCGCGGCCCACATTGCCTGTGGCGCCCACGACGGCGACCTTGTAACCCACTGTCTTAAGTCCTTCTCCGTGAATTGTCGGATGTACAACCGGTTCCCATATGGGGACGGCGCGCTGGAATATCATTGTGCGCCGCCGCATGCAATTGAACGTTTAATGTTCCGGTTTCGTGGTTCGCAGCAAGATTGCGCCGAATACGGCCGAAAGGATGGAGCCCAGCAGCACGCCGATCTTGGTCTC
>NZ_JAXOUF010000036.1:0-26338 GCF_034424805.1 Labrys sedimenti
CATTAAAGGCACGGCGCGACCTGCTAGAAAGTCTGCTTACCGATGATCCAAGCGGATTATTTCGCACTGCTGCGTAGCTTCCTCGTTTGCTAGGAATAGACGTGCCGATATCCCACCCTTGCCGGTTGCTTCACTTATGCGACGGGGTTGACGTATGAAACGCCGATGCGCTGCCCATAGTCAGGAGGCAGCGTATCTCATCATTGAAGCGAATGGATGCTCCAGCGTTGAAGGCTTCGATGAAGGCGTTGTCCGTGGGCTTTCCCGGACGTGAGAAGTCCAGGGTCACGCCCTTGGCATAGGTCCAGAGGTCGAGATCTCGTGACACGAACTGCGTACCCTGATCCACCCTGATCGTCTTTGGATAGCCGACTTGCCTGCACCCCCGCTCCAATGTCTGCACCACGTCTTCGCCGCGATAGCTGTGACGCCGATCAAGCGCCGGGACATAGCGCGAGAAGGTGTCGACGACCGTCAGAACCCGCAGCTTCTTTCCGGTCGCGAGTTGGTCGTGAACAAAATCCATCGCCCAGACATCGTTGGGCCCTACAGCCTACTGCCGATCCAAAGCGACTGATCTTGCCGATGCTGGAACGGTTCATTGCCACCGATCAGGGCTTCGCCGAGGCCCACCGACTTATCTCGTAGACGGCACCGCATGTCATCGGCACAGCCGCGTCATGCCCATGCACAACCTGCCCTCTGGATGGAGACGATGCATGGCTGCATGGTCATCACTCGGCTGGCTTCTCTTTCACCACCAGTTTGGCGCGCTGCCTCCGGGGTGACCGGCCATTCAGCACCATGTAGGCGACAAGCCCGATCACCAGCCCCCAGAAGGCCCCGCCGACGCCGAGCATGCTGATGTTCGCAGCCGAGGCGAGGAAGGTGATGAGCGCCGCCTCACGTGACGCTAGGTCCGCCATGGCACCGGCGAGGCTTCCGCCGATGGTGCCGAGCAACGCCAATCCGGCTAGCGTAGTGATGAAGGTCGCCGGGAACGCCATGAAGACCGCCGCGAGCGTCACCCCGAACACACCGACCAGCACATAAAAGACGCCCGCCGCGATCCCGGCGATCCAGCGCTTCGAAGGGTCCTCATGCGCTTCCCGTCCTGTGGCGATAGCCGCCGTGATCGCGGCGATGTTGAAGGCGTGCGAACCAAATGGAGCCATGATAAGCGAGCCGAGCCCGGTCACGGTCACAATAGGATTGGCGCTCGTCTTAAACCCATCGTTCCGCAGCACCAGCATGCCCGGCATGTACTGCCCAGTAAGGGTGATGAGAAACAACGGCAGCGCCACGCTCAGAAGGGCGTTTAGCGAAAATTCCGGCATGGTAAAGATCGGCGTGGCGAGCTTGAGTTGCAGGTCAGACAGATCGACGCGATCCTGCGCGAGCAGAAAGACAAACCCGATCATCAATATGCCGACCACAGCGTAGCGCGCAGAAAAGCGCTTCAGCAACACATAGGCGACGATCAGCAACCCGACCAGAACCGGATCGCTACTCGCCCCACCAAAGGCTCCGATGCCGAATTGGAGCAGAATCCCCGCGAGTAGCCCTGAAGCGATACCCGGCGGGATCAGCCGGATGACCTTCTCGAAATACCCCGAAAGCCCGAGCAAGACAAAGGCGACAGCCGAGATGATGTAGGCGCCCACCGCTTCGGCATAGGGCGTTGTAGCAAGCGCAGTGACGAGAAAGGCCGCTGCCGGCGTCGACCAAGCCGTGATGATCGGTTCGCGATAGCGCCAACTCAGGAAGAGGCCAGTCAACCCGACGCCGATCGAGACCGACCACACCCAGGACGCCGTCAGTTCGGGGCTCAGACCGGCCACCTTTGCCGCTTGGAACACCAGAATGAACGTGCCACCATAGTTGACGATGACCGAGATAAGCCCGGCGACGATGGGATGGGCAAGGTCATTCAATTGAAGAGGCGATGGTGACGGACTGCTCGGCATGGTTCTCACGAATCTCCTGAAACCGGGGCTTGGAAGGGAAAAGGATGCCTTGACATCTAGCCGACAAATGGACTGATGCATCCAGCCATTTATTCACTATGAGCCAGACCATTTGTTCAAGCATTCCCAATTGGAGACCGTGAAGGCATGGCTGGCCCATCCCGGGCATGCGGCTATGCCACGTCATGCGCGGATACAGCGGGCGATAAGGCAATTGATCCTCGATGGGGCGATCGGCCCTGGTAAGCCGCTTCCGGCCTCGCGCGGACTAGCCCAGTCTCTCGGCGTCTCGCGCGACACGGTAGAAGCCGCCTATGCCCAGCTTCACGCGGAGGGGTTTATCGAACGGCGCGTCGGCAGCGGTAGTTTCGTGGCCGAGATGACTGAGTTCGCACCCGGCCATCGGCGATCAAGACGAGATGCACTGTTGCGCAACGAGGCTCCAAACCTCAGCAAGCGAGGCGCTGCCATGTTCCGCGGCGGCGGCGTCCGCGAGACACTGTCACCTCGGCCATTAGCGCCTGGCGTGCCGGAAACGCGCTCTTTTCCGCTCCCGCTTTGGGAGCGGCTCGAGCGGCAGGTATTGAAGGAAGTCGGTACGCAGGCCTTGCTACATGGCGATCCGCAAGGCTCAGAGCCGTTGCGGCGGGCGATCGCCGACTATGTGAACCTCGAACGCGGCGCGCGCGCGACGGCCGAGCGGGTGATTGTGCTCACCAGTTCGCAGCAGGCGCTGACGCTGTGTGCGAACATGCTGTTCGATCCCGGCGACCAGATCTTCATCGAAGACCCAGCCTATTACGGTGCGCGCAAGGCATTCGAAGCTGCGGGGTTGGAATGCCTCGCTGTTCCCGTCGATGGCCAGGGGATCATGCTCGAACAGATCATGGACGACCCGAGAAGGATCAAGGCCGTGTTCCTCACGCCTTCCCACCAGTTTCCGACCGGGGTAACGCTGACGCTGGATCGCCGTCTCGCTCTGATCGAATGGGCAGCCCGACATCAGGGCTGGATCATCGAGGACGACTATGACAGCGAGTTCCACTATGCCGGAAAGCCGATGGCCTGTGTGCAGGGTCTCGATCCGAACGGCCGGACCATCTATATCGGCACCTTCACCAAGTCCCTCTTTCCCGGCCTGCGGATCGGCTACGTTGTCCTGCCGCCGCAACTGGTGAAGCCGATGACCGTGGCGCGAACACTGCTGGACGGGCATAACGCATCCGTTGCGCAACTGACCTTGGCCCGGTTCATGGAGGGCGGGCATTTTGGGGCGCATGTCCGCACCATGCGCGGAATCTATGCCCAGCGGCTCGACGTGTTGGCCGAGCTAGTCCGCAAGCATCTCTCCGAATTTGTCGAGGCGCGCGTCCCCATCGGCGGGCTGCAAATGCCCTGCGTGTTGACATGTGACCTGCCGGAACGCGCCATTGTCGACACAGCGCGGCGGGTCGGCGTCGAGTTGCTGGGATTGTCCGCACTGCATGCTGCCGGCGGAGGCAACGCCGGATTTCTGATGGGCTTCGCCGCCTATACACCGGCTGAGCTTGAGGCCGCCGTCAAGAAAATGACTAGGGCGTTTCAGGCGATTTCTACTAACTAGAACGTCCGCTATTCGCCATGGCGAAAGCTCATTTCGAGGCGGCTCCGGTAGCCGTATGAATGAGCCAGCCCATACGCTCACCATGTTCCGGCAAGCGCAGTACCGGCCAGAAGGGCTCTGTCGCAAAGTTGGATTGTAGACGGGCGTGGGCCGACCTGATCCGGTTCAGAGGGAGAGGATTTCGAACCGCTCGGCAAGGGACGGTGCTGGATTGAAGACATACCTCGCTTGTCGTTTGCACATCATATGAACCATCTCGATGCCAGACGTGATCGTCACCGCACAGGCCATTGATTTGAAGCCAAGCATCGACCGGATCTTCGCAGGGCTCGCCGGCAAAGGGCCGAAGCCCGAGCGGATCATGATCGACGCGACGCACCTGAAAGCCCATCGCACGGCGGCGAGCCTGTTCAAGAAGGGGCTGTTCCCCGCCGTATCGGACGCACCAAAGGCGGGTTGAACTCCAAGCTGCACACCGTCTGCGACGACGAGGGCCGTCCGATCGTCATGCTGCTCTCGGAAGGCCAGATGAGCGATCATAAGGGCGCACGCCTCAGGGCAGGGCCACGCACGATCTGCATCGTGGCCAGTGTCGTGATGAGCGCATTGATGTGGAATTTCGCAATGACGAAATCGTTGACGAAGCCTACGAAAGTACCGCAGGCAATTGCCGCTACAAGGCCGAGCAGGATCGACCCGGTCGCGTTCGTCGACGGAGCATAGCGGGACGCGATTGGCGCGATATGGCAAGACGGGCGGCCTACCTATGCACGAAATGCTCGCAACGGCGTGCGATCTCGCCATCGGCTTGATGTCGGCTTGCGTGTGCGGGGCGGTCCGGCCTCCGATCTGCGGGAGCCCGCCGAGCAGCCGGTGTCTGTCCTCGGGCCGGCGTCGCGCTTCGGCGTCTGGCGCCTCATGAGAGCGATCGGGATGCAGGGTGACGGGAAGGCTGGCTATGCAGGCAGAGGCGGTTCACGGGGACGTGTCATCAGAGCATGCGCACGATGGCATGATCTTCGTGAGAGCCGGAATCTTCTGGATGGGCTCGGATCATCACTACCCCGAAGAGAAGCCGGCTCATCGTGTCAGCGTCGAGGACTTCTTCATCGATGAGACCCCTGTCACCAACGCACAGTTTGCCGAGTTCGTAGCCGCGACTGGACATCGCACATTTGCCGAATTCGCGCCCGACCCTCGGGACTATCCCGGTATCCTGCCGGAGATGCTGTATGCAGGGTCGCTCGTCTTCCAGGAGCCGGCGGGACGCGTCGATCTCCGCGACTGGTCGCAATGGTGGTCTTTCCTGAAGGGCGCCAGCTGGCGCCAACCCTATGGGCCGCGCAGCAGCATTGCAGGGCTGGACGATCATCCCGTTGTCCACGTAACCCACCACGACGCATTGGCCTATGCGCGATGGAAGGGCAAGGATCTCCCAACGGAAGCGGAGTGGGAGTTTGCCGCCAGAGGGGGCCTCGAACAGGCCGAATATGCCTGGGGCTCGGAACTGACCCCCGATGGTCGGCATATGGCCAATACCTGGCAAGGATCGTTTCCGACGCTCAATCGCAAGCTCGACGGATACTCCCGCACTTCGCCCGTAAGGGCCTTTCCGCCCAACGGATACGGTCTCTACGACATGATCGGGAACGTCTGGGAGTGGACGTCCGATTGGTTCGCCCCAAAGCACGAGGCGGACGCGACGAAAGCCTGCTGCATACCCAGAAACCCTCGCGGGGGGCTCGAGGCCGCCAGCTATGATCCGTGTCTCCCCCACATAAAAATCCCACGGAAGGTTTTGAAGGGCGGATCGCACCTGTGCGCTCCGAACTACTGCCGCCGCTATCGACCGGCAGCCCGACATGCCGAGGCGATCGATACATCGACAAGCCATGTCGGGTTCAGATGTGTTGTCCGGAACGGAGAATTGAATGAAACGGCCTCCTAGTCACAAATTCAGAGCGCGCTGGTTGGGCGCAGGCACGACGCTCCTGATGTTGGGATCGCCCGTGATGGCCCAGGAATCGCTGCCGTTTCCATCAACGCCCTCGGGGAGCAAGGCCGGGCCAACGATCGCGGAATCGACCTACAGCCCCCTGCCGGTGAAGTCGCATCTTCCCGCCAATGCGCCCAACATCGTCGTGATCATGCTCGACGACGTCGGCCCGGCGCTTCCGAGTACCTTCGGCGGCGTGATCGAGACGCGGACGTTGAGCCGCGTCGCCGGGGACGGGGTCACCTATAACCGCTTCCACAATGCTGCGATGTGCTCACCAACCCGCGCGGCCCTGCTGACCGGGCGCAATCACCATCGCGTCGGCTCCGGCCAGATCACCGAACTGGCGAACGACTGGGATGGCTATTCCGGCCGGATCCCGCGCACATCCGCGACTGCGGCGAAGGTCCTTGGCTATTATGGCTACGCGACGAGTGCCTTCGGAAAGTGGCACAACACGCCGGCCAACGAGACCACGGCCGTCGGCCCCTATACGAACTGGCCGGCCGGCCAGGGGATCGGCTTCGACTACTTCTACGGTTTCCTTGCCGGAGAATCCTCGCAATGGGAGCCTGCGGTCGTCGAAAACACGGTCCGGGTGAATCCGTCCGAAGGGAAGACAGAATATCACTTCACCGAAGACATGACCGACAAGGCTGTCACTTGGATGAAGCAGGTCCACGCGCTGACTCCGGACCGGCCCTTCTTCATGTACTGGGCCCCCGGAGCCTCCCATGGTCCGCACCACATTTCCAAGGAATGGGCGGACAAGTATAAGGGCAAGTTCGATGAAGGCTGGGACGTCATGCGCGAGCGCGTCTTCGCCCGACAGAAGGAACTCGGCTGGATACCGAAAGACACCGAGCTGACGCCGCGGCCGAAGACGCTTGCCGCATGGGCCGATATTCCCGAGGATGAAAAGCCGTTCCAGCGTCGGCTCATGGAAGTGTTCGCCGGATACACTGAACACGCCGATGCGCAGGCCGGCCGGTTGATCGACGCCCTGGACGAGCTCGGCATCCGCGACAACACGCTCGTCTTCTACATCTGGGGCGATAACGGCTCGAGTGCGGAGGGCCAGAACGGTACGATCAGCGAATTCCTGGCGCAGAACGGCATTCCGTCCGAGATCAAGGATCACATTCGGACCATGAACGAACTCGGCGGGCTGGACGTGCTCGGGTCGCCCAAGGTGGACAACATGTACCATGCCGGCTGGGCCTGGGCTGGCTCTACCCCGTACCGGTCGACAAAGCTGATTGCCGCGCATTTCGGCGGAACGCGCACGCCGCTCGCGGTGTCCTGGCCAAGCAGGATCAAGGCGGACAAGACGCCGCGTCCGCAATTCCATCACGTCAACGATATCGTGCCGACGATCTACGACATCCTGCACATCACGCCGCCGAAGCTCGTCGACGGCATCAGCCAGGATCAGCTCGACGGCACCAGCATGGCCTATTCCTTCATGTCCTCGACGGCACCGGACCACAAGAAGGAGCAGTATTTCGAGGTCATGGGCAGTCGCGCCTACTACAAGGACGGATGGATCGCGTCGGCATTCGGGCCGAGGGTGCCCTGGCAAGCGGGCGTCGATCCCTCGATCATGACATGGTCGCCGAAGAACGATGTCTGGGAACTCTATGATCTCAAGAAGGACTTCTCGCAGGCCAAGGACGTCGCCGCCGCCAATCCCGGCAAACTCGACGAGCTGAAGAAGGCTTTCGAGGTAAGCGCGAAAGATAATAAGGTCTATCCGGTGGGCGGCGCGCTATGGTCCGCGATCTTCCACCCGGAAGACCAGCCATCCAATCCTGCCAAGACGTTCAACTACACGCAGGAGGTCGTCGGCGTTCCCGAGTTCACCGCGCCGAAGCTCGGATCGCGTAGCAACCTCGTCACCATCGATGCGGATTTGCAGCCCGACTCGAAGGGTGTGCTCTACGCACTTGGGGCCGTCTCGGGCGGCATCGCCCTGTGGGTCGAGGACGGGAAGCTCCACTACGAGTACAATCTGTTCGAGATCGAACGGACGCGGCTGGAGACGTCAGCTCCGCTGCCGACCGGGAAGGTCAAGATCGAGGTTGAAACAACGCGCAAGGCCAGCGGCGCCCGGCCCGCGCCTCTCGACATCGTCATCCGCGTTGACGGCAAAGAAGTCAGCAAGGGTCGTGTCCCACGCTCGGCAGCGGGCACCTTTACTGCCAATGATGCCTTTGACGTCGGCCGAGACAGCTATTCCCCGGTCTCGCTTGCGTATTTTGATCGCAAGCCCTTCGCCTTCAATGGCACGATCCAGCATCTGAAGGTCGAATATCTGAACTGAGCGCCGACCAGCTGGAGGTGGCGAGCAAGATCTTCGCCGCCTCCTTCCAAGTTCCGACAGTGCGGAAACTCCACTTTCCAGAGCCGGGTAGAGGCACATTCCGGCCGAAGCCGCTGCTGAATCACGAAAGGGAAATTCGATGCTGAGACGAGTTGCTTTTGTTTCTGCCGCTGCACCTTCGACGCCGCTGACTCCGCCCCAACGGAATTGAGTACTTATGTATCTGAAGGATAAGAAGTGACAAAAATATTCGCCAAGATTGCCCAGGCTGCCATGGGCGCCACGTTCTTAGCGCTGACCTCACTTGGGGTGCAGGCCATGCCGACCTCTTACGCCCTGTCACAGACAACGACATACAGCGTCATAAAAATCGCGGGCGGATGCGGTTTCGGCTTCTATCGCGGGCCGCTCGGCGGCTGCGTCCGGGCTGGCAGGGGCGTGGTCATTGCGCCGCGACCCGTGGTTGTCGTTCCTCGGCCGGTGGTCGTCGCGCCGCGGCCGGTTGTGGTCGCTCCCCGCACGGTCGTTCGCCCGCGCCCCGTCGTCATCGATCGGCGGCCGATTGTGATCCGTTGAGCCCTGCCATGTTCGAGGACATAAGTCTGAGTTGGAGGAAGTAAAAATCATAAATATTTGAGCTTCATGGCAGTGCTTGTAGCGGGCTTCGGATTGCTGCTTGGCCCAGGAACAGCGCAGGAAAATCCCGTTACGGCCATCGACATTGCGCTGGAACCGGACGCAACTGAGTGGTTCTGTCGCAAACTGGGCGTCAACCTTGTGACGGCATCAGTGTTCGCCTCATTCAGAGGATGACTTCATGTTTTCAGGCCGCCATTTCGACCGCTCGGTGATCCTGCTGTGCGTGCGTTGGTATCTGGCCTATAGTTTAAGCCTGCGTGATCTGGAAGAAATGATGGTCGAGCGCGGCATCCGGGTCGACCATTCCACGATCCACCGCTGGGTCGTTCGCTTTTCACCGCCGTTGCTGGAGCGATTCAACCTGCGAAAGCGCGCAGTCACCGGGAAGTGGCATGTTGATGAGACGTACATCAAGGTTCGCGGCCGTTGGATGTATCTGTATCGCGCGATCGACAGCGTCGGCGACACTGTCGAATTCCACTTCAGCGAGCACCGCGATCTGATGGCCGCCAAGCGCTTGATCCGCACGGCATTGAAGCGTCACGGCAGACCCGAGTGCATCGTCATCGATGGAAGCCAGACCAACCCGCAGGCCATTATCGCCTGTGGTAGTGAAAGCCGACTGCGAAGCGAGGCACGGTTGGAGCTGAAGGCTATCGGCATTCGCAACAGCCAATATCTCAACAACCGCATCGAGCAAGATCACCGTCGCATCGAGCGACGGATCCGGTCGATGCTTGGCTTCAAATCAATGGCCTGTGCGGTGATGATCACGTCTGGCATCGAGATGGTTCATATGATGCGCAAACGATAAGCGAGGTATGTCTTCAATCCAGCACCGTCCCTTGCCGAGCAGTTCGAAATCCTCTCCCTCTGAACCGGATCAGGTCCGCCCAAGCCCGTCTACAATTCAACTTTGCGACAGAGCCCCTCGATGTGCCTGTGTCGGATCAGCGGGTGAGGTGCTCCTCCTCCCACCAGCTGAAGAGAATGTCGCGCAGCGCCGCGCCGTCTTCGTCGTAGAGGTCGCTTCGCTTGAGCGCGGTGAAGAGGGCCTGCTCCTCCTCGTCGAGCGGCACGTCGAGCAGCGTGGTGCGGAGCGGCGCATTGACGAACTCAGCGACATAGGAAGTATCGCGCCGCAGTTCACGTTCCACGCGGATCTGCTTCTGGCGGAAATCGGCGACCGTGCGCTGAGTGCGCCAGCTCGGCAGGGCGGGAACGGCGGCGAGATCCTCCTCGGTCGCCTGCATGATGATGATCCGCGCCGGCTTCAGCGCGAAATTGCTAGTGCGCATGATGTCGGCGCCGCAGATGTTGGGCACCGCCAGCACGTCCATCAGCGCCAACAGGTCAACATGGTCGCCGGGCCTAGAAGCCTGCCGGGTGATGTAGGGGCGTGCCTTGTCGTCGACGCCGGTGCACATGAACAGGTTGAAGGAATCGTGCACGTCGTCCGGCGTCAGGCCGTATTCGCGCTGCGCCTCGGCTTGGATGTCCTGGCAGTTAGTGTGGGTGCAGAAGCCGTAGAGCGACTCATAGAGATTGGCGCTGCAGCGCGGGAACATTACGTCGTTGGCGTTCGCCGTGTCGGCGGCGATGAACATCATCGCCCGCTCGCGCGGCGGGGCGGACCACAGGAAATCGCCGACGGTGGGGTGCAGGCCGTGCAGCGTGCGGGTGCGGCCGGTATGGAAATATTCCTTGTAGTCATGGAGGTTGAAGCAGTTGAAATCGAGGCACTGACCGCCCTCGATCTGCTCTAGCCGGATAATCTGGCCCTTGCGGACCTCCAGCGCCTTGCCGGTGCCGGGCTCAAGAACGAAATCGAGAAGGATGTCGCGCGCCATGATCGCTCCCTCAGCCGACGGCCGCGTTCGGGCGGGCGCAGGCATCCTGCTCGGGCAGGTGGCGGGCAGCGTAGCGCCGGAGCGCGTGCCGGACGAGCGCGGCCCGGTCGGTGGCGACCCCGGTCGCCAGGGTCCGGTCGATCAGTTCGAGCTGCTGCTGGTTCAGCGCCATTTGCACAATGCGTGTAGCCATGGAAGGTCCTGACCATCTCTCGTGAAGGATGCGAAATATTGTATACGTGATTTTCAAGATAAAAGGCAATCCAGAATCCAAGTTCGGCCAATGCGTCCGGAGTAGGAATACGCGTTTACGGCCTGCTTGCCTCGCTGGCGCCTGCCCGGTATCCCATGATCACGTATTCCCAAGAATGCGGGATACCCGTAGAGGCAGGGACATGGAGAATTCGTCTCGATCCGACATTGCCTATCAGGCACTTCGACGAGCCATCATCGAGCAGGCCCTGATGCCGGGGACGAAGCTGCGCGAGGATGAGATCGGCGCCCATTTCGGCATCAGCCGCACGCTGGTGCGCGCCGCGCTGATGCGGCTGAGCCAGGAAGGGCTGGTCGAGATCAAGCGCAAGCGCACGGCCACCGTAGCGATTCCGAGCCTCGAGGAGGCGCGGCAGATCTTCGAATTGCGCCATTGTCTGGAACAGCAGGTGATACGGCGTCTGGCCGCGCATTGGCGCCCGCAGATGGGCGATGCGCTGGAAGCCCATGTGAATGAGGAAGAGGCCGCCGCCCGCAGTGGCGACACGGCTTCTGCCAGCCGGCTGGCAGGTGAGTTTCACATCGTCCTTGCCCAACTGGCAGGCAACGCGCTGCTCATGCGTTACCTCTCCGAAGTGGTTTCGCGCTGCTCTCTGATCCTTGCGGTCTATGGCCGGCCCCATGTGGCGGAATGCGCGACGGCCGAGCATCGGGGCGTCATTGCGGCACTACGCGCGGGCGATGTGGAGGCCACGATCGGCATCATGAAAGAGCACCTTCACGCAGTGGAGACGCGCGCCCTGCCGAAGCCCCAAGAGATGGCAGATGTGAGAATTTCCGACATTCTGGCGCGTTACAGCGCGGCCCGCTGAGGCCCCGTCACCGGCGCGTGGCGTAGGTCCGCGTGTCCTTCCCGCCGCCGCAGAATCCTTTCCCTATGCCCCGTCGCCCGGTGGGCTTGCCGTGTCTCGCAGCCGTGCAGGCGCCGCATGAGGCCGGAGCTCGGTGTAGACTGGACGATCCAATCTCGACAACCGGCGCCACTGGCGCACGTTTTATGTGCAACTTCGAGGTCCGGTTGCACATATTGTATTCTTGAATATCTTCATCATGCATACGAGAATTATAAAATCCTGGCTTAAAGTGTACGCGACGGCGTACCCTCCAGCCGCAATTCGGTCGAGGCGCAATGTTTTGCTCGCATGAGTTCTTCGATTTTTCCGGGCTCACCGCCCGCCAGCGCTACAAGCTGCTGATCGGCACCGTCGTGCCGCGCCCCATCGCGCTTGTCACCACGATCGATGAGGAAGGGCGCGTAAACGCCGCGCCCTACAGCTTCTTTAACTGCCTATCGGCGGACCCCGCCATCGTCGCGCTCGGGGTGGAGAACCGACCGGACATGGCCTTCAAAGACACGGCGCGCAACGTCCGGCTGACCGAGGAATTCACCGTCAACATCGTCTCGGACGCGCTAGTCGAACGCATGAATGTCTGCGCCGTGCCGTTCCCGGCCACGGTGGACGAACTGGCCGAGGCCGGGCTGACGGCGGTGCCGGGTACGCAGGTGAAATGCCCACGCATCGGCGAGGCGCCGGCGAGCCTGGAATGCCGGCGCTACCTCACGCTGGAGGTCGGCCGCTCGCGCGAGATCATCCTCGGGCAGGTGGTCGCCGCCCATATCCGCTCCGACGCGGTGGACGTTGATAACCACTATGTCGACCATGCCGCGCTGGATGCGGTCGGCCGCATGGGCGGACACGGCTACGTGACGACCCGCGACTATTACGACCTGCGGACCATGACGGTGGACGACTGGCAGAACGCCCCGCCACCGGTGCGGATCGTCCGACCGGCCGTGCCCGAACCCATCGTCTCAAGCGCGCAGGTACAGCCGGCCAAATAACGATGCCGGGCGCGCGACGCCCGACAAGCAGATACCCGCCGGAGCGGCCTATCGTGGCGACGGGCGCGGCGGAGGCTTTTCCGGTCGGAAGGGAGTGACATCCATGGCAGCAGCGATGACGGCATCAATCAATCGGCGCGGCCTCCTCAAGGGAGCTGCCCTCGGCTCGACGGCGCTCGCCTTGGCCCGCTGGTCGGGCCCTGCCCGCGCGGCGGAGGGGCTCGTCGTTGGCGTCGTCTATGTCGGCCCACGCGGCGACTTCGGCTGGAATCAGTCGCACGCGACGGCGGTCGAGGTGCTGAAGAAGGTGCCGGGCGTCACCGTCGTCGAGGAGGAGAACGTCCCCGAGACGCTCGCCGTCTCCAACACGATGCGGTCCATGATCGAGATGGACGGCGCGAAGTTGATCTTCGGTACCTCCTTCGGCTACTTCAGCCCGTTCATGATCGATCTGGCGAAGCAGTACCCCGACGTGCAGTTCCGCCATCCGACGACGCTCTGGTCGGCCGAGAGGCATCCTGCCAATCTCGGCGGCTACTTCGCCTATCTCGACCAGGCGCACTATGTCGACGGCGTGGCCGCCGGCCTTTCCTCCAAGACCGGCAAGATAGGCTTCATCGCCGCCAAGCCGATCAGCCTCGTGCTGCGCAACATCAACAGCTTCATGCTCGGCGCGCGGCTCGGCAATCCGAATGCGACGGTCAAGCTCATCTTCACCGGCGACTGGTCGCTGCCGGTGCGCGAGGCGGAGGCAGCGAATGCGCTGGCCGGCGCCGGCTGCGACGTCGTGGCCTGCCATGTCGACAGTCCGAAGGTGATCGTCGAGACGCTGGAGCGGCGCGGGGTGAAAAGCTGCGGCCACAACGCCTCGCAGGCCTCGCTCGCGCCCAAAGGGTTCATTACCGGCGCCGAAAACAAGTACGAGACCATCTACAAGGGCTTCGCTGAGGCGCTAGTGAAGGGGGAGAAGATACCGAACGTCGCGGTCGGCGGCTATGACAAGGGCATGGTGACGAACACCCCCTACGGCGCCGGGGCGACCGAGGAGGCGCGCCGCGCCGCCGACGCCGCCATTGTGGCGCTGAAAACGGGCAAGCCGATCTTCGTCGGCCCGATCAAGGACAACAAGGGCAACGTGATCGTCGCGGCTGGCAGCTCGCTCGGCAATTATGCACCGGAGCTGGAGACGACCAACTACCTCGTCGACGGCATCGAGGGCTCGGTGACCTGACGCCACGACGACGTGGCGCGGAATGCGGGCGGTGCGGGATCGCCGCCCGGCACGGCAATCTCTGGAGTACGGGTCAGGATGGAAAAAGGCGCCGTTTCGGGAGCTGAGCCGGGGACCGGCCTGACGGAGCCGCTGCCGCAGGGCGGAGGCCGCCTGCGCCGGGCCGCCGAGTTCGTCGCGGTCCCGGCCTTCGCGCTCCTCGTGGCGGCGGCGCTGTTCTCGGCGATGCTGCTGGGAATGGGGCAGTCTCCCCTCGCCTTCTTCGAGCTGCTATGGCGCGGCGCCTTTGGCAGCGCCTTCTCCTGGCAGAACACGCTCCAGCGCGCCGCGCCGCTTATCCTCACCGCGCTCTGCGTGGCGCTTCCCGCCCGCGCAGGGCTGATGGTGATCGGCGGCGAGGGTGCCTTCGTCGTCGGCGGGCTCGTTGCGGCGATCGCGCCGCTGCCGTTTCTCGGACTGGCGCCGGCACTGGTGCTTTTGGCGCTGATGGCCACCGCCGGGATGCTGGCCGGGGCGCTGTGGGTCGGATTGGTCGGCGTGCTGCGCTACCGGCGTGGGGTCAACGAGACGATATCGAGCCTGCTGCTCACCTATATCGCCGTCGCCGTGCTCTCCTTCCTCGTGGAAGGTCCGCTGCGCGATCCCACCACGCCCAACAAGCCTTCCACCCACCCGATCGGCGCCGAAATGATGCTGGCGCCGATACCCGGCACCTCCGTGCATTGGGGGCTGGTGGCCGGCATCGTCGCATGCGTGTTCGCGCATCTGCTGATCAACCGGACGAGCACGGGCTTCGCCATCCGCATCGCCGGCGGCAACCCGCGCACGGCGCTCGGGCAGGGATTGCCGGTCGGAAAGCTAATAGTGCTGTGCTGCCTGCTCGCCGGCGGCGCGGCCGGGCTCGCCGGTTTCTTCGAGGTGGCGACCGTGCACGGCGCCGCCAACGTATCTCTGGTGGCGGGCTACGGCTTCACCGGCATCCTCGTGTCGTTCCTCGCCCGCCACAACACGCTGGCGATCCCGCCGGTCGCCATCCTGTTCGGCGGCATCGGCGCGGCGGGCGGGCTGATCCAGCGACGGCTCGGCCTGCCGGACGCCACGGTGGCGCTGCTGGAGGGCGTCATCTTCGTGACGCTGCTGACCAGCGAGACGCTCTACGGGCGCTTCGCCCTGTTCCAGCCGCGTGGCGCGAGGCCGGGCCCATGATGGATGCCGACTTCCTCACCGTCCTCATCGCCCTGCTGGCCGGCGCGATCCGCGTCTCGACGCCCTTCCTCTTCGTCTCGCTCGGCGAATGCCTCACGGAGAAATCGGGGCGGGTGAATCTGGGGCTGGAAGGCACGCTCGTATTCGGCGCCATGGCGGCCTTCGCGATCTCCTACCACAGCGGCGACCCGTGGCTGGGCGTGGCCGCCGCCGCCGGGTCGGGGCTCCTGATGGGCGCACTGCACGGGGCGATCTGCCGGCTGCCGCGCGTCAACGACATCGCCATCGGCATCGCTATGATGTCGTTCGGTACCGGCCTCGCCTTGTTCCTCGGCAAGCCCTACATCCACCCGAGCGCGCCGCGCCTGCCCGCGCTACCGCTGGGCGACTGGCTGGGCGTGCCGGCGCTGGCGCAGATGCTGGATGTGAGCCCGCTCTTTCTCGTCGGCCTCGCGCTCGCCTTCGTGCTCGACTGGGCGTTCCGCAATACGCGGGCGGGTCTCGTGGTGCGGGTGACGGGCGATGACGCGGCCGCCGCCCGGGCGCTCGGCATTGGCGTCGACCGGGTGCGCCTGTTCGCTACCGCGCTCGGCGGGGCGAGTGCGGGCGTGGGCGGGGCCTTCCTCTCGCTCTGCTATCCCGGCAGTTGGAACGAGGGCCTGTCCTCCGGCCAGGGCCTGATGGCGGTGGCGCTGGTCATCTTCGCGCGCTGGCAGCCCCGGCGCTGCCTGCTCGCCTCGCTGTTCTTCGGCGCGGCCAGCGCGCTCGGGCCGGCGCTGCAATCGGTCGGTATCACGGCGGGCTACTATTTCCTCAACGCCGCGCCCTATGTGCTGACGCTGCTGATCATGGCCGGCTCGGGCAGCGCCCGCCGCGCAGCGCAGTACGCGCCGGGCGAACTCTCGATCAACCGGTGAGGAGAGGACGATGAGCGCCGAGGCTTCCCTCATCACCGCTCCGGATGCGTCCGGGACGGGCGCCATCGCGCTGGAGGCGATTGGCCTGTCGAAGCTATTCGGCAGCTTCCGGGCGCTCGACGGCGTGTCGCTGAAGGTGTCGGCCGGCGAGTTTCACGCGCTGCTCGGCGAGAACGGCGCGGGCAAGTCGACGCTGGTCAAGTGCCTGATGGGCTTCCATCGTGCCGATGAAGGCACGGTGCTGCTCGGCGGGCGCGAGGCGGTGGTACGTAACCCGCGCGAGGCGCAGGCGCTAGGGCTCGGCATGGTCTACCAGCACTTCACGCTGGTGCCCTCGCTTACGGCGGCGGAAAACCTCGTCATCGCGCGGCGCGACGCGCCCGCCGTCATCGACTGGGCGGGGGAGCGGGCGCGGATAGAGACCTTCCTCGAGCGTACGCCCTTCCGCGTGCCGCTCAACCGGCGCGTCGGCGGGCTCTCGGCAGGCGAGCGGCAGAAGCTCGAAATCCTCAAGCTGCTCTATCTCGGCCAGCGCTTCATGATCCTCGACGAGCCGACCTCGGTGCTCGCGCCCGCCGAGGCCGACGAGATCCTCGGCCATCTCAAGGCGATGACCGAACGCGGGGAGATCACCGTGCTGATGATCACCCACAAGTTCCGCGAGGTGCAGGCCTTCGCCGACGCGGTTACGGTACTGCGGCGCGGGCGCATCGTCGGCGGGGGGCACGGGCTCTCGATCCGTGAGATGGCGACGCTGATGGTCGGCGAGGTCGCCGCGAGTGCCGGGGCGGCGGGAAAGGCCGCCCTGCCGGAGCGCCGCGTCATGCCCCTCCCCGCCGGCGAGCCGGCACTGGAGCTAGCCGGACTGTTCGCCGAGGACGATGACGGCCGGCCGGCGCTGCGCGGCGTGAGCCTCAAGGTGGCAGCGGGCGAGATCGTCGGCATCGCCGGCGTCTCCGGCAACGGGCAGGCCGCGCTGGTCGAGGCGTGCTGCGGGCAGCGCCCGCTTTCCTCCGGCCAAATCTCCGTCGACGGGCGCGACTTCGTGCCGACGCGTCGTGCTTTCCACGCGGCCGGGCTGTTCGTCGTGCCGGAGGAGCCGCTGAAGAACGCCACCGTGGCAGGCATGTCAGTCGCCGACAACGTCGTCTTCCGCCGCTTCGAGAAGCCGCCGCTGAGCCGGCTAGGCTGGTGGCTCGACCGGCGCGCGATCCGCGCGGAGGGAGGCGAGCTGATTGCCCGCTTCCGCGTTGCCAGCCCCTCGCCCGACACGCCGATCGGCGCGCTGTCGGGCGGCAATGTGCAGCGGGCGGTGCTGGCGCGCGAACTCTCGGCGGAGCATATCGCGGTGCTCATCGTCGCCAATCCCTGCTTCGGGCTCGACTTCGCTTCGGCGGCGGAAATCCGCGCTCGCATCCTCGCCGTGCGCAATGCCGGCGCGGCGGTGCTGCTCATCTCCGAGGATCTCGACGAGATCCTCGACCTCTCCGATACGGTGGCGGTGATCTCGCACGGGCAGATCGTCTACAAGGCGCCGATCGCCGAGGTCGACCGGGGCACGGTGGGCATCCACTTCGCCGGTGGGTCAGAGAGGTAGGGAGACGACGAACATGGTTGCGCTTTGCTGAATCGATCTGTGTTCCTCACGACAGCAGACGGTTGCGTTGCAAATTTCTGGGAAGGTAAAAGGGCGATGTCACGTTATCTGCATATGAATGCAATGAGACTTTTGCGCCGATCTCAGCTGACGACGGTCACGGCCTTCCATTCCGCCATGGCCTGCAGACGATGAATGTGGATGGCGAGGGCAGAGCGGTTAGAGCTGGGTGGGACGAAGAGATTTCTGAGGGCAGAGAAGATCGAGACGAAGTGCTGCAGGCCACCCGGCGATCGGAAGCCCTGCATCGTCCGCTCCCTCTTTCGTTGCGGCACATGCGAATTCTCGGCACGGTTGTTCAGACCTCTGTGCGATCGGTGCCCGACGTCCGGCATGACCTGCCTCCGCGCTGCGCCATAGGAGCCAGCTTGTTGGTGATCATCCGCTTCGGCGCGACGCCCTGCTTCTTCGACAGCCGCGTCAACAATCGCTTGGCAGCCGTGGTGTTGCGGCGGTTCTGAACGATCTCGTCGGGTTCTGTCGCAAACTGGGCGTCAACCTTGTGACGGCATGAGTGTTCGCCTCATTCAGAGGATGACTTCATGTTTTCAGGCCGCCGTTTCGACCGCTCGGTGATCCTGCTGTGCGTGCGTTGGTATCTGGCCTATAGTTTAAGCCTGCGTGATCTGGAAGAAATGATGGTCGAGCGCGGCATCCGGGTCGACCATTCCACGATCCACCGCTGGGTCGTTCGCTTTTCACCGCCGTTGCTGGAGCGATTCAACCTGCGAAAGCGCGCAGTCACCGGGAAGTGGCATGTTGATGAGACGTACATCAAGGTTCGCGGCCGTTGGATGTATCTGTATCGCGCGATCGACAGCGTCGGCGACACTGTCGAATTCCACTTCAGCGAGCACCGCGATCTGATGGCCGCCAAGCGCTTGATCCGCACGGCATTGAAGCGTCACGGCAGACCCGAGTGCATCGTCATCGATGGAAGCCAGACCAACCCGCAGGCCATTATCGCCTGTGATAGTGAAAGCCGACTGCGAAGCGAGGCACGGTTGGAGCTGAAGGCTATCGGCATTCGCAACAGCCAGTATCTCACGGATGTATTTGACAAGGGCGATCTTGTTCGAATGTCCGGGAAGTTGCCACCTGGGCATTCGTCCAGGGCGTTGTGCCCGACAGACGGGCGAGGAAGCGTCGCGCGCAGCAAGGTCAAGGCTGGCCGGCAGGCCACCGCGCGGTATGCGCGGCTTGGCCTTGACGGAGCGAGCACGTCGCTATCATTCGTCGCCAGTGGGATGGGACAACAAAGCTGAATTTGCTATTGTGTCGCGGCTCGGGTGACCGCGTGGCAAAGAGCAGGATCGAGGTTGTAAGCCTGTCGCGCAGCCTATGTTCGTCGCACCTCATGTGCGGCACCCGAGCACCCTTTCGGTGATTGCTGTTTCCATGTAGCGACGAAGCGTCGGTAGATTTCCTCGGCGTTGCCGATCGTTTCGCGCTCGCAGTCACGCAGCGACTTGTTGCTGTAGTCAGCAGCCGATCCCTTTGCCCTGCCGCCACGATGAGACGGATAGCCGGCAGTCAATGCCAGTTTTCGGAGCTTCCAGTGCAGGAGTGCCGAGCGGCTCCAGGTGTAGTCCTCGTCCTTGGTCAGCATGTGCCAGACGATGACCGCCAGCTTGCGTGCTGTCGCGACCGCGGCAGCGTGTCTGCCGCGCTTGTCTCGGATGCGTATGAAGAAGGCGCGCAATGGGCCGGGCACGCCGGCAATGACCCATGCGGCTTCAACCAGCATTGATCGTGCGTGGGCTCGGCCCTGTTTTGTGATACGACCGTGATAGGCTGGCTTGTCGCCGGACTGCCGAACCCGCGGGTTGAGCCCGAAGTAGCTGATGAGCTTTTCCGGAGATGAGAACCGCTTGATGTCGCCGACGGCCGCCACGATACTCAATGCCACCGTGACGATCGAGTTCATCGACATGGCGCAGGACGACACGCCGCTGATCCTCGGCGAGCGGTTGAGCTTCCAGCCAAGTCCTGCCGCGCTTCGAAAACAGCGTGCCTTTGTAGGGTGGGATCAGATTGGCCTACAGAATCGAATGAACCCGGTTCTTGAGACGGGTCATCTGGGAAACGAGCTGTGCTCGTTCGGCCACCACGCGACGACGCGTCTCGGTTTCTTCGTCCGGCATCCAGACTTCAGGCCGAAAGCCGCACGCGTGGAGCTTGGCCAAAACCGCCGCGTCGATCTTGTCGGTCTTGACCTTGGCCCAGGCGATCGCCCGGACCAGGATCGGATTGGCGATGACCGCCCGCTTCACAAAGGGCGACAGCAACCGGACGATCGCGCTCGTATTGCCTGTCGCCTCGATGACGATCTCGTCATCCAGCTTGAGCTTCGTGGCGAACTGCAACAGGCGGCTGCGTTCGAGATCGATCCTCCCCGCATCCCGGATTTTGCCTTTCTCCAAGACGGCCATTTGAGCGAATGATCGGTAGACATCAAGGGCAATGATTCTCATTCACGGCTCCTTTCCAGGGTCAGCAACCCAAACCCTTCGCTCAAGCAGCAATTCGAGGCCATCGTCGCCTGAAATCCGCCCGCGGGCTGGTCAATCTCCGCCCGCCTGGAAATTTGCAACACAACCAACTTCGATGCCGCTATGGCAGCAACAAGTTGCTGATTTGGAAACAGCGGAAATACCGCGCGGCCCTATAATTCTGGAAGTTGATGTCCTGTGATAGGTGGTCTTCTTCACTCAGTGCTTTTAACGTTCACTACTTTGGGGAGGCAGGAATGTTGTGTGGTAGGTCAGAAACATGGGGGCCGCAGGTCTTCCTCGATGGCGCTGGGGTGGCCTTTACCCATACCGGCCCCAATGCGACCGGGTTTGTACAGCCGGAGCATATGTTCCATCTCCATCTCACCGCCAAGCCTCAATGGAGTATTGCAGTCAATAGTGATCGAAAATCCACCGGTTTTGCGCCGGTTGGGGCGATCGACATCGTTCCCGCGGGGAGTAGTGCGTCTGCGAGTTGGAATATATGCCAGCAGAGTTTGCGGGTAGACATCGACCAAGCTCGTCTTAAGCGGTTGGCTGGTACTGAATTTGACAACGAAACGTTCGAATTGCGACCACCCAAGTTAGGGTTTATCGACGTGCAACTCCACACTGTGGCGACGTGGGCAAAAAGCGAGCTAGAAGGGTCGAAATCCGGAGAGTTGCTTGACGCTATCGTTACAATTTATTCAATACACTTGCTTCGAACTTATTCAACTCTGAATAAATCCCCTCTCCCAAGGACATCTGGTGGGTTATCTTCAGCGACTTTGAAACGAGTTACGAGTTATATACAGGAGAACTTGGCAGAACACCTGTCGCTTGAACTTTTGGCAGAAATTGCTCGTCTGTCCCCAAGCCATTTTAATCGGTCTTTCAAGAAAAATACCGGCCAAACACCACATCAATTCATTATCGCGGCTCGAATGGCCCGCGCGCGTGATCTCATTCTCAAGACAGACACGCCCTTCAACGAGATCGCTAAGGAGGCAGGCTTTGCTGCTCACACTCATATGGCAGCGCTGATGAGGCGTGAGTGGGGAGTAACGCCGTCAGAAATCCGACGAGGGCGATAAAGCCGTTGTCGTTGCCGAGTGAACTCGCATAAATGCATAATGTGGTAAGGTGACTCGAATGCCTGTGGGCGACGGATGCAACATCGGTCGCGGCCGATCAGCTCAAATCGATCGAGCGCATCGAAGAAGACGACTTGAGACGCCATGTCCACGATTGGCTGCTCGCCAACAAATACGCCAAGCAACTCAGGGTGTTACACTTCAGGACGCCGATCGAGGCACTCAAACACATCGGTGCCAAAAACCCGAGTTGTTCGTTCGTTCACCAACTCATGACACGCTGGCACTAAACATCGAGAAAATTCACTCAAAATTGTTACGGCTTCTGCTTCTACCGGAAACCTCACACTCCAATAGAGCATCGTGCCGAAAAGAGGGCGACGGCTTTCGCCGGGATCGCACCGACAGCAAAGAGCTGCAGCGCCGGATTGCATGTGTAGATAGGGCCTGATGCTGCGGGAATTCGTCAGCGCCCCTTTTTGTCACGTACCGCTCCTACGCAATATCGCCAGGATCGCAAAAGCGGCACAAGCCGCCGCAGCCACATAAGGAAGGCCATGCAACGTTAGATCCATCGCCAACCCGGCGGCGCTAGGACCGACAAAGGCACCTACTCCCCACGATAGCGAAAGAACCGCGTAGATGGAAACGAGGTCTGCTCCTTGAAACCGGCTCCCGATGAGCGCCATCATTACCGTATAGATGCCAACAAACAAGCCACCCCATAGGAAAAGCAGTGCGTAGGCAAGCAGTGGCGTTCCGATCGCGTAAGGCCAGATTAGCGCCCCAATGGTTGACGCTAGCGCGAGACCTACAACCAGCTTTCGGCGGTCCATTTGGTCACCAAGCCAACCTATCGGGAGTTGGAGAACGATTGCTCCCAGCAGCAAAACGGAAAGCAGCATAGTTGCCGATTGCTGATCCCAACCGAGCCGCATGGCATAAAGCGGCAGGAATGACATTCCGGCCGTTTCCAAGGCCGCATTCACCAATGCCGCCAACAGTGCCAGCGGAGCTAGGGCGACGTAGCGAAATGGATTCGTGTGGCTCGGGCGCTCGAACGCGGGCGCCCGAACCCATGGCATTGCTACTGTCAACAAAGCGACAAGGGCAATGCCTCCAGCAATTAGAAACGGGGTCGGACCTTGGGCTCCAACCACAGTCAGAATCATCGGACCAAGCGCAAAACCGAGCGAGAGGGAAGCCGTATAGGTCGCCATGGTGCGCGTACGGTTTGATTCGTCGCTGAGCTGGCTCAACCACGTCTCGGACATCACGAACATGGTCTCCGAGGCAACGCCCAAAGCCAGTCTCAGGGGGAACCACCACAAGACGGAGGGTGCAATTGGAAATAGCGCCAATATGGCTCCTGCCGCCAGCAATGCTGCCGTTATCGGGAGCTTTGGTCCCACCCGCCAAGCCAGCCGGGGCAGCAGCGGAGCGGCAACCAGCACACCGACGGCGTGCATGGCGGCATTCGCGCCAATTGAACTCTCGTCAAAACCCATCTGCGTTAAATTCAGCGCAAGCAGCGGAGCGCTGAGCCCGTAACTGAGCCCGAAGATGAGCCCCGTCATCACCAGCGAGATGATCGCCGGGAAGCTCGATCGGGTCGGCTGCCCTTCCTCGACCAATGCACGACGCTGACGTACATAGCGTTTGCGGGTTTCCCGCAAACGGACGAGCCATCTTTCGCGGCGTCCCTCAATGATATGCTGCAGCGTCTGGGCATAATCGAGGATCAAGCCCGGCGTCCAGGTCATCGCCTCGGCTCGAGCCCGCCACAGGGCAAGCAACCACATGGCGGGGTCTGTCAGCAATAGGAACAACTGTTTCCAGGGGCGCTCCTGCCCGAGGGCACCTTCGACGGCAGCGTCAAGGGAAAGGGCAACTGTCGACGAACAATTTCGGTTGGTCAGATTATAAATTGGCTCGGCCTGATAGCTGGCCAGAAATGCACGGACGGAGGCACTGTTGTAGCGATGAAAGACGACTTCCTGATCGGGGCAGCGCCAACTCGCGCATTCTTCTTCGAAGGAGGAGCGAAATCGTCCCGGCACGTTGTTTTCCGGCCCAGCCCGCAGCAGCCGCCCAAACTCTTCCGGCGAATGATCCATATCATCGGCTGGACATAGGCTGACATAAATGTTTGGCGCCAACGACATCGCAGCATGGCCAGTCGATATGACACCGCCTTGATCGATTGCTGCGACATAGCGATCGATTAAAAACCTGCGTTGAGGGTTCACGGCCGAACCGATAGGCGTCCACACGTGAACCGTTAGACCTTGCTCGTTATTCCATGAAGTAGGCTGCTCATGCGAAGGATGAAGAATACCGCGTGCGTGCCAGTTCGGCCCAGCAAAGAGAGGCAAATCGGTTACCGACGCGCCAATCTTGAGCCGCCTCAGTTGCACGCTCAGTCGAGCCAGACTCCAAGCAGCGGCGATCAACGCCACACCAATGCAGAACGGAACAGTCTGTCGGTGCGGCACAGGCCAGGGCGCCCAGACAAGGACGCCTATAATAACCTCAAAGAGGCCGACAAGGACCGCTTGGCGCCAGCGGACTGAACGAATGAGAGCCGCACCGGCCCAGCGGAAGATTCCGTCGAAAACCAAGGCCGCACCAAGCACGATGGTGGCGACAATGTTGTCATCCCAAGGAATGTCGACGGCCATGAAGCCCAGGGCGAAAAATCCCAAAGCTTTCAGGACAGGAATAGTGGCGTTCGGAAAGCCAATCGCCGCCAGTGCAAGCAATCGGACCGCGCCCTCGATGATGAAAAGGAGGCCGATGACATCTGTCGTGATAATGATCGCGGTATCGAAGAGATCAGCTATGAAGATCAATCCGAGGACCAGACATAAGCATGACAGCGTTGCAATTACCCACCAATATTTGCGTAAGGGGCCGGCGCCCATTAAGAGAAGAATGAGTCGGATCACAAACCAGCCTTTCCGCGATTACTGCCATGTCACCCGCACGATATCGCGAGCAGGAAATATCGGGCTCTGCCACGCCCTACGCCTTTAATGATCAGGACCTAAAAAAGCCCGCGGCATCGAAAATCCCATGCACCAAACGCTACTGCCGCCTGACGGCCAAAATACCGTCCAAATCGTGTCAAATGGAAAATTCGTCGAAACCTCGTTCGACGCTCAACGGCAGCGTTTGTAGATCACCGACTTCCCCATCCCGTACCCCTCAGGATTGTAGATCAACAGCCCCTTGTCCTTGGCAAATTCAAAGTTGTCCACATTTCCTTCCTGCACATAGTGAATTGCGCCATAACCACGCGGACTGTCGCCGGGCGAGAAATATGCCGCCTGCGCTTGCTGACCTTTGTATTGAAGGGTTCTGGCGGTGAAGGTCACCGTCGCCCCTCCACATTTTCCGCCTTCAGCCCACACGCCTTGCGCTGCTTTTGGTATGGGTGTGTTCCCGGCGACAGCCGCACTGGACACAACGGCCGCGCCGGCAATCACAGCAGTGAATAAAATACGCCGCATCGTCTTTCTCCTAATCCCAAGCTCGATTGTCCGTGCTTGTGACATAGCTCTGGTTGGAACGCGCCAACCGCGCAATGAAGCGATCGTTTGGTCTATGAATAGCCAAGAACCCCTCACCGAGTTTCCTTCTCATTCAAAGGAGGTTTGATCCGGCTCGGGAGGACCGTCGTTCCCCTGCCCCTGAAACGTCGTTTGGCCCGGTTCCGGAGGAGCATCGAAAGTTTGTTGCCCACGGAAAGTCGTCTGTCCCGGCGCCGGGGGAGCATCGGCAACGCGCTGCCGCTGGAAGGTCGTTCGCCCCGGTTCAAGTGGCGCAGCGAAATAGGTTCCATGCGAACGATAGGATGTCGTCTTGCACCCTGCCAACCCGCATGCAGCCAAGACGACGAGAGAAATTGGGATAACTTTCCTCAATTCAACTCCTTTACCGAAACATCGACCGTGCAGCGCTTTGTACATTCCTGCAACGGCCTCGTTCTATCTGAACATTCATGATTAAGGGTACCGAGTTGGTGCGGATTAACAGCACCCCATCAAAAAGGTGCCTTCAAGCCGAACAGAACCCCGTTTGCCGATCGCAGATCGGCCTCGTACTGGAGGCGGCCTTTTTGAAAGGACATCTCCTCGCCGCGCTAGCTTGAGGCCCCCTAATCTCCAGCACCCGCGCAGACCTCCCGACATTGCACGATCATGGAGGTGATATAAAGGACCAACGAGGATCAAAGTGAAACATCAATCGGTAAATCTCGAAACAAAAAAGTCATTTTTTGAAAATATAGTCATTTTACGAAATTATACAGAATTATTCGTTCTATAACTACTTTAGTAGAATTATGATTTTTGGGATTTCCTTGGCGCGAGATGCATGATTTATGCGGAGTCGGCTTTGGTGGAGGCTGACGATCGATGGAGATTAGCGAGCTGACCTTGAGCGATGACTAGCGCCGTATCTGGAAATCTGGGCAACTAGGACAGGGGGTTGCATTGCAAGTTCCGGGAAGGCGGAAGACAGCGCTCCACCGGATGGATTTCGGTCGGCAATGGCCTCGACCTGTCCCTTGAGAGAAGAAGCAGGATTGAATGCGAAACGACCCTGGCGCTTGCACATCATGTGAACCATCTCGATGGCAGCCGAGGAGAATGACGGCCTGATGGTCAACCGCTAGCCCGTACACGTAATTCCCGATAGTCCCCGGGATGTCGTTCTCGGCCAGGAACGTCATCCAAGCCGTGCCGACGAATTCCCGGTCTGCGATCAATCCGGCGATGGCCTTGGCACCGAATACGGAGCAGAAACGCGACAGCAGGGCCTCGCGATGAGCCGTGGTCGAGTTGCCGGCTCTGTCGAGCACGTCCCACATCACAGGGACGGCGATGCCGTTGTGAACAACGCCGAGCATCAGGACATTGACGTCGCGGCGCCCGAACTTCCAACTCGTGCGGTCGAGGGCCAGAAGCCACGGACCCGATCCGACCCGCGCGACCCTGACGACGACGCGGGCTGGTTGATCGCTGTCCAGCGAAACCTGCTCGAAGAAGCGCTGGAGACGGCGATAGTTTGAAGCAATCTCGGCCCGTGTCGGGAACATGCCGGCAAGGTGGCTCAGATTGACCGTACGCGACAGCAGAACACCGATGACAAGTACGCAGAAGCTCTCTAGGTGACCGACTCATAACTTCGTATCCAGATACGGATTGAAGCGAGTTGGATTGAAGCGAGAAAGTTGTCGTC
>NZ_JAXOUF010000037.1:0-21730 GCF_034424805.1 Labrys sedimenti
CCGCCCTTGGCGTCGGCAGGCAGTTCCTTGAACTTGCCCTTGCCGCGACCGCCCGCATGGATCTGCGACTTCACCACATAAAGCGGACCGGGAAGCTCCTTGGCTCCCTTCACCGCCTCATCGACCGTCAGCGCCGGGACGCCCTTCGATACGGGCAGGCCGAATTCCTTCAGGACCGCCTTTGCCTGGTATTCATGAATATTCATGGCCAGTTGCTCCAGATTGGCTAAAGCGTTTTGGGATTTGATGAAACCGCCTCAAATCCCAAAGACGCGTTTTCGTTCGAACGCGTTCTGCTCTAGGGATCAGGCAAGTGAGGGAGCGATGGTCTTGCAGGCGTCGACCAGCGACTTCACCGCATTGACCGACTTTTCGAAACCGGCACGCTCTTCCTTGTCGAGCTGGATCTCGACGATACGCTCGACGCCACCGGCGCCGATGACCACGGGCACGCCGACATAGAGATCCTTGACGCCGTATTGACCGGTGAGGTGCGCGGCGCAGGGCAGCACGCGCTTCTTGTCCCGGAGATAGCTCTCGGCCATCACGATGGCGGAGGCGGCCGGTGCGTAGAAGGCCGAGCCGGTCTTCAGGAGGTTGACGATCTCGGCTCCGCCGTCACGGGTCCGCTGAACGATCTCGGCGAGGCGCGCCTCGGTGATCCAGCCCATCTTGATGAGGTCGGGCAGCGGGATGCCGGCCACGGTGGAGTAGCGCACGGAGGGAACCATGGTGTCACCATGGCCGCCGAGCACGAAGGCGGTGACGTCTTCCACCGAGACGTTGAACTCGTCGGCCAGGAAATGGCGGAAGCGCGAGGAGTCGAGCACGCCAGCCATGCCGACGACCTTGTTGGCCGGCAGGCCGCAGGACTTCTGCAGCGCCCAGACCATGGCGTCGAGCGGATTGGTGATGCAGATGACGAAAGCGTCCGGGGCATATTTGGCGATGCCGGCACCGACCTGCTCCATCACCTTGAGGTTGATGGTGAGGAGATCGTCGCGGCTCATGCCGGGCTTGCGCGGCACACCGGCGGTGACGATCACCACATCGGCGCCCTTGATGCCTTCGTAGCTCTGGGTACCGGCGAGCTTGACGTCGAAGCCGTCGACCGGGGCAGCTTCGGCGATGTCGAGAGCCTTGCCCTGCGGTACGCCTTCCATCACGTCGAAGAGCACGATATCGCCCAGTTCTTTCAGACCGGCCAGAAGAGCCAGCGTGCCACCGATCTGTCCCGCCCCGATAAGAGCGATCTTGCTACGTGCCATAACGTAATGTCCCTGAGATTGTCGCCAAAGGTGAGTTTCGTTCCCCACCTCCGATAGCCCCTTTGGAAGCGGGGTTCAAGCGATAGGCGACCCCAGGTTGAAATGCCCGTCGCGCCGCGCTCCCAAGATGCATGGAGCTATAAAATAATCGTTCCTGATCAATAACATATCAGATAGGAACACGTTCCTTTGCACACAAGTTCTGAGCTGAAAATCGATGTTACAAATTTCAAATTTTGTAACATGTAACACGGTTCATGAGATTTTCCTCTGAATCGACCACCTACCCTTCCAGGTAGGTTACTTCCGCTCAGAGGAGGCCACGCCGACATCCTCCCGGTCTCGGCTTGCCGCCTTTCACTGCCACGCAATATGCACGGCACCGTGACAGGCGACGCCGGCCGGGCTACAAGGCGGCCACAAATTTGGAGAATCCGATGCGTCCTTCCCGCCGCGCTTTCGATGAGCTGCGCCCTGTTTCGATCGAGCGCAACGTCGCCCGCTATGCCGAAGGCTCCTGCCTGATCAAATTCGGCGAAACCCATGTGCTGTGCACCGCCAGCCTCGAGGATAAGCCGCCGTCCTGGCTGCGCGGCACGGGCAAGGGCTGGGTCACGGCCGAATATGCCATGCTGCCCCGCGCCACACATGAGCGCACGCGGCGCGAATCCACTTCCGGCAAGCCGTCCGGCCGCACCCAGGAGATCCAGCGCCTGGTCGGGCGTTCGCTGCGTGCCGTGGTCGACCTGGTGCGGCTGGGCGAGAAGCAGATCACCGTCGATTGCGACGTGCTGCAGGCCGATGGCGGCACCCGCACCGCCTCGATCACCGGCGGCTTCGTCGCGCTGCAGGAATGCGTGAAGTGGATGATCGAGCGCAAGATGCTCGCCGTCAGCCCGATCAAGGACCATGTCGCCGCGATTTCCTGCGGCATTTCCAAGGGAACTGCCGTGCTCGACCTCGACTATGCCGAGGATTCGGAAGCGATGACCGACGCCAATTTCGTGATGACGGGTTCGGGCGGTCTCGTCGAGATCCAGGGCACGGCCGAGGGCGCCCCCTTCAGCCAGGAGCAGTTCCTGGACATGCTGGCGCTGGCCCGCAAAGGCATCGGCGAATTGGTCGAGTTGCAGAAGCAGGCGGTGGCGTGATGGGGCGCCGTCTCACCGGCAAGCTGGTGCTGGCTACGCACAACAATGGCAAGCTCTCCGAGTTCAAGGCGCTGATGGCGCCTTACGGTGTGGATGTCGTCTCCGTCGGCCAGCTCGGCCTGCCCGTGCCGGAGGAAACCGGCACCACCTTCGTCGAGAATGCCCGCATCAAGGCGCTCGCCGCCCTTGAAGCCACCGGCCTGCCGGCTATCGCCGACGATTCCGGCCTGTGCATCGAGGCCCTGGACGGGGCGCCCGGCGTCTATACCGCCGACTGGTCCGGCCCGACCCGCGACTGGGACGTAGCGATGCAGAAGGCCCAGGACGAGTTGCTCGCTGTCGCCGCGACCGAACCGGCCCAGCGGCGCGGCAGCTTCGTCTCCGTCCTCAGCGTGGTGTGGCCCGACGGTCATTCCGAGACCTTCGAGGGGCGGGCCGACGGCACCCTGGTCTGGCCCACCCGCGGCGAACACGGGCATGGCTATGACCCGATGTTCCAGCCTGATGGCTCGGACAAGACCTTCGCCGAGATGACGGAAGCGCAGAAGAACACCATCTCCCACCGCGCGCGCTCCTTCCAGAAACTGGCGGAAGCCTGCCTGAAGGATTGAGGCCGCCGCCGGCCGGAATCATCCCTCCACGAGCGCTTGCCGGAATGCCTCGAAGGCCGGCGACGCCTCGCCTCTGCGTCGGACAAGCAGGGTTTCGATCTGCCCGAGGCGATGGGTCTGGACTTCGCTCCCGCCCGGCAGCAGGTCGAGCACGGAGCGCGGCATGACGCCGATGGCGTTGCCGGTCGAGACCGCAGCCAGCATGGCATGGTAGGAGGCCAGTTCCTGCACCTGCAGCCTCCTGGCGCCGCGCGCCCAATGCTCGGCCACGGCCCGATAGGTACAGCCCGGCTCGAGGGCCGCAAGGCTGTCGACCCTGAGATCGGCAGCCTTGGCAATGGACGGATGGCCGGGTGGCAGCACGATCAGCAGATCCTCGGTGAAGACACGCTCGCCTTCGAGCCGTCCGGCATCATAGCCGGTATCGATCCCTTCGATGGGCGGCTGGCCGATCAGGGCGCAATCGAGCTCATGGGCGAGCAGCCGGCGGATCAGGCCCTTCGTGCCACCGGTGATCAGTTGCAGCGATACGGCAGGCCAGGCAGCATGGAATTTCGCCAGCACCGGCGGGAGACGGCTCGCCGCCGTGCTCTCCATCGTTCCTACCCGGAAGGACCCTGCCGGCCCCGACGGCTTCAGCGCGCCGCGGGCTTCGTCCGCCAGGGCGATCAGGCGATTGGCATAGGTGAGAAAAATCTCTCCTTCCCGGGTCAGGCGCATGCGCTTGCCGTCCCGGCTGAATAGCGCCACACCAAATTCCTGCTCGAGCTGCCGGACCCGTGTGGTCACGTTGGAGGGCACCCGCCCCAATCGCCTCGAAGCCCGGGTGACGCTCTGCTCATCGGCTACGGCCAGGAAGATATCAAGGGAGGACAGATCCAATTTCGTTCTCTTTTTAAGAATAAAAAAACAATTATCATTTTCAAAATGGAAATGATAGGCCTGTTTTCAGTCTAGCCCTCGCCACTTGAGAGGTGAGGCCAATCAAGGAGAACGGCAATGTGGCCCGATCGGCGCATTCAGGAGCTCTTCGGCATCGAGATCCCCATCATCCAGGCCCCGATGGCAGGCCCATGCCACTACGACATGGTGATCGAGGTCAGCGAGGCAGGCGGGCTCGGCTCCCTGCCCTGCGCCACGCTGACGCCTGAGCAGGTCCGCACCGAACTTGGCCTCATCCGCCAGCAGACCGCGAAGCCCTTCAGCGTCAACTTCTTCAGCCATACGTCGCCGACGCCCGACCCGGCCCGCGAGGCCGGCTGGCGCAAGCGGCTCGAACCCTATTACCGCGAGGCGGGTATCGATCCCGCCGCGCCGATTCCAAGCTCGAACCGGGCTCCCTTCGACGACGAGCTCTGTACGATCGTCGAGGAGTTCAGGCCCCCGATCGTCAGCTTCCATTTCGGCCTGCCCGAGAAATCCCTGCTCGACCGCGTAAGGGCGACGGGTGCCAAGATCCTGTCTTCCGCCACCACGGTCGACGAGGCGCGCTGGCTCGAGGACCATGGCTGTGATGCCATCATCGCCCAGGGTTTCGAAGCGGGCGGCCATCGCGGCGTCTTCCTCACCGACGACATCACCACCCAGATCGGCACTTTCGCCCTGGTGCCGCAGGTGGTGGACGCGGTGAAGGTACCGGTGATCGCCACCGGCGGCATCACCGACGCCCGCGGCATCGTGGCGGCCTTCGCCCTGGGCGCCGCCGCAGTACAAGTCGGCACCGCCTATATGTTCACGCCGCAGGCGCGCATCGCAGCGCCGCATGCCGCCGCCCTGCGCAGCCCTGATGCCGACAAGACCGCCCTCACCAATCTGTTCACCGGACGGCCGGCCCGCGGCATCGTCAACCGCCTGATGCGCGAGGTTGGCCCGATATCGGACCTCGCCCCCGCCTTCCCACTCGCCGGCGGCGCATTGGCGCCGCTGCGGGCCAAGACGGAACCGCAAGGTTCCGACGATTTCATGTCGCTGTGGTCCGGCCAGGCCGCACGCCTGGGACGCGAGGCGGCCTCGGCGGGTGACTTGACGAAGCGGCTGGCAGCTGAAGCTCTGGCGAAGCTGACGAGTTGATGGAGGGTCGATCTCCAGATCGACCTCTTGGAAACACCGCGGATGAGGAGGGCAAGGTGGTCGATCTCGCTCCATCAATTGATGGAGCTGTGGAGATCGACCCTCCGGTTCCGCGCCAAACCGGCAAGGCCGATGCTTGCGGATATATTGTTATCTTCCTACTCCGCAGCCATCGCCATGGCCGGTGTCAGCCAGAGATCGAGGAAGCCGTGCAGCCATTGCTGCATACCCGGATCATATTGCCAGCGGCCGGAGAATTGCTGCTCGCGATCCTGCGCACCGGGTAGCTTGAAGCTTTCTTCGCTGCCCGTGGTCCAGCGGTTCATCATCAGATAGGTGACTTCGGGATGAAACTGCAGGCCATAGGCCGCGCGCCCGCAGGCGAAGGCCTGGTTGGCGAAGGTCGACCCGGTGGCGAGCAGCCGCGTGCCCCGCACATGTTCCGAGCCTTCATTGTGCCAATGATAGACATGGCTCGGCCAGGACATCAGAGACCGGCCCTCCGCCGTCGGCTCGATCGGCCAATAGCCGATTTCGACCTTGCCGGCCTCATGGCGCGAGACACGACCGCCGAGATGGCGCGTCAGCATCTGGGCACCGAGGCAGACACCGAGAAAGGGCTTGTTCTCGTTCAAGGGCACGCCGATCCAGTCGATCTCGCGGCGAAGCCAGGCTTCCTCGTCGTTCACGCTCATCGGCCCGCCGAAAATCACGGCACCGGCATGGTCGCGCATGGTTGCGGGCAAGGGATCGTCGAAGCGGGGGCGCCTGATATCGAGTTCATAGCCGCGTTCGATCAGGAAACGCCCGATCCGCCCGGGCGATGAATGTTCCTGATGCAGAACGATGAGGATCTTTCCCGTCACGATTCGGCCTGTGAAACGATTTCGTAACCATGATGTTACGGAAGTCTTAGCGAAAAGTTAAGCATTGGCGGTGCCGGAAGGCACAATGCCGCCATGTGTGGTGCCATTTTGCATCAATTTGCGTGAAGCGGCCGTGAGTAGATTGAACTCCGCAACGGGCACGCCGTGATCGCTGGCGGTGCGGACATTGCGGGTCATGTCGGTCATGTGCGTGTCGACGACATGGTCGTTATAGACCTGGAGGTAGCGGAAATCGCCGATCCGGTGCGGATTGCGGCTGTGGAATTCCTGGCTGAACAGGATGTGGTCCAGCACCTGATAGTCACCGAAATGGATATGGGTGTAGAGCGTGGTGCCCTTGATGTGCACGGCCTGCTGGTCGGAGGCGGCGTAGAGATGCAGGTCCCACAGGCGGCGGTTCTTGCGCTGCCAGTCGCCGGGATCGGCCATCAGTGGTTTCAGGCTCTCGGGCAGCGGCTGCTCGCCGCGGATGAGTTCGGTGGTCACGCTGGTGAGTTCGTCATTGAGATCGCCCAATACCATCACCGGGCGGGGTTCGGTGCCCCGCCCCGCCATTTCCCGCGACAGCATCACCCTGAGCGCCGCGGCCTCGGCGCCACGCTGCAGCAAGGCCCGCACTACGGCGAGCGCCCGCACCGCCGGATCGCGCCGATCCTCGTCCTCCAGCACCACGGGCCGGCGAGACTTGAGATGCACCACATAGACGGTCAGCGGCACACTATCGGGCAGCAATATTTCGGCCCTGAGGACCGGGCGTTCGAAGAAGCTGATGCCGACCGGCACGGCCTGCTGGCGCCCGTTCTCGTCGCGCCTCACGGCAAAGCCCTGGCCGAGGCCGGGCGGAAAGGCTGCAATGGATTCGACCTTGAGCACGGGGAGCCGGCTCGCCAGCCCGACCCGTGGCGCATTCAACGCCCCATCCGGCGTCTTGGGGCCGTCGTCATCCGCCAGCGGCGCATTGACGGTCGCCCCTCGCAGGCGCGGCGCCTTCCAGACCGCCTCGCGCAGGGCCTCCTCGTGGAACACCTCCTGGAAGCCGGCGAGATCGACCTGGCCACGTTCGAGCAACCCGGCGATGAAAGCGGTCTTGGCCTCATACTCCTCCGGCGAATAGGGCGGCTGCTCGTGGAAGCGCACGCCGGGCCTGGCCAGCAGCTGGGTGTTGAAGGTAGCAACGCGCAGGACGGAGGAGGACATCAGGATACCCTTGCGAGAGCTGCAGTCTCGCAAGGCTCGGGATTCGTGGCAATCCCGAAGGCGTCACTCCGCCGGCGCCAGCTCCCGGCGGTTGCGGATCGGCCGCCCCGGTGACAGGGCCTGGGCCGCATGCAGGATCGCATTGGCGTCGAGGCCATGGTGGCGATAGAGATCCCCAATGCTGCCGGTCTGGCCGAAATGCTCGACGCCGAGCGAGGTCACGCGCTGGCCGCGCACGCTGCCGAGCCAGGCCAGGGTGGCCGGATGGCCGTCCAGCACGGTGACGAGGCCACAATCGCGCGAGAGTGGCGCGAGCAGGCGTTCGATATGGCTCCTGGCCCCGGCATTGCCGCGCTGGCGGGCGCGTTCGGCAGCCGTCCAGCCGGCATTGAGCCGATCGGCCGAGGTGATGACCAGCAGGCCGGCATCGCGGCGGTCTTCGCTCATCAGGCCGATGGCCTCGATCGCTTCGGGCACCACGGCACCCATGGCCGCCACCACGATCTCGGCATTGGGCCCCGGCGGGCGCAGCCAATAGGCGCCGTTGACGATGTCGGCGGCCAGCGCCGGCGACATCGCCCGCTGCGGCTGGTCGATGGTGCGGGTCGACAGGCGCAGATAGACCGAGCCGCCCGTCTCGTCGCGCAGCCAGGTGGTCTCGTCGCGGTCCCCCTCCCCGTCCCGCTGCATGTAGTCGAAGGCAAAGCGCATGATCACGGCGAGTTCGTCGACGAAGGCCGGCTCGAAGGCAGCAAGGCCGTCCTGAGCCAGGCCGATCAGCGGCGTGGCGATCGACTGGTGCGCGCCGCCCTCCGGCGCCAGGGTGATGCCCGAGGGCGTCGCCACCACCATGAAGCGGGCATCCTGGTAGCAGGCATAGTTGAGGGCATCGAGGCCGCGCTGGATGAAGGGATCATAGAGCGTGCCGATCGGCAGCAGGCGCTCGCCATTGATGGAATGCGACAGGCCCAGCGCCGAGAGCAGGATGAAGAGGTTCATCTCGGCGATGCCGAGCTCGATATGCTGCCCCTTGGGCGAGAAGTCCCAGGCGAAGGTCGAGGGGATCTTTTCCTTCTTGAAGATGTCGGCCATTTCCTCGCGGGCGAACAGGCCGCGCCGGTTGACCCAGCCGCCGAGATTGGTGGAGACGGTAACGTCGGGCGCCGTGGTGACGATGCGCTCTGCCACCGCCAGATCGGTCGCGGCGAGATCGTTGAGGATGATGCCGAAGCCCTGCTGGGTCGACATCGAGGCGGACGCCCGGTAGGGCAGCGTGGCCGGCACCTCGACCTTGGCGGCGGTGAGGCGGCGGCGGCCCTTCTGCACGAAGGGCACCTGGTCAAGCGCCGCCTGCATCGCCCCGGGCGCCAGCTCGAGCCCCTCGAACTTGTCCCATTCATAGCCGGGGCGGATGGCCATGGCTTGCTGCCAGGCCTCCATCTGGGCCGGCGTCATCAGGCCGGCATGGTTGTCCTTATGGCCCTGGAACGGCAGGCCGAAGCCCTTCACCGTATAGGCGATGAAACAGGTCGGCCGGTCATGGCAGGCCGCCGCCTCGAAGGCGTCGATGAGGCTCGGCATGTCGTGGCCGGCGAGATTGGTCATCAACGCCGCGAGTTCGGCGTCGGAGCGTTTCTCGATCAGCCTGCTGACATCGCCCTGGTCGCCGATGGCATCGGTAAGGTGGCGGCGCCAGATCTTGCCTCCCTCGGCCGAACCGCCCTGATAGCACAGCGCCGCATAGAGCTGGTTGGGGCAGTTGTCGATCCAGTGCCGCAGCGCCTCGCCGCCCGGCTCGGCGAAAGCCGCCTCGAGCAGGCGGCCATATTTGAGGATGACGACGTCCCAGCCGAAATTGCTGAAGATCGACTCGAAGCGCTGCCACAGGCCCTCGCGCACCACGGCGTCGAGCGACTGGCGGTTGTAGTCAACGATCCACCAGACATTGCGCACGCCCTGCTTCCAGCCCTCCAGCAGGGCCTCGAAGATGTTGCCCTCGTCCATCTCGGCATCGCCGACCAGGGAGATCATCCGCCCTTCCGGCCACTCGCCCCAGCCCTTGGCCTTCACGTAATCCTGCACCAGAGCCGAGAACAGGGTCTGGGCGACGCCGAGGCCGACTGAGCCCGTGGAGAAATCGACGTCATCGACGTCCTTGGTGCGGGAGGGATAGCTCTGGGCTCCCTTGAAGCCCCGGAAATTCTGCAGCTTGTCGAGGCTCTGCAGGCCGAAGAGATAGTTGAGCGCATGGAACACCGGCGAGGCATGCGGCTTCACCGCCACGCGATCCTGGGGCCTGAGCACCGCGCCATAGAGCGCCGTCATGATCGTCGCCAGGGAGGCCGAGGAGGCCTGGTGGCCGCCGATCTTGAGCCCGTCCTCCTTGGTCCTGAGGTGATTGGCATTGTGGATCATCCAGGAGGACAACCACAGGGCCTTGCGTTCGAGGGCAGCGAGAAAGGGGAGACGAGGATCGGCCATGACGGAGTTCCAGGTGAACCCGCCTGTTATAGCAAAAGTTGTGAGGTGATTTTGGTTGATCTTGAAGGCCTACTCGCACAATTTTAGAGAATATCGCCAATCGTAACCACGAACACGCATAAATTACGCACGGATGAACGATGACTGCCCTCGACGCCATCGACAACAGGATTCTCCGCCTGCTGCAGGAAGACGGCCGCATGACGGTGCAGGCCCTGGCCGAACAGGTCGGCCTGTCGCATTCGCCCTGCCTGCGCCGGGTGCGGCAGCTGGAGGAGAGCGGCGTCATCCGCGGCTATGTCGCGGTGGTCGAGCAGAAGGAGGTCGGGCTGCCGGTCAGCGTGTTCATCTCGATCAAGCTGGAGCGCCAGCGCGAGGAGGACCTCGACCGCTTCGCCGCCGCTATCGCGCCCTGGCCGGAAGTGCTGGAATGCTATCTGATGACCGGCACGCGCGACTATCTTTTGCGCGTGGTCTGTGCCGATCTCGCCGCCTATGAGCGTTTCATCAAGGAAAAGCTCACCCGCCTCGACGGCCTCGCCTCGATCGAATCGAGCTTTGCCCTGGCGCAGGTGAAATATACGAATGTCCTGCCGATAAGGTGAGGAAACCCGGAGCGCGGACAGGATGTCCGCGCTCCAGCCGCCCTACCGCGTCTTCGCCACCAGAGCCGATACGCCGACCAGCAGCCAAGCCAGCATCGAGCCGGTCCCTCCGATGGGCGCCGCCATCGGGAAGAGGCGCTGACCGGTCATGGCGTTCAGCGCGACATCGGCCGAGAAAAGGGCCACGGCCGCGGCGAGCAGGAAGGCGGCGGGACGGGCCAGCAGCGCATGGAGCAGGCCGGCACGAACGGCGGCAACGATGGCGATCAGGGCCGGCGCGTGGGCGAGCACCATGATGGCGGCATAGTTGATATCGGGCCATTTGCCATGGGCGGCGAGCGCCATCAGGCCGATGCCGACGGCCCCGAACAGGCAGCCCAGTGTCGTGAGAATGCGGTCGGCGATCACAGCGCCAGGCCGCCGCGCTCGGCAAGGATCTGGGCGATGGCGGCGCGCAATTCGTCCATGCCGGTGCCCTCGCGGCTCGAGGTGACGATCAGCTCGGGGAAAGCCGCCGGCCGGCGCGAGATCTTTTCCCGGGTCTCGGCGACACGCTGCTCAAGCTCGGACTTCTTCACCTCGTCGGCCTTGGTCAGCACGATCTGGTAGACCACGGCGGCCTGGTCCAGCGTCTTCAGCACGGCGTCGTCGGTGGTCTTGAGGCCATGCCGGGCATCGATCAGCACGAAGACGCGCGCCAGGTTCACGCGCCCGCGCAGATAGTCATGGATCAGCCGGGTCCAGGCCTTGACCTTGGCATCACTGACCTTGGCATAGCCATAGCCCGGCATGTCGACCATGGTCAGCGGCGCGTTCGAAGAAAAGAAGATCAGTTCCTGCGTGCGCCCCGGCGTATGCGAGGTGCGGGCCAGGGCGTTGCGGTTGGTCAGAGCGTTGATCAGGCTCGACTTGCCGACATTGGAGCGTCCGGCGAGAGCGATCTCGACCCCCTCGGCCGGCGGCAACGCCTCCAGCGTATTGGCGGCGTGGCGGAAATCCCACGTCGAGGCAAAGAGTTTCTTGCCCGCCGCCGTGTAGTCGGAGGCGTCTGGCATCAACTTGCCGCCGATGAAGGCTTGCGGCCGAACATCGCCCTGAGATTATCCCACAATTCGATCTTCACGCCGTTCTTCTTCATGATGAAGGCCTGCTGCAGGATCGAGAGCGTGTTGTTCCAACAGTAGTAGATCACCAGGCCGGCCGGGAAGGCGGCGAGCATGTAGGTGAAGATCAGCGGCATCCAGCGGAACATGGCGGCCTGGGTCGGATCCGGCGGCGCAGGGTTGAGCTGCATCTGGATGAACATGGTGATGCCCATCACCACCACCCAGAAACCGACCATCAGCACGGAGGGCGGCGTCCACGGGATCAGGCCGAACAGGTTGAACAAGGTGGTCGGATCGGGCGCCGACAGATCGTGGATCCAGCCATAGAATGGCGCCTGTCGCATTTCGATAGTGACGAACAGCACCTTGTAGAGAGCGAAGAACACCGGGATCTGCAGGAGCATCGGCAGGCAGCCCGACAGCGGGTTGATCTTGTGCTCCTTGTAGAGCGCCATCATCGCCTGCTGCTGCTTCATGCGGTCGTCAGGGAACTCGTCCTTGATCTTCTGCATCTCGGGCTGGAATTTCTTCATGCGCGACATCGACTCGTAGGAGCGATTGGCGAGCGGGAAGAAGAAGGCCTTGAGGATGACGGTGGTGCCGAGAATGGCGAGGCCGAAATTGCCGATGAGATGGAAGAGGATCTCGATCAGGCGGAACAAGGGCTTGGTGATGAACCATAGATAGCCCCAGTCGATCAGATAAGCGACGTTATCCGTCTTCAGCTTCTCGTCGTAATAGGAGAGGGTCGCGACTTCCTTGGCACCGGAGAACAGATTGGTGCTCACCTCCGTGCTGGCGCCCGGCGCAATCGTCACGGCCGGCCGGTCGATCTGGGCGAGATAGGCCGGCGTGCCGCCGAAATCCTGGCCGCCGAAATGGGCGGTGAAACGGGCCGAAGGGTCGGGAATCAGCGCGTTGGCCCAGTACTTGTCCGTAAAGCCGAGCCATCCCGTGACATCGGCAAAAGGCTCCTGCTTGGCGTCGGGTGCCAGATCCTTGTAGGACAGTTCCTTCTGGGAGCCGGAGAAACGGCCGATCGGCCCCTCATGCAGGACGTAGGTGCCCTGGGTCCCCGGCGTGCCGACGCGCAGAATATAGGCCTGGGGCGCGATCTCCACCGGCGCCGTGCCCTTGTTCTCGACGCTGTCCTTGATGGTGAACATGAAGCCGCCGATCGGCTTGGCGACATTGGCCTGCTGATCCTTGGGCAGGTTCTGGCGAGGCAGGTCGAGCTTGTCGGCGGGCAGCGTCTCGCCGGCAGACGGGAACAGCGAACCACTCTGGCCACGGTCCTCGTCAATCGAGATGGTGCGGTGGAAAATCAGCCCTTGCCCATTGTCCCATTGCAGTTCGACCGGGCTGGCGGCCGACAGCGGCGCCTGGGATTTGGCCGTCCAGACCGTCTTCAAACCGGGCAGGTTGAGCTTGGTCGCAGCAGCGGAACCCGGCTTTTCCTGCCAGCCAAAGACCGTCAAATAGGGCCCGCGATTTTCCAGGTTGGCCTTGTGATCGGCCGGCTTCACCGGAGTGCCGAACGGTGAGAAGAGATCCACATTGGGGGAATTGGGGTCGAGCGTCTCACGATAGCCGCGCAAGGCCACGTCGTCGATCAGGCCGCCGACCAGGTTGATCGAGCCGATCAGGCGCTGGGCGTCGATCGCGACGCGCTGCGTGCGTGCCGCCACCGCTTCTTCACGGCTGGAGAACTGCTTCTGTCCCGCCGCGCCGCCGGGAACGCCGGGGGCGGGTGTAGCGGCCGCCTGCTGCTGTTGCTGCTGCAGCGCCTGCTGGATCTGCTGTTGCTGCTGCGCCTCCTGCTGCTGGCGCCGCTGCATGGGCTGGCCGATGAAATATTCCCACACGACGACGACGAGCAGCGTCAGGACGACCGCCAGAACGACGTTCTTGGTGTCAAAATTCTTCATCGCACAGCCTCATCGGCCGAACGGCGTGGCTTGCGGGCGCCTTGGCGCTCGCCATGCACACGGCCGAACGCCGCTACCATTTCATCAACGATCGTCGTAAAAGATGCGTCGAGGGCGGAGCGCCGCCCGAGCACGACATAATCATAGCCGTCGCGCGCGTGAAGCGCGCCAGACAGCCGCACCGCCTCGCGCAAGCGCCGGCGGATCCGATTGCGCTCGACGGCGCAACCTTCTTTCTTGGTCACGGTGAAGCCGACACGCGGCTCGATACCTTCAGGCGTCGGCGGTACAGCCTCGGCTGCGCCAGCGCTTTCGCGGCGACGCGCCTGCAAGGATAGCGTTGCAGCATGTGCCCTGCGGCCTTCGCGGACGAAAAGGAAGTCCCGACGCTTGAGCAGACGCTGCATCGATGAGGGCTCGGAGGCTCTTGAGCAAAGTGCTCCAAGCAAAGTTTCCCGGCAAGGTTTTGCCGAGAAACTCTGCAAATGTCTGAGATCTTGCTGATTCCTCTCGATCGAGCCCGCGGCTCGATCGAGAGGAATCAGCTTAGCGCAATGATGCGGAATCACTGCGCCAACCCGATCAGGTCAGGCCGACAGGCGCTTGCGGCCGTGGGCGCGACGAGCGGCCAGAACCTTACGGCCTGCCTTGGTGCCCAGGCGGGCACGGAAGCCATGGCGACGCTTGCGGACAAGCTTGGACGGTTGATAAGTACGTTTCACGGGTCGTTCTCCGCGGTCGCGGCCGGATGCCGATAGAGTTGACTGGAAAAGCGCTCCCCCGAACACCAAAAACGCGCCCCGGCCTTCGCCCTGGGTGCGTCCGGGCCCGATGGGCGACGCCAAATTCGCCGGTGCTTATGGGGGATGGCGTCCGGGAAGTCAATCAGGACTCGCAAGAAGTCGCGGAGAATAAGACGACAGCATGACGAAGCCGGGGACCGATCCCGCTATCGGCGTGACCGCCCCTTTTCAGGACCGGTCGCCCTATCCATATAAGCAACAGCGCGCGCTTATGCCAAGCGTTGCGGGCCGCGCCCGGAGGCCGCCGAGATTTTGCCTCGATCTATCGATCATGGTGATGTAGATGGCCTCGGCCCGGCTTGTGAAGTGGATCTGTCCGTGACGGCACCTCGAGCTCGACGGGCGAAGGTTCCATAACCGAAGGTGCAGGAAGTGGCCGACCAGAACGACGACTATGTCTATGACGAGGCGACCGGCGAATGGCGGCCGGCCTCGGAGATGGCGGCCATGGCCAGGGCCGATCAGCTCGTGGTGCGCGATGCCGCCGGCAACACCCTTGCCGATGGCGATTCCGTGGTCCTCATCAAGGACCTCAAGGTGAAAGGGGCCAATCAGACCCTGAAGCAGGGCACGGTCATCAAGTCGATCCGACTGACGGACAACGACGAGGAAATCGATTGCCGCCACGACTCCATCAAGGGCCTCGTCCTGCGCACGGAATTCGTGCGCAAGCGCTAGGATCGACGATCAGGAAGCCGGAGCCGTCATTAGCGCACCGGCTTTTTCTCTGCAGTTTTCACGAAAAAGCAACTCGGCACCTGATATTCGTACACCCAGCTCAAGCAGCCGCTCGACGAAACCATAAAATCACCGGCCCCGTGTTATATTTGGTTAACATTCTTGAATTACGACACTCCGATTTTGGCCACTTTCAGAATTAATACTTGAATTGATATTATAGAATTCGAGGTTATCGATATGTCCATTCTGGCATTATTGCATCGAATTTTGGATCACCTTCCATGCCGGCCCGCACCTATCGACGAAGAGGCAACCCGGCCGGATATCCGTATCGTCTCGATGCCGCGGACGCAGGCAACCCGCGCCCTCGCCGAAGCTCTGCGAGCGGCCCACAGCGACGACGGCAAATCCTGATCCCGGTTCCGCCCTTTACGGCAGGCAGCGCAGAAGAAAGGTGCCTCAGGTGCCGCGCGGTTTTGCCCGCGTGGTCGGCAGGGCCGCGGCCGGGTCCTCCGGCCAGGGATGGCGGGGATAGCGCCCCTTCATCTCCACCCGCACGGCGGCGTAGGAGCCCTTCCAGAAGCCCGGCAAGTCCTTGGTCACCTGCACGGGCCGGTGCGCCGGCGAGAGCAGGTTGATGGTAAGCGGCACGCGCCCGCCGGCAATGCTGGGATGGCTGGCAAGGCCGAACAATTCCTGCACGCGCACCGAGATGGCAGGCCCGCCCTCCGCCTCGTAGTCGATCGCAAGATTCGAGCCGGTCGGTGCCTCGAAAAAGGCCGGTGCTTCGATATCGAGCCTTCTGCGCTCGTGCCAGGGCAGCAAACTCGCAAGGCCATTCTCCAGATGCTCTGCCGTGATGCCCGAAAGCCCTCGCACCCCTTCGATAACAGGAGCGAGCCAGGTTTCGGCCGTCTCGGCCAAGGCCCGGTCCGAGAGATCGGGCCAGTCCGGCGAGCCGCTGGCGCTGAGGAAGGCGATGCGGTCGCGTAACTGACGCTGGGCCTTGCTCCAGGGCAGGCGGCCGATGCCGGCCTGGGCAAGGCCACGGGCAAGCATGATGGCGGCATCGGCATCCAGAGACAGCGGCGCCGTGGTCTCCTGCAGCACCAGCCGGCGATAGCGCCTGACGGCACGCGCCTTGAGACTGGCGCTGGCGGTATCATAGCCGATGCTCACGCTTTCGCTGACGCCTGACAAGGCCGCGATCTCCTCGGCGGCGATCGGAGCCGCCAGCAGGATGCGGCTCGCGCCGGCGCTGCCGGCGATCTCGGCGACGGCAAGCATCGACTCACGAGCCAGGCGGTCATGCGGCTCCAACCGGGCTGCCCGCCCATTTTCCATGGTGAAGCTGCCGGCCTGCCCGCGCGCCACGGCGACGCGGTCGGGATAGGCCAAAGCGAGAACCGCGCCGGCCCGGGCCGGATCGCCTTCGCCGCCCAGGTCTCTGCTGCCCTTGCCGCTTCCGGCTTCCTTGCCGGCCGTCCTCGCCCAATTGCCGGCCAGTCGACGCATGTCCTGCGCCCGCCCGCCGCGGTCACGCCGAAAGCGCTCGATGCGTTCGACGAGATCGGTGCCGTCGCCTCCGAGGCCACGCTCCGACAGGATGGCGGCGATCTCGGCGGCCAGGATGGCTTCTCCCGTCGGCACCGCAGCCACGATCATGCGCGCCAGCCGCGGCGGCAGCGCCAGGCTGGAGAGATGGCGCCCCGTTTCGGTGAGCCGGCCATCGCCGTCCAGCGCCTCGATCTCCGTCAGCAGCGTCCTCGCTTCCTTGAGCGCCGTCGCAGGCGGCGGATCGAGCCAGGCGAGAGCCAGGGGGTCGCCGACGCCCCAGGCGGCACAATCGAGCAGCAACGGGCTGAGATCGGCCGCCAGGATCTCCGGCTTGGCGAAGGCCTCGAAGGCGCCGGTCGCCGCCTCCTCCCACAGCCGGTAGCAGGCGCCGGGTTCGGTACGCCCGGCGCGCCCGCGCCGCTGATCGGCGCTCGCGCGCGACACCCTGACGGTTTCGAGCCGGGTCAAGCCGAGATCGGGCTCATAGCGCGGCACGCGGGCGAGGCCCGCATCGATGACCACGCGCACGCCCTCGATGGTGAGGCTGGTCTCGGCGATCGAGGTGGCGAGCACCACCTTGCGGCGCCCCTGCGGCGCCGGAGCTACGGCCCGGTCCTGGTCGCGCGCTTCCATGGCGCCGAACAGCGGCGCGATATCGACACCGTCGCCGAGATTGCGCTCGGCCAGGAGCCGCGCCGTGCGGGTGATCTCACTCTGGCCAGGCAGGAAGACCAGGACCGAGCCCGTTTCCGCCCGCAGGGCCCGCATCACCGCATCGGCAACCGCCTCATCCAGCCGCTGGCGCGGATCGCGGCCGAGATAGTGCGTCGTCACCGGAAAGGCACGGCCGGCGCTCTCGATCACCGGCGCATCGCCCAGCAGTGCGGCGACGCGCGCACCGTCGATCGTCGCCGACATCGGCAGGATGCGCAGGTCCTCCCGCAGCCCCGCCTGGGCATCGAGCGCGAACGCAAGCCCCTGGTCGGCATCGAGCGAGCGTTCGTGGAACTCGTCGAACAGAACGGCTGCCACGCCATCGAGCAAGGGGTCGTCGAGAATCATGCGGGCGAACACGCCCTCGGTCACCACCTCGATGCGGGTCCTTGCCGATATGCGCGATTCCAGGCGCACACGCAGGCCCACCGTGGCGCCGACCGGCTCGCCCAGCGTGGCGGCCATGCGGGCGGCGGCAGCACGGGCGGCGAGGCGGCGAGGCTCCAGCACGACGATCTTGCCCCCCTTCGTCCAGGCCTCGTCGACGAGGGCCAGGGGCACGCGCGTGGTCTTGCCGGCACCGGGCGGCGCAACGAGGACGGCATTGGAACGCGCCTGCAGGGCCTGCCTGAGGGCCGGCAGAGCGTCGTCGATGGGCAGGGGCTGGTCGAACTCGCGCATCGCGCCGATGTGACGCATCCGGGAAACAAGTGCAATGGCGGAGCCGGCCTGAAACCTCGGCAGCGGCGCGCCCGCTCTCCCGGTAGGGCATCGGTGATGGCGGGGGACTACGCCCAATGTGGCATTGCAGCGGGCAGGCCGCGGGACGATTTTAACCATAGTGTGACTTTTTCGTCATCGACGCCTCGCCTGCCTTCGGCCATAGCTAGCTCTCGACGATTGAGGACGAGGCGATGGAACGGCGCGCCTATGAAGCTCCGCTCGACCCCGCACTCGCGGTGTCGGGCCTCCTGACCCGGCTGGGCTTGTTCCTGCTGGTGATTTTTGCGCCTTTTTTTGCCATGTTCTCGCGTCATGCCGTGGCAATCATCGTGCCGATCGCCACGGCACTGCTGATCCTGGCGGCTGCGCTCGACAATCGCCTGCCGACCGCTCTGCGCCGTTTGCAGGGCGCGCTGACCTCGCCCCGCACCCTGGCGCTGCTCGCCTTGCTGGTCTGGGCCGCTATCAGCATCTGGTGGACGCCCCGCCCTGCCTCGGCCGCGGGCCGGCTGCCGGGGATATTGGGCATCGTGCTCCTGTTCGCCGTGGCGATTTCCTGCCTGAAACCGCGGGTGCGCTTCAGCGACGCCAACCTCATCCCGATCGGCGTCGCCATCGCCAGCGTGACCCTGATCCTCGAATATCTGCCGGGATCGCCGCTGCAGGGCCTCGGCGAGACCGGTACCGAGGATGCCGAAAGCACGCGCGCCGCCATGCTCATGGCGCTGCTGGCCTGGCCGGCGGTGGGCGCCGTCCTGGCGCGCGGCCGCAGCTGGCAGGCCCTGCTGATCTGCCTGGTAATGATCCTGGCGCTCTGGCTGGTGCATGATCTGGTGATCTTCGCCGCCTTCATTGCCGGCATCGTGGTGATGACCCTCGCCCTCTGGCGCCGGCGGGCCGCCGCCCTGGCCGTGGCTATCTCGGCCCTGGTTCTTTTGGTGCTCGCCCCGCTGGCGGGCTGGATGATGGCGCGATGGGGCGGCTTCCTGCTGCCGGCCGAGGGCGATCACCTGGTGGCCCTTTGGCGCGACGTGACCTATGCCCTCCCGAATCATCTCTTAGCCGGCTTCGGATATGATTCGAGTTCTTCGCTGACCCGCGGTGTCGGTGGCCAGCTCCTGGCCTCTCCCCACAATGCCGCGTTGCAGATCTGGCTGGAACTTGGGCTCGTCGGCGTGGCGCTGGCGGCGCTCGCCCTCTGGATGACGCTGATGGGCATGAACCGCGACGACGATCGTTCGGCCCCTGCCGCTCTCGCCGTCTCGGCCTCCGCTTTGGTGATGATGTTCGCGGGCCTCGCTGCCTGGCAGCCCTGGTGGCTGATGGCGCTGGGCCTCACCAGCGTCTCGCTCGCCTTCCTGGCCCGGCTGGGTGCGCGCCGGCGCGATTGAGAGAGGTTTTCTCCTCAATCACCCGCGCCGCGCCACGCCCTTCAGATTGGCGAGCGCGGCCGCCAGGGTCGCGTCGCGCTTGGCAAAGCAGAAACGCACCACCGTAGTAACGGCATCCTCGGCATAGAAGGCCGAGACCGGAATGGCGGCGACCTTGTGCTCGACGACCAGGCGCTGGCAGAAGCTGACATCATCTTCCTCGATGCCGCTGGCGGGCAGGTCGATATTGAGGAAATAGCTCGCCTCGCTCGGCAGGATGGCGAAGCCGAGTTCGGCCAGCCCGGCCGCGAAAAGGTCGCGGGAACGCTGCAGTTCCGCTCGCATGCCGATGAAGTAGCCCTCTTCCTTGCCAAGGCCATAGGCAACGGCGGCCTGCAGATTGGGCGCCGTGGTGAAGGTGAAGAACTGGTGCGCCTTGGCGATCACCTTGAGGATCGGCGCGGCGGCCATGACGAAGCCGACTTTCCAGCCGGTGAGCGAGAAGATCTTGCCGGCCGAGCCGATCTTCACCGTGCGCTCGCGCATGCCCGGAAAATTGATCAGCGGCCGGTGGACGCGGCCGTCGAACATCACATGTTCCCAGACCTCGTCGCAGACGGCGATGGCATTGTAATGGACGCAATATTCCGCCAGCAGGGCCAGATCCTCGTCGCGGAAGGCAATGGCGGCCGGATTGAGCGGGTTGTTGAACAGAACCACCTTGGTGCGCGCGGAAAAAGCCGCGTCGAGCGCCTCGCGCGTCAGACGCCAATGCGGGGGCTGCAGCGTGACGAAGCGCGGCACCCCGCCCGCCCGGCGCACCAGCGGCAGATAGGCATCGTACATCGGCTGGAACAGCACCACCTCGTCGCCCGGCTCGATCAGCGCCATCAGCGCATCGGCGATCGCCTCGGTGGCACCGGAGGTAACCATCACCTCGCTGTCGGGATCGAGCGCCACGTCCTGGAAGCGGGCATAGTGCTCGGCGACGGCACGGCGCAGTTCGGGCAGGCCGAGCATGGGCGGATACTGGTTCCAGCCCGTCATCACGGCTTCCGCCGCCTTCTCGCGCACATCGAGGGGGCCGGCATCATCCGGAAAACCCTGGCCGAGATTGACGGCGTCATGCTCGCGGGCAAGCCGCGACATGGTCTCGAAGATGGTGGTGGGAAGACCGGCGAAGATGCTGTTCATACACGATCGATAGACGAGTTGGGCAGAGGGATAAAGAGACCTCTAGGGCGTGTCGTCACTATGGTTTTGACCCCGCTGCCTTCGACGGCAGGGCGCTCGCGTCGAGCCCGAACCACAGCCGACGACACACCCTGACCTCTCCACCCTTTGCCTTTTGCGTGCGACCTCCTAGATAGAGGGCATGTCCAGAGCAAAAGCGCGTCCAAACCTGAACGCTTGTTTGCTCTAACTCTGTGGTTCGACGCGTCTTTGCGATTCTTGGCGATTATGCCAAATCGCAAAACGCTTTAGTGAGGTTCCCATGACGTTCAACCTTTCCGCCGGCCCCGACAGCGGCCCCCGCTCCCCTTTCCACGCCACCACCATCCTGATGGTCCGCAAGGGCGGGCGCGTGGTCATCGGTGGCGACGGGCAGGTCAGCCTCGGCCAGACCGTGATCAAGGGCAATGCCCGCAAGGTCCGCCGGCTCGGCAAGGGCGACGTCATCGCCGGCTTCGCCGGTGCCACGGCCGATGCCTTCACCTTGTTCGAACGGCTGGAAGCCAAGCTCGAGCAATATCCCACCCAGCTGACGCGGGCCTGCGTCGAACTCGCCAAGGACTGGCGTACCGATCGCTATCTGCGGCGGCTGGAAGCGATGATGCTGGTGGCCGACAAGTCGGCCGGGCTGGTGCTGACGGGCACCGGCGACGTGCTCGAGCCTGAAAATGGCGTGATGGCAATCGGCTCGGGCGGCAATTACGCCCTGGCCGCCGCGAGGGCACTGGTTGACACCGACTATGACGCCGAGGCGATCGTCAAGAAGGCGATGAACATCGCTGCGGATATCTGCGTCTATACCAACCATAATCTGGTGATCGAAAGCATCGATCTCTGATAAGAGGGCGAGAGTCACCTCAGGCAGAAAGCCGCCCTCGCATGCTCTCCTTCCGGATCAGCCTTCCCATCGTCTTCGCCGCAATCGGCCTCGCGGGCTGCGCGGCGGAGAAGCAGCCCGACTTCCCCACCACCAATCCGCTCGAAAAGGCCTGCCAGGCCGAGGGGGTGAAGGCGGGCACGGCGATGACGGACTGCATGCGGCGCAAGGCCTCCCAGGGCATTGCCGGCGACACCTGCAGCCGCAGGGGCGTCAGGCCCGGCTCGCCGCAGCGCGAGCGCTGCGTCAAGCTCGAGGCCGAATACAGCCAGGCGAGTTCGGAATGCCAGGCCCAGGGCCTGGGCACTTTCGGCCCCGAAGAGGTCGCCAAGTTCAAGGCCTGCATCAGCGGCAAGGCGCCGGAAGCGGCTGCCTACAAATTCGCCCAAGACTAGATCACATACCCATAAATGGGATTCCCAAGGAAGCCGCGTTCTGATTCATTGATCTCGACTTTGGAGGTCGAGA
>NZ_JAXOUF010000038.1:0-21027 GCF_034424805.1 Labrys sedimenti
CATGGCCGCGCTCGTCGGCTCGCTATCGCGCACCGCCAATGGCAAAGCCTCCTGAACGCGACTACTTCACGGGAGACCAGTTATCACCGCCGCCTTTGCGAATACGGGATCTGCTTGAGATTGCAGATCTGCGTGCGCGTGCGGATCAGACGGCCCTGATAGCGCGAGCCGGGCCGATACCAGCGGCAGCCATACCAGGGCGGGCGCCGTGTCGTCGTCTCGATATGCACCGATCCGTAGCGGCGATGGGAGAAGTCATGGCCGCCGATATAGACGTTCCTGCCGAAACGGACTTCGGCAAGAGCAGGCCCGCCGGCGCTGAGGAGCGCCAGCAGGATGGTGATGGCGAGGAGCCGCAAATGGCTCATCGCGACAGCTTACTTGGTGCCGAGCAAAGCGGCTTCGAGGATGTCGAGGCCTTCCTTCAGCACCTTGGGCTGGATGGTGAGCGGGGCCAGGAGGCGCACCGTCTCGCCATAGACACCGCAGGTGAGGATCATCAGGCCGCGCTCGAGGCATTCGGCGGCGAGAGCCTTGGCCGCGGCGGGATCGGGCTCGTTGCCGCCATGGCTGGTGACGAGCTCGAAAGCCGTCATGCCGCCGAGGCCTCGGATATCGCCGATTGGGCGCCCGGTCTTCTTGCGCTTGATGGCCTTCAGGCGCTTGAGGATGAGTTCACCCTGCTTGGCCGACTTGTCGAGCAGGTCCTCGGCCTCGAAGGCCTCGAACACGCCGAGCGCGGCAGCGCAGGCCACCGGGTTGCCGGCATAGGTGCCGCCGAGGCCGCCGGGCTCCGGTGCATCCATGATATCGGCCTTGCCGACGATGCCGGCGAGCGGGAAGCCGCCGGCCAGGCTCTTGGCGGTGGTGATCAGGTCGGGCTCGACGCCGGAATGCTCCATGGCGAACCACTTGCCGGTCCGGCCGAAGCCGGTCTGGATCTCGTCGGCGACCAGCAGGATGCCGTGCTCGTCGCACAAAGCGCGCAGGCGCTTGAGGAATTCCGGCGAGGCGATGTAGAAGCCGCCTTCACCCTGTACCGGCTCGATCACGATGGCGGCGACGTTCTTGGGGTCGACATCGGTCTTGAACAGCCACTTCAGCGATTCGAAGGTGTCCTCGACCGAAATGCCCTTGTGCTCGATCGGATAGGGCACGCGCCAGACGCCGCCCGGGAAGGGGCCGAACTTGGTCTTGTAGGGCACGACCTTGCCGGTCATCGCCATCGCCAGCAAAGTGCGGCCATGGAAGGCGCCGTTGAACACCACGACGTCGGAGCGGCCGGTATGGGCGCGCGCGATCTTGATGGCGTTCTCGACGGCCTCGGCGCCGGTGGTGACCAGCATCACCTTCTTGGGGCCAGAGATCGGCGCGATCTCGATGAGCTTCTCGGCAACCTGCACGGCCGGCTCATAGGGCGTGACCATCAGGCAGGTATGGGTGTAGCGCTCGAGCTGCTCCTGCACCCGCTTCATCACGGTCGGGTGGCGATGGCCGGTGTTGAGCACGGCGATGCCGCCGCCGAAATCGATGAAGCGGCGGCCTTCCACGTCCCAGATCTCGGAGTTCTCGGCCTTGGCGGCGAAAACCGGCTGGCCCGCGCTCATGCCGCGCGTGAAGACGCTGGCGCGCCTTTCCAGAAGGTCCTCCGTCTGGGTGCGGTTGGCGCCATGCGCCTTGGTGGCGGGTGCATTCATGGATCGAACTCCGATTGCTTGATCAATGCGCTGTGGGCGCATGCTATGGCGCTGTGCGATCGGCTCGTCAATCTCCGTGCGGGACCATCGACGGGCTGTTGTCCGATCGGTTCGGAGCCTTTCCGTGACGACGCTCTTGGATTGCGGCTGATCAGGCGCTTGGCTGGAATCCTGCCATGTCTTGCTGCCGCGCGGCAGGTGCTTTATGCCTGCCGCGGTGGTGCGGATTTGTAACCACTGAAGCCTTGAGGCACCAGTCACCTCGCGGAGCGCCACAAGCGGGGCTGCGGAACGGGTTTGGGTATGGGAAGGGCGCGGCGCAATGGCGGGTCCAGGCGACAGGCCTTCGAGCGACGGTGCATTCGGCACCGAGGAGAAGGATGCCGGCGATGGCGCCGAGTCGGCCTTCGGCGGCCGGCTGCCGCCCCTGTCCATGCTGCGGGCCTTCGAGGCGGTTGGGCGCTTTTCATCCATGCGCAAGGCCGGCGAAGCGCTCGGGGTCAGCCACACGGTGGTGTCCCGGCATGTTCGCCACCTGGAAGCCTGGTTCGATCTTCAACTTGTTACCTCCGGGGCGCGTGGCGTCAGGCTGACCAAGGCTGGTGCCCGGCTGTTCGAAGTGACGACCGCGGCTTTCGGCCAGCTCGCCGAAGTCACCATGGAACTGCGGCCGGCCCAGCGCCTACGCGGCCAGTTGCGGCTGTGGTGTGCGCCGGGCCTGGCGGCCCGCTGGCTCACGCCGCGGCTCGATGCCCTGCAGGCCGTGCTACGGGATACGATCATCGTGGTACGCGCGACTTCGGACCAGCCCGATTTCGCCCGGCATGAAGCGGATGCCGCCATCATCTTCGCCGAGGAGGCGCCGGCGCCACCCGTGACGGCTGCGCTGCTCCAGCGCGTGCGCATCTTTCCCGTCGCCAGCCCGGCCTGGCTGGCGACGCAGGCGCCGATCGCGAGCCTGGCCGATCTTGCCGGCCAGAAGCTCATTCATGAAGACAATGCCAGCCAATGGCATCGCTTCTTCCGTCTCGCCGGCTACCGGGCGGCGACGCTGAAGGGGCCGTGGCTGTGGTCGGCCTCATCAACCCATGACGCGGCCCTGGCGGGCCAGGGGGTGGCGCTGTCGACCAGTTTGCAAGCCGACGGAGACATTGCGGCGGGACGGCTGGTCGAACTCCTCGACACCGACGTCTCGCTCGGCAGCTATTGGCTGATTGCGCCCGAAGCGCGCTGGCGCCATCGCACCATATCGACCCTGCTCAAATGGTTGCGCCAGGAGATCGGCGAGCGGCCATCCACTGCTTGAGTCCATTAACCAAAGGGCACTTCCGACGCCGCAAAAGTGTTGCAAATCGGGCACGGCTGGCAAGAGTCGGGTAACCATCCCGTTAAAAAGACACCCGTATGGAGAAGTTTTGCAGGCTCGTTGCAATTCCGCCACAAAAATGATTACCGGTCGTTAACTTTCTCACGACACAACGAGCGCATGAAGACACGAACCCTCACATCTGCCCTGCGTTTCCTCGCGATTGCGGCGGTCACCTCGGCTCTTGGCGGCTGCGCCCTCTTTTCGACCTCGCGTGTGGCCAGCACCACGAATGAGCGTGAGTGTCTGGCCCGTGCCATGTATTTCGAATCCAACCGCTCCAGCGACGACGGCATGCTCGCCGTCGGCACGGTGGTGATGAACCGCGTCGAGTCCGGCAAATATCCGCGCTCGATCTGCGGCACGGTTGGCCAGCGTGTGCAGTTCGCCCCCGGCGTGCTGACCAAGAAGATGAACGATTCCGGCCGCGAGCGCGCCTTCCGCATCGCCGATGCGGTGATCAGCGGCAAGCGCTATCCCGGCATGTCGAAGAACGTGCACTTCTTCCATACGGCCGGCTATACCTACCCCTACAACAACATGCATTACGTGGCCGTAGCCGGCGGCAATGCCTTCTACGAGAAGCGCCGCCGCGGTGGCGATGCGCCTTCCGCTCCGCCGGTGATGGTGGCCCAGGCCGAAATGCCGCCGCTGCCGACGACGGTGGCCGCCGCCGAGCCGATGCCCGCGCCGCAGCCGCGCAGATATTCGCGCCCTGCCGCCCGGCCTCTGCCGACCGTGGCCTATCAGGATGCCGCTCCGCAGGCCGATCCTGTCATCGATATCCTGCCGCCGACCCGTCCCCGCTTGAGCCCGGCCAAGCGCCGCGCCGTGCCTGACGTGCAGGTCGCCCAGAATGATCCGGATGCGGGCATGGTGCCGGAGGCCTTGCCGCCGGTGCGGCCGCGCGGTTCCGTCGGCAAGGTGCATCTGGGCGCAGCCCAGCAGGATGGTTCCCACATCGCCTTGCCGCCGGCCCGTGGCAACGCCCAGCCGCAGTTCAACTTCCAGCAGGGACCGTCCGGTGTCGAGGCATCGGCGCCTGCGGCCAAGCCGCGGCGGCCCATGGTGGCCCAGTCGCGCACCGTACCCACGGTCCGTATCCAGCCCGAGACTGTACAGGCGGATATGGGCGGCATGCCTGAGCCGGCACCCCAGCCCAGGACCAACAAGAGGCGTTCGAGCCTGGAGCCGGAACCACTGTACTGATCGGCTTGCATCAGAGATGACGCCCTTCCGGATTTACGGGGGGCTTTCGAAGGGCGGATGAGGGGGTCTCTCCGCCCTTTTCTTTGCCTGGATCGGGTAAAGGGGTGTTTGCGCTCAGGCGATAGTGGCGTAGCCCTGTTCCCGGGCTTCGCGGTCCCAGGCCAGCGTCCTGTCGAAATCGGCCTGCTCCACCGGCGCGAAACCGCTGAGCCGAAGTGCCTCGCCGAGCGGGGTGAACCAGGGCTGATGGTGAGCGGCAGCGAAGGCGGCCTTGAGCCGCACGATCGTCTCTGCCGGCAGGCCTGGAGCCGCCACGAAGGAGGGGATCGGCGCCAGGCCGGTCGAGCTGATCACGCGAATGCCCTCGGTCAGGTCGGGGCGATAGGCTCGGATGAGTTCGTGCCAATAGCCGTCGAGCGGACCGACATCGATCTCGCCCGCCAGCACCTTGTCGAGAATCCCACGCGCGGTGATGAGATTGCCGACGACCTCGCGGTAGAGCGCCGGGCGATCGGGCGAGCGATGGGGCAGCAGGTGATGGCGCAGCGCATTGAAGCCGGAGTGGGAGTGCTCCACCGTCCAGCCGATGCGATGGCCGAACGTATCCTCGAGGCGCCGGAAGGGGCTGTCGGCCTTCACGATCAGGTCGGAACGGTAGAGCGGCTTGCCGCCGGCCCATGCGGCGGCCGGGATGGGCGCGGCGATCGGGATCACTTCCGAGAGCTGGAAGGCAATCGGATAGCCGCACATGAAGACGCAGCCGAGGTCGTCGCGCTCCCACAGCACTTCCAGGGGCTGCGGGGCGGGATAGGGCTCATAGTCGAAGGCCACGCCGGCGCTCGCCATGACATGGCCGAGCAGGACCTTCCAATGCTCCTCGACTTCCGGCGTGACGGAATACATGCGGGCATTGGCGATGAAGCGGGTCATGGGCTTTAAGATCTTTCGAAAACGGATGGATTGTCATCCCCGGTTGAACCACTCGCGAGCATAGCGAGAGAGGGCGAGGGGAAGGGGATCCAGGGGCCTAGGAAGAGCTTCACAAACCACTGGATCCCAGCAACAAGCGAAGCTTGTGACGATACCCTCGGCCTGCGGCCTCGCCGGGGATGACAACAGGTGTTTGCTGCCGACAGATATCACAGCCCGCCCGGCTGGATGGCGAGGCCGGTACCGATCATGGAATCGCGGGTGACGAGCTGGGCCAGCGCCATTTCGCTCCAGCCCTTGGTGCCGTCGGGCCGCTGGGGCAGCACGAGGTAGCGCAGTTCCGCCGTCGAGTCCCAGACCCGGATCTCGGTGTCGTCGGGCAGGGTGACACCGAATTCGGCGAGCACGCCGCGTGGATCGATCACGGCGCGCGAGCGATAGGGCGCGGATTTGTACCAGACCGGCGGCAGGCCGAGCACCGACCAAGGGTAGCAGGAGCACAGCGTGCAGACGATGAGGTTGTGGAGCCCCGGCTTGTTCTCCACCACCTTCATATGTTCGCCCTGGCGGCCCGAATAGCCGAGCGAGGCGATCGCCTCGGTGGCGTCCTCCAGCAGCCAGGTCCGGAATTCCTCGTCCCGCCAGGCATGGGCGACGACATGGGCGCCGTTGCGCGGGCCGACCTTGGTCTCATAGGTATCGATGAAGACGTCGAGGGCGGCCGGGTCGACATAGCCCTTCTCGACCAGCACGGCTTCGAGCTTCTTCACCCGCTCAGCCATGGGGGAGGGCGGCGCGCCATGATGATGGTCGTCGTCATGGTCGTGATCGTGATCATGCGTGCTCATGGCAAATGTGTCGCAGAGATCGCGGTGAGAGGCAATGTCGCTGTGACATCCGCCGGTTCTCGATCCCCGCCCTTGCGGTGCACCGTCCCGGTCGCTAGATCAGGGGGCAGGTGTGAATGGCCCGGAAGGCTTGGAGACCCGATGCGCGCGATCCTCGACATCATCCTCATCCTGCTGCAGCTCTATATCTATATCGTGCTGGCTTCCGTGGTGTTTTCATACCTGGTGGCGTTCAACGTGGTCAGCCGCCGCAATCCGACGGTGGCGGCGATCGGCGATGCCCTTTATCGCCTGACCGAACCGGTGTTCGCGCCGATCCGGCGCCGCCTGCCCGATTTCGGCAGTATCGACTTCTCGCCCTTCGTGGCGATCCTGATCGCGATCTTCATCGAGCGGATCATCGCCTATTACATCTATCCCTACGTGCCTTGAGCGCTTCCGATCCTGTCGCCCCTTGGCGGATCACGCCTGACGGGCTGCTCGTCGCGATGCGCCTGACGCCGCGCGGCAGCAGGGATGCGGTCGGCAACGTGGAGACCCTATCGGACGGCCGGGCCGTGCTGACGGCGAAGGTGCGTGCCGTGCCTGCCGACGGAGAGGCCAACCAGGCTTTGGTCAAGCTGGTGGCCAAGGCCCTGGGCGTACCCGCCAGCCGTGTATCGATCAGGCAGGGGGCGACCAGCCGGATCAAGATGGTGCAGGTGGAAGGCGACGGCGCCGCACTGGAACGATCCATTCTCGCTGCGATCGGCCGATAGCCGCGGAACAAACGTCCTCACCTTGCGTTAACCAGGGCAATTTTGCTGGAGCAGAGTAGGGGAACTGGCCATATGGCGATGATTTTGCGTTCACTTCTGGCCGCGGGCGGAATGATGCTGGCGCTCGACGCCCGGGCGGCCGAGGCCCCCGAAGTGGCGGCCTGCAAGGCAAGCGGCCTGCTGGCGCTCCAGCAGAAGGCGCCCGACATCGCCGATCTCGTCATCGACCAGGAGAGCATTGCGGTTTCGGCGGCGGACACCAAGGTCGGCGACGTGCCGGTCAGGGCCGTCGTCCTGGGCGAGGCCTATATCAAGAGAGGGAAGGAGGCGGGCCGGCCGGACCGCTTCGTCTGCCTGATCGGCGAGAAGGGCAAGGTGCTCCTGACCTTCTTCACGGCGAAATAGGGCTGGCCAGCCCGGACACCCTCGAGGTGATGTCTCAGCCCGGTGGCTTGCCCCAGTGCTTGCGGATCAGGCCTTCCTGGGCCACCGAGGCGATCAGGCGGCCTTCCTGCCAGATCTCGCCGCGGGCAAAGCCGCGGGCGCCGCCCGTGAACGGGCTTTCCTGCGCGTAGAGCAGCCATTCGTCCATCTTGAACGGGGCATGGAACCACATGGCATGGTCGATCGACGCAGGCTGCACGTCGGGATCGAACACGCTCTTGCCATGGGCGACGAGCGTGGTGTCGAGCAGGGTCATGTCGGTGGTGTAGGCCAGCACGGCCTCGTGCAGCGGCCGGTCGTCGGGCAGCTTACGGGCGGCGCGGATCCAGATATATTGCCGGGGCTCCCGGGGCGTGCGGGCAGTATAGCGCTTCATGTCGACCGGCCTGAGTTCGATCGGGCGCTCGCGCTCCCAATAGTCGCGGACGACCTTGGGCAGATGGCCGAGGAACTGGTCCTTGAGCTCGGCGATGCTCGGCAATTGATCGGGCGTGGGCACGTCGGGCATGGTCGCCTGATGGTGCCAGCCGTCCTCGGGGCGATGGTAGGAACAGGACAGCGAGAAGATCGGCTGGCCATGCTGGATGGCGATGGCGCGGCGGGTGGTGAAGCTCTTGCCGTCGCGCAGCCGGTCGACCTGGTAGATGATCGGCACGCTGGGATCGCCGGGGCGCAGGAAATAGCCGTGCAGGGAATGGACATGGCGGTCGGGCTCGACGGTACGGGTGGCGGCGACCAGCGCCTGGCTGATCACCAGGCCGCCGAAAACGCGCTGCCAGCCGCCCTGCGGGCTCGTGCCGCGGTAAAGATTGTGTTCGAGCTGTTCGAGATCGAGTATCGAGATCAGATTCGCAAAGGGATCGGACATGAGGCTTTCCTTGATGGGGGCAGAGCACCGATCCTTCCGCTGAATGTCAAGCGCGGGGTTCACACATGGCCAGCAAAGCCGATCTTGTCATCGCCGGTGCCGGGTTCGCCGGCCTCGGTCTCGCCTTGGCGCTGAAGACCGAGCTCGGCGCGGGCTTTTCGGTCGTCATCGTCGATCCCATGCTCGGCAAGGGCCCTTCGCGCGATCCGCGCTCGTCCTCGATCGCCACCGGCGCGCGGCGCTTCCTGGAAAAGCTCGGCGTCTGGGAGGCGGTGGCCGATGAGGCCCAGCCGATCCTGGACATGGTGATCACCGATTCCAAGCTCGATGATCCGATCCGGCCGACCTTCCTCAGCTTCGCCGGCGATGTCGAGCCGGGCGAGCCCTTCGGCCATATGGTCGAGAACCGGCTGCTGCTCGATGCCCTGGTGGCGCGGGCCGAAGCCCTCGGCATCGAATTGCGCGGGCAGGGGGCTTCCGTCAGCCGCTACAAGCTGACCGAGGACGGCATCACCGCCGAGCTGCCCTCCGGCGACGACATCGCCACGCAATTGCTGGCGGCGGCCGATGGCGGGCGCTCACGCCTGCGCGAGCAGGCCGGCATTGCCATGCATGGCTGGGACTATGGCCAGTCCGGCATCGTCACCACCGTCGAGCATGAACTCGACCATGAAGGGCGGGCGGAAGAGCATTTCCTGCCCGCCGGTCCCTTCGCCATCCTGCCGCTGACCGGCCGGCGCTCCTCGCTCGTTTGGACCGAGAAGACGGACGAGGCGACCCGCATCCTCGGCCTCGACGATGCCGGCTTCCATGCCGAACTGGAGCGCCGCTTCGGTCTCAAGCTCGGCGAGCTCAAGGTGATCGGGCCCCGTGCGGCTTTCCCGCTGTCGATGCGCATTGCCCGCAGTTTCATCGCCGATCGGCTGGCCCTGGTCGGCGATGCCGCGCATATCATCCATCCCATCGCCGGCCAGGGCCTCAATATGGGCATCCGTGATGCGGCGGCTCTCGCCGAATGCGTGGTGGATGCGGCGGCTCTCGGGCTGGATATCGGCAGCCCGGACGTGCTGGAGCGTTATCAGCGCTGGCGGCGCTTCGACACCGTCTCGATGGGCATCGCCACCGACGGCCTCAACCGCCTGTTCTCCAACGATCACGACGCCATCCGCCTGGTGCGCGATGTCGGCCTCGGCCTGGTCGAGCGCTTCCCGGCGGCCAAGCGGCTGTTCATCCGGGAGGCCACCGGCCTGACCGGCACGGTACCGCGCCTGATGCGGTGAGGGATGGAGCGCGGACATCTTGTCCGCCCTTACAAGAGCGGACAAGATGTCCGCGCTCCAAACGCCAATCTGATACTGTCGCTGCTCGGTTGTGAATGGGGGCCGCATGGATCTGGAACTTGCCGGCAAGGTCATCGCGCTGACGGGTGCCTCGCGGGGCGTCGGGCGGGCGATTGCCGAGCGCCTGGCGGCGGAGGGCGCGGCGGTGGCGATCGCGGCGCGCTCGGCGCAGGAGCTGGCCGATGCCCATGCCGTGATCGAAGGCCATGGCGGGCGCTGCCTCGCCTATGCCTGCGACCTCTCCGTGCCGGGCGAGGCGGCCGCCTTCATCGGCGCCGTGACCGAGATCTTCGGGCGCCTGGACGGCCTGGTCTGCAATGCCACCATGGCGACAGGGCAGGGGCGCGAAGGGCAGGAACGGGAGGCCTGGCAGGCCGAGCTGGCGCTCAATCTCGGCCATGCGGTCGAGGCCGTCGAGGCCGTGCTTCCCGCGCTGGCCTCGCCGGGCGCTATCGTTCTCGTGGCGCCGAAATCGGGGAATGACTGGCCGGCGACGGCGTGCCGCGGCGGGCTGGAAGCCGTCATCGGCCATTTCGCAAGCAAGGCCGCCGGCCGTATCAATCTGATCGGCAAGGACGCCGAAGCACTCGCCGACAGCGTCGCTTTTCTGCTGTCTGCCCGCGCCGTTGCGATCAATGGCGCCATGTTGGGGGCCTGAGGCGGCAACAGCACCTGCCATATCGGGTTCATTGGGGCCTGCCGACCGCCAGGGCAGGCTTATGGCGCCCTTCGTTTCGCCGAAAGGCGGCAGTGCCGGGAAGCACGACAACGTAGCGAAACGAAGAATTGAGGCCGGGAGTGTTCCCGCCTAAACACATCTTTGCTTCAGTGCATCGGGGCGCCTTGACAATGATTCTGGGGCAGGAGTAACCGTAGCGGGAATGAATGCGGGTGAAAGACTTCGATTCATTGTCATGTCGAGGTTGATCCGGGTGCCTATTCGGCAGTGACCGTCGAGTTTAATATTGTATTCCCCTATCAATGCTGCGGTAGAAGAAATGAGAAATATAAATACGACAATTTTTGCTTTTGGATCAGTCGTCCTGCTAGGCCTGACGCTCTCTACATCGGCTTTTGCAGATGGGACGGTGACGGTGGTCAATCGTAATTCGGGCCGCTCCATTCAGGAAGTCTTCTTTGCCAATGCCGGCGAAAGCGATCCCTGGCAGCCTGCCGACCTGGCATCCCCCGTCGCCCCGCAGAGCTCGAAGGTGCTGAGCATGAGCGGGTCCAACTGCTTCTTCGACATCAAGGTCCGATTCAGCGACGGCTATGAGGCAACCTTCACGAATGTGAATGTCTGCCGCAACGACCGCGTCCTGGCTGATTGACGCCTAGGCCGCCAGCGCTTCCTGCTGCAGCACGGTTTCGCGCAGGAAAGTGGCGAAGCGCTTGGTGGCGACGCTGGCATTGGCGGGCACGACCAGGGCGATGTCGAGATGCGGCAGCTCCGGAAAACCCTCCTCCTCACCCAGGCGGCGCCATTCCTTGGGAATGGAAGAAATGCCGAGAATGGTGACCGCCATGCCGGCATTCACGGCCGAATGAATGCCGGGCATGTGGCTGGACGTATAGGCGATGCGCCAGGGCCGGCCCATGGCATCGAGGGCGGCGAGCGCATCGGGCCGGCAGCGGCAGCCTTCCGGGAACATGGCGAGCGGCAGGGGATCGATCAGCTCGGGGCGATGATCGCGCGCGGCGCACCAGGCCCTCGGCTCGCGGCGCAGCACTTCGCCGAGCGGATGGGCCGGGTCCTGGGTGATGATGGCGAGATCGACCTCGCCGCGCTCCAGCATGGGCTCGAGGCGGAAGGAGAGGTCGCAGCGCATTTCCAGCTGCACGCGCGGGAAGCGCCGGGAGAAGGCGCCGATCAGCGGCGACACCATCATGTCGACGAAGTCGTCGGGCACCGCGAGGCGCACCCGGCCGGCGGCCTCGTCGCCGCCGATGGCGGCGAGCGCCTCGTCCTCCAGGCTGAGGATGCGGCGGGCATAGCCGATCAGGATCTCGCCGGCGAAGGTCGGCGTGACGCCCTTGCGTGAGCGTTCCAGCAGGCGCTTGCCGATGCGCGCCTCCATGCGCGAGACGATCACGCTGACGGCCGCCTGCGTCTTGCCGAGCGCCTCGCCGGCGGCGGTGAAGCCGCCGCGATCGATGATGGTGACCAGCGTTTCCAGGCTGTCGGTATCGAAATGGCGCATCGAGGTAGATCCATAAGGAAATGAAATCCTGCCATAAGATACATTCGTTTTCGCTTATGTGAAGCGCGGCTTATTCTGCTCGCAAGTCACGATCCGGAGACAATTGAAGCACCACTTTTGTCATGCCCGGGCCTGACCCGGGCATCCAGCGGCTCCGTCTTCCCGGCCTGAAAGGGGCGTGGATTGCCGGGTCAAGCCCGGCAATGACAAAGGTCGAGCCAGTTCGATCCGTTTGTCCGTCGACGAGTCCAAGTACGAGTACCAGGTACGAGTACCAGCCCTAGCGCAAAGCGCGTTCATGACCGAACGCTTATTTGCTCTAACTCTTTGTTTTAACGCGTCTTTGCGATTCTAGGTGACTCCGTAAAATCGCAAAACGCTATAGAGCCTGCCATGAGCGACATCGCTTCCGCCCCGCGTCCGGCCAGCCTGCCCGCCCTCGATTCCGTCGGCCTGGGCGCCATGATCGCCTCCGTCCTGGCGATCGCCTGGTCGCCCATCCTGATTCGCTTCGCCGATGTCGCGCCGGCCGCCGCCGCCTTCTGGCGGCTGGTGTTCTCGCTGCCGGTGCTGTTCGTCTGGGCCGAGGCCGAGCGGCGGCGGGCCGGGCGCGGCAGCATGGCGTCCTTGCTGACCCGGCCGGGTCTGCTGGCGGCCAGCCTCGCGGGCGTCGCCTTTGCCGCCGATCTCGCCTTCTACCATGCCGCCCTGCCGTTGACCTCGGTGGCCAATGCCAGCTTCATCTCGAACCTGGCGCCGGTGGCTTCGGTGGTCGCCGGCTTCGTGCTGCTGCGCGACCGCATCCGCCCGGCGGTGCTGGGGGCTCTCGCCATCGCCCTGGTCGGCGTCGCCATCACCAGCGGCGCCCATCGCACTGGCCTCACCATGGGCAGGGGCGATCTGCTGGCCCTCGGCGCGGCGCTCGCCTATGCCTTCTATCTCGTCGCCCTCCGGGTGGCGCGCAACACCCGCCTGGCCGCCGACGCCTCGCTGGTCTCCACCGTGGTCGCGTCAATCGGCCTCATCGCCATCGTGCTGGTCGAGGGCGGCCCCTTCCTGCCGCAGTCGCCGCAGGGCTGGGCCGTGGTGATCGGCCTCGGCCTGATCTGCCAGGTGCTCGGCCAGGGGCTGAGCGCGGTCGGCATCGGCCGGCTGCCCGCCGGCGTGGTGGCGATCATCCTGCTCTCGCACCCGGTGCTGTCGGCCATCATCGCCTATTTCGTCTTCGGCGAGGCGCTGAGCCTCGACCAGCTCGTCGGCGGCGTGCTGATCCTGGCCGCCGTGGTGATGACGCGCATCAACATGAAGTGATGGGCCTACGCCCAATCGCGGACTCGACAGCACATCGAGCCGGGCATAGTTTACCTCAGGGCATGTCGTCGGTTCTGGATTGGACTGCAATCCAGAGCCGATGACATGTTCTTGTGCATGCGAAGCGGTGGGCCGTCGCATGCCCTCAGGTGATCCATGCGTTTGTTCCTTGCCCTGTCCGCCCTGATGATCCTCGCGCAACTGCCGGCTGCCGCGCAGGCCGCCGCCCCGCAGGAGGTGCAGGACGCGATCTTCGATGACGTCAAGCTCTACAAGCCCGCCGACAAGCCGGCCAACGTCATCGTGCTGCTGTCCGACGCCGACGGCTTCGGCCGCGACGAGGACACCCTCGCCAGCGAATTCCGCCAGCGCGGCGATTTGGTGATCGGCCTCAACTGGCCGACGGCTAGGCGCACCGCCGGCGGCCGCCGCCGCATGACCTGCCCCGAACTCGCCGGCCATATCGAGGACACCACGCTGCGCATCGAGCGCGAGCAGGCGATCGCGCCCTATGTCACGCCCGTGCTGGCCGGCGCCGGGCTCGGCCGCGATGCCGCGCGGTCCCTGGCTCTGCAGGCCGACAGCCATCGCATCGCCGGGGTGATCGCCGTCCACACCACCACGATGAGGCCCGATACGATCTCGGCCTGCGCCATCGACAAGGCGGCCCTGGCCAGCGCCGACGTTTCGGCGGCGACCACCGCCAGTTTCGTGGCCCTGCGGGAAATCGAGGATGGCGACGAGAGCGCCGCCGAAGAGGCGGCCGAGGCCCTCGGCAAGGATGCCGGCCCGCATGGCCCGGGCGAGCTCTCCGACCTGCCGCTCTACGTCTCCGAACCCGCCGAGCCGGCCCATCGGCTCGCCGTGGTGCTGACGGGGGATGGCGGCATGGGCCAGCTCAACGTCGATCTGGCCACGGCCCTGACCCGGCGCGGGGTCGGCGTGGTCACCATCGATTCCCGGCGCTATTTCTGGGCCAAGCGCGATCCCGATGAAGTCGCCACCGACCTCAAGCGCATCATCAAGCATTACCGCGCCGCCTGGCCGGTCGATCGGGTGGCCCTGGTCGGCTATTCCTTCGGCGGGGACGCGCTGCCGCTGGTCTATAACCGCCTGCCCCTGCGCATCAAGCGCATCGTCGCGGTGGTCTCCCTCTTATCGATCGCGCCGGCGACCGACATGCGGGTCGAGCTCAGCGACGACGACTATCCCAACGAGATCGCGCTCCTGCCCGAGGCAGCGCGCATCGATGCGCCCAATGTGCAGTGCATCTACGGCCAGGAGGACCGCATGGCCGCCTTGGCCTGTCCCGCCCTGGCCAAGGCGCGCCCGGATTTCGCCATCCTGCGCGAGGCCGGCGGCCACGGCTTCAGCGGCGATGCCGACAGGCTGGCCGACATCATCGTGGCGCCGCTGCTCTCCGCCGATCCGGTGCCGCGCCAGGCGAGGGCCGGCATCGGCGCCAATCACGGGCATTGAGGGTGGGCCGGAGCACGGGGGCGTCGTCCGTGGGCTTGCTTTGCGATGAGAGCACGCCTTCTACCCTCCCCATCGAGGGGAGGGTAAAGAGCCCGCGCCCCAGGCCCCCTCAGCCCTCCACCCTGATCCGCCCGCCGACACCAGTGGTAACCGTGCCCTTCTCGCGCAGATAGACCATCACCTCATTGGCGAGCAGCTTGCCGTCGGTCGCCCCGATCAGCACGCGGCCGCGGCCGATGGCGTCATAGCCGTCGCCGCCGGCCAGCAGAAAATTGTTGGAGGCGAGCTTGTAGCGCCTGACCGGATCGAGCGCCTCGCCATTGACGCTGACCGAGGTGACGCGCGCGCCCACCGGCGCCTTGGCATCCACCGTGATGGCGAGGCCCGAGACCTGCGGGAAGCGGCCGGCATAGTTCTGCAGCTGCGAGACGCCGTTCTCCAGCGCGGCCTTGATGTCGGCGCCCTTGAGCTCGACCAGCACCGTGGTGTTGCCGAAGGGGAGTTCGGAGAGGATGTCGCGGCGGGTCAGCCGCGCCCCGGCCGGATAGACCTTGTTGGCGCGGATGCCGCCGCCATTGGTGATGGCGCAATCGGCGCCGGTGCGGGCGCGGATGGCATCGGCGATGAGATCGCCCATGGCGGTTTCCTGGGAGCGCACGCTGGCGGTGCGGCTGTCGAGCTCGACGGCGGTGGTGGCGATCACGACGTCGAGCTCGCGCGAGAGCTCGGCCTCCAGCCTGTCGACCGCGGCCTGCACCTCGGGGGCCGCCTCGACCGACAGGCTGTCATGCACGCGAAAGCTCGGCAGCCAGGCGATCTTGCGGCTTTTGCCCTCGCCGCTCGCCGTCACCACGAAATCGATGGCGGTGACGAAATTGCCCTCCTCGTTGGATTCCACCATCACCGTGCGGCCGTCATAGCTGATGGCGAGATCGTGGTCGTGGCCGGTGAGCAGCACGTCGACCAGCCGGGAGCGCACGATCTCATTGTCCATGGCGCGATCGGTATGGGCGACGCAGACGATGAATTCGGCGCCCTCTCTGTGCAGGATCTCCACCTCGCGCTTCAGCGTCTCCAGCTCGGGCGCGAAGATGAGGTCGCCGCTCTGCGACATCTGCGGCGTCGCCGCCAAGGCGAGGCCGGTGACGCCGACCTTGATGTCGCCGAGCTCGTGGATCGAATTGTCCTTCATGCCGGGGATCGGGCTGCCATCGGCCCGGCGCATATTGGCGGCGTAGAAGGGAAAGTTCGCCTCGGCCATGCGCTTGAAATAGACCTCGGTGCCGAAGTCGAACTCGTGATTGCCGGGCACGAAGATGTCGGGCCGGATCATGTTGGTGAGGGCGACGATGTGCTCGCCCTGGTCGAAGCCCGACATCAGCGAGGGCGAGAAGCAATCGCCGGCATGGCAGAACAGCATCGGCACGCCGCGGGCGCGCTCGGCCTTGACCACGGCCGCGAGCTTGGCAAAGCCACCGCGGCCCTTGGTGTCGCCGGCCTTGTAGATGTCGTTGACGAGCAGCAGCGAGAAGGTGGTGCCCGCCGGTGCCGCCTCGGCGGTCTCGGCCGCGCCCGACAGCATGGTGACGGAAAAGCCGGCGGCAAGGCCGAGGCCCAGCGTCTGGCGGCGATTGAGAGGAGGCATGGCGGGCATCCCGAAAGGCGGTGGAGGAGGGAGGGTTCCACAGGGATGTGACGGGGGCAAGTCGGGAAGGAAATGAGTTGGGGCGATTCTTGGAAATTTGCGTACTATGCCACCAACCGAAACTGAAAGCACCTCACCTTGACCGCCCCCAACATCAACTTTCGCAATATCCGCAAGCATCGAAGTTCCCAAAACGATGGATTTGAGGAGCTTACCCGGCAATTGGTGCTTGCCGAACCTCCAGAGAACCATACGTCAATCGAAAGTCGCGGACCTGGAGCCGACGGCGGGGTTGAAATACTGGTTAGGTTTCTAGATGGACGTATCTGGGGCTGGCAAAGCAAGTATTTTCTCGATTCATTCGGAACATCCGAGGTTGCGCAGCTCAGAAAATCGTTCAGCGCCGCGTTGACGAATTTTCCGCAGCTGGAGCGTTATTATGTTGCCATTCCCCGAAATTTCTCCGGACATGCCGAAGGCGACCAAGATACGCAAACAAAAAACTGGAACGGCTTCAAGACATGGTGTGCCGATGAAGCTGCTAAGCTTGGTCAGTCGGTTTCAATTGAACTCTGGGATGAAAGCTATTTCGTAAGCAGGCTGCAGCGCAACGATGCAATCTATGCTGGTATGCGGCTTTATTGGTTTGATGAAAAGGCTCTAGACATTGAGTGGTTTAGACATCAGTTGGCAAAGTCCGTTGCCTATATCGGTAAACGATACCGTCCTAACGATCACGTAGAAGTCAGAATAGCCAATACAATCCGCGTATTGCGCCGATGCGATGGCTTCGAAAATCGTTTGGAACGTGTTTCGCAAAACGTGGTTAGCGCGATAGCCATCCTTCAAACGCTCGTCAAGATGGAGGGGGAAGTCGGTGCTCTGAATCAGCACTGCGACAGCCTATCAAAGCTCCTTGAGGAACTTAGCAGCACTTTGGCGGATTGCGATTGTGGGGATTTATACGCACGTCTGTTGTCTGAGGCTTTGAGTAAGGTTGCTAAGTTCAGAAATGAGAATCTGTCATATCGAGTTCTAACTCACGCACAGTACGAGCAAATCGAGGAAATCGATCCAGAAACCGGGAACAAAAAGCTCAAGTATACGTATTCTGACAGGATTCGAGAAAGAATAAGAGATCTCGCTACGAAGATCGGAGAGGCGGCCTCGGAGTTTTCATCGTCGGAAATCGAATTGCAGCAGCATCCCATCCTACTTGTTGACGGGGATGCAGGTGTCGGCAAATCCCACCTCCTCGCCAACGAAGTGGAGAGCCACATAAGAAATGGCAATCCCGCGTTATTCGTTCCAGCGCGAGTTCTCGATCACGGCGACAGGCCCGAACAGGAATTGTTGCGCTACCTAGACGTCAGTGATCTCAGATTCGAGACCTTCCTGGCCGCACTACAGGCTGCCGCGCTCGCAAGTGGCTGCCCGGTTCTCTTCGTCATCGACGGTATAAATGAGAGCTTGTTCGCCAGGGGATGGGAGAGCGGGCTGCCAAGCCTCATTACACAGATCAAGAAATTCAAGCGCATTGCGCTTTGTGTCTCCATTCGCTCCTCCTACCGAGAACTTTGCATACGGAAGGGGCTAGATATAACCCGGATTTCACATCACGGTTTTAGAGGCCACCTTGGGGAGGCAGCAAAAGAATATCTCGATAGGAATGGTATCGAGCGCCCGTCAGCTCCTATCTTCGGCTTGAACGAAATTCTTTATAATCCGCTGTTTCTTTCTACGGCGGTAGATTTCATGAAGGCGACGGCTCAGGTGTCGTTTCCGCGTGGCATGGACTCCGTTGCGTCCCTAATATCATTCTGGCTTGGCGCAGTTGAACAAAACCTGATTACGAAAGGGTTCGATCGCGTTTCCCTGAACGACGGAAAAATTCCTCAAATAATGAAAAAGCTAGCCTCGGAAATGGCGACGGCAGGGAGCGAGTACGTTGCATATGAACTCGCCCACAAGATTTGTGAGGAAGTGGTTGATCTTGCACCACCGGCGAAACAGAGTGACCGGCTTTTGCCGCGCCTGATAGATGAAGGGTTACTGCTGGATTTTCCTTATAATGATGCAGATACTGGAAAAAGAGTATCGTTTGGGTTTCAGAAATTCAGTGATTATTTCATTGCCGACGCAATCATTCGTGATTGCAAGACCCCTCCATTGCTCAGCAAAGAGCTCAAGAGCGACGGAAAATACGCCCATATATTTTCTGAAGAGCGACTCTATGAATTTTCTGGACCACGTATCGCACTTCTTGCTTTGACGCCCGCCCGGTTTGGACGAGAACTGCCTTTGATTGAGGAAAAGCTCTTTGAGAGCATTCGGATATCGGTGGAAGAGTTCATATCATCCCTTTTGTGGCGACGGAGTCAGGATATTTCCGAGGAAACGGTAAACTTAGTAGAGCGGCAGCGGCAAAGAGAAAGCAAGAATGGCCCGGTAATCGATGATTCCAGTTGGTTTGATCTACTTCTGGAATTGGCTCCGCTGCCAAACTGCCTGCTCAACGCGTCCTATTTGAAAAGAGAGCTCGCATCGCTTCCGCTCGGAGAGCGGGACGCGAAATGGTCGGTCTATTTAGTCGGTAAAACCGAGACATATGACGACGATTGGCCTGTTGTACAGCAACTGATTGACTGGGCTTGGGTTGCGCCAAAATCGGAGATCGAAGCGGATAAGATTCATCAGGTAGCTATGGCGCTCGCTTTGATGACTTCGACCATGGATCGGGGATTGCGAGATTGCGCTACCAAGGCATTAGCTAGCTTGCTCGTCAAATTCCCCGATGAGATTTCGATGTTGATAGACGAGTTTGCCGACTGGGATGATTCCTACGTCCGCGAACGCGTCTTGGCTGCTGCTGCGGCCGGCGTTCTCTACTGCGATGACATAGATGTTCTGAAGGCGGCCGCATTCGCGACCGACAATATGGTTTTCAGGAAGTGCCCTGTGGAGCGCCATGCCTGGACAAGACGCTACGCGCAAATCATCGTCAATCACGCTGCCTTTAACAAAGTTGGCATTGATCCCGAGCTGATATCGCGCTCCGCTCCACCTTATTCGTCAGAGCCTATATCAGACTGGCCGACTTTGGAACAAATCGCCCCCCACCGTGAAAGCGCTAGTTCGATCTTCAGTTCGGTAGTCGGCTTCATTGGCAAGCACTTTGATGGGAAAGCGCCTACGATGGCCGGAGACTTCGGTCGATATACGATGGGCGGAATTGATAACAATTTTTCTGAAGTTGTACGAGGAGATCGGCCTCCATTATCTCGCAAAGACGAGATCAAGCACTTCTGGAGTAAGGTTGCCGCACTCGGCCCAAGTGCCCAAGCTGCGCAAGACGAACTCACTAGATTAGCTGAACTCCAAGAAAAATTTAGGGTATCTCGTCTCCTGAGATCCCTGGGTAAAGATGAATACTTGCCGACAGACGACGAAGAAGATTCCGTCGTCGGAGATTCCGCCGAGGCGTCTTATGCCGAAGCAGAAAGCTCGCTTATAGCGCTGTTGCCCCCTAAGCTGACGCGAGAATATGAGCGCCTTCGACCACTAAACAGATTTCGCGAAAACGGCGTTCTAAAATTTCCGCTGCTGAAAGGTCAATGCTGGGTATTCAATCGGACGTTGGGACTTGGATGGCAACAATCTTTGCACGAGGAAATCGAAAGAAATCACCTAAGATATTCTCATGGCAGGCATGATCACCAGGTCGAAAGAATTGGCAAGAAATACCAGCATATCGCGTATGGCGAGCTGGTTGGCTACCTTGTTGATTATCACTGGTATCTGGATTGGAACGAGGAGCCTCGCGTCCTGACCTGTCTCGAAGATTTCGAGCGTGCAGATATTGATGCAACGTACCTGAGCGGCTCATTCAGCAAACCCAGTGAGACGTATTTTCAGGAAGCGATACGCGTACCGGAGATGGCCTTTGTTCCCGACAATCCAGAAAGCAACATGGCTTGGACAAAAACATTGGATGATATTCCACACCCGGTACAATTTCTCATCCAATCGGGCGCAGATGGGCACCGATGGTGTTTGCAACACAGCTTTTGCCGAAGCGAAGAATATATGAAGGGCTTCGAGTCAAGCGAGCCATTCAGAAGTGCTCAGTATGGAATTGAACTCATTCTCGTTGATCAGGCGGAGTTAGGAAAATTGCAAAGCCTGACCACCAAGAGGATTAATCAAGATAGCCACGACGTATTCGAGAATGGTTGGTCCTCAGCCTCCCTCTTTGGCCAAAGAAGCTTTAAGCATCAAGCCCTGGCTCCTGCTCTTTCGCTGTCGTACCGCGCCGCTGATTTCAAGTTTGCACGTATAACCGAAAATTACTCTCCCAAATCCAGTGAGTTTGATCGAAGCGGCGTTTCAGACGAGACAGATTTCTCCACGCCACACCCGGCCTTGCTCGTGGAAATGAAGCTTAGTCCCAAGGACGGATGGTCCAGATTCTTTGTTGCGGCTGACGGAACTCCTGCGTTTTCCGATAATCCCGCATTCCTGGCGGGCGTCAGAGTTATTCGGCAGGACCTCATTGAGGAATTTGCAAGAAACCATAATTTGAAGGTCGTTTGGAGAGTCTGGGTCGAAAAGGATGGCGGCTTGGGAACAAACCACGGCAGTGGGAGATTTGAACAGTTCGCGCGCTATGATTTTATTGGCTTTTTCTTCGAAGACGGCGGAGACTGGCAGGGAAAATTGATTCCGTTTCGTAGTTAATGATCAGCGTCAATTCTCTCTTTTGGATCAAGGTGGCTGGCCTACAGTCCGAGTTTGAGGCGCAAATCTCCTAGCGAACGATACGGAAGGAGCCAACAAGTGACGGCAACCTACCGACTAGGCCTCGTGGACAAAGGGCAGCCACAGCAATGCGGATGCGAGGCTGACGAAGCCGAGATATGACTCTCTGGTTT
>NZ_JAXOUF010000039.1:0-20475 GCF_034424805.1 Labrys sedimenti
GCACACACCTTCTTCTCGGCAATCTGCATCGCAGCCGCAGTCATCTTCTGGATCTGATCAATGAGTCCTAAGCCTAGACTGCGGCAGGAGAGGAACCTGACGCAGGAAGAAGTCGAGGCGCGTTCCGGGTTCAGCCAGCAATATCTGAGCAAGCTGGAGCGAGGTAAGCGCAATCCAACTCTGATTACACTCTACGAGTTGGCACAGGCGCTTGGCGTAAGTCATGTCGAGCTTGTTCTTCCTCCACAAGAGGAGGACTTAAACCGGTAGTCACACACCGGAAGCCAGTTCCATCCTTCAGTGACGTGCCCCCGTTGAATCGGACCGTTTTTGGTTGGAATTTTCCAATTATGATCCCCGGGTGGGGAGAAGGAGAGTTCCATGAAGGCATCGAGGTTCACGGATTGTTGACTTCCGTCGAGAAGTGACCCGGGATTTCCATTGAGAACAGAACTGGCTCGGGAAAACTGGACAGACCGGATAAGTGAAGTTTCTGCCTGAAAGCAGCATGATGACCGCGACAGGAGAGACCATGCGAAACGAGCGCGGTGCAATGGCGCAATCAGCTTCTCGATGGGGCTGCGGGCGTCTTCGATGGTGAGGCGAAGGCCGCAGCGCCAGCTCCGGCGGTTGACCTGAAGACGCTGCACGCCAAGATCGGGCAACTGACCCCGGAGAATGATTTTTTGTCCGGTGCGCTCGGGAAGGCCGGCCTTTTGAGCGCAAAGCGATGATCGATCGTCGGCGCGATCTGCCGCTCAATCGGCAGGCGAAGGCTTTCGGGATCAGCCGCGGCTGTGTCTACCATCTGCCCCGTGAAGTCCCCGCCGTCGATCTGGCTCTGATGCGCCGGATCGATGCTTTGCACCTGGAATACCCCCTCGCCGGATCAAGGCCGTCGAGGAAGTTTTGGCCCGCTTCGGTAAGCCGGAGATCTTCAATACGGACCAAGGCCCCCAGTTTACTAGCCGCGAGTTCACTGGCCTGCTGATCGCAGCATCAGCATGGACGGCAAGGGCGCCTGGCGCGACAATGTCTTCGTCGAGCGCCTCTGGAAATCATTCAAATATGAGAGGGTCTACCTGCGCGCTTATGCCAGCGTGTCGGAGGCCTCATCAGAGCCTGAGACGTCGGACGCCCGATCACGCTTACTTCAACGCGCTGCCGCCAATCCCTGCAGCAGCATAACAGAGGCTGAAACCCCCTTAGCAAAAGCCCCAAAACTGTTCAGGCAAACCGAGCCAGTTCTCCTGACACATCGATCTGTTCTCGTACTCGTCGACGCTGTGCGGATATAGCTCACCTCCTGCAGCTTAGGCAGGACGATGCAATCGGAGTAAGGTCCGGCACCGGCAAGGGCTCGATCCAATGATAAGGCGGATTGGCAGACAACTAGCCCAGAGTACATGGTGTATTTTTTGCCTGTAAGTTGCTGAAACAGCCCCCGAATTCCCCGGGCACGACCCACCCCTAAAATAGGAGTTAGGAGTAATGTCGTGTCTATGACTGGTTCGTATTCGAAGATGGAAGTCCTGGCAGGCCCCGAGCGTCGCCGTCGCTGGTCGGTGGCCGAGAAGCTGGAGATGGTGGCGCAGACGCGTGAGCCCGGCGTCACTGTCAGCCTGGTGGCGCGCCGGTGCGGTGTATCGCCGAACCAGCTCTTCACTTGGCGCCGCCTGGCAGAACGGGGCGCGTTGACGGCGACCCGTGCGGAGGAAGAAGTCGTGCCACCTCCCACTTCCGGGCACAGCAGGACCAGATCCGCGAATTGCAGCGCCTGCTCGGCAAGAAGACCATGGAAGTCGAGATCCTGAAGGCGGCGATCGAGGTGGCCGAAGACTCAAAAAACGGACGCTGCGGTCGCTGTCGCTGCCCAAGGACGGTTCCCGATGAGCGCCGTTGCCGAAACGCTGGACGTGGCCCGGTCGAATATCGTGGCGCGGCGGGCGGCCGGGCGCCCGCCACAGCGCAGAGGCCGTCCGCCCCTGCCGGACGAGGCGCTCCTGGTCGACATCAAGGCAGCCATCTTGATATGCCGAGCTATGGGTATCGCCGGGTTTGGGCGGTCTTGCGCCGCCAAGCCGAAGCCGATGGCCAGTCTGTGCCCAACCACAAGCGGGTTTACCGGGTGATGAAGGTCCATGGCCTCCTTCTCCAACTACATGCCGGCGGCGCCGAACGTCGCCACGACGGGCGCATTGCCGCCGACCGATCTAATCTGCGTTGGTGCTCCGACGGGTTCGAGATCAACTGCGACAATGCCGAAAAGGTGCGCGTCGCCTTCGCTCTCGATTGCTGCGATCGGGAAGCCATGGGCTATGTCGCCACCACGGAAGGTATCAAGGGCGAGGATGTCAGGGATCTCATGGTTGCCGCAGTCGAGCACCGCTTCGGCCCAGTCAACCGTTTGCCTCAGACCATCGAATGGCTGACCGATAATGGCTCGTGCTTCATTGCCGGCGATACCCGCTCCTTCGCCCGTGACATCGGTCTGGAGCCGATGACCACACCGATCGAAAGCCCGCAGAGCAAACGGTATGGCAGAGGCCTTCGTCAGGACCTTCAAGCGCGATTACGTCAGCGTAAATCCCACGCCCGATGCTCAAACCGTGATCGGCTCCCTGCCCAAATGGTTCACCCACTATAATGAGCTTCACCCCCATCGATCCCTCGGCTATCGTTCTCCTCGCGAGTTCATCGCTGCCCATTCAATCTCGTAAGAAGTGTCCGGTCTTTCGGGGGCTACAACACCCGCAACCAGCTCTACTATTAATTAATTGCCATCTGGGTCTAACCAACCCAGATGGCATTTTGAGTTTGACACCCATGCTATTGGGCGTGATGCACCCATTCGAGGAAGGGGTGGCGATCCATCCAGCCAATCGGGGCCGCGTTCGTGCGGTTCATCCCACCCAGCATCCGCTTGCTAGCGACAGCAACCGGCGGCTCTGCTTGGTATGCTTCGTGCGTGCTGCCAAAACCTGAAGCTGTCCTGTTAAAGCATCTCTTCCACAGGATAATGGCTCGGGCTTGGTGCAATGCCTTCTCACAAAATTGAAGCAGACAGCGCTCTACCGGAAATACTTAACGATTCATTATATTTACCTTTATTTCTATAGGAGAAAATTTTCTGTAAAATAGTTTTTTATTTTTCCCGAAAACTGAAATTTTATATCAACGTGTGGTTGGATTTAAGAAATAGTATTTGTATTCGAAAGGCGCTTTGTCGTTCTGATGGAAGCCAGCAATATTGCGTCATTGCTCCTTTCGACTCGGCAAGTGAAGCAGATGGTGCCGTCACGGATTTCCGGCTCGCTCAATGTCACCTCAATGCTCTCGCCAGGGTCGATATTGCCGCAATAGTCGATCCTGCGGTCTTCTAGCAGACTGCCCCTTGCCAGGCCGGGAGCCATGGCCCATTCCGCCCTGTCGGCGAAGGCTTGGAAGCTGGTGAAATAAAGGAAACCAGCACCGTTGAAATCCTGACTCGGGCAAGGTGTGAACTTCAAACGACTGTAATCTGCCGCTGTATTACAGGAAGAGACAGGCGGAGCACGGTATGGTCGTATTGCCGGGTCGAATGGCGGAAGATCCGCAATCTCGATGCGGGCAATCGAATGGTTGGAGGATCCGGATCTGCGGTGCACGAAGACCGAGGTCAGTGTCACCAAGCCGATGATCTCGCCGCCGATCCTGAGTTCGTGGCGGCTGAGTGTCCGTGTGCGCGAGAGCCGCGACAGCACGCTCCGGATATCGAGGATATCGTTCTCACGGGCTTTCTCGAAGGCGGCGGCGGAAATTTCCGCCGAGCGGAAGGCGGCGTATACGGGGGCGCCTGCGGGATCCCTGAAATCGGGTACCGACCGGCCGGCCATCTGCGCCAGCATCAGCCAGTGCCTGTGCCCCAGTTCCTTGAGCAGCCAGGTCTCCGACAGGCCATTCAGGGCCAGGTGCGGCATGCCGAGGAGCACCGGGCCACGGCCGGCCTGTGCCTTTTGTGGTTCGCGTGCGAGCGACCGGTCGATCAGAAATGGAACGTTCATCGTGAGGCGCCTTCAGACGGCCATTCTGACGGGTGAGCGGCGTCTATCGGCGATCTGCCGGTCCGCAAGATGATCGACGACAAAGCCGGCGTCGCGGCCGACGCTCAGGAAACGCCCCGATCCCCAGGTCCAGAGCCAAGGCATGCCGACCACATAGAGGCCATCCTCATTCGTCACGCCGCGCCGGTGGGCGGGATAGCCGGTCTCGTCGAGGAAGGGTAAGTCGACCCAGGACCAGTCGGAACGAAAGCCGGTGCTCCACACGATGCTGGTGATGCCGGCGGCAGCGAGGTCGAGGCTGTGGACCGCTGCGCCCGGTTGCCAGACGGGGCTGTAATGCACCCCTTCCGGAGCGGAAATGCCCTTGTCGGCGATGTGCCGGTCGACCAGGCTGCAGATGCCGTTGTACACCGCGTCGGCGGCGTCGAGATTGCGGGCGAGATCGTCGCCGAATTCGAGATGACCGTTCTCGATGCCGGTCAGCCGGCCATGCAGCACCATCCCCTCGTTTGCAAAGCGGCGCAGGTCGATATCGCGGCCGCCGCCCCGCCCGGTGAGATAGTGGTTGGCGTTTCGGCGGACTTTCTCTCCAAGCGGATGCTCCTCCACCGTGATTTCGTACTGGCCGAGATCGTCGAGCCATTCCACCGCATCGCGCCCGCGATAGAAACGCGGGCAGCGGGGAGCGCTGCCGACGACGAGGTGCACGGGGCGGTCCGCCAGGTGCAAGTCCTCCGCGATCTGACAGCCGGACTGACCCGAGCCGACGACCAGCACTTTGCCGGGCGGCAGCTGCGCGGGATTCTTGTAGGCGGAGGAATGAATCTGGACGATGCCTTCGGGAACGTTCGCGGCCATCGCGGGGATATTCGGGACATGATAGGCGCTGACCGCGAGGATGACGGCGTCGGCGGTCACGCCGCCTTCACTCGTCTCGACAAGAAAGCCTTCCTCCCCTCGGGCGATGCGCGTGACCGCGATGCCTTCCCGGATCGGCGCGTCGATGCTGCGGGCGAAGGCCTCGACATAGGCGACGATCTCGTCGCGAGGCATGAAGCCTCGCGGTTTGGGGCCGGCATACGGAAAATCCGGAAGCAGGCACTGCCAGTTGGGGGTAACCAGGCAGAAGGCATCCCATCGCTGGCTGCACCAGGTATGGGCGATGCGGTGCTTCTCGAAGACGACATGGTCGATGCCGTGCCGCTTGAGATGGTAGCTCGCGGACAGGCCGGCCTGCCCGCCGCCGACTACGACGACGTTGTGGTGAGTGGGAAGAGGGGCACGCATGGGCAGCTCCTTCATTCGATAAAGGCGATACAGGTGACGGTGGGGGCGGGGCTGTCGGCGAAACGGCGGGCGCTGATCTCGATGGCGTGTAGCTGCCCGAGCGCCCGCGAGCAGGGCACGCCGTATCTGGCTTCCACGCGGTCGCTGGCGATGTTGAGGGCGATGCGGCTGCGTTCGAGAAAGTCGGCGAGCGAATAGCAGCCGCCCGGTGCGAAATAGTCCTTGATGACGAGGGAGGGGGAGTAGCAACTCTCTTCCCCGCCATCGGGCCAGCGTATGACAAAGCGCATCTCAGGCATGCTGGCGGGCTCCGAGGGTTCGATAGACCGGCAGATGGGCGCGTGCGGTATCAGCCCAATTGTGCCGGGTGGCGACCACCGGGCCGCGCTTGGCCAGCCTTTCGCGCTGAGGAGAACGGATGGCCGCGATCATTGCGTCCGCGATCGAGCCCGTCGACATCGGATCGCACCAGACCACCTCGCCATCGGCCAGGTAATCGCTGAAGGGCGGGATGTGCGAGGCGATCACCGGGATTCCGCACGCCATGGCCTCGATGACCGCAAGGCCGAAGCCCTCCTTGAGCGAGGGAAAAGCGAGGGCGGAGGAGATCCTGTAGAGGGCGGCCATCTCCGCCTGGGGGACTGGCCCCGTCAGGACCACGGATCCAGGCAGCATGCGGGACTGGTCGAGAGCCAGCCTGAATTCGGCCTGGTAGGCGGCGTGGTCGAGAACCGAAGCGCCGCCCGCCAGCACGAGTTGGGAATCCGGCAAAATGGTCTGCACCTGGCTGAACGCCTGCAGGATGCGGAGCGTGTTCTTGCGTTCCTCCACCCCGCCGACGCTCAGGAAGACGGGCCCTCGTCCCAGGCCGAGACGCCGCGCCAGCCCCGATTCCGTGCCGTCCTTCTCGGGCTGGAAGAAGGTGGTGTCGACACCATTCCCCACCATGGTCGCGGCGATTCCCATGTCGCGGTCGAGCTTTCGGCGCCAGTGCTCGCTGACGGCAAAATGGCGGTCCGCGCCATGGATGGAGCGGGCCTGTAGCGCCGCGACGCGGGGATCCTCGAAACTGTCGACGTGGTGTACGGTGCGGGCGAAGGAGGCGATCAGGCGTTCCCTGCGCAGTGTCGCCAGGGCGTTGCCCGAAATGCCGTCATGGGCGTGGAACACATCGAAGCGCCGGCGGGCATGGTCGCCGAAATAGCGCAGGTAATCGGCAACGCGCGTTTCCACCATTCCGAAAATATCTCCCTCGAAGGGAGAGGCGGGGACACAGGCGGTCTCACAGCGCGCCTTCCGGAAGAAGCCCGCCGTTTTCGCGTCCGGCGCATGTACGACCGCCTCATGACCGAGGGCCGTCAGGGCTTCTCCCAGAGCCAGGGCGTGCACGACTCCTCCGCGCGGATTGGTCGAGTGGGTGAGGATCGCGATGCGGAGCGGACCAGGGATGCTCACGCCGCAGCCTCCTGTCGTGGCAGGCCGAGCAGCGGATGGGCTGCATGGTTGCGAATGACTTCGCGGCGCCCCTTCAGCGAGATAGCGACTTCGCGGGAGGCGTTGAAGGAACCGACTGCAGCCGCGGCGATGTCGCGCTCGGCGAAGCGGTCGACGACGGCCTGCGCATCCGCCGGCGTGGCGGCGATCAGATAGCCGAAGCTCGGAAAGGTGGTGAGCCAGCGCTCCATCGGCACATCGGGCGGCAAGGGAACGGCGCCGAGATCGACGTCGATGCCTACGCCCGAACATTCGGCCAGCATGATCGTCGTGCCTACGATGCCGCCCTGGCTGATGTCCTTGGCCGCATGGGCAAGACCGGCCTCGGCGAGGGCCGGCAGGATTTCAAGGTCGGCCCGTAGCCGCGCGGGCGGCGCGTCCGTCGCCGCCTCCCAGTTGGAGAAGGGCTCACGATAGCGTCCCCTCAGATCGATGGCGGCAATGAGAATGTCGCCCGGCCGGGCGTCGAAGCTCGTCAGGAGCTTGTCGGCGCAGCCGAGTATGGCGACGGAGAGCTGGCCGCGATCGGTCCTCACATTGGTATGCCCGCCGACGATCGGCACGCCATAGGCCCGGGCTGCCGCCCTCAGACCAGCAAGGACCGGAGCCGCGCCCTCCTCGCCATCGGCCCACACGGCATCGACCACGGCGACGGGGCGCCCCCCCATGGCAGCCACGTCGGAGACGTTGACCATCACCCCGCACCAGCCGGCGAACCAGGGATCGCGCGCGACGAACTCGTTCATGAAGCCTTCGATGGCGAAGAGGAGATGGCCGTCATCTGCCGCGATGACGGCACAATCGTCGCCGACGGGGACGGGCATGTCGGGAGAGAGGCCGAGGCTGGCCGCCACCGCGGCGATATCCTGCTTGCCATTGATCCCCCTGTTGTTGCGGAGGGATGCGGCAAGGCTGGTGAGATCGATCGTCATCGCAATTTCCTCAGGCAGCCTTGCGCGCGAGGGCGCGGAAACCCTGTTCGGCATTTTCGAAGGGGTGATAATGGTCGAGATCGGCCGTCATCAGGTGGTGCCGCCGGCCGAGAAGTTCGATCTCCTCGATGGTGCGCCAGTGCAGCCGGCGGAAAAGCAGCACGTTCTGCTCCTGTACCCGGGCGAGGAAACGCCGGCACCCTCTCGCATGGGCCGAGCAGACCGCGAGGCGGATGAGGGAAGCACCGAGGGCGCCGACCTTGCGATAGTCGGCGGCAACGGCAAGGCGCGAACCCCACCAGACGCCATCCGTTTCCTCGTGGATGCGGACCGTGCCGACGACCCGGTCGGTTGCGACGGCCAGCATGGAGAGCGCCACGATGGGGATGGCATATGCGTCGACGGCGTCGGTGTCGTCCTCCTGGAACAAGCCCTGTTCCTCGCAGAACACGGCCCGCCGCAGCGCCCTGGCCCCCGCCCGTTCCCACGGCTGCGTGGCGAACTTGACCTGGAATTCACAGGCGAGGAAGGGCTTGAATGGTTCGAGGATCATTTCGCCACTCCCCTCTCATAGGCGGAAAGCGCCGAGCAGGCGCCGCAACGACCGCATCCGGCCTTGATGTCGGCGGCCTTCAGGCCGGCCTTCACGAGCATCGCCGAGAGGGGGGCGAGGATGGCGTGCATGAAGCCGGGCGTCGGGGTGGGGTGGCTTTCGAGCGGTGTGCCGGAAATCGGCACGAAGGGCACCACGAACGGGTAGACGCCGATCGCCACCAGCGTCTCGCAGGTCGAGAGGATGGCCTCCGGCGTGTCGCCGAGCCCCGCCAGGATATAGGTCGAAACCTGACCACGGCCGAAGACCGGAACGGCGGCGGCGAAGGACGACATGTATTTCTCGACCGGCACCTGCGCCTTGCCCGGCATGATGCGCCCGCGGATTTCGGGGGTGACCGCTTCCAGGTGCATGCCGAGCGCGTCGACGCCCGCCTCGCGCAGGCGGACGAACCAGGCGTCGTCCTCCGGCGGCTCGCATTGGGCCTGTATGGCCAGGTCGACCGCCGCCCTGATGGCTCGCGCGCTTTCGGCGAGGACGGCCGCGCCGCGATCCTCGCCGCGCGGCGTGCCCGTCGTCATCACCATGTGCCTGACGCCATCGAGCTCGACCGCCGCCTTCGCTACCTCCGCCAGCTGTGCCGGCGTCTTGTGCGCGATGGTGCGGCCGGCGGCGAGGGACTGGCCGATGGCGCAGAACTGGCAGGTCTTGGTGCGGCTCTGGTAGCGGATGCAGGTCTGCAGCACGGTCGTGGCCAGCACGTCGCGGCCGTGGAGCACCGCGATCTTGGAATAGGGAATGCCGTCGGCCGTGATCAGGTCGTAAAAGCGCGGCCGCAGCGGGAAGGTGACATTCCCGACGGGCCGGCCATCCCGACTGATCCGGCTTCGGCCGAAGGCGTCCGGCTTCTCGATGAGATAAGGGCTTTCGAAGGCCGGCGCGGTATGGACGGGCACCATCACGGTCATGCCGTCGATGGTCATGGCCTTGTGGTCGGACGGCCCGGCGCCGCCCCTGCGGCTCTCATGCCCCGCCTTCGGGTCAACCAGTCGTGCTCCGAAGGATTGTAACTCGTTGATCAGCTGCGTCGCTGGCAGTGTGTGCTCCATCGGACAGGCTCCTTGGATCGGGTTGTTCGGCAAGGGGGGCGGTGAATTCGAGGGGGCTGGCCGCACGGCCGTCGAGCGCCAGATGCAGCAATTCGGGGCGGGCATAGTGACCGACCGAGTCCATCATGCGCTTGCGCTTGAGGATCAGGCTCATGTCGAGGTCGGCCAGGAGAATGCCCTCGCCCTCGGTGAGCGGCGGCACGACATGCCGGCCCTCGGGCGAGACGATCGCCGTCATGCAGCCGCCGGTGAGGCCGCGCTGCAGGCCTTCCTCCGGCGTGATCGAGGCGATCTGGGCCTGCGTCAGCCAGCCTGTGGCGTTGACGACGAAACAGCCGCTTTCGAGCGCGTGGTGGCGGATGGTGACCTCGATCTGCTCGGCGAAGATCGGCCCCACCAGCGAACCGGGAAATTGCGCGATATGGATTTCCTCGTGCTGGGCCATCAGGGCATAGCGGGCGAGGGGATTGTAGTGCTCCCAGCAGGCGAGGGCGCCGATGCGCCCGGCGGCGGTATCGACCACCGCCAGGCCCGATCCATCGCCCTGACCCCAGATCATGCGCTCGTGGAATGTCGGCGTGATCTTGCGTCGCTTGAGGCGCAGCGTCCCGTCGGCATCGAAGACGAGTTGAGCGTTGTAGAGCGAGCCGTGATCGCGCTCATTGATGCCGAGAACCACCACGACGCCGTGCTGCCGGGCAGAGGCCGCCACGGCCTCGGTAGCCGGGCTGGGAACGGAGACGGCATGTTCGTAGAGGCGCAGATGCTCCTTGCCGGTCAACACTGGGGGCAGCACGAAGGAGAAATAGGGGTACCAGGGCACGAAGGTCTCGGGAAACACCACGAGTTCGGCACCCTTGCCGGCAGCCTCCGCGATGGCGGCCAGCACCTTGGCGATCGTGCCTTCCCGCGAGGCGAGGTCTGGCGCGATCTGCACGGCGGCGGCCCGGATCGATGTTTTGGCGCTCATTGCGAATCCTCCGCTCGATTGGTCGGGCGGCGGGGAGGACCCCGCCGGCGCAGTGCCTCACAGGGTCCAGGTATCGAGAATGAAGGCGTTGTCCTTGCGGTGAAGCAGGATGAGGTCGAGCACATCGAGCGGGCTGATCGGCTGGATTCCGGGGATGAGGGAGGGCTCGCCATGGCCGTAGAGCGCCTGCAGGGCAAAGCGGCAGGCATAGACCTTGCCGCCCTCCGCCAGGAACTTCTCGATCTGGTTGTTGAAATTGAGATGGCCAGGAAAAGCCTCGTCCCCCAGCTTGGGAAAGCCGCGTTGGACACCCAGCGTCACGCCGGGACCGTAGAGGAGGACCGAGGTCTCGAAGCCCTTGCGCTTGAGGCGCGTGGCCTGCAGCAGGTTGACGAAGCCGATGGACCCTTCGAAGGCGACGGTATGGAAGGTCACGAGGGCCTTCTCGCCCGGTTCGGCTTTGACGTCGTCGAAAAGCTTCTGCTCGTAGTCGACGAAATAGTCGCCCTTCTGATGCGCGGGCTTGGTGACGGCTGGCATGCTGAACCTCCTCTATGGGCAGGACACGCCGCTCGGCGTGTCGCATCCATCAAAGCAATCATCATGCCAACGTTGAGGCAGTCAATTTATCGTCAAAAAAGCCAATTATACATTCAATATGGCAGTCAATTTATGACTGACGCGAACAAAAGCATCAAAATCTATGGGTACTTTGCGTTCGAATTGCCTCAAAATCCAACATCGCTCTGTCCGGGTAAGATGCAGTCAATTTTCTTTAAAATGATGGATGACAGGCGTCGTAGCTATCAATATACAGTCAATCTGTGAGGCGGCTGGAGACCATCATGAAAGACTGGCGACCTGATCTGGCCCGAAACGATGGCCCTCTTTATCTCGCCATCGCCGACGCCATCGCGCAGGACATTGCACAGGGCGTCCTGACGGTGGGCGCGCGCCTCCCGCCGCAGCGCAAGCTCGCCGCTATGCTGGGTGTCGACTTCACGACGGTGGCGCGGGGCTATGTCGAAGCGGGCAAGCGCGGCCTGATCGAGTCGATCGTGGGGCGCGGGAGCTTCGTGCGCAGCAATGCCACTCTGCGGGAAGACGGCGACCCGCGGCGCCAGCAGCTTGCCGACTTCTCGATGAACATGCCGCCCGAACCTGACGATCCCGAACTGGTCGCCCGCATGCAGGACGGCTTCGTCAGCGTAGCCCGGGATCTGTTGCCGTTGCTGCGGTATCAGGGCTTCGGAGGGGCGCCGATGGACAAGGATGCCGCGTCCGCCTGGCTCGGCCGTCGTGCGCTGGTGCCTGCCCAAGAGCGGATCTTCGTCACACCCGGCGCGCATCCCGCCCTTGTCGGGATCTTCAGCCTGCTCGCGAGAACGGGCGAGACGGTGCTGTCCGAGGCGATCACCTATCCTGGCGTGCGCTCCATCACCGCACAGCTTGGCCTCAACCTCGTCGGCCTCGAAACCGATGGAGACGGCATCCTGCCCGAGGCCCTAGAGGAGGCAGTGCAGCGTCATCGCCCGAAGGCGCTCTATCTCAATCCGACACTGCAGAATCCCACGACGGTCACTATTCCCGAAAGGCGGCGTTCCGAGATCTGCGCGGTGGCGCGCCGGCATCGGCTGCCGATCGTCGAAGATGACGCCTATGGTTTCATTCCGACGCATGGGCCGCCGCCCTTGGCGGCGATAGCACCCGATATCTGCTGGCACATAGCGGGCCTAGCCAAATGCATCGGTGCAGGTCTGCGCCTTGCTTACGTGGTGGCGCCCGATGCGCGCGCAGGCTGGTCGTTCAGTGCGGCGCTGCGAGCCCTCTCGGTCATGGCCTCGCCGGTGACGGTCGCCGTGGCCACGCGCTGGATCGAGGACGGCACCGCCGACACCATCCTGCGCTTCATCCGCGCGGAAGCCGCCGCCCGCGAGAAGCTGGCATCACAATTCTTCGAACCGGGCACCTATCTGTCCGATCCCCTGAGCTTCAACATTTGGCTGCCGCTCGGCAATGGCTGGACGCGATCGGCCTTTGCCAGCTATGTCCGGCGCACGGGTATCGGCGTAGTGGTAAGCGATGTCTTCACCGTCGCAGGCGAACCGAGCGAGATCGTGCGCGTTGGTCTGGGCGGACCGATAAGCCGCGAGCGGCTGCGTACTGGATTGGAGTTCATGGCTCACGCGCTCGAAGGATCGCCGCAAACGGCCGCAGCTTTCTTCTAAAGCAAAGTGCGATTTCCCTGAATCGCACTTTTTCTCTAACTCATTGTTTTGGCGGGTTTTCTTAATCGAGAAGTCTATCAACTTTTCTGGAAAACGCTTTAGCGTCCATCGAGAGGAGAAAAGCAGTTGGCTGGGCTGTGATCTGGTCCCATTTGTTGGACCGCCTGAGGCTAGAGTTTCCGGCCTCTTTGAGATGCTCCCCGAATTTGGACCGCCCGGCTGGAGGATTTTCCGGGCTGAAAGGCTCATGGCCGATGGGATGCGCCAGAGCCATTTGTGAGCGAAATCGGCACTTTGTTGCCGATGGCGCTATGAGGACGAAACTCATTGTAGTCTCTACGCCATTGCTCCATCTTCTGGCGGGCATCGTCAAGCGTCAGGAACCAATGGGCGTTCAAGCACTCCGCGCGGAACTTGCCATTGAATGACTCGATGAACGAGTTATCGGTCGGTTTGCCCGGCCGCGAGAAGTCAAGCACGACGTCCTTTTGGTAGGCCCAAAGATCGAGATCGCGGGAGATGAACTCGGACCCTTGGTCGACACGGATCGATTGCGGATAGCCATGCTGACGGCACACCCGCTCGAGCGTGGTGACGACGTCCTCGCCGCGATAGCTGAAGCGCGGATCAAGCGCCGGCGAGAACCGTGACCAGGTGTCGACAATAGTGAGAATCCGCAGCTTCTTGCCGGTGGCGAGTTGATCATGCACGAAGTCCATCGCCCAGGTTTGGTTGCATCTCGTCGCCTCCGATCGGTCCTCTCTGAGTTTGGCTTTCACACGCCGTTTCGGGGTCTTGTTGCGCAACTTTAGCTCTAACTCGTTGTAAAGTCTACGTGTTCTCTTGATGTTGATTGGCCAGCCGTCTCGAACGAGGAGGACGTGCACGCGCCTGTAGCCATAGCGCACCCGCGTCTGGCAGATATCCTTGACCCTTTGCTTCAAGGCGGCCTGGTCGCCGCGCCGGGACTTGTAGGTGTAGAGAGACCGGTCGATCCGCAGGGCTTCGCAGGCCTTGCGAACCGACACCTTCCAAGCCTCCCGCACCTGATCGACAAGCTGGCGCCGACGGGCAGGCCTCAGAGCTTTTTTTGCAGAACGTCCTGCAGCATGGCTTTGTCCAACGAGAGGTCGGCCACGATCCGCTTCAGCTTGGCATTCTCTTCTTCGAGCTGGCGCAGCCGCTTCATCTCGGATGGCATCAAGCCGCCATAGCGCTTGCGCCAATTGTAGAACGTCGCCTCCGATATACCTGCCTTCCGGCAGACCTCAGCGATCGCCGTTCCCTCCTCAGCCTGCCGAAGAACGAAAGCGATTTGCGCCTCTGAGAACTTCGATGCCTTCATGGAACTCTCCTTCTCCCATCCAGGGATCATAGTTGGAAAATTCCAGCTCAAGACGGTCCGATTCAGAGGGAGCACGTCAGTCGGTCTCTATTCCCGACTATGGGGCGAGGTGTTGGGCAATACCGTTTCGGTTCTGAACAAAGGACGCGCCTATACGAACTTGTCCGATTTTTTCCAACATTGCTGTCTGAATGCGTTTTCGGGATCAAAGGAGCAACTTCTTGCGACCGCGCTTGACGAGGGTGCGATCAGCCATCCCATCGATACCCATCCTCCAACATCAGTCCGGCTCGATCGCATGGGGATAAGACAGGACATGATTTCCAACGAGATCCTGGCGCCTGACGGGGAAGGGCGGGCCGTCACCCTGTTTCATGGGGCAAGTACCTACGAGGAAGAGTTGTCCACGTTACAACAGCAATGGCTTATTGCTGCAGGGCATGCACGACCGCCGGAGGAGAGCGCTCCTCGATCCCGCTGAATGAGGGCAATAATCGGAGATAGGAGAAGCTTCAACTCGGGCAATCCCTACCAGCTATCTAGCGAGCTCCTGCTTGCTTCTTGCAGCGACAGCTTACTGATTTGTTGAGAAGCAGAATATCGATAAGCAAATTTGTGATGGGCGAACGCCAAGGGCTTCGCATTAGATTGATCGCTTGACTCAGGAGAATTCGGCTCCGATTAGGTCTTCCAACCTGAGCGCGGTAACATCATCCTCCACGAGGGTTCTAAAGCCGGGCACCAATGCTCGGACCACATGCACGCCTTCGACTGGACATGGCAGGTCGAAGAAAAAAACGTCACGATATCCGGCTTTTGCCAACTGAGAGACCAGGAAGTTAAGCGCTTCCGAAGGCGAGAGATTTGTAGGAAGCGTATGCCGGGTCGCGAATTGCCCTAACGTCTCTCCGCGATCGGGCCTGGACGGCAAGGCCAGATCCAAATTCTCATATTGCGAGATGTCCAGATCATCGCGGGAACCGGAGATGTTCGTCAGGCGTGATTGCACCGCCTCCAATAGGGCCGCCAGCGCCGCCTCCGCAGCGTCGAGCCGACAGGCATCACCGCCTGAGAACCTTATGCCAGCCCCATCACTGTCGCACACGGGGCGGACGATCATCGCGCTGACGATGGGGATGCCGATCTTGCCGGTCTTGTTGAAAAAATGCGGCTCCAAACCTGCGTTGCGCACCTTCGTGACCGCTTCATCCAAACCCGGATGGATGCCGGGCTGCCATATCAACGGGCGAGAAAGTCCTTTTAAATGACCGAGCCCGTCGGAGAGTGTCGTCCCGTCTCGCTCGATCAATTCAAGTAGAGCAGAGAGGGCGGCTGAGGCGTAATCGAACCCTGCGCCCAGACCGTCAGAGCTTACGTGGAAGGCAGCGTAATCCCACGGGAAATCATCCCGCATATCCAACCCGACGAGTTCGTAAGGCGCGTAAACGGCTCTATTCGATCCATGCGAAACCCCACGTACCCAAGCTCGGGGTCGGCGCAGATCGAACTCAGAGAAATGACACCGCACCAGGGACCGCAGCGGCACGGTACGAAGCTTCCGCTTCGCCAGTTCAATCGGCGTTCCGAACTCTGCAATCAGGGGGCGGGTTTGCTCGGCAATCGCTCCTTCTATGGCCTCCATGATAGCCGTCAGTCGGGCCCTCTCGTGGTTGAGCCCCTTGCCTTGGCTGACTGCCAGGCAACGAGAATTCGGGCGCACGGCGAACCAGACGGGGATGCCAATAATATCGAGGTCAGTAAGATCTCCCACGCGCGAGATGCCAAAGGGGGCGAGTGGAGGAAAGTCCGGCGAAACAGAATTCATTGCAGTAAGATTGCTTGCAATGGCCGGACTCCCATCAAAGCTCATAGGCGCCCCCTCAATAGGGCACAATCGCTGTCAAAAATGATAGCGATCACCCGGCTCAGCATTTGTTATCATCGCTGCCACTATCATTGAGGATGGCATCAAACAAAGTGCTTTCCTCGCTTTTAGCGCCATTAATAAGATGACACAGCGCCGACTTGATTTGTTTGTTGTGCTGTTTCCCAGCCTGCAACGATACCGTAGAGATATTCGTCTTAAAGACAAACTCGACATCACTAATATCAGCACCGGTCTCGATAAGCGATTCAATGCCAGCGATCTTGTCGCTATCAATGGCGCGCCCCTGGCCTTCAGCGGCGTTGTGATCTGCGATTACGCGCCACAACAACGCGCCAATCTTAGCATAACCGTCCCCGCCCAGACTTTTGCCGTATCTGTTAATTTCCTCGTCAGAAATTTGGACAACTCGAAGCGGTTTAAGTTTTATAATCAAGATGCCAACGCCACGATCTCCGATAACATAGAGCCGCTCTTTCTTGCCGGTTTTCCGAACCATTTCGCTCTCCTAGGTGATTGACTCTCTCAAGTGGATGTTTTTTAGGCATTTATGACACGTAGTGCCCTGTTAATTTAGGCCTGCGACTCGAAGACCTTCGGCAACTAACATGCGATCTTCTATTTTTCGGTCAGGAGCAAGATTAACAATATCTGATATCGTTACTCCGGGATACATTTCTCGTATTCTTGCACCATATTGTCGGGCAATATCTTTATTGCCAAGTAATCCATGCGATATCGCTAAGGCTCTTAGCACGGGTTCATCCGAACTCATGCGCCCGCATAACTCAATGGCACCGCGATAGTCGTGACGGCGTATCGCTATTGTTGCGCCGCTCCACCAATAATAGTCAGGTGGAAAAGGATTCAGATCCAGCGCCATTTGAAAACGCTTCCAGCCCGCCTCGGCATCGCCAAGGTGTGACAGGGCATCGGCATGCGATAGCAATAAATCTGCTGAATGCGGATTTAGGACCTCCGCTTCCAAGAACTTACTGCTGGCCGTGTCGAAGTCGCGCTGATTCAGTGAAACCACAGCCGCCATTCGATATCCCGCCCCATCGCCAGGATCGATCGAGATCGCGGCATCGGCCTCGAGGCGCGCTTGATGGAGAAGAGCTGGGTCATTGGCGCCCAGCATCAGCCATTCCTGATAGAGGGTCTGTGCATTCGCACTTCGCGCGGGTGCAAAATACCGATCGATATCCGCTGCTCTTCGGAATTCCCGACGCGCGCGCCGCAGTTTCGGCAGATCGCAATCTTGCAGCAGCAGCTTGCCTTCGAGATAGTGCCGATAAGCATGAGGCCGAGGGTCGGCCCGCATGCGCTTGAGTTGATCCTGCTCGATCTCGGTCGCCAGCGTCACCGCGATCTGCCGAGAGATCAGCTTGAAAGCCGTCGGCAAGTCGCTCCCGCCGATCCGAAATTCGGCAGCCCAGAGGATCTCGCGGCCGGGGTACAGTTCCAGGCGCAGAGCAAGGCTCGGGTCGCCGGGGACCATAAAGCTGCTGACCAAATATCTGTTACGCAGGGCATCGAGGCGTTCCGGCTCGCGTAAGTCCACTGCGCCAAAACTGCTATGAGGCGCGACCACCGCGAATGTGCGATAACGCGACAGGTCATTGGCGACCTCCTCGACCAGCACCCGAGCAAGCGGATCACACTCCTCGGCCATTGTCGGATTGGGGGGCAACAAGGCCACCCGTGGCAGTTTCGCCAGACTGCGAACAATGACAGGTTCGCTCTCCTTGGCGGCGTTGAGTTCTCCAACTGCATCTTCAGGCCGGTGATTGACCTCTGCGGAAGGCTTGGGATTGTTGGCCAAAATGCGACGCACCAAACCGACAATTTCGGCTCTCGGTTCCGCATTGAATTCGCGTTGCATCATGGCTTTGAGCAACTCGAATGTGCGGCTCACGGCTTCGAGGTTGTTATTGCGACCGTAGGCCTCGATCAGTACCCGAAATGTCTCTTCACGCTCGGGTTCCAGCATCAGCATGCGCTCGCCGATTTCTTCAATTTCGTTCTTCTGCGCCCGAGCAAAGCGCGTCATTTCCATGAGAACCTCGTCACCCAGGGACAAGACCCTCTGGCGGAAACGCTCGCGTTCGCCGCGGAACCATTGCGACAGGTCATTTCCACCGGTATCGAGCGTGGCGAGGAGGTCCCCCTTCACGCGATGGATTGCGGCAACACGCTCTGCCAGCACCTGTGAGTTGCGCCACCGCATGATCTCGGCTAGGTCGCTGCGATCGGCAGCCGGTCCGGCCACCAGATTAGTGCCTTGTGCTTGGAAAATAGGCTTGTCCTGGGGCCAGCAACGATTGATCCGTGCCAGTAACTGCCGAAGGTTGGTGGATGCCTTTCCCTCCGGCGCATCCTCCCATAGGAGGGTTGCAATGGCCTGTCGGCTCATGCGCTTTCCGCTGGAAAGCAGCAACATCGCAATGAGAATGTATCCCTTGGCGGGAAACACGCCTTCTATTGGTTTGGTCATATGCGGCACGCCCGACAAATGCAGAACTATGTCGCTTTCGGGCTTCATCCGATCCTCCTTGCGCTAGGAGGCTGGACTCGCGTCCCATCGATGCCGTTGTTTCTCGCCCAAAATGGAGTGCCACTCATAATAAAACTCGCGCGCATGAATGAGAACGCTCGCGCCAAATCCAGTATTTGACTTCCACCTCCCTAACTGTTCGCCACGCGCCGCGAAGTCAACAAGTCAAAGCCAATTCCACGGCGGATTTCACGCTCGTGTCACGGACGAGTAATGTCGCCCGGTGTGAAGATTGGACTTTCTATGACATAGGCAATTGTCATTGGCCGGTTTCAGTGTAGCTCCTGTGGCGTTTGATTGCTTCGTCCTTCGACGGGACGATGGCGAACAAGGAAAACAGGGAATGCAGTTGAGACTATTCTCCTGATCTCTTGGAGCGCACGGGGAGGGAGAATGCTGCTCTCCCTCGTCGAAGCTGGCGCGCATGCCATAGAGCTTGAGGCTCGTCATGGCCTCGATGAGTTGGTGTCGTTCCAGCTGGCATCTCCCTTGTTTTTGCGCAGATTGTCGTAGCGGGCACAATCGGCGACCGGCTCGGCCTTGAGAGCGTCCGGTGTCGTAATGCTTGGCGGGATTGGCGGCTGACGCTTGCGCGCGAGGATGGCCATGACGATGTCGCCGCTGGCGATGCCGGCCTCCAAAGCTTCCGAGCAGGCTTGTGCGACCGCGGCTATGCCATCTTGCGGCACGCGGCCGAGGATCTTCACGAACTGCCGGTCACCATCGATATGGTGACGCAGCCTGGCCCACACCGACATCAGGGGAGCGGGCAGATTCCAATCCTTGAAGGGGGCACCGTTGTGCAAAGCACCGGGCTTGCGCATCAGCACCGGAGGATAATGCCAGGCACCATAGACGATTCGGTCCCGCTCGAAGCTGCGAGGATGATCGGCCACAACCTAGCCGTTTGCGGATAGATCCTCCTCACCGCCGGCCGAAAGCACGATGCAATTGCGACCAAGCATTTTGGCTTGGTAAAGCGCCTTGTCCGCACGGGCGTAAAGGCTCAGGGCAATGTCCTCCCAAAACGCTTCGGTCACGCCAGCGGAGAATGTGATTCTGAGGTCCCGATGATCCTTCAAAGGCTGGGACACGCGCACGAGTGTGAGCATCCGTTCCAGTATGAGGACGGCCTCGTTTCCATGGGTCCGCGGCATAACAAGAACGAATTCCTCACCACCGACTCGCCCAAAACAATCAACTCGCCTCAAACCCGCGCTGACTGTGCGAGCAAGAGCTCGGAGAATCTCGTCGCCTGCGGGATGCCCGTATCGGTCGTTGATGGCCTTGAAATTATCGATGTCGAGGATTGCTAAGCACCCCACCGGACCCGCACCGCTACCCTGCCATTGGAGCATATCTTCAATGCGGGCCATCACAAACCGCCGATTGGCGATGCCGGTCAACTCATCGGTGAAGGCTACCTTCACCGCGCTATCGCGGTCCTGTCGGAGGTCCCGGGTATGTGCGTGCAAAGCGGTGATGTCACTTGCTACGCACAGCATCCAGCCGTCATCGATGACGCTTTCCTTCATCCATAGCCATCGACCGTCCATCAGATCGGTTTCATAGGCGCGAAAGGGCGTCTTTCCTCGGCGCGACTGGGTCGATATCAACCATTCATCGAAATTGCCGATCCGCAAGACCGTGCCTCGTCCAGCCTCGAAATTTCGACGCATGATCTCCGGCCAAGTCGGCTCTTCATCTTCCTCTATAAAAAAAGCCGAACGAAAGGCGGAATTCGCGTACCGGAGTCGATCGAATTGATCGTAAAGCGCTATGAATATTGCCGACTGGTCAAACCCGGCCACCAGCCTGCTAAGGACCTCATTCATGAGGGGCACTGTAGCCATGTTTTACCGCTCGATGCAAACAACTGGCCAGCGCGGCGCCCTCAAGTTTCGCAACTTTGCTGAGCCCCCGACGACCCCGATGGCACCTGATAAAGCCTTTTTCCGTTTGTTGGCTTAAATCTATTGGGCTGGGGAGTTGTTGGGTTTCGTGGTTCGCAGCAAGATTGCGCCGAATACGGCCGAAAGGATGGAGCCCAGCAGCACGCCGATCTTGGTCTC
>NZ_JAXOUF010000040.1:0-19999 GCF_034424805.1 Labrys sedimenti
TCGCCCAAAACTGCCTCCAAAAAGCAGCCTTGAATCAATCCCGAGCCTTGCCGTCAAGCTTTGTCCACGAGGCCTAGCCGCATTTATTTCGAGAAATGACAGATTGCCTACAATGCCCATGACTGAAGACCGTCGTGCCCCCCTCCACGCAACGCTTCAAAAGGCGCTCGCCGAGTGTGAGGCCGCCATAAAGCCCGTGTTTGACGCAGGTGCTTACCACCTCCCCGCTGACGAGCTGGAGCTGCTTCAGGAGGTTGGCTTGGGGAATTCCGTGATAAGACGCAACGTGCTGGCGCACGAAGCCGTGTACGCCAGCCGCTCTGAATATCAGGCAATCACTTGAAACTGCGCTTTGCCGCCATGCAGGAAGCAGGTTTTTGAAAAGAGACCCACATCGACCTTGTTGGGCAAGCGTAGGTCCTGCATATCGGGCAGAGGCTTTGTCTCAGAATCGTATGAACGATCAATCTGGGAGATGAAGGCGAGAATAATGCCGGCCTTTTGAGCGAATTTTTGAAGGGCAATTATTTGCTCCGAAAGCTCGGGTTTGTTTCGCCGCTGATCGAGGATTTGCAGATAGTCGATAACGGCGACTGTCCCACGGGAGGCATCGGCAAGATGGCGGATGATATAGTCTGCGCAAATCTCGTCAGAGGTCACGATTTCCAGCGCGTCATCAAGGCCTGACGTTTCGCCACCCAGTGTTCGAATGCGCGCTCGGATTTGTTGCTCAGTGTATTCGAGGGTGAAGAAGACGCCTCTCCTTCCGTCCCGGATTGCATCGAGCAGGAGCTGTACCCCTAGCAAGGTTTTTCCGTGTCCGGGCCGCGCGCCGAGCAAGAGCAGATCACCGTCGGAAAGCTGCGACAGCATGTCATTTGCCGCCGCACGCGTTGCAACTCGAGCGGAAAGCAGGCTCCACCTTGCAAAACCTTCGTCGCGTGCCATGCGATCCAACGCCGCGTGCAGGGGAATTTGTTCATCCCGAGCCAGCAATTTCGCTCGACGCTTCAGTTGATAGATTGGAGCGGACAGCTTCATCAAAGAACCTCCATTCCGAGCAGGAAACGCAACCCCTCCTTATGCGGCGCTCGAACAGATGGCTCGATGATCTCAATACCCCGTATGAACGATACTTCCCGATAGGAGGGAGGAGGCGCGGGCCAAGCCTATGCAATGATTTATAGCCTTAGAACGGTGGCCGTAACAAGGACGACGCAACCGATCATGGTGCTCTTGGGCGGTAATGAGTGTTTCCTCCTTCTGTCTCGCCGCAAATGCCTCTTTCCCCTTTTTTGTCCAAAGCATGCGGGCCTGTTGACCTTGCTCGCTTTTGAGCTTGTCGGCCATCCAGAGCAGGGCGCCGTAGATCACGACACGATCATCAGCGGTCAGCTCGACGATGCCGGCCTTGACGATGAGGCCGCCGAGTTCAATCAGGTGTCGCGTGCGCCTTCGGCGCTCGACCTGCCATGTCCGCATGTCATGCCGAGCCCGTGCTGCTTGATGCCGGTTGCGATCGATCCGGTTGTGCTGAAGCGCTGCTCGTGTCGCGGTCAGTTGTCGGAGCAGGTCGGCGTGTTCGCCCCTGGAAAAACGTCGCACCGCGCCTGGCCCATGCCTCCCTCCTGCCGGCGTCCTTGGTCTCGGTCAGCAGGATCAACGCGCCTGCCAATTCCTCGGCGCTGAGGGCGTCGGCGCCGGTGGCGATCACCAGTTCGCCGAGTTGCTGTACTTTGCGGGTCTTGAGCTCTCGTGCCTTGTCTTCGAGGGCTTTCAGTTCGGCATCGAAGTTTCGTGGTTTGCGCAATGTCGTCTCCAATCGTTGTGTAAGCCGTCGATGGAGAGAGGATAGTTGAGCCTCTGTCGAAAGGCTGCAGGGTCACCGAGACTGGCTGGGACCGGATAGTCGCTCCCGAGATTTTTTCGAGGGAGGGCGCGCTTATACGTCGTTCCGACGTACGCTCGACTGTGCCATCTCCGGATCGCGATGGCGATCTATCATCTTCACGTCAAGGTCATCGGCCGCAAGGCCGGCTCCAGCGCGGTGGCCTCCGCCGCCTATCGCTCGGCCTCGCGCTTGCGCGACGAGCGCCTTGACCGCAGCCACGACTTCTCGGCCAAGCGCGGCGTCGTCCATTCCGAGGTCATGCTGCCGGAACACGCGCCCGCCGCGTGGCGTGATCGCGAGCGCCTTTGGAACGACGTTGAGGCCTTCGAGATCCGCAAGGATGCCCAGCTTGCCCGCGAGGCCGAGTTCGCCTTGCCGCGCGAACTGAGCCAGGCGCAGGGCATCGAACTTGCCCGTGACTTCGTGCAGGCCGAATTCGTCGATCGCGGCATGGTCGCCGATCTCAATGTGCATTGGGATGTCGGCGAAGACGGCATGCTCAAGCCCCATGCCCATGTCATGCTGACCATGCGCTCAGTGGAAGTGAATGGCGATGAGATTGGCTTCGGCCAGAAGGTGCGGGAGTGGAACCGCACGGAAATGGTGGAGCATTGGCGCGAGCGTTGGGCCGAATTTGCCAATGAGCGCCTGGCTGAACTCGACATCGATGCCCGCATCGACCATCGCAGCCTGGAAGCCCAGGGCATCGCGCTGGAGCCGCAAAGCCAGATTGGTGCGCCCGCGCAGCGCATCGAGCGCGAAGGCGTTGAGGATCGAGGCATCGAGGATCCTGGGATAGAGGCCGATCGGGCGGAGATGCACCGCGAGATCGCCCGCGGCAATGGCGAACGGATCATTGTTGATCCCAATCTTGCATTGGACGCGATCACCCATCAGCAGTCGACCTTCACGCAGCGCGACATGGCGATGTTCGCGCATCGCCACAGCGATGGTCTCGATCAATTCAGTGAGGTGATGGGCGCCATGCGCGGTGCCCCGGATCTCGTGGAGCTCGGCCAGGATGGGAGAGGCGAGGATCGCTTCACCACCCGCGTCATGATCGAAGCCGAACAGCGCCTGCACCGCGCCGCCGAGCGGATGGCCGAGCGGGAGCGCCATGCGGTTAATGATGCCGACAGAGAGGTGGCGCTAGCGCGTGCGGAACAGCGCGGCCTTGTGCTGTCCGGCGAGCAGGTCGATGCCCTGGCGCATATCACCGATGGGCGCGATCTTTCCCTTGTGGTTGGCTATGCCGGCACCGGCAAGAGCGCCATGCTGGGTGTGGCGCGACAGGCCTGGGCAGCAGCGGGTTATGAAGTCCGCGGCGTTGCGCTGTCCGGCATCGCAGCCGAAAACCTTGAGAGCGGATCAGGCATTGCTTCGCGTACCATTGCCAGCATGGAACATGGCTGGGGACAGGGCCGGGACATGCTCACGTCACGCGATGTCCTGGTGATCGACGAGGCCGGCATGGTGGGGACGCGGCAACTGGAACGCGTGCTTTCCCATGCGGCCGAGGCCGGGGCCAAGGTGGTGCTGGTCGGCGATCCCCAGCAGTTGCAAGCCATTGAGGCGGGGGCGGCGTTTCGCTCGATCCACGACCGTCATGGCGGCGCGGAGATCGGCGAAGTGCGCCGCCAGCGGGAAGACTGGCAGCGAGGCGCCACGCGTGATCTGGCGAATGGCTGGATCGGCGGAGCCATCCACGCCTATAGCGCCCATGATAGGGTGCATGCCGCTTCGACGCGGGAGCAGGCACGCGAGAATCTGATCGAGCGCTGGGACCGCGAGCGGCATGCCTCGCCCGATGCCAGCCGCATCATTCTCACCCACACCAATGTCGAGGTGCGTTCCCTCAACGAGGCGGCCCGCGAGCGGCTTCGAGCTGCCGGCGATCTCAGCGACGATGTGCGGGTGACCGTCGAGCGCGGCGAGCGCAGTTTTGCCAGCGGCGACCGCATCATGTTTCTGCGCAATGAGCGCAGCCTGGGGGTGAAGAACGGCACGCTCGGCACCATCGTCGAGGTGAGCCCACAATCCATTTCGGTGCGTACCGGTGACGGCCGATCCGTTGCCTTCGACCTCAAGGACTATGACCGCATCGACCATGGCTATGCGGCGACCATCCACAAGGCCCAGGGCATGACGGTGGACCACACCCATGTACTGGCAACACCAGGCCTGGATGCCCATGGCAGCTATGTTGCCTTGTCGCGCCACCGTGATGGCATGGAACTGCATTACGGCCGCGACGACTTCGCCGATCGGGATCGGTTGGTCCGAACCCTGTCGCGCGATCGATCCAAGGACATGGCGTCTGATTACGAGCAACGAGATCCGGCGCAGGAGTATGCCGAGCGGCGCGGCATCAGCTTCCGCGAGCGTGTTGTCGAAATCGTGCGCAAGGTCGTGCCCGAAAAACTGCGCGATCGGATCGATGGTCTTATCGACAGTTTGCGCTCACCCACAGAGGACGCGCGCGGTGGGAAGGCTGTGCAGCCGGAAAGGGAAAAGGAGCGGAACGAGGCGCAGATCGTTCGACTCGAGACCGATGCACCGGAACGCAAGGCGGCGGAAGATCCGGAAGCAGCATTGCGTCGGGCGAGATCGCGGGCGCTGGTACGCCATGCCCGTGCCTTCGAGGCGATGTTCAACACGGGCGACGCGGATGGCAAGATACACCCCACCCCGGAATTGAGGCGAGACCTCAGCGATGCGCGCAAGGCCTTTGAGGAAATCCGTCCCCATGGCTGGCGCGATGCCGAAGCCGTCTATGTCAAGGACCCGTCGCTGATCAGTGAGGCGGCGGACGGCAGAAGGCTCAATCGCATGATCCGCGCCATCACGCTCGAAACCGAACTGCGCCTGGAACGGGACAACCTTGCCCAGCGCGCCGACCGTTTCGTGGAGAACTGGAAGAAGCTCGACCGGGCCAGTGAGCGCCGATATGCGGCGGGCGATTACTCCGGCTACCAGGCCGCACAAAAGGAGATGGGCAACATGGCGATGAGTCTCGAACGCGACGCGCAGATGGAATCCCTGCTCCAGGGCCGCAAGCGGGAACTCGGCATCAGCATGGATTTTGAGAGAGGGATGAGCATCAGCGAGCAACTCACCCTCAGCCATGGTCTCGGCAGGGGCCGTGGCATCGGATTGTAACCCGTCCTGTTTGCCGTCGTTTCCACGCCACGGCGCTACGCCGGCTAAACACTTCTTGCGCAACGATAGTTTCCTGCTCTGTCTGGTCCCGGCAAAGATCAGGAACAGCCAGCAGAGGCAGGCCAGCTATGCGTGAACCGGAGCGTATCATCCGCCTCAGAACCGTCCTCTCCCGAACCGGGCTCTCCCGGTCCACGATCTACCGCAAGATCGCGGAGGGCACGTTCCCGCCCCAGATCAAGATCAGCATCAACGGGGCAGGGTGGCATGAATCCGAGATCAATCGCTGGACAACCAATCCTGTCGGATGGCGCCCGAAAGGCGAGTTCAATGGGTTCTGACGGTAGATCAATGCGTTGTTGGATCCCACCTCAATAGCCCAGGATGGCATAGCAACACAGGACGAAGCCGCCGGCGGCACCCACCAGGCTGGTGTAGCCGATGATTTTGTCGCGGGGCTTGATCCGTAGGTTGTTCAAATGCTCAGCGCTGCCTTCCGCCCCTGAAACATCATAACCGAACAGGCTTGCGGCCTTCCGAGTGGCTGGGTGACCCATTCGCGTCTTGCGCAGAAACCAGCCGAACAGAGTACCGGCGAGCAACTTTTGGAGACCGCGGGCGATCGTGCCGATCACGCTGATCTTGAGGATGATGCCGCAGACAAACATGAGGCAAAAGCCCGCAGCGAAGAGCCAGATGTTCATACGGATCTCGACAGGTCGGGAGCATTTTCGCTCGACAATCTGGATGAGCGATTGACGAGACTCAAGTCCTGTCTCGATTGCCGCGGTGCGCCATTACTCGATGGCCGAAACGCAGGGCTTCCCATGTACTCCACGGAGGTTTCTGGCCTGTCTCGCCCCTCCTATCAACTGCAGGAAACCGCAGGCGCCCGCTCCAAGGTCCGGAGGAGGATCGGGAGCGGGCCGGCATGGGTCCGAGATTAGTCGTTGAATCACAGATCCAGTCTCGTGGCCGCCCAAAGGCGAGTGCGGTGAGTTCGGGTGAAGGCGAATGGCGCTCCGGCAGACTATGCTTCAGGAACAGCACGGCGAGCGCGCGAAGCCTCCCTGTCGCTCCCGGGCATGACGACATTCGGCTCCCTGGCCGCAGCGATACGGATCAGATCACGGAGCGCCGAGCGGATCTGCGGCTGGGGAAACTCGGTGTCGTCCTCCCAGATCGTGCCCTCGTGGAAGATCATATCGAGCTTGCCCGCGACGCCGGCGAGCGAGGTGGCTGGCGTGGTGGTCAAAGCCTCGACAAGCTCTTGTTCGCACTCGCCGGCTTCTACCTCCGCCTGCTTGGTAGCCGAGTAGCCGATCTGCTCATCGATCACGTCCCAGCGCGCCTGGTGTTCGGCCAGTTCCCCCTTGGCCTTCGCGCACAGGTCAGCCATCTCAGGGGCTGAGCCACAAATGGCCTCGATGTCTTCTGGCGAGAAGAATTCCAGCGCCTCGCTGCTTCCCGGCAGGCGAAGTGTGGTCCGAGGGAAGCCGATTTCTCGTACAAGCTTCGTCTCGAGCCGCTGCTGCTTGTGGCAGAGCGCTTCGGTTCTGAGCGCTACTGTTTTCCATTGCTGCCACGCCAGCAGCGCTGGATCGGGGGCATTGCGTTCAGCTAGCGTTTCTCCGGCCTGCGCTTCGCTCTGAAATGGCCAGGCCAGTGCGGCTACCGCCGTGCCCATCAGAAGGCGCCGCCGGGTGACGAAAGACAAACTCGTGCTATGGTCGGAATCAGCCATGATCCGAGCTCCTTACAGCTTGGGTTGTGGTCAGGCTGCTGGGGATGGTCGCAACATCGTCAGCAGCCGCGTTAAACTACTCTCCAGAATCGTATCATCGATACGATAATTCCGTCGGATCTCCTGGGCAACTGAAATCGTATCTTTGTTACGAAATGAATGTGATTCAATGCAGAATGGCGCGTATCGCGCTGAATTGGGGAACAAGGGATCTGGCGCGCAATGCCGGTGTCTCGCCTGACACAGTTGCCCGTTTCGAACGAGGTAATCAGCTGAAACCACAGACGATAGATCTGCTACGCCAGACCCTGGAGGATGCTGGTATCGAGTTCATCCCTGAGAATGGCGGGGGTGTTGGCGTACGTTTGAAGAAGCCTGCGTCGACTGGATGATTAGCCTACCGGATGTTTTTGGAACTTTCGATGCCTTTAGGTTGCAACCGCCTTGCTTAACGATTGTGAGCTGTGACCGCTCGCGCTCGAAATCTGACGTGCTCGCTGTCAGCGGCATATGCCAAGGATTGGAAAGGCGCTGTCGATTGCATCGTTCAGTCGCTGGTAGGAAAGGATCACCTGATCGCCACACGCGATGCTAAGCCCCTTTCACCAAGGCGCGTTGTATATGAAGGCTGATTAGCTCGCGCTGGACACCCTCCCGCCCCAATGCAAGGGCTGGCGTGAATCTAATACCAACCGCTGGATCATCGATCCTGACAGTCAGCTACCGACGATCCTGGCCACACGAAATATGGTGGTGGGTGCTGCGGATCGGCGTGTTTAATCCTTGATCTCGCTTGGCACTTCCATCGTTTGATCAAGCTGCAGGGATCCATGGCCGTCGAGAGAGCCGGAGATCGAGCGGCGGGATCGTCCAGAATTAGTCCTTGAGGTGAGAATGAAAGTCCTCATCTCTCCTTTAGGGCCTCGCTTGCGACCTCGACGATGGGTGAGAAGACATATTCGAGGATCCTGCGGCTATCGGTTTTGATCTCGACGGTGGCGGCCATGCCGGGGGTCAGCGTGACGCGATGGCCATCGGCGTCCATCACCTCGCGGTCGGGGGTGAGCGTAACGGGGAACACAAGGTTCTGCGTACGCTCGGCGCCGGCGAAGGTGGACTTGGCGATCTGCGCGGCGGGATTGCCTTCGAGCTGCGCGGCGTCGGGCTCGGGGATGGCGTCGGTGGCAACATTCATCACTTTGGCATTGATGGTACCGTAGCGAGTGAAGGGGAAGGATTGGATCTTCACCACCGCTTCCTGCCCCGGCCTGACGAAGCCGATATCGGTGTTGAGGACATAGACCTGCAACTGAAGCTTGGAGTCATCGGGCACGATGCGCATGACTTCCTGCCCCACAGTGACGACCTGGCCGACATTGGTGATCACCGAAGCCTGCACCGTACCGGAAATTGGCGCGAGAATGATTTTTCGCTCACGCTCGGCCGTTGCCTTGGCGAGTTTTTGGGTGAGATCATCGATCTGACGCTCGGCTTCACCGAGCTTTTCGCTGTTGTCAGAGATAAAAGCTTCCACCGTCTTGTCGATCTCACGCTCGAGCACCGCGGCGCCTGCCTCTGCATCGGCAAGCTGGCCCTGCTGGATGGCGAGCTGCGTGACCTGATACTTCAAGGTTTCTGTGGCATCGATCACGCTCGCCTTCGTATCAGCCTGCTTTGCGGCGGCCGTTGAGCGCATGGTGACGCGGTCCTGCAGTGTCGCGATCAAGGATTGCTGGGTCTCGATCGTCTGCGCATAGCGATCGCGCATGACCAACTTTTCCTGCCGCTGGGCGTCCAGGGATGAGATACCCGAGGCAAGCTGGCTGAGATCGCCGGCGAGGATGTTCTGCTCGCGCCGGCGCAGCACGTCGGGCACGCTCTCGCCCCATTGGATGGTGGGAGGCGGTGTCAGCTTGCGAGCTCGTGCCATGTCAATGGCAACACGCCGACGCCGGGCCTCCGCTTCATAGGAGGCAAGGTCGCGCCGAAACCCTGCCTCATCCGCCAGTTCCTCGGTGGCATCGAGTTCGAGAACCACCTCGCCCTGTTTGACATGGGCTCCGTCTATGGGTGGCAGAGCCTTCACCTTACCCGCCTCCAGCGGCTGGATGATCTTGACCTTGCCGGTTGGTTCGAACTTGCCCTGCGCCGCGGCGATGATGTCGATGCGGCCGAAGTAGGACCACACCAGCGAAACCACCACGAAGGCGCAGATGATCACGATCAGGGCCATGCGCACCGGCGATGGCGGCGTCTCCAGGATCTCCAGGGCTGGCGCCAGGAACTCCTGGTCCGAGCGGCGTGGCTTGAGGCGCTTGGGCGGCCTCGGGATAGGCTGACCGGCATTGGGTGGCGGAGACTGCGCGTTCATTCGGCAGCCTCCATCCGGTCGTTCTGCAGGGCCCACAGCCGGGCATAGACGCCGTCCGGTTTTGCCAGCAGCTCGGCATGGCTGCCGATCTCGACGATGCGGCCGTCCGCCATGCCGACGATGCGATTGCAGGGCCTGACGGCGGCGAGGCGATGGGCGATGATGATGACGGTGCGCCCCTGGACGATCTGGCGCATATTGGTCTGGATCACCCGCTCGCTCTCATAGTCGAGCGCCGAGGTCGCCTCGTCGAAGATCAGGATCGGCGGATTGGTGGCAAGGGCCCTTGCAATGGCGATACGCTGGCGCTGGCCGCCGGAGAGATTGGCGCCGCGTTCCTCGATGATGGTGTCGTAGCCGGCCGGCAGCTTGGCGATGAACTCATCGGCCCCGGCAAGCCTTGCAATGGCGATGACATTGGCGCGCGGCAAGGCCGGATTGGCGAAGGCGATGTTGTCGTGGATGGAGCGGTTGAACAGCAGGTTCTCCTGCAGCACCACGCCGATCTGGCTGCGCAGCCAGGCCGGATCGACCTGGGAGAGATCGGCGCCATCGAGCAGCACCTGCCCCTCCTCCGGGGTGTAGAGGCGCTGGACCAGCTTGGTCAGGGTCGACTTGCCCGAGCCCGAGGCGCCGACGATGCCGATGACCTCGCCAGGCTGGACGGCCAGCGAGACGGACTTCAACACTTCGGGTGAGCCGGGCCGGTAGCGGAAGGTAACGTTCCTCAGTTCGATCAGGCCGCGCGGCGGCGGCAGCACCAGGCTGGTCTGGGGCGAGCGCTCTGTCGGAGTGTTGAGGATGTCGCCGAGCCGATCCATGGAGATCTTGACCTGCTGGAAGTCCTGCCAGATCTGGGACAGACGCAGCACCGGCTGCGTCACCTGGCCGGCGATCATGTTGAAGGCGACGAGAGCCCCGACCGAGAGTTCGCCATCGATCACCGCCTTGGCCCCGAACAGCAGCAAGAGGGCGGTGGAGAACTTGGAGACATATTGGATGGCGTTCTGGCCGCCGGCCGCCAGCATGGTGGCGTCGAAGGAGGTCCGGACATAGGCGGCCAGCCGCTCGGACCATTGGGCGTGCATTACCGGCTCGACCGCTCCGGCCTTGACCGTCTGGATGCCGACCACCGCCTCGACCAGGAATTGCTGGGAGATGGCGCCGCGGTTGAACTTCTCCTCGATCATCTTGCGCAGGGAAGGACGCACCGCCACGGCAATCAGGATGTAGAGTGGGATCGAGCCGATGACGATGAGGGTGAGCTTCCACGAATAAGCCCAAAGCACGGCGATGAAGACGATGGTGAAGACGAGGTCGATGGCCGAGAACAGCCCTTGGCCGGTGAGGAAGTTGCGAATGGTCTCGAGTTCCCGCACCCGGGCCACCGTCTGGCCGGCCGAGCGGGTCTCGAAGTACCCCAGTGGCAGGCGCAGGAGATGGCCGAACAGTTTTTGGCCGAGCTCGACGTCGATGCGATTGGTGGTGTGAGACAAGGCGTAGCTGCGCAGATATTGCAGCACCACGTCGAACAGGCCGATGATGGCGATGCCTGCGACCAGCACGAACAGGGTCGAATAGCCCTTGTGGGAGAGGACCTTGTCGACCACGACCTGGAAGAACAGCGGCGTCACCAAAGCGAAGATCTGCACGAAGAGCGAGGCCAGCAGGACATGGGCGAGCGGCTTGCGGTAGCGCCAGAGCGAGGGCAGGAACCAGCCCAGGCCGAAGGAGCGTGGATCTGAGCCCGCCCCGCGCAGGCGCCGGCCGATCAGAACGACTTGGCCGCCGATCTCCGCGAGCACAGCTTCCAAAGATAGTTCGCGATCGATGCGGCTGATGGGATCGACCAGGCGGAATTTGCCGCTGGGATTCTTGCCGCCGAAGACCTGGAAGGAGCCGTCGGCCACCCGCACGATCGCCGGCACCGGGATGGTCTCCAGGCGCTTGGGCGTGAGCCGGCCGACGATACGGGCCTTGAGGCCGATCATCGCCGCGGCGCGCACCAGGTCGCGCTCGCCGGCCATGCGGCCGGACAGGGCCAGTTCCCCGGCCAGATGCTTGGGATCGGCGGCGATGCGGAAGAAGGCGGCGATACCGCACAGGGCCCTCAAGCCGGAATCGAGCGGCTCGGGTGGGGCGGCGGAGTTGGTGGATTGGTCCATGAAGACTCGGAGGAAAACAACGGAAAGCGCCGTGGGCCGGCGTGCCTATCGGGAAGATGAACCCCAGCCACCATGGGTGGGCTCACTACCACTGCCGGAAGCCAGGAACCCGCCCTGGTAAGGATCGTGATGCGGACCGATCGTGGCCGAGCCTGACTGGGTCCAGGAGGCCAGCGTGTTGATCCAGCCGTCGAAGAAATTGTGCAGGGCTTCCGAGCCGCGTGCCGGGATCGATTGTCCCCAGGAAGGGCCGAACCAGGACGAATTGCCACCCCCTCCGCGGGTGGGTTCATAGACGAAGGGGTCTGCCTGGCTGGCAAGCCAGGTGCCCCGCGCTACGAGGCCTGCGTTCGACCAATCTGAGAAGGGCTGAGATGAAGATAGAGGCCTGGATGCCTGCGAGGAAACCTCATCCTTGAAGAACGCGGAGCCTAGATCGAGTTCGCCAGACATCTGCGCGCACTTTACAAGGTGTCGACGACGTTGATGTCGTAGGTGACAGTCGCGGTCATGGGCTTGTTGGCTCGGCTGAGCCAGCCATGCCTAACCACCATGCTGTCATGCCCAAGTTTCTCGCCTCGATATTCGACGCGGTAATCCTTGAATTTGACCGTGCCCAAGCGCGGTGGCTGAATCAGGCTGAACTGCGCATGACCACCAAGGCTACGCCAATTGGCAGTACAAAAATGATTGTCGTCGGGGCCTCGCTGTATGCGGGTAACCGTCCAATTGGCTGTCACGCTGCAGCCGTCGCAGGCGGAAACTCGAGATAGGTGACCGTGGCATTTTTGCCCGGCCAGGGCCGGCACTGCCAACGCGCTGAGGCCAAGAAGAGCTAAGGTTGCGCTAGTGAAGGGGCGCATGAATACGTCCTGAAAAATGGAGGTGAACCAGGGGACCAAGGAAATCGGGAGGCTGCGGGCATGAATCACCCGCGGCCAGATCATGTGAAGTGGAAGTTGCTCTGTTGCAGGCTTGCCACCGTGGTGTTTTTCAAAGTGATCGAGTCGTTGGCATCAGCGGTGATGATGATGTCCGCACCCGACTGCGTGGTGTGTGAGAGCAAGGTTGCCCAGTCAGCAAAGACGTTATGATCGATGTTGACCAGGTCTGCACCGGTCCCGGAGGCTTTGTACCCTGTGATCGTGTCATGTCCGAAATTAGGCTTGAATACGAAGGTATCGTTGCTATCGGTTGTGGTCAGTGAGGTATTCTTGCCGAAATTGATCGTATTATTCTGACCAGAGACACTTCCCGACGAGGTTCCAACAATGCTGGCCGACGCTCCATCCTGCAGATTAATTGTTTGCGAAACCGCCAACCTTACCGTGTTGTTTGCGCCACCTACGTTTACGGTAACCCCTTTTATGGTGTCATTCACAGTTTGAGTGAAATTATCATAGAGCAGGACAGTTGCCCCACCTGTCATATTTACAACATCGTTTGTCACAGGATTTCCTGTGGGGCGCTGCATCACAGTTGTCGTACCGCTAGACACATTCACAGTAGACCCCATGGCACTGATGGTCTCAGAGCCGGTCAGAACATTTATTACATTTGAACTTCCGGTACTGCTTACGACGCCGCCATTTGCAATAATCGTATCGTTAGAGCCGTTCAAACTCAGTTGGACCCCAGCAGCGAGCGTGACTGTCCCATTAGAAATATTCTCGGTTTGGGTTGCCGTCACAGCGCCGGTTATATTAACGATCGCTCCACTTCCGGTGGTCGTAATGACATTCGATCCAGACGCAGTGACGCTGCCATTACCGGTAACGGCTATCGGATTGCTGGAGCCGTTGACGGTGACTGAAGCGCCCGATGCGACGTTGATGGCAACGGAATTGGCCGTCAACGTATTGCCCGTTCCATTGACATTGACGACATCTCCGGTTCCGCCGGATACGCTCAAAACAACGCTCGACCCGATATCCAGCACATTGCCCGTGCCAGTGATGGATGCGGTGCTCGTGCCATTGGCAAGGGACAGATGATTGTTGTTGCCGGTAATGGTGGCCGTATCGTTCGATCCGCTGACGACGCCCGTTATGTAGCTGCCATTGATCACCGCTGTGGAGGTTGTGGCTCCTCCACTGGTCGTCGGCATCGTGGTGGTGACTACGGCCGTTGCCTGACCGTCGGCACTGACATTCTTCACTACGGTCTGCTTGAGGGAGCCGTCGGCGTTGTTATCGGTGATCGTTTCCGTGATCGATCCGTCAGCATGTGTAACGGCCGCATCAACATGATCAATCGTGCCGTTATTGTCCGAGTCTTCGCTTAGGGTCGTTGTCATGCCATCCGCGCTGATGGTCTCGGTGCCTTTGGCTAGGACCGCGCCGCTCGAATTGACGTCCTGGATCGTGCCGACCTGCGAGTCGTCGATCTCAGTTTGCCAGATCTCGGTATGCTCATAGGTACCGTTGCCATCATAGTCGGCCTGCACGGTCTTGGAGAGGCCATCCGCGCTGACCGCCGTGGTCACCTTAGAGGCAACCGTCTTGTTGGATGTGGCGATCGCCGAGTTCCACAAGACCTGTCCAGGCAAAGGCGCAACCGCCTTTGCTGAGGCGTTGTTGGTCGTCGTGGTGGCCACCGACCCGTCGATAGCCATGACCGATGTGGTCGTCTGATCGACGGAGCCATTGCCATCAACATCGATGGTTGTGGTTCGCGTCTTGCCATCAGCACTTACTGCTATGGTTGTGGATTTTACTAGGACGGGCGTGACGGCCGCGCCCCATCCTGTGCTGGTCTTGGTACTGGTGCGATAATCCTTGATGGTCTCGCTATAGGAGCCATCCGCGTTATAGACCTTGGTGTCGGCGCGGGTGTGATCGTTGACACCATCCGCATTGAGATCCCAGCTCACATTGGTGGTCAGGCCATCCCAACTCGTCGTCGCCGTCATCTGGTCGATCTTGGTACCGGCTGAGGAGAAATCAGCGATGGTGTCGGTCGAGGTGCCATCGACCGACTTGGTTATGACTTCGGTCTGGTCGACGATGCCGTCTCCGTTGGCGTCCCGGCTGGTGGTTGTCGTCAGCCCATCGGTACTTGTTTGCTTGGTAATCTTGTCCTTCAAGCTGCCATCGGCATTGAAGTCCTTGACCGCGGTGGTGAAGGGCGCATCGACCGCCGTCATGGTCGTCGTGGTGCTGCTCTGGGTAAAGGCGCCTGTACCGTTGGGATCCTGCTGCAAAGTGACGGTCCTGCCATCCGCGCTCGTGGTCTTCACAGTCTTCGAGAGCAGAGAGCCGTCGGCCTTGAGGTTGGTGATGATCTCAGTACTCGAACCATCGGCATTGATCGTGGTGACGTCCGTCTGTGTCTGGCTCGCGCTGGTCGCCGCACCGAAATACCATTGCTTGGAAATACTCAAACCATTGCCGCTGGTCGTCGCAACATAATGGGCGGTCTGTGCGCCGGCCTTGGTCTCGGTGACCGAGACGGTCTTGGAACCGTCCACATTCAGCACCGTCTGATAGGTTTCAACAGCGCCGAAGCTGCCGGAGCCTGTCAGGTCATATTGCTTGGTCACCGTCAGGCCGTCGGCGCTGGTGGTAATGGCAGCCTTGTCCTTGGTGGTGATGGTATAGGTCGGGGAGGCCGAGGTCGCGACCCCGCCCGAAAGCGTAGCGTCGGTGATCGTCTCCACCTTTGAGCCATCAGCATTGATGACCATCACGTCGGTTATCTGACTTTCGGCTAGGCCATCGCCATTGGCGTCATATTGGATCGTCTTGGACAGGCCGTTGGCGCTGTCGGTCTCGTAGCGGCCATTGGTGCCGCCATAGCTGCGCCCCGACGCCGACTTGACCGTACCGTCCATGGAAGAGGTCAGTATCGAAGCGTCGGCATTGACGTGAGCAATGACGGTCTGATCGACCGTGGCGTCGCCATTGATGTCCTTGGTCACCGTCGTCGTCAACTGATCGGCGCTAACCGTGGTCGTCACCTTGTCGTGCAGGGAGTTGTTGGCATTGGTGTCGGACACCACGGTTGTGACCGAGCCATCGGCATTCAGCGTCTTCACGCTGGTATTGGTACGCTCGAAGGTGCCGTCGCCATTGTCGTCCATCTGCGTTGTGACGGTGAGGCCATTGGCACTGGTGGTGGTGACGGTCTTGTTCTTCAGCGTGGAGGTGCCCGCATAGTCCGAGACGGTCGTCGTCCTGGAGCCATCAGCATTGACCGTCGTGACCGAGGTCTGCTCGGAATCAACAACACCGGCCAGGCTGGTGATCACAGTCTTCGACAGTCCATTGGCACTGGTAATCGTCGTCACGTCAGAGAGGACCGTCGAGCCATCGGCGGTGTAGGTCCACACATCGTCCTGGATACTGCCGTCCGCCTTGATGGATTTGTATTCATGCGTGCGCGTGTCGCTGCCGACGTATGGAATGGTCCAGCTTTCGACATGATCGCCGGCCGCACTGGTATTGGTGACGACCTGGCTCACCACAGTGCCGCTGGCATTCGTGGTGTTGACCGTTCGCTGGCTCGAACCGTCGGCATTGAGCGTGGTGACGTCACTTACGGTCTGGTCGACCGTGCCATCGCCATTGATATCACTGGTGGTGGTTTTTGATAGGCCGTTCCCCGAAACGGTCGTGACGGTCCGGTTGAGAAGCGTTGTGCCGGCACCGTTGTCGTTCGAGACCGTCTCCGTCCGAGAACCGTTGGCGTTGATCACGGTGACGTCGGTGGTCTTGGCATCGAAGGTGCCGTCGCCATTGACGTCGATCTGCGTGGTGACCGACAAGCCGTTGCCGCTGGTGGTGGCCACCTGCTTGCTCAACAAGGTGCCGTTGCCGCTATAGTTCGCCTTGGTCTCGGTCTTCGAACCGTCCGTATTTAAAACGATGACATCACTGGTCGAGCCGTCATAGACCCCATCGCCCGTGACGTCGCTTTGGATCGTCGTGCTGAGGTCATTGGCGCTCACTGTCGTCAGTGTTTTATCGACCAAGGCACCATTGGCCGCGAAATTGGAGACCAGCTTGGTCGTCGAGCCATCAGTGTTGGTGGTGATGACCTGCGTTTGATCGACATGGCCATCGCCATTGCTATCGATGTTGATCGTCGAGGTGAGTCGGTTGGCGCTGTCAACAGTCACTGTTTTGGACAGCAGCGCTCCCGAATTGCTGATCACCGACAGGGTTTCGGTGCGGCTGCCGTCGGCATTGAGCACGATGGCATCCGTCGTGGTCCGGTCGATGGTGCCGTTGCCGTCGAGATCCTGCTGCCTGGTCTGCGTCAGGCCATTGGAAGCGGTACTGATGATCGATTTGTCGATCAGTGTGCCGTTGGCGCTGGTGTCCGTGACAGTCTCGGTGCTGGAGCCATCCGCGTTCTTGACGATAACGTCCGTGGTGACAGCGTCATAGGTGCCGTCGCCATTGACGTCCGTCTTGCTCGTCTTTGACAGGCCGGTGGCCGAAGTGGTGGTCAAGGTGCGGTTGATGAGGGAGCCGCCGGGGGCGAAGTTCGAGACCGTCTTGGTGGTGGTGCCATCCGAGCCCGTCACGATCGATGTCGTCTGGTCGGTGGCACCGTCCCCGTTTGCGTCGGTCGTGATCGTGATCGTCTTCTTGTCAGCGCTGGTCGCCGTCACCGTCTGGCTGATGAGCGCGCCATTGCCGCTCTTGTCCCAGACCGTCTCCGTTCGCGAGCCATCGCTGCCGATGACCGTGCCATCGAAGCGGATCTCATCGGCCGGACCATCGCTGTTCCAATCGAAATACTCGGTCTTCGTCAGCCCATCGGCGCTGATGTTGATGACATGGATGGTTCGCTCTGAGCTATCGGCATTGTCGTCGACGATCCAGGTGGAGATCGTGCCGTCCGAGGTCACGCTCCTCGAAGTCGTCTCCACCGTGTCGAACGTACCATTGCCGGTATGATCCTCCTGGATAGTGGAGGTGGCGCGATCCGCACTGATCGTGGTGATGGTCTTGTCAAGAACCGTGCCGTTGCCGCCAGTATCGGTGACGGTTTCGGTGCGACTGCCGTCACCATTGACGACAGTCACATCGGTCTTGACCTGATCGAAAGTGCCCGAGCCGGTATGGTCGGTCTTCGTTGTCTTGGTCAGGCCATCGATGCTGGTGGTCACCTGGATTTGGTTGATCACCGATCCATTGGCAGCCAGGTTCCTGGTGGTGGTCGAGGTCGAATGATCAGCATTGGTGGCGAAGACCTGAGACTGGTCCCAGATGCCGTCACCGTTTTGGTCGACTTGTGTTGTCACGGTCTTGGTATCGGCGCTGGTCGTCGCGGCGGTACGATCCTTCAAGGAGCCGTCGGCATTGAAATCGCTGATCGTCTCGGTGGAGGAACCATCGCCATTGACGACTGTGTTGTCTGTTTGAGACCTGTCGAAGACGCCGTCGCCATTGTCATCATATTTGGTGGTTATGTTCGCGCCGTTCGCACTCGCCGTCACCACGTTCTCGAAGGCTTCCGAGCCATCGGCGTTGTAGCCGAAAATGTCGGTGGTGACGGATCCATCGGCATTGTTGGTCTGGCTCTGATGGATCACATAGCCATTGGCATCGGTGGCAAGGGAGGCGTCTCCGACCTGTCCTGTGCTGCCATCGGATTTGGTATAGGTCGTTGTGCCTGTGATGGTCGAACCGTCGTTGAAGGTTTGACCGCTGCCTGTCGGTGTCAGGTCGATCGAGGTGATGCCAAGCGAAGCGAGCGTCACCAACTGGCCATTGACCATCACCTTGAACTTTGACCAGTCCGCGTCGCCAGCATCGAGCTTGCCGTCGTGGTTGGTGTCGAAGACGTCCTTCAGGGCTTGCAGGTCGGAACTTGCCGTCGGATCCCAAGCTGTGAAGACATACTCGTTCTTTTGGCTGATCTTGCCGTCACCGTCGAGATCAATCACCAGAACGCCATTGCCGGCGCCAGCCCAAGCGGTACGATGCTGATAGCCGTCGCCGTTCAGATTGACGAATTGGGTTGATGAGGAAATCGACGACAGCTTAAGGCCCTTGCCGTCGAGGTTGAGTATGACGGGATTATCGCCACCATCGCCACCGTCGCCACCATCATCGCCACCATCGTCGCCACCATCGTCGTAACCGCCACCGTAACCGCTGTCGTAGCCGCCTCCAAACGAGCTCCCCGACGAATCATCAGGTCCTGACAAACCCAAAGCGTGAGCCAAGCCACCGCCATCCGTCGCAGCTGGGTTGGAACCAGCGGGATTGAACCGGTCCAAGCCAGTGTTTCGGTCAGGAGAAAGCCAGGGATTGAAAGAGGCTGCCTGGTTGGCAGCGAGCGCCTGCTCAGGAGTAGCGTGAACGTAGCCAGTATTATCAGTATAACCGGTGCTCGGGACGCCTTGGTGATCCTTTCCATCAGAATTTGGATTTACAATACGAACAACATTAGAGACCTCGAATGGGCCTAAGCCAAGCGCGCTCCTAATGCCATCGACCACCCCCTCGGCTATGTTAACGCCAGCAGCAACTATACCGCCGATAATTGCCAAACCAGCACCAAGGACACCCCCTAGGGTGTCTTGAGCAGCTCCTATAACGTTGCCATGAGCCAAATCTTCAGCGCCATACTCCACACCACCAATAAGGTTCCTAACCGCTGCAGCAGCTCCTTCGGCAATGCTCTCTACACCGTTAATAACTCCCGCTGCGATATCACCTAGAGGGGTCGAATCATTATGAACGCTATATCCGCCTGCAATATATGTATGAGAATATTCCACTTCGAAATTATAAGTTCGCCAACTCTTACGAGGTTGATGGACTACAGCCAAATTTCCTGTCACATGATATTCATATTCATCGGCTTCTTCGAAAAGGTAGCTGTTTCCACTGGAATATTTTATACTGCGCGCCGATACTTTCTCCAGTAAGCCGCTGTCATTAACGATAAATCCGCTTCTCTTCACTATAGATTCAATAGTCTCAAATTGCTTGAATTCGTTTAAGAATCGATGGCCTTTTGTGACAAAAAGCCCGCATGAAAGTTCGAGCCATTCCTCCGTGGTGTTTCTGAATATCCTTAATACCCGGGCCGGCTTTAGCGTGTAATTTCCGAGGTAGTCAGTTTCAAACGAAAGAACTTCGTCGCCGGGACGAATGTCGCTTATTTTCCTGTCCGAACCGTCTGGGAGGCGGATTGGTGTGTTTGCGGGGAAGCATTCCGTCAGGTGCCATATCTCCCTCAGTGCCTTGCCAGATCCCGGGGGGGCACCGACTAGAGTTATTGCAGTGGCAACACCTAGAACTTCAGAGGCCGCAAGAAATTCAGCGTTCCATTTTGTAAGTTCAATTTTTTTATCTATATCTGATCCAGTATAAACTGCAACTTCATATGCCACCATATATGCGGCCGCATTTCCGGTCAGGCTGCCCGCGATCTGGGCAACGGCGACTCCGGCGGGCCCTAATTCAGGATCAAGGCCTAAATTGACTGCCCCTTTGACTGTGTAAGTGACGCCCGCCCCCACCGCCAAACCAGCCGTCGCCGCAACAGTTCCTTGGAGGAAGCCTTGGCCTTCATACGGGTTATAAGAGGCGCCATCATAAGCTCCTGCCGCAGCAAACCCAGCCGTATCTAGTGGATTGACTCCAACGTTTGGAACCCACGGTTTCTGGCGGCGATGATGGTATCCGGATCGGCGCGCCAGACGA
>NZ_JAXOUF010000041.1:0-18663 GCF_034424805.1 Labrys sedimenti
CACACACCTTCTTCTCGGCAATCTGCATCGCAGCCGCAGTCATCTTCTGGATCTGATCAATGAGTCCTAAGCCTAGAGACCGCCCGGCTAGAGAATTCTCAAGGCTGACGGCTCATGGCAGACGAAAGGCTCAAAACAAAGCCCCGCCAAGCGATTGCTTGAGCGGGGTTTATCGTAGTCTGTGCGGTTTTTTCGTACAAAATCGTGGTTGCGGGGGCAGGATTTAATCATTACTTGCGATCGTTACAACCACACGACAGCGTACTAAAAATTCTACCCTCTGGCGATCCTAGCGGATTATTTCATACTGCTGCGTAGCGTCGAATATTGACATTAGAAGTGCCGGGACTTTCTCTTTTTGTTGTTGCATCTCGGGTCTACCTATTATCAGGCTCTTCCAAAAGCCCAATGGAAGCACAAAATTCGGGACATCCTGCGCCAGCGCGGCAACGACCTACGCGGAGCGGTTTAAGGATTTTGTCCTCAACTTCGGACGACTTCCCCCATGAGTCTGAGGTTTATTGTTTGGGCCCTCTCCCGTTGGGACTCAATCGAACCGCACATGCCCGGCTATTCTGATCTGAAGCGGAATTTCATGGTCGAAGGAGAAAACCTACCATCATAACTGCCATCCTCGACAAAGTCGCAGGATTACACCTGACTATTTCAGCCAGCAGGGACAGAGAATTAGGCTGCAACGCCGAAAACTCTGCCCACGACAGCAGTCGCTATCATGGCAAGGGCGCCCCAGAATGTCACCCGGATAGCGCCTCTGAGGATCCCGGCGCCCCCCGCCGAAGCCCCCAGCGCTCCGAGAACCGCCAGTGCGACCAATGTGGTGATGGCAACTGCCAGGGTTATCTGGTCGGCGGGAGCCATAAAGGCAACGAGCAGAGGCATGACCGCGCCGGCCGCAAACGTCAGGGCGGAAACGATGGCCGCCTGAATGGGATTGGCGGCCGCAGCTTCCGAGATCCCGAGCTCATCACGTGCATGCGCCCCCAGCGCATCTCGCGCCATGAGCTGACTAGCGACCTGCCGGGCGAGCCCTTGGTCGAGACCGCGCTCCACATAGATATGTGTCAGTTCATCGAGCTCCGCTTCGGGATCTTCCCGCAACTCGCGCGTCTCGCGCTCGAGATCGGCCTTTTCGGCGTCGGCCTGGGAACTGACCGACACATATTCTCCGGCGGCCATCGACATCGCACCAGCCACCAGGCCGGCAAGCCCGGACAGCAGCACCGCACTCTGCCCTACACCGGCCGAGGCCACGCCGACAACGAGACTGGCCGTTGAGACGATGCCGTCATTTGCGCCCAAAACGGCCGCGCGCAGCCAGCCGATACGGTGCACCATATGAATTTCGGAATGGGAGAGTCTACTCATCGATAAGCACCACGCATTTCCGGGCTGGGATGGAAACAAGGTATATGGAACTTGGACTGTGCGATGCAGGCGACCCTCAAATACCGTGCACGCCATTCGAGATAGCCGCCTTTCTACCTCTTCGGTGAGACGAGCGCCGGCGTCGTCAAACGTCAAGTCAGCGTATGCCCCCCCATCCCCGACACCATCGATGCCGGCCCGCCACCTCGATCCATGCCGGAACGACCAATGCAGCACATTGATCTGGATCAGACCGCGACAAATCCCGACCTAACGCTCAGCGTGCATGGGCATTGGACGATCGTCCCTGCAGCAATATCCGCGGGCACCGAAACCCGGCTCCCGAACCGGACTTTTTAGGCGAGATCACGCAGTCGACATGACAGTTCACTCGGCAGCCATGAAGCTAAAAGGTTTTGCCGGGACGAACTGGTTCGACGCTTCGCCGGCGAGGATTCGGCTCATGTCCGTTCCGACGTCCAGTTTGCGGACAGCCGCGTCCCTGGAGAAGTCGAGCTTCTTCAAATCCACCCAGAATACGTTGGGAGATGTCGCTGACTCACCATAGAATAGCATGCTCTTCTGATCCGCCACCACACGCCAGCGGGTCGTGGACAGGTTCGGCGCATCGGGCAGGCTTACGCCATAAGGCGCGGAAGCGTTGCGGATCACGCTGAACACCGCGGCTGCCGCAATCCGGGGGTCGTCGCTTTGCGTCACCGTATTGATGTAAAAGCCCGCGCGCACGAAACGATCCTCCGAACGGCCACTGCCGGGAAGGAAGTTGAGCGAATCGACGGCGCTCCAGTATTTCTGATTGGCGAGTTGGTAATCATAGGGCGGATCATTCGTCACCACTTGATATGTGCGCGCATGATGGATGCTCAGCGCCCCGCCGATCCACTCCAGGACCGCGCTGTCACCCGTGGCATCGGAGAGCGTCAGATGCAGCGGCGCGAGGCTGCCGGGCCGACCGGGCACCTCGCCGCTTACGACTTGCACAGGGTGATCGCGCGTATAATTGACCGCCTCCGCAACGGTTGCGAACTGATCGAGGTAGAATTGCGCCCAGATCGAGAGCGACATGCGAGGCGTCGCGCCATCGTCTTGCGGGAACTTTGTGGCGTTGAGCCATAACAGGCTAGCGTTGAGTCCGGCCTCGTTCAGGCCATCGACCGTCGAGATATCGTAACCGGAGACAGCCAGGCTACCGAATTTCGACGTCCATTCCACGGAACGCGGACCGGCAGCCCCGTTTCGCTTCATCCCGCGGGGAAAGACCCAGAAATTGCTGACCATCGGATCCTTGAAGTCCATGTTTCGGCCCGTGAGGATGCGCCCGGCGGGTCCTTGATAGACAACTCGTGTGCAGGCCTGTGCCTCGGCGGTCAGCAGCGTCGCAGCGGCAGTCAACATAGTGAGAATGCGCGTGAATCGAGACATTTATAACACCAAATCCATATGAAGAGTGCACCAAACCCTGCCGCTCAGAACCGGTAGGTCATGCCGAGAACCGGGCCGCTCAGACGCGTGTCGTAGGTATGACCACCGCGATCGTAGCGGACGTCCAGGACCTTGTAGCCCGCAGAAGCGGACAAGCGATCGGAGAACGCATAATTGACGGTCGCCAAAGCCGACCATGTAAGCGAGGAACCCGCACCAAAGCCGCCGATATCGGCCTGCGCCTGCACCGACAGCCTATCCATCACGGGAAGGAATGCACGCAGCCCGACCACGGGGTCCACCCAGCCAAAGCCTTCGCCATGGCGGGCTGATCGGGATCCGATGGCGGGGTGGCTGATCCTCATCGTCACATCGTTCGAGATATACCAGAAACGCGCGCCCGCCAGGGTATCGAGCGTGAACCGCGATGTGTCGATGACGCGATAGCCGCCCTGCAAAGTCGCCGTGAACTGCTTCGTGTCGACCTTCGCGGCAACGCTGGCTCCGGAAGGTATTACGATGCCTGAGCCCGGTATCCTGAGCGCCGGCAGAGGACCGCTGCCATGACTGTCCGAGCTGTCGACATACATCACGTCGCCCGAGACGACAAAGCGGTCATAGCGACCCCATATGTTGACGAAGCCACCGAAATTGAGGTGATCCAGCACGTCGGAGAACGACTTCTCGACGCCGATCGTCGGGCCACGCCGGAACGGTGAGATATGTCCTTCGAGCCCGGTGGCCCACATATAGGACGTGATCTGTAACGCCCAAGTCGAACCTTCCATTACGGCCGGGACTTGCTTTTCCGGCTGATCGTCGCCGATGTCCGCGCCATAGGCGACATGCGCGCCGCAAAGGGAAAAGGCCATGAAAGCGGCATGCAAGATCGAAGGCACCTCGCCGATGCGTGTGAAGCTCGACCTCTTCCTGCGACTGCGAGCGGGACCATGCCAAGCCTGGGTCGGGCGTTGAAACTTTCCAACAAATCGAAACGGCACAATGCGCCTCATATGGTTACATGTACGCCACCTAGACCATTGGCATCCATTAGTAAATACACCGACATAAATACTGAAATCCCGATATTTTATCAAATAAAACCTGGATTTAGAGCTGAATATATAATATATAGCAACGAGAACTCGTTATCTACAAGACAATCCCGCTCCCGTCGTGAGAGGCGACGATGGCATAGCTGGCGTCGGTACAGTTCTATTCCATGAATAGACAAAGTTCATGGCGCATGAATTCAGTGCGGGATACGATACATAGTCTCCACAGAAACAACTATGACGGTACGGCGTTGAGCGCCGGGTCCGCGCCTGGAGACGATGGTTGCCCGCATTCAAACAGGCGGCCGATCCGACACACTCGAAGGCTATGCGCCTCACCGCGGCATAAGAACAGCGCATCGACACCTCTCTGCCTGGCAAGCTCAGCCCCCCTATCCGGGCCGAGTACCATGAGGGCGGTAGCCCAGGCATCGGCCTCCACACAGCGAGGTGCGAGCACCGTGACAGAGGCTGGAGACGCCGCCAGCGGCGCGCCGCTGGCCGGGTCCATGGTGTGGGAGAGGCGTCGGCCCTGAATCTCGATCCAGTGACGATAGTCACCGGACGTAGCGACGGCACAATCCTGCAGGGACAGAATTGAATGCGGCGTACGACGGTTGGGGTGCGGCTCCTCCAAAGCGATCGTCCAGGCTTCGCCGTCAGGTCGCAAGCCAATCGCCCGCATCTCGCCGTCGATCCCCACGAGCCCGTTGCCGACGCCGAAGCCATCGAGAACTGCGGCTAGACGATCGACGCCGTAGCCTTTTGCGATGCCATTGAGGTCAAGCGTGATCGGCATCCGTTTTCGAACCCTGGTTCCGTCGATCTCCAGGGCATGGTAAGCTGGGAGGCGTCTTGCCTGCATCGCACGACGGATCCGGTCGGCGCTGGCTTCGGCCGAAGCGAAGCCCCACGCGGCCACGGCATCGCCCATGCCAATATCGAAAGCGCCGCCAGAATCCCGGCCCACGTTCAGCCCCAGCCTGATCACGTCGAGAAGATGGTCGGGAACGGGCACCCACGTCCTTACTGGAGCCCGGTTAAGGCGCATGAGGTCGCTGTCGGGTTTCCAGGTCGACATCTGCGCGTCGACCTCGTCGATTGCCAGCTGCAGCGCTGCCTGGGCGGTTCCTGCATCGAAGCAGGAAGGAGTGTAGAAGAGCGCGGACCAGCGCGTACCCATCGTCGGCCCATGGAGGGCCTGACGCACGGGATCAGTAGACATCCTCGACATAGCGCCCCTCCTTCTTCAGGATCGCGAGCGACAGGCCGAGGGGCTCGAGTATCCGCGTCATCGCTTCGGACACGCCGGTCGCCATCTGCCGCCCGCCGCAGACCATGACCCGGGCGTCCTTGCCGATCGCCCGACTTATTTCGAGCTGCTCGGCGCTCAGTGCGTCCTGAACGTAGCGTGGCTGCGCCCCGCGAGAGACCGCCGTGCAAAGATGAGACAGCCTGCCTGCGCTCGCCCAGGTTTTGAGTTCGTCGCGATAGGGAAAGGCGTCCTCCGTAAATCGCATGCCGAAGAAGAGGCGGATCGGTCGCCGCGAGACATTGGCGCGGATGAAACCGGCCAGTGGCCCTATTCCCGTGCCCGCCCCGATGAGAATGAGAGGAACGCCGTCGTTTGCAGCGTGGAATGCAGGATTGTCACGAATGAAGCCTGTGACCGCCTCGCCTGGTTCGAGCGCCATGAGTTCACCGGAACACACGCCTCCGGGGTGCATGCGCACCACAATCTCGATGAAACCGTCCCGGCTGCTTGAAGCGAGCGAATAGAAGCGCGGCACCGACGATCCCATTGGGACGATCCCGAGCAGATCTCCAGCCTCGAAGTGGACGAACCCGCCACCGGTCAGGCGCTGCCAAGCGGATGTAGTTGGCAGGGCGAAGCGCAAGATCGCGGTCGGAGACTGGACACCATGGCCGAAGTCACGCCGCGAGAGAAGCATCAGCGCCTCCGTGTCGAAGCGTGCCGCCTGGTGGTTCAGCTCCAGGCCGATGCCGAGCGCGGCCCCCAATCCCCTGCCCCAGCGGGAGAATGCCTGCGGTGACTGGCGGTCCACCGTTTCCAGGGGGAGCAGAAGCGGCCAGCCCCCGGCTTTCGCGGCCGCGACGACTGCCCTGGGGTAGGCGCAAAAATCCGGAAAACTCCGGTCGCCGAAACCAAGCACGGCCAGCGTTGCGTTCGGCGCGGCGGAAAGGCCGGTCAGCCGATCCAGAAATCCCTTCGCCGTAACGGGCGCGTCGCCGGCGCCGTAGGTCGCGGTCAGCACGACATATTGCTGTGCGCTGGAAAAACGCCGAGGGTCGAATGCCGACATCGGCGCGGTGTGGACGCGCTGCCCGGCGCCCGTCAGTGCCAAATGCAACGTCGCGGCAAATCCCCAGGTACTTCCGCCTTCACTTCCCACGAGAATGACGGTCTTCGCACGCCCCGGCGCGGCGTTGTCGCGGATCCTGGGGCGGCTAGCGACACCTTTCACCCAGATGAGCAGGCCGGTGGCACCCATGATAGGAACGGCAAGCGCCATGAGGCCGAGAAGCACGCCGAGAAGCGCGGCTCCTTCCCCGGTGTGGAGCATGTAGATGGTCTCGGATAGTCTCGCCCAGCCGCTTGAAGCCGACCAGCCGACCGTGTTCCCCGTTCCCTGATCGAGATAGGCGGTCCCCTCGTCCGTCCTGAGCGTAAAGACATCGGCTGCATCTCCCGGTTGGGGGAAGCTGAGCTCGCGCAGATTGGAAACGGATGTGGCCGCAAGCAGCGGCATAGATGCCAGCGGGAAAGCGCTTGTTCCGCTGACCTTGGCGGGCAGCGCCGGAAAGGCGGACTTGTCCGGGAGGAATCCGAAGGTCGAAGCCGTCATCCCCAATGCGGTCACTGACGATAGCACAAGCCCGAACACGGCGCCTCGCGCCAGTTCGACGTGGATACGCCCTGCCGCTGGTCCCGGAATCGGGTAAAACCAGCGCCTCCATCCACCGGCACGTCGTGCGATGAACACCGAGCCCGACACGGCGATGGCCAGCATCGCCGCCGCTCCTAAAGCCATGATGATACGGCCGGCATCGTCCAGGAACAGCGAACGATGCAGGTTGGTGAGCCAGCGCCGTACCGGGTTGGGATCGGCTGAAGCCACAGCAGCCCCTGTTGATGGGTCGATCACGGCGGATCGCGGCCCACTGCCGTCATACCAGTAGGCGGTGATGCGTCCTGACGGCGAGCGCCTGATCTGCTCGACGCCCGGGAAGGCGGCCTTGATGCCCGCCGCGAGGGTTGCGACACTCATCGCCTCTTCCGTCTGTGGCGCGGAAATCCGCTCCGCGGCCGGAAAAACCGACAGTGCCGCGCCGCTGACGGCGAGAAGCGTCACGAGGATCAGGGCTGGCAGGCCCAGCCAACGGTGGAGGGCACGGATCATCGCTGCGGCCTCTTACAAGCCGTAGTTGAAGTTCGCGATGTAGCGGCGGCCAGGGACGAGCTGGCCCGCCCCCTGGGTGGTCAGCGGCACGGCGATCTCATTAGGGCTGTCGCGCATGTCTTCCACAGCCGCATCCACGTGGAGGACATAGCCGGCGTCGAACAGCGCGTCGGCAAGGTCGAGCGTAATCTTCAGCCGCCGTCCGGCCCCCACGCTCGCTCCCGTGATGCCGTCGATCTGTTTCGCCTTGCCACCCGCCATGCGGTACCAGTCCGACAGGTGCTCGTGATATCTGGACTTCGTTCCGGCCATCCACAGGCTGCCGGCATAGCCTCCGTTGGGATCGGTGACATAGATGGCGAGGTACGCGCCGTTGCCGCCATAGTTCTTGAGCGCAGTGGTGAGGGTGATAGGCCGCGCGATGGCGACGCTGGGAAGGGTCAATGCCGTAGTCAGCGCCAGAGCGGCGAATATGGTTCTCATGGTCCTGTTTCCCCTTAATCGATGCAGTTGCTGAACCAACGGCTCAATTCACCCGCGCCTTGGGCGCCGTGCCGGTCCCGAAGAGACCGTTATTCGGGGGGGCCACGCTTCCCGCAGGCCCCGGCCCGACGTTGCCGCCTTCCGCATCGTCGCCATCCTCGTCATCGCCTTGATCATGGTCCTCGCCATCACCCGAACGGCGCCGGCTGTGTTCCTGGCCGTGATCGACGCCCTCGTCGCCACTGATCGGCACTGCGACGATGCCGGAGGCGCGTGAGGCAGCCGAGATCGCATCGGCCGTTCCTTCGGGCTGATCGGCGCCGCGCATCATGCTCCATGCGGGGAGGCCGATTCCGGCAACGAGACCCGCCGATACAAGGACGATGGCAAGAGTTCTTTTCATGGCAGTAGCTCCTTTCTGAGTGGATACTGTCTTGAAGGCTGCCCCTGCTCCTTTGCTGAACGGAATGGATTTTCTGCTTCAGGTAGCGGTCAGGAATCCGCGACGAGCTGGGTTGGCGAGCCGATATGGACCGGTGAGCCGAGGAGCGCAGGCCTCTTGTGGTTGCGATTGCAGCCTTGCCGGCCAAATGGTCCGGCGTGCGCCACGCCCGTCCTGCCCATGCAAAGCAACGTCCAAAGGGCAACGACCGCGTATCTCGCAAAAATGTGCACCGACCCCATAATGTCCGGTGTTCACTCTCGCATGCATCGACATCCCCGGTGCCCGATCCAGGCCCAAAAGCGTCCATCATTCTTCGTTGAAGAGTGCGGGAGCCAAACGTGCTCCGGCGGTGCAATATCCTCCCCAGACCACGACTGCGGTAAGACAGGTTCACTGATCGCCTTGATGATCTTCGTCGTCGCGATGCCGGTGGACTGCACGCTGCCCGTGTTCGACTTCGATGATCCGCAGGGTCGATGGATGGACTTTCACCTCGATCCGCTGGCCTTGCGCGTCAGTGCCGTCAATCTCATAGCAGCCGTCGTCGATCTTGATGCGCCGCACCGTCCAGCCGTTCTGGACGGCGAGCGCGGCAACGGCCTCCCTTGGCTTCCAGTCCGACATCGGCGTGAAGCATTCGTCGTCTGCCAGTGCCGGCCTCGCGTACAAGATGGCGGAACAGGCAAGAAGGGTCAGGACGAACCGCATAGGCCTGGGACTCCGCTCCAACTGGTTTTGCGCAAGCGCAAACATCGATGACGGAGCTGACGCTATCCTGAAGCTTACACGCGATCCGGTTCAGCATGGTGTCAGGACCGAGCGGCAAGAAGGGCAGAGGCCGTAGAGGGTGAACCACAATGCGAATCCTTTTGATAGAGGATGATGACGTGCTTGGTACGGCCGTACGCGACCAGATTGCCGGCGATGGTCACTCCGTCGACTGGGTGAGGCGGATCGACGCAGCCAGGGACGCCATGGCGATCGCCAGCTACGACCTGATCCTGCTCGATTTGATGCTCCCCGACGGCCGGGGAATCGTGTTCCTTCGCCACCGCAGGTCTATCGGTGATGTCACGCCTGTCATTATCCTGACAGCGCTCGACCAGGTATCGGACCGCATCGAAGGCCTGACCGCGGGGGCCGACGATTACCTTGTCAAACCATTTGATCTCGACGAGTTGTCGGCCCGTATCGGCTCGGTGGCCCGACGATATTCGGGTAACCCCAACCCCGTCATCCGCCTGCGCTCCCTGGAGATCGACATCGCCCGCCGAAGCGTGCGGCGCAATGGCCAACCCGTTCGCCTGACGGCACGCGAATGGGTCTTGCTGGAGGCGCTCCTGACGCGGCCGGGCCAGTTGCTTTCGAAGGCACGACTCCAGGAAAAACTCTACGACTTCGACGCCGAAGTGGAGAGCAACACCATCGAGGTCCATATCAGCAGATTGCGCAAGAAGCTCGGTACCGATCTCGTCGAAACCGAACGAGGGCTCGGCTACAGGCTGGCTCCGGCATGAAGGGTCCCCGAAGCCTGCAAGGCAGGCTCCTGCTCTGGTTGGGGACGGTCCTGCTCCTGATCTGGATCGGCGCGGCGTGGACAACGACAATCCTGCTGAAACACGGCATCGAGGAGATTTTCGATTCCGCCCTGCAGGAGACCTCTCAGCGCCTGCTTCCCCTGGCTGTGCTGGACATCGTGGGTCGCGAGGATGGAGATGCCGCCAGCCAGCGCCTTGGCACGATCCGAAGCCATGACGAGCCTTTCAGCTACATCGTCCGCGATGGCAAGGGCAGGATCCTCCTCCAGTCGCACGCTGCAGACGTCTCCGTTTTCCCGCCTTATGAACGGCCCGGGTTCAGTCGAACGGCAACGCACCGCTTGTACAGTGAAGAGGCTCTGCAGGGCACGGTGCGGATTACGATAGCGGAACCACTCGCCTATCGGACCGGGGTCGTGCGAGATGTCCAAATAGGTCTCGGTCTGCCAATCCTCCTGGTAATTCCGGCAGCCTTCATCGCCATTGTGCTCGCCGTCCGCAAAGGCGTAAGACCACTGCGGGCGTTTCAGGAACAACTGGAAACCCGGAACGAGAAAGACCTCGGGCCGGTCGCCTCCGGCGATCTGCCCAGCGAGATCGCGCCATTAGCCGCTACCTTGAACGCACTGCTTGAAAGGCTCCGGTCTGCCTTCGAAGCCGAACGCAGCCTCGCTGCGAATACTGCTCATGAATTGAGGACCCCCCTGGCTGGGGCGATTGCCCAAGCCCAGCGCATCCGCAAGGAAACCGCCGAGCCGCAAACTGCCCAGCGGGGAGCCGATATCGAAATGGCTCTCAAGCGGCTAGCGGCGCGGGCCGAGCGTCTCATGCAGCTCGCGCGAGCCGAAGGCAGCCAGCTTCGGCTGGATCGGCCATCGGACCTGCGCGCGGCGCTACACGCGGTTATCGACGACATTCAGAAGAGCCTACCACAGCCCAGGATATCCCTAAGGGTGCCGCAGGCTCCGGTCATGTCGGACATCGACCCCGATGCTGTAGGGCTGGTGTGCCGCAACCTAATCGAGAATGCCCTGCAACATGGCAGCAAGACGTCCCCGGTCGATGTGATCCTTGGTTCCGACGGGCTGCTGACCGTGTCAAACGAAGGCCCCGTCGTGCCCCCCCAGACGCTGGCGAAACTGACCGAGCGCTTTGAGCAGGCGGGCCCTTTAGGGCGCGGCAGTGGCATCGGGCTATCGATCGTCTCGACAATCGCCGACCGTATAGGCAGCCCGCTCACGCTGAGGTCACCGAGGCCCAAGACCCGATCCGGTTTCGAAGCGTGTCTCGAATTCGCCGTAACAAGCTAGCCCCATCCGACGGCGTTATTCGATGCCGGCGCCAATCTACCCCCGAAGATCCCTATGCGGCGTAGAATAAGACTCCACGATAATCGTAGCCCTCCAGACGCAGCCCATGCCACGGCGTGCGGTCCTGGTCACTGCAGTTGTGCCAGCCTCAAACAAGCTTCAGAGCTGCTTGTGGTCCCTTCCGCTGGCTATAGCGATGAGTGAGGTAACCTGAGGCATCGCGTGTCAGCAGGGTGAACCTGCCCAGTTCTTCCATTACATCGACGCCGATAATTCGCATCCAGCGGCCGAGCATACGTATCTGGTTGACCGCTTTGAAGGATTGCGAGCCCCCAGAACCCTGCATAAGAGCAAGTGTCTTGCCCTGGGCGCTCAGGGCTGGACCAGACCTGCTCCTCAGACCATTCCGACAGCTCTCGTAGTTCGCCAACCGTGGGATGATCTATCGGCTCGGTGTCCGGCAAGGAGCCCGGCGACGCAATGCTGCTCGCCTGTACGGCGAGGAGCGCGATCGCCAGGGGTTGGGCGATGCTCTGCTCGCCCTGGAAGCCGAACGGCAGCACCAGGGTAGCGAGGAGGGACAGCACGGAGACGACCGATGCGGACGAGAAAATGCTCGAGCGTCGCTTGGCATCCCACGACCAGCAAGCGGTGGCGGAGCCATTGCGCTACGATCACGATCGGCAGGACGAGCTTGCCCCAGCTCCTGGTTGAGATTGCACCATGCCACGGCATCCTTGCTGGCTGCAGCACCTAGAGGCCCATTTCAGGGGTCATTGACGGCTCGGGTCTTGCTTCAGGGATTTCGGTCATGATAGCCTCGGTCAACAACAGCGTACTGGCAACCGACACCGCGTTTTCGAGCGCAACCCGCACAACCTTGGTCGGATCGATAATGCCGGCGTCGATCAGGTCGACATATTCCTTGCGACTGGCGTCAAAGCCAAAATTCCCCTTTCCCTCCAGCATGCGTGCCACCACGACCCCTCCATCGACAGCACTGTTCTCTGCAATCTGACGTACAGGCACCTCCAGAGCCCGCCTGAGTATCTGGACGCCCGTGCGCTCGTCACCCTCGCATGCCTGCTCTTCTTCACTGACCACTCCGATACATCGGATAAGAGCCAGTCCTCCACCCGGTACCACCCCCTCGGCTACGGCAGCCTTGGTCGCATTGATTGCATCATCGAGCGCTTCTTTCTTCGACTTCATTTCGGCCTCGGTCGGCGCTCCCACCCTGATGACGGCAACCCCTCCTGAGAGCTTGGCCAGCCTCTCCTTGAGTTTTTCCAGATCATACTGACTGGTGGTATCGGCAATCTCCCGGCGTATCTGCTCGGTCCGTGCCTTGATGGCAGGCTGGGCCCCAGCCCCGCCGATGATGGTTGTCGTGTCCTTGTCGACAAGGACCCTCTTGGCATGGCCGAGTTGATCGAGCGTGACGCTTTCGAGCTTGATGCCGAGTTCTTCCGATACCACCTGCGCCCCGGTGAGGATGGCGATGTCCTGGAGCAAAGCTTTGCGCCTGTCACCAAACCCCGGTGCCTTGACCGCGCAGCTCTTCAGAATGCCGCGAGCATGATTGACGATGAGTGTGGCGAGTGCCTCCGTCTCGACCTCCTCCGCGATGATCAGCAGAGGCGCACTGGACTTGGCGAGAGACTCCAACAACTTTACCAGGTCATTCAGCGTAGCGATCTTGCGATCGGCGATCAGGATCGAGACGTCTTCGAGTACACACTCCATTTTTTCGGTATCGCTGGCAAAATAGGGAGAAAGGAAGCCTCGATCGAACTGCATCCCCTCGACAACTTCCAACGCCGTCTCGGTCGTGCGTGACTCCTCGACTGTAATCACGCCTTCGTTGCCGACCTTTTCCATGGCCGCACCGATCAGTTCACCGATGACCGGATCGTTGTGAGCCGAAATCGTAGCAACCTGTTCCTTCTCGCGACGGGTGTGGACCGGGCGGGAAATCGCCTGCAGATAGGCAAGGGCTCGCTTTGTCCCCCGATCCATGCCTCTCTTCAGATCGATGGCGCTGGCACCGGCCACGACATTGCGGACGCCGTCAGCAAACAGTGCGTGCGCGAGGATCGTGGCGGTACTCGTACCGTCGCCGACGATTTCACCGGTTTTCTCCGCAGCTTGGCGCAGCATGCGCGCACCGAGATTTTCCTCCGGATCCTTCAAGTCGAATTCCTTGGCAATCGTGACGCCATCGTTGCAGATCAGAGGAGCTTGCCATTTTTTTTCAATGAGAACGGCCTTGGAGCGCGGGCCGAGGGTCACACGCACGGCATCGGCCAGCAAGCTCGCACCTTTGAGAACTTTCTCGCGGGCCTGCGAGCGAAAGAGAACCTGTTTATGCGTCATGGTACGATCTCCACGGAAAGGAAAATCAAGAGGCAAATATGGGCCGTCACCAATCATCGCGGACCATGGGTTCCGCTCAAGAACGCCGATCATGCTGCGGTCTCGGAAGAGCCGGCTCGCCGGCCGTTCAGTATCCGAGCGGCAAGAGATTACGAGCACCGGCTGGGACGTTGCCCATTTGCAGCGCGGGCTCGGCCTGGCCCGTTCCCTCTCCGATCGGCGCACCGGAAGGGATGGCATCGTCCTCGCTGTGGTAGGAGTAGCGGACACCGTTGAAGATCACGATCTGTCCGAGCCGGCCGGCGGTCGGGAAGCGAACACGACGTCGTTTTAGCCGGCTGCCTGGAAAGCTGATAATGTCGCACATGGATCCACCGCCATCGACAGCCTATCAGAAATTGTCACGCGATATTCATTCTATGCTGCGGCCGTGGATCCCGCTTTGATTCATCGCAAGCGCTAACTTTCAGGGTCGTATCGTGGGGTCATTGTTGCCTCTGTACCCGACGCATCGACGTCATGTTGGCCACATGGGTATTTCCTTTGAGCCAGATCAACGCAACGAAGGCTCGGGAACGCGAAGCTGCCTCCCCATGTCGAGCCACACCGATGGCGTGCTTTCCGGTTAAGGAGGATCCAATGAAAGTCGATGTTCCTATTACCGAGGCCATGAATACCAGGACCTCGGGTCACTTCGACAATTACAAGAATATCACGCTTCAGCTGGACGGGAGCAAAGAAGACGAGATTCTCGTTGCACATGCCGAGATATTAGCGACGGCATTTGGCAGCCATCTCACCGGCCTTTTCACCAGCATCTTGCCGGATATTCTGCTCTACGCCAATGATATGGGTACGGCATCCAGCCTGGACATGGTGGATCAGATCAGGTTGCGCACCACCGCAGCAATCGAGAGATTGCAGTCGCGCTTCGAGCGTTTGTCGCCCCTCCATGAGCTCCGTCGCGTCGAAGATTTCGCCGGATGGCTTCCCTCCCTCATGGCGACCGAAATCAGAACGAGCGACCTGTTCATTGGCACTTGTCCTCGCGAGCAAGAAGCCGGTTTCGACTGGAAGCGATTGATCGAAGCCGCACTGTTCGAAAGTGGGCGAGGTGTCTATCTGGTTCCGCCGGCTCAACCACCCAGACAGGCTATCCGCACGGCGCTGGTCGGATGGACCGACACCAAGGAAGCCGCCAGGGCCGTGGCCGAGGCGATGCCTCTTTTGCGCCTCGCGTCGCGTACCAAGATCGTGACGGTGAACGAAGCCGACCAGGGCGGAAACCTCGATAAGAATGCCGACCTGGCTGACATCGCCACCTATCTGGCACGGCACGGGGTGGAGACGGTCGTGGAGGCACTAACCCTCGATCAGAGCGTAGCGAACACGCTCCTGCGCGAAGCCCATCGCATCTCGGCTGACCTCCTCGTTGTCGGCGCCTATGGCCATTCCCGCTTGCGCGAGTGGATCATGGGAGGCACGACGGCCGAATTGCTTGAAACTACCGATATTCCACTGTTGATGGCCCATTGAGAGACAAGGACGGTGAACAGCGAGTCATGCCTGTATCTCATGTGCGAGGAGCCTGCTGCTGGTCGCCCCCCGATGAACAAGCCCGCATTCCGCTCGCTTTGACATCGACTACGGCAGGCGAACCCATGGCCATCAATTCGTGCGCGCAGGAAAAGCATGATGCAGTCACCACGGCGCTTCCTCGCCGCGTAACGCGCCACGACTTCTTCTCGCCCGCGGCTCTCCTCTAGGCCGTCATTCCCGTGCTGGCACTGGTGGCGGGTTGTCGGCGGATATCCTGGGCTACCGCGGCGGTGCGTGCCTCCTGCGGTTTGCGGGCACCGTGTCAGCTCAGATCGTCCTCACGATCGCGATCATCCAGAGCCTGAGGCGCGCGGGTGCCATCGGACCGGTTTGGCAGGATGCCATTGCTCAGCCGCGTCACAGCGCCCCGCACATGGAAATGCCCTTACGGCCTCGGCCTAGTCGTCAAACGTTTCACCGACGGCATATATTTTAGATTGGTTGATCCAAAATTTGTCCTGTATCTGCTGCCGACATAGACGAGTGCCCGCTTTGCTGGAGCGTTGAAGCCTGCAGCAACGCTGATGGTGGGACTTGTCCGGCTTGATCGCCAGGTCAGCGACGCTCAAGCAGATCATGGTGACGATGCACTTGGAGGCTCATCCCCGCACTTGCCGTAGAGGCAGAATGCGGCGCAAGGTGGTAGGGGCTCGGTTCCACCCCCGCATCTTTCCGTACAGATCGCGAGAGGCGTCGACCTTTCGAAAAAGCTCCTTACCTGCGGAATCAAAAAAGAAACAACAGAATACCCCTTCAAAGACACCCTTGAGATCCAAGATATATAACAAAATACAGAATAATTTATTACAATAAAAAATATTGTTGAGATTTATACATAAAATAAATCTTAGAAAATATAATAAAAAACGAATTTTTGTGAATTTCAACCGGACGATTCGTTACGGACAGGGATAAATTCTCATCTTTTTTTGATCGTAATCAACAAGTGCACTCCCGAGATGTGATCGAATAGAGCTACTGGCACCACCGCCAGCATCAATGGAGGCCGAATATGAATGACAAAGCTCTCAATCCAGTCCGCTCGCCTGAGGTGGCTCCCTCATCGGGCAGTCTCTTCGCGTCCCTGCAAAACGAGATCAATCGCTTGTTCAGCGATTTCGGCGCGGGACTTCCCAGTTTGCGGCAGCCGCTATGGACGGGTCTGACGACGAACTCCACGCTCTCTCCACGCATGGACGTGGCCGAGACGGACAAGACCATCGAGCTTACCGCCGAATTGCCCGGGCTACAGGACAAGGACATCGAGGTGACGCTGACGGACAATGTTCTTACCATCCGGGGCGAAAAGAAGTCCGAGAAGGATGAAGAGAACAAGGACTATCATCTTGTCGAGCGCCGCTACGGTTCCTTCGCTCGGCGAATGGAGCTACCTGCCGGTATCGATCCTTCTAAGATCGAAGCCAGATTCTCCAATGGTGTGTTGACGGTGACCGTGGCCAAGATCCCGCCGAGCGTCGCCCAAAAAATCGAGGTCAAGCAGGCTGCTTAAGCGCCTGTTGCGCCTCCGTGGCGGTCCTCGTGTCAATCACGAAACACCAAGCAAGGAGAAAGACAATGGACGACAAGGTATTGCGTCAATCGATCATCGACGCACTCGACTTCGATCCGAGCATCGATGCGGCCCATATCGGGGTCGCAGTAGAGAAGGGTGTCGTGACCCTCAGCGGCCATGTCGGCAGTTACGCCGAGAAGATCGCCGCAGAGATGGCGACACGCCGCGTCAGGGGCGTCCGCGCCATTGCCGAAGAAATAGAGGTCCGCTACCCGGACGGCAAGAAGACGGCGGACGACCAGATTGCCTCCAGAGCCGTCTCGGTCATCGCGTGGGATGCCATGGTCCCCGAGGGAGTTGTCAAGGTCAAGGTCGAAAAGGGCTGGGTTACACTTACCGGTACGGTCGACTGGCAGTTCCAGCGCGAGGCCGCCTACAGGGCCGTGCGCAAGCTCGGCGGGGTCGTTGGTGTGATAAACAGGGTCGAGGTCAAGCCTCGTGTTGCAATCCCCGATGTCAAGGCCAAGATCCTTGCCGCCCTCAAGCGCGATGCCGAATTCGAGGCGGACTCGATTAAAGTGAACGTGATCGGCGACAAGGTCATTCTGGACGGGAACATCAAGGCCTGGCACGAGCGCCAAGTCGCCGAACGCGCCGCCTGGTCGGCCGCGGGCGTATGCAGCGTGGAAGACAATTTACGCGTCGACTGACGTCGTTGGGCGACCGCGCGAGAAGCGGATCGCAGGTCCGGGACGATCCTTCTTGAAAAGGTCGCTTCGCCTCCGGCAGCAACAAAGTACCCTGGGCTGCCGGAGGATGGACGGGAACGAACGAATGCGCGGCAAACCATGCCTTACTCCAGGAGGGCCGCGCGATCCTGCCCCACCTCGGACGCTATGTTTTCGACATCTGCACCTTCAATATTTCCTCCTCGGCAATGCGCTCGAGGCCATGCGGCGACCCGGCTGACCCTGTCGTCGCATACGCTTCGCTCTGCTGCTTCCTTTTGCTCTTGCCAACCCACTTCACCATTGAGCGTGACTTACCCTTCCTCGACAATAGCCTGAACCCTGTTCAAGGGTACATAAACATCCTCGGCCAGAGCGCGGCGACACAAGCAGCGATTTTATCGTCGCTGATGCCAACATCGCCGGGAAGTCTGATTTTGATGGGCTCAACGACTGCCTTTACGTCCTTGACCGGCTTGGTGGCAGCTGCCGCACTGCCTTTCTCAGAAAAGTTCGGAACATGGCCGGCCCAACACTGGGCTCGCATGCAAGCTCCTTGAGAACGGTCTGCCGCAATTCGCTGTCGGCTGACACGGCCTTTTCCTTAACAAGACCGGTACGTCCAGGAGCCCTGCATGAAACAAGGCAATATGCCTTTACACCCATAGCTGTCCCAGCGGTCGAGCAGCGCTTGACGTCGGAAAGCGCGCTTTGACTTGCATCAACCCGTATTCAAGCCGTTGGGATAACCTTGCTTCTGTATCGTTGCCTGGGTCACCCCGGTGCTGGGGGCAGCCATGCCATCCTCAACTCCTGCCATGGTCGTAGCCGTCATCGACGACGACCTAGATGTGCTGGGATCCCTCCGCTTCCTCCTCCAGGCGGAAGGCCTCACGGTGAAGACCTATATCAGTGGCCCCGACTGCCTGGCGCAGTTGGCCTCGAGTTCACCTGACTGCTTCATCATCGACTACAAAATGGATGGAATGGATGGCCTGCAGCTTGCGCAACGTTTGCGTGAAAGAGGGCAACGCAGTCCCATCGTGCTCATCACCGGCTATCCCGACGAGATGATCGAACACAAAGTCCGTCGCGCCGGCATCCAGCACGTCGTTCTCAAGCCACATATTGCCGAAAACCTAATCGCGACGGTTCGCGCTGCTACCGCCGACAGGGATGGCCCCGGCGACATCCGTTGAAGCCCTTAGGGACAGTTCCTTATACCAGCCTGCGTGATCACTGACTCACGCGGGGGATTCCCAAGCGGTCGAAAGTCTGAATCTATGGAGCCCTTGGGTGGAGGGCGTGACCATGGGCTCGGCGATCGGCTTGCGGGCAGATTATGACGGAGCGGCGTTGCGGCGA
>NZ_JAXOUF010000042.1:0-17994 GCF_034424805.1 Labrys sedimenti
CGCGACGACAACTTTCTCGCTTCAATCCAACTCGCTTCAATCCGTATCTGGATACGAAGTTATGAGTCGGTCACCTAAAGTGACGCTATCGATCCCGACGCCTTCCCAGTCAGAACTGGCGACGTGGGCGGCCGGTTCTTCCAATCTGCTAGCCAACGCGACACAAAAGCTCAAGAAGCGGGCGCCAGCAGACAAGCTCGATGATGTAGTCGGTGACGCGGTGAAGTCCTTCCTTCAAGGCAATGCGCTACTTGATGCGCTTCGGTCGGGTTCACCTGACCTTCATGAGAAGGTGATGTCTGCTGTTAGGAGCCGCGCGCGGCGCTTGGAATTTGCTGGCCCGCAGCCTGGTGGATCAGCGGGAGAAATTCTCCACGCTGAACTTGATGCTCTGATTGCGGCGATGCAAGCCGCTGCACCAAGCCTCTCCGCTGAGAACGCAGAACTAATTGCTTACGGCTCGATATGCGAATGGATCATGCGGTGCCCGCTGGACTTCCCCAATGTCCAGTGAGGCAAGTCTTCGTCATGCCATTCTTGGCGGAGCTTTCACTTACACAGCGCGCCCCGATCCCATGCCGGGCGATCTCCGCATGTCTTGGGGACTGGCCGTTCTGGTTCTTGCGCTCTTTTACAGCCGCGCCAAGAAGTCCAACTTCCAGAAACTGCAATTCATGGCACACGCAGTTCGACTGCCCGAAGGCAGGGAGGAAGTTCGCGGGTTATTGTCAGGCGCATATCGCCCTACGGAGGTTTCCGTCCGAGTCGAGCCCTCGCTCAACCGTGCTGTGGCTTTCGCCCATGCTTTGAAGCTGGTGGCAATTGAAAGGGGGACCTCGGTCACTCTTACAGATGCGGGCGTAAAGATGGCCAATTCTATTTTAGCGACCGACGGAGCATTGAAAGATGAAGCATTGTTCTTGAGCGAAGTGGCTCCGAGAATGACTGACGCATTGATGAAGCGAGTTTGGCGGCTGGAGGACCTTCTATGACACTGCGATTCCAGCGCTTGCGCCTTCGTGCGGTAACGTCAAACGGGGTCTACGGCGCCGATGTCCCCTTTGCGTCCGGCCTAACCGTACTTTGGGCTGACAACACGAAAGGTAAGTCGACCTGCATGCAGGGAATACTTTACGCTCTAGGCCTGGAGCGAATGCTAAGCCCACGGCGCGAGATTCCCCTGCCGCATGCGATGACGACTTATCTTAATACGGACGACGAAAAACGGGTTGAGGTACTGGAGTCCAGCGTTTCCGTGGAGATCGCGAACGGAAATGACCAAATTATAACGGTAACTCGCGGCGTGAAGGCGAGCACAGACACGCGACTTGTCACAGTAGATTTTGGTCCCGCACTATCAGGCAGCAGAACCGATCTTCGGCGGCAGAATTTCTTTGTCCTAGACCCCGGCGCCGCGCAGCGAGAGGATGGGTTTCACCACTTTCTAGAAGGATTTCTTGGTTGGCGCCTGCCGCAAGTCAGACGGTACGACTCTCCCGAGACGAAGCTATATCTTGAGACCGTCTTCCCTCTGTTTTGGGTTGAGCAGAAATTCGGGTGGACCGCGATACCCGCCGCTATCCCGACCTATATGCGAATTCGTGAGGTCCATAAGCGCGCCGTCGAATTCATTATGGACCTCGATGTCTACAAGCTTGAAGTGCAGCGAGAGCGGCTAGCGGAGCGTTTGGCCGCGAATTCGAAAGAATGGTCAGTCATCCGGCATGAGCTTGACCGTTTCGTTGCCAGAGGTGGAGGACGGGTAGTTGCTCTAAGCGAAACCCCTGTCGCTGATCTGGATGCATTGTCCAGTGCGCATGTGGAGCTGGCTGAAGTTCCCGAGTGGACCCCCTTAAGTTCAGTCGTCACGCGGCTCAGAGCAAGCGTTGCGGAATTGGCGGCCAAAGCGGTGCCAGCAGTAGAAGAGCAATCACAAGAGGTTGTGCAGAGGCTGGAGCAGCTCAGCCAACATGCCGATCAGCTAAACGCGAAACGCATTGGCCTACATGGTACCCAACAGATTAAGTTCGCTGACATGCAGTCGCTTAAGCGACGTATTGCCTCTCTCGAAGAAGATCTGGCGAAGAACCTCGATGTTCAACGATTGCAGCGCTATTCGGGAGTTACGACAACCCTTACGCCAGATCGTTGTCCAACATGTGAGCAAGCGCTGGTCGACACGCTGTTGTCGCAAGATGCTCTCGCAGCTGTAATGCCCGTTTCCGACAATATCGAGTACATCCGATCACAAAAGAAAATGTTCGAAGATATCCTAGCCAGAGAGCAGGCAGAGGAAACTGAGCGTCAGGACCAACTCGCGGCAGTTGGTCGTAAGCTCGCGGACTACTATGCTCAAATCCGGCTCCTTCGATCGGAGTTGGTCGCCCCGAACGCAAACCCATCCGCCGCCATCATTGAAGAGCGCATCCGTGCTGAGGCGCGGATGCGAGATCTTGAGGCCCTTCAGGCAACTTTCGATGACGCTTTGGATCGGTTATGCAGCCTACAGGAAGCATATAGAAAATTATTGTTAGAGCGTGAACAGATCCCGACAGATAAACTCTCTCCCACGGATTATGACAAAATCAATCGACTCACGTCACTCGTGCAAAGTCGAGCTAAAGATTTTGGTTTCAGTACGTTCTCCCCTTCTGAACTTTCCATCTCTCAAGATAGTTACAGACCCGAGAAGGAAGGCTTTGAGATTGGTTTTGAGACGTCCGCGAGTGATGCAATTCGGCTAAAGTGGGCTTATCAATTGGGATTGCTCGAGCTTGCAGATGACAAGCCGACTAATCATCCTGGAACACTTGTATTTGACGAACCGCGTCAACAATCGTCTTCTCGGCCAAGTTTTCAGAATCTTCTGATGCGCGCCGCGGCCGCCAAGGCGCGCAACCAACAGGTGATATTCTCGACAAGCGAGGATCTTGAAACTCTCAAATCGATAACCGCCACGATTGACTGCAAACAAGTTATCTTCCCGGGCTACATCCTGCAGAAGGTTAGCTAAATTCGAATTCTGCGAACCGCGGGATCACGAAGATGCGCCTATATAGTCCGGAGACCGCAGCGGCCGTCCCGGTCTGAATGATCCTTGGGCTCCAGGCGCTTGGGGGCCTGCGAAGGCAGCGAGCTGTGTTCGGTCGGCCGCCTTGATCACCTTGCGGCTTTGGGTGGGCCGCTCTGCACAAGGGTCGGCTTTCTCGCAGGTACTGGATGTCGGCAACTGGTGCTTGCTCATAGAAGTATGGATACGCCACGAAGCATTGCCGCTTTCACATATTTCGAGCGGCCGTAAGTTCGGGCTGATACATCTTTGACTTGAGAATCAATAAGAGCCGTCGCGCCCGCAAAACCTGATCGCGGCGAGACGAAACTGTTTATCCTTGGGGGCTGCGGTGGAGTTGGAAGATCTTTTAGCGCGTGGCAGCCCGGACGACGAATCAATCGATCGTCGCGGCGGCCGTGTTTCACTCGATGCGGCCGTCGACACGCCAGCGATGCGGGCCGAGTTCCGCCGTCTTCTAGGACCTCTCGACCAGATGGGTTTCTGGAGCGCGGCAGTCGACGAGGGCACATACCTGCCGGCGCGAGGCCTATGGGCCCCGCAGAGGCGTGCCGTCGGTCTATCGCTGGCACACGTCGCAGCGCGGCGAACAAGGTATGGGTCGACCGGCGCCGCTCTTATCAAGATGCCCACCGGAACGGGGAAAACCGGAGTCATCGCCACTCTCGCCTGCGCCGTGCCGCAAATCGCACGAGTTCTCGTGCTCACGCCCCGGCGTGCCCTCGTCGACCAGATGGTGCGGGACCTGCACACCCGACTTTGGAGCCGCTTCGACGCCATCTATGACGGCACTGAAGTTAGGGCCCGACGCGCCGACGATCCGGACGTCGGCTCAGCGGTTGCCAACGGTCCTGTCTGGCGGTTGCTGCCGAGCGCCGCGGAGCAGCTCTCCCAGATCACCGATCCCAGGGTGGTTATGGTCGGAACCTTTTCAGCGCTTGAACAGGTGCTGCGCCCCGATCGGCCAGCTCACAGGCTTTCCGGTCGACGACCCCGGGGATTCGATGCGGCACCACCCGAAGATGAAGAGGGAGATGATCCGTCCGAGGCGGCCCGAACTGCTCTGGTCACCATGCTGCGCGGCTTCGATCTCGTGATAGTCGACGAGAGTCACTATGAGCCGGCATTCGTCTGGTCTCAATGCATCCGCAGCCTGGGCAGACCAACGCTCCTGTTCAGTGCTACGCCCTATCGCAACGATTTTCGCTACTTTGATATAGACGGCCGCTTCGCGTTCAACCTGTCATTCCAAGAAGCGAGCGAGAAGCGCCTGATCCGAAACGTCAGGGTGGACACGACGCCGGCCGGCGAGGGCGAATCGTTCGCGCAACGCGTGGTGCGTTTCTTGGGCGAAGTTGGCGCTAGCGCGATGCCCCATGCTCCCGACGAAGCTCGGGTCATCGTGCGAGCGGAGTCGCACGATAGTCTCATTCGTCTGCGGGAGGAGTTGCGGCGCCTGGGACAACACTGCGTCCTGATCCACCATAAGGAGACACGCAACAATCCAGCTTCGCTGCGCTTCGCCAATGCAATGCAAGCCTTCGACGCGCCTGAAACACGCGACGTACGGATCTGGCTCCATCAATGGAAGCTGCTGGAAGGCGTCGACGACAGTCGGTTCTGCGGCGTGGCGGTTATGGAGTCCTTCTCGAATACGCGGGCCGTCATCCAGCAAATTGGGCGGGTACTGCGATATCATCGCCGCGATCGGAGCGAAACGGCGCTTGTCATAGGCGACACCGACATAGGCGACGACCTTGATGACCGGTTTGAGCGCTATCTCGGCTATGAGGAACGCTATGATGCCGATCCAGGCGACGCACTGAAGCGGGAGACTCAGTTCTTCCATACGCTGCGCGACGCCTCGCCCGCCGTCCAATACATCGCCGGCGACTTCCGCGATCGCTTTGAGCTTGACGAAGAGAGCGTGGGGTTCGGCGACATCCAGTTACCGATGCGAACATTCGTCACTCGATCGAACGGAGCTTTGTCGCTCGACCAACTCGCCGCAGCGTCCGCGGAGGCGATGGGGCTGGAAGACCGTCACGACGCAACGGTCATCAAACCTGAGGGTGACGAGCCCACTAACATCCGCCTGGTGGCATACGTGGAGTGGAGCAACTCACCATTGCTGATCAGCAAGGCGATGCCGAACTGGACGCTGGGAATTATGGCCATCGTCAGCGTTGGACAGCGCGTGTTCCTGCTCGACACTGAAGGGCTTGTCGTCGACCCGGAACAGTTAGGACTGGAACCAGAGGGCCCCGAGACTCTCCAACGCCTCGTTCCCGTATCTACGGACGATGAGGCCTGGAGGGTAACAGTAGCTTCAGCCGTCAGCCTCGATATTTCCGATATGGGCATCCGGTCGATGTCTGCACGCATGCGGGACTTCTCCGTTGGCTTCTTTGACCTATCGCAGGGCATGCAGGCGACCACATCGGTCCGGGCATCGATGCGTCCGAAGACAGGCCCCTCGGAAACACGGCACCTCTCACTCCAGCGAGCCACGGTGTCAGACGCCCGCGCGGGATATGTTGAAGTTACCGACTACGTTGAGTGGATCAACAAGCTGGCTGACCGCCTCGACTCAGCAATTCCGCCAAGCACGGCTTTTGCGCGCTTTGCCCAAGCGCTCCCGGCACCCGATGCAGCGCGGGCTGTACCGCAGAATATCCTCTTCGATTTTGCTGAGATCATCGGCGAGGACGGCGCAGTGCCACCAGTTGGGTGGGACGCTGGTCGGACCCAAGCACTAGCCCATTCAGATCGGTGCCTTGATGTCGACGGCAATGGAGCGTTCAGCCTCGAGGTGGACGGCCGCAACTTCGAAGGAAAAATCGCCTACACGATCACTGGCTCGACACGCCGTCGAGGTAAATATGTCATCGAAATACCCGATCTCGACGCCTTTCTGGTCAACCGCGATAGAGAAGCGTTGAAGCAAGCTGAAAAGGCTCAGTTGCTTTCCGGAGTTCTGTCGCGGACCCAGGCGTTCCGGGTCGTCCCGCGCGACCCATCACTGGTCTATGCGCAGAAGTTTTTCTATCGCCCTTCGCTGGCCATCGATGTGGTCGCACGTGATGAACCCGGCGGCCCCTTGGAGGCCATCATAGCTTCACCCTGGCTTGCCCAGGTCACCTCTGAGAAGGGTAGCGCAACGTCGGGCCTCGACGACTGGGTGAACGAAAGCGTATTCGGCGGCATTTACGCTCATTTCGATCACGCCGGTCGCGGCCGGCCGGACGCCAGCAGACGCGATGCCATCAGGTCCGTCGACCCCGGACTGGCCGATCTTCTCGACGCCTTTGATGTCGTGATCTGCGACGACGGGGGGACCGAGACGTGCGATTTCCTCTGCATCGACAGAGCAGGCAGCAAGGTCGTCATGATCCATGCCAAGGTCGATGACACACAGATGAGCCTGAATTCCCTCCAAGAAGTTGGCCGTCAGGCTCAGGCAAGCCTCGGTCTGCTGACGTGGATTCATGAATTTCCCGATCGAACGGTCCTTTGGCGTTCGCGCGTTCCGATCCAGCACGGCCACCTGACGCGGCGAGTGCTCAGAGGACCGAGGGTGGAGGACGCGTGGCCAGAGTTTCGCGATGCGCTCCGCTCTCCTCGCTATAATCGTGAAGCGTGGATCTTCGCGGGACGGATCCTTTCGCGCGAGCACTTCAAACGACAGCTGCAGCGCGTTCCGCCTCCGCCGAAGCCTCGGCAGATGCTCTATTATCTAGCATCACTCCAAACGTCGGCCGCCAGAGCCAATGTAAGCATGCGGATCTTCTGCTCGCCATGACGCGTCGCCATTCACCTTCCGCCTTCTGGCGGACGTTCAATTTCCGATTGTGGCATATCGCAGCCTCCAGCATCCGCTGTTGTAAGAACGATCCGTTTGGGTCGGTTGCCGTAGCGAAGGAGCGCACGGCGAGGGTCCGATTTTCGGGCAATGAGCCAGGGTCTGCTCCTGGTGCAAAGGTGCCAAGGTGGTCTGCCTCGCTCCTGTCCGCTTCTGGGCTGCGGCCGCGAATAGGGCAATGACCGATTTGGGGCGCATAGCCGACTTGTCGGCTGAGGAAGAAGCATACACCACTCAGACATGCTCCTTTTTGCGCCCGACTGCCGGCTAGCGTTTGGCCATTCACTTTACCTACTGGCAACGGGGACGAGAAGAGTTGCGGAGGATGGCCGGGAGAAGCATTCTCGTCGCACTGCACCCCATGAAGAAGGCGGGATATATGTCGGAAACGCCTACATTGTCTCAGACTCAAATCATTCGAGCTCTCGCGGATGCTCTCAGTTGGTTTGAACGGGAGATTACCTGGGGCGTAAGTCCGTCAGAAATGCGAGCGTTGACGGGGCGGATCGGTGAGCTCTACGCGGCCATGATCACGCGGGGGCAGATGGCCCTGGCGAGCAATCAAAGAGGCTATGACGTCGTGTCGGCTGAAGGACACAGGATCTCCGTCAAAACAATCACCTCATCGTCTCATGTGAGTTTCCGCACTTCCACCTTCGAGGAGGTTGACCGTGTACTTATTCTTCGCGTGAATGTGGACCCGGAAGAGGGAATTTCGATCGAGGAACTTCTTGACAAACCTGCGGCCGAAGCGAGAACGCTTTGCCGCGAAGCAGAGGGACTGTTCCGATACCTAATAGGGCGCCCGGATAACTCGGGCGAAAACATCGAGCCGGGGAATCTGCGTATCACTGCTCGCGCGACGTATGAGGAGTACGAAATAGTCAGATACGAGAATGCCGCCATCAGAATTCTTCGCGACGGAGTACCCCTGGACATTAACGTAAAGGGGTTCCTGCGTCCTATCGCATTGGATCTCGGCCTGCCGCTTGAGCGGGACTCAGGTGTTCGTTTGAATACCCAGCAGCTTGGTGCCAATGTCATTCGAGCCCTCTGCGACCGCGCCGAAGTAGAAGATCCAGAAGGCAACGTCATTGAGACGGACTTTGACCAAGCCAGTAGCGAACTCGCTCCCAATTCACAGGTACTGGATTTCGGATTGGATCGAGTACCGGAAAGGCGGCGTCGCTCTGGAAACGTCGATGTTCCAGAAAGTCTGCGGGTACTCGAACGAGCGCACTACGGCGATTTCGAAATCGTCCGCTACGAAAACTTGGCGATAGGCGTCTTGCGGCTTGGCATGCCCCAAAATATCAATGTGAAGGGGTTCTTACGCCCGATCGCAAACGAATTGAGCCTTCCCTTATTCAACAAGTATGGGACGCCCTTGAATACCCGACAGTTGGGGGCTGAAGTTATCAGAGCCCTAATAGCTAAGACGCCATCCGATCGCGCCAGCTAACGGCGTGCAAGACAGCCACTCCGTCGGCAACCGGACTTCTGCTATTGGCGCTCTCTGCTAGACCCATAAGCCGCCACTTTGGGGCGCGATTGAGACTTCAGGTGTTGCTATCGGGTAATTCGGCGGTATTGATGATTTAGACATCCGACCGCCCTCCAAGGCTCGCGGGTCGGCGCTTGCCTCCAATGCCGCTTTGAAATCGAGCGTAGCCCGTGGGACCAAGACTAAGCCGGAAATGCATTTTTGGTCCGCTGTCGTTGCGTGCGGCAGAGATATCAGGTTGGTTCGGCGCCGCTTGGAGAACGCCGGAGAATTGACATGGCTGACGTGCATCGCTGGATTGCCCACAACGCGATGTCCGACCCGGGCAGCCACGCGGCCACGGTCGCGGCTCTGCCGACGGGCATCGGCGCGCTCAACGCGCTGATCCAGGGTATTCTCGTGCACGCCGACTGGGCGCAGGACTATGACCTTGACTCGGCGAAGCTCGATGCGACGGCTCGCAGGACGCTGCCGGTCGCCGAGCGGCTGGACGACATCCACAGGCGGGAGCCGCTACCTCTCGCGGCTCGGCGCCTGGCGGAGAAGCGGTCCACCGGCACCTGCCGCGATTTCGCGTTGATGCTCTGCTCGTTTCTGCGCTGCCGGGGCGTTCCCGCCCGCGTGCGATGCGGTTTTGCCGCCTACTTCTCCGATGGGTGGGAAGATCACTGGGTCTGTGAATACTGGAATGCGAAGACCGGGACCTGGCACCTGAGCGATGCCCAGATCGACGAGATGTTTAAGGAAAGGAGCCGGATCGAGTTCGACCCAGCCGACGTGCCGCGTCAGGCCTTCATGTCGGCGGGCGAGGCCTGGCTGAAATGCCGCCGCTCGGAAGCCGATCCGGCCGCTTTTGGACATGGTGACGTCACCGGCCTGTGGTTCGTCAAGATCAACGTCATGCGCGATCACCACGTCCTGAACGGTCGGGAGACATCGAGCTGGGATCGCTGGCGGGAGGCGCCTCAGGCGAAGCGATCCGTCCTCGATGACGAAACCAGGCTGCTGGATGACCTCGCCGCCCGGCCGACGCAGCCGCTCGTGGAGAAGGCGCCAGACTGGTGAACGGTCCGCTCGGGCAGCGGATAGCGAGATGCGCAATGGAACGTCCGCTGTCAGGCACAGGCCCGATGCCTCTTTGGCCGCTTTCTGGCCCGATGCCGTCGTCGCGAAATGTCCGCCTCGGGGAAACGGCCGCGTTGCCTCCCACGGCGGAAATGAGGGCGCTAAGCGGTCGCTCGAACTGGGCGCGTCATTCGCGCGCTTGACGTCCGGGGTATGCTGGGCCGACTGGATCCCTAGCAATGCAATCGTTATTCACCTCAGCCGCCTGAGGTATCCTTGCTTTCTGCCCTGCTTATCCCCCGCTTCGCCGCATATTCCAACAAAGCAAGCTCGATAACAGCAGTGACTGAACGCCTCTCGGCTTCTGCAATTTTTTGGGCGAGTACGAGGATCTCAGGATCGATCCTTGTTGTGAAGGGCTTCTTTGCCATCGCCATTCTTGCTTGCGTTCCGCTTTCGAAGAGAGCATAAAAATGCACGTGCATTGCACGTGCGGCCGAACTCGGTGCTGGAACACCTTGTTCGGCCTGGCCACCCCCCAAGCTGTAAGGAGCTCGGATCATGGTTGATTCTGAGACTAGCACGAGTCTGCCCGCATTATCGCGGAGGGACGTTCTCTCCACCTTAACGGCCGCAGTAAGCAGCGCTGCTGTGGGTCATCCGAATGCCAAGCAAGTGTCAACGACGCCGCGCCAAGACCCAGCCCTGGTCGCCTGGCAGTCTTGGCACGCAGCTTCGCGCAGAGCACTCGCCCTTTGTCGCAAACAACAGCGCTTGGAGACAGAACTCTTCCGAACGGTCGGCTTTCCGTCCGTCACTCTGAACCTATCGACGCTCGACAAACCGGTCCAGATTGCAACTGTGGAAGCCTTCGATGATCTTGCATTGGCCGAACCATCAATCCAGCATTTGCGGAATTACGTCGAGGCGGAGCTGCATGCCCAGGACGCCAGGTGGGATGCAGCCGACCGCCGGATCGGTTACTCGGCCGCTCTGCGAGAGGAGGAACTGGCCCTGTCCCACGAAGAACGGCTCGCCGACGACCTACTCGCCGCTGATGCTCTCACGATTCCCGGGATCGGCGCCAAGCTCGAAGCTTTGATTGCTCTCGATGCCCCGACCGAGCACACAGATGAGCGTCCATGGCCGCAACTTCAGCGCGTGCGCGCTGAACTCATCCATATATATCGACGGCAAAACGTCGCGACAGCCTGAATAGGAGGTCAAGCAAGCCCTCGCCTATTTTCCATTCGCTACGGAGCGCTGGCGTACGTTAACCTCTTCGGTGCACGCCGACGACTACCAGGAGCTGTCCATTATTTCTCTTTGATTTCAGTTGCTTATGCTTTCCTTCTTGTCGATCCTGGCTCTGTCAACTTGCAATCGACGTGGAACGGCGCAACCATGGTCTCCAATATTCGTTCACAGCATGCCAATATACATCGGCTCATCGAGCCGGAACTTCGCTTGGAGAGCCGTGACGCCGTTCCCGACCACCGGCTGGTCGAACTGGTCCGCCTTATCGCGCGCCGCGCCGCGCGTGAGGTTTACGAGCAACAGACACTCAAGGGGCGGCGCAAATCACGCTCCTGATGCTGAAGGAGAATGATCCTTGAAGGTCGCGATCTACGCCCGCTATTCATCCGACAATCAGCGCGACGCTTCCATTGCTGACCAGCTTCGCATCTGTCGCCTCCATGCAGAACGGCAGGGCTGGCAGATCGTGGAGGAATATACCGACCACGCCATGTCGGGCGCCTCGCTGCTTCGCCCCGGTATCCAGGCCCTGATCTCGGATGCAACTCGCGGTCGCTTCCAATTGGTGCTTGCTGAGGCCATGGATCGCCTTTCGCGCGACCAGGAAGATATTGCTGGTTTCTTCAAGCGCATGGCCTATTCGGAGGTAAAGCTTCATACGCTCTCAGAAGGCGAGGTCTCGCACCTGCATGTTGGGCTCAAGGGCACCATGAATGCCCTGTTCCTGAAGGACCTTGCCGACAAGACCCGCCGCGGTCAGCGTGGACGGATCGAGCAGGGTAAAGCCGGTGGTGGCAACGCCTATGGCTATGATGTTGTCCGAAAGGTCGGCGCCAATGGCGAGGCTGTGAGAGGCGACCGCACCATCAACGCCGACCAGGCCAATGTTATTCGCCGAATCTTCCGCGACTTCGCCGATGGTAGATCAGCAAAGGCCATTGCCTTTCGCCTCAACCAAGAAGGCATCCCCGGTCCGACGGGCAGCGTCTGGGGCGCAAGCACACTCAACGGCAATCCCAAGCGGAACAATGGCATCCTCAACAACGAACTTTATATCGGCAAGCTGGTCTGGAATCGTCAGCGTTTCATCAAGGATCCCGATACCGGCAAACGCCAGGCTCGCCCGAATCCCGAATCGGAGTGGGTGATCCAGGAGGTACCTGAGCTGCGCATCCTGGACGACAAGCTATGGGCCGGCGCCAAGAACCAGCAAAACACCGTCAAACAGGTTCAACCGGATTGCCCCAGTGTCGGGAACCAGTTCTGGGATCGCCAGCGTCCCCGATATCTGTCCTCGGGCCTGGTCAAGTGTGGCTGCTGCGGCGGCGGCTATTCCAAGATTTCGGCCGATCTCCTCGGTTGCTCGACAGCGCGCAACAAGGGGACCTGCGACAACCGCAAGAACATCCGGCGCGATCGTTTCGAGGCTCGCGTTCTCAACGCGCTCCGTCATCACCTGATGGACCCGGCACTGTTCAAGGAATTCTGCGACGAGTTCACCCGGGAGATGAACCGGCTGCGCATGGAAGGCCGTGCGTCGATCGACGCGGCCGAGGCTGAGCTGAAGCGCATCGACCGCGAACTCGAGAAGATCATGGATCTTTATCTCAAGGATGTAATGCCAATCGACACGGTGAAGCAGCGCAGCCAAAAACTCGAGTCTCGCAAAACCGAACTGACTCGCTTCCTCGCAGACGCCGAAGAGCCGCCTCCTCTGCTCCATCCCAATATGGCCGAGCATTATCGGGCCCAGGTCGAGGGGCTTTATACGGCCTTGCGGGAAGAATCGGAGACCAAGCGCCTGAATGCCAGCGACATCATCCGTTCTCTGGTGAAAGCGATCGTGCTGACGCCCGAACACGGCGAACTTCAGATCGATGTGCGTGGTGATCTGGCCGGCATCCTGACGCTTGCGACGCAAACGAAAAAGCCCGCCGGAGGGGCGGGCAAATCGCAAGTGAAGATGGTTGCGGGGGCCCGCAACCCCTTTCATCATAACATCACTAACCATTTGTTTTTGTTCAGGATTGACGAATTCGAGAATACCAAACAGCTCTCCGCGTAGCTCGGCATGGATCTCACCACGCTTGTCGCCGGGTGTGAGCACGATCTGACCGATCAGCGAGCGCAGGGCCTCTGCTGCCTGCCTTCCGCCCTCGTCGTCGGCGAGCGCCTGCGTGAAGTGCTCCACTCGCTTGCGATAGAGATTGGCGATGTTGGGATGTAAGTCGGGCACGTCGCTGGGAGCCTGTGCCAAGCGTTGGGTGATCTCGGCCTTCTGCCGCTCCAGGTCCTCCATCCTCGCCTTCATGGAGGGCTGATACAGTCCATCCTCGATCGCCGCCATGATGCCGGCGATGCCGCGCTCGACCTTGTCGAGCGCCCTGCGATCCTGCTCGCTCTGGGCGCGGCGCTCCTGGTTGAGCCGATTGGTCTCCTGGGCGTAGGCCTTCACCGCTTCGGCAACAGCATCGGCCGAGACCAGCCTTTCCTTCAAGCCTGAGAGAACACGCTGCTCGATCGTGTCGCGGGTAATGGTTCTGCCATTGTCGCAGATGCCCCGGCGCTGATGGTTGAGGCAGGCATAACGCTCCTTCGTGAACAGGCCGTAGCGCCCACCACAACAACCGCAGGTGAGCAGGCCAGAAAGAAGGGAGACTGGCCGCTTCATGGTGTGCAGCCTCCTTGCCCTGGCATCGCGGACGCCGATGGTCACAGCCTCGAACTTGCCGGCGATGACCTTCTGCCTATCCTTCACGGCCTGCCAAAGCTTGTCGTCGACGATCCTGAGATGCGGCACCTCGGTGCGGATCCATTTGGCCGACGGATTGATCCGCGACACGCGTTTGCCGCTTGTTGGGTCCTTGATGAAGCGCAGACGGTTCCAGAGCAGCACCCCGGTATAGAGCTCGTTGTTGATGATGCCGGTACCCCGGATCACGTGGCCTCGCACACTGGTGTCTCCCCAATGCCGGCCGAGCGGGCCGGCGATACCGTCCTTGTTAAGGTCGACGGCAATGGCCTTGGGGCTCTTGCCGGTGGCGAACTCCTGGAAGATACGGCGGATGATCTTGGCTTCCTCGGGCACAATCTCACGGTCACCACGGATCGGCTCGCCTTCAGCATCGAGCTTCTTTGCCACCCGGTAGCCGTAGCACAGCCCTCCCCCGGCCTTGCCCTTCTCCACCCTGCCCCGCAAACCGCGATGGGTTTTGAGGGCCAAGTCTTTCAAGAACAGGGCATTCATGGTGCCCTTGAGGCCGACATGAAGCTCGCTGATCTCGCCCTCAGCCAGGGTGACGATGGTGACACCGGCGAATTTGAGGTGTTTGAACAGCGTGGCGACATCGGCCTGATCGCGGCTGATACGGTCGAGAGCCTCGGCCAGCACGATCTCGAACTGGCCGCGCTGGGCGTCACGGACCAATTGCTGGATACCCGACCGCAAGATGGTGCTTGAGCCAGAGATGGCGGCGTCCTGGTAGGTTCCCGTCACGCTCCAGCCTTCGCGGGCGGTCTGCTCGCGGCAGAGCCGCAACTGATCATCGATGGAGGCCTCGCGTTGGCTGTCGGAGGAATAGCGAGCATAGAGCGCAACACGGGTCATAATGGGTCAACCTCTCTCTTTCATTGCGGGGGTTCGTCTTTCTTTCCCCTGCCCTCTTCCTTTGGGCGGCCCGGCCCATTGTCATTGGCCGCGCGGTGTCTCTCGAACGCTTCCCGGGCCAACCGTCGGCCGATCGAGCGTGCGATATCGAGCACGATGCGATCCAGCTTTGCGGGACCGCTATCCTCGCCGGTGTGGCTCGAACCGGCGAGATCGGAATTGTCGTTGGACGGGGCCGAAGGTGTCGGCTCCGTCTCGGTCTCTTTTGCCATCAGGTCGCTCCAACGAATGGGTCGACCTGTCATCAGATGTCTGCGAGGAGCAAAGGAAAGCACGAAGTTCATGGCATAGGGCCATGGCGTGCAATGACTTGCGCATTGCGGTTTTGCCTCATATGCCAGACCTACCGGAAGCGAGGTTTGAGAGCCTTGATCTCGATCATCCAGGCACTCGTAAATCGACAAGTCTGGCGCCAAAGCCGCTATGCGGCCTTTTTCTTTCTGCCCTTGCTTGGTGCGGGAGGGGGTGGCGGAGCGCTGATGGCCTTCCGATTCATCTGGCCCAGTCCGAGTTCTCTCGCCAGGCGCGAACGTGTGGCCGAATAGTTCGGCGCAACCATGGGGTAGTCGCTGGGCAGGCCCCACTTCTCCCGATACTGCTCGGGCGTCAGGCCATAGGCGGTTCGCAGATGCCGGGTCAGCGATTTGAATTTGAGACCGTCTTCCAGGCAGATGACATAATCGGGCGTGACGGATTTCTTGATCGGAACGGCGGGCTTTGGCGGGGCAACCGCCTCGACTGGCCTTGGATTGTTCAGATCCGTCAGTCCTTTATGCACCGAGTGGATCAGATCCGCGAGGGATGCGGTGGCAACCTGGTTGTTGGAAACATAGGCAGAGACGATGTCGACTGTCAGGTCGACCAGACTTGCGTCTTCCTCAGGCATGTTCAGTCACCTTTTTGTTTTTCATGGTGATGTCGAAGTGAGTGCTGTTTTTGTTATGAACGCAGCATTGTGGACCCGTTCGCTACGCTGGCTCAGATTCTCAGGCAAATTCCAGCAACTGTAAAGATCATCCTCAAGAATGATCATGACCGCCTGTGCACTATTTAGAGCCTTTGCAGGTGATGTTGCGATCGGTGACGCCCTCTGTGCAAATCACGACAAAAATAGGTGATTAGAGAACATTCGATTTACATTCACTTGCCCCAAATACCGGCCTCCTCTTAGAGCAAGACAAGCTGTCCGTGCCCGTCAGCCAAGATTTGTGCCTCACAACGTTCCCGCCATTCGGCGAATTCCAAGGTAACGATCTCGCACAAGGGTGCGACGCCGCGCCATTGATCGCGATAGATGCTGGTGTCGATGCCGATGCCGCAGTCCATGAACAGGCCCGTTCGCTGCTCGAAGTCGACGCCCGCCCCTGAGGTCAGACGCTCGAAGCACGGGCGGCCGGAATAGCGAAACGACGCCGAGCCTTGCGGCAGGATGAATGTGCCATTGTCCGCGATCTCGGAGGCAATATCGATCACGGCGAATTCGAAAGATTTGAAGCCGCGAAGATCGCCTGATGTCATCATCTTGCCGAAGGGCGGATTGGCGATCGCCCAATCGAAAACGCATCCCTCAAGCTCCTCCTTCCACCAGTCCCGCCAATCGAGCACATCAGCGCAGATCCATCGCGCTTCCGGTAACAGCTTGCGACCGATCTCGACGAAACGCGGATTGATCTCGACGCAAGTCAATTCCACACCGCCCCGCCATTTGGAGCGCTGCTGAACCCAACAGGCCAGGCCGCCGATGCCGGCACACAAGTCGATCACTCGTCCCCGCCCTGGCTCAAGCGCAAAATCGGCCGCCAGATCCATCGGCGTGAAGAACGCACCGGCCGCCGTGACATTGTTCTCCGCACCCGGATGCCAGTTCTCAAGGACGAAGTCCTTCTCATCCTCGCTCAGCACATCCTTCCTCAAAAAGGCCTCCGCTTCGGCGTGCGCCTTCATCTCCGCTTTGCTCAACTTGCCCATCTCGCTGCTCTTTCCGTTGGATCGGCGAAGCAGGTGCCCGCCTGCTTCCCCGGGGCCGCGTGAGCGGTGGGCTGGAAGGGGAAAACAGGCTTCGCGGGGAACCGCCTGCACGGAACGCCCGCCCAAGCGGGCGTGGAGGAAGGTGGGCGGAAGCCTGTTTGGGGAAGAGAAGGGCGAAGCCCTCGGTCCCCCCCTATAGCCAACAATGTCGTGCAGGCGTGTACATGATCAAGCCGCAAAGTCAGCAGATATGCATGACGTCCTTTACCAAGGATGTCACTCCCGACACCGGTACTATAGCTGTCCGACAGGTATTTGTTCCTGGGATTTATAGTTCCGTGGGCAATCTAAAACGCCCATACCATAAAAATTCACTTCCAGACGACTCGAAAGTCAAATATCAAATAATTATCTAATATATTTTGGGTTGAAATTCAACGAAAATCTACGTAAATTGAAATATTTTATCAAACTTTATGTATATATACAAAAAGTTTCAAGAAATCCTGCTCAATAAACACGAGATTTATATTATTAGACTGCCAAATACATACAAGGAATATCATACCTCCAATATTAAATTGTTGAGCAGAAACATTTAGAAACAAAACTTCACAAAACAGCAGCGCTTTTTCCTTCAGATCACCTCTTAAAGTTGTGCCAGTTTGTTCTAGGTGGAAGCTTCTGGGGTTGCCCGGTGGCGAGCGGTGTCGCAAGGTCAAATGCGCTGTGACAGGGATAGCAGCCCACGAAATCGTTTATGCAATTCACACTCGAGCCCGGATCTCTGTCGTGTGGATATTGATATATGCTCATCGGCGATGATCGTGGCAGCCTGCTTGGCGATCGCAGGGTCCCGCCGACACGAATCGACACGGGCACTATTCAACCCTTGCCATGAGATAGAAAGGTGGGCGAAGAAATTAAGCAGCGGACTTTCTAAGTAAATAGAAGGATCGACTCATGCAAAGTACCGCGCTAATTACCCCGCCACGTCACAATAACTCAACATCCATAACAACTCTCAATCCGAGAATTACTACAAATGAAACGCGAATCGGCATTATACGCTCTACAAGTGCTTGTAGCTATGGCTTTTATGCCGGTTTTGTTTTTATTTTCACATTATGAAAACGGAACAAACTATTTACCAACGATTAGAGCGTTCATCGTATACGCGCTACTAGTTTTGACTTCTAATATATTGGTTCGATATTTTTTTAAAAAATACATAGATAAATAGAACTTCAGAATAAAAACCTAGAATAAACCGCAAAAAACTATAAATAAACTTAATTTTCAGGCGCACTTAAGGATTTACAAGTTGATTATCGAGCCAATTATGCATTTACATTCGCAGAGTTTTTGTCATATTTATTTATAACGTATTTTAAAATATACGCACTTATTATAATTACATCTTGAGAGAAACTCAGCGAAACAATACCAACACATGAGGGTGGCATCGTGGGTAGTCCGAACTTGATGGGCGCGATTTCGAACGCAGGCAACGCAGTAAGCCCGCTAGTGGATTGACCGGGACAGAAGAGTCCTGAGGGGGATTCCTGTGCATCGAAGCCTGTGCGAATGTGTGGAATGCG
>NZ_JAXOUF010000043.1:0-16010 GCF_034424805.1 Labrys sedimenti
CGCCCAAAACTGCCTCCAAAAAGCAGCCTTGAATCAATCCCGAGCCTTGCCGTCAAGCTTTGTCCACGAGGCCTAGTTGTTTCGAAATTCCAGCTCTTCCCTGCAAACGCCACTTCCGCTGCCGAGCGTCAAGAAACGCCCCCCTACACCAGCGGCTGCATCTCGCCGATCATGGTCGGCACGAGCTCCGAGACGGTCGGATGGATGTGCACGGCGCGCTGGATGGTAGCGTAGGGTGCCTTGGCATACATGCCGTCGAGCAGGCCGTGCACGACCTCGTCGCCGCCGACACCGAGGATGGCGGCGCCGAGAATGGCGTGGCTGTCGGCATCGACGATCACCTTCATGAAGCCCTGAGTCTCGCCCTTCTCGACCGCCCGGCCGACCCGCGTCATCGGCCGCTTGCCGATCAGGGCCTTCCGTCCGGACCGGCGCACCTCCTCCTCGGTCTGTCCGATGCGCCCGAGGGGCGGATCGATGTAAAGGGCATAGGCGGTGATGCGGTCGCTGACCCGGCGGGGATCGGCGTCGAACAGATTGGCGGCGACGATCTCGTAGTCATTGTAGGAAGTGTGGGTGAAGGCACCCTTGCCGTTGCAATCGCCGAGCGCCCAGATGCCCTCGACATTGCTGCGCAGTTGATCGTCAACCGTGACATATCCGCGGGCATCGGTGTGCACGCCTGCTCTGTCCAGGCCGAGGTCGTCGGTATTGGGCACCCGGCCGACGGCGATCAGCACATGCGAGCCCGATATCCGCGCGGGGCTTTGCCCCTCCCCCGCCACGGTGACGGCAACGCCGCTGTTCTCGCGGGCAAAGGAAAGGTTCGTTGCCCCGAGGCGAATATCGATGCCCTCCTTGATCAGGATGTCGCGAATGGCGTCGGAAATATCGGGGTCTTCCCGCGAGGTCAGGCGCGGACCACGCTCGATCACCGTGACCTCAGAGCCGAAGCGGCGATACATCTGCGCGAATTCGAGCGCGATATAGCTGCCACCGACCACGATGAGATGCTCCGGCAGCGTATCGAGCTCCACGATCGAGGTGTTGGTGAGGTAGTCGATGCCGGCAAGCCCCGGCATGTCGGGCACCAGGGCACGCCCACCGACATTGAGGAAGATCTTCGGCGCGCTCAGGCGCTCACCATCGACCTCGATCTCATGGGGGCCGGTGAAGCGGGCATGGCCCCGGACCAGCCGGCAGCCCGCCATGCCGCCGAGCCAGCCCTCCAGCCCGGTGCGGGCGTTCATGGTCACCGCCTGCTTGCGGGTCCAGACCTTCTTCATGTCGACGCCGACGCCGCTTCCCAGCACCACGCCGTACTCGTCGGCCCGGCGCGCGAGATGGGCGGCATAGGCACTGGCCACCAGGGTCTTGGTCGGCATGCAACCGGTGTTGACGCAGGTTCCGCCGACATGCTTGCGCTCGATCACGGCGACACGCTGCCCCGCCGCACTGAAGCGGCCCGCCAGGGAGGGCCCGGCCTGGCCAGCGCCGACGATGATGGCGTCGAATTCGCTGCTCATAGCAGGGCCCGGACGATCAGGAGTGCCCCGAGAACCGCCACGGCGTCCTCGATCAGGGCGGCCGGCAGATCCCGCCCGAAGGCGAGCGCCAGCCGGCGGCGGAATTCATGGCCGCCCAGCGTGCCGACGATGGCGCCGACCACGCCCGCGATGAGCCCGAGCAGCCAGGATCCGCCTGCAAATCCGATCGCCGCCCCGCTGAACGCGCCGCTCACGAGGCGGGCGCCGAACTGCATCGGCACCTTGCGGCTGGGAGTCGAGGGCAGTTGATCGCCTACGAACTCCAAAATGGCCAGCGCTGTGAAGATATAGGGCGTGACGGGATGGCCAAGGAAGGCGAGCGGCGTGCCATCGAGCGGCAGCCAGCCCAGATAGGCCGCCCAACTCACAGCGGCAGGAGCGGTGAAGGTGCGCAGCCCCGCGACCACGCCGATCAGAAAAGCGCCGAGCAACGACATGCAGTTCCCCTATGCCGGTGAGACCTCATGCTGGAGGTAGGATGGTATAAAGGCAAGAGTCATTCGCCGGAGGGCGCGGCGTTCCCGGCTACAGCTCCTCGAGCGCATCGCCGAAGGTTTCGATGTCGCGCAAGCGCCTGCGCCCGGCGGCACCGGCCTTCTCGATGGCTCGGGTGGTGATGAGATGGCAGAGCGCCATCACCGACGTGTGGTTGAACAAGGGGCCGGGCGCCAGGGTCTGGCAATGGAAATGCCATTGTGCCGAGGAGCGCAGAGGCGCGCCCTCATCGGTGATGTAGAGGAGCTTGGCGCCCCGCCTCTCGATGGCCGCCAGGATGTCGTCCAGCTTGGCGATGCGGCGGCGCAGGGCGAAAACCACCACCATGTCTTCAGCGGCGATGCTCGCCAGATATTCGCCGAGCGTCTGGCCTGGGCCGGGAATGGCGACGATATTGTCGATGACCTGCAGCATCTGCCATTGCAGATAGGCGGCGAAGGGCTGGCTGGAGCGAAAGCCCACGACCCAGGTCCTGCGCGCGCCGAGCATGGCATCCACCACCGCATCGATCTGGGCCTCGCGGATCGACAGAAAGGTCTGCTCCAGATTGGCGATGGCCTGGCCGACATGGCTGGAAAGCGACTGGCCGGCAGCAGGGTCCGCCGCACTGGAAAGAAACAGCCGCGACCCGGTCTGCCTTTCCTGGCGCACGTGGCGGCGCGATTCCTCGTAGGTCTCATAGCCCAAACGGCGCACGAAGCGCGTCACCGTGGCGTTGGAGACATGGGCCAGGGCCGCTAGCTCCGATGCCGAGTAGCTCGCCAGTTCACCGGGAAAATCACAGACGAATTCCCCGAGCCGCCGTTCGGCTGGCGGAAGCTCGTCGAGGATGTCCCGCACGCGGGTCAGGAATGATCTCTCGGTGGACTGCATGGCCAAGAAAGTTGAAATCTCATTTTCAGGTTATTCCGAGCAGTAAGAGATTTTGACCATCTGTACAATCATATCACCCAAAATCCCCGTCAATTGACGCCACAAGCAAGAAACGAAAATACCAATTGCAAAAATATTTTCTTTAAGTTTAAATATGAAAAAATAATTTCACAAACATCATCCAGAGGATTTAATCGCCATGGCAGGGGAACAGATGATCCCGTCCGGCGCATCGTCGCCGGTACAAAAGCAGATGGAACAGGCGCTGGGGACGATCGGCGTCACCACGGCCCACAAGCAGATTCTCGCACTCATCCTGATCGGGTGCCTCTTCGACGCCTTCGAGCAGAACACCATCGGGCTGATCGCGCCGATGCTAAAGGCGCAATGGGGCCTGACCGGCGCCGACGTCGGCTTCCTGAACACCATCACCTTCGCGAGCGCGGCTGCGGGCCGCCTTCTCTCCGGCATCCTCGGCGATCGCTACGGCCGCCGCGTCATGCTGACCATCAATCTGCTGCTGTTCACGCTCGGGTCGGCGCTCTGTGCGCTTGCGCCGAGCTTCAGCGTGCTTTGCATGGCGCGCGCCATCGTCGGATTCGGCGTCGGCGGCGAGATCTCCACGGCCGTCACCATGCTTGCCGAGTTCTGCTCGCCGAAATTCCGCGGCACCGCAGCTGGCCTGGTCAATGTCGGTGCCGGCGGCTTCGGAAATTTCCTCGCCCCCGCGTTCGGGCTTGTGGTCTTCACCCTGTTCGCGGGGGACGATGCCTGGCGCTGGCTCTTCGGCGTGCTGGCGATCCCGGCCTTCCTCGTCGTGTTCTTCCGCCGCTACGTGCCGGAAACACCGCGCTTCCTGGCCTCGCAGGGCAAGATCGACGAAGCCAACAAGGTGCTATCCATCCTGGCCTCGGGCTCGCTGCGCCCGAAGGATCTGCGGGTCAGGGCCTATCTGTCGAGCCCCGAGGACGACACGGTCCAGCCCGCGAAAAGCAGCTGGAGAGAGCTCTTCCAGGCCCCCTATCTCGGCCGCACCATTCCCGTGGCGATCGCGATCCTGATGAGCTATGGGGCGCAGCTTTCCGTGCTCACCCTCATGCCGATGATCTTCATGTCGATGGGCCATACGCTCTCCGGCAGCCTGCTCTACTCGATGATCATCCAGAGCGGCAGCGTGCTGGGGGCGATCGCCGCCTCGATGTTCGGCTATTATTTCCCGCGAAAGAGGGTCCTGAGCGTCGGCTCCGTCTGTGCCTGCGCGGCAGCCCTGGCCATCGTCTGCCTGGGGAGCAGCCTCTACCTGGTGCTGTTCTTCGGCGCGCTCTTCCAGTTCTTCGTGCTGCTGCTCAACACCTCGATCTGGATCTATGCGCCCGAGCTCTATCCGACCCGCATTCGCGGCTTCGGCGTGGCCCTGATCCTGGCGAGCGGCTCGGCCGCGGGCTCCATCGTGCCGACCTTGGCCGGTTTCCTATTCGACAATCTCGGCATGCTCGGCGTTTTCGGCCTCGCCGCCTCGATGTATGCGGTCTTCGCCTTCTGCATCCAGCTCGGGCCCGAGACCTATGGCCGATCCATGGAAGACCTCACCCAGCCGGCCGAATCCGAACCCCCGACCATCAATTTTACCAAGACTGCTAGAGAACAGGCCTGACAATGCAAGCATCGTCCCCCCAAGCATCGCCTCCTCATGTCCTATTGATCAATCCCAACAGCTCGGAAGCGACCACGGGGATGATGCTGGCCATTGCCCGCCGCAAGGCCGACGGGCGGCTTCGGCTGGAAGCCGCCACGGCAACCCGCAGCCCCTCGATGATCGTCAACGAGACCCAGCTTACCGCCTCGGCAAGCCAGGTCATCGAGATCGGCCGCGCGCAGGATGCGGGCTGCATCGGCATCATCGTCAGTGCCTATGGCGATCCTGGTGTCGTCCACCTGCAGGAAAGCCTGCAAGTGCCGGTCATGGGCATTTGCGAGGCATCCATGATCGACGCCTCGCAGGGCGGGCGGAAATTCGGCGTCGCCACCGTCACGCCGGATCTCGCCGACGCCATCGCGGCGCGTGCCGCAAGCCTCGGCCTACAGCACCTCTATACAGGCATACGCTGCACGCCGGGCGATCCGGTCAAGCTTGCCGATGATGCAGAACGCCTGCGCAACGAACTGGCAGCCATGGTGAGGCTGTGCATCGAGGACGGGGCGGAAGCGGTGATCATCGGCGGCGGGCCGCTGGGCGAGGCGGCGGAATATCTGCGCGCGCAATTCGACATCCCCATCATCGCGCCCATCGGCTCGGCGGTGGACCTGATGATCGCTGCGCTCGCAAACGGCAACGGGCATCGGAACTGAGCGGCGCCCACGGCAAGGAAGACGCGCGAACGCCCGCCCGCTCGCGCCTCTCTTAATTTCCCCGCGCCAGCGCCGCGATCTTGCGCATCACGGTGGGCAGGGCCTCGCCGTCGAGGTCATCAAGGCGAACCCAGCGGCAATCCGGTGGAGCCTTGGTGCTCAGCAGGGCATCGGCGGCATAGACGCTGACGGCAAGCTCGAAATGGGTGAAGCCATGGCTTACCTCGCCCGGTAGCTCGCGCCATTTCGCCTTGAGCGGCGCGTGGTTGACGGCCGCGCTTGAATCGAAATCTTCGCTCCAGACGCTGGACGGAATCTCGGTCATGCCGCCGAGCAGCCCCTTGTCGGGGCGTTTGCGCACCAGTACCCAGCCATCCGGCCTGACGATCCAGAACGCCGCGCCCCTGCGCAAGGGGCGCTTGGCCTTGGGGGCCTTGCGCGGAAATGTCTCCTGCGTGCCTTCCCGGCGGGCCCTGCAGAAGGGCAGATATGGGCACAGGCCGCAAGCCGGGCGTTTCGGGGTGCAGATCGTTGCCCCGAGATCCATCATGCCTTGCGCAAAATCGCCGGGCCTGTCGGCCGGGGTCATGCCGTCGACGATCTCGGCGATCAGGGGCTTGGCCTGCGGGAGCGGGGTTTCCAGCGCTTCGAGCCGCGTCACCACCCGCTCGACATTGCCGTCGACCACGGCCGCGCGCCGGTCGAAGGCGATCGCGGCCACGGCCGCCGCCGTATAGGCGCCGATCCCCGGCAACTGCCTGAGGCCCTCGACCGTGTCGGGAAAACGACCGCCCAGCCTGGCGCTGACAAAGCGGGCGCAGGCGTGCAGGTTGCGGGCGCGCGAATAATAGCCAAGCCCGGCCCAGGCCTTGAGGATGTCCTCCTCATCGCTCTCGGCCATGGCGTCGACCGTGGGCCATCGTGCCAGAAAAGCCTGGAAATAGGGGCCGACGGTCTTCACCGTGGTCTGCTGCAGCATGATCTCGGAGAGCCAGACACGGTAGGGATTCGGCGTCTCGCCAGGCAGCGCCCGCCAGGGCAGCCGCCTTCGATGCCTGTCATACCAGACGAGCAGGGCTTCTGCGTGAAGGCCTTCTGAGGACTTGACCTCGGGAGCGACACTATTAAGCATGGCCTCTCATTCCACAGATCGGCCATGATCAACAAGCCCAAGTCTCAGCCTAAGGCTCCTCAGCCTCAGGCGTCTCCACAGCAGGCTCCCTTCAAGCGAAGGTCGGCCCGCCCCTTTGCGGATCTCGTCGGTCCGGCGCTGGCCGACGCCCTCAAGGCGCGCGGCTTCGCCACGGCCGACATCATCGGGCACTGGCCGGATATCGTCGGCGCCCGGCTCTCGGCCCATTCCCTGCCGGTGAAGATGCAATGGCCGCCTCGCCCAAAGGGCGAAGCCTCCGATGCGGCTCCTGCCGCCGCGACCCTGATCCTGCGGGTCGAGAGCGCCTTCGCGCTCGAGGTCGAGATGTCGGCCAGCCAAATCATCGAGCGCATCAACGCGGTCTTCGGCTGGCGCTGCGTCGGCAAGCTGCGCCTCAAGCAGGGGCCAGTGGATCATCCGGCGCCGAGGCAGAGGCCCGGGATTCCCGACCTGCCCCCCGAGGCCTCCCGCCGATTGGCCGACGATCTCAGCGGCATCGAGAACCCCGGCCTGCGCGAAGCGCTTGAACGGCTGGGGCGGCAGGTTCGCGGCTCCACCCGCACCACCAAGCCGGTCCCGAACAAACCGGTCACACCTACGTGAAGGCAGTTGGTCAGCCTGTTGCCATAATTGCAAGGCTCAAGTACCGCACACATAGAGTGCGCCGATACGCGCAATGACAAAGGACATGAGTCGCCGATGAGCCCGATGCTTTCCCGCCGTACCCTGATCGCAGCCCTTGCGGCGAGTCCGGCGCTTGCGGCCCTGCCCGCCCTCGCGGCCGACGACAAGGTCAGCCTGCTCGAACTGGCCGTGCCCGGCCCCATTCCCGATATCGCGCTCGGCAAGCCGGATGCGCCGGTCAAGGTCTATGAATATGCCTCGATGACCTGCCCCCATTGCGCGCGCTTTGCCAAAGACGTGTTCCCGGCGATCAAGCAAAAATACATCGATACCGGCAAGGTGCTGTGGACCATGCGCGAGTTCCCGCTCGATCCGCGTGCCACGGCCGCCTTCATGCTGGCACGCTGCATTGCCAAGGACGCGCCGCCCGAGAAATATTACACCATGCTCGACGTGCTGTTCTCGCAGCAGGAGAGCTGGGCGTTCGTCAACGATGCCAAGCAGGTGCTTCCGGCCCTGTTCGGCATCGCCAAGCAGTCCGGTTTTACACAGGAACAGTTCCAGGCCTGCTTGAAAGACCAGACGCTCTATGCTGGCGTAAATGCCGTGAAGGAGCGTGGTTCTTCGGCTTTCGGTATCGACGGCACGCCGACCTTCTTCATCAACGGTATCAGGAAGGGCGGCGAGATCACGATCGACGAGTTCTCCCAGGTCGTCGATCCGTTCCTCAAATCCTGAAAGCAGTCCCGGCCCCGCCGGACTGCGGGGTGATGGATGAAACTAACCAAGCTCAGGCTTCTCGGCTTCAAGTCCTTCGTCGAACCGACGGATTTCCTGATCGAACCCGGTTTGACCGGCGTCGTCGGGCCGAACGGGTGCGGCAAGTCGAACCTGGTCGAAGCCCTGCGCTGGGTGATGGGCGAGAGCAGCCACAAAAACCTGCGCGCCGCCGAGATGGACGACGTCATCTTCGGCGGCTCGGGGAACCGGCCGCCGCGCAACATGGCCGAGGTGATGCTGACGGTCGAGAACAAGGACCGCACCGCCCCGGCTGCCTTCAACGACGCCGACATCCTGGAAATCTCCCGCCGCATCGAGCGTGACCGCGGCTCCAATTACCGCATCAACGGCCGCGAAGTGCGCGCCCGCGACGTGCAGCTCATCTTCGCCGACGCCTCCACCGGCGCACGCTCGCCCGCCATGGTGCGCCAGGGCCAGATCGCCGAACTCATCGCCGCCAAGCCGCAATCGCGCCGCCGCATCCTCGAGGAAGCAGCCGGCATCTCCGGCCTGCATACGCGCCGCCATGAGGCGGAGCTGAGGCTGAAGGCGGCCGAGAGCAATCTGGAACGGCTCGAGGACGTGCTGACCCAGATCGAATCCCAGCTCGACAGCCTCAAGCGCCAGTCACGCCAGGCCTTCCGCTATCGCGGCCTTTCCAACGAGATCCGGCAGGCCGAGGCTCTGCTCTTCCACATCGCCTTCGAGGAGGCGGGGCGGCTGGTGATCGAGGCGGAAAAGCGGCTCGACCTCGACACCCGCACCGTGGCCGAGCGCACGCGGGCGCAGGCCGAGACGGCCCGCCTGGCCGCCATCGCCGCCCATGAGATGCCGCCCTTGCGCGAGGCCGAGCATGCCGCCGGTACCGCCCTGCATCGTCTGGTGCTGGCACGCGAGCAACTGGAGCAGGAGGAGCGGCGCGCCGGCGAGCGGCGCATCGAGCTCGACCACCGTATTCGCCAAGCCGGCGCCGACATCACGCGCGAGAAGTCGATGATATCGGATGCCGGCACCATGCTGCAGCGTCTGACGGCCGAGGAATCCTCCCTCAAGGCTGAGCAGGACGGCAGCAAGGAACGGGCCTCCGAGGCCGCCGGCCTGTTGCGGGAGGCCGAGATCGCCTTGGCCGGACAGGAGAAGGCGATGGGCGAGGCCCAGGGCGCCCTGGCCGAACTCCAGGCGTCGCGCGCCCAGGCCGAACGCAGCGAGCGCGAGGCCGCCGAGCGAGTGGTTCGCCTGGAACGCCAGCTCGCCGAGATCCGGCGTGAGGGCGAGGCCCTCCGCGCCGGCTCCAATGCCGCGGCTCTCGCCGAGCAGCTCCAGGAACAGCTGGCCGAGTTGCAGGAACGGCGCAGCCAGGCCGAGCAGGCCGCCATGGAAGCTGAAGCCGTCCACGCCGAGGCGCGCGACGCCGAAGCCGCCACGCGAAGCCCCCTTCAGGAGGCCGAGCGCACGGCCAATCGCCTGGAAACCGAGGCGCGTACCCTCGCCAAGCTGGTGCTGACGCCGGCCGGCGCCAAATATCCCCCGATTGCCGATGCCCTCCAGGTCGCCAAGGGCTATGAGGTCGCGCTCGGCGCCGCACTCGGCGAGGATATCGATGCTCCCACCGACCGCGACGCCCCGGCCCATTGGTCGGGCGCCGTCGCCGACGGCGACCCGCCTTTACCCGCAGGCGTGGAGGCACTGGCGAATTTCGTTCAGGCTCCTGAAGGCCTGGCGCGTCGATTGGCCCAGATCGGCATCGTGGACAGGGCCGACGGTCCCCGCCTCAAGGCCCTGCTCGCCCCAGGCCAGAGGCTGGTGAGCCGCGAGGGCGATCTCTGGCGCTGGGACGGTTTCGTGGCAGCCGCGGAAGCCCCCTCTCCCGCCGCCAGGCGCCTGGCCGAGCGCAACCGCCTGGCCGAACTGGAGGAACAGGCCCGGGAGGCCCGGGAGGCCGTCGTTCCGCGCCGCCGCGAGGCCGAGATGGCGCAGGCCGCCTCGCGCCAGGCCGCCGAGCGCGAGCGCATCACACGCGATGCCTGGCGCAATCTCAGCCGCGAGGCCGATCAACTGCGCGAGCGCGCCGTCGCGGCCGAGCGTCAGGCGGCACAGCTCGCCAGCCGCCTCTCCGCCCTGGACGAAGCCGGCAACCGCCTCGGCAGCGATCTTGCCGAGGCGCGCGAGGCCTGCGAGCGGACAAGACAGACTTTGGCTGCACTGCCCGATGGCAGCGCCCTCAACGCCCAGCTGCAGGAATTGCGCCATGGCGTCGCGGAAGGTCGCGCCGAGGTGGCCGAGACGCGCGCCCAGGCCCAGACGCTGGCACGCGAGGACGAGTTGCGCTCGCGGCGTCTGGCCGCCATCGAGCAGGAAAGCCAGTCCTGGACAGACCGCCAGGAGAATGGCGCGGCCCAGATCGAGACGCTGACCAGCCGCCTGACCGAACTGGAAATCGAACGGGCGGAGTTCGACGATGCGCCGGTCGTCTTCGCGGCACGGCGGCGGGGCCTGATCGCCGAAACCGAAACGGCGGAAGAGACGCGCAAGATCGCCGCCGACCGCCTGGCCGAGGCCGAGACCCGCCTGGCCCAGACCGACCGTCAAGGCCGCGAAGCGCTGGTTGCCTTGAGCCAAGCCCGCGAGGAGCAGGTGCGCTCGGAAGAGAAGCTGGACGCCCTGCGCGCGCGCCGGTCCCAGATCGTCACCGAGATCGAGGAGGCCCTCAACGTCGCCCCGACGGGTCTCCTGAAGCTCGCCAATCTCGCCGCCAATGCGCCGATCCCCGATCGGCGTGCGGTCGAGCGCACGCTCGAGGACGCCAAGCGCGAGCGCGAGCGCCTCGGTGCGGTCAATCTCAGGGCCGAGGACGAGCAGAAGGACGTGCAGACTCAGCTCGATGGCCTCGTCAGCGAGCGGGACGATCTGGTCGAGGCGATCAAGCGCCTGCGCCAGGCGATCGCCGGCCTCAACCGCGAGGGGCGCGAGAGGCTGCTCGCTGCCTTCGACGTGGTCAACGGCCACTTCCAGCGCCTGTTCCAGACCCTGTTCGGCGGCGGCACGGCGGAACTGCAGCTCACCGAATCGGACGACCCGCTCGAAGCCGGCCTCGAAATGCTGGCCCGCCCGCCGGGCAAGAAGCCGCAGACCCTGTCCCTGCTCTCGGGTGGCGAACAGGCCCTCACGGCGATGGCGCTGATCTTTGCGGTGTTCCTCACCAATCCGGCACCGATCTGCGTGCTCGACGAAGTCGACGCGCCGCTTGATGACGCCAATGTCGAGCGCTTCTGCGATCTCCTCGATGCGATGATTCGCGAGACCGAGACGCGTTTCGTCACCATCACCCACAACCCGATCACCATGTCGCGCCAGAACCGCCTGTTCGGCGTCACCATGGCCGAACGCGGCGTCAGCCAGCTGGTCTCGGTCAATCTGAGCGAAGCCGAGAAGTTCCTGGAAGCGGTGTAATCCTGGTGTGCCGGTCTTCAGACCGGCATGGAAATGCGACCCGTGTCCCCCTCCTCAGCTCTATCGAGAGATGGAGCGGGACCGGCACAACTTTCTACCCAAATACCGTACTGCCCTGTCGGTCGGAAGACCGGCACACCGAACCCACAATCTTCCCTTGCCGAATCCATAAGCAAGTGCTTATGTGTTTTACATGATGCAGACGAACCTCTTCCGTGCCCTTGCCGACCCCACCCGCCGCGCCGTGTTCGAACGGCTGGCGGGCGGCGAGATGAGCGTTTCACAGATCAAGGCCGGCTTCGAGATTTCCCAGCCGGCGATCTCGCAGCATCTGGCCGTGCTGCGCGAGGCGGGCCTGGTGGCCGAGCGGCGCGAGGGTCGCATGGTGCATTACCGTGCCGCCCCCCAGGCGCTCGCCCCGCTGGCCGACTGGGTCAACCGCTACGCGAGCTTCTGGCCTGGACGCATCGACCGGCTCAAGGCCGTGCTGAAGGAGATGGACCAATGACGATCCTGAGCGACGCGACGATCAAAGGCGCGGAGGACAAGACAGCGCCGGACGATCTTCACTTCGAAAGCCTGCTGGAAGCACCGCCCGCCAAGGTCTGGCGTGCCCTCACCATTCCCGATTACGTCGCCGCCTGGCTGACGCCGGCCGAGGACGGGACGGGTGCTCCCCGTTCACCGCGACGGGAGTCGAAAGAGCCCGAACTGGTCGATTGCCGCCTCCTTGCCGCCGAGGCCCCGCAAATACTGCGCTATGCCTGGAGCGAAAAGATCCAGGACCGCGTCCTCGACAGCGTCGTCACCTTCGAGCTCGCCCCCCATGGCAAAGGCTCCACGCTGCTGCGCATCACCCAGAGCAACTTCGTCCTGCGGCCCGTCGCCGCCAATCTCAACCAGCCGACCATGCTGCTGCAGGCGGCCTGAGGAGCTCGTCATGAATTCCCTCGTCCCCATGGTGGTGGAGCAGTCCACCCGCGGCGAACGTGCCTTCGACATCTTCTCGCGCCTGCTGCGCGAGCGCATCATCTTCATCAACGGCCCTGTCGATGATGGCGTCTCTGCCCTGGTCTGCGCACAGCTCCTGTTCCTGGAGGCGGAGAATTCGAAGAAGGAGATCTCGCTCTACATCAACTCCCCGGGCGGATCGGTGACCAGCGGCTTTGCCATCTACGACACCATGCAGTTCATCAAGAGCCCGGTCTCGACGCTGTGCATGGGATCGGCCTTCTCGCTCGGCTCCTTCATCCTGATGGCCGGCACGGCCGGGCGCCGCTTCGCCCTGCCCAATGCCTCGATCATGGTGCACCAGCCCTCGGGAGGCTATCAGGGCCAGGCCAGCGACATGCTCATCCACGCCAACAACATCATCAAGTCGCGGGCCCGGCTCAACGGACTCTATGCCCAGCACTGCGGCCGGACCGTCGCGGAAGTCGAGGCCGCCATGGACCGCGACAACTTCATGTCGGCCGACGAAGCCCAGGCCTGGGGCTTGGTGGATCATGTCGCCCCGGAGCGCCTGGAAGCGGCCTAGCCGGGCTTGCGCGGAGCGCGGACATCCTGTCCGCGCTCCGAAGTTTGGCCCTGATTCCCGCAGCGTTTTCAGCCGCGCCACCCGTCTGTGGCGCCGCTGCGACGGCTTCAAGGCAGACTTGCGCAGCCCCATACAGCAAAATGTGACATCGCAACCCAGGCTTGTCCCATATAGAAAAGCCAGCAGCCAATGGCCATTCTCCTCATTTTTTATTTGTTCTCAAAGACTTGGCATAATTTCGCCTCGCCTTGACACCGCAAGGGGGCGTGGGTATGGTCCCGCCGTTTTCAAGGGGGGCGTCCGGCTCTGTTTTGGCCGGCCAGGGAGCATGTTGCCGCAATGGCGAGCGACGAAGCGGACCAGGCCGGAAAATCCGGCAAAGACGAATCCCGCGATCGTGAATTAAACGAACGCTTGCGCCGTCTCGACGAGCGCCTCGGCTCCATCAAGGCCGGGGAAGCAGCCGAAGCGGCCAAGGTGCGCAAGCAGGAGGGCGATCCTTCTGCGATCGGCAAGGCCATGCGCCTCTCGTCCGAGTTCGTCGGTGGCATCGTCGCCGGCGGATTGCTGGGATGGGTTGTGGATCGGTTTGCCGGGACTTCGCCGTGGGGGCTCATCATCTTTTTGATGCTTGGCTTTGCGGCAGGTGTCCGGAATTTGTTGCGCGCCTCGAATATGTTGGGCAAAACGCCCGACAAACAGGAATGAACCGGCGCCTCGCGCCACAATAGAAGACAGGGCCTCGCTGGCGATGCATAGTCCGATTACGCAGTTCGAGATCAAGCCGCTCTTCCATATCGGCAGCATCGCGTTCACCAATTCGGCTCTCTTCATGTTCCTGGCGGTGATCCTCATCGCGCTGGTGATGATCGCGACGACTTCTTCCCGCGCCACCGTGCCGGGCCGCTGGCAGTCCCTCGCCGAGACCTTCTACGAATTCGTGGCCGGCACCGTGCGTTCCTCGGCTGGGAACGAGGGCATGCGCTTCATGCCGCTGGTGTTCTCGCTCTTCATGTTCGTGCTGTTCTGCAACGTGCTCGGCCTGATTCCCGGCTTCTTCACCGTCACCAGCCACATCATCGTCACCTTCGCGCTGGCGGCCCTGGTGATCACGACGGTGATCCTCTATGGTTTCTACAAGAACGGCGCCCACTTCCTGAAGCTGTTCGTGCCCTCCGGCGTGCCGGCCGTGCTGCTGCCGCTGCTGGTGGCGATCGAGATCATCTCCTTCGTCTCGCGCCCGATCAGCCTCTCCGTCCGTCTCTTCGCCAACATGCTGGCCGGCCACATCGCCCTGAAGATCTTCGCCGGCTTCATCGTCATGCTGGCCAGCGCCGGTGCGCTGACCGCGATCCTCTCGCCCCTGCCCCTGCTTCTCGTGATCGCCCTGGTGGCGCTCGAAGTGCTGGTTGCCGTGCTGCAAGCCTATGTCTTCGCCACGCTGACCTGCATCTACCTCAATGACGCCCTTCACCCCGGCCATTGATCCCGTCTAAATCCAACAAAACCTACACCAACAGGAGTTCTCCATGGATCCCGTCGCAGCTAAGTATATCGGCGCTGGTCTCGCTTGCATCGGCATGGCCGGCGCTGGTATCGGCCTCGGCAACCTGTTCGGCCAGTTCCTCTCGGGCGCCCTGCGCAACCCGTCGGCTGCCGACGGCCAGCGCGGCACGCTTCTCCTCGGCTTCGCTCTGACCGAAGCTCTCGGCATCTTCTCGCTGCTCGTCGCTCTGCTGCTCCTCTTCGCAGTCTGATCCGCGCCAGCCACGCCGACGACGACGGCTTTCGCGATCGAAATTCGCGAGGCCGTTCATCGTTTGATTGGCTGGAATGCAGCAATTCCATCTGTTTGTGGCTCCATCTGTTTGTAGCTTGGCCTGCAAAGATGTGAGTGCACATCCGTTGAAGGTGTTTCATGGCTGAAAGTCACGCAGGAACCGAGGTTCCCGGCGATGCACATGGGGCCAAGGGCGCATTTCCGCCCTTCGACAGCTCGTCCTTTGCCTCACAGCTCGTGTGGCTGGTCATCGCTTTCGGGCTTCTCTACATCCTGATGTCGAAGATCGCGCTGCCGCGCATCGCCGGCATCCTCTCCGAGCGGTCGGCTAAGATCGCGGCGGACCTTGCGGCTGCCCAGAAGGCCAAGGCGGACAGTGACGAGGCCGTGGCCTCCTATCAGACCGCGCTGATCAAGGCCCGCGCCAAGGCGCAAAGCATCGCAGCCGAAACACGTGCTGCCGTGACCGCCGAAACGGATACCACCCGCAAGTCGCTCGAAGCCGATCTCTCGGCCAAGCTGGCGGCAGCGGAAGCCAAGATCCTGGCGACCAAGCAGGCTGCGCTCGGCAACGTCAACGGCATCGCCGTCGACGCCACCAACGCGATCGTCGAGCAGTTGCTCGGCAAGGCGCCCGAGCCGCAGACGGTTCAGTCCGCCGTCGACGCCGCCATGGCCAAGTAAGGAGGCGGGCGTGATCGAATATTTCGCCGAGATGATCCACGAACTCTTCAACCCTGCCGGGCCGGAGTTCTACATCCTCATCGCCACGCTGATCTTCCTGGCCATTGCCTGGAAGCTCGGCGCCTTCGGGCAGATCGGCAAGGGCCTCGACGCCCGCGGCAACGCCGTGCGTGCCGAACTCGAGCAGGCTCGCGCCTTGCGCGAGGAAGCCCAGAAGCTGCTGGCCGACTATCAGAAGAAGCAGAAGGAAGCGGAAGCCGAGGCTGCTGCGATGATCGAGGCTGCCAAGGCCGAGGCCGAGCGCTTCAAGGCCGAGCAGATCGCCAAGATCGAAGACTTCGTCGCCCGCCGCACCAAGCTGGCCGATCAGAAGATTGCCCAGGCCGAAACCTCTGCCGTCGCCGAGGTCAAGGCTGTTGCTGCCGATGCCGCCGTCCAGGCCGCTACGACAATCCTTGCCGACCAGCCCGCGGCCAGTGCCGGCAATCTGATGTCGGCCGCCCTCAACGAAGTGCGCGCCAAGCTCAACTGAGCAAGATCGACACGACATCCTGAAAAGCCGCCCGCCGAAAGGTTGGGCGGCTTTTTCTTTTGCAGCAAGCGTGCAGAATCGGATCCCTTCTCCCCTTGCGGGTGTCGTCAACTCCCTTGAGTTGACTAGAGCGTTTTGCGATTTGACGGAGTCACCAAGAATCGCAAAGACGCGTCGAAACAAAGAGCTAGAGAAAAAGTGCGGTT
>NZ_JAXOUF010000044.1:0-15594 GCF_034424805.1 Labrys sedimenti
AAACCAGAGAGTCATATCTCGGCTTCGTCAGCCTCGCATCAGCATTGCTGTGGCTGCCCTTTGTCCACGAGGCCTAGTTGTTCGATAGTGAGATATCTTTGGCGTATAACATGACACTATCGACTTCGATCATGACGGCCGGATCTGTCTGAAGACGTAAATGTCGATTGCCGAGACGCGGCTTTGCTTTGAGGCGATCGCCGGCTTTAGCGGTTGGAGAGATTCCGCCGAGCATACGTTGCCATCCGTGATTGTAGGTTCGATTGAAGTCTCGCAGCAGGATCTCAAGGTCCGCATGGTTGGCGACGTTGATGGGCAGGACCTCGGTTGCTATCCGCCCGTTGAAGCGCTCCACCATGGCATTATCCTGGATAAAGGCATCAGCGCTTCAACACTCGTCCGATCTCCGGGGCGGCGCTATGGTGAGACCATGTTCGCGCATTCTGGTGCGGGTTGATTATCCTCGCGCCCTGCGGGTCGGTCGTGTCGCAACAATTACCTGCAAGCTCTCACGGGCGACGAACAACCTCTTCAGAAGCCACGCCTAAACCTTGGCGTCCTCAGCAGGCACTGCTACGTCTCCGAAAGGGGGCACTTCCACCAATGTTGCAATCAGACGTAGTAGAGCTTGGTGCTCGGGCCCTTTGGCTTGCCCTGAAAGAAATTGAGCAAGTTCGATATAAGAAATGTGGGCGCCCGACGGACCATTCGGTTGATGAATGACGATGGCTAGACCACTCGATGGATCTCTTCCGAGGAACCATGAATCTCCATTGGGGCTGCGGTATAGTTCGCGCCGTTCGCTCATGCCTTGGCTCCTCTGAATGAGATTGGTTTTTAAGATTTCGTCGCGACCGGCGCATACCATTTCGCCTGACGTCGTTCGATGCCAGCGTCAACATCATCACGGAAGGACAGCTTCGTCATGAGTCCAGGCGGTTTTGCATACCCCTGGCGCCTCAAAATGTTTGAACGATACGTTACTAGGCTCGGCGAGCTTTCCGGTTGGCGTATCGGCGGTCGCGCTCAGCCTTGCGAACTGCTTCGTCCTGCAGGACACGGGCGATGCGGTTCTTGGCGGCCAACTCGCGCTCGTCGGCCTCAGCCTTCGCAGCCGCCACAACCATGGCATCGTGTCTGGCTATCTCGGCCTCTAGTCTGGCTTGTTCGGCGAGCTTTACCTGTTGGCGCTTGGTCCGGCGAGTTTCCCGCGCTTGAGCGAACGCAATCCGTTCCGCCTGCTTGGCCTCTCTGCCTGGTTCGGCGGCTTCCTTGGCGGCGCGATAGGTCCGAAGCAGAGCTGCTTTGGCGTCGACAGCCTTGCCGCGCCGGTCCGCAAGCTCGTCGTTTCTGATTTTCCTCAATTTTCCATTCCGGTTTTGTAGCAACTTTGACCTGCATCACGCCTTTTTAGCTCGTTTCGGCGCGGGTTTGACGGCCAACCTGATGCTGTTTTGCGCCTCTCGGGCAAGACGAGCCTCCCGCAGCCTCAAGGTTTTTTCGTCGCGGGCCGATCCTGCCGATTCAAGCTCTTCAAAAGCGCGTTCGCGCGCGAGAAATTGCGATTGCGTCTTGCCGAAGGCAATCTCAGCCTGCTGACGTGGTTTGCTGTAGCTCTCGGTCATGGCTCTCCTCGTAAAGGCGGCTCAACGGGTGAGCTTTAACAAAAAAGGTCAGGCAAATTGCCTGACCTCGCTCGGTCTCATGCTTCCAGCAGTGCCAGTACATCCGTGGTCAAAGGAAAGCAGATTCCGGATTTTATCAGGCTGCCTGCAGGTTGCAGGCCGACATCTTGCCCGACTTGTTGTCGCGCTCCAGGTCGTAGGCGAGCTTTTGGCCTTCGACAATGTCGCGCATGCCGGCGCGCTCGACAGCCGAGATGTGGACGAAGGTGTCGGGACCGCCATTGTCAGGCTGAATGAAGCCGAAGCCTTTGGTGGAATTGAACCATTTAACTGTGCCAGTGGTCACGAAGAACCCTTTCATAGCAATATTGACGACTGCAGCGCGCAAGCGCGGCAGATGATGATAACGATGCTTTAAAGGGAGGTTTTTTCAAAACGCGGTGGCCAAATCGCGTGGTAATCAAAGCTCAGCAAGAAAATATCGATAATCCTTGATATAGATTTTGTATCTTGACGTCAATTTTTATTTTCGGAGTCTTCTCATATCTGCCCGCTATCCGTTGAATCTCCGGAAAAAACGAACATTCATTCGCCTTTTAGGCAAAAGAATTTCAGCGCAACGTCAGATCAATTGCCACAATTCCTCCGCTCTCAAATGGCATCCCATTGTGCATCATCCATAACGGTGAGTGGGTCATCCTGCACGTTCCGAGTTGGGCGATCGCGTTCCACGATCGGCGAGAGCCGTGATCTACAGGCTGCCGGATACTTCATCCGCATGCCCCTGAAGCGTCATGGACGTCCGAATGCATCCTCATTGATGGCATCCAGACTAACCGTGAGGCCAGCATCGCCTGCGCTGGTGAGAACCGGCTGCGGGATCAATCGCGACGATCGCTGGAGCCTATCCGCATCTGGCAGAGCATATCTGAACAAACGGATAGAGCAGGATCATCGCCGTGTTGCGCCGCATTTCGTCGATACTCGGCTTTAAGCCGCACTTAAGCGCCGACGTCATTCTTTCCGGCTTCGAGATGGTCCACATGATGCGCAAGCGACAAGCGAGGCATGCATATAATCCTGCTCTGTCGTTCCCCAGAGCAGTTCGAAATTCTAGCCGCTTGATCGATCGTCAATACGGCAGCCGCATCAAGATTTTGGGTCTGCGACAGAACCTTTCCGCGAAGTGCTCGACGCGGTCCGTTATCCGGTGCGATCGGGGTGTGGTTGGCAGATGCCGCCGATTCATTTTGGTGCCTGGCAGACGGTCTAGGCTGGTTTCGGGAGCCGATGCCGTCTGGTCCGCGACCACAAAAATGCGCGTCGACGTTTCTCGGAAGATGATCCTCGTTGCCATGGGCGAAAATCCCCCGATGCCGAAACGCTCATCCCTATTTTTCCAGGCGACTTCCGATAACGATCAGGGGTCTGCTTGGCTGACGGCCTGCTGGATCTTCCGCAACACTTCATCGAGTGGATCGTACACGTTCACCTGGGCGCTATCAGAAAAATAGATCTGTGCCCCACCTCCCGATTGCATGGGTTCGACGTACTGAATTCGCGAAACGTTCACCGCAACACTTAATCGGGGTGCTGCGACACGTGTAAAGACAACAAAAATCGGTTTCATCGGGACGTCCTCGCGACCGGAGATCGGTTTCTTCTCAATGCGCCATCCAATGTTGGCTTCGCTCCAGAGCCTTGCGGCATTCACTACCGCTGGATATGAAATCTGATAGGAACTGCATTCCTTGACCGGTGGTTGTGACGACCTGCATTTGAACCGGCTTGTCCTCACTATCGAAGATGACGGCGATGATGGGCATATCCGGGCTAGTGGACTCGTAGACGTAGCCTTTGAAGCTAATCACGTTGTCTCCTGTTCGGCGCCATAAGCGCCGCCTGTGGGCCCAGGCGAAGTAGAACGATACACCCCAAAGGCATGGATAGGCGCCGCTTCTTTTATGAAGCGGGACTGGGGCGTGGCTTGATGCGGGCTTGCCTGGCGGCAGCGTCACGCGGCTTTGGAGACGGAAGAAGACCCTCACGTTGAGCTTTTTTTCGAGCCAGTCTTTTTGCCCGACGCACTGCTTCCGCCTTTTCACGGACCCTTCTTTCGGAGGGTTTTTCATAGGCCCCGCGGCGCTTCATCTCGCGGAAGAGGCCTTCGCGTTGCATCTTCTTTTTCAACACACGTAGGGCCTGATCAAAATCGTTGTCCCGCACTAATACTTGCAACGACTCACTTCCCTTTCGGTTGAGTGAAACTCGGAGCAGGCTGGACACGGTCCATGCCCCAAGAGGTCAATTGTATGAACTAAGCGGGCAAATGCGGTCGACGGCGGCAGAGCATTATACGAGCGTTATCTCGTGCTCTTTGACGGCGCGCTCATACTGCTCGCTCTCGCTTTTGATGCGATAGGTCGGTTCGGCGTTCTCGATGGGTAGGACTTTGACGACCTCGTAGTGCCCACTCTGTCTTGCCCGACCGGAATGCAAATATCTGACGGTCTCGCCTACCTTGAATTTGCGGATCGCGGAATGCACCGAGTCACCCCCCGCACGGGCAACGCCTGGGTGAACGGCGAGCCTTCCTTTCAACGGATATAGCTCATTCTCATAGAGAGAGCGAATAGCCAGACCTGTGTATTCGTCAGTAGCAGTCTGTATGGATACAGCCTTTAGATTGTCACCATATTCCCGCACGGCAAATTCAATAGCAGAAGAAAGGCTGTCAAATCGCCGATATCTTACAGAATTTTTCGCCCAACCGATGAGTTTTGATTTCACAAAAATTTCAGCAGAAACAAGGAAATCTAATTTTGACATTTTTTATGTTAACATATCACATGCAGATATGTCATTAATTATTCTAGAGCCTGTGTATTTTACCAGACACGGCCCCGCTCCCATGTTAGATGTGACATGACCGGTTGTAGGGATTCGCTCTCTCCTGGCCGGGACTACCCTTACCGTGAGGTGGACTATTTTCGGCGCGGCGTCTCTAACCGGAAGCTTTCCCTTCTGGACTTGGAATAGCTCGCCCTCGTGTGGATCGAGTGTTGGCGACGACCTTTTCTCGTAGCAGGACCTGCTTGGCCCGGCATCTGCACCGATGAAGCGAGGCATTCATGAGCAATACCGATCGAGGCACATCCTTTGAGGAAGCGGAGCGGCAGGCCGCTGCGATAAATGCGTATTGGCGTGAGCGAGGACAGAATGCCAGGGCGAGAGCCGTACCTGTCTACGACCACCGAGGAAAATTTCTATCCTTTGGGGTGGAAAGCAATTTAAGTTTGATAGCGGCGAGCGCTGCCTCAAAATATCCAATAAAATAACGGGTTCTGTCGCAAACTTTCGGTCAAGATTGTCTGGGGCATGAAGACTCCTCCATTCGCGGAGCATTTTCATGTTCAAGCCCGCGATTTCGATCGCTCGGATTCTGCTGGATCTCAGGCTGCGCGACCTGGAAGAGATGCCGGCAGAGCGCGGCATAGGCGTCGACCTTCGACGATCCGGTGATAGCGATTCCTTGGAGGGAGGTTCTTTCAAAACACAGTTGGCAAATCGCGTCGTAGCCGGAGCTCAGAAAAAAGATCAATAGCCCTCGATACAGATTTTGTATCCGGACGTTAGTTTTCATCTTCGAAATCTGGGTGTCAGGATTCGCAAAAACTGGGGTTACGCGGTTCTTCGGGCAAAAAGACTTTCAGCGCAATCTAATTTACTGCCAGCGAGAAGGTGGTTGGCAGGCATTAGCGGATTACGCGGCGTCGAAATAATTTCAGCTTGTCGGCGAGATCTTCGACCGAAATCGGCTTGGCGATCACGCCAAGCGATAGCAGCGGGTACTCGGCCGCGACCCCGACCTGGCCGGTGACGAAGAGGCTGGGAATACCGCGCTCTTGCAGCCAGGCGGCAGCGTCAGGTCCAGTACGTCCATCGGCAAGGTCGATATCGACCAAGGCGGCGTCCATCTCGAATGTATCGAAGGCCGCCACCAATTCGGTGAAACTGCCAACCGAGCCGGCAAACACAAATCCAAGGTCCTCGATCAAGGTTTCGACATGAAACACAATCAGCGGATTGTCTTCCAGATAGAAGATCCGGAGTTGGGGGAACTGCGCGCTCATGGTCCTAAACTGTTTTCCGGCCTCAACGTTTCAGCAAACGCGAGAAAAAGGCCCGGCCGCGATGCAACGCAGTCCACGTGGATCGAAAATGATCTGAGGAGGAGAACCGAACAGGCCTCGCAGAGCCGAACGGATGAAGCGCATCCCGTAGCCTGGCTTCGAAGGTTCGGCGGCCGTTGGTCCCCCGCTTTCGACCCACCTTAAGGTCAAGATTGAGTTGCTTTCGGAAGATAACGCCCAGTCCAGGCTCACCCGGCCGTCCGGATGCGATAACGCTCCATATTTGAGCGCGTTTGTCGCAAGCTCGTGAAAGCACAGGGCAAGAGTCATACCTGCATCTCGCTTGATCCTGATTGTGGGCCCGGCGATTGTAATGCGGTCGTCTCCGTCATTGCGATAGGGCGAGCAAGTCCGTTCAACAATCTCAGTCAGATCGGCCGCTTCGCCGCCAGCCTCGAATACGACAGAATGAACCTTCGCCAGCGCAACGAGCCTGCCGGAAAAATCATTCGTCATTTGGTCGAATGACGTCGCGCTGCGACGTGTCATTTCAAAGATCGCGGTCACGCTCGCGAGAATATTCTTCACCCGATGGTTAAGTTCGCGGCGGAGCTCGATCTCACGCTCGATGTGGTCCCTAACTTCACGCTGCCGGAGCCTGGCCAGCAGTGCCGATTGGATGCCGCTCAGCAATTCCAGCGTCGCCACGGGCCGTTGATAGAAGATCTGCCTTGAACGTGACCATTTGGCGTTGAGTTCCGCGCGGATCCGCGCATGCGGGGCTGCCTTGTCGAGAAGCACGATGATCGGCATCTCGGACCAACTCGGCTGGTCGGCGACATGCGTCGCAATGATGTCGAGTGCCGCTGGATTTAGAGCTTCATGTGTGACGACAACGACGCCCGGCTCCTCAGCGAGTTGCATCGCAACCTCTCGCGGGCCCTCGGCCCGCCGGACGATCAGATCGTGCTGTTTGAGTAGCGTCTCGAAATACTCGGCATCCCGCCGATATGGCGCAAGGATCAGCACCCAATCAAGAGAGGAGTCGGGGCCCGACACGGCGGCCTCACGCCTCCGGAAGCGGATTGTATGGGATCACCGTGACGCCGGAGCTTTGAATGAACAACTCGCGCACGTCGAGATCGTGCGGGCCGTGCCGCTTCTTCACGACCGTGATGTTGCGCCGCAGGCGCCCATCGTGTTCCATGATCCGAAGCAGGAGCACGGTATCCCCCAGGAAACTCACGTCGACGTCGATCCCGACACCCTGGCCAAGCAAGCCATGCTGGGCGACAATCAGAATTGTCAGCACGCCCGCACGCGCAAGATATTTGAGCAATGATTGGATATCACGCACGGCCTTGTCGCGATGCGGAAGCGAGTTGAGATAACCAGTGAAGCTGTCGATCACGACGACCCGCACCTTTTCACCGCGCACAGCCTGTTGAACGATCTGCCCGAATTCGCCCGGAGAGATCTCGTTAGGATTGAAGTCACTGATGATGAGTTGGCCGTCCTCGTGGAATTGGCGCAGATCCATGCCCAACCCCTCCGAGCGCCGGAAAAAAGTTTCGATCCGCTCCTCGAACAGAAACAGGGCGACGCTTTCCCCGCGTTTGAGGGCAGCGGTTGCATAAAGGGACGCCATGGTCGACTTGCCAGTACCAGCCTGCCCGATGACGAGGGTCGTCGTGCCGGATTCCTGCCCGCCGCCGAACATTGCATCAAGTTCGTCGACGCCTGACTTGATCAATTGCGGCTTGACGGTCTGAGCAGCTGCGCCGGGGAGGATCCGTGGGAACACGACCACGCCTTCGCCCTCGCGGATCGCCATGTCATGATATCCATCGGCAACGGGGACGCCGCGCATCTTGCTCACTTCGATGCGGCGGCGGATCGCGCCATATTCTTCAAGCGACTTGTTCAGACAGATCACGCCATGCGCGATGCCTTCAACCTCTTCGCCCGAATGTTGCGCATCGGGGACCTGCGTATCGAGCAGGAGCGCCACTACATCGCGTTTGGCGAGAAATGCCTTGAAGGCGATCAACTCGCGACGAAAACGCGGCGTATCCCCCGTGATCAGCCGGATCTCGAGGAGCGAATCATAAACCAGCCGACTCGGCTTGTGTTCTTCGATTGCAGTCTCGATCGCCTTGCGGGTCTCGTCGAGGCGAAGCTCGGCCGTTTGAAAGATCGTCTGGTCCGTGGCGCCATTGACCGCATCGGAGGCCGACAACTCCTCGACACGAATCCCATCCAGCGTCCAGCCGTGGGAAAAAGCGATGGCTTCGAGTTCGGCCTTCGTCTGCGATAAGCTGACATAGATGCAGCGGCCGCCCGCCGCTACGCCAGCGCGCAGAAATTGAAGCGCCAGGGTGGTCTTCCCCGATCCTGGCGCGCCTTGAAGAATATACAAATTGGAGGCCGGAAGGCCGCCTCTCAGGACGTCGTCAAGGCCGCCAACGCCGGTACTCACCAAGGACTGCATCTTGCGTCCAGCCATGTCATCTCCCAATCAACCCAGGTCTGGTGCAACTTTGAACGCTTTGGTCGGGACAATCGTTCCGCGGGCGGTTCTGCTCTAAAATCTAAAAACGCCAGTTACAGCCTTCGGGTGTCGTGTTGCGCTGCATGTCTTTTAACGAGCTTTCGCAAACGACCCCACCACAGCAGTCCAGGAGACACCGTGTTAAATACGCCATCACAGGGTGGGGCTAAACGTCTAGGCCTCATCCTTCAATGGCTTGAATCTGAGATATCGAGACACCGGCTTTTTCTGCCAATTCCGCTACGCTCAGCCCGTCAAATTCGCGACCGATCGCGAGAGCCGCCACGGTGGCATCGTTGACCTTCATTGCGCCCTGCGTTGTTCTCCTGTCTTGGACGGATGGTCCTTCAGGGTTCGCCGCGCATCGGCGCGGCGTGGGTAATCGGAACTGCACGTCACCGCCACATCTCGTTTGCTTGGCTCGGTTGATTTAAAAATCCCTTCCCCTCATCCCAGACCCCGACAGCGCAAGGTGCTGCACGGACGCTAGACGCCACTCCCCGTTTGGGGAGTGGCCCTCACTTTTTCGACTAAAAGTCCATGCCTCCGCCCGAGGGCATCGAGGGAGTTGTCTCTTTCTTCGGTTTTTCGGCCACCATGGCCTCGGTGGTCACAAGCAGGCCGGCAACCGAAGCCGCATCCTGCAGAGCCGTGCGAACGACTTTGGCAGGATCGATCACCCCTTGCTCGAAAAGATTGCCATATTCGCCTGTCTGAGCGTTCCAGCCATGGGCGTATTCGGCGCTCTCCCTCAGCTTGCCGACGATGAGCGAACCTTCCCAGCCGGCATTTTCGGCGATCTGGCGTATCGGCGCCTCAACGGCCCGGCGGACGATGTCGATGCCGTATTTCTGGTCGGCATTGTCGGGCGTGAGCGCATCGAGGGCCTTGGACGCCCGCAGCAAAGCCACACCGCCGCCCGGAAGAATGCCTTCTTCGACGGCCGCCCGGGTCGCATGCATGGCATCGTCCACACGATCCTTGCGTTCCTTGACCTCGACTTCCGTGGCACCGCCAACGCGGATCACCGCAACGCCGCCTGCGAGCTTGGCCAGTCGCTCCTGGAGCTTTTCACGATCATAGTCCGAGCTCGTCTCTTCGATCTGGGCCCGGATCTGCGCAATGCGCCCGTCGATATCATTCCTGCCGCCCACGCCGTCGACGATGGTGGTGTTTTCCTTCTCGATCACCACCTTCTTGGCGCGGCCAAGCATCTCGAGCGTCACGTTCTCCAGTCTGATGCCAAGATCTTCGCTGATCACAGTGCCGCCGGTCAGGATGGCGATATCTTCCAGCATGGCCTTGCGACGGTCGCCGAAGCCCGGGGCCTTGACCGCCGAAACCTTCAGACCGCCGCGCAGCTTGTTCACCACCAGCGTGGCCAAGGCCTCGCCTTCGACGTCTTCCGCGATGATGGCAAGCGGCTTGCCGGACTGTACGACCGCTTCCAGGATCGGCAGCAGGGCCTGAAGGTTGCCCAGCTTCTTTTCGTGGATGAGGATGTAGGGATCTTCAAGCTCGACGCGCATCTTCTCCTGGTTGGTGACGAAGTAGGGCGAAAGATAGCCGCGGTCGAACTGCATGCCCTCGACCACTTCGAGCTCTGTCTCGGCGGTCTTGGCCTCCTCGACGGTGATGACGCCTTCATTGCCGACCTTCTGCATGGCCTCGGCCAGGAAGCGCCCGATCTCGGTGTCGCCATTGGCCGAGATCGTGCCGACCTGGGCGATCTCGTCGTTCCTGGTGATCTTCTGTGCGTTGGCCTTCAGTTCGGCGACGACCGCATCGACGGCCTTGTCGATGCCGCGCTTGAGGTCCATGGGATTGATACCCGAGGCCACCGCCTTGGCGCCTTCCTTCACGATGGCCTGGGCGAGAACCGTCGCCGTGGTGGTGCCGTCGCCGGCCAAATCGCTGGTCTTGGAGGCAACTTCGCGCACCATCTGGGCGCCCATGTTCTCGAACTTGTCGGCAAGTTCGATCTCCTTGGCGACGGTGACGCCGTCCTTGGTGATGCGGGGCGCGCCGAACGATTTTTCGATCACCACGTTGCGGCCCTTGGGACCGAGCGTGACCTTGACGGCATTGGCGAGAATGTCGACGCCGCGCAGCATTTTCTCACGTGCGTCAGTGGAGAATTTGACTTCCTTGGCAGCCATTGGATCTCTCCTGCAATAGGCAGTTATCGAAGACTGTGATGGGATGAAGAAGCCGTCAGGCGGCCTTCTTTACGACGCCGGTGTTCTCGATCACGCCCAGCACATCGCCTTCCTTCATGATGAGAAGGTCTTGACCGTCGACCTTGATCTCGGTGCCGGACCACTTACCGAACAAAATGCGGTCTCCGACTTTCACGTCGAGTTCGACCAGCTTGCCGGCTTCATCCCGCGCGCCAGGGCCGACCGCGACGACCTCACCCTGCTGCGGCTTCTCCTTGGCCGTATCGGGAATGATGATACCGCCAGCCGTCTTTTCGTCGGCTTCGATGCGGCGGATCAGGACACGGTCATGCAATGGACGGAACGTCATATCGTTCTCCTTCGAGGACAAACAATTTTGAGTGTTCCACCGCTCCGATCAGGCGACCGGAGCGGGGCGCGCGACCCAGGCGGCGCCGCGCGCAAAATCAGTTGGTTGAAGGCCTTTTTGATTTCAAGAGAGTCATGTAAAATTCTTTAGCAGTCGAATACGACGAGTGATAATCCATTGATCGCGCGGCCATAATAGGAAAGCTGATCGCTTTCCGTCGTGTGAAAATTAGCGCTCGGGCACGACAGGAACCGGCATTCGCGCACACAGCAAAAATTGCCGCGGCGAGCCTCTTGAAATGCCACGAGTGTGGACTAACTCGTAGTTGCCGGTCGCCATTGAGGGGCCGGCGCTCCCCGCTCCACGGCAGTGCGGGAGCTTGGAACCAACCTTGTATCCATGTTGCTTTTAGGAGGATGTGGCTATGAGAACCACTCTCGACTTTACACCGTTTTTCCGGTCGAGCATCGGTTTTGACCGGATGCTGAACGCGCTCGAAGCGACGAGCCGTATCGAGACGGCCAATAGCTGGCCACCCTACGATATTACCAAGACAGGCGGGGACGACTACCGCATCACCATGGCGGTGGCCGGATTCTCGCAAGACGAACTGGGCATCACCCAAGAGCGCAACGTCTTGATCGTGTCAGGCCAGAAGGCAAACGAGGACGCAGGCCAGTACCTGCATCGCGGCATTGCCGGACGTGCCTTTGCTCAACGCTTCGAGTTGGCTGATCACATCAAGGTCGTTGGCGCAAATCTCGACAAGGGCCTGCTGACGATTGATCTCAAGCGCGACCTTCCAGAAGAGATGAAGCCGCGCAGGATTGAAATCGCCGACTACGGCGTTCCGCCCAAGGCTGAAGTTACGAAGATCCCAGCCGAGAAGCACGCGGCCTGAGGCGGCCAGGCAAGACGATTCGAGCAGGCGCCAGACCAAGACGTCCGGCGCATATGCAAGCTTTTGGCAATCGAATGAACACAGAGGAGACAGATGATGAGTGTTCGTGATCTGATTCCCTGGGGTCGCAGCAATTGTGATCAGCTGCCGGCCCTTTTTCGCGACGGCGACCGCGATCCGTTCCTGTCACTGCACCGGGAGGTGAACAAGCTGTTCGACGACGTCTTCCGTGGCTTTGACACCCGGTCGCTGGCTTTCGGCAGATTAGGTGCTTCCGGGGCGGGTTGGCCCAGCGTGGAGATTTCCGACAACGACAAGGAGATCAAGGTAACCGCCGAAGTGCCGGGGCTGTCGGAAAAGGATGTCGAAGTCTTCCTGAGCGAGGGCGTGCTGACATTGAAGGGTGAGAGGCATTCGGAGACCGAGGATAGGGAAAGGCAATTCTCCGAGCGTTTCTACGGTCAGTTCGAGCGGCGGATCCCCGTTGGCCTCGAGGTCGAGGAAGACAAGGTCAGTGCACGATTCAAGAATGGTGTGCTGACCATTACGCTACCCAAGACCTCGAAGGCGCAAACGCAGGTCAAGCGGATTGAGGTTGAGAGCTGAGTAGCGTAGGGGCGGCGGTATGAGCATGACTGCCGCCCCGCCGATCAACAGGAAGGAGCGGATTTGCTCTGAACTTAGCTTGGTTCAAGTCTGGCAATGAGCAAAGCACCGTTTGAAAGACCCGTCGTCTTCATGCTTCGCCCAAACTTGCTGCAGCGGATTTCCAATGCAGCCGAGGCTTCCTATTTTCTCCTGCATCACTGGCCGCAAGCAAGAGGTCCGGCATATCTGGCCGCGCGCAACTCATGTTATCTTGCTGCCCTCGGTCGGATGAATGCCGATGACTGCCGCCAAGCTTTTGCTGGAGCCTTGGCCGAAGCGGGAATGTCGCGTCTCGACGAATTCAGCGAGAGCGAAGGCATCGGGCCGACGGTCAAGATGATCGACCGCACGACGTCTAACCAGATCCGACTATTTGCCCACAAAAATCCCGGCCTGGCCGGGGAACGCATAGGCCGGACCGGCAAAAAAGGTCACGCCTGGTTTGCGACTGGGACAAAGGCCGGCGCGAGCTCGGCACCTCTGCGAGAGTTTTCACGCGATCTGATCACATCGGAAGCCAAGAGAGCTTTGCGGCCGACCCGCAAGCAACAACAGCCTGCGATCGGAAGCTGGCTTCAATGTGAACAAGGTGGTTGAGCCCGAAGACGGGGAAAGGTTCAGAACGGCTCGTGGGACAACCGGTCAGAACTCGAGCCTTTCGTCTCGGTAGACTTCTGAACACGCGTAAGGAGGAGAATATGGTGAACATAGGTGATGTCGTTCGCGTCAAATCGGACGCAGTGTCGTCTTTGTCAGAAATGTTCAGTGCCGAAACAACTTACGAAGTGATCGCTTTGCATTTCGGCCCTGGCAACGATCCTGAGGGAAATGTGGATCTGCGACGTCCAGACGGCGCAATAGAGCCCTGGTTTCCAGCCTCACGCTTAGAACGCGTGTCTGAGCGGCATCGCGGTCCGCAGCAGCACTAGCGCCGATTTTGCGGCTGAGCGACTGTGGGATTTGTCGCATCCGTCAAGCCGAGAAAATGGCGCATCCTTTTCCAAGTCGTTACTCCCTTGAGGAAGGTGGGAGCAAAATGAACGAAGCAAGCTCGCAGATCGACAAAACGAAACTTGAGGACCTGGTTCAACGAGTCAAACAGAGCGAGGGGCGTGATCCCAGGTTGGATTGCGAAATAGCGGCGGCGCTGCAGTATGTTCCGGATGCCCTGGTTGAATACACCAATGTCAGAGCTCACCCATCGTCGACGATCATCATGCTTTATGATTCACCGACGAAGGTGGAAACACCGACCTTCATTCCGATGCTAACCTCGTCCCTCGATGCCGTCGAAAAGCTGAGGGCATGGGGCAGGCCAAAATGGAAAATCGATGCGCTGCAGGCAAGGAATGGTGAGTACATGGTTCGCGCAACGTCCGAATCCGGCGCCACAGTACAAGCCGCGGCCAATACCGAGGTGCGAGCCAGACTGGCGGCAGTCCTTCAAGCATTTCAGCACGAAACGGATTGAGAGCGCACAACGCTGATCGATCATAACTGATGGCAGCCATGATGAGTGCAGAAATGGAGACCGATGTCGGGGCGAGGGTGTGCGTGAGAATTTTTTCTTCCGGCTCCCTTGAAAGGGGTGTCATTCTTACCATCTCGTTGCCCGTCGGGTGCTCAATATGGGCCTGATGCAGTCGTCAGCGGCGTCTGGCGCTCTGCTTATAACCATGTTGCTTTCACGAGGATGTGGCTATGAGAACTTACGACTTCACACCTTTTGCCCGATCGGCGATTGGGTTCGATCGCCTGTTCGACCTGCTGAATGCAGGCACCAGGGAGACAGTCGAAGGCTATCCCCCCTATGACATCATCCGGACCGGCGAAGACAGTTTCCGGATCGCCCTGGCAGTCGCGGGCTTTAGAGCGAGCGATATAACCGTCACGACACAGCAAAATCTACTAACCGTAGCCGGGCGCAAAGCAGAAGCGAAGAACGGCGCAGCTTACATCTATCACGGCATATCGGCCGCGCCCTTCGAACGTCGCTTCAATCTGGCCGATTATGTCGAGGTCGACAGCGCAAGGTTCGAAAACGGCTTGCTGCAAATCGATCTGACGCGGCGGATACCGGAGGCCATGAAGCCTCGCCGCATTGAGATCAGTTCCGCTGAAGCCGCCGATCAGGGTAGGCCAGCCAAGGCAGCTTGAATGCTATGACTAGAGGGGCGCTAATTTATCGCCCTCCGTCTACGGAGAATACCGTCATGGAAAAGCGAACACGACGAAACCAATTCGATGTTTCCCAACTTCTTAATCCCGGATCGGCCTTCGATCATCCAAGGGACATTATTGCCGATCCGGATCTGACGTTGAACGAAAAGCGTGCCATCCTGGCCTCATGGGCCTCGGATGCCTGCGCCTTGGAGGCGACGCCGAGCCTTCGGGAGATCCGCAAAGGGCGCGTTGTCCCCTTCGATGAGATCATGGATGCGCTTCGCGCGCTGGACAGCGATCGGCCGAATAGCATGTCCCGCTACGATCGGACGGCGCGCCGGCGTCGAGCGGCCGGTGGTCGACATTCATCGGAGGGGGGTAGTCCGTCCTTGCAGTGAAGTCCCGGCGAGGCTTCATCGGAACGGATATAAGCCGAGTAGCTGGCCAGTACTCGTGTAGCCGGGTGTGCATTGAAGTATTGGCCAGGCCCAGGCAGCGACACAGAGGTAGACTATGAAGAGTGGCCATTTCGACAAATCCGTTCGTTTTCTGCTGAACGCCGAGCATTGGATTGAAATCTGTGGTGTCATCGAAGCGCTGGAGTTCATGCGCACGCGGTGGCCGGACGAGGGCGGTGATCTCTATGAACATGCTTTGGACGTGTGCCAAAAAGCCATGTCCAATCTGAGGACCGCCGAAGCCGCGAGATTTGCATTCGTCGACGCTCTGTCGGAGGCTGGCTTTCTGATCGTTCGCGATTTCGAGCACCTGCATATGCTGGCCGACCAGTTCGCTACATTGGGCAACGATCCTGCGACCGGCAGCATTGAGAACTGGCGCTGAGCAGGATGTTCTCGATGTATCGCTTCGGTGGTATTTGGCTGATCTGTTCAATGTTAAGCTAGCGGAGTGGGAGGGAAGCAATCTCCAGGCAGAGCGCGTTGGCGAATTCAATATTGGCATGAATAGTCTCCCGTGAAGTAGTCGCGTTCAGGAGGCTTTGCCATTGGCGGTGCGCGATAGCGAGCCGACGAGCGCGGCCAT
>NZ_JAXOUF010000045.1:0-14253 GCF_034424805.1 Labrys sedimenti
ACACACCTTCTTCTCGGCAATCTGCATCGCAGCCGCAGTCATCTTCTGGATCTGATCAATGAGTCCTAAGCCTAGAGGCAGTTCCCATTATTAGGCACCCGGACGTCCGCCGAATGCTGGCGCATATGCGCGCCACGACCGAAGGGTGCCGGGCCCTTGCCGCCTCTGCCGCCGGATGGCAGGACCGTGCGCAGTTTGCCGCAACGCCGCAACAGAGAACGGAAGCTCTTGCAATAGCCGAATTTCTTGTACCGCTGGTAAAGGGATTCTGCACCGAGATGAGCCTCCAGACAGCCTCAACCGGCGTACAGATTTACGGTGGCATGGGGTTCATCGAAGAAACCGGCGTTGCCCAGTTTTACCGTGACGCACGAATCCTGCCGATCTACGAAGGCACAACGGCCATCCAGGCCAATGATCTGCTGGGCCGCAAGACGCTTCGAGATGGTGGATCAACGGCGAGACGCATCGCTGAAATGATAGCTCAAACAGAAAACGCTCTTGGGCAAGGCTCGCCCGCCGCGCAAGAGATCGCAGCGCAACTATCTTGCGCACGCGAAGCATTCGAGTCCGTCGTTGCCCATCTGGTTGCGGTCAGGCCAACGGAGCTGAACGCCGCTTATGCAGGCGCCGTGCCCTACCTGATGCTGGCTGGTAATCTTGTCGCGGGCTGGCAATTGGCACGCTCGGCCCTTGTCGCCGAAGCGGGCCTAGAGGACGGTCGAGATCCCGAGTTCATGGCTGCCAAGATCGCCACGGCTCGGTTCTACGCCCAACATGTTCTCAAAGAGGCCGACCTTCAACGAACCCGCGTCGTCCACGGCGCCGCAAGCCTGTTGGAAGTCGAATTCTGATTTGATCCATCACCCATCTTCATCTCGGGAACAGGACCGCAACATGGCCATCCACATCGACATCACCCGATACGAGAACCTTGCCATCGAGGCCCATGACGGGGGGGTCTGGGTCGTAACCCTGAACCGTCCGATGAAACGCAATGCACTGGACGCAGATACGATCGAAGAACTGGTCGACTTTTTTTCCACAGCTCCTCGCGCGGGTGTCCGCGCGATTGTGCTGGCCGGATCGGGCGACCATTTTTGCGCCGGGCTGGACTTGATTGAACATCATCAAGCTGACCGCAGCCCGGCGGAGTTTATGCATATTTGCCTGCGTTGGCACGAGGCATTCAACAAGATGGAATATGGCGGCGTGCCGATTATAGCGGCCCTTACCGGCGCGGTTGTTGGCGGCGGACTGGAGTTGGCCAGCGCCGCCCATATCCGGGTCATGGATAAGACGACCTATTTTGCGCTGCCTGAGGGCCAGCGTGGACTCTTCACCGGCGGCGGCGCGACTATCCGCGTCGCCGATCTGGTGGGCAAGTCGCGCATGATCGACATGATGCTGACGGGCCGGGTGTATCAAGGCCAGGAAGCGGTCGATCTGGGGCTTGCGCAGTACATTGTCGAAGGGTCAAGCTCAGAGAAGGCGCTGGAACTCGCTCACAAGGCAGCGCAGAACCTACCGCTGTCTAACTTCGCCATCTGTTCAGCCGTGAGCCACATACAAAATATGTCTGCTTTGGATGCCGCTTATGCCGAGGCTGTCGTCGCGGGTGTGGTGAACACCCAGCCGGAGGCGCGTGCTCGACTCGCCGCCTTCGCCGACAAAAGCGCGGCACGTGTGCGGGCCAACTATTGAGATCCGGGATTGGTCACTAACAGAATTGCGATTTGGCAGGGTTGCGTCGCTAAAGGTGGCTCCTTTATGTGAGTAAAGTCACTGAAAGCCCGCCCGGAACGTCTTGCCGCGCCCTGAGGCCGCAAGCACGCTGTCTCTATCCGATCGCGGCGTGATCGCGGATGAAGCTGGCTCACAGGGAACGGTGACCGTCGCTGGGAACCGCTCGGTGTGAATCGGCATCGCCCAAGGACACTATTGATGCGTTTCTAATCAGGGAGTTGGAAAGCCGATCGGCATGGAAGCCGCTTGCCGATTCACAGTGAACATCGTGGAAGAGGGCATCGATGTCGCCGTGCGGATCGGTCATCTGGCTGACGCGGGCTTCGCGGCTATTAAGGTCGGCGCGGTGCGGCGCGTGGTCTGCGGGTCGCCATGCTATTTCGAGAAATACGGTGTTCCAACGACGCCGGCCGATCTCAAAAACCATCGTATCGCGGCCTCGACGAGTGCCTGGGCTTCACCGGAATGGTGGTTCGCCGACGATGAGCGTGTGACCATTGATTCCGTCTTACAGTGCAACACCAATGAGGCCGTGATTGAGGTAAGCGCTGTTTTGATCCCACCTTTCAGATTTTGGCGTGAAGCGGGAAGTTCGAAGCCCCTGAGGGCTTGGACATATGACGATTTCAGAGCTTACGCTTAAAACCAACGATGAAGACCCTGTGCGGCGCTTCGAGGTTTTCACAGGCTCCGGGCGACGGCGAGAGTGGTCGGAGGAGGAGAAGGCCCGGATCGTTGCCGAGAGCTATGAGCCCGGCGCGAGCGTGAGCGGTGTGGCGCGTCATCACACGCTTTCTCCGCAGCAGTTGTTCACCTGGCGGCGTGCCGCCCGCAGGCCGGCGATAGATGCGCCCACGCCCTTGTTTGCTGCTGCGGTCATAACGACGCCGACGCCGACGCCGACGCCGATAGCACCCGAGCAACCGCCGCAGATCAAGCCTTCACGCAAACCATCTCGGTCTCGAGGGATTATCGAACTGGAGATCGAGGGCGTGCCATTGCGAGTGGATCGTGGCGCCGACGCCAAAACCGTGGCCGCCGTCATCCGCGCTTTGAAGGCAACGTCGTGATCGGACCGACGGGAACGGTCAAGGTCATGGTGGCGACGCGCGCGGTGGACTTCCGCAAAGGGGCGGAGGGATTGGCCGCTCTGGTACGGGAGGAGATGAAGACCGATCCATTCAGCGGCACGGTCTACGTGTTCCGGGCCAAACGGGCCGATCGGGTGAAGCTGGTGTTTTGGGATGGGACCGGTGTGTGCCTCTACGCCAAGCGTTTGGAGGATGGCAAATTCCAGTGGCCGAGCCTGGGTGACAGCGCGGTGCGCCTGACATCGGCACAGCTCTCGGCCCTGTTGGAAGGGTTGGATTGGCGACGAGTTCATGAAGCGCGCGAGGGGCGTATTCCGAGCGATCCAGCGTGATGTCAGCGAGCCACAAAATACTCGCAAGCCACTGACGAATATGGTTGAATCGGTCCATGGCAAATGGCGCCGATGCACTTCCTGACGATCCCGGAACGCTCAAGGCAATGCTGCTCGCCGAGCGTGCTCGGGCCGCGCGCCTGGAACAAATTATCAAGGAACTGCAGCGCCATCGCTTTGGCAAACGGGCCGAGAGCCTTCCCGAAGATCAATTGCTGCTGAGCCTGGAAGAGGTCGAGCAGGCCGATGCCAGCCAAGAGGCCGAAGACGAGGCAGCATCGCCGGCGCGTAAGATAGAACGCGCATCCAAGCGCCGGGCGAACCGGGGTTCGCTGCCGGCCCATCTGCCGCGCATCGAGACCCTGGTCGACATCGATGACAAGAGCTGTCCGTGCTGCTCCAGTCCCCTGCATGTGATTGGCGAGGACCGGGCCGAACGGCTCGACATCATACCAGCCCAGTTCCGCGTCTTGGTGGTGCGCCGGCCCAAATATGCCTGCCGGGTCTGCGAGGAGGTGGTGGTGCAAGCTCCCGCGCCCGCACGATTGATCGAAGGCGGCATTCCGACCAAGGCGACGGTCGCCCAGATCCTGGTCTCCAAATATGCCAACCATCTGCCGCTCTACCGCCAGGCGCAGATCTATGCCCGGCAGGGCGTCAGTCTCGACCGCTCGACGCTGGCCGATTGGGTCGGCCGCGCCGCCTTCCTGCTCCGCCCAGTACATGAAAGGCTGCTGGCGATCCTGAAGGGCTCGACCAAGCTGTTTGCAGACGAGACGACGATGCCGGTGCTCGATCCGGGACGCGGGCGCACCAAGACAGGACAGCTCTTCGCCTATGTCCGCGACGATCGGCCGTGGGGCGGCACGGATCCGCCGGCGGTGGCCTATGTCTATGCGCCCGACCGCAAGGCCGAGCGGCCGATTGCCCATCTCGACGGCTTTACCGGCGTGCTGCAGGTTGACGGCTATGGCGGCTATCGCGTGCTAGCTGAGAAGAATGCCGTGTCGCTGGCCTTTTGCTGGGCGCATGTCCGCCGCCGCTTCTTCGAGCTCGCCGCAGCAGGCCCGGCTCCCATCGCCAGCGAAGCCCTCGAACGAATTGCTGCTCTCTACCACATCGAAACACAGATCCGCGGCCGGAGCACCGAAGAACGCCGTGCCGTCCGTCAGGACAAGAGCCGGCCGATCATCGAGGCCTTCGAGCCGTGGCTCAAGGCCAAGCTCGCCGCGATCAGCCAGAAGACCAAGCTCGCCGAGGCAATCCGCTACGCGCTCTCCCGCTGGCAGGGCCTTTGCCGCCTCCTCGACGATGGCCGTATCGAGATCGACAACAACATCGTCGAACGCTCCATTCGCCCACTCGCCCTGACGCGCAAGAATGCCCTCTTCGCCGGCTCTGACGGTGGCGCCGAACACTGGGCCGTCATCGCTTCCCTGATCGAAACCTGTAAACTCAGAAGCATCGATCCCCAGGCCTATCTCCTCGACACCATCACCAGGATCATCAACGCTCATCCAAATAGTCGCATCGACGAACTCATGCCCTGGGCATATGCCGAGGCAGAAAAACTGCGCGACGTGGCCTGAGAACGGCGCTTACTGTTGGGTGTCGCATCCGTGAAGTTCTCGATGAGGTCAACAAGGATCAGCGTTTGGCTGGCGCGGCGATACATTGCAACTTCACGCATGATGCGCGTCCCTTGCACCAGCACCTGGTCAATTTCTCCCGCCCAGCCCGCAGGCGCTACGTCACCGAGAATGCCATCGTACTTCAGGTCGGGCCGTTTTCTTTCAATACCCGGACAGATCCACGTGCTTGCACTAGGAAATGCGATCTGCGCCGAGGATGCGTGCAAATGGTGAAAATTTCCAGGGACGACAATGTGGCCCACCGAGCCGATTGCCGAGAGTTCCTCGGCTATGGATGCAGTGATATGGCAGGGCGAATGCAGCATGACCAGGCCAGAGGCGAGCCGGATCGTCGTCATGCGTGCTTCGAACTTCGTCCCTGCCATTCGAATAGGATAGGTGCAAAGCCGTATTTGGTCGGAGATGTAACTGGTGAGGGCCATCTCGTTTCCTCGCTGGCACCCACAAAGGGGTGCTGTGTCAACTATACGGCTGATGGTTGGTTTGTTCTAAGTGGGGGCAAGCGGCGTTGAGAGGAGGCGGACGATGAGTTGCGGATCAGTGGCAATGATCTCCGTTCCGTTTCCGCGCAAAAGCCAGAAATGAACAGACACTTCCATATAAGTTCAAAAATTGCTTTTATTTAATTTACAATAACTATTTTATATCCTCGTAGACAATAATTATGACACTTTATTTTCAATAAACTATAATATGGCTACTGTCGCCGCCTGGTTACGCTCTCATATTGAGTTTTAGGACTGAACCCTTGCCTAATCTCTCGATCAGACCCTGCTTTGAGATCCCTAACCGCTGCAACCTTGTCTGGCGGCAGGTCCTTTTGACCATAGAAAGTGTAGGAAAGAGTAAGTTCCTGCACCCCTCTTGCGCTTGCATCGGTGAGCATGTTGTCATCAATGTAGAACACAACCGGCATTCTGGCAGATTGTTTTGGCGCGAGCCGCTCTTGAGTGAAACAGAAGCATTGAATCTTGTAGAAATACGGCGCAATTGCCGACGGAGTGACATTGTAGACTGCGCGGGCAACGACGGTTTTTTCGGAATTGTTCGTGGCATCGAAATAGACCGTGGTTGGCGAATCGACATCAACCGTGACCGATCGCTGCTCGGGTTTGAAACTCCAGTCGAGGCCAGGTGCCAGATTGGTGTCAAACGTCACTTTTAGTGGGGCATGAGGGGCGGGGGCGCCATGACTGGCGACCGGACCGGACGCTCTTCTTGTCGTCCCACCGAAGCCTGTGGCCCCGCAAAACGCCCGATACAGCGCCGGCGCATAAGACACTGTGACAAGCATGCTGCCAACAAATGCGCAAGAGAGCAATACAGTCAGGCGAACGCCCTTATTTATAGGGATCATCACACACTCTCTATAGTATAAAAATACAAATCACCTTTGTGACACTCTAACGAAAAAATCTACTATTAGACAGAAGAGGCATGAATCTGTTTTATAGTAAGGAATGAGGTCGCAGGGACGTCATGCTGCTCCGCATTTATATCGACTCTCGATATAGTAGGCTCCACTCGAGACGACGGTCAAGCCCTGCTGGCCCTGCCTGCCATGCTTTGTCCCTCATTACGTGGCACTTCTTTCAAGGCCTTCCTAAGCTTGCGTTCGAACGGAGATGAAACGGCAGGGTTCCAGACATGCTCATGAGGACCCTAAAGAATGGTGGCTGAGTGTCATGGATCGGAGTGACTGTTCCGCAATCGCAGTCTTCATTGTTGCGATCGTTCTGATCGGGGCGTGCTTATGGGTTGTCCTCGGTCTTACGAGTGAAAGGGAATTGATCGCCGGCGTCCCCGCATACGTGGACAAGGCTCAAGTCGCCGCGAGATCATAAGCAACGCAACTGCCTTCACTCGGCTCTGCGGGGCATCTGTATCTCAATCAAACAACATCCACCGATGACACCGCCATAATGCGAAGTCGGCGAGGGGCGATATCGGTGGTCGAAGTATGGCTGCATAGCAAGCGCCGGTAGCGTGAGCCGTTCTAACCCTGACGGTGGGGATCGCGAAGACGCAAATGGCTCCCGAAGAACGTTCGGACTAAAGGGGCGTGCCGATCGCCGCGGAGGAGAACCGACCTCTGTCTCAGCGCCCACCTGGGTCATCGATTGGCGACCAGTATGATAGGGAACTCGCCCACCTGAGCCAGGGCAAGCTGCCCCACCAACCGTATTACTGAAAATTAATTCGGCAGTTATGTCGAAATTCGATACGAAATTCCCGTCGTTTATGTCGCCGGAAGACGTCGCTTCCATGCGCCGGACGGGGCCCACAAGATGATCTGGATCCGCTTTCTGGGCTTCGTTTTTTCCAGCCTCTCGCTTGCGCTTTTGGCTTCAGCGGCCCTGATGGGCGGCGTGATTGCCAGCATCAACAAGGATCTTCCCGACTATCGGCAACTCCAAAACTATGAACCGCCGATCATGACGCGGGTTTACGCCGCTGACGGCTCAATCCTTGCAGAATATGCTAGGCAGCGGCGGATCTTCGTGCCGATCCAGTTGATCCCCCAGACACTCATCGATGCTTTCCTGGCCGCAGAGGATAAAGGCTTCTATTCCAATTCCGGCATCGACCCGCTTGGCGTTGTCCGCGCGATCGTGAACAATCTGAAGCAACACGGCTCCGATCGGCGGCCGATGGGCGCATCGACGATCACGCAGCAGGTTGTGAAGAACTTTTTCTTGAACAACGAAGTCTCGTATCGACGCAAGCTTGAAGAAGCAATCCTGGCACTTCGTATCAGCCAAACCTATTCCAAAGACCGAATTCTGGAGCTTTATTTGAACCAGATCTATCTTGGTTCTGGAAATTACGGTGTGGCTGAGGCGGCGCTGAACTATTTCGGCCGATCGCTGAAGAACCTGTCCGTTGCGCAGATGGCCTATCTCGCGAGCCTGCCCAAGGCTCCGAGCAATTATGATCCGGTCCGGAATCGTGAAGCTGCCATTGCCCGCCGCAATTGGGTGATCGGCCGTATGGCACATGAAGGTTTCATCACTTTCGACCAAGCCGCTCAAGCTACTCAGGCTTCATTGGTGGCATCGAGCCGCCATGTCCCTTTGGACCATTCGAACGGTGTTTCATATTTCGCCGAGGATATCCGCAAACAGGTGAGCGATCGCTATGGCGCCAACGAGCTCAATGAGGGCGGCCTGGTGATCCGCTCCTCCCTGGACCGGCGCCTGCAGGCTCTGTCTCACAAAGCACTGATTGATGGCCTGGTACGCTGGGATCAGCGGCAGGGCTATCGTGGTCCGGTGGCTCATCTTGATCCAAGTCACGATTGGCACAAAGCACTTACAGGATTGGATCAGCCCGACGATGTCGCGCCCTGGCAACTGGCAGTCGTGCTCAAGGTCGATCACGACACGGCACTGATAGGCCTGCGTCACACTCCCGAAGGCAAGCGGCGGGAAGCCAGTCGTCTCAGCACCGGTACGATCAACTCGAACGGTGTGCGCTGGGTGCATTCGTTCGGCGGCCATTCCGTGGCGAGCGTGGACGATGTCCTCAAAGCTGGAGACGTCGTATATGTCGCTCCCTCGGCCAAAGATCGCAGTTCCTTCGAACTTCGTCAGATACCGGAGATATCGGGAGCGATCGTCGTGATGGACCCCGTGACCGGCCGCATCCTTGCGATGGATGGCGGCTTTTCGTTCCAATACAGCAACTTCAACCGTGCCACACAGGCGTGGCGCCAGCCGGGTTCCTCCTTCAAGCCCTTCATCTATGCGGCAGCGCTCGATGACGGCTACACGCCCTCCACCATCGTTTCAGACGACCCGATCAGCATCGACCCAGGTGGCGGACAGCCTTTGTGGAGCCCAGCCAACGATGGCGGAAAATATTATGGTCCACGCCCACTGCGCTTTGGCCTGGAATGGTCCCGAAATGTGATGACAGTCCGGGTTGCGCAGGAGATCGGCATGCCCCTGATTGCTCGCTACGCCCGCCGATTTGGAATTTACGACGACCTGCCACCCTATATCGCCATGTCGCTGGGTTCGGGCGCGACAACACTCACGCGCATGGTGACGGCCTATGCCATGCTCGCCAATGGTGGGAAGCGTGTAACGCCTTCGTTGGTGGATGAAATCCAGGATCGCAATGGGAGCATCATTTTCCGGCACGACCAGCGCCAATGCCCGGATTGCAATTCTCCCTCCTGGACTGGGCAGGATGAGCCCCGATTGGTCAACATCACAGAGCAAGTGCTACCCTCCACGACGGCCTATCAGATCACGTCCATGCTGCAGGGCGTCGTGGAGCGGGGGACGGCAAGCGTCTTGAAATCCCTCGGCCGGCCGATCGCCGGCAAGACGGGGACCACCAACGATTCCAAAGACGTGTGGTTCGTCGGATACTCCCCGCATTTGGTCGCCGGCGTCTATCTTGGCTATGACGTACCGCGTCCCCTGGGCCGCATCGCGACAGGTGGGCGATTGGCCGCCCCCATCTTCGGTGAGTTCATGCAGGCCGCTCTCGCGGGGACACCTGCCGAGCCGTTCCAACCTCCGGCCGGAATAAAACTGATCACCGTCAACCCACGCACGGGGCAGCGCGCCGGCAATGAACAAGGCTCATTGCTGGAGGCCTTCAAGATCGGCACGGCGCCACCAGACAACGGCCCCATCAATGCCTCGTTGCAACAAGAAGGCCACGGCGTTTCTCTAGGGACTGGCGACCTATATTGAACGAAATAAGCAAAATTTTAAATATATAAATTAAATAATTTGATCGAAAACCAAGATATAACTTTAAAATTATTTAATTATTTTTAGAAATTACACAACAAAATCTCGCCAATTTTGAATTTATACATGATTGATGCTGGGAGGCATGGGGTAAAACATAGGGAGAAACCCACCATGCGAATCCGCCTTCTGGCTTCGTCGCTCGTCTTGTCGGGAGCACTGTTGTCGGCTGGAATGCCAGCCTTGGCCCAGGACCAAACAGGAAAGCCGTCCGGCCTTTGGCTGGCTACGGATTTTCCTGCCCTAACCGAGCGTATTGGCGACGACGCCAGGCTCGACATCACCTTATCCAACGTCAATCGCCCCCTCGCCACTGTGTCTTTTTCCCTGACCGGCCTGCCAAAGGATTGGCAATGGGAGCTTTCCGGCGGCGGCAGGCCCATTTCGTCGGCGATGGTGACCCCCGACCAAAACCAGCGCCTCACCCTGAAGCTCACGCCTCCCAAGGATGCGAAACCGGGAACCTACGACTTCATCGTACAGGGAAGGACCAATGAGGGGCAGGCCCTCAATCTGCCGATCGCCATGACGCTAGCAAGCCAGTCTCCAGCCAAGGTGACACTGCAGCCCGATCTTCCCGCGCTTCGCGGCACGTCGAAGTCCAGCTTCGACTTCAATGTGGCGGTCAAGAATGACAGCCCTGATGCGGGGACGTTCAACTTGATTGCTACGACCCCCCCGGGCTTCGTCGCAACCTTCAAGGAGCAATATGGCAGCCAGGAATTGACCAGCCTGCCGCTGAAGGCGGGGGAGAGCAAGACACTCAAGGTTTCCATCGCCCCGCCCAAGACCATACCTGCCGGTCAATATGGCGTGGGGGTCGCTGCGACCAGTGCAAAGGCGAAAGGCGAGACACAACTTGGCCTCGACATCACCGGGCAGCCGCAGATCAATGTCTCCGGCCCCGACGGGCGCTTGTCCGGACGAGCAGTGGCCGGCAAGGAAACGGATGTGAATTTCACCCTGGCCAATTCGGGCAGTGCGCCGGCAAAGAATGTGGCGCTGACCGCGCGAGCACCAACGGGCTGGAAAGCCGAGTTCGAACCCAAGACCCTCGATGCACTCGCTCCGAACGCCAGCCAGGAAGTCTCCCTTCATTTGACGCCCTCGGGACAGGCAATAGCAGGCGACTACATGGTGAACGTCAGTGCATCGGGGGACGGCGTCTACGACAATGCTGATTTCCGAGTCACGGTGGTGACCTCGACTGTCTGGGGAGCAGCGGGCCTCGGCGTCATTGCGGCTGCCGTCCTCGTGCTCGGCTTCGCCGTGACGCGCTACGGTCGGCGCTGATGACCCCGGTGATCGAGGCCAAAGGCCTCACCAAGCGCTATGGCCAGGCGATTGCGGTCGATGCGCTTGATCTCACCATCGAAGCAGGCGAGGTTTTCGGCCTGCTCGGTCCCAACGGCGCGGGAAAGACGACGAGCATCCTCTTGTTCCTTGGCTTGACCGAACCCAGTACCGGGCACGTGCGCGTACTGGGCTTCGATCCCTTGCGCGAACCGCTCAAGGTGAAGCGGAAAGTGGGATATCTGCCCGATGCCGTTGGGTTTTACGACCACCTCACCGCAAGAGAAAACCTAACCTACACCGCAAGACTGGGCGGGATTGCGACATCCGAACTGCAGCCTCGTATCGATGCGGCCATGTCGCGGGTACGCCTGAGCGATGTGGCCGACCGGCGCGTCGCAACCTTTTCCCGCGGCATGCGGCAACGCCTGGGAATAGCCGAGTTGCTGGTCAAGGCATGCGAGGTGGCGATCCTGGACGAGCCCACTGCAGGTCTCGATCCGCAGTCGACCCAGGAACTGCTCGAATTGATCGGCCGGCTGTCGCGAGAGGGAATGACGGTGATCCTTTCTTCGCATCTGCTCAACATGGTCGAGGCGGTCTGCTCACGCGTTGCCCTGTTTCATCGCGGCAAGGCGGGATTGGTAGGGCGTGTTCCCGACCTTGCACGGCAGGTGCTTGGGGGCTTCGGTGTGACGGAAGTCGAAGCGCAGGGATGCCAGGCAGAAGCCCTACTGGGTCGCATCGCTGGCGTCACCCGGATATCCTCGTCGGCATCCGGCGTATTGCGCGTCGAGGCTGACCGAGACCTGCGCAACGAAATCGCCAAAACGATCATTCAGGCAGGAGGTACGCTAAGCCGTCTTTCCTCCGAAAGATCCAGCCTCGACGATGTCTATGTCCGCTATTTTGAACAGGTGACACATGCAGCGTGAAGGCTCGCCTTTTACCGGGACGTCGACTGTAGCCCTCAAAGAGGCCGCTGATCATATGACGAGCGCCAGGATGCATCTGGTGACTCTACTGGTGATTCTCACCGCGGCCGGCGCGATCTATGGCGCGATCGGTCAGATCAAGGCCAATGTCGGCGAAGATCCGTTTCTCTTCCTGCGCCTGCTGACGACCGCCCGCGAACCGTTACCCTCCTTCGTCGCCTTCCTCGGGTTCCTGTTGCCATTGGTTGGCATCGCCTTGGGATTTGACGCGGTGAATGGCGAGTATAGCCGCCGGACGATGAGCCGTATCCTGTCCCAACCTATCTATCGTGACGCGCTCTTGGCGGGAAAATTCCTGGGCGGGATGACGGTCATCGGCATTTGCCTCCTCGTTCTATGGCTGCTGATAACAGGCATGGGCATTCTCACTTTGGGCCTGCCTCCGTCGGGTGAGGAAATCCTGCGCGGCATCGCGTTTCTCCTGGCTTCACTGGCCTATGCAGGCGTGTGGCTGGCGGTGGCGCTGTTGTTCTCGACGATCTTCCGCTCCCCCGCCACATCAGCGCTCGCGACGCTGACCTTGTGGCTGGTGTTCACCTTGTTCTGGGGCATGATCGCACCACTGGCGGCCAGCTTCATCGCTCCGGTCAATCCCTATGATCCAATGACGGCGGTCCATCAGATGGAGGTCTCGCACATGATTGCGCGTCTCTCGCCGAATACGCTCTATGGCGAGACGATCAGCGCCCTCCTCAATCCGGCAACCCGTTCCCTCGGGCTCGTGTTCATGAGTCAACTCGAGGGCGCGGTAATCGGCTCGCCGCTTCCGTTCGGGCAAAGCATTCTTTTGATCTGGCCGCAGTTGTCCGGAATGATTGCGGCGATGGTGCTGGTCTACACCATCGCCTACATCGCCTTCCAGCGCCAGGAAGTTAGGGCCTGATCAGGAGGAACATCCCCGATGGGCGACGCCTTAACCAAGGCAGGCGCCGCCCCATTACGGCAATTTAACAAGCCAAATATATCGATATTCGATATATTTGGCTTCCTTTTTCGAACCTATCTGGCGTCAGTGTTGGAGGACGAAATGCCCCGTACGATCTGGCAGAATAAAAGCGCGCAGGATTGGCTTCTCGGCATCCTTGCGCTCGCTCTTTTTGTCATGCCGTGGATCGCCGGCACCGGCGATCACGCAGCGAGTTGGAGCGCCTGGCTGGGGGCAATCCTGCTTGCCTATCTCGCCGCGGCGTCTCTTTTCGAAGCGTCGCTGTTCCAGATTTCCCAGTGGGAAGAATGGGTCACGACCGCACTTGGGCTCTGGCTCGTTTTCGCCCCGCATCTCCTCGGCTTTGGGACGGATTTTCTCATCGCCTGGGCTCACCGCGTCATAGGCCTTCTGACAATCGCGGTGTCACTCTGGGCCGAATGGTCATTCAGACATTCTCCTGTTGCCACCAAGCAATGACAGCTGACTTCATATCCGACGCGCTACAGCAAGGATTCTGACCTCGACATAGCCGCCTCGAGGTCCAGCTTGCTGAAAGAAGGCGATAGCGAGCGCATCTTACGCGTAGCTTTCACCCCGTGGAGCCTACTATTCTCGTTCAACGATCATTTACCTTGGCACCAGCTCTGGCTTCGCCCCGATTGCCAATCTATATCGAAACTCGATATAGATTGGCAGACCTCTTACATGGGCAGACGGCCTCCCTAGGCAACGCAGGTCCTGCGCCGAGCCGCGCACCCGCGCCGACGCTCTCAAGTGGCCAATGCCCCTTTCTTGCAAGGAATCCACGGAATGCCAGCCGCCAAACGTGTGCCCCGTTGCCCAACGAAGATCACGGCCTTTATGCCTGCCAAGATCCGATGGAGTCGTTATTTGACGTGGCCTCGGCTCCTTGCGGCCATCGCTGTGCTCGTTGGAGGAAGTTTGGCGCCCGCAATGGCGGCATCGCCTCAGCTCATGGGCACATTCGGGGACTGGAAGGTTTACGCGGTGGAGGGTTCGAACACTCGGGATTGCTACGTACAAGCCGTTCCGAAGGTAAGAAGCCCCGATGGCCTGCGCCGAGATCCCGGCAGCATGTTCGTCACCCATCATGCGGGAAGGGTTGCAATGCCGGAAATTGCTGTCTCCCTGGGATTTCCCCTCCGGACGGGAAGCTCGCATAGCCTCCAGATCGGAGGACGCAGTTTCATGGTCTATGGGAAAGGCGAGAATGGCTCGCCGCAAAACGACGGGGATCAGGGCAAGATTATCGAGCTGATGAAAGCAGGTCAACGCCTGACAATCGTGACGTTGACTGGCCGTGGACATCGCAACGTCGATACTTTTTCGCTTACTGGCTTCGCCAAGGCGTCTCCCGTGAAGTAGTCGCGTTCAGGAGGCTTTGCCATTGGCGGTGCGCGATAGCGAGCCGACGAGCGCGGCCATG
>NZ_JAXOUF010000046.1:0-12649 GCF_034424805.1 Labrys sedimenti
CCGCCCTTGGCGTCGGCAGGCAGTTCCTTGAACTTGCCCTTGCCGCGACCGCCCGCATGGATCTGCGACTTCACCACGTAAAGCGGACCGGGCAGCTCCTTGGCTCCCTTCACCGCTTCCTCGACGGTTCGCGCCGCGGCGCCGGGGGAGATGGGCAGGCCGAAACTCTGCAGCACGGCCTTGGCCTGATATTCATGGATGTTCATTCTTCTTGGACCTCGTGAGGACTGTTTTGCTCTGGCACGATAGCGTTCGCACGTTGGCGACGTTGGCAGAACAAGGCGTTACCAGCCCTCTCCACCGAAGGTGGGGAGGGTGGCCCCGCGAAGCGGGGTCGGGTGGGGTGTGGCGGGCAATGCGATGGCTGTTGAAGGCAGGTGTGACGGTGGTGCAATCTTGTTGGGTTTAGTGTGCTACCCGCTACACCCCCATCCGCCCCTTCGGGGCACCTTCCCCGCTGCGCGGAGAAGGCTGGTTGCGCCCTGCCTTGTCAGGCGGGTTACCAGGCCGGCCTCACAACAAACCCGCCCCTCTGGCCCATTTATATTTGGCGCCGAGCACTTCCACCGGCAGTTCGGTGGAATAGGCATAGGCCGGCACGCCATGGGCGTAGAGATATTCGGAGGCTTCCTCGACCTGCACGTCGCCGGCGAGGGAGGCGACGATCGGCTTTTCGATGCCCCTGGCCTTCATCTCTTCCTTGGCCTCGATCACCAGCTTGGCGAAGGTCATCGGCGGCGTGATGATGGTGTGCCAATAACCCAGGATGATAGAATGGATGCGGTCGTCCTCGAGGCCGAGCTTGATGGTGTTCTTGTAGGTCGAGGGCGGTTCGCCGCCGGTGATGTCCACCGGGTTGCCGGCCGCGCCGAAGGGCGGGATGAACTTGCGGAAGGCCGCATCGAGATCATCCGGCATCGACATCAGCGATAGGCCATTGTCGACGCAGGCATCCGACAAGAGCACGCCCGAGCCGCCGGCGCCGGTGATGATCACCACGTTCTCGCCCTTGGGCGTCGGCATGATCGGCACGCCGCGGGCGAATTCCAGCAATTGCCGCAACGAACGGGCACGGATGACACCGACCTGCTTGAAGACGTCTTCATAGATGCGGTCATTGCCGGCGAGAGCGCCGGTGTGCGAGCTCGCAGCCTTGGCGCCGGCCGAGGTGCGGCCGGCCTTCAGCACGATCACCGGCTTCTTCTTGGAGACCCGGCGGGCAACCTCGGCGAAGGCGCGGCCGTCCTTGAGGTCCTCGCAATGCTGGGCGATGATCTTGGTGTTGTCGTCCTGCTCGAAGAAGGTGAGCAGGTCGTCCTCGTCGATATCGGACTTGTTGCCGAGGCCGACGATGGCCGAGACGCCCATCTTGGCCGAGCGCGAGAAGCCGATGATCGCCATGCCGATGCCGCCCGACTGGGAGGAAAGGGCGGCCGAGCCCTTGACGTCATAGGCGGTGCAGAAGGTCGCGCAGAGATTGGACGGAGTATAATAGAAACCGTAGATGTTCGGTCCCATCAGGCGGATATTGTATTTGCGCCCGATCTCCTGAATCTCGCGCTGGCCTTCCTCATTGCCGGTTTCGGCAAAGCCCGAGGGAATGAGCACGGCACCCGGAATGCCCTTCTCGCCGCATTCGACCAGGGCGCCGGCCACGAATTTCGCGGGAATGGCAAAGACGGCCGTGTCGATGGTGCCGGGCACGTCCTTCACGCTTCGATAGGCCTTGTAGCCCAGGATCTCGTCGGCCTTGGGATGGATCGGATAGATCTGGCCGTTGTAACCGCCATTGATCAGGTTCTTCATCACCGAATTGCCGATCTTGCCGTCCTCCGAGGAGGCGCCGATCACGGCAACGGCCTCGGGACGCATGATGCGGTTCATCGAGGTGACGATGGCATCCTGCGAGGGCCTGGGACGGGCAGGCTTGGCCTCGAAGTCCACCACGATGCGCACGTCCGCGGCGGTGGCACCGTCCTTGGTGGCGAAGACCGGATTGAGATCGAGCTCGGTGATCTCGGGGAAATCGGTGACTAGCTGGGAGACCTTCGCCAGCGTGTCGGCGAGGGCATCGCGGTTGACCGGATCGCCGCCGCGCACACCCTTGAGCATCTCGGCGGCCTGGATGCCGTCGAGCATGGACAGGGCCTCGTCACGATCGATCGGCGCCAGGCGGAAGGTGATGTCCTTCAAGACTTCGACCAGCACGCCACCGAGGCCGAAGGCGACGAGCTTGCCGAAGCTATCGTCGGTCACGGCGCCGATGATGACTTCCTGGCCCCCCTTCAGCATCTGCTGGACCTGGATGCCCTCGATGCGGGCGTCGGCCTTGTAGGCCTTCGCATTGGCGAGGATCTTGTCGTGGGCGGCTTCGGCCTCGGCTGTGGAGGCCACGCCGACGATCACGCCCCCGGCTTCGGTCTTGTGCAGGATGTCCGGCGAGACGATCTTCATCACCACCGGAAAGCCCATGTCGCCGGCAAGCTTGGCTGCCTCGGCGCCGGAGCGCGCCAGGCCCTCCTTCGGCACGGGAATGCCATAGGCGTCACAGACGAGCTTGCCCTCGGGGGCGGTGAGGCTGGTGCGGCCGGATGCCTTCACGGCATCGAGAATGGCCCGGACATCGGCCTGGATGGATTGAGCTGGTTTGGCCTGGATGTTCATGCTGTTTTCTCCCTGGTCGTTGCCGGATCGAAGCTTCGTCCTGTCGGCGGGAATCTGAATTTCTGGTATCTGGTATGCCAGATTTGAATTTGTCAAGCGCGACTTTCGCTATCGACCGGGACAGAACGCGTCGAAGCGAAAACCGCGCCTCTTTTCCATTTTTATTTCGATGTGACTTTGCGTTTCCTGGCGATTCCGCCTGATTGCAAAAGGCTTTAGCTGGAAAGAACCTGATTTCGGTTGATTTCCGCGTATCGCGTGGAGTCAAAGGCTCAGGCTTTGGCTATGTCCTGGAAGATATTGTTCTTATTCAATGAATTAGTCGGTTTCTGGCCTCGGCTATGTCGGCACCGCCGAGACCTGGCATAGGCTGTAGCGATACTGAATGAGATATCGGTGCGGGATCCTATGGTGATCTTCCCGGCCGGTGCCTGTCAGGGCACCGGCTTTCGCGCTGTGACATGGCGGGCTGATGCCTGCCACGCGAGAGCTACGCCGCGGCGGTGTTGGCCGGCTGCTGTAGCTCGTGCTTGCGCACCACGCCGGCACGCCAGGGCTTGAGGACACCGATGGCGAGGATGGCCGCCAGGATATTGGCGCCCGCCGCGATGATGAACACCACGTCCCAGGTTCCGGTCTGCTGCTGCAGTATGTTGGCGAAGGGGACGAGCAGGGCCGCCGTTCCCTTGGCCGTGTAGAGGAGGCCGGCATTGGTCGCGGCATATTTGGAGCCGAACGTGTCCGTGCAGGTCGAGGGGAAGAGGGAATAGATCTCACCCCAGGCGAAGAACACGAAGCCCGAGAGCAGAACGAACCAGACCGGATCGTGGCCGAACAGATGCAGCATGTAGATGCCGACACCTTCCATCGCAAAGGCGATGAACATGGTGTTCTCGCGGCCGATCTTGTCCGACACCCAGCCGAAGAAGGGGCGGGTGAGGCCGTTGAGGATACGGTCGAGCGTGGCGGCAAAGGTCACGGCCGTCATGGTCAGGCCGAACAGCGAGACCGGGACGCCGTCGAGCTTGAGGTCTGCACCGATCGGCTTGAGGTTGGCGGTTACCATCAGGCCGCCGGCGCCGACGATCACGAACATGAAGTACATCAGCCAGAAGATCGGCTGGCGCAGCACTTCGGTCGGCGCGAAGTTGCGGCGGGTCTGCACGATGTTCTTGTTCAGCACGGGAGCCGGCACCTGGCCGCTGCGGGGCGTGTGCATGAACAGCGCGAAGATGATGACGATGATGCCCTGGCCGAGGCCGAACCAGAAGAAGGCGGCCTGGAACCCGTCATTGGCGATCATGGCCTGGATGGGCGCAACCGTCAGGGCCGAGCCGGCACCGAAGCCGGCCGCCGTGATGCCGGCCGCGAGGCCGCGCTTGTCCGGGAACCATTTCAGCGCGTTGCCCACGCAGGTGCCGTAGACGGCGCCGGCGCCGATACCGGCAATGATCTGTCCCAGATAGAATAGAGTGAGCGAAGTGGCGTAGGAATTGATCACCCAGCCGACGGCGCAGAGTGCACCACCGAAGACCACTACGAGTTTTGGCCCGTATTTGTCGACGAACCACCCTTCGACCGGCACGAGCCAGGTCTCGAACAGGACGAACAGGGTGAAAGCCCATTGAATGGCTGCCCGGTCCCAGCCGAACGTCTTCTGGATGTCGGGAACGAAGAATGTCCAGCCATATTGGAGATTGGCGATCATCACCATACAGACGACGCCGATTGCAAGCTGTGTCCAGCGGAAGGCATCCGATACCTTCGGCAGGTTTTCCTCTCCTTGCGACCCTACCATTGCAGTCCCCCTTGGTTTTTGTTGGAGGTTGGACGGAGCCCAGGCTCCATTAAGCAGGTTGTGTCGCCATATTGGTATCTTGCATGCCAGTTGGCAAGCGCCGTTTTTTGCCTAGACACGCCGAATCGTCCCGGAAGAGGCGTCTTCCGGGGCGGTTCAGAGCGGATGGGGTGGAGGGACAAACGGCATCAAGTTACGGAAAGAATTGAGATCTTCGCTTCGCGTGCCTCTGTTGTTCGCACAATTGCGAATAGATCAAAAAAAGTTGCACAGAAGCAGCCGTAACTCTGCTTCATGTCGCATTCATACTATAAATAGTCGTAAGCCAGACACAATTCTCTGGCATGCCAGAGGCGATTTTGCGTCTTCGGCTACCACCGGCGGCCATGCCGACAGGGTGCACGCGCAGGCGACCGAACCGGTCTCCCAAGCGCGCGCTCATAGACCCCCTCACCCGCTTTGAACTGTGGCGAGTGCGGAGCTGGCCTGGCAATCAACTCAGTCGAATCGATCCGACCGAAGCCATTCCCGGGTTCCCGCCCCAGATCTCGGATGAAGGGGCGGTTGCGATCCTGGCCTTCAGAGGCCGAAAGGTTCGCGGGAACCGGCGCGGATATCGGCCTGGGCCATCTTCATCAGGAAGCCCGAGAAAGCTGCCCAGATGCGGGTCGACACCGGGCGGACAGCAGGGCTACGGGACAGAGCGGAAGTGGTCATGGTCGTTCTCCACATTGGGTGTTCGAGGAAAGATCCTGTGTTGTCGCGAATCTGGCATACCAGATCCCAGAAGGGTAGGGGCAATGTTGCAATGCAGTCATGCGCTCTTTGCATTGCGAAGTAAACAGCCTCAGCTCATCTGCAACCAGCTTGTTCCCCTGTCTGGCGGGCGGTGTGGGCTAAATCCAGTTTAGGGGTACCTCTACACTAAACACGAAAATGCAAGGTCTCGTTCGCAGGCTTTACTGCATCGCGGCATGAAACTACGGACGTCACAAACTCGCGAATTCGTCGACGCAGACCGTCCTTCGAACCGGCAAAGTCTGGTTTCCTGCAGCCGCAATTTTACTCGCCTTCCCCGTTGAAATGAATAGCAAGTATTTGAAATTAAAGAGAATTAATCTCCATTTCCGGTGAAGAAAGAGACCGGTTCCGACCCTGTCGAAGGTAAAAAATGCGGATTGACACTCTGGTATCTGGCATGCCAATGTACCAGCTGTACGGCATGCCACGGCGTCATCCCGCCAAGTAGAAGGCGATTTCGGCATAGTTGATTGCCCCTCTACATCGGAGGCGGTCCCATCAAAGCCGATGACCCTCAGCGGCATATCGTTGCGAAGAACAACGGGAGGAATTGCCCCAATGGCAACGGTTACAGCACTGCAAAAGCCCGTGACCACGACGGCCGAAGACACGCTCAAGCAAAAAGCCCGCGATGGCAGCGTTGTCTCCGGTGGACATCTCGTCGCCAAGGCGCTCAAGGCCGAGGGTGTCGACACGATCTTCACCCTGTGCGGGGGGCATATCATCGACATCTATGACGGCTGTCTCGACGAAGGCATCCGCATCGTCGACGTCCGCCACGAGCAGGTCGCGGCCCATGCCGCCGATGGCTATGCGCGCCAGACCGGCAAGCTCGGCTGCGTCGTCACCACGGCAGGTCCGGGCTGCACCAATGCGATGACCGGCATCGCCACCGCCTTCAGGTCGGAGAGCCCGGTTTTGCATATTGGCGGGCAGGGCGCGCTGACCCAGCACAAGATGGGTTCGCTGCAGGATCTGCCGCATGTCGACATGATGAAGCCGATCACCAAATTCGCCGCGACGGTTTCCTCCACCGAACGCGTCGCCGACATGATCTCGATGGCGGCGCGCGAATGCTTCGCCGGCGCCTATGGCCCGTCCTATCTCGAGATCCCGCGTGACGTGCTCGACCGGGAAGTCACCCTCGACCGTGCGGTCCTGCCGGAATCCGGCAAATATCGCGCCTCGACCAAGTCGATCGGCGATCCCGCCGATATCGAGAAGCTCGCCGACATCCTGGTCGCCGCCGAGCGTCCCGCCATCCTCTACGGCCAGCAGGTCTGGACCGGCCGTGGCCAGGAGGAAGCCATCGCGCTGCTGCGCGGGCTCGACATTCCCGGCTATTTCAACGGCGCCAGCCGCGGCCTGCTGCCGCCCGGCGATCCCCACCATTTCGACCGCACGCGCTCGCTCGCCTTTGCCAAGGCCGATGTGCTCGTCATCGTCGGCACGCCCTTCGATTTCCGCATGGGCTATGGCAAGCGCATCAGCAAGGACCTGAAGCTGATCCAGATCGACATGGACTACCGCACCGTCGGCAAGAATCGCGACATCGATCTCGGCCTGGTCGGCGACCCCGGCGCGATCCTCGACGCCGTGCTGCAGGCGGCCTCCGGGCGCATGGACAAGGGCAAGCGCCAGCTGCGCCAGCAATGGATGCAGATGCTTCAGGATGCCGAAGTGGTGGCGACCGAAAAGCTGATGCCGCTGTTCCTCTCCAATCAGACGCCGATCCATCCCTATCGCGTCGCCTATGAACTCAACGAGTTTCTCGGTGAGGACACCATCTATATCGGCGACGGCGGCGACGTGGTGACGATTTCGGCCCAGGCCGTGCGTCCGCGCGGGCCGGGACAGTGGATGGATCCGGGTGCGCTGGGTTCACTCGGCGTCGGCACCGGCTTTGCCCTGGCGGCCAAGCTCGCCAACCCCAACAAGGAGGTGCTCTGCTATTACGGCGACGGCTCCTTCGGCATGACCGGCTTCGACATGGAAACCGCCGATCGCTTCGGGGCGCCCTATCTCGCCGTCATCGGCAACAATTCCTCGATGAACCAGATTCGCTACGGCCAGGTCGCCAAATATGGCGAGGAGCGCGGCAATGTCGGCAACAAGCTCGGCGACGTGGCCTTCTCGAAATTTGCGCAGATGCTCGGCAATCACGGCGAGGAAGTCCGCGATCCCAACGAGATCCAGCCTGCCCTGCGGCGGGCCCGGGAAGCCATGGCCAAGACGGGGCGTTCGGCGCTGGTGAACATCTGGGTCGATCCGGACGAATACGCGCCGGGCACCAAGAACCAGACCATGTATAAGTGAGATCGCGGGATGGCCGGTCAGCCTTGCAACAGCAGCCATAGGCCCGGCCATCCCGCTCCCTCGCCATAACAGATGATATTTCCGAGGAGGGAACGATGGGACAGGCACTCGAAGGCGTGCGCATCCTCGACTTCACGCATGTGCAATCCGGTCCGACCTGCACGCAATTGCTGGCTTGGTTCGGCGCCGATGTGATCAAGGTGGAAAAGCCGGGCGTCGGCGACATCACCCGCACCCAGCTGCGCGACATTCCCAATGTCGACAGCCTCTATTTCACCATGCTCAACCACAACAAGCGCTCCATCACGCTCGACACCAAGAACAAGGCCGGCAAGGCGGTGCTCGAGGAGCTCGTCAGGAGCTGCGACGTCCTGGTGGAGAATTTCGCTCCCGGCGTGCTCGATCGAATGGGCTTTTCCTGGGCCCGCATCCAGGAACTCAATCCTCGTATGATCGTGGCCTCGATCAAGGGCTTCGGCCCCGGTCCCTACCAGGACTGCAAGGTCTATGAGAACGTCGCCCAATGCGCCGGCGGCGCCGCCTCGACCACCGGCTTCGACGACGGCCCCCCTCTGGTGACCGGCGCGCAGATCGGCGATTCCGGTACCGGCCTACATCTGGCGCTCGGCATCGTCACCGCGCTCTACCAGCGCACCCATTCGGGGCGCGGCCAGCGCGTGGATGCCGCCATGCAGGACGGCGTGCTCAATCTGTGCCGGGTGAAGCTGCGCGACCAGCAACGCATCGAACGCGGGCCGCTGAAGGAATATCCGCAATATCCCAATGGCAAATTCGGCGATGCCGTGCCGCGCGCCGGTAATGCCTCGGGTGGCGGCCAGCCGGGCTGGATCCTCAAATGCAAGGGCTGGGAGAGCGATCCTAATGCCTATATCTACTTCATCACGCAGGCGCCTGTCTGGGGCGCGATCTGCAAGGTGATCGGCAAGGAAGAGTGGATCACCGATCCCGACTATGCCACGCCGGAAGCGCGCCTGCCGCGGCTTCGTTCCATTTTCGACACCATCGAGAAATGGACGGAGACCAAGGACAAGTTCGAGGCGATGGACATCCTCAACAAATACGACATCCCCTGCGGGCCGATCCTGTCGATGCGCGAGATCGCCAACGAGCCCTCGCTCAGGGTGACGGGAACCGTCGTCGAGGTCGACCATCCCGAGCGCGGGCCCTACCTCTCGGTCGGCAATCCGATTAAGCTCTCCGACAGCCCCACCGTGGTCGAACGCTCACCGCTGTTGGGCGAACATACGCAGGAGGTCCTGCGTGACGTGCTCGGCTTCGACCAGAGCCGCATCGACGAGATCGCGGGAAGCGGCGCCCTTGGCGGGCCCTTGGCCATGGCGGCAGAGTGAGGCTTTCTCCTTGAGATGATGGGGGCGGGTGCCGTTGCGGTGCCCGCCTTTTTTGTGTGGAGCGCGGACATCCTGTCCGCTCTTGGAAACGCTGTGTCTGACGGATGAGGGGAGCGGACATCGCGACATGTCTGCATGTCGCTGAGATGTCCGCGCTCCAATGTTTTGACAGTCGTTCTTATCTGGTATACGTTATACCAGATAAGAACGAAATCGATGCATGGGAGGGAATGATGAAACTGCACGAGTTCCAGTCCAAGCAGATCCTGGCGCCCTATGGCGTCGAGGCACCGCAGGGTGCCGTCGCCATCACGGCCGACGAGGCGGGACAGGTGGCACGTCGCCTCGGTGGTTCCCGTTTTGCCGTGAAGGCGCAGATCCATGCCGGCGGGCGCGGGCGGGCCGGTGGAGTCCACATCGTTACCTCGCCCGAAGCGGCGGAGGATGCAGCCCAGGTCCTACTGGGCCGGCGCCTGGTTACCGAGCAGAGCGGTTCGCACGGCCGCGTCGTCGAGCGCGTGCTGGTGGAGGCGGCCGTCGACCACATCCGCAGCTTCTATTTGTCGCTCAGCGTGCATGCCGCCAGCGGCACCCTGGTCCTGGCCGCGAGCGGCGCCGGCGGTGACGATATCGAGGAGCGCGTTCTTGCCGGAGAAGACGGTCTTGAGCGGCTCTCCCTCGGGGATGGCAGCCAGGTGAGACTCGAGGACCTGCAGGCGCTTGCGGCGCACCTCGGCCTCTCCGGCCAGCCCGCCGAAGCCTTCACGGCTCTCGCAGATGGCCTGCGCCGCGCTTTCCTGGAACTCGACGCTAGCCTGATCGAGATCAACCCGCTGGTCCTCACCGCCGACGACAGGCTGCTCGCGCTCGACGTCAAGATGATCATCGACGACCATGCCCTGTTCCGCCAGGCTTCCCTGGCGGAGCTGCGCGAAGAGGATGAGGACGAATACGAGGTCAAGGCCCGCCAGCGCCAGCTCAATTATGTCCGCATGGACGGTGCCGTCGGCATCGCCGCCAATGGCGCCGGACTCGGCCTCGCCACGGTCGACCTCGTCCATGCCGCCGGCGGCGCGCCGGCCAATTTCATGGATATCCGTACCACGGCGACCAGCCTCGACATCGCCCATGGCTTCGGCCTGTTGCTCGACAATCCCCAGGTGCGCGCCTTGCTCATCAATGTGCATGGCGGCGGCATGCAGTCCTGCGACACGGTTGCCGAAGGTCTCGGCATCGCCATGCGCCGGGCCGGGCGCACCCTGCCGGTGGTGACCAGGCTTGCCGGCAACAATGCCGATTATGCCCGTTCGCGTTTCGCCAATTTCGGCTGCCGCATCATCGAATGCCCGGACATGTGGACGGCGGCCGCGAAGGCCGTTGCTGCCGCACGCTGACAGCGATTTTGCTGCAGTTTCAGACTGATAAGTCCAAAATAATGCGATAGCGCCTTTGGCGCTCAAGGGAGGGCGAAATGGCTATCCTCATCGACGGTGAAACCCGCGTCGTCTGCCAGGGCATGACCGGCTGGGCCGGAACTCATCATACTGCTGCTATGATCGAATATGGCACCAAGGTCGTGGCGGGTGTCACGCCCGGCAAGGGCGGTCGATCTCATCTCGGTGCGCCGGTGTTCGATACCGTCGCCGAAGCCGCGAGGGAAACCGGCGCCAATGCGAGCATGATCTTCGTGCCGCCGGCCCAGGCAAGTGCCGCCATCATCGAGGCCATCGAGGTCGAGATTGCGCTGGTGGTCGCCATCACCGAACGGGTGCCGGTGCTCGACATGATCAGGGTACGCCATGCGCTCGCCGGATCGAAGACCCGGCTGATCGGCCCCAATTCGCAGGGGATATTGTCGCCGGGCCTGTGCAAGATGGGCGTGATGGCAACCGGCAACGAGCGCCCGGGCAGCGTCGGCATCGTCTCGCGTTCGGCCTCCCTGACCAGCGAGGTGATCGCCCAGGTCACGGCTGCGGGTCTCGGGCAGTCGACCACCGTCGGGGTGGGCGGCGACCCGGTGCATGGCCTGTCGATGCGCGACTGCGTCGAACTCTTCCTTGCCGATGCCAAGACCGAAGGCATCGTGCTGATCGGCGAGATCGGCGGCGAGGAAGAACAGGAAGCGGCCGATTACGTCGCTTCCGTCAGGCCCTCCAAGCCGATCGTCGGCCTGGTCGTCGGGCTGCATGCCCCGGCCGAGCGGCGCATGGGCCATGCCGGCGCCCTCACCATGCATGGACGCGACCGCGCCGAAGCCAAGATCGCCGCCTTTGAGAAGGCCGGCATTACCGTGGCATCGAGCCCGCATCTGGTCGGCGACACGATCGGCCGGGCGCTGGCGGCGAGAGCGAAGGCGGCTTGAAAACGAGTCTTTCGGGAAGAAATGGTGGGCCGGTCTTCAGACCGGCCACTTTTTTGGTGAGGAGCGATGGTGTCGTGCCGGTCTGAATTCTACTGAGTCACGAAGCGCGACCATACCCTCCCCATCAAGGGGAGGGTAAAGAGGCGCTGCGCCCACTCGTGACGCAGTAGAGTGAAGACAGGCCCACGCGAGGCACTGCCTCTCGTAGGCTGGGCATTCTGCCAGCCTACCCGGCCTATTACTGCACGAAGCGGTTCTGCAGGCAGCCGATGCCCTCGATGCTGACGCGGACATCGTTCTGCGCTTCCTTCATGGCGCCGACGCCGAGCGAGGTGCCGCAGCAGATCAGGTCGCCGGGCAGCAGGGTCATATCCCGGGAAATCAGGCTGACGAGCTGGGCCGGCGGGAAGACCATGTCGGCGATCGGATAGTTCTGGCGCTCGTCGCCATTGAGCAGCGTCCGCACAACCAGGCTCGCGGGATCGATGTCGGTGGCGATCACCGGGCCGAAGGGGCCGAAGCCGTCGAAGCTCTTGGCGCGTACCCATTGGGCGAAGGTCGCGTCGCGGCTGATGATGTCGCCGGCGGTGATGTCGTTGACGCAGGTATAGCCGAAGATGGCATCCAGAGCTTCCTCTTCGGAGGCGTTGCTGCAGGGCTTGCCGATGACGATGCCGAGCTCGCCTTCATAGACCACCCGGCCATCATAGGAGGCAGGCCTTGCCACGGTCGCCCCCGGCGCGGTGACGCTGGTGGGCGCCTTGAGGAGATAGAGCGGCTCCGGCGGCACGGCGACATCAAGCTTAGCCGCGAGCTGATGGAAATTGTTCCAGAGCGCGATGATCTTGCTCGGCACCGTCGGCGCCAGGAGCTTGGCCTGCGCCAAAGGCAGGGTCCGGCCGGTGGCGGCGGCGATGCCGAACATGTCGCCGCGATGGACGTGGATGGCGTCGCCTTCGAGCCGGCCGAACTGGGCCTGCCCGTCTTCCTCGAAACGGATCCATTGTGACATGGCAGGTTTGCCTTTCCTGGGTGTTTGAAGATTTTCGAAGGTCGAGCGAAGTATTCGTTCCCTGATCAGAGTGCCTTGATGATTTCCTCGACCATTTTCTTGGCATCGCCGAAGAGCATCATGGTGTTGTCCTTGAAGAAGAGCCCGTTCTCGACGCCGGCATAGCCCGATCCCATGCCGCGCTTGATGAAGAGGACGGTCTTGGCCTTCTCGACATCGAGGATGGGCATGCCGAAGATGGGGGAGGCGGGGTCGGTCTTGGCGGCGGGGTTGGTGACGTCGTTGGCGCCGATGACGAAGGCGACGTCGGCCTGGGCGAACTCGGC
>NZ_JAXOUF010000047.1:0-12295 GCF_034424805.1 Labrys sedimenti
CGACCAGCCTTGGCACATCATCACCATCGGACGTCGCAATTGGGCCCGTGGGTTCTAATCAGCGCAGGTTGGTATTACTGGCAAATTCGTTCGGCATGATTTTCTTGGGACGCTTGACCAGTTTCCGCACGCCTAAAAAGGCGAATGGCATGAAGATGAAGGCACCCAACGACATCAAGGGGTCTTGGATGAGCATGACCGTGACAAGTCCCCGGACGCGCGTCAGGTTATCGTTGGGAGAGTGGAGACCAACCTGAGGTTATACCTTCCGTCATTTTTTCAGGCGAGTGATCGCGGACAAATCCATGTTATCAGTATTTTGTGTAGGTAAGATATAAAATACAAATTAGCCGACACGTGGATATTATCCACCCATTCCAGATAAAGGATGTATTTCCATGCGAATTTATGGTATTTCGGCACGGAATTCACGGGTGTTTCAAGTAAATCTAAGAATTCCTCTACGATTTATGGCCCGCGCGCGCACCTTCTCGCAAATCCTGCCGTACTATCCGATGATCAAATCTGGATCCGCGTCAACACCTAAACCTCCAGCCGGGGATGTAAGATAGCTCCCAATGGGCTGAACCAGGAGCATCGTTCCTCCTTCGCCTGTCACTCGATAGCCGGCCTCCTACGGCTCGATCAGAGTGTTTCACCCGGACAACCAGCCTTGTTGCATTAGCAGTAGATGCGAACGACTTATGCTGCGCATCCGCCTCCATGATCCAGGCCAACGGTTCGTGCACTCCCTATTTCGAACGACAGATCGAAACAGCTTTCAGCGAAAGCCGGTGGCACAACGGCCAGATGGCCAAAACCCTCCTTTGCGACCGCGGGACCTGCCGGATCCGCGGTAATGCATTGGCATCACCATCCAGTCTCAACAAATAAGAAGGGGAAACCGATGACATCGTTAGGTAATATAATAAAAACTACAGATATAAACGCAGATGATATCAAGGCGGCCGAATTCAAGAAACGGTTTATGTTGAGGATGGTTATCGTCCTCACTGGTGGAATGTTTCTAGACGGCTATATCCTAGGGATCGTCGGCCCGGTGACCGGGAAGATGACCGCCGAACTCGCGATTTCTCCGTTCTGGGAAGGTCTAATCGCGGCAGGCGCGCTGTTCGGCATATTGATAGGTGCCCCGTTGGGTGGCTGGGCGGGTGACAAGTTCGGCCGTAAACCATTGTTCATGCTCGATATGGCCCTGTTCCTCTTGACTTCCGTCATGCAGCTCTTCGTCGGCACCATGCAATTCTTCGTGGATTCACCGATGCAATTGTTCTTGGTGCGTCTGCTGATGGGCATTGCGATCGGTGCCGAATATTCGGTTGGCTGGCCATTGATGTCGGAATTCGCACCCGCCCGGCTACGTGGTCGGCTCATGGGCCTCACTCTCATTGCATGGTATGCTGGCTTCATGATTGCCTTTATCGTGGGTTATTTGCTGAACGAATACACCGACCTCGGCTGGCGCATGATCCTCGGCACGAGCACCCTGATTGCGATTGCCTTGTTCATTGGTCGGCTCGGGATGCCTGAATCACCGCGCTGGCTATGGAATCAAGGCCGCGCCGAGCAAGCACGGGTTATCGCAGATCGCTATCTGGAAAGTTCGGACGACGCGGCGGATATGGAGCACGAAGGAAAAAACCAAAAGGGTAGCTTTGGAACCCTGTTCTCCAGTCGATACTGGCGGGCTACCCTGTTCGTGTCAGGATTCTGGTTCTGCGCCGTCACACCTTACTTCGCAATCGCCACGTTTGCTGACAGTGTGCTGCAGAAATACGGCCTCAGCGGCGGATTGGCGGGTGGTATTGGACTCTCCATGGTTGCATTGGCTGGGAGTGTGATCGCCGTCCTGATGATCGAAAAATGTGGCCGCCGCACGCTAACCGTGCCGCCACAGTGGATCGCTACCGTCCCGCTTGCCGTTCTCGGCCTATGGGCAGGAGCGCCCCCGATCATCGTATTGATCCTGTTTCTCGTCTTCTCCTTTTTCAATGCCATATACAACACGCTGACCAGCATTTACCCTGGCGAGGTATTTCCGACCGAGATCCGTGGGATCGGCACCGGTTTCGCTGCTGCGGTCAGCCGAGTTGGAGCCGGTGTCGGCACCTTCCTGATGCCCTGGTCCATGACTAATCTGGGGGCTTCTGCAACCATGCTGATCGCCGCCGCCATTGCAGCCCTTGGGGCCGCGTTGTCGCAGTGGTTAGCCCCAGAGACCAGGGGCAAGAGCCTCAGCGAAACTGCCGCCGGCTTCTCGCATTGAAGCTGACGAAAGACGCTCGTCCAAGTGGTCATGCCCAATTGGCAAGAGGCGACAGCAAGCGCGCGCTTTCAGCGTTGAAAGCGCGCGTCCTTGTTGAAGGTCCGATCGGCAGTCGTCCGTGAAGAACTCGCAAACCGCTGATTTGGCGTTAGTTTTTTAGCTTGGCAAGTATTCGCGTTTGCCGGATTTCGTCGGTGTGGACGGCGATTTCCGGCAATTTGCATTGTTGTCCAGGGCGTGATTCCATCAGCTTGTCGAGGCGATGGCGGGGTCGATGATGCGGCCGAACGAGCGACGAGAGAGCGGACAAAACGACTTTTTCCGCTCGCGGCGTTGCTCGAGGAGTCGGAAGCCAAACGGATGACGGCCTCGAATATCCTTCGCTCGCTAATCCGGGAGATCGTGCTCACACCTGAGGGCGGTTCACTCCAGATCGATGTTCGCCAGGTCGTCGCCAACTGGCTGATCAAAGAGGAAATCGCAGATCCGGCACTCGCCAATCTGCTGACGCCAGCGGTGCATGGCCGACCTGATGAACCACAGCCACCGGCGCTGGAAGACCGAGAGCCGCAAGACGACGCCCGCACGGCCTTCATTGTCGCCCGCTACGAAGCGGGTACCCGCATGTTACCGGAGAAGTATTTGCGGTTCCGTCCCCTTCCCTCTCTTGCAGCAGCTTAGTGGCTTCCCTCGCCCAAAATCCGTAGAAAACGCCGTTATTTCGCACGATCAGTTGGCAGCCAGGTTGCTTACACTTCCGCGGCAACAATCCGGGCAACATCAGCCAGGATCGCCTCTTGTTCTTTGGTCGATGCCGGTGCCTCGCCGAGATAGGCCGCAACCACGATTGGATCACGACCGGGTGGAAACATCACCCCGATATCGTTGGTCGATATTCCGTCCCAGGTCCCCGGCTTATTTGCGATACGCCATCCCTCGGGTAATCCGACTCTAAGTCGCCTCGCGGCGGCATCTTTCGACTCAGTCATCCAATTCGTCAGCCGTCCTCGAGACGAGGATGACAGGGCGTCGCCGAGTATGACTCGCTGCAGCGTATTGGCCATGGCACGGGGCGAGGTGGTATCGTGCGTCTCTCCTGGCTTCACCACATTTAAATCCAACTCGACCTTATCGAGCCGGGTAACAACATCGCCCAGAGATCGCAGATAGGCCGTCAGCGCTCCGGGGCCACCAAAGCTTGCCAAAAGCAAATTCGCAGCAGTGCTGTCACTCACGACAGCTGCCGCTTCGCAAAGTTGCTCTATCGTCATGCCGTTCGCGAGATACGGCCTGGTCGCCTTGAACGGCTTTACGAGATCGCGTTCGGTAAAGAAAATTCGACGGCCGAGTTGCTCTTCGCCACGATCGACACGAGCGAGCGTGAAGGCGACGGCCAATGCTTTGAACGTGCTGCACATGGCAAAGCGTTCGTCGAGCCGGTTGCCGATCAGCTGGCCCGTTGCGGTATTCAACACAGCGACGCCAAGGCGGCCGCCACTACGGGTTTCGAGCCCCTTGAGCCGTGTTTCGACGCGTTTACGATTGCTATTGGCCTGGGCTTGAGTCCCCTGCACCCCCGCGAGGGCTATGATTGGGACCCTCAACGCAAAGCGACGCGTCACCAGAACAGACATTTCGTTTTATTTTCCGTTTTTCCCGGCGATAGATTCGTCGGCAACGCGGAAGGGATCTGAAAAGAAGATGGCGAAATTGCGCAATTCCCCGCCATCCTGCCCACAGTGGCGTGGAAGACCGAGAGGCTCCCGACTGTCTGTGGCGTCAACCTATCGGGGCGAAGCCCTGCGAGCGACCAGATGTTCCTGCTCCGAGACGGCAAGGTTCGGGAGGATGAGATCGACGAGTTCCTGCAGCGGCCTTCTTGTGGCGTCCTCGCTCTGCAAGCTGTAGCGCCCAAACCAGCAAGGGGGAACGGTTTCGGCACACGCGTCTCATCGCCAGGGCGACATCATGAAGCGCGCCACGAAGCATCCCGCCTCTCATTCTGGATACGCGTCCCGATAGATCGACCTCCCCGGACTGAAAGCAGCGCGATGTCAGGCCTGCCATGCAGAGGCCCAGTCACTCTCGGGCCTCAAGATGGGTGATGATCTATTAGCCACAACACTCCTGTAAATTCCTCATAGGCTCGCATTGAAATGTGCCGATGCTCCTGCCGCTCTAAGCACACATTACGGCGAGCGGCATCAACCGTCGACACGTCCGCCTGCAAGCGGACCATCACGCTCATCCAAAGTTCACTCGACTGGTGCAGTCCCCGTACCTAAGTCCCGAACTTCTGTCTGGAGAACGTCTCGGAATTCCGACGGAAAATGCATAACCTGAGGCTATGTATCAGTGCATTTTTTTCATACTCCGCTGCCACGACCGCTCATGCTACAACTCCCTTTAAGGAAAAATACAATACAAATAAAATAAAAAAACGATGAATTAAGACGAAAAACTTACAACATAGATTTATTTTTCTCTGCTGCTGAAATACAAGAGAAGGGGAGGACTTCGATGGAGAAAAATCCGCATCTATCTGTAAGTATTCTAGATAATTGCAGAAATTCTGCGCCAAATCTGGAATCTTAAGGCGATGCAAAAAGAGAATAACAGTCCACTCATCCGCCTCGATTCCCTCAGCAAACATTACGGAGCACTGACGGTCCTCAATAAAATCAATCTCGAGATAAAGTCAGGCGAAGTCCTTGCGATCATAGGCCCGAGCGGTTCAGGGAAAAGCACATTGCTCCGGTGCGTCAACTATCTGGAGCGACCGGACGGCGGCACGATCACCGTCGGGCCAACAACCATCGACGCCGCACGGCCTGTCTCCCGCGAAGAATTATCCGGTCTACGCCGACGTGTCGGCATGGTGTTCCAGTCCTTCAACCTCTTCCCACATATGTCGGTACTTCGGAATGTCAGCCTCCCTCAGGAACGAGTTCTAGGGCGAAAGCGCGCCGAGGCCGACGAGCGGTCGTTGCAATTGCTTAGCCGCGTCGGACTTGCCGATAAGGCATCCCAGTTTCCAGTCCGTTGTTCGGGTGGCCAGCAGCAGCGCATTGCAATCGCCCGCGCACTCGCGCTCGACCCGGAAGTGATGCTGTTCGACGAGCCGACCTCCGCTCTTGATCCTGAACTTGGGCTCGAAGTGCTCGCCGTCATGCGCACACTCGCGAACAGCGGCATGACGATGATTGTCGTGACGCATGAAATGGGATTTGCCGAGAACGTGTCCGATACGGTCATGATCATGGCAGACGGCCAGATCGTCGAAAAAGGCCCCTCGGCCCAAGTCATGCGTGATCCGCAGCATGAGCGGACGCAGCGGTTTCTGCGCGCGGTGCATGACCGATGAGCACGGCTTATATAACGGTCTTTCTCTGGGGCTTGGCCTGGACGGCAGCTTTGACCCTGGGCTCCTTCATCATCGGAGCGATATTGGGTGCGCCTTTCCTGGCGGCGCGCACGAACCGCCTGGCCCTGGTGCGCGTGCCAACCCTGATCGCCATCCAGATCATTCGGGCCATACCGCCGATGCTCTGGCTGTTCATCATCTTTTTCGGTATCGGCATGACCTATTTTCCGATCAGCCCCTTCGTGGCGGCCTTGTGCGGGCTCGGTCTGATCGCCGGCGCCAACATGGCGGAAATCTATCGCGGCGCGCTGAATGCCGTCCACGCCGGCCAATGGGAGGCATGTGCTGCGCTCGACCTCGGTCGCTGGTCGACCATGAAGGACATCATCGCTCCCCAGGCTCTGCGGGTGGCGATACCGACGACCGCCAGTTACCTCATCGGTCTCATGAAGGAGACCGCTGTCGCCTCAACCATAGGGGTGGCGGAACTCGCCTATCAGGGCAATCAGCTTTCGCAGTTGACGTATAGGGGCCTGGAAATCTTCGCCGTGGTCGGGCTCTTCTACATCTTGTTGAGCCTGCCGGTGGCCTGGCTTTCGCGCAAGGCGGATGCCGCCCTTCGAAGCAAGGTGGCGCGCTGATGTTTCCCACATATGACGAATTCATCTCTTGGATGCCGCAACTGCTGGCGGGCTTCTCCGTCAGCCTTCAGGTCACGGCCCTCAGCCTTCTTGTCGGGATTCCCTTCGGACTCCTGCTCGCCCTTGGCGTGATGGTCCGCAACAAGGCCGTGCGAGCGCTTTGCCTGTTCCTCGTCGAGGTGGGGCGCGGCGCGCCCGCGCTGGTGCTTTTGCAATTCATCTATTTCGGCTTACCCAGCCTGAACTTCACGATCGAATCATTCGCCGCGGCGATCATCGCCCTGGCCTGGAACACCGGCGCCTATACGAGCGAGATCATGCGGGCCAGCCTGTTGTCCATACCGCAGGGCCAGCGTGAAGCTTCCGAGGCGCTTTGCTTCACCCGAATAGACGAGTTGCGCTTCGTCCTCCTGCCTCAGAGTTTGCGAGTCGCCCTGCCGGCCCTGTTGGGATTTTCGATCCTTATCTTCCAGGGTACGTCGCTTTGCTTTGCAATCGCTCTGCCGGAACTGGTCAGCAGCGCCTACGAGATCGGCTCGACCACATTCCGGTACTTTCCAGCCCTTCTATGCGCCGGTGCGCTCTACGCCTGTGTCTCGATACCAGCCGCCCTCTTCGTAAGCCACGTTGAGAGGCGTGCGGGCCTCTATGCCCAACGTTAACCCGCATCGAAAGGAAGCCCAGCGTGCCTTCAATCAAATCAAAGGTTTACACGATCTTGACAGCTGCCGCCGGCTTGGCTGCCTGCGTGCAACTCGCGTCGGCGCAAGATTGCACGCCCAAGCACAAGTTCGCCACCATCACGCCCGGAACCCTGACCGTGGCCGTAACAACCTACGCGCCACATTCGTTCATGGACGAGACTGGTGCGATGAAAGGTATCGATGGAGACATCGCCGCCGATTTCGCCAAGAGAGAATGCCTGACGATAAAAGCCGTGGCTGTCGATCCTGCCGCAGCGATCCAGTATATCCTGTCTGGCCAGGCCGACATTACGACCGGCGATTGGTATCGCACCGCGGAAAGAGCAAAGGTCATGAACCTGTCCGCACCCCTCTATACAGACCAGATGGCGATCTATTCGAAGGAGGGTTTCAAGCAGGTCAAGGATCTGGAAGGCAAGAAGGTCGGCACCGTCCAGGGCTATCTCTGGGTCGCCGATCTGAAGACCTTGCTGGGATCCTCGCTGAAGCTCTATCCTAACTCGGTCAACATGCAGCAGGATTTGTTCGCGGGCCGTATCCAGCTTGCCGTCGACGGCTATTCCACCGGCGTCGTCGCCGCTCAGAAAGGCGCGTTGAAGGACGTCAAGGTCGAGATCGCCGCCCCCGATGATCGCGTCAAGGCCACGAAGGAAGCCGCTCAGGCCGCCTTCCCCTACTCTAAGAAGGCGACTGACCTTGGTGAGGCTCTGGATGCCGACATCGCGGCGATGCATCAGGACGGTACCATCGTCAAGATCCTGAAGTCCTACGGCCTCGACGGCACCGCAGCCGATACCGGCGCTCCGCGCCTGGTTCAATAATCAGGCCGGGGGAGCAGGAGCATTTTCCGCTCCCCTCATCTTTCAGACGATACCGAGACGATAACGATGAGTGTGTACAAGGTCCGGCGCAGGTCCCAGTCCTGGTACGGCGAGCAGATCGGCATCCTCATACTGGATGCCGCCTATCCCTGCATTCCCGGCAATGTCGGCAACGCAACCACCTATGACTATCCCGTGCGGTTCCAGGAGGTGCGTGGCGCTTCCATCGAACGGTTGCTGAACCAGCGCGATCCGGCTCTGGAGGAAGCTTTCGTGGAAGCCGCGGTCGAGTTGAGGGACAGGGGGGTCCGGGCCATCACCGGTGCCTGCGGGTTCATGGCCTATTTCCAAGAGGAGGTGGCGGCAGCGGTCGACGTTCCGGTCTTCCTGTCCAGCCTCATGCAGATACCCTTCATGCATGCACTTTGCGGCGGCAGTGTCGGTATCATAACGGCCGACGCCTCGCGCCTTACGCAACGGCACTTTTCAGCCTGCTCGGTACCCGGCGACATTCCCCTGGCGATCGCCGGCATGGAGGGCCAGAGGGAATTTCGTGAGGCCATTCTCGAAGAAAAGGGTACGCTGGACTCTGCCGAGATCGAACGCGAAGTCATCGAGGTCGCCAGCGAATTGGTAGCGCAACATCCCCAAGTGCGTTCCATCCTCTTGGAATGCAGCGATCTGCCGCCCTATGCGCATGCCGTGCAGGCAGCGACCGGGCGGCCGGTTTTCGACTTCATCACGATGATCAACTATGTCCAGCAGAGCCTTGTTCATCGTTCGTATGTCGGCAACATGTAGGGTGCGGAACCCCGGCCATACGCACCATCCGGCGCCGCCGGACCACTATTCCTTTACCTCGGGCGCGATCGAGGAGGAAGCGCTCCATGCATTCGCGGATGTTCCGCCGTTCATGCGAATGGGTGCGTCCGCGTTCTGCTGGAGCAGCCAGTCCCGAAACAGCATGGCCGCTGGTTTGGCGGGACGTTGTGCGGGCATGATGAGATAGACTGCCTGCCCCGAACGGTGCACGGCATCGATCGGGTAGATGAGACGTGCCGCCTCGACATGGTCATGGACGAGATGCTTCCAGCCGAGCGCTATGCCTTGGCCAAGGACCGCGGCTTCGATCGATCCGAGAGCATCGGTAAAAACGAAATCCTGCCGAAGCCGCGGCAAAGGCACGCCCTGATGTGTAAGCCATTCCCGCCATCCCAGGCGCGTACGATGCCGTTCCTCGAAATGCAGAAGCGGGTGGCTCAGTAGATCAGCGGGCGTCTCGATGGCGCCATGATCCCGCAAATACTCCGCATTGCAGACCGGCGCGACTTCCTCGGTCACGAAATGCCATGCTTCCAGCCCCGGCCACTTGCCGTTGCCCAGCCTCGCGGAAATATCGATATCCTCTTCGTTGAGGTCCTGGTCGTCGCGGCTGCTTTCTTCGATACGCAGGACAATATCCGGATGCCGGGACTTGAAATCCTTCAGGCGCGGCAAAAGCCATAGCTGCACGAAGGAAGCGGAAAACGACACTCTGACCGTGTCGTTCGAATGCCTGGTTCTCAGCGACGTCAGCACCATGTGCAGGTGATCGAAGGTCTGCTGTGTTTCCTTATAGAATCTGTGTCCTTCAGCGGTGAGTTCCAGGCGCGCATTTTCACGTCTGAACAGTTTCAAGCCGGTAGCCTCTTCCAGAAGCTTGATCGTCTTGCTGACCGCTGGCTGCGATACGTTCAGCTCTTGGGCGGCAGCTGTGAAACTTCTTCGCCGCGCCGCAGCTTCAAAGACGAACAGGTAATTCGCGGAGGGGACCAGGGATCGCAGTCTGTGCATGAATTGAAGTTATGCTTTGGTGCATTTTTTTGCAACGTCACAAACGGCGAATGGCTTTGTAGTCTCACATGAAATCTTATTGGGATCGGTATTCATGCAGACTCATGCTCGAGCGGTCGTTATCGGTGGCGGCTGTGTTGGCGCCGCCATTTTATATGGCCTGACCAAGCGGGGTTGGACCGATGTCGCGCTGCTGGAACGCACGCAGCTGACGGCTGGCTCGACCTGGCATGCCGCCGGGCTCATTCCTTCCTATGCCCGCAGCATCAATATCGGGCGCATGATCGCCAAGACGATCGAAATTTACGAGCAGTTGGAAGCCGAAACAGGGCAGCATGTCGGCTGGCACAAATGCGGTCAGCTCCGGGTCGCCAACACGCGCGATCGCCTCGATGAATACAAGAGCTACATGAGTGTGGCCGAGGTCCAGGGGATCCGGGCAGAGTTGCTGACCCCGCAGGAAATCAAGGCGCTCTGGCCGCTGCTGGAGAACAATCATGAGATGCTGGGTGCGCTCTATCATCCCGATGACGGGCATATCGCGCCCGCCGACGTGACCCAGGCCATGGCCAAGGGTGCTCGTGACCGCGGTGCCAAGGTCCATCTCAACACCGAAGTGCGCGGCTTCGAGCGTCTCGCAAGCGGTGAATGGAAAGTTCTGACGAACAAGGGCGAGATCGTCTGCGAACATATCATTTCCGCGACCGGCAACTATGCCCGGCAGACCGGCGCGATGCTGGGGCTGGAGATTCCAGCCATTCCGATCCTTCATCAGTACTGGATCACCGATGCCGTTCCGGAGATCGTGGATCGCAAGCGACAGGGCCTGCGGGAAATGCCGATCCTGCGCGACGAGGCCTTCGAAGGCTATCTGCGCGAAGAGGGCGACGGCCTGATGTTCGGTCCCTATGAGAAGACCGAGCATCTCAAGCTCTTCGCCGAGAATGGCGTTCCCGAGTGGTTCGGGGCCGATCTCGTCGAGGAGGATTTCGACGCTGTGGCATGGAATTGGGAGCGCGCAATGGACCTCGTTCCAGCGCTCGGCCGGGTCGGCATCAAGGCGAATGTGCGCGGCCCCTTCCAGATGACGGCCGACGAATTGCCGCTGATGGGACCTGCCTGGGGACTGGAAAATGTCTGGCTCGCCGAAGGCGTGCCGGGAGGTATCCTCTGGGGAGGTGCCATCGGCTACTACCTCTCCGAGCGGATCATCGAGGGCGGAAACAGCCTGGATACATCCGAACTGGATCCGCGCAGGTTCGGCGACTATGCCAACAAGGAGTGGACACGCCACAAGGTCCGCGAGAGCTGGGGCACTCATGCCGAGCAGCACTATCCGGGGCAGGACATGCCTGCCGCCCGCCCGCAGAAGACCGCTCCCTCCTATGACATCCTTACCGGGCGTGGCGCCGTCTGGAGTGTCCTGAATGGCTGGGAAATGCCGAACTGGTTCGCGCCGGCGGGGGTAGAGGCCCAGGATCAGTACAGCTGGCGCTGGACCGAGAAGGGAAAATATGTCGGCGAAGAGGTCCATGCCGTGCGCAATGGCGTCGGCCTGGTCGAGATGACACCGATGACAAAGTTCGAGGTGTCCGGTCCCGCAGCCGAAAGGTGGCTCGACAGCATTCTCGCCAATCGCCTGCCTAAGACGGGGCGAGTCAATCTTGGCCATCATCTGACGCGGTCGGGTGGGGTGCAGGCCGAGTACGTCGTTGCGCGGCTTGCCGACGACATGTTCTACCTGGTTTCGACGCCTAGGGCCGAGCGCTGGAATTTCGATGACCTGTCCCGGCTCCTGCCCAAGGACGGCAGCGTGCAACTGCGGAACGTAACCAACGAGCGCGGTTGCTTCACGATCGTCGGACCGAAAGCACGCGATGTGCTTCAGGAACTCACCGAGATCGATCTTACCAACGAGGCCTTTGCCTGGTTCAGCGTCAGGTCCGGCACGGTCGGCCTTGCAAGCGACGTTCGCCTGCTGCGCGTCAATTACGAGGGTGAGCTTGGCTGGGAACTTTATCACCCGCTCTGCTACCAACGCCACCTTCTTGAGGCTTTGCTGAAGGCAGGCGAGCCGCATGGCTTGCGACTGGTTGGCCTGCACGCGCTTGAATCGCTGCGGCTGGAGAAATCCTATCGCGCCATGTATCGCGACATGAATCCAGAATTGACGGCCTGGGAAAGCAGCCTGGATCGTTTCATCCGGCTCGACAAAGCCGATTTCATTGGCCGCGAGGCACTCATCCGCCAGAAAGAACAGGGCATCCGCCGGCGTTCCGTCACGATTTCCATCGACACCGATGGAGCAAGTTCCCTCATCCACGAAGGCGTCTATCACGCCGGAAAGCTTGTCGGTCGCATCACCTCGGGCGGCTATGCCTATACGCTCGGGCACGACATAGCCTTCGCGCTGCTGCCGGAGGAGCTGACCCATCCAGGTACGAAGCTCGAAGTACCGATCCTGGGCGACATGCGCACGGCGCAGGTGATTTCAGAGTCGCCCTATGATCCTCAAGGCCTTCGCAGCCGCATGTAATGTCGCGGAATCCGAACTCAGGAAATCAAAGAATGAAAGTTCTCGTGCCCGTGAAGCGGGTGGTCGACTACAATGTGAAGATCCGCGTGAAGGCCGATGGGTCTGGTGT
>NZ_JAXOUF010000048.1:0-11010 GCF_034424805.1 Labrys sedimenti
AACCAGAGAGTCATATCTCGGCTTCGTCAGCCTCGCATCAGCATTGCTGTGGCTGCCCTTTGTCCACGAGGCCTAGTAGCCGATGCTCGGCGCTACAGGCGATAATCGCTTCCCGGTTGGTCTGGCTACCATCGATGACGACGCGATCCGGGCGACCGTGGCGCTGCAAAGCCTTGCGAATAAAACGCTTCGCCGCAGGCAGATCACGGTGTTCGCTGAAGAAGAACTCAACGGTGTCGCCAACGCTGTCGATAGCCCGGTATAGATACATCCACTGTCCACGAACCTTGATATAGGTTTCGTCCATATGCCACTTGCCGCTGACGGTTCGCTTCCGGCAATTGAACCGCTTCAGCAGCAAAGGCGAGAAGTGGACGACCCAACGATGGATCGTGGAATGGTCCACACTGATACCCCGCTCCGCCATCATCTCCTTCAGGTCCCGCAAGCTCAGCCCGTAAGCCAAGTACCATCGCACGCATAGCAGGATCGTTGATCGGTCGAAATGACGGCCCTTGAACATGATACGCCCTCCGGAAATGGAGAGGCTCTTATGCCAAAACCCCTTGCTGAAAAATTTGCAACAGAACCTCCGGCAATGCTGACGACGACCTCATCGAGATGCCAGATGTCGTTGCGTCTGGGCAGCTTACGCCTAAGGCGGGCGAATGAAATCTTCCAAATTTGACAATCCGGCGTCGGACGGTCTCGTAGGAGACCATGATCGTGCGTTCGATTAGATTTCTTCGACGAGGCGCAGGTTCAACGGGAACCGGAAATAAAGCCAAACAGCATAGACGATGATCGTAGGCGAGAGGCGATGTCACCTGTAGCTCACGGGGCAGTGTCGCGAGCTACAAGATACCCGCCAATCGATGCCAGTTCCGTTGATGTGACAACGCCCTCACGGGAGCCGTTCCAGAACCGCTGCACCGACGGCCAAGTCTCACGAATTCGGTCAGCTGACACCCAGCGTCTCCAACACTCTCAGATCGTCCTGCGCTCTTGTATGACCGCGCCGCATTTTTTTATTGCATAGACAAAATAGCTCGGTTATGGCTTTTATTGTCTATACAAAAGAATCGTCGGCTTTAGATCGACCAATGGGGAACGAGATGAACACTTCGCGACGCACCCTTTTGAAGGGGCTGGCAGGCGTGCCGGCTCTGCTTGCGGCTACCTATTCACCGCTCGTAGCCTTTGCCCAGGAAGGCGGTGCAGGTCATGATGCACTGCGGGTCGCTATGGCCAAGCCTGCAGGGAGTCTTGATCCCCACAAATATATCGGGCTTTGGTCCGTTCAGGATCTTATTTTCGAGCCGCTTATCCGATACGGCCAGGGGGGTAGGATGGAGCCGGCCCTGGCCACGGAATGGGCTGCCGAAGACGGTGGCAAGCTGCTGCGCCTGAAGCTACGGCAGAACGTGACATTCCATGACGGCACCCCTTGGGACGCCAAGGCGATGACGTGGAATCTCGACCGTTGGATGGGGAAAGACGCCCACAATTGGATGAATTGCTCGCGCCTCTTCGATAGTCACAAGACCGTAGATGCGCACACGGTGGAACTGCGGTTCAAAGAGCCAGTTCTCGGCTTGCTGTACGAGTTGTCATACGTACGGCCATCGCGGTTCCTGAGCCCGGCTTCAGTTGCCGGCGACGGCAGCTATCAGAAGCCCGTCGGCACGGGACCGTGGATGCAAGAAAGCGCCAGCAACAGCTCCAGCACATTTGAACGGTTCGACGGCTACTGGGGTGACCGGCCACCGTTCCAGCACATTGACCTTATGGTCCTTCCGGATTCGCGCAGCCGCATGGCCGCACTCCGCGCCGGTGAGATAGACCTCATTGGCGGCGACTTCCTCGCACCGATCAAAGCGACGGAAGCGAAGGCATTGCAAGATGCGGGCATACCGGTCGTTGTGGAAACCGGGACCATGTCCATCATCCTGGGCTTTAATCCCGAGCGTAACGAAGCGCTCAAGGACAAGAAGGTTCGTCAGGCGATCGATATTGGCTTCGACCGTTCGGCGATTTCGCAGGTTCTTTTCAATGGAATGGCGGAGCCGGCCGGTAATCTATTTCCTTCGACCGTTCCTTTGGGCGGCAAGCGCTTCGAGGTCTCAAAGCGTAATCCGGAGGCGGCCGCCGCACTCTTGGACGAAGCGGGCTGGACCGGCTCAGGAGTAAGAGAAAAGGGTGGCAAGCAACTGGCCCTCGAGTTGGTGGTCAGCGAAGAAGCAATGGCCGGATCACGCGCTCTTGGTGAAATTCTCCAGGCCCAGCTCGCGGAAATCGGGATGCAAATTAGTATCCGCACCGTCGACCACGCATCGCGCCATTCCGACATTCCGGCACGCAAATTCGACATGGCTTTATTCTATACGCTCGGCGCGCCTTACGAGCCGTTCGGAACGCTGATAGGCATGTTGCTCTCCACCTTCAACAATGGTGTTGACGGCAAGCTGGCAATCGACGTCGCCAATCTCGACCCGCTTCTTCTGGCGGCGGCTTCCGCGCCGGACGACAAGGTCGAAGGTGCCACCCAAGCCGTCTATGATTGGCTGCACGAAAATGTCGCGCTGCTTCCGTTATTCTATGCCCCGGTGGTCTGGGCGCATACGGAACGAGTTTCGGGATTTAAGGCGCCTGCAACGGAATACGACCTTCCGTTCGAAAACATCACGCTCGGAGCGTGAGACGGCCATGATTTCGTTGATTGGAGCCCGCCTCCGGAACGCGGCGATCCTTCTGGTGCTGGCGACCTTGCTTTGCTTCACTCTGGTGGTCGCCGCGCCTGGCAATATCGCCGTGTTAATCGCCGAGCTTCGGACGCCGAAGGCAACGTTCGAACAGATCACTGTGATCGAGAAGGAACTCGGGCTGCACGACCCCTTACTGGTCCGCTACGGCAATTGGCTGGCCGGGGTCGGCACCGGGCATCTCGGAATCTCCTATAAGACGGGAGAGGACATCGGCACCACGATGCGGGGAAGGCTTCCGATCACCGCGATCCTGGTAGCCGGAGGTGCCTGCTTCGCCATGCTTCTAAGCCTCGCCCTCGGTTTTGCCGGCGCGTTGTGGCCAGGCAGGCTTGCGGACAAGTTAACGCGTGTGTTTGCGCTGCTCAGTGCCTCAATGCCCTCGTTCTTCGTCGGCGCTCTGCTGATCTATGGCTTCGCCGTGGAACTGCGGCTGCTGCCCTCCTTTGGCGCGGCGGGCCTGTCGAGCTGGATCCTGCCCTGGATTACCATCGGCGTCCTGCCTGCCGCTGTTCTCAGCCGGGTGGTGCGTGTTGGGCTCGAAGAGGCGATGGCGAGGCCCTTCGCCTTGACCGCGATCGCCAAGGGGATGAGCCGGCGAGCCATCCTCTTCCGCCACGCACTTCCCAATATCGCCCCAACCTATATCAACGCGCTCGGCGCGCAGGGGGGGGCGATGGTGGTGGGCGCGGTGGTAATCGAACCCATGTTTGCGCTGAAAGGCGTCGCCGACCTGTTTCTCGCCGGCGTCCTGTTCCGGGATTTCATGGTGGTGCAAGCCTGCCTCCTCGTCTTCATCTCCTTCTTCATCATACTCAACCTGCTCGTCGACATCGGCATGATGTTCACGGACCCTAAGCTCAGACGCCAGGGTAGCTAGCCATGAAATTCCTGTCAGACATCCGGAAGTCCGTATCCGGCCTGCCGAAACTCGCGCTATGGTCGGTTGGCATCTTCGTTTTCCTCGGCGTCTTCGGCCCATGGCTGACGCCTTACAATCCCAACACGCAGAACCTGCTCGCCGCCCATCAAAGCTTCACCTGGGAGCATCTGCTTGGAACCGACCATGTCGGTCGTGATACGCTCAGCCGTCTGATCGCTTCGGCGCGGACATCCGTAGTCGGCATGGCGCTGGTCCTGGTCATCGCGCTTTCGGTCGGCGTCACCATCGGGACAGTCGCGGGATACCGGCGGGGGCGCGTTGAAGAGGTGTTGATGCGCATCGTCGACGTGGGCCAGGCAATGCCCAGCCTGATCGTCGCGCTGGCGGTGATCGGTATCTTCGGAACAGGTTACTGGAACATGATCCTCGCTCTCGCCGCCGCCTGGTGGCCGGGTAGCGCCCGCATCAGCCGCGCCGTGGCGGTGAATGTCATGAACCGTCCGCATATCGAGTCTCTCAGGGTGCTCGGGGCGAGCCCTGCGCGGATCTATTTCCATCACCTCCTGCCAACGACGCTCGGCGCGGTGCTTGTCTACGCTACCGCCGACGCCGGCGCCGTCGCTCTGGCGATCGCAACGCTTAGCTTTCTCGGCCTCGGTATCCAGCCCCCCACACCCGAATGGGGCCAGATGCTGGTCGACGCTCTTCCCTACCTGGAAACCTATCCGCGCGAGGTCATCCTACCAGGGCTCGCCCTGACGATGGTGGTCATCGGGTTCAATCTGCTCGGCGAGTCCATCGCGTTGAACCGGGTTCCCACACCCCTGCCGAGGCGTGTTCTCCAACGCAGGCGGCGGCTGACCGCTGAATGGACGAAGGCGTCGTCATGACCGAAGATTTGCTCCAAGTCGCTGATCTGTCGATCGACCTCTTCACCGCGCGCGCTGCCCTCAGGCCGGTCGACGGTGTAAGCTACAGCCTTGCCCGTGGTCAAACGCTGGCAATTGTCGGCGAAAGCGGAAGTGGCAAGACGGTCCTTAACTTCGCACCGCTCGGTCTGATGCCGACCGGCGTCGTCGCCGATCTGCACGGTTCGATCCGGTTTGACGGAACACAACTTGTCGGAATGTCGGATAGGAACCTGCGTCGCATCCGCGGCCGGTCGATCGGGACGATCTTCCAAGATCCGATGAGCGCGCTTAATCCGGCCCTCAAGATCGGCAGGCAGATCGCCGAAGTCGCAGAGATGCATCTGGGCCTGAACGCCAGGCAGGCGGAGAGCCGTGCGCTCGAACTGCTGAAGCTCGTCAGGATGTCGGACGCCGCCGCCCGCTTGCACCAGTATCCGCACGAGCTTTCGGGCGGTCTGAGACAGCGGGCCATGATCGCCATCGCCATCGCGGGAGAGCCGAAACTCCTGATCGCCGACGAACCGACGACTGCCCTCGACGTCACTGTTCAGGCACAGATCATCGCCCTATTGAAGGACTTGCAACAGCGGCTCGACATGGCGATCGTCCTGATTACCCATGACATGGGTGTCGTTGCCAGCATCGCATCAAAGGTCGCCGTCATGTATGCGGGCCGGATCGCGGAGTATGGTGAGGTGGACCGGGTCCTCGTCCAGCCCGAACATCCTTACACTCAGGGTCTGATTGCGGCCCTTCCGCGTGAGGAAGACGAGCAGGGCGCGCCCTTTAGAGGGCTCCCCGGAGCGCCGCCGATCCTTGGCGCGCCGTTGAACGGATGCGCATTTGCGCCACGGTGCCCCAGTTCAATCGAGCGGTGCAGGACCGAGCGGCCAGCTTTGCTTACGCGGCCTGGCGGCCTGGTGTCGGTCAGCTGTCATGTCGCCAATGCGCGTGCATCCAAGGAGGTGAATTATGTCCAAAGCTAAATCCCTCCTGCGCGTCGAGAATCTGGTCACCCGCTTCAAGAGTGTCGAACGCGGGAAGTGGGTCACCGCGGTGGACGACGTTTCCATCGAACTGGCGCCTGGCGAGATTGTGGGTCTGGTCGGCGAGTCCGGCTGCGGAAAATCGACACTCGGACGCTCGATCGTCGGTCTCGAAACTCCCCAGTCGGGGCGTATATTTCTCAATGGTATCGATTTGGCCGGCCTGAAAGGCGCGAAACTTCGGGAAACGCGGCGCGCGATCCAATACGTGTTCCAGGACCCCTATGCCTCCCTGAATGACCGGCAGACCATAGGCGAGGCGATCATCGAGGCGCTGGTGATCAAGGGGGTCAAAAATCCCGGAATCCAGCGGGCGAAGACACTCACGCTACTCGACCAGGTCGGCCTGCCGCAGTCGATGGCGCAGCGATATCCCCGTGAATTATCCGGCGGGCAAAGACAGCGCGTCGCCATTGCGCGGTCACTGGCAATGGAACCACGCGTGTTGATCTGCGACGAACCCGTCAGCGCGCTAGATCTTTCGATTCGCGCGCAGGTTATGAACCTCTTCCTCACGCTTCAGAAAGACCTGGGTGTCGCGTGCCTCTTCATCGCGCATGATCTGGCGCTCGTGCGGCAGGCGGCTTCGCGGACTTACGTCATGTATTTGGGCAAGATCGTCGAGTCCGGCGCGTCGAATGAACTCTACGGGTCGCCTGGCCATCCCTATACGCGTGCGCTGCTAGACTCGATCCCGAGTGCTGACCCCCGCAAGGAGGCGCTGAGGGAAGCGCCGGCAATCTATGGGGACATCCCGAGCCCGACGAACCCGCCGTCTGGCTGTCGTTTCCGCACGCGTTGCCCGCATGCCATCGCAGCCTGCGCGGAAACTCAACCACCCTTGACACCCGTGACACCAAGCCATCGCGCGGCGTGCATCCGCGTGGACGAACTCCGCAGCACGTCATATCGCCAGGCCGGCGCCTTCGTTGCCCTCGCCTAAGAATCCGAACGACCGCATATCCCGGGGAGGGAAACACCGTGTTGACCCAAAGTACAGACGCGCTCGGGCCTACGAATCTGCCCGCGCCGAACGACGAGGACTTCTGGCTCGCCGTCCGGGCCAGAATGCTGCCGATGTATGTGAACACGCAGCTCGTAAACACCCGTCGCGGGCCGGCGCCTTTGGAGGTCCGGGAGAGGATCAAGTCGCTAGTCGATCTGGCACTGTCATACGAACTGGACGAACACGAGCCTTTCCGCGACTTGAAGGAGAGCGGCTCGTCAGAGCACATACGTCAGCTCTTGGCGAATTATTTCGGCGCCGACAATGATGAAATCGCGCTGACGAGAAATGCGATGGAAGGTATCGCGACAGTGCTGAACGGATTGGAACTCAATCGTGGCGACGAGATCGTCGCCACGAAGTTCTGTTACGACTCCAATCTAGCGATAATGCGACAGAGGGCGGTTCGAGATGGCCTTGTCCTCAAACTCGTGGATCTGCCTTTCGGAATGACGAACGATGCCGCGATCGTCGAGGCGTTCGAAAATACGCTGACGAGCCGGACGCGGCTTATCTCGTTCCCGCATGTTGTCGCCCGGACCGGATTGGTGCTGCCTGTTGCCGATATCTCGCGGCGCGTGGCTTCCCGAAACATCTTTACCTTGGTCGACGGCGCACACTCGGCCGGGCATTTTCCGTTCCGCCTGAGCGAGCTCGGCTGCGACGCATTCGCGACCTGTCTCCACAAGTGGATGTATGGGCCGCGCGGGACCGGTTTCGTCTTCTTGAAGCGAGCTCGGATCAGAGACGTCTGGCCGCTTTTCGCCAGCTGGTCGAACAAACCTGCAAACTCGATCGAGAAGTTCGAGGAGGTCGGGACCGTGTTCAAGGCGCTTCAGGCATCCATTCCCGAAGCAATGCTGTTCAATACCGCGATCGGTCAGGAAGCAAAGACGGCGCGGCTGCGCTATTTGCGGAGCCGTTGGGCGAGGCGTCTCAGCGAGCATCCTCGGATACGAATGCTGACCGACATTGATGCCGAACCGGCGACCGCCTTTGGAGCCTTCACGATAGAAGGAATGGAGCACAAGGATTTCGCGCGGACGCTCCTTTCAGAATTCGGCATCAATGTCAGCGCGTTTTCGATGGAGGAGGATACGAGCATGGAGGGTATCCATCTGTCCGCCGGACTTCCCAACTCTGTTGAAGAAATCGACCGGTTCGTGGAGGCTGCGGAGACAGTCTTGGCTCGCTAGAGCGTTTTCCAGAAAAGTTGATAGACTTTTCGATTAAGAAAGCGCGCCAAAAAAAGAGATATAGAGAAAGTTAGATTCAAAGAAATCGTACTTTCTCTAGAGAAAATCGTATTCATGACTGAGAGATTGTTTGCTCTATCTCCTTGTTTTCAAGGAAATCCGAAGAATTGGCTCAAGCGTCTTTACGATTACTGATGACTCGGTCAAGTCGCAAAACGCTATAGGCTCAACAGCGTTGTGTCCCGGCGGATTCGATCTCATGTGATCTGAATTCGCATGGCATTATGGTTGAAGCGGGTTGAACTCTCCGACGAACTCGTTCCGATCTCCGGGATAGACAAGCCTGACCCAAGTCACGGGGAGGTCGTCGGCCCAGGTCTGTCGCAGCGACATCAGAACCGGCGAGCCTCGCGCTATATCGAGGCGAAAAGCCTGTTCGCTGGTTGCCGCAGCCGCTCGGATCGTGTGACGCAGCCGTGTGCAGGGCAGTCGCGCCAAAAGCCAGGTGCTTGGAATCTCTTTCTCGAAATCGGCATCGACCGCGTCCGGTGCGGCGGCCAGATTGATGTAGCGCTCTTCGATGACCTCAGCCTTTTCCGAGCCCTCGTGAAGGGCGAGCAACCTCAACAGTTTCGTACCCGCCGACACATCGGACCAGAATGCGGTGCTATCGCCGGCAGTCAACTGCTGTGAGTTCAGCACCCTATAGTTGTAGGAGCGTCCGCTGGACTCGATATCCTTCCTCACATCTAGGAAACCAATGACGGCATGGGAATCGCTGGTTTGAGCAACCCGCGTCCCCTGCTTTCGACGCCGCTCGAGCAGCCCCGCCTCCGTGAGTTTCGAAAGCGCCTTGCTGACCGTTGCCCGCGTTGTCGAAAACGTGTCCATGAGGCTGTGCTCGGATGGAATCCTATGCCCGGCCGGCCAGCGACCACTCAGGATCGCCGAGCGAACTGCCCGTTCGATCTGCTTGTAGAGAGGGCCGACGCCATCGAGGGTGATTTCGGCATCGCCATCTGCCTGTTGAACGGCTTTTGCGATTTCCAGCAATATTGAACCCGAAAAAGAGAAATGTTATTGTCTAGTCATAACGGATGCGGCGTCTTATCGCAACAACGTCAATCGACAAGCCGCACAAGCCCGTCCAAACCTGCAGATGGCCAACCCTCCAGTATCCACCTTTAGCGAAATTGAGATAAGCAGGACACATGGATTTCACAGGGCTTTCCTCGCCGACGGAACTTGCGAGCGAATTGCGGTCCAAGCTGTACGCGCTGGTTCCGCGCGACGTCGAAGTCATCCTATCCTCCGACAAGCTGAATAAGGCGTATCTCTCGGGATATGCAAGCATGACGCATGACACCGCGCCGGATTATCGGTCGGCAGTATGCGCAACACACGAGAAGGTCTCGCTGGTGGTAAGCGCGGCCGACGCAGGACCTGCGTATGACATGCTTGATAGCGACAGCGCGCTCTTTCGCTATGGCGAATTCTATTTCGAGACGCCCGCGGGTGGACACCCGGCATTCGATCGCCAACCGAAGGCGACTTTTCAGGAGGCTTGCCGGGAGCTTCTGAACTCCCTCGGACATCCAGCCGGCTTGGTCGGGGTTGACCGATCCGACGGAGATCTTTTGTGGGAGCTCAGCCGTGCCGTCTTGGGTGACGCGTGTGTCGTGGACGTCACCCGGCACATCAAGCTGTCTCGATCCACAAAGACCGCAGCAGAAATTCTCCGACTGCAAAAGGCCTCCGACATAACCGAATCTGGCTATCGCAAGCTCGTTTCCGATTTCAAGATAGGCATGACGGAGTTCGACATCGCCGCCCTTATATGCGAACAAATGGTCATTGGCGGCGGCGTGCCGCGCTTCATGTCGGTTACTTCGGGACCGCGGTCGGCATTGGCCGATGCATATCCGACGAAACGCGCGCCCAGCCAGGGTGAACTGATCAGAATAGACGCGGGTTGCACTTACGATGGCTATTGGTCTGATCTCGGCAGGACATTTATCGTAGGCGAGCCGAGTAACCAACAGATCCAGAATTACAATGCCATCCGTATCGGCCTGGAGGAAGAACTCCTGGCTATTCGACCGGGCATAAAGGCGAACGCTGTTTTCGAAATCGCAATGAAGACAGTCAGGGCACACGGCATTCCAAGCTATCGGCGTCAGCATTGTGGGCACGGCATAGGGCTCAGCTCATATGACACGCCTCTCATCAATTCGGTTGATGACACGATGCTAATGGAAGGGATGTGCCTGTGTCTCGAAACCCCATACTACCAGCTCGATAGCGAAGGTATGATGGTCGAGGATACGGTTGTCGTTACGGCAGATGGTTATGAGCGTATAACAAGGCTGCCGCGCGACCTATTTTTCCTTGGATGAGGTCTACCAAGGTGTTGGTACATGAGTAGGCCTGTGGTGGTATTTGCACGGGCCTCTGCAATCCGGCCGAGTTCGCGATGTCGTTCAAGTTCAATGAGCCACGCTGTCACAGAATTCCAAAGGCGAAGTTTCGTGTGACGAATTGTGCCGGGTATGGCCGCGGTCTCCTCCGTCGCAGCGACATCCGGCTTTGGCTTTCGGATGAGGCGATTGCCGAATGGCGCTTTGCTGCCTCGGTGAAGCAATCACACGCCCATCTGTCGTTTGAAAAATGCGGAGGTGCCGTTGACCGCGTAGTCGCCAAATCGCATCACGCAAGTTATTGCGCGCCATAACACGAGAGCTTGAAAACACCGCTTCTTTAAGACTTCAAAAAGTGAGTAACAATACGCGGAGCCAGTTCACGGCGGACAGGATCTCTATGCCCGAAATCGAGCTGCGGCGAAGCTACGCTGCCGTACGAAATAAGCCGTTGCAATACGCCATTGCAATCTTATGGAGTAGATCTGGGTAGCCGGAAAGGAGTCGCAAGTTAAGATGGTTGCGGGCCCCCGCAACAAAGTCTGTCATAAATCGCTCGCCATCTGGGTCTAACCGCCCCAGATGGCGTTTTGCGTTTGGGATTCACAATTCCAGCGGGCGTACCTGCGTGATAGTTGACACCGTATGTAACAGCGAAGTCGTCTATCCCTCAGAACCTCCAGACGAAATTGCCCCTGACGCTCTGGTCGATGGCCTTTTCGCCGAATTGTCCGCTGTAGGATACGCCGAGGCTGGCCGTGTGCGACAGCGCCACGCTGATGCCGGTGT
>NZ_JAXOUF010000049.1:0-10298 GCF_034424805.1 Labrys sedimenti
GCCTGACACTCAAACCCTTGCATCAAACACATGAAATAACCCCGCCAAAAAATGACGGGGTTTGTCAGCAGTCTGAACCCCGGCAGAGCCGGGGTTTTACATTTGAGCGGTTTACTTACTCGCCTGGAACAGACGATCGCGGGACCCGGTCAGATGGTCATGCATGAGCTGTTTCGCCTTCACTCCATCGCGGGTGGCGATGGCCTTGGCGATGGCCTCATGTTCCGCAAACACCCGTGTGAGACCGGTCGCCTCGCGTTTGACCGAAGCGCCATGAAAGCGCATGCCGACGGCGATGTGGTCCTTCAGGGCTTCCATGGCGGTGAAGAAATAGCTGTTCTGGGCTGCTCGCGCGATGGCGAGATGGAACTGGAAATCCGCATCTTCCCGGTGGGATTGCCGGTTGGTGGCATCGCGCATGAGTTCCAGCGCCTGGCGAATGGCGGCCAGATTGGCGGCGTCGTGGCGCTCCGCCGCCGCCGCTGCCGCTGCCGGCTCTACCGTCAGCCTGAACTCGTAGCAGTTCAGCAGGTCGGCGACGTTTTCCAGCTGTCCGAAGCCGAGCGGCTCCCGCATGCCGAGCGCGCGCACGAAGCTGCCTGCCCCTCGCCGCGAATAGATGAAGCCCTGCTCGCGAAGCCGGCGCAGCGCCTCGCGGATGACCGGACGCGAGACCTCGAATTCGATGGCCAGGTCATGCTCGGTCGGCAGGCGCTCATCCGGCTTGTAGGCACCCGACTTGATGGCACGATGCATGCGCTCGAAGACGAGATCGCCGAGGCTCCTGCGCGCTGTTCCGTTTTGCAAACCCATCTGTCATCCCGTCCTGCGGAGGATCTGGCCGGCGATCCTGCTCAGCGCATCCGGCTGCCCGAACCCTCCCGATTTTGCAATGATGCAATGGCCTTGGGCGTGGGCCAAGCCCAGTCCCGGCAGGCATTCGCCCAGGAGCCGAAACCGCCTGATTTCCATTTTTTCCAGCACGGCCTGCGCCGTTTCTCCGCCCGACAGCAGCAGTGTCGATGCCCTCGCAAGGCCCGAAAACACGCTCTGCGCAAGGGCATGAGAGACCTCCTGCGAGGTCGCGGGCTCCTCGCCCGGCACCGCCTGTACGAGGGTGATGGCGTTGCCATCGGCGATGGCCTCTGCCAGGCGGCCATTGAGCGCCGGCAAATAATGTGGATCGAAGGAAGCCTTGAGTGCATCGACCTGGGCGAGGGTGATCGGATCGCGAGATCCAATCACGAAAAGGGCGGGGCCATCCGCAATCTCGACCATGCTCCCGGTAGCGCGCCCGCTGAGGCGTTCGGCAAGCGCTTCCGCCAGGCCTCGCGCGCCGATCAGCAGATCGACGCCGGCCTCTTCCGATCGGGCGAGCCAGGCACGCATCTCGTCCTGATCCGAAATATCCGGAATTGTGGCACGCGTTGCATGCGGGCCCAGCGCCTCGGCAAGGGAGATCGGCGCGTCCACGCCGAACCCGTGCACATGGCCGGCCTTGACCACCCGCCCGAAATCGGGGATCGCCGGGGCCGCCAGTGCGGCGCGAAAGGGCAGGGCGTCGAGCTCGGCGGCGATATGCCCCTTGAGGCGCGAATCCACCTTCTTGAACAGGCGGATGCCGGTTGGCAAGGCGGCCAAGGCCGCGATGGTCAGACGCCGTGCCATTTCGGCGGTCAGTTCGCGGGAGCCGAGATTGATCGAAACGACGTCCGGCCCTTCCCGGACAGCTTCCTCAATGGCATCGATCGTCAATGCCACCTGCGCATGCATGCCCCGCGCCGCGAATGGCGCGGCGGTATCCAGTGCTCCTGTCAAATCGTCGGCAAGAATGGCCAACATCGCGTTTCTCAAATTGTTGTTATCTTTTGTTCTCCATTTATCATTGAAATGTCAATGTTTTTTGCAAAAATATTACAAATATAGCCCGGTTGATGCTCGGCCGTGTGGGCTTGAGCCATGCCGACGGGGAAAAGCCTGTTTGGGGCGCCCGTGCCGGCAGGCTGCTTCCATGGGCCTGCTGCCCGATTGATCGGATTATCGGGGCGGCTTCTGCTCTCGAGGGCGCATCAGGGGTGAACGAGGCCATGCGCCGACCGGGCTGGCAGGCGAAGGTTCGTTGCTGTCGGTCACCCGACATCTCCTCCCTGAAACCGCCGGCACGACTTGGCCCGGTGGATCCGGGGCTCGGCACGGCGAGCCAAGCCTATGATCATCTCCGGTGGGCAGCCGGACGACTCGAGGAGGCCCGTTCGATCAATCTGCATTCGATCTTGTGAATGCGGCGATGCGACGATGCGGGTTTCTTCGCCAATTGCCCGATGGCCCAGGCGCCCATCGAACGATGCGGAAGCTCGAGTGTCGTCAGCTGGGGCCGTAAGTGACGGGACAACTCGTCATCGTCATATCCGACGATGGACAGATCCGCCGGTATCCTCAGGCCAGCCTCGGCAATCGCAGTGAAGCATCCCATCGCCATCTTGTCGTTCTGGCAGAAAATGGCGGTCGGCGGCTCCTCGAGCGACAGGAGCCTTTGCGTCGCCTCGAAACCGGAAGTCGGCGTCCAGTTCCCCTCGACCACAAGGCGGCCGTCATAGGGGATGCCGGCCTCCGCCAGGGCCTGCCTGTAGCCGGCGAGCCGGTCCTGGGCCGCCTCCATGAAGCTCTCTCCCACGATCGTGCCGATGCGTCGATGCCCCTTTGTTATGAGGGAAACAGCCGCCATCCGCCCACCGGTCGCCTCGTCGGGGACCACCGCCGGAAAGCGGTCGTCGCTCGTATAGCAATTGAGCAAGACCAAGGGGACGGGAAGGCTGTCGAAAGCTGGATCCAGTGAAACGCGGCGCGTGAAGATCGACATATAGACGATGCCTTGTGCGCCGGCCTGGAGAAGCCGGGCTATGGCTTTGCGCTCATGTTCCGCGCGGCCCTGGGTCTGCGCCACCAGAATGGTCACGTCGTTTTCCCAGGATGCCTGCCGGGCGCCATCGATGGCGTTGACGGCCTCCGGCGTCGTTGCCAACTGGTCTACAATGAAGCCGATGCAGCCGCCGCGCAGTTCTTCGAGGCCGGCCCGCCGAATTGGGCTTCCTATGCCGTAACCGAGGGCACGAGCCGCGTTCTGCACCCGCATGTGCAGTTCGGCGGAGATCTTGATATCGGTGACGCCGTTCAGGACGACGGACACCGTGGCCTGCGAGCAGCCGGCTGCCTTCGCGACGTCCATCATCGTCACGCGCTTCCTGGTTTTCCGGTTGCTCACATGTCCCCCTTCGAGCTTCGATCCTATATGGACTAATAAAATTCGGCCATTGACTAATAATTATTAGCTGAAGTAGCGTCTCTGGAAAAATAGGAGGAGATCACTGGATGGCTACGCATCCCTCGTTCAAATACGATATCGCCTCCCAGGTGGCGCAACTCGTCGAGGACGGCATCATCGGACTGAAGGGCGCCTTCAGCCCTGAATGGGCCGATGACATGCGCGACGATATGATGACGGCTTTCTGGGCAGCCATTCAAAGGCCCGGTGGCGCCGTCGGCCGCGGTCCGCGCCGGTGGTATGTCGAGATGCATCCGCAGGCCTTTCGCGGTTTCGCGGATCTGATCACCCATCCCTGGGTCGTGGATGTCTGCAGCCATGTTCTTGGACCGGATTACCAGATCGTGGAGATCGGCCTCGACGTGCCGTTCCAGGGCGCGAAGTACCAGCCCTGGCACCGTGATTTTCCTTCGCCTGCCGACACCTATCGCGACCGGAAGATTACCTCGCTCGCCTTCAACCTCACCGGCGTCGATGTCACCGAGGACATGGGGCCTTTTGAAATAGCGCCGGGCACGCAGTATGACGACGGCCGTGAATGGAAGCATGAGATGTTTCCGGACAAGTCGCTCTGGGGCCGCTTCCAGGAGCGTGCGACCCGCAAATATCCGCAGCGTGGCGATATCTCCTGCCGGTCCGCCCTGACGGTCCATCGAGGAACGGAGCATCAATCGCCCATTGCGCGGCCCGTCATGGTCCTTGGCGTCGATGCGCCCGGGGCAGGGCATGCCGAACTGCATGACATGATGGTCACGCGCGACTGGTACGAAGCCTTGCCCGATATCGCAAGGCAGCATCTTGTTTGCCGGATCGTGGAAGAACTGGTGCCGATCAGCCAGAAGCACGACATCGAAGGTCTCGTGATGGGCGCCGACCCGACCTGAGGGTGGCTCTCAAGATCGGTGCTAGGCCAGACCCTCGGCGATGGCATAGGCGTGAAGGGCGTCCGAGAGGCTATCTTTCCGAGGCAACAGGGCGCGCGTCGTGATCGAGTCGAGGTGGTGTGTCATCAGCGCGACCGCCTCGTCGGTCTTGCCGGCGATCAGCTTGTCCAGCAGCTCCCGGTGTTCCGATACGGCGCATTCGGAGGAATGCGGCCTGCCGTAGAGAGCGAGGATCAACGAGCTGCGCGCGACCAGTTCATTCACATAGCGTATGAGGCTGGCATTGCCGGTCATCTGTGCCAGCAGCGTGTGGAACTCGCCGGCCAGGCGTATCGACGCCGCGTGTTCGGTCCTGGCCGCCTCCTCGGCTGCGATATGGGTAGATAGCGTGTCTATCTGTTCCCGTGTCAGGCTTCCCGAAAGGGTCTCGACCACCAGCCGTTCCAGCGCGATGCGCGTGAGATACAGGCTGCGGCCTTCCTCAAGGCTGGGATGGGAGACCACGGCTCCCTTGTTGGGCCTCAACTCGACAAGTCCCTCCTGGCTCAGGCGAACGAGGGCCTCGCGGACGAGCGTGCGGCTGACGCCCAGCCGTTCGCCTATCGAGTCCTCCGGCAGCTTCGATCCGGGTGGCAAGGCCTGGTCGAGGATGGCCCGCTTCAAGGCTCGGTGAACGGCCTGGGAGCGCCCGCCACCGGTATCGCTTGCCTTCTTTGCCATTCGGGGCCTCCGGTTCCAATGCTTCTTCCCTGGAATTGCATGCGAATATTGTGAGTGTCCAGCTGCTTGTCATCGCAGCGAACATGCCTTTGCCATCGTGATGGTTTGCCAACCCGTTCGACGGACACTCGGCCCTGGGTCCCCGACTGCGGAAGGCCTTTCTGGAAAGGAATATGCACGCATATATTCAAAATTTTACATACAATAATTGCATTCAAAAATCCCGAAAGCGCTCCTCGTCAGCGCGGTCGCCAAGAGTCTATAAGAATTCTCTCGGCTGGGTGGCATGCGACCGTCTCTCGGAGTGTGGCGGCATCCGATTGAATCACCTCAGCTGTCTCCGTTGGCTTGACTTGGGTGTATCGTATAAGTATGCAATATATTATAAATAATGCATACAATCTGCGAGCGTGGCTTGCTGGCTCGGGAGGGCAAGAATATGGATAACTCACAGGTGGGACTGTCTCGACGCGGCTTCATGGCGGGCGCCGGTGCCGGAAGTCTGGCGCTGGGGCTTGGCTTGGCGGCAGGCGCAGAAGCGGCGGACGGGAAATCGATGATCGACGTCGGCGCCGTGACGACGCCCGTCACCGATGTGACGAAATTGCCGGACGCCTATTACCTGCTCAACGTCCGCCTCGAGACGGGCTTCGTCGAGGAGAAGAAGTCGTGGCTCGACGCTCCGGTCATCACCCACACCAGCACCGAGTTGAAGACGCTGCGCATCGCAGGGGGCAAGATCGCCGAGATCCTCGACAGCAAGGGCGGTATTCCGTCGGGCTCGCCGGCCTATGACGCGCAGGGCCAGTTGTTGTTGCCGACCTTCCGCGACATGCATATCCACCTGGACAAGACCTTCTATGGCGGTCCGTGGGAGGCGACCCTGCCGAGGGAGCATGGCCGAGCCGATCGCATTGCCCAGGAACGCGAGATTCTGCCCAAGCTCCTGCCTCTGGCCGAAGAGCGTACGGCCGCGATGGTCCGCCTGATGCATTCGCGCGGCACCACGGTCTGCCGGAGCCATTGCAATATCGATCCCGTCAGCAAGCTCGGCAATCTCGAGCACCTCAAAGCGTCGTTCGAGCGCTTCAAGGACACGCTGGACTCCAAGATCATCATCTTTCCGCAACACGGTCTTCTCGCTTCCAACAGCGTCGAGCTGATGCGCGAAGCGCTGAAATCAGGCGGCGTCAGCTATGTTGGCGGCGTCGATCCCTCCGCCTTCGACAATGCCATGGAAAAATCGGTCGACACGACGGTCCAGCTCGCGATCGATTTCAACGTCGGGATCGACATCCACATCCATGAGCCGCGTCAGACGGCCATTCCCGCCTTCAATCGCATCATGGATCACATGGAGAAGAGCAAGCAGCTGCAGGGGAACGTGACCTTCAGCCACGCCTATTCGCTGGCCGAACTCTCCAAGGAAGAGCTTGGCGACGTTGCTGCCCGCATGAAGGCGCTGGGCGTCACCCTCGCCAGCGCGGTTCCCCTGGGCAAGGACGCGATGCCGCTGCGCGAACTGCACGAGGCCGGCATCAAGGTGATCTGCGGTACCGACAGCACGATGGATTGGTGGGATTCGTTCGGCAATTGCGACATGCTGCAGAAGGCCAACGAAATCGCCCGCATCCAGTATCGCAGCACGGAGTTCGAGATCAATCGCACGCTCGGATACGCCACCGGCTTTGTCACCCCGCTCAACGACAAGGGTGAGCAGGCTTGGCCGAAGGTGGGCGACGAAGCGAGCATGAATCTCCTTCCCGCCAGCTGCTCGGCCGAGGCAGTCGCACGCCTTCCCGCCCGCAATGCCGTGTTCCACAAGGGCAAGCTCGCCTACGGCACGCTCCCCACGGCCGGCTGACCTTGTCCGTATACGCGAGCGCCATGGAACGGGCCGTCGTCAGGGCGGCCCGCATTCTCCAGGGAGTGGCGCCGGGGATACGACAAGGCCGATTTGCTACCCGCTGCGGGCTTCGTCGAGAGCCTCAAGGAAGTGGTGCAGAGCCTCGCCGATCTCCCTCGGCGAATCTTCCTGGAGGTAGTGAATACCCTTGACCGTCACTTCGCGCTGGTGAGGCCAGCTGCGGCATATCTCGCGCGCCCGGCCGGTGAGGATGGCGCCGGGCTCGGCATTGACGAACAGCTTCGGGATAGCTGCCGTCGCCAACCAGGCGCTGTATTGCCGGACAATGGCGAGCACATCCGCCGGCTCCCCCTCGATCGGCAGTTCACGTGGCCATATGAGGGTCGGCAACCGAGCCTGGCGTTGTACGAACGGCTTGCGGTAGGCATCCATTTCGGTCTCGCCCAAGGGGCGGATAATGCTGTTGGGCAGGACTGTTTCGATAAAGAAGTTCTGGTCGAGTACCAGCGCCTCGCCTTGTTCCGAGCGAAGGGCGCGAAAGAATTTGTCGCGCCCCACCGGGAAGTCCTCCCAACGACGTTCGGCAACGATCGCCTCCATGTAGACGATGGCACGGATCTGGTCGCTATGTCGGAAGGCGCGATGGAAGCCGAGTGCCGACCCCCAGTCATGCAGGACCAGAGTGACATTGGCGGTGAGGCCGAGTTGCTCGAACCACGCATCGAGATAGCGCGAGTGATCGACGAAGCGATAGGCGCCGGATGGTGACGGGCCTGATTGGCCCATGCCGACGAGGTCGGGAGCCAGGCAGCGCCCGAACCCGCTGGCATAGGGAATGACGTTGCACCAGAGATAGGATGAGGTCGGGTTGCCGTGCAGGAAAACGATCGGGTCGCCCGTGCCGACGACCACGTAGCTCATTTCGCTATCGAGCACCTTGATCCGTTGGCGCGGATGGGGATCTTCCGGATTAATCATCGTATTCAAGGTCCTGCTCCCTGCCCGGAGCGGTCGAGGCGCCTGTTCGCGTCATTCGGGACCGCTCTCATGGGTGCAAAATAGATCGTCGCAGGCTTTGCGAAAATTCGCTAATATTGCGCAATGCATGATCATTTTCGCACAGGCCGGATCGATTGGGAGGATGTGCGCTTCTTTGCGGCTTTGGCGCGCCATGGCAGCTTGTCGGCGACCGCCCGCGCCTTGCGGGTCAATCACGCCACGGTCTCCCGCCGCATTGCCGCACTCGAAGCCGCCGTCCAGGTCAAGCTCTTCAAACGCGACCCGAATGGCTATCAGCTGACCGATGCAGGCCGGCAGGCATTGCAGGCGGCCGATACCATGGAAAGCGCGGCTGCCGCTCTGTCGCAGCTGGAGCCCGAAACCGCGCTGACCGGTCTTGTCCGCGTCACCACGACGCCGAGCCTGGCCGAGAGCTTCGTCATTCCCAAGCTCGCTGCCTTGCAACAACAGCACCCGCTTCTCGAACTCGAGATCAACGCGGAACGCCGGCCGCTCAGTCTCAGACGGCATCAATCCGATATTGCGCTGCGCATCGGGCGACCGGAAAAAGGAGAGCTCAGGACGCGCCGGGCCGTTTATCTCGCCTATCGGTTCTATGGAACTCCGGCATGGCGCGAACGGATCGTTGCCGGCGCCCCTCCGCGTTTCATTGGATTCGACGAGGCGGGTGCCGATTTTCCCGAGGCACAATGGCTCGCGGCGCAGTTCGAAAATGCGCCAATGGCCTTGCGCTGCAACAATATCACGGGACAGATCGTGGCCGCGCGTGCGGGCTTTGGCATAGCCTTGCTGCCGCATTTCCTGGTAGCGAACGATTCCGGGCTTGTAGAAATAGATCTGTCCCGCATACCGCCATTGCGCGAACTATGGCTGCTGATCCGGCATGGCGCCCAACCGCCGCAGCGCATCCGGGTTGTGGCCGATTTCCTGTTCGATGCAATCCGACAGGAACGCCTGCGCTTCGAAGGGGGCTAGAAGTGATGGCGCCATGCGTGACGGCCCCTCCCTGCGGATCTGCAGGCCGCAAGCCGGTGCCTGTCAGGCGAGGTCCGGGGCTTCGAGCACGGAACCAAACCAGGAAAGGATGGCCGGCCGGTTTTGTTTGGTGTTACCCTCGACACAACGGCGCCGACAATGCATCTGTAAGATCATCGAGGTCCCGCTGCGGCTCAGGCGGGGCGGTTCGACAGTCGAACCAACCATTAGCGACCACCCCCAGAGGGAGCAGCGCGATGGAAGACGATCGGAGATCTGCTTTTTCAGAAAATAGACCGCATCGGATCCGTGGATTGCTTGCCGCCGGCGTTGCAACCTAGATGGTGCTGACGGGCTTTTCCTTGCTGGTGCCCTTGCTCCTGGGGTGGGCCGGGGAGCTGGCGGCCGGCAGTGGGCTTTCCCTTCCCGCCTACGAGGCGTTCTCCATCGTACTGCTGGCCGTCTACGTCATCCCCATCGCCGCGATGGTTTGCCTTGTCGTGGGCTATCCCCTGTGGAGCCTCGCGGGTGCGGCCGGAATGACCCGGCGGCGACATGCATCGGGGTTCGGTGCGGCCGCCGGCGGCATCATCGCGCTCCTGATGCTGCATTCCCATAGTCTGGCCGGGTTCCTCATCGGCTTCTTCCTGGTTCCATATCTCGCGATGGGCCGGCCCTTCCGCCTGCCCGATTGGCTGAGAGGCCTGTCAATGCCTTACGTCGTCCTGGCCTTCGTTCTCTCCGGTGCGATCGCTGGCCTCACCGCCCTGTGCGTCGGGCGCCACGGCACGGCGGGCCTGCGCTGCCTGTTTTGCCGGCGGGCTTGAGCGAGACCTCCTCGAAATTCCCGACATTCGTTTGGAGATAGCCATGATAAAGCAACTCATCCTTGCCTCTTCGTGCTGTGTCGCTGCCCTGAGTAGCCTTTCGACCCCTGCCACCGCTGCCAAGGCGGGGAAAGGCCCGAACGAGGATCTCCCGACCTATTGCGCCCGGGTCGGTACCGACGACACTGTCCGCGAATACACACCGGACCTGCGCGATCGGACGCGGCGTGCCTACAAGAACATTCGAGGCGGAACCGATACGCAAGGCCAAGGGGCCGGCACGTCCCAGGAAGATCCGAGCGAACTCGATGCTCATTTCAAGGTCGACGCGAATTTTCGCTGCATGGACGGCAAGGTGATGGTCTGTTCCGTTGGCGCCAACCTGCCTTGCGTGAAGATCAACATGGCGCGCAACATCCCTGAAATCACGAAATACTGCCGGGAGAATCCAGGCGCCGACGATGGCCATGACCTGGCTCTCGCGATCACGGGTCATGACACAGGGCATAGTTTCCAATGCCGTCATGGTCGCGCTGTCGTGACCGGCGCGACCTGGGCACTCGACAAGCGCGGCTTCGCCAAGAAGATATGGTATGTTCTTCCCGACTAGGAATTGTGGACACTTATCTGATCCATAGGACAGTAGCAGCGAGAGTTACGACGGCGAGATAATTTCTAGCGGT
>NZ_JAXOUF010000050.1:0-10064 GCF_034424805.1 Labrys sedimenti
GGGATCGCATCCCGCACAGAAAAGCCTCTTCTCTTCAATCACATAGACAGATGGGTGTTCTGATGCGCGGTTGTAGTATCTGAGCCAAACCTCCATCTTTTCGGCCGCATCCGCAAGGGTCGGGAACCAATGCGTGTTCAGGCACTCGCTGCGGAAGCGTCCGTTGAATGCCTCGATGAAGGCATTGTCGGTGGGTTTTCCAGGGCGCGAGAAGTCCAGGGTGACGCCCTTGGCATAGGCCCACAGGTCGAGGTCGCGGCTGACGAACTCGGAGCCCTGATCGACCCGGATCGTCTTCGGATAGCCGAGTTTCCCGCAGACCCTTTCCAGCGTGGCGACGACGTCCTCGGCCCGGTAGCTGAAGCGCGGGTCGACGGCCGGCGAGAAGCGCGAGAAGGTGTCGACCACAGTCAGAACCCGAATCTTGCGCCCTGTGGTGAGCTGATCATGGACGAAATCCATCGCCCAGACATCGTTCGGCCGCGTCGCCGGCGCACGGTCCTCCCGCAGCTTCGCCTTGACCCAGCGCTTGGGCGTCTTGTTTCTGAGCTGCAAGCCTAACTCATTGTAGATCCTTCGAATCCGCTTCTGATTGACCCGCCAGCCCTCGCGCCGCAGCAGGATCGACACGGCGATAGCCATAGCGAACGCGGGTCTCGCAGATCGCCTTGATCCGGCCTGCCAAGGGGGCCTGGTCGGGTCGGCACGATTTGTAGTGGTAGCTCGACGTGTCGAACTTCAGGACCGCACAGGCCCTCCGGATCGACACCTGCCATTCGCCACAGATCAGGCCGACGAGCTCGCGCTTGCGACCCATTGCCCGGCAGGCCCTGCTCTGGCAGGGCCGAGAGGGGGTCTTACATTTTTCGGCGGATGACGTCCTGCGGCATCTCGCGGTCCAGCGCGAGGTCGGCGACGAGCTTGCGCAGCTTGGCGTTCTCGTCCTCCGGTTGCTTCAGCCGGCGTATCTCGGCTGGCAGCAGCCCCTCGTACTTCTTCTTCCAATTGAAATAGGTCGCCTGGCTGATTCCCGCACGCCGGCAGATCTCCGCCACCGGAATGCCGTCCGCGCCCTGCTTCAAGATGAACGCCTTCTGCGCGTCCGAAAATTCGATCCTTCATCGTCTTCCGTTCCTCCCAGCCCAAGGGAAATGACACGGAAAACTCTAACCCAAAATAGTCCAGTTTCCTGGGAGCAGATCACACTGTGTCGCCCTTCACCAATCCGTTGCGGAGACGAACTTTCCAAGCCTTGTCAGGCTCTTCGGCCTCCTCAAGGAAAGCGTAAAGCCGTTCGACACAGGTTTCGCCCTGGTATCCCACGGGTAGGTCGCAAATCACGTCGCAGGTTGGAACCGCGGCCGTAGCATCTGGCGAAGAACTCAAGGCAGGGGACGATCAGGCGCCCTCCTGTTGGAAGAAGGAATTCAAGAAGGCGATTTCTATCGTTTGCGCCATATTTGAGGGGATGCAGCTCGGAAGGGAATAATTCGCGGCTCCCGGTCTTTGTTTCATGCAACGGCGAGGTGAGGCGCCATGAGCCGGGTGTGAATTCGAGATCGAAGATCTTTTCCTCAACACCAGCTCTCGGTCGCATTGTTGCTCCTTCCACGAGGTGCCGACGCGAACTTGCCCGAGTTCGCTGAGCGGCAGTCTGGAGAGGATGGTGCCGTCGCGCGAATTGTCGATTGTCCCATCCTTAAGCAGGCGTCGAAATTCGACCAGTGCCTTGGGCTGTGTGCCCTATATCTTCGGTTTGTACAGGCCGCAAAAACCACCAGGCGATTCATTGCGAGCCTCCGGCGGGCGCCGATTCGAGGCGGACCATCCGTTTGACAGGCCGAAAGGCAAGGGGACTATTCTCCGTTAAGGGCGTCATCGATTACCACATTGAACTAAAGAGCTCCTCGTAAGCTCGGCCAGTCAAGATCGATCGTTTGTAGTTTTGCCATTAGAATGGCATAATGGCAACGAGCAACTAAGCTGTTTCCGCGAGGATGATCGATCCCTTTATTTTTGAAAGTGCATATGTCCCGGCAAATCCAGCTGACAATGCGTATCACCATTCTGCCGCAGAGCAGTCGGACTTCATCGCATTACCAATTTAGAAAAATAGAAATTTTCATCTACCTTTCGGCACGAATAGACACAGAACGCGGCTTGCTGCTGTCATAGCTTAGGCGAGGTGAATCCAGAGATATCATGCTATGGACGTGCTGGTCCGCTGCTTTTCCTGGGCGAGTGGGTAAATTCCGAAGCTTGCAAGAACCTGTATTTTTGAAAGGCTATACAATGGTCGATATATACGGGGTGGTTCGCTTGCGGCCCGCTCGCGTCGCGCTATTGGTCAAGCCAACAGACAAGCGGTCCCTCAGACGTTTCATGCGCATATCGTCATGCATGTGGGGCGGTGTCTACAATCCAATCATACCGGTTTTTCGGAATCCTCCGGAGCTGTGGCGCTCCAAAAATCCAGAAGAGCCAAGCGGATATGATATCGCCCGCGGCTACATCGATTTCTTTGAGCCTGATGCCTTCGTTGAGGCGGAGCCAGGTCTTGTCGAGGCTGTCGGCCTCGACGCACTTCGCCCGCGATTTCCGATAGATCAGAGGGTCATTCCTTTAGACGAGTTGCTCGCTCCCGAGCCACACCGAGATTTTTCCGATCTGGCCTTAGGTCAAACAATTCTGGACCTTCTGCACCATGTTTATGAGACGGAACAGCGTTTCAATTTACGAGACAAAAGCGATGCCCTAAGGGTTCAACCCGAACGCGACACCGCGGTCGTAGAAGCGCTGTTCGGCGTATACCCTCCCGACGAACACTCAAAATACTTCGTAAAAAGCTTCGACAGCGTATATAAGCCGCAGGTTATTGCGAATGGTGCTGAAGCTTGGAGAAGAATATACCTCGACGGCGCAACAACGCCACTACAGATCACGCGAAAAGAGATCAATATTGAGCGAGGATGGCGCAACGATCTTGTGATTTATATATTTGACCCCGCGCATAACGTCGATCTGATCGATTTGTGGAACATGCGTGGCGAATCAAATCCTATCTTACCAATTCCTATCGGCTGGGTGCCGGATCTCATCAAGGATATCCGCAAGATCATAAGCGCAGAGCATCGTCCTCTGCAGGGGAACCCTCATGGGGTGATGCGCCACGCCACGATTGAGTTCGGCAGATCGATCACGGAAGATCGCAAGCAAGAAACGGTAGATCTCATTGCTAAAGGCTTAAAACAACCCAAGGACGGTGAAGGGCCAGGGCCACTGGTCGTGAAGCCATGGCGGAATACAGTTTGGGACCCATCACTCTCTCAGGAGGACGGTCAATGGCATCGAATTGAGTTGACAGCGGCAGAGCGACGAATTTCTCTCAAGGTCGATACATCCGGCGAACAGCCTACAACGGAATTTGAGACGCTATCACCGCCTTTTGCCGAACCCTACGGTGGCAGAGATGTTCGTTGGGTCAATACGCTTTCCGTATCGGGTCACGGCATTGACGATATTGCTACGGTATTTCCTTTCAATAATTTTGATCGAACATGGCCCCGGCTTGCTCTTGGTGGCGAATACGTTACCGTCGGGACGGAAGGATGGAGCTTTTGTCAAAGATATACTCGCAATAGTCAACCAATTTATCTGCTATCACATGAGGTAGCTATTATCGATTCACTGAAGAGATTTGGTATTAAAGCAAAACTTTCTGAACCCGGCTATATCGCAAAACAAATTCTTGCACATTTACGAGGCATGCGTGGTGTCGCGCTTCTAGCGGATATTGAAACCCTAAAATTGCTTAATGTAATGGCAGGGGGGATCCGGGTAAGAAGAAAAAATACGATTAAAACGAAAAATAAATCAGAAGATGGGCAGGATATTGAAAGCGAAGAGCTGTTTGACCGCCGCTCCAGGGCGGTCAAGATATGGATCGATCATATCTCGAAGAGAAAGGCTCGTCGGGAAATTTTCGATGTTACTCTCGAGAAATTCACCGAACGAAATGTTATTCGCTTGGGGCTACAAACGATATGTCCTCACTGCCGAATGGCCAACTGGCATCGTATAGACGTTGCCTCATATGAGCTTACATGTGATAGGTGCCTCAAATCATATCCATTTCCGCAGGCGTCCCTACGCAGAGATAACAAGAATTGGGCGTATCGAGTAATTGGTCCATTCTCGGTGCCCGATTATGCGCGTGGATCTTACGGGTCTCTATTGGCCCTGCTGTGCATTAGTCGGCTGCGAACCAGCCTCGATCCCATGACATTCTCAACCGCGTTGTCGCTCGAGTTCGATGGCTTGACGCGAGAAGCCGATTTTGTGCTTTGGTATGAGCGCGATTCGATGGGTGACAGGAAAACGCCGCCGCAACTGTTGATCGGAGAGTCAAAATCACTCGGTGAAAAAGATATCATTGATGATGAAGACGTCGAAAAGCTCAAGTCCCTGGCAAGAAAGATTCCGAACTCAATGCTGGTCATTTCGATCCTGCGAATGGACTTCACGGACTCTGAAAAGAAAATATTAAGACGTCTGGTAAAATGGGGCCGTCGTCTAAATAAATATAAAAAACCATCTAATAAAGTACTATTGCTAACGGGAAATGAAATATTTCAATCCTTCATCTCCTTAAACAGTACCTGGGAAGATTTGGGAGGGCGGCACGCTAAGTACGCAAATTTTGAGTCTATCCGCGATCTTGACTCCATCGCTGAAGCGACCGTAGGAATTTATCTTGGTTTGGAGTCCTTCGAACAGGTTCGATTTGAGACCTGGAGAAAGAGGCAGGAACGATGCAACTCGGCCCCTGATAAGCGCCCACCCGGGAGATGGGGAAGAATGCTGATTTCGGTCGCGGGTGGCAAGGGCAAGGGCGAGAGCTGATCTGGCCGAGCGAAGATGAAGTCCGCAAGAGGGACCTCAAATAGCAATTTTTCGGTTGGGCATTATAGCAATATTTGAGGATACCTACGAGACAAGCTTTGCGGGCCGGGATATAAAATTCTGATGTATGAACGTTCAACTCGAACCGGAATTCAATCATGACCGACAAAAAAGATCCTACGCTTGCTCAGGATGCCGGCACACTTATACATATACGGGAAAGTATGACGTTGGCCCATCTACAGAAGGGCATGACAACGGAGCACATTGCCCAGGCGCTCGGAAGTGCAGCTTCAACGCCTCAGCAGGGCAATCAGCCGGCCACGCCGCAGCCCGTAGCTCCGCAAGCTTCTCCTTCTACAACAAAAAAGCCTTGATCGGCAGCGCTGATCCTGTGAGCGATCTGGCGGGAGCCGCGAGTCTGGTCGTTGCAATAATTGCATTGCTTCTGGCGTGGTACGCAGTATGGCGAGGTAACCGTAACTCTTCTGCCGCAATCCTCGTAACGTTGAATGATGGTCTACGGCAGGGGTGGCAACGATATATCAAAGCCTCTGATGATGGCGAGAAATTATACGAACTGGCGGAACTCGCAAATATTCTGGAGTTGTCGGCAGCGATACTGATGGAAAAATCTCTCGTAGGTGTGTCGAGAGAATTAATGGAAGAATATCTTTGCGGGTCACTTTCGTTAATCGAGGACAATGAATCCGCACGATCAGCTATCGCGTCCCTGCGTCACTCGCCCACGACCTTCAAATATCTCGTTGGCTTCCTCACGGCGGCAACGCGGTCGGGAAAATACGCGAAATTCAGTATGGCGCTGGAGGCAAAGACGACGCAGACAGCATAGCGATGGCGCCGGAAGATAGCCGCGCGTTGGGGGCGCAGTGCTGATCAGGTCGTAGGTGTTTCGTTCTGCGAGTCGCAGTTACTTCGAGAAATGACACAACGCTTCAAAAGGCGCTCGTCGAGTGTGAGGCCGCCGTAAAGCCCGTGTTTGACGCAGGTGCTTGCCACCTCCCCGCTGACGAACTCGAGTTGCTTCAGGAGGTGGATTTCAAGCTGGGAATGCTGCGTAGCGTGATCTTGCATCGAGATCTGACCCCTGCAGATGCCGAACGTCCATGGCAAGACACAAAAGCTCGCCGCGCGGCGGCACTGGCAAAGCATTCCGGGCGATAAGGTTGCCAAAACGAAGCTTCTGGTTGCCAGACCGGGTGCTTTCGTTACCTCCTCCCCTACCGAGGTTGCCGGCTGGCGCAATGCCAGTGGCGATATGACAGCCGGCGCTCAGGGCAGCGCGTAAGATGGGCGAGTCCATCTAGGAGGGTCGTATATTTTAGATCGTTTGATCGGCCCTTGAAAGCCGGTAGTGCTACGAATTATCTCTTTGTCTGCCTCCCAATTCTGTCGATCCCTGTTAGGATCCGCCATTATCTGTGTAATAGTCTGATGAGGGTCGACTATATATCGATATAATCCGTTAGAATAGAGTTTTTCTTCTCCGAAATACAACAGCCGTATTTCGCTCTCGTGGCGAAACGCTCGCCGTTTCATCAGTAGCGATCGTGCAAACTTCGACGGAGAAAGCGAAATCGCTTGCCCATCGTCAAGAAATTGTTGCAGGCTCTTCTCGCGTTTGTAAGAGACTTTCCCGACATAGCAGGTCTCGTGGTATTGGTTGGTGTGCTCGGCCAAGCCTTTGATCAGCAGTCTGGGCGTCGAGCGTATCCGCACATAGCGGATGTCGGGATCCGGAGCATATATCCCCCACATCGCCTCTGAATATCGCTCGGTGGTCCAGCACTGGCCCGCAAAACTATTCTTGAATCCGTAATCGAACGTTTCTCCGTTTAGGGTTCCTCCGCTTGCCAACAAGAAGTTTTCGAACTTATCTTTCCATTTGTGGACTTGTGTAAGAACATTTTGGTTTGTCCTGAAAAGATTGAACACGAATTCCTGCTTTGTTATCCGATATATGTGCCGGTCAAGTTCAACGTCTTCAAGATCCACTATGTTGTTGGTCAGGTCTAAAGCTTGCCCGTTCATCGCCGCGATAATCCAACCTAAGGGATGGGATAGCTTAGTCGGTCGCCTTTCACTCGGAAAGACCAATCGTAGCGGACAGGACGCGCGACACTGCGCGCAAATCAAGTAGGCCTGTTCCTTCGGGCTCTGCCCGTCAGAGAGCTCCAAGCACCTTCGCCCAGCTCTAGCCCGAAGTGAGCGCTTCCTCACATTGGGTCGCAGCTATTTCGAGAAATGACAATGGATGAAATCCAGCTACCAGCGCGCATTGGCCCCCGCTTCGACGAGGATAGGCGCGCGGATTCTCACCGCACGCCGTTTCGCCCGCCGCTAGGTGGCAAGTCTATGGCAGGTAAATCGGGATCAACGCGACAAACTATTCCAATGGCGCGACCCTTGAATTGAATTTACATGACGCCGTTATTCTTTTTTGTTGTAGCACCATTGTATAATTTGACGAGCAATCTGCATGCGCAAAGACTGTCACGGAAACCGGAACGGAAATCTCGACCTTGTTTCCTCCGACTAACGCGGTAGTTTTAGCATATGTTCTAGACGGACTTCCCCACTCTCTGCATCCTAAATCACCGCCGGCAAAACTGATTGTCGGCGTGATTTCTTCAATATTTACGTCTGAGAAAAAATAACCAGAAGGCGCGACGAAAGTTTGTATATCTTTTATTTCAGTACCGCCGGATGATGTGCACAAAACATCTTTTGCACCAAAAGTGCGATTCATTTCTTGCGAAGACGCTACATTTGATGACAATAATACCATTACAATGCACAACAAAGCACTTCGCAACATTGCTACCTCCCAGCAAGATCCGTGACAAACATCCAATATGTTTTCTACGGAGAAGACCAAACAATCCGATTTAGTTGAAAAATGTTAGCCGCGAGCGAAGCGGCCTAGTGGCAACTCACAGATGGTCCACTTTCCGTCTGGGTCCAGGTACACTGATGATATGTGGCGGCACTCCCATACTCGTCTTGCTCGAAACGTTCTGGATGAGAATATATCGGGGTGACAGCAAAACCATCTGTTGCACAGTCGACCTTCAAGATACTGGGGCTGCCTTTCACGAAACGCACCCATCGCAAAGAAACATGAGCCCATGCTTTGGCGCCGGGCGAAACAGCCGCAGCATGTAATTGATAGGATGTGATGCCATTGGCATCTGTGCTATCCTGAACAGCAAGCGCCGTTCCGCCTCCGAGATCGTTATAGCTGTTTACGAAAACGCCGCATGGGTGCCAAGCTGGGTCTTCAGCTACAACCTTAAGGAAACTGTCCGAGCGCCTCTTCGGACCTAAAGCGCCATTTGTCGAAAACGTGACGTTTACTAGAGTGTCGGCGCAGGCATATTCAACTCCTTCGGGAGTCGAAAATCCTGAGGAGACGCCACATACTCCACTAGTATAATGATAAAACGGCACGGTTATTCGAATGTAATTTTCAGCAAGAGCGGACTTTGAACTGAAAATGATATTCAACAGGAGGAGCAGCGTGGCCACACTCGTTTTTGATGTTGTCATTGAAGTTTTCCTAATTATTGTGTAACCCACGTGCGAGGAGGAGAGTTGCTCTCGAATTGGAGCGACTGGAAGTTCGATATTTCAGAAATCGGTCCAGTTTTTCTTGTATATACGGCTGGTATGCCTCTGACTCAGCCTGCTTACCCGTCTTGTTCTTTGTGTGCCTGGATTGTACATGAGCCATTGTTGGGAGACTGCCCCAATTGGGTGATGTTTCTCGGTATGCGTGTGCTGAAAATTTGGTAGGTTGAAAAGGAGCCCGGATAGGTAGCCGGCCGCTGTGCGGACGCAGCTTTGAGGCATGCACATGTCTTCGAAACCCCAGGATCTTGCCGTCGGTGTCGTCAAAGAGGCCATTGACGCTGCAGCATTCAATCCCGAAGCATGGCAGGAGGTTGTGAGCTTAATTGCCAGCAATTGTCCGGGAAGCCGCCCTGCTCTTGTGGCTATTGACCCGTTAGCGGTCAGGGGCGCGCCGATGGTATGGTACGGCTGGGATCCCGGCACGTTGAATGCGTATGAGCGGCATTATTGTCAGGTCAATCCATGGACGCCGTTCATGGCAAAGCTTGCCCCATTGAGCGTGGTCGTCACTGAAAAGGTCTTGCCTGTTTCAATGCTCCAGCGTTCGGAATTCTACAATGACTGGATGCGGCCGGTTGGGGGAATCGATGCGGCTATCGCACTTAAGATCTACCAGGAAGCGGATCGGGTTGCCTGGATGATTGTCCATCATGACATTCGCCATTTCGAACAGCAGAATGGGTTTCTTGAGCCACTTCTGGCTGCAGTAGGGCCGGTCATGCGGCGTTCGCTCGCTGCCAATAGAATCCACCTCAAACACAAGACGGATTTGCGAGACTATGGCTTAATTGACGCAATCGCCGAGCCAGCTTTGTTGATTGAAGCTGACGGACATGTACTCCATGCCAACACGCTGGCCCAGCCACTCCTGTCTGCTGGTAGTCCTTTTCGGCTTGACGCCCAAGGAAATGTACAGATCGAAATTCGAAGCCAGCAGACACATTTCGCCGCCGCCTTGCGTGCGGCCTGTTCCTGCAGTCACCAGTACTCCGACAGTGTTAGGGTTGGAAGCTCGTCTGCATTCCGAATCCTGATCGTGCCGGTCGATCGCGGTGCTGCACGCCCGAGCATGCGACCTCTCTATTGTAGATACGCCGCCGCCTTGATCATTCGTCCAGAACGCGATGCCGGAGCCCCAAAAAATATATTAAAACACGACTTTGGACTGACAGAGGCCGAATACCTGACTTGCACGTATCTCGTCGGCGGCATCAACCTCCATCAGATCGCTGGTGCCATGGGATGCTCCTACGAGACGGTTCGGTCCCATCTCAAGCGCATCTACGCCAAGACTGGCCGACACAGGCAAGCGGAACTGATGGCGTTCCTGCAGCAGCTGCAAAATTAACTCGAGAAATTACTACAAACCCCATCTAGATCCCTGGATATCAACGTTCATTGGGAAAATGTTCCAGTCGCCGCTATTTCGATCTAGGCCTCGTGGACAAAGGGCAGCCACAGCAATGCTGATGCGAGGCTGACGAAGCCGAGATATGACTCTCTGGTTT
>NZ_JAXOUF010000051.1:0-9346 GCF_034424805.1 Labrys sedimenti
GCACACACCTTCTTCTCGGCAATCTGCATCGCAGCCGCAGTCATCTTCTGGATCTGATCAATGAGTCCTAAGCCTAGGCTTCAAGTCCGGCGACCGCATCCTGACGACCACCGCGGAATATGCCGCCAACTACCTGTCCTACCTTCAGATCGCGAAGCGCACCGGCGCGGTGATCGACCTTATTCTCGACGATGCGGACGGCAGGCTTGACCCACGGGCGCTGGAGATGATGATCGACGATCGCGTGCGCCTGATCGCGATCACCTGGGTTCCTACCAACGGCGGGCTGGTCAATCCCGCCGCCGAGGGCGGCCGGATCGCCAGCATATGGCATCCCCTATCTGCTCGACGCCTACACGCTGCGGACCGACGCGCGCCGGTTCGAGACGTGGGAGAGCAACTATGCGGTGCGGCTCGGCCTGGGCGCTGCGATCGAAGAGGCGCTGGCGATCGGCATTCCGCGCATCGAGCGCCGGGTGAAGGCGCTCGCGACTACGCTGCGCGCGCTGCTGGACGAGGTGCCCGGCGTCACCGTCCGCGACCTCGGCCCCGATCCGGCCGCGATCGTGACGTTCACGCTCGACCGCATGGATGCCGCGTCTGTCGCAGCCCGCCTGGCCGACTGCGGGATCAACGTGTCGGTGTCATCGCCGAGCAGCACGCCAATCGACAGCGAGCGCCGTCACCTCCTAGACCTCGTTCGCGCCTCCCCGCAACCTGTTCCCGATTGCGTTTTCCCGAAATGGTCTGTTGGACATGGAGAAACGGGACTGCTGCGAGGTGTCGGAACGGCCGGTTTGGGGATGTCCCGCCGATTTACCTGATGGCCGGCAATGGGTCGGTTGCTGATCGGCGGCTATCTTCGAAGTGGCCCCAAGAGCCGATGATCCGCTTTCGGCCCCTAAGCGGACAGCTGCAACTGCTCTTGGGCCAGATGCTAGATTTCCGATTAGCAGACCGTCTTAATTCCTGAGGAGTGACACTGATTTATCGTCCCACGATTGTTTTCGAAAGAAATCGACACCCCGTGTGCATGTGAGCGGGCCGCTAGATCCTCCACCATTTCGGTTGCCAGAACCTTGGGGGCTGGGACAGGCACGATGCGCTCATGATAGTTTTGGGCGCCCAAGTGCTCGCCGCCGATTACGATGGGATGGAGATCGATCGATTGGAGCTGAGCGTCGGCGTCGAAGCGGCAGCTTGCGACCACGCTCTTCCAAACCTCCAGCGCACTCCACACCACCTCGCCCTCATTGAGATGGAACAGGAAATTGCCGAGCCCGTAGAAGATCGGTGCACCACGATAGATCTCTATGGGCTGCAGCACGGGAGCGCCGTGGCTGACGAACACACCCGCACCCGCATCGATGCAGGTACGCGCAAATGTCTGGACCCATACGGGGACATCACGCCAGCTTGGTTCCCAGTGGTGGTGGTGGAGATAGGCTATGACGAAGGCACCCTCCGCGGCGGCCCTGCGGATCGCCGACAGTTGAATCTCCAAGCTGGCTTCGTCCACGAGGATCCTGCGCCTGTTTTCGGACGCGCGGCGAAAGATCGTGCCATAGAAATCGATGTCGCCTGCTGATCGTAATTCAGGTGGATCGTGGGGCTGGGCATAATTGCCCCGTTCCATGGGACTGCTCTGGAACATTGCTTGAATGCCACTCAGGGCATCAAAGCTCGACCTATCCACCTCGAACACCCTTGAAACCTCAAGCCCGTTCACGCCGGGCCGCGCGGGTCTTCTGTCCGTTGCATCGGCGGCATACATCGTCGCCGGCCCGGGCCCGGCATCGATCGCGACGAGCGCTACCGACCTCTTGCCGAAGGTCTTGAGGCCAGGCTGCCGCGCTTGCGATAAATCGGCCCCGATACCGGCATGAAGGAAGTCCCTGGCCGCAACCTCTTCGAGAGTGGACAGGATGCCGGGCGGGCCCAGGTCGAAAGCATGGTTGTTGGAGAGCGCCAGGGCATTGAAGCCGATGTCCTGTAACGCATCCAGAACCACGGGTGCCGAGCAGCCGAAATAGCTTCCTTTCATCGGCCATCCGCCGTGTCGACCGAATATTGTGGTCTCGAAGTTCGTGAAGGCGATATCGGCTCGCCGGATCAACGACTTGATCGCGGCAAACCCCTCGTCGGAAACCTGTCGAACATCATGATGAATCAGGGATTGCCCGGTCAGTGCGAGCGTGAACGGCGAAGACATGATGCCTACCTCGGAGATGGGTTCGAAAAGTGGGGCCATCAGGCCTCCGGAAGGGGGGGAGTGGTCACTTCCCGGTCTGCGGAGAAATATCCACGCCGAACCATTTCAGACTGATCCTGCCGAGCGCTCCGTCTTTGGTGCTTGCCTCAATGGCCTTGTCGAACGCTTCGATGAGATCGGCGTCCTCCTTGCGAAGGCCGATCCCGACACCAGGACCCCAGGTGCCCCCGGAAAGCTGGGGGCCGAAGAAGTCGACGGCCTTTCCTTCCGGCGTTTCCAGGAACTGCTTCCAGACGAGATAGTCTCCCAAACCGCCGTCGATGCGCTCGGATGTGAGATCGAGCTTCAGATTTTCCTGGCTGTCATAGCTGCGCACCTGCGCGATATCGCCGAAGAGTTCCCGGACGACGGCCTCGGAATTCGAGGATCGAAGCACGCCGAGCGTCTTGCCCGTCAGGCTTTCCCTCAGCCTGTCGATGAGCGCCTTCTTTTTCGCGTCGATGTCCGTTAGATCAAGCTTGGCCTTGGTATCGCCGGGCGGCAGGCCAAGGTCGCGGCGCATGACGATCTGGTTTGGCCCCACCGCATAGGGAACGGAGAAAGCGATCGATTTCTTGCGCTTTTCCGTGATCGACATGCCGGCGATGATTGCGTCGTACTTCTTGACCAGAAGGCCGGGGATGATGCCGTCCCAATCCTGGGCGACGAAGGTGCACTGCAGCTTCATGCGCGTGCAGAGTTCATTGCCCACATCGATGTCGAACCCGACAAGCGCACCATTTGTGTCGATATAGTCCCAGGGCGGCGAAGCTCCTTCCGAAGCGATGGTGATCGCCCTGCTCTCCTCGGCACGGGCAACGCTGCTGGCGAGCAGGATTGCCAGAACGGCCAAAGCCAGATGTCGTTTCATGGTGTTCCCCTTCTTCTTGGTTCGGTTCTTGATTATTCGCCGAGGTGTATCCGCTGCAGGTTCTCGCGGAGGCCGCAGGCGGCACCCGTTTCGTCCGTGTTCCAGGCATCTGCGAGGTCCTGCAGCCTGATGCGTTCAGCGCCCGAAGCGCCGAGCAGGATCGCCTCGTCCCCGAGTTCGGCTTCGGGAATATCGCTGACGTCCACGCGAAGATGTTCGAGATGGACAGGCGGGATGATGGGAGCACGCCGCCCCCTGACCAGCACCATGGCCTTGGCCCCGGGATGTCGCGGCACCCCGTGTCCCCAGCCGATGCCCAGCACCGCCAGGCGCATGGATCCTCGATATCCAGGCAGGCCCGGTGGTGCGCCCATGCTGTCGTCGCTCGCCTTGAGTGCGACGATGCGTGCTTTGATCGCCGACAGGGCAGGGCGGATGAGCAACCCTCGGCGACCCGCATAGGCGCCGGTCAGTCCGAAAAGGAGCGCGCCGGGATCCACCGCATCCATGTCGAACTCGGGATGGCGAAGCAGGCTTTCGCTGCTCGACACCATGACCGTCGCGGGACGGCGGCCTGTCGCCTCGAGCCCCTCGAGAAGAGGGGCGAGGCGCGCAACCTGCTCTTGCGCCGAGGCGCCAGCCTGGCCGAATTCGCTGAGATGGGCATAAAGACCCTCGACCACGATATTGGCTTGCGACGCGCATAGATCGATGAGGGACCAAAGGCCAGAGGGCGCAACGCCCGCACGCCAGAAACCCAGATCCACCTTGACGAAGATCTTGAGTGCCGTGCCGGTCGCAAGCCAGCGGCGCAGATCCTCCTCGCCGGAAATCGAAATCGTCAGATCGAGCTCCCGGACAAGCTCGATGGCATCCGGGCCAATGCCCGGATACATCAGGATGGGCTTTCGCGGCGCCGCCTTTCGTACCGCCAGGGCATCGGCGATCGACACGACGCCGAAGGCATCGACGCCTGCTGCGGACAGGAGGCAGGCCACCTCTTCCGCCCCACATCCATAGGCATCCTGCTTGAGACAGGCGATGATTTTCGTGTTCGGTCCGATCGCCGCCCGGATGGCGCGGTAGTTGGAGGCAATCGCCGACAGATCGATCTCGCGCCAGGCGGTCTCGCCGAGCTGAAGCGGACTTTGGTGAGACCTAGTGTTCATGGGCCACCGGCGCGAGGGCGACCCGGCTTGGTTCGGATTTCGCCCGCGGCGCACCGTTCAATCGCGTTTCCAGCAGGTGGAAAGCACCGGTCAGCACGAATGTCAGGCCAAGATAGAGCAAGCCGGCGGCGATGAAGATCTCGTAGGGCGCGAAGGTCTCTGCAACCAGCTTTCGCGACAGCCCTGTGATTTCGAGGAGGGTTACCGTGCTGGCGAGCGAAGTTGCCTTCACCAGGCTGATGATTTCATTGGCGTAGGAGGGAAGCACGCTTCGAAAGGCGATTGGAAAGATGATCCGGCGCTTGATCTGCAACGACGACATGCCAACAGATTGTGCCGCTTCGACCATGCCGGGGGCGACGGCCTGGATCCCGCCGCGGAAGATCTCCGTTGTGTAGGCGGCGCCATTGAGCGAGAAGGCAAGCAGGCAGCACCAGAAAGGATCACGCAGCAGAACCCACAGGACGCTCGAGCGGATGAGGCCAATCTGGCCGAGGCCGTAATAGACGATAAAAAGCTGCACGAGCAGTGGCGTGCCACGCAAGACATAGGTGTAGGCCAGTACCGGCAGCGACAGCCAGCGCCGCGACGACGCGCGCATGAAGGCCAGGGGCACCGAGAGGATGAGGCCTGCCAGGAGCGACGCGAATGTCAGGAGAAGCGTCAGCGGAATGCCGCCGGCGAGCGTGACTGTGCTGGTGAGGAGGAGTGCGATATCCATGGCGGAACGCCTCACCGCCCGGGAACGGCGAAACGCCGTTCGAGCAGGTTGAAGATCACCAGTGCGAGGCTGGTGAGCGTGAGATAAAGGGCGGAAGCGGCCAGATAGAAGCTCAGCGGCGCCCGCAACGAGCCCGCGCCGATGGCGGCGACCCGCATGATATCAGTCAGCCCGACGATCGAGATCAGCGAGGTCTCCTTCACCAGGGAGATCCACTGGTTCGCAAGCGCCGGCAGGGCGATGCGCAGCATCTGCGGCAGGGTGACGAGCAGCCAGCTCTGCCAGGGATGCAGCCCGAGCGAGCGGGCTGCCTCGATCTGTCCTCGCGGTATGCTGAGCACAGCGCCTCGGAAAATCTCCGCCGTGTAGGCGCCGAAGACGACGGTGAGGGAAACGACGCCCGCCAGGAACGCATTGACCTCGACATAGCGGCCGAAGAAGGCGCTGATGGCGACCGTGCCCCCGAAATAGATCAACAGGATGATGATCAGTTCGGGCACACCGCGGATGATGGTGGTGTAGAAGCCGACGGCGAGGCTCACGGCCTTCCATCGAGACAGGCGCCCGGCTGCGGCGAGCAAACCAAGCGCCATGCCGAGCACGCCGCTGACAAGCGCCAGCATTACGGTCGTCTTCAGCCCGTTGGCGAATTGCACGGCAAATCCGTCCATGCGCGAAACCCCTTTATCGATGGGAGGCAAGAAAGCTGCGAAGCCGGCTGGAAGCAGGTGTGGCGAAGAATTCCGACGGGGGACCTTCTTCCTCGATCAAGCCTTGGTGCATGAAGGCTGCCCGTGTCGAAACCTGCCTGGCAAAGGCGAGTTCGTGGGTGACGATCACCATCGTTCGCCCTTCCTCCGCCAGCGCCGCCATGACACGAAGCACCTCGCCGACCAGCTCCGGATCGAGGGCCGAGGTCGGCTCATCGAAGAGCAATATGCTCGGCTCCATGGCGAGCGCGCGAGCGATCGCGACGCGCTGCTGCTGGCCGCCGGAAAGATGGCGGGGATAGGCGTCCGCCTTGTCGGAAAGCCCGACTTTGGCGAGGTAATGACGCCCGAGATCGGCGGCCGCATTGCGCCGGATCCCTTTGACGAGGATGGGACCTTCCTTGACGTTTTCAAGCGCTGTCTTGTGCGGCCAGAGATTGAAGTTCTGGAACACCATGCCCATCGAGGCCCGAATGCGCCGGACCTGCCGATGGTCGGTGATGCTGGGTTGGCCGCCCTGCCGCGATGCAACTCGGATCGCCAGCTTCTCGCCGTCGACCCAGATATCGCCCCGGTCGGGCACCGTCAGGAGGTTGAGGCAGCGCAGAAGCGTGCTCTTGCCCGAGCCGCTGCTGCCAAGGATCGAGAGAATTTCACCTGCTCGGACGTCAAGGTTGACGCCACGCAAAACGTCGTTGCCGCCAAGCCGTTTTTCGATCCGCTCGGCACGGATGCCGTGCGTCGGAGCCTGGTGAAACATCGGTGTACTCTGCATCAGGCATTCCCCACTGAAGGCGGCGTGCCGCCGATACGGGGCGCGGGGAATAGGGGACGCGACAAAGGCTTTGCTGCACGCATGGGAGCGGCACCATCCTTTTGATTTCTGTTGTCGATGTGTAGGACGCCCCTTTGTTCCGGTGACGCGGAGCACCTTCGGAACTGCGTCTCGACCCCACAATTGCCCGCCTGCTTTCCGAGATCAATTTATAAGCGAAATTATTTTCCGATAAGTTCAGCTAATATGGAGTGTCATCGTCTCAAGCCGAATAGCCGTCCCTAGCGATGCGAGGGACAATTAGGTGGCGCGAGATCGGCATTGCCGTATAAGTTTGTCTTCGTAAAGAAGGGCGACAATCGGCCAGCCGCGCGGAAGCCTCGTCATGGTGGAAATCTCAAAGACGGGCATTACGCTCCGCCAGCTTCAGATCCTGCGCGAGGTTGTCAGGTCAGGCTCGGAGCGCAGCGCTGCCAAGGCGCTTGAAATCACCCAGCCGGCCGTCAGCCAGCAAATTCGGATCTTGGAGGGCCTGCTCGGCTTGCAATTGTTCGTGCGTGACAAGGGGCGGCTTGTTCCGACTGCCCACACCATGATGCTTTTTCGCGACACCGACGCCACCTTCGTCCAAATAGAAAGGATCACCAAAACGGTTGCGTCCCTGAAGGGGGTCGATAGCGACACGATCGGCATCGCGGCGCCGCACGTTTTCTCGCTCAGACTTCTTCCCGAGGCTTTCCGCCAGCTGCGCTCACGCCAACCGGTGGCAGGGATCGTTCTCAAGTCGGGCACGTACCCTGAGGTGGCGGAGCATGTCCTCGAGGGACGCGCCGACCTCGGAATTGCTCGACTGCCGCTAGACGGCAACGTCTTTGACTGGTGTCCGGCGACCACCGCGACCAATGTCTACATTTTCCCCAAGGGTCACCGGTTCACTCAAAAGGACGTCATCCGGCCAGAAGATCTCGTGGGAGAACCGCTCGCGGATGTTGGACCCGGGATGCAATCCCATCTCATGAATGAGAACGCCATGAGATATATGGGGGCGGAACCGCATCTGGCGATACAGGTCGATGTCATCGGCCAGGAGGTCAATTTTGTCGCCGCCGGTCTCGGTATCTCGAGCAGCAACACCTTTGCCGCCAGCCAGTTCGCGTCGTTCCCCGTTGAAGTCCGCCCTTTCGAGCCGAGCGCTCTCTATCACTATGTCGTCTTCTGGCAAAAGGGGCGCAGGCTCGGAGCCCTGCTCGAAGAAACGATCAAAGTGTTGGTCAAGTGCTCAAAGGCCGACATGGAAGATCGTGAACAGGCCAACATTTGCCCACAAGGCGCCCGATGATCACTTCAACTCTCAATTGACGATGGATATATACGCGCCATGCCTTAATGAACGATCCATGCGCTCTTGAGGTCGTGACCTGTTGACCAGGCGGTGGAGGTATCATGTCGATATGGCCCAAGCTGGCCGGGGGGCACTCTCACATTAACGGGCATGCGGGCGCTGAAGGGTAATCAGCCCTGTTCGTCACGAGCGGTGCAGACGCGTGCAACTTCCAGCCAAGTGGCCATCGCGTCGGCCTGCCGTGTTCGATACCCGCCTCAACTCAGCAAAGTGCGACGCGAAGTCGTTCATTCCGTGATGCTGCCTCCAACCGTGCTCCACAAATGTCGGGAGTTTTGCAAAAAGAGCCCTGCCCAATCCGTTCGACCGTCCTCGGGAGGGCAGAATTACAAGCCCTCGGAGTTTCCTGGCCAAACCTTGCCACTCATCCGGATCGAGCCTCCTAGATAGGCATTCCCGTCTTGCATCGTGGCTATGGGTACACACCCGTCCTTGAATGTTGCCGTTTCACCGAAGCCGGTGAGGCACAACAGATCATTTTGAAGGGACCATTTTCCCAATCTGATATCCGGCTGTGGTGATCCGAAGTCGGCTATATTTGCATGAGCGACGCCATCCGCCGATAGATAGAGCTTCAACATCCGGGAGGTATCGCGATCGCTTACCACAATCGTCTGACCCGAAACTCCCATGATTGCCTCTCTTCCGCTACGCAAATCATGCGGGTTTTCCGAAAGAAGTTTTCCTCTCAGAGGGTCGTCAGCAATGAAACTCAGGTTGATTGCGCTGTCTTTGCCAATTGCGATTTTGGCACACCCCCAATCGGCCGGCACTCCCTTATCCAACGGGGAAAAACACAATGCCCCGTCCTGTGACGACCATCGGTTGAGCCCCATGACTTCGGGTGGTCTCCCACCCCAAATCAGAGCTGCGAGGCTCATTCCGTCTGGACGCAGGTAAATAGCCATTGTCCCGAAAGGATATTGGATTTCGATGGTCTTGCCGCTCACTTCACTGGCTGCAGGGGCCGGAGTTTGGGCCTGCGCAGAGACGGTAAGGAGCGTCGCCAGCATAAGACCAAGCCACCGGCAAGACCGCCTCTGAAAACATCGCTTCAAGCTTGCCTCCTTAACCCGTTTCTTTGATCCCGCGCCCTTGCTTCCCATAAAGCCCGATTGAAGCATCACTTCTGCAATTGAGTTTTGCAACAATCAGTCTCGATGGTAGCGGCCAGCGGCCGTTGTTCTGATCCGGCCCCATTGTTGGACCGCCTTGAGGCTAAAGTTTACGGCCTCTTCGCCGCACTCCCCAAATTTTGACCGCCCGGCTTGCGGATTTTCTGGGCTAAGGCCTATGGCGGATTGGATGCGCCGGAGCCATTGATGAGCGCCATCGGCACCGTATTGCCAATGGCACTATGAGGACGAACTTCGTTGTACAACAGGGCTTGAGAACGCCCACGGGACCGCATTCCGGGAAGTTCTCTATCCGTATCATCCGTGGTTCG
>NZ_JAXOUF010000052.1:0-6812 GCF_034424805.1 Labrys sedimenti
GCGAGCGAACGCAGCGATTCCTTGATTTCCGGTCCGGCGGCCAGGTCCTGGAACGACTTCATGGTGTCGTTGGCCTGCAGCACCAGCTTGTCCAGCGGCAGTTTCGAAATACGGTCGAGGATGTCGTTGACCGAGCGCAGGGTGGAATCGAACTGGTTCGGATTGGTCGGGATCACCGGATAGGCGCCGTTGGTGTCCACCTGCGCCGGCCCGGCGTTGGGATCGAGGGCGAGCGACACCACGCTCTGCCCGGTCAGGTAGTTGCTGGTCTTGATTTCGGCGCGCAGACCCTTGGCGACCAGCGATTTCAGGACGGTCTCGGGATCGATAGGGCCGTCCGCCCCGACAAACTTGATGCGCTGCGGCTCGAGCTCGATCACGACGGCTGCGCGCGGCAGATTCTTGAGGAAGTCATATTGCAGGCTGACATCGACGACCTGCCCGATCTCGAGGCCCTGCCACTCCACGTTTGAGCCGGCGGCGAGGCCGCCAACCGAGGAGTCGAAATAGACCAGATATCTGTGGCGTATCGTATATTTGGCTTCGTCGGCGCTGGCCTGATCCCGGTAGAGGGTGAAAGCCGTCTTGGGAGCGGCGCGTTCACTCGTCGCCGCACTGGCCGGCGTATCGAAGGCGATGCCGCCTGCGAGCAGGGCCTGGATGGAATCGAGCTGGAGCCGGAAGCCCTGGGGGCCCGTGGTGAGGGAGACCCCGGACGCATTCCAGAAATTGGAGCCGGCACGCACTTCCTTGTCATAGGGATCCCTGACGAAGGCGCGGATGGTGATGCCGTCGGTGAGGTTGGAGGAGTCGTAGCCGAGGACCTGGCCAACCTCGAGGCCACGATGGAAGATCGGCGACCCCGCGCTGATCGAGCCGATCTGGGTGGTCTTCAGCGAAAATTCCTTCCCGGGCGCGTCGGTGGGAATGACGGGAGGCAGTTCAAGGCCGGCGAAGTTGCCGGCTGTCGTGCCGGCCTTGCCGGGATCGAACTCGATATAGACGCCGGAGATGATGGTCGACAGGCCCGAAATACCGGAACTGGCCGACAGGCGCGGCCGGACCACCCAGAACAGCGTGCCCTCGCGCATCAGCGGCTCGGCCTGCTTGGTCATGTCTGCGGTGACGATGACGTGGCTGCCATCCGGCGCAAGCGCGACGCTCTTGACCGTGCCGAAGACGATGGCCTTGTAGCGGATCTGGGTCTTGCCCGGCTCAAGCCCCTCCGCCGTGCGCATGGTGATGGTGATCACCGGCCCCTTTTCCGACAGCGTGACCCAGCCCAGATAGAACGCGATCGCGGCCGCCACGATCGGGATGAGCCAGATCGCGGACAAGCGGCGACGACGCGGCGGATCGATATCCGGCGTGGCCGTGTCATTGCCGTTCTTGGAGGCGTCGGAGTCGGTCAATGGCCCTTCTTTCCTGTGTCACGGCGCAAGACATCCCACATCAGCCGTGGGTCGAATGATTCAGAGGCGATCATGGTGATGATCACCACGCTGGCAAAGGCGATCGCTCCGATGCCGGGCTCGATGGTGGCGATCTCGCCAAGTTGCACCAGGGCGACCAGGATCGAGATCATGAAGATGTCGATCATCGACCAGCGGCCTACGAACTCGATGATCCGGTAGAGCACCGTCCTGCCCTGCAGACGCCAGGTCGTACCGCGCTGGGTGGTGATCAGCAGCGTCATCAGGCCCACCAACTTCAGTACGGGAACCAGGATCGAAGCGAAGAAGACCAGGGCGGCCAGTGGCCACAAACCGGCATCCGCCAGGGCGATGACACCGCTGATGATGGTATCGGGCTCGCCATGCCCGAGCGAGATTACCGTCATGATCGGAAAGAGATTGGCCGGTATGTAGAGGATGGCGGCGGTGATCAGCAGGGCCCAGGTTCTGGTGAGACTGTTGGGCTTGCGCTGATGCAGGGGCGCCGAGCAGCGTGGACAGGCCGCGTCATGGCCTGAAGCAGGCAGGTTGGACACGAGCCAGCAGGATTCGCACAGGGCAGTCGGGCGGCTGGGGTCCACGCGGGAGGGAGGGGGAGCCAGGCCCTTGCGCGCAAAGCTGCGCCAGATGGTTTCATCGTCCAGCAAGGAGCCGGTCGCGACCGTTACCAGCATCAGCGCCACCACGGCGAACACGGCGGGGCCGAGATCGACGTGTGCGAGATCGATCAGCTTCACATAGGCGACGAGAAGGCCGAGCATATAGACTTCGATCATCGCCCAGCGGCCGACGAAACTGGCGCCGCGATGAACGAGCGGCAGCCAGCGCGGCGGGCGCCGCATCCTCAGCCCGGTCAGGACCGTGAGGCGGGCGAGAATCTGCAGGCCCGGCGCCACCAGCATGGTGAAGGCGACGACGATTCCCAGTTCCCACAATCCCTGGTCGTAAAGCGCCTTGATGCCGGTGACGAGGCTGGCCACCTGCGCGCGCCCGGATATTTCGAGCTTGATGAAGGGCAGGAAATTGGCCATGGCGAAGCAGATCGCACCGGCCCAGCTATAGGCATAGGCGTGGCTCAGCGAGATGGCGCGATAATGTTCCAGTGTGGTGCCGCAGCGCGAACAGCGCGCGCGCATGCCGTCCTGGAGCGGCGGTACATCATGCAGCAGCCCGCAATCGTGGCACTCCATAATCTGGGTGGAACTTCGCGTCGTCGGGGTGATCACCCGATCTGTCCGGCCGGCTACCATGTCACTGTTGCACTCGAATCACAAAAGAACTCCGGCCTTGCCGCAACGTCATTCCGCCAATGGAGACGATGAATCTTCCCTGAAATATCTCTTCGAGCCGATCGTAAATTCGATGTCTTGAACCTGAATGGCTCTTTCCAAACGGCCGCAAGTGGGCAATTGCATTGCCGCAATACGCCTCTGCCGGTCCTTTGTCGTTAATGCCCACCACTCACAACCAAGGTTTGCACGGGCAGAAGCATGGCTTGGATCCGCAGGATCATGGCGTGTACTAGACCGACCGTGTCAACGATATGGAGAAAGAGCCAGCGTCCCCGGCTGATGTCCTGCGCGGCTAGCGCGTCATGGTTGTTGGTATAGACATTGGCTATGCAGCTGCCACCGGGCGGCACGTCTTCTAATTGCTCGGCATAAAGCGGCTCCAGATAAGCAGTGATGGATCCCGGCGGCCCTACCTTCTGCACGTCGATCAACTGGTCTGTGGGACGAAATTGTCCGGTAGCGACGACATCTTGAACAAAGGTTACTTTCATTGGAATAATAGTGAAGGGCTTACCTATACAGGTCGCTTCGGCGATCATGCCGACCTTCAGTACTTGAGCCTCGATCTGATCAAACCCAGCTACGAGCGCGGTCCGTCCTGCTCCAGCCGGCACCAGAATACCTGCCGGTCGAAACGTTGTTATCACGTCACCCGGTCGTAACGTGAATTGCTGCAGAGTGCCTGCGATGCCGGCACGCACGAGTTTCTTGTCCAACTCAACCTGTGCCTGGGCCAAGGCTGCCTCGCTACTCGCCTTTTGCGCTGGCAGAAGCGTGGATATCTGTGCTTGGAGGGTCTGCTTATTCGCTTTGGCGGCGTCGACTGCCCCTCTTAAGCCCTCAACGGAAACTTGCAGGCGTTCAATTTCTCGTACAGCGACTACATCGGCATTGCGTCGCATGAGCTCCTGCTTTGTCTTCAGATCGTCAAAAGCTTGCTGATAAGCTCCTAGCGCTTGCTGGATTGTCCCGTCCGCTGCTCCTAATTGGGTCGAAGTTACAATTATCTGAGCATCGATTTCGGCGATCCTGCGCTTGGCAGCCTCCACAGCGGCTTTCTGATCTGAGTCATCGAGCTGAAACAGCGGATCGCCGGCCAGGACCTTTTCATTGGTGCTAACAAACACCTTCGCGACTCTGCCGTTTCCTTCCGGTAGAATGGAGACGGTGCGGTAAATGGTGGTGGCGTACTTGGTTGAAGGATGGAAGTAGAAGATCAGTGAGATTAACGAAACCGTCAGAATCACACAGGCGGTTATCCCCCATCTCAACTCATACCAAACAGAATAGAGAGTGATGTCTCGACCAATCCGCTTGTTCTGGACATAGCGACGAATTAGATAGTCGGGAAGAATAGTCAACATCGAGCACAGAAGTAGCTCAAACATCGTTTAATTTCCTTCGTTCAACGAAGGTGCGTTCGGCACTCCTTCGGGCGCTGGGTCGTGCTCGTCGCGATTAGGTTTCAGCTCAGACGCTGAGCGAAGGGGCAATTCGGCTGGGCGGTTCGCGGTGATGCCGCTTGGTGGATTACGAACCGGGGTTGGATTTTCCAGATGTTCGTCGTGTTGTTCGGCGATCTTTGCAAGAGAACTCGCGATGGATGCGAACGGGGTAGAGAAGTCGGGAATACGAATGAGAGCCAACAACAAGCCGGCAATCCAGAACAAATGATTGTGCGTGAAAAGAGAAATAAAAACCAGAACGGCAACAACTTCCATTTGGACTAAGTTGGTTCTGTGTGCCATTCGTTCGGGAAGGGCATGGAGCTGGAAGTAGAGGTTGCCAATGATGAGGATTAACACCAGCATGACGACGACCATCCCGATGAAAAGGACGTCGGTTTCGCCAGGTGCGGTGATGAAAAATGGCAGATGCTCTACAGCGGCCCGATGAATTCTTCCGTCCAACGAGATCACCCCTAGTTTTCGAGTTGCCCCATCTAAGTGGTCGCTGGGGGGCTGTCTTGCCATTTCGCGCCAGCACTCGGCGCTTCGATAGCTCTTACAGATTTGTTTCCTCCGCCCGCCTGAAATTTGCGACACAACCAGGTTCATCCGCCCATCTGCGGCACTTGAAGCGGCTTGGGCACCAGCTTGACGTTATTCTCCTGAAGCCTGGCCCTAACCTTTGAAAGGATCGCCTTGCGGATCTGGAATTGATGGCCGGCCCGCGCCTTGTACTTGGCGCGGATCACCAAAGTCCCTTCCTCGAGCGCGCCAATACCCTGGCTCTTGAACGGCTCGATGAGGTCGGCGTTCAGTGCCGGGTCCGCGGCAATCTCCTGCCCGATCTCCTTGAACAGTTTCCGCACGAGTTCGACGTCGGTGTCCAAGGCGACCCGAAAAAGCATCTTCTCAATGACCCATTCGCGGCTGAAGTTCTGAATCTTGCCGATTTGCCCAAAGGGGATTGTCGCAACCGGACCACGCGGGTGCCTCAGAGAAACCGATCGCAGCGAAATTCTCTCGACGGTGCCCTTGGCTCCCGAGGTCTCGATATATTCGCCGTGGCGGAAGGCATCGTCGACGACGAAGAAGAGACCTGCCACGACATCCTTGACCAGGGTTTGCGAACCGAGGCCGATCGCCAGGCCGAAAATCGACAGGCCGGTGATGAGCGGCCAGACGTTGATGCCCAGCATGACCAGGATCGTGAGGGCTCCCAGCGTCAGAAGCCCAGCCTTGGCGAGGCCCACGAGCACTGGCCCGACGGTGGTCAGCCGCGTGCCGATCACGGCCGTGCCGGCCTGCGGCTGGCCGGCCGCATGAGGCCTGATGCTTGCGGCCATGATGGCCACCCAGTTCCAGCAGAAGGCGATGACCAGTACGAGCATCAGGATTTCGACGGCCTTCAGCAAGACGGTCCCTCGCGAAATGCCGGCGACATCCAGAATGGGCAGGAGCCAGAACGTCGCCAGGATTGCGAGAATCGATGCGGCCATCACGATCCGGAACGTGCGCCACAGCACACCCCTCAGTTCGCCTCCCTGCGATCGGGCCGCGCGCCAGCCGCACCGTTCCATGGCGATGTCGAGATGTGGACCGGCGAGAACCAGCAGAAGCGAAAGCACCAATGGCCCGCCCCGCATTGGCCTTCCGAGTGTCATGGCCAGTTGGACGAAGACAAAGGCGAGTACGACGAGCGCCACCACGAGCCAGGGCCAGCTCGCGGCGAGTCTCCGGCGTAGCGACTCTGTCGTGCTGCCCAAAGACAACGCTCTCACCACCAACGCGCGATGGCGAATATACGCCGCCGCGACCATGAGGGTGAACGGCAACGACACGGCGAATGTGGCAAACAGGTCTCGCAGGGGATCGGCGGCACTCCATGCACGCAGGCACGTCAGCACTACCAAGCCGGCGGCCACGATCCCAATCGAGATCGCGATGTCACGGCGCCAGGGCCAGCCAACCGACCTGCGCCCGGCCATCAGCGGCAAACAGATCATGGTCGCCAACGCAGAGATTGCGGCGCAATTCAGCAAAGCGCCGCGGAGCACCGGCTCCGTGACGAAACTCAGCAGCGCGCCCCAGAAGGTCAGCATCACGATCATGGCGGCAGCAAGCAAGGCAATTGCACTCAGCACGGGCCTGGCCTTCGACCTGCCGGCGATCAGCGTGGCAATCGCGGCCGTCGCAAGAACGGCAGCCAAGCAGGTTGCCACCACGCCGACACCCAGCAGCGTGGGACTGTAACCAGCAGCTTCAAGTCCTTGCAGGAAATCGCGCCACCCACCTGCGGCCGAGAGCCACCCTGAGAACCTTGCCGCGAGTCCGTTTTCAATCAGGGCGGTGAAATGACCGAGTATTGCTGATGCAGCCTCGATCTCGTCCATCTTGGAATCAGCAGCCATAATGTCTCTCGTGCACAAGCCGATGATCTTAGACGCGATGAAGGACCGAGCCCTGAACGGTCGCGGTCTGGGAACGCAGTTTCACCGAGGAAAAGTAGGGGCCTGGCAGCGCGCCGGCAGAACTGACTTGGGGAAACTGCCCATCGACCAGAAAGCTCCAGCGGCCGACACGCATTTCCAGCGAGGCCATCATTGCGCCGTTGAGCTCCT
>NZ_JAXOUF010000054.1:0-4345 GCF_034424805.1 Labrys sedimenti
AATCCGGCAAACGCGAATACTTGCCAAGCTAAAAAATTCTCGCTGAATCAGCGGCTTGCGAGTTCTTCACGAACGACCAAGGCCTGGGACTTGGCATCGCGCAATTGCCACTAAACCCATTCCAGCCCCGAGTTGATTGGGCGAATTGGAAAAACATTGGGTATCGGTCTGGTTAGACCACCCGCTCATCACAAGTTACCGCTGGCGTTTGACCGAACCGAAATCCAGCGGCCTTTCGAAAGGTACTCCTCCAAGGGTGGAGCAGGCCCATGCAAGCCCATTCACCGTATTTGCCTCTCAATAGCTTGAAGCCATTCGCTGAAGAGGTCTGGATTGCCGATGGCCCGGAAATCGGAATGCGCAGCCTCGGGCTGACGATCCCCTTTCCAACGCGCATGACCGTTGTACGTCTCCCATCGGGCGAGATCTGGATTCATTCTCCCATTGCCTGGCACGATGGTCTTGCGGCCGCGGTGGCGCAACTGGGCCACGTGACCCGCCTCATTGCCCCCAACACATTGCACTATTGGTATCTGTCGGATTGGCAAACAGGCTTCCCGGCCGCACGTAGCTATGGCCCTCCAGGCCTCGTCGCCAAAGCACGTCGCCCCACAAGGATCGACGAGGAGCTTGTTGAGACGGCCCCTCGAGCATGGGCAGACTCAATCGCACAATGTCTTGTGCACGGCATCTTATTGACGGAGGTCGATTTCTTCCATCGCCCCAGTCGGACCTTGATACTCACAGACCTCATCGAGAACTTCGAGCCATGCCGAATCCATGCTCGATGGTTGCGCTGGATCATTCGGCTCGCAGGCGCATCCGATCCAGATGGGAAGGCGCCCTACGACATGCAGTTGAACTTCCTGGGGCATCGGCACCAGCTTCGATCGGCGGTTCAACGAATGATCGAGTGGAACCCCGAGCGGATTATACTCGCGCATGGGCGCTGCTACGACCGCGATGGCCTCAGCGAACTCAAACGAGCCTTTCGCTGGGTACTCTGACGACGCGACGATCGAACGTCTATCCTTGCCCCGTTGATTCCAGCTTTTGAGGCGCCGGACGAAGAGTAAAGGCCTTTGACAAGGCGTGATAGAGCCGCTGCGGGCAGATGAAGGCCGACACACCGTCCGCGATAATCGCGGTCGCCAGCAGAGGCAGGATCATCGCGCGACTGTCTGTCATTTCCGCAATGATCAGCACCGCCGTAAGCGGCGCCCTCACGACGCCGACGAAATAGCCTGTCATGCCCAGAATTACGATTGCACCGAGCGGTTCGCCGGGGAAAAACAGCGACAATAGATTGCCGACACCCGCTCCGGTAGCCAAGGAGGGGGCAAAGATGCCTCCAGGAACACCACTGAGCATGGTTATCAAGGTCGACAGAAATTTCGCAGGACCAAACCACAAGGGCTGGGACTGGGATTCGACCAGCATTTTGGCAGAATCGTAGCCCGCTCCCCAGGTCTCGCCACCTGTCACGATGCCAAGCACAGCGATAGCAAAACCACACCCAGCAGCCAACGCGATTGGCCGGGAGCGCATAATGGCGATTGGTCGCCAAGAGGTACTTCCAAAGGCGATTACTGCCTGCGAGAACAGGCCTCCGCACAGCCCACCGATGACGCCGGCCGCCAACGAGACGATCAACGCCAGACGGAACGCGATCATCTGATGCACGGCGCCGAAATAGACATAGTCGCCGGCAATGCCTTGGCTGACTAATCCGGAAATCATCACGGCGGCCATGGCCAGTAGCGCCAAACGCTGTTGATAGGACGCAGCCAGTTCCTCAATGGCAAAGGCGACACCCGCAAGCGGCGTATTGAAGGCTGCGGACACGCCCGCAGCGCCCCCCGCGATCACCACGGCCGATGAAAGGTCGATCCTGAGCGTACGGTGGACATAGGCCATGATCGCGGCGCTGACCTGCACGGTCGGCCCTTCGCGCCCTACCGATGCGCCGACCAGCAGGGCAGCAACCGTTCCTGCACATTTAAAAATAGCGGTTTTCATAGAGATGAGACCGGCGCCGATCGCGCGCCTCGGATCTGCCGCCCCGGCGATGACTTGGGGGATCCCGGAGCCACGCGCGGCAGGTGCCAGGCGTTGCGTCAGCGCTGCAAGTGCCGCCAGCCCGAGCGGCGTGACGATCAGCGGCGAATAAGGCGCCCGGTCGACGAGGAGCAGAAACAAGCGTGAAGCCTCGTCTGCGAGCCAGGCGAACGCAAGTGCGACCAACCCCAATACGACTGCTCCCACCGTCGTTGCCGTCCGCCGGCGCAGAAGCAGGGGAAGGCCCCTTGCTTTCGCCCGAAACCCACCCTTTCCTCCTTTCGAGGGTTCGTCGGAACGATATGACGCGTGATCTCCTTGTAATTTGGCTGGCACGACTTGACGTTCTCCAAAGCAAGAGCGACCAGAGTCTTAATAGCCGCCATAAATGCATCGAAGTTCGATATACGCCGCCGAGAGGGGCACCTCAAGCCGCGATGCCAGTTGTGTCTGGGAGTAAGTCATGACCGACGACAAACGCCCTTCGCGTCCCGCCACCAAGCGCTCGACGGGGAAAGAGAGCGAGGTGAACTACGATGCTCTGGCCCGGTTTCGATACGAAATCAGAAAATATCTCGCCTTTTCGGAGGACGCCGCAGCAAAGGCCGGGGTTACACCACATCAGTACCAGGCCTTGGTCGCCATCAAGGGCTTTTCACGCCACGAGCCCTTGTCGGTAGGCGATCTTGCCGAGTTGATGTTCATTCGCCATCACACGGCCGTTTCGCTCGTCAATCGAATGGCCAAGCTCGGCCTGCTCACGCGTATCCCCGATTCCCACGACAAGCGACGGGTGTTCATTTCACTCACCGATATCGGCGAAGAGCATCTTCGCTCGCTCGCCTCTGTCCACGTCGAGGAACTGCGGCGTGCCGGAGCGAATTTCGTTGGGACCCTTCAGGATCTGATGCAGCCACCTCAATAGGCTGTCTCCGCAGGCTAGATTCGGGACTCACTTAGCCAAATCTACTCGTCAGCTTCCCCCTGCCGACTGGTCAGTCGCATCCGATCCCGACGGGTTTTGGCGTGCTTCACTCGAGATAGCCGGAGACAGAGGCATCACCCCCAGGCTTGCCCCCTCAATCGACACCGTCATGTCGGTATGACCAGGTTTCCGTCAAAACGTCCTTGCCGGATCTCAGAAATGCCCTCAACTCGGTACCGCCAACCACAGGCAGTTCTACATCGAAGGTGGCTCGAATGCCGGCAATCTCAGGATTTCGTTGCACGCTGCTTCGAATGACCTGACCGTCTGATGCCCATGCAACGAGTTTGACATTGACAACATCCAGATTTTTGGAGCCCAAGGCACCGCCTCGAAAATCAAGAATGAAGCGGATCGTTTGCTCCCGTCCCTTCGCCGTCGCAACGCCCGCCTTGGACTCGAACGTGCCAACGGAGCGACCGCCGCCGTGTAGGGGGCCTACCGCGGAGATAAGTGAATAGCTGAACTGGCTCTCGCCGCCGGCGGCAGGTTGCTCGTCAGGAACCCAGCACGCCACGATATTGTCTTCGCTCTCCTTACGAGCGTGAAGCTCGGTCAACACCACCCTGCCGCTGCCGGGAGCGTGTCCAAAATCCACCCAGTAGCTTGGTCGCGCATGGTAGCGGGCCTCCAGGTCCTCATAACTGCGAAAAATACGATCGCGCTGGAACAATCCGAAGCCCTGTGTCCCGCTGTCGAGATACGAAGACATCGACGATGAAGGTGGATTTCGAAGAGGACGCCAGATCCACTCGCCCGATCCGGAATGAATGGCCAATCCATCGGAGTCATGAACCTCCGGCCGGAAATCGCGGGGTTTCCGAAGTGTGTTTTCACCAAAGAAGAACATCGATGTCAGTGGCGCGACGCCCATGCCTGACAGATTTCGACGGGGGTACAGCGTCGCTCGCACATGCAGTTGCGTTGCAGTCCCAGGAGCCAGCTCGAATTCAAAGCATCCCGTCACCGAGGGGCTGTCAAGCAAGGCATAGATCGCAATTGCGTCTGCATCAAAGGCCGGCTCCCGGATCCAAAACTCTCTGAAATAAGGAAATTCTTCGCCAGGTGAGCCCGATCCGATCGACAGCCCCCTGGCCGACAACCCATATTGCTGGCCTCTGCTCAGAAATCGGAAGTAGCTTGCTCCGAGGAAGGATATAACCTCATCGAACTTGGTGTCGCTGTTGAGCGGCCAAAGAATGCGGATTCCTGCAAATCCAATTGAGCTAGGCTCAGGACCTATTAATTTGGTTTGAGATGTGATTCACGGTTTCCGGTGGAGGCCGTTATGGGTGATTTGTT
>NZ_JAXOUF010000055.1:0-3626 GCF_034424805.1 Labrys sedimenti
CCCGATCTTCCAGGTCGCCGACTACGGCCTCGTCGCCGACCTCTACACCGCCTTGCCCGAACTCAAGGACGAACTCGACGGCAAAAGCGGAGCGAACGCCGTGATTGCCAAGTGTAATTAGCACCATTCCACCACGAGGGCTTTTTCTGACGAGATGGACGTACCGACCGTCTCGGTGAGTCATGGCCGGGATGTAGAGCGTCGCATGAGGAAGACGTCCACGGGAACGGAATCGCGATCGACTAGAGTCTGACGAAGAGTGCGCTCCACATGTACGGAGCCTGTGGATCTGGAGCGGTTGACTTTCGAAAGAATCTCAAGCGCCAACGAATTCCCCATTCTTTGTGCTCCAGGCGCCGCTGACTGCGGCAATGGAGGCGTGCGGCCTCGCTCACTGGAGCAGGCAAAGCTGCGCTCGCGCCAGAAATAGATATTCCGGGCATGTGCCCTAAGGGGGTAGTCGATGTTCGAAAAAGAGGCTGAACGGAGCGATGTTGCAGGCGCAACCCTCGTTTATCTTGTTGATGATGACGACGACTTTCGCGAGGAAATGGTAGCGGGGCTATCCAGATTAGGCCTGAACGTACACGGATTTCACAACGCTGAAGGCCTATATAGAGCTTATGCCGCCACGCCCCCGCAGATCGTGATCCTCGACATCGGCTTGGAGGGTGAAGACGGCCTGTCCATCGCGGCTCATTTGCGGCCCTCGCAATCGGTCGGAATCATCATGGCGACCGGCCGGGGGACAATAGAGGACAGGGTCGTCAGCCTTCAAAAAGGTGCGGATGTCTGCCTCGTCAAGCCTATCGATGTCCGGGAACTTGCCGCCACAGTGGTGGCGCTCAACAATCGTGTCAACAGGCATCACAAGACGCCTCCTCTCCTTCAATCCCCGCGATGGGCTTTGGCGGAAGGCGGCTGGGTGCTCACCGACGGCGTGGGACACCGCCTGCGCCTGACCGTCTCCGAGCGCCGCCTCCTGGAGCGCTTGTTCCGTGAGCGCGGCAACACTGTCGAGCGGAAAGCGCTCGTCGAAGCCATGGGCGCAGATGTCTATGACTTTGATTATGCGAACCTCGACACCATCGTGGCTCGCCTACGGCAGAGAGCCAAAAAGGCGAATATGCATTTGCCCCTGCATGCCATCCGTGGCCGCGGATTTGTCTTTCCTGATGAGGCGTAGATGCTTGATTCCCTCGACGATCAGACCCGATTTCATTCGCCCTTTTCTGCTCACCTCTCAAACAGCGACGATTAGGGCTTCTGCTTCTCGGGATAGAGTTCGATTTCGATGCGATCCGTTTGCTTGTTCAGCACGACCTTGGCATCCGAGACGGTCGTGACCGTCCCGCCGCCCATGATATCACCCTCGGCGTGCCAGTTTACGATAGCCGCGAGCCGCTTCAGAACCTGTTCATAGCGCAGCTTTTTGCGCAGCACCGACGGTATCCACGCCGTGGGCCTGGAAGACATACTCGGGCAATCCAATCGCTACATGCTGTTCGCGCCGTTCGGCCTGGTTTGGGCCGGTGGCTTGGCGGGCCTGTCGGTCGCGCAACTCACCTATTGGAAACTGCAGGCACAAGACTGGTGGCGCGAACGTTCAATATACCAGCAACGCTGAGATTGGGCGCCGCATTGGAGGGGTCGAGACGATCAATGTGCCTTGAATGTCGGAAATCCTGGGCCCCTCCAGTCAGGGGTCATTTTGCGGGCTGTTTGACACAGGGTGCCTGCGTTCTGCTGGCATAAACAGCAGATAGCCGGAAATTTGAGCGTCGGCCCCATCTTCAGACAATATGGCAAATCGATTAGATTGGATGCCTTGGGCTTATCGCGTTGGGGCTAGCGCCCATGATACCCATCCCAATGACGTCTCACAACCTGACATATCATCAATTCGCGATATGGATACAGTTGCTAGCTGCATTCGCGGATCGTGCGGATGAGGATGTCGACGCAGCGGGGTATACGGCGCACAGAGGTGTTGCCGAAGCCGAGAATAAGCCCCGCCGGCCTGACTGACCCACGTGCATAGCGCGAGAGTGGAGGGCAGTCGAGCCCGCGGCGGAGAAGCGCCAACGAGACGGCAACGTCGTCGAAGGCGTTCCTGGCATGTATAGTCAGGTGCAGTCCGGCGTGCACATCGGGAATGTCGAAGTCGTGGCCGAGTCCGTCGCGCAGGCATTGTGTAAGGCAAGCAGCCCTTTCTCGGTAGACGATGCGCATGCGGCGTAGATGTGAGGCAAGGCGCCCCTGGTCCATGAAGTCTGCAACCAGCGCCTGGTCCGCCAACGGTGCGTAGAAGGAGAAAACGCGCTGGGCTTGCGCAAAGCCCTCCACCAGATCAGGAGGCACGACAAGATAGGCGAGCCTGAGGCCTGGTGCCAGCATACGGTTGAACGAGCCAGTGTACATTACGTGATGCGGGTCGCGTGCATGGAGCGTCGGCTGCGCCTCGCCCGACCAGCGAATCTCGCCATTGGAGTCATCCTCGAAGATCCAGCCCGATGTATTGGCCGACCATTCTAGCAATCTCTGCCGACGCTCCGGCGTCATGGTGCACCCAAAGGGCCATTGTTCCAGTGGCGAAACCACGGCCATACGCGCGTTCCGCGCCGCCTCGCCCGCCAGGATTATGTCGAAGCCTTCCCGGTCGAGCGGGACGGGTACGGTCTGCAGGTCGAGTGCCTCAAACGTCCCGATTTCGAGTATGTGGCAGGGGTCCTCGACCAGCACGACGTCGCCACGATCCAGGAGGACGTGCGACACCAGCGCTGCGGCCTGCACCGTATTGCCCATGACAATGATCTGTTCTGGGCGGCAGGCCATTGCCTTGGTTTCGGCGAGATAGGCAGCAATGTGGCTTCCCAGAAGCATTGCCCCGCGTGAATAGTCATAGCCGGTATGAGCGCTCGCGTGCTCGCGCCAGCGCCGACTGGCGATCTGTGCGAACTCGTCATAGGGAAACTCACTCAGTGCCGGCACGCCAGCGCTCAGGTCAAGGGTCTCGATACGCTCGGGCGGAAGACACATCGCCATTAGGGCCTGGGCTCGTTTCGACAAGGCCGGCCGCCTGTTCGCAATCGGTACCGGGGCCTCCCCTGGCCTGTGGCGCGGATTGTGATCCTCCGGTAGCCGAGCCTCCACATAGGTGCCGGCACCGATCCGCGAGGCGACATAGCCCTCCGTGGCGAGACGATCATAGGCATAGACCACGGTGTTGCGAGAAAGGCTCAGCTCCTCGGCCAAGGTTCGGGTCGGTGGCAGGCGCATGCCCGATGCGATGACACCATCGCATATCCAACGGCGCAACTGTTCGAAGAGCTGCTCGTTCAACGACCGGTTACTGCTGCGATCGATAGTGATCCGGTTCCAGCTAGGGTAGTTGAAGCTCTGCATTGTCGTCACTTTAAGTGCCAGCAGGCCATTTGCCTATACCCATATGTGACGGCCGCTCTCAGTCCCGGCCCGAAGACGCGCGGCCGCGGCAATACGCTGGCAACAATATTTCCGTCCCTTGGACAAACTTGTCCATGACTGCATCTAGGCTCAGGACCTATTAATTTGGTTTGAGATGTGATTCACGGTTTCCGGTGGAGGCCGTTATGGGTGATTTGTTT
>NZ_JAXOUF010000056.1:0-2636 GCF_034424805.1 Labrys sedimenti
AGCCTGTCTTCGCTCACGTGATACCGCCTCGGGTCAATAATTTTTGGCATGTGCTCTTGTGTCCTTGTGTCCGCGTGGTATTGTGCTCTTGTGTTAATACAACAGCACTCACCCATACGTCACTCAGTACCAGCACAGGTTATCGCATCCATGAAAGAACTCACGGTTCGCGTCGAGCTCAACGGCCAAAACAAGCAAGGCATGTCTCAGAAGGACCCGGCCAAACCCGCCAAATTTTACTGCCTCATGGGCGGCTACATTTCCCTCCCCGGGATCGCCTACCCGCAGGCGACGCAAATCTACGTTGGCGACCCCAACCAAGTAAAGGCACCTGGCCACTACGACGTTCCGCTCACTTTCTCCGTGGACGATGGCCGTCCCGCCTGTTCTCTGGATTTCAGCCGTGCTGTTCCCGCTCAGGCACCGGCGGCTGTCCGACCGGCGGCTACGGCTTGATATCCCCTGGCGCAACCCTGACTGCGAGGACGCGCCATGTACTACCTGGCTTGTGACGGCACCTGGACCAGCACCGAAGGCGGCACGCCTCAATGCTCCGGCACCCTGCGTTCTGTCTCGGCCACCGAAATGGGGGCAACCCCACTCTCTGATGCTGACCGCAAAGAGCTGTACGACAGCACCATTGTCCTCTTCGCCATTGTGTTCGGCATCGTCGTCGCCCGTAGGGCACTCAAATAGCAAGGAGCTTCACCATGCAACTGATTCGCAAAGTTGGTCTTGTCGCTGCAACCGCTCTGGCCTTCTGCTCCGCCGCTCACGCTGAGCTGCCGGCCTCGGCCACCGCTGCCACCACTTCCGCCGCCGCCGATGCCGCCACCCTGGGCGGTATCGTCCTGGGCATCATCATCGGCATCGCGGCCTTCAAGTGGATCCGCAAGGCGCTGTAAGGGGGTAGCGGGCCGCAAGGCTTGCTAGTGATCGATGAGCTTCGATCCCAACGTTTACGTCCTGATCGTGACTTCGGTGGCCATCTGGTACGTGTTCTTCGGCAGCTAGGCCGTCGATCCTCCAGCCCGCTCCGGCGGGCTTTTTTTTGCCCAAGGAAAAGCTATGCGGTCGCTACTGCTCGCGCTGCTGCTGTTGGCCTCGACCTCGGCCTTCGCCGACAACTACTACTGGCGCAACTCGAATACTCAGATGACTGGCGCTTCGGCCACCGAGCTGTGTGCCAACTCCATCGCTCGTATGGACAGTGAGGACTATTCCCGTAAGGACAATGGTTCGTCGTTCATCAACGAGACGACCTATGCGTGCCGCTATATCGCTGTTCGCAAGACTGACGGTCTTGAGAATTACCCGGGCATGGTCGAGCTTTACCGTGTCGGTGATACCTGTCCCGCTAATGAGGATTACAACACCGAGACCGGTGGTTGCCAGGCGCAGAGCAAGTGCACCGCGCTCAAGGATCAAGCCTTTGCCTGGGGCTTTAAGACCGCAGTCGGCTATGTCACCAACGGCGGCAAGCACGGTGTCACCGAGCATGTGAACAAGGACGGCTGCGAGGCTACCACCGGCTCTTTCCAGTGCGATGCGGCGTCCGATGGTTCGGACTATGGCTACTGCAAGGGGGTCGCCACCTACACCGGCCTCAATGCCACGGCAGGCGATGCCAACGTGGGCGCAACCACGATGGGCACCGACCCGAACAAGGACAGCAACACCAACTGCGGCACCGGCTACACCTGGTCCGGGTCGACCTGCGTGAAGAACCCTGAGACCACGCCCGATCCTGGTACTGGTGGTGGCACTGGCGGCGGCGAAGGCACTGGCGATGGCACTGGAACTGGTGGCTCCACGGGTGGCGGTTCTACCGGTGGCGGAAGCACTGGCGGTGGCACTGGTGGTGATGGCACTGGCGGCACAGGCACTGGCGATGGCACAGGCACTGGCACAACGCCTGGCGGCGACGATGACAAGGACGACGACACCCCGGACAAATCGACCGTAGCCGGTGAAGCCTGTACGGCGTCTCTCGCCTGCTCCGGCGATGCCATCCAGTGCGCGATCCTGCGTCAGGCCCGCGAACAGAAGTGCCAGACCGCTGAGTGGAATGACTACTCCAAGGCCAAGGACACGATCAACTCCGCCGTGGCCGGCAAGGAGTACCAGCTGGGCGAGAGCAAAACCGACATCAGCACCGGCTTCGATACGGGCACTCGGTTCCTGTCGGCGTCCTGCCCTGCACCCAAGTCTTGGCATAGCGATTCGTTCGGCCGGACCTTCCAGATTTCGTATCAACCGGCCTGCGACTACGCCTCGGCGATTTCCGCCCTGGTGCTCGCCATGGCCTCCCTTTTCTTCATCGTCTATGTCGGACGCGGCTTCGGAGGTGACTGATGCAATTCACTTGGCTGTTTACGTTCCTGAGCACCGTTGGTGCTCCCCTGGTGAAGAAGGTGCTCGTCGCCCTCGGCATCGGCGCGGTCTCCCTCGTCGGCATCACCGTCGTCACCAGTACCGCGGCTGGCTTCATGAAGTCGCAGCTTACCGGCGTCCCCGCTGACATCGCCCAGTTGCTGGGCCTGATGAAAGTGGACATCGCCATCAACATCATGACCAGCGCGGTCACTACCCGGATGACTATTGCTGGCGTCAACAAGGCTACCGGCACGAAGTCC
>NZ_JAXOUF010000056.1:2768-3196 GCF_034424805.1 Labrys sedimenti
AGGGAACTGACTATGTTCGTGCTGCGCACCGGCCTGCAGGGCCACAGTAAGACCCTGAACACCATCAAGGAGCTGGACGAGAAGTCCGCCACCACCGGCCGCCCGGTGTACTTCCACAACATCCGCGAGCTAAAGGTGGACAAGCTCAAGGGTCAGTGGGTCCCCTTCGATGATCCCAAGGCATGGTTCGATCTGCCGAAAAACTGCCTGATCGTGATCGACGAAGGCCAGACGTGGTTTGGCGTGCGTGCTCAGGGCACCAAGGTCCCCGAGTACGCTTCGCGCCTGGAGACCATGCGTCACAACGGTCACGAGCTCCACGTGATCACCCAGGACCCGACGTTCATTGACGCGCACATGCGCAAGCTGTGCAACGAGCACATTCACTACAACCGTCCCCACAAGGGCAAGCTGATCAGCCGTTGGCA
>NZ_JAXOUF010000057.1:0-2845 GCF_034424805.1 Labrys sedimenti
GGGTCGGTCTTGGCGGCGGGGTTGGTGACGTCGTTGGCGCCGATGACGAAGGCGACGTCGGCCTGGGCGAACTCGGCATTGATATCTTCGAGCTCGAACACCTCGTCATAGGGCACGTTGGCCTCGGCCAAGAGCACGTTCATGTGCCCGGGCATGCGGCCGGCGACGGGATGGATGGCATAGGAGACGTCGACGCCTTCCTCCTTGAGCTGGTCGGCCATCTCGCGCAGGGCATGCTGGGCCTGCGCCACCGCCATGCCGTAGCCGGGCACGATGATGACCTTGCCGGCATTCTTCATGATGAAGGCGGCATCGTCCGCCGAGCCCTGCTTGACCGGGCGCGTCTCCGGGCCCTTGCCGCCGCCGGCGGCCGCCGCCGCATCCCCGCCGAACCCGCCCAGGATCACCGAGATGAAGGAGCGGTTCATGCCCTTGCACATGATGTAGGACAGGATGGCACCCGAGGAGCCCACCAGCGCCCCGGTGATGATCAAAGCAAGATTGCCCAGGGTGAAGCCGATGCCGGCCGCCGCCCAGCCCGAATAGGAGTTGAGCATCGAGACCACCACCGGCATGTCGGCCCCGCCGATCGGGATGATGATCAGCCCGCCCAGCACCAGCGCGGCGATGACGATCAGCCAGAACAAGGTATGGCTGGCCGAGAGCACGAAGGCGATGATCAGGGCGACCAGCAGGGCGGCCAGGGCCGCATTGATGACATGGCGGCTGGGCAGCATGATCGGCGCGCCGGACATGTTGCCGTTGAGCTTGGCGAAGGCGATCACCGAGCCGGTGAAGGTGATGGCGCCGATGGCCACGCCCAGCGACATCTCCACCAGCGACTGGGCCTCGATCCCGCCGCCATGGGCGATGCCGAAGGCGGCGGGGGCATAGAGCGCGCCGGCGGCCACGAACACCGCGGCCAGGCCGACGCCCGAATGGAAGGCGGCCACCAATTGCGGCATCGCCGTCATCGCCACCCGCTTGGCCACCACCGCGCCGAGCCCGCCGCCGACGGCAAGGCCTGCGACCACCAGGAGCCAGCCCGACACGCCCGAGGGCGGCGACACCGCCAGCGTGGTCAGCACGGCCAGGCCCATGCCGATCATGCCGAAGCGGTTGCCCTGGCGCGAGGAGGTCGGCGAGGACAGCCCGCGCAGCGCCAGGATGAACAGCACGCCGGCGACGAGATAGAGGAATTGGGTGAGATTCACGGACATGGACGCTTCCTCACTGGCCGGCGCCGGCGGCCGGCTTGGCCCCGATGCTCTTGGTCTTGTCCTTGGGCTTGTACATGGCCAGCATGCGCTCGGTGACCAGGAAGCCGCCGAAGATGTTGATGGAGGCCAGCACCAGAGCCAGGAAGCCGAAGCCGCGGGCCCACCACGGCCCGCTCTCGTCCCCGGCCAGGGCGACGCCGACCGAGAGCAGGGCGCCGACCACGATCACCGAGGAGATGGCGTTGGTCACCGACATCAGCGGGGTGTGCAGGGCGGGGGTGACCGACCACACCACGTAATAGCCCACGAAGATGGCGAGCACGAAGATGGCGAAGCGGAAGACGAAGGGATCGATCGCCCCGCCGGTGGCGGCATGGGCGACGCCCCCCAGCGTGGCGGCGAGCTGGTCGGCATAGTCCTGGGCATGTCTGGCGGCCTCGCCGGCAGCCTGCGCGGCGGCCTGGGCCTTGTCGAGAAGCTCTTGGGGCGTGTCGGCCATGTCGGTCTTCCTCGATGGGATGGATCTGATTGGGGGCGGACCTTCAGATCCGCCTCTTGATGAGATGCAGTCCGTTTCAGGCGGGCCCCCGCTCCATCTCTCGATGGAGCTGAAGACCCGCCCGCCAAAGATCCGTCAGGCCGGCTGCGGCTGGAAGGAAGGATGCACCACCGCCCCGTCCTTGGTGAGGAGGGTGGCCTTGACCAGCTCGTCCTCCCAATTGGGCGCCAGCACCTTGTCCTTCTTGTCGACCAGCGTCTCGACGAAGGCGAAGAGATTGCGGGCATAGAGCGAGGAGGCGGAGGCGGCCAGGCGCCCGGGCACGTTGAGATGGCCGATGATCTTGACCCCGCCCGGCGTGACCACGACCTCGCCGGGGCGGGCGCCCTCGACATTGCCGCCGCGTTCCACCGCCAGGTCGACCAGCACCGAGCCGGGCTTGAGGCTGACCACCATCTCGGCCGAGACCAGGCGCGGGGCGGGCCGGCCGGGGATCAAAGCAGTGGTGATGACGATGTCCTGCTTCTTGATGTGCTCGGCCACCAGGGCGGCCTGCTTGGCCTGGTATTCCGCCGACATCGGCTTGGCATAGCCGGCTGATGTCTCGGCCTGCTTGAATTCCTCGTCCTCGACGGCGACGAACTTGGCGCCGAGCGAGGCGACCTGTTCCTTGGCGGCCGGGCGCACGTCGGTGGCGGTGACCACCGCGCCCAGGCGCCGTGCCGTGGCGATGGCCTGCAGGCCGGCGACGCCAGCCCCCATCACGAAGACCTTGGCGGCGGGCACGGTGCCGGCGGCCGTCATCATCATCGGGAAGGCCCGGCCGAATTCGGCGCTGGCATCGATCACCGCCCGATAGCCGGCGAGATTGGCCTGGGAGGACAACACGTCCATCACCTGCGCCCGGGTGATGCGCGGCATCAGTTCCATGGCGAAGGCCGAGACGCCCGCCTGCGCCAAAGCGGCGAGCGCCTCGTGCTGGCCGTAGGGGTCCATGATGGCGAGCACCAGGGCGCCCCTGGGATAGGCAGAAAGCTCGTCCGCCCGCGGGCGGCGTACCTTCAGGACAACAGCCGCACCCGCCAGCGCCTCGGCATTGGAGGGCGCGATCGTCGCGCCGGCCTGC
>NZ_JAXOUF010000058.1:0-2683 GCF_034424805.1 Labrys sedimenti
ACTACAACCGCGCATCAGAACACCCATCTGTCTATGTGATTGAAGAGAAGAGGCTTTTCTGTGCGGGATGCGATCCCGCGGGGTATTTGGGGTTTTGGCGCGCCCGTGTGGTGATGGATTGGGCTCTCTCTGTGACCAATGCGGCGCGCGCAAAGATCCAAGGTCCGTCCGGCAGGGGATGGATGGCTTCGATCTCGTTGGCTTCGGCGGCGAGCCTGAGCGTCTTGGTCGAGACCTTGAGGATCCTGGCGGCGTCGGTGAGGTTGAGCCAAGGTTCCAGGCCATCGGTAGCGGGTCTGAACACCGGAATACGATAGTTCGATCGCATGGAGGTGACGCGCTCGCGTGTCCAGCGGTTGCCGTTGCCGGTCTTCAGGCCGTTGCGGTTGAGGAGACCGGCGATCAGGTCGTCGCCGGCGACCAGCACCAGCTCACGCACGGCTGCGACAATGTCGGTCGAAGTGCTGTTGCGCTGCCCGCGCCGGCGCTTCGGCAGCCGCATCTCGCTGTGAGATCCCCCAGCCCAGTGCACAACCAGAACGATCTCCGACGTGTCGTCGTCGATATCGGCGACCACTTCGTGGATCAGGATACGGACGATTCGCTTCTTGAGCCGGGCGTCGGTCGTCGGCGCCGACCACACGGTTTGCAGGTTCGAGGCGAGCAACCCGCGCGCGGCGGGGGCGATGCTTGTCGCGGGCCTGGCCGCATCATGCGTGGCGATCCTGCTCGCAATCTCTCCCATCTGGGCGAGCGCCCTGTTCCAGCGCGCTTCGAGTTCGCCGGCCACCAGCCGGTTGGCCGGATCGGCGGCATCGTACTGCCGGAAGGCGCGGTCGGCGGCGTAACGCGCCGCCTCCAGATCCCGGCCAAGGGCGTCGCGGACCTGATCCCTCTGCCGGGTCGCCTGTGACGAGGCTGCTTGCGCCGCGGCGACAGCCCCAGGTCCGACCACGCCGAGCAGCGCCGCCTCGATCGCGTCGTCGACGCGCAGACCGCCGAAGGCGATGCAGGACGGACCACCATGATCCATCCAGGCGCGGCTGCAGCTGTAGCGCGGGATGCCGTGCTTGGCCCCGGTATAGCGCAGCGTCAGCTTGCGGCCGCAGCGCCGGCAGCGGATCAAGCCTGAAAGCAGCGCCTCGCCATGCTTGGGCGCTCCGTGATGCCTGCTGGTCGGAACATTGCCTGCCACCATCGTGCGGATCGCTTCGAACCTCTCCCAGCTCACATAGCCCTCATGGGCGCCGGGCTTCAGGGCGAGCCACTCGTCCCGTGTTTTGCGACGGATCTTCACCCTGATGCCGTCGGCTGCATAGGCCGGCGCAGCGCTGGTCTTACCATAGGCGTAGGCGCCGCCGTAGATCGGGTTCTCGATGATCCGGTGGATGGCAGCATAGTTCGGCCGCCGCCAGGTCGTGTCGCCGTTACGCTGCTTCACCGGCAGATCAAGATCATGTTCGTGCAGCCAGCACAGCGCCTGGCGCGCGCTGCCGAGTTCCTGGACCTTGTCGAAGACCAGCATGATCGCCTCCTGCACGCGCCGGTCCGGATCCTTCTCATAGCGATCGTCCGCCTTCACGAAGCCGATCGGCGCGCAGACGATTAGTTCACCCCGGCGCGCCTTGGCGTAACGAGCGGCCAACGAACGCTGACGCAGAAGATCGAGCTCATACTCGTTGAGGCTGCCCTTGAGCCCCAGCAGCAGGCGATCGTCGCCGCGGCGTGGCGCATAGATCGTCTCCTGATCGACCAGCACCGTATCGACGACCCGGCACATCTCGATCAGTTGCTGCCAATCGCGGCTGTTGCGGGCGAAGCGCGAGACCTCGCGCGCGCAGACAGCACCGACCTTGCCGAGGCAGACCTCCGCCACCATCCGCTCGAAGCCCGCACGTTGGACGGAACCCGCAGCGGAGCGGCCTAGATCGTCATCGATCACCTCGATCTGCGCCCATCCCAACGCGGTCAGGCGGTCCCGCATGGCATATTGCAGCGCGCCGCTCTCGCGGTTGTGCAGCACCTGGTGGGCGGAGGACTGGCGCACATAGAGGATCGCTTTGCGCTCGAGGTGGTGAGGCCGGACCTTCTCAGACATCATCACCGACCTCCCTTGCTGGAGGCGGAGCGGCCTTGGCGGCGTGGGCGAGGATCAACTGCGCCATCAGTTCCGTCAGCGCCGACCGTGCTCGTTCCGGCAACTCCGGCCAGAGCGGCGCGCCCCCGGCCGCCGGCCGGGCGCTGTCGAACAAATCCATCTGCTGATGCCCGCGCGGCCGCTTGGGCTTGCCGCTGGTCGCCGCCGTCGTTCGCATGGGCCTCTCCCCGAATCTGGTCGTGAGAGCACCGGGATGCGCCCGAAAGCGGGGCATTCGATGATGCCCCCGACGTCTTCAACGTCCGATCGAGCAGCGCCGACAGCGCCCCGAGCGCGTCCAAGCTGACGAAGGGGGCAGCGGTTAGCTGAGGATCGCAGGGGCATGACGCCCGCTCGAACATCCAGGCCGGAACCTCCTGCCAGCGCTCCCCACGGCCGCCGTCCGCCGCGCAGCGAAAATACACGCCGTCGCACTTCGCCACGACGCCGTGAACACCGACCACTCGGCCGAACCACGGATGATACGGATAGAGAACTTCCCGGAATGCGGTCCCGTGGGCGTTCTCAAGCCCTGTTGTACAACGA
>NZ_JAXOUF010000059.1:0-2479 GCF_034424805.1 Labrys sedimenti
CGCCCAAAACTGCCTCCAAAAAGCAGCCTTGAATCAATCCCGAGCCTTGCCGTCAAGCTTTGTCCACGAGGCCTAGGCCTCCTTCAGGGGATCAAGCGAATGTTGGCTTCCTTGCAGGCGGCGACGAAGGCGCTCCTGGCCTCATCAGGGTTGCCGAGGCCGGCTAGGACGTCGAGGCAAGTACGCCGGGCATCGATCGACTTTGGTCCGCTCAATTTGGGCCAGTCGTACCGCAGAAAATGCGAAGCCTCTTCTGTCGAGACGAGAACGCGGGATCGGCCAACACCGGTCTGAAATTGGACCGGTCGGCTCCAAGGTTGGGTATCCATGAATCACCTTTCGTCCGCCTGCTTGCCTTCGGGGCGGCGGATCAAATAGATTGTAGGGGTCTACAGCATGCCGGCGTCGCGCCGCCGCTCCAGATCGGCCGCATTCAGCATTTCGAGAAGATCGGCTGCCTGGGCGGCCTCGAATCCAATCACCTCAATGGCATCGATTATCGCCGGAAAGCCCGTAAATATATCGAAGACGGTCCATTTTCCGTCGTCTTCTATTCGAAGATCATAGCGTTTTGCCATGCTGGGCAGCCTAGCACGGAATATCGCGGCGTCCGAACTTATTTGCCAAGCGGCTTCCTGGAAAGGCAATCAAGACCACGACCTCATGCGGCTCTGTCGCACACGAAACTGCAATCTATGCGCGGCAACGAAATCCTCCGATTTTGGGGGAGTTCGATAGCATATCGACGAAACCCATATTCGGGTGCGCGGACATTGGATGTATCAGTATCGAGCTATCGACAGCGTCGGCGACACGGTCGAGTTTTTCTTTAGTGAGCATCGTGATCTGGCGGCTGCGAGGCGGCCCATCCGCAGGGCGTTCCAGCGCCACGACGGGCCCGAGCACATTGTCATCGACGGCAGCCAGACAAACCGGGAGTCCATCACGGCCAGTGACGGCGAAAGCCGGTTGCAAGATCGATCCCGTCATTGGTTTAAACCGATCCGCGTCCACCAGAGCCAATATCTGAACCACCGCATCGAGCAAGATCACCGGTGCATCAAGCGCCGAGTTCGACCTATGTGCGGATTCAACTCAATTGTCTGCGCGGCGACAATCCTGTCCGGTAGCGAGATGGTTCACATGATGCGCAAACGACAGGCAAGATACACCGACAATCCAGCCCCCCGCCTTCCGAGCATTTCGAAATCCTCCCCTTGTGATCGACCGGTGATAATGATCTTCGCTTCGCCACTCTGAATTTGGGACAGCCTCCCAGAAGTTCTGATGGAGCGACCGGAAGGCGGTCGACGCCGACGAATGACCGTCATGGCGACCAAGCAGGATTACGACCGTTTAGCTGCGGCCCTTGCCGCGATTGGGGCGACCAATCCTCGTCGGCTTTGAAGCCACCGGGAACTACCATCGTACGCTCGCCAACCGGCTGCCAACAGCCGGCTTCGAGCCGCGGCTGATTTCCTCGGTCGCGCCGGCCCGGACGCGCGAGGCGCTGCACAACGGGTGGACAGAACGATCCCAAGGATGCCCAGGTGATCCTGCACATGTTGCGGATCGGCGCCACGCAGGCTTATATCGATCCACCGGCCGCCAGCATCAACGATCTCCAGGAGTTATCGAAGACGCACGAGACAATCTCGATGACTAAGACGCGAACCTGGCACAGCATCCCGACTCACTATCTGCCGCTGTATTTTCCGGAGACCGCCCGCTTCGCCGGCAATAGCCGTTGAGATTGATTCCTGACCCTGATCGAGCGGCTCCCGACGGCATCACCGGGTTGGGGCGTGAGGCTTTCGTGGCCGAGGCCTTGCCCCTGGTCGGCCGCAAGGTCTTCAAGGCGCTGGTGATCATATCTACGAGATGGCCAGCGCGTCCATAGCCATGCCCGTGCCGGAACAGAGCACGGCCATCACGATGTTCCGCATGATCATTGCCCAGCGCGCGGCCTGATCCGGGAGCGCAACCGAATCGAGGAGATCGTGCAAGCCACGCTGGCCGATCATCACGACCATCAGTTGCTGCGGCAGATTCCAGGTATCAGACGCGGACGATGCCGATCGCCGCCGCGAGAGCGTTGATCAGGTGGGAACAGGTAGATCTTGGCTACGCCTCTCGCATGCCACTGCCGTCAATCAAGAGACTTGAAACGCAGCCAGGCCCGCTGGCTGCCCAGACTCTCATCATCGCCCCCATCCGCCTCGCCATTGAACCGGCCGGTGTGATTTTTGTCGATGAGAACGGCGAGGGGCCTGGAGTGAGGCTGCAGAAAGAAAAACCCAGCGCTTCGGCGTCGGGCTAAGGTGCGGTCGCGCGCGATAATGGGACATCGACGGGATATGCCACGCCAATATGCCATCCGAGTTACCTTGCGGTATCCCTACTGGATTGACTCCAACGTTTGGAACCCACGGTTTCTGGCGGCGATGATGGTATCCGGATCGGCGCGCCAGACGAAGGG
>NZ_JAXOUF010000060.1:0-2279 GCF_034424805.1 Labrys sedimenti
CGAGCTAAAAATGGAGCGTGAAATCCTAAAAAAGGCGGCGGTATTCTTCGCCAGAGAGTCCAGGTGAGATACGCCTTCGTCGCTGCTGAACGGACTCAATACCCGGTACGTATGTTGTGCCGGGTGATGGAAGTCTCAACTTCAGGTTTCTACGATTACACGCACAGGCAGCCTCGCCCTGATCCTGACGCTCAGATTCGCATTGAGTTGCGCAGCGTCTATGCGGCCAGTCGACACACCTACGGTCGGCCACGGTTGGTCGCAGCCTTACGCCAGAAATCGTATGCAGTGGGCCACAAGCGAGTCAGCCGGTTGATGCAGGAGGAGGGTATTCACGGCAAGTCCAAACGCGGTTTCAGGCCCTGTACCACTGACAGCAACCATTACTTGCCGGTCGCGAACAATGTGGTGGCGCGGCAGTTTGCCATCGATAACCCCACTCCGACTTGGGTCAGTGATATCACCTATCTCCCAACCAGAGAGGGTTGGCTGTATCTGGCCGTAGTGTTGAGCATCCAGACCCGCCAGATCTTGGGCTACAGCTTGTCAGACCGCATGCCAGATGGCCTGGTGGAAAGTGCGTTTCTGAATGCCTGGAGCGCCTGTTCTGGCACTAGCGGAGCAGTATTTCACTCCGATCAGGGCCGTCAGTACGCAAGCAGTAAGTTCCGTCTAGCGTTAGCTAAGAAGGACTTCAAACAGAGCATGAGTCGAAAGGGAAATTGCTGGGATAACGCAGTGGCGGAGAGTTTTTTCGCTACGCTGAAAAGAGAGGAGGCTTTTGGGGTCTACCCCACCAAAAAACAGGCACAGCTATCGATCGCCAGCTATGTGCATGGGTTTTACAACAGCAGTCGACTGCACTCAGCTCTGGGGTATCGTTCTCCGAACGAATATGCAAAGAGCTTGAGGCAGAAGACTGGATAACCAGCTTCATGGCGTACGCTGCCGGGGGACAGGCCCATGGTTACTTTTGGCTGGGCCGGCATTCCGGGCTCTTTTCCATATGTGACCCGCTGTAAAAGCCAGCCATTTCAAGGTCTTCTGTAAAATCCCCTGAAATTCATTCAGGGGGTACCTAAACGATGTGGGCGGAAGTTCTAGCGCGTTTCGAAAAAAAAGCACCTGCCAGTGTCATGGCCAAACTGGCGCTGCAGCAGGCTATTGCCCCCGAGTGGATTGATCAGGTTTTCGAAGAACACCGGCAACGGCAGTATTCTCGTGAGCTATTGTTCTCGACCATCATCAAGCTAATGTCCCTTGTTTCATTGGGCTTGAAGCCATCTCTGCACGCCGCCGCGCGACAACTGGAGGACCTTCCGGTCAGCCTGGCGGCTCTCTACGACAAGATCAGTCGTACCGAGCCTGCTCTGTTGCGCGCCCTGATTACGGGCTGTGCACAGCGCCTGGCTCCAACCATCCGGGAGCTGGGCTGCACGGCGATGCTGCCGGGTTGGCAGGTTCGGGTAGTGGACGGTAATCACCTGGCATCCACTGAAAAACGTCTGGGAGCTTTACGCAACGAGCGCGGCGCCGCTCGTCCCGGTTTTTCGGTTGTTGCATACGATCCCGATCTGGATCAGGTCGTCGACCTTCAGGCGTGTGAGGATGCCTACGCAAGCGAGCGCGTTTGTGTGCTGCCTTTATTGGCCAATGCCGAGCCAGGCCAAGTGTGGCTGGCTGACCGGCTTTATTGCACGCTCCCGGTTATGGAGGCTTGTGAGCAAGTCCAAACTTGCTTTGTCATTCGTCAGCAAGCCAAGCATCCACGCTTGATTCAAGAGGGTGAGTGGCAAGAGCCAGTACCTGTGGAAACTGGCACTGTGCGTGAGCAGATCATCCAGGTCAAAGGCGGTTACCAATGTCGGCGTGTCGAACTGACGCTTCATTCGCCAACGGACTCCGGCGACAGCAGCTTGATGTTCTGGAGCAACCTGCCTGAGAGCGTCAGTGCGCAACAGATCGCCGAACTGTATCGCCGCCGCTGGAGCATTGAAGGTATGTTCCAGCGACTGGAAGCGATCCTGGAAAGTGAGATCGAAACCCTTGGCAGCCCAAAGGCTGCCTTACTGGGGTTTGCAACGGCGGTATTGGCTTACAACGTCCTGGCTGTTCTCAAACGCAGTGTTGAACAGGCTCATCGGGATACCCAGCCTGAAGGATGGGAAGCCTCGATTTACCATTTAGCGGTTCAGGTCAGGAGTGGATATGAGGGAATGCAGATTGCGCTGCCCTCGGAACATCTTCCTGTCATTCCGTTGGAAAAACTGGCTCAGCAC
>NZ_JAXOUF010000061.1:0-2194 GCF_034424805.1 Labrys sedimenti
GAGCGCCGCCACCGCCATCAGGATGATGCCGCCGGCAGCCTCGGTGGCGAGGAAGCTCCTGAGAAAGGATGGGCGGCGGGAAAGTAAGATCATAGGGACTCGATTCGAATTTCGCTTAATTATCGACTTCCGCCAGATTTACCGTGCAATTGTCAAGAAACCGCCGAGCGAGAAGATTGCGATAGCCGATACAGTTCAAGAGCCGAAACGATGTGTCAGGTAAAACCCTAGCTGGTGGATGGACTTCAGGGGATGAACGATATCGAAAGGTACCGAAGGATCGCTCACCGCAAACGATCTGCTTGCCCTGTTCTTGCGTGCAAGATCTGTTGGAATCTCATGTAAGCATGACGACAGATTTGCTAGCGTCGCAAATCGGAAACCTCTGAGTTTGAGTGTACGAATAATGGTGGGTACCGCGGCAACGGTACTTGCATGAATATCGTGCATCAAGACGACCGCGCCAGGCGGAGCACCCGACACAATGAGGCTGGTGATATAACGTTCATCGTCGAGCCAGTCGAATGAGTCGAAGTTCCAAAAAGCCATTCGTCGCCAGAGGCCCGCCTTGCGCAAGACCCTTTCAACACGGGCATCGGAGAGCCCCCATGGCGGGCGGATGACAGCTGGACGGCGGCCGGTCTCGGCCATGACGGCCTCGTCCGTCAGCTCGATTTCGGCAACGATCTCGCCATCCGAGAGGCTCGTAAGAGGCCGGTGATCAAAGGTATGATTGCCAATCTCATGCCCCTCTTGGAAAGCTCGTTTTACCAGACCAGGCGAATAGGCGAGCTGTTTGCCGACAACGAAGAATGTGGCATGCACATGCTCGCGGGCGAGAATATCCAATAGCCGTGGTGTCAACGTGGTTTCTGGGCCGTCATCAAAAGTGAGAGCCACGCAGGCTTGTGATGCAAGGTGCGCTTGCTCGCTGCGGCCGGCATGCGCCGAGGTGACGAACAGAGGCAACAGCATTGCCAATACGCAGGGTAAACGTCTCATCCAGCGATCTCAGACAGTCTGACGATTTCGACAACGAGCTGTCTTGGAGCTCTTCGCGGATCAATACGCAATTTGTAACTGGTTTGGAATATCGATCTTCGATATAAATATCGTGCAGTGACAACGGCTATCTTCATGCGCAGGGCCGAGTAGGGGAGACAGGGCCAGGCATTATATCGTGGAGGTGGCGAGCGGTGTTGACTGCCGAGTGGGAGGACGGGACGGAGCGGCAATCTGGCCGCTCCGTTCTGCCTGCGACTAGTTCTTGACCTCGACGACAAGCCCCCATTGTTTCCATGCCAGCAGATGCGGCCAAAAGCGGCCATGTCGCAAGGGCGGTGCTGTTTGCCGTGCTCCGCTCTGGTGGACGAGAGCATTCCGTTCTTAATCCATAGGGGCCCATGGGCGGGCCTCTGGCCCTTTGTTACGCTTTCACATGCGCCAGTCAGATTGGCCAAAGGCGGCATCAATTAACGAAATTTAATTCGGTCATTATATCGATCTTCGATACAGTTTTGACGTGTGCATTTTTTCTGTCGCTATGTGGAGGGGGCGTGTGGCGGTCGATAATATTCAATAGGAGGGCACAGGATTGGGCACTGGTCGGACTGGCAACCGCCTTGTTCTTGTCGCCTTGGTTTTTTGGGTTTGCTGCTAAACCGTCGGCCTGGATCGCCTGGTTCAGTTCTCTGTTCATTGCCTATCTGGGATTTGCAGCGACATTCTCCCGCGGCGAAGATTGGGAGGAGTGGCTTTGCGCCGCTTTGGGAGCAGGACTCTTGTTCGGGCCGGAAGCCGTGGGGCAGCCATTTGGCATCGCCGCCACAACTACGTTCTGGGGGATCGGAGCGATGACAATGGCTATCTCGCTTTGGGCGGTCTGGCTGAATCGCCGGCCTGCCGATGAATGACACGCGTCCGACTGTCCAACGCCGAAAAACAATCGTCGAAATCATGATCTGCGGCAGTGAACGGTACGAATAAAGGGGAGGGGACCATGGATCGAAGCGATCAGGAGGAGGCTGACGTCGAGAATGCCGCCGACAGATCTCTGCAGACCGCACGAAGGATAGCTCAAATCACAAGAAGCTATGTCTCATCCAATCAGGTAGAGGCTAGGCCTCGTGGACAAAGGGCAGCCACAGCAATGCTGATGCGAGGCTGACGAAGCCGAGATATGACTCTCTGGTTT
>NZ_JAXOUF010000062.1:0-2133 GCF_034424805.1 Labrys sedimenti
GCGACGAAGTCGGTCACGAACTGGCCCTTGGCATCATCGCTGGCATAGACCTCGGCCAGAGCGCGCAGCTGGGAGTTGGAACCGAACACCAGGTCGGCGCGGGTGCCGGTCCACTTCACCTCGCCGGTGACGCGGTCGCGGCCCTCGAACACGTCCTCGGCCGCCGAGGTCGCCTTCCAGGCCGTGCCCATGTCGAGCAGGTTGACGAAGAAGTCGGTGGTCAGCGCGCCCGGCCGGTCGGTCAGCACGCCATGCTGGGAGCCCCCGGCATTGACGTCGAGCACGCGCAGGCCCCCGACCAGCACCGTCAGTTCCGGCGCCGTCAGGCCCAGGAGTTGGGCCCTGTCGACCAGCAGCCCCTCGGCCGGCACGCTGTAGGTCGTCTTCAGATAGTTGCGGAAGCCGTCCGCCACCGGCTCCAGCACGGCAAAGGACTCCACATCCGTCTGCTCCTGGCTCGCATCGGTGCGGCCCGGGGTGAAGGGAACCGCCACGTCCTGGCCGGCCTTGCGGGCCGCCTGCTCGACCGCGGCATTGCCGCCCAGCACGATCAAATCGGCCAGCGAGATCTTCTTGCCGCCGGCCTGCGCCGCGTTGAAGTCCTGCTGGATCTCCTCCAGCACGCCGAGCACCTTGGCCAGTTGCGCCGGCTGGTTGACCTCCCAGTCCTTCTGCGGGGCCAGGCGGATGCGCGCGCCATTGGCGCCGCCCCTTTTGTCGGAACCGCGGAAGGTCGAGGCCGAGGCCCAGGCGGTGGCAACCAGCTCGGCGACCGACAGGCCCGAGGCCAGGATCTTGGCCTTGAGCTCGGCCGCGTCCTTCTCGTCGATCAGGGCATGGTCGAGCGCCGGCAGCGGATCCTGCCAGATCAGCTCCTCGGCCGGAACCTCCGGGCCGAGATAGCGGGCACGCGGGCCCATGTCGCGATGGGTCAGCTTGAACCAGGCCCGGGCGAAGGCTTCGGCGAAGGCGTCCGGGTTCTCGAAGAAATGCCGGGAGATCTTCTCATAGGCCGGGTCGAAGCGCAGTGCCAGGTCCGTGGTCAGCATGGCGGGGGCATGGCGCTTGGAGCGGTCATGCGCATCCGGCACCGAATTGGCACCGGCCCCATGCTTGGGCGTCCACTGATGGGCGCCGGCCGGGCTCTTGGTCAGCTCCCAGTCATAGCCGAACAGGTTCCAGAAGAAGTTGTTGCTCCATTTGGTCGGCGTCGAGGTCCAGGTCACCTCAAGTCCCGAGCCGATGGTGTCGCCGCCCTTGCCGGAGCCGAACTGGTTGTGCCAGCCAAGGCCCTGCAGCTCGATGCCGGAGGCCTCCGGCTCCGGCCCGACATTGGCGGCATCGCCGGCGCCATGGGTCTTGCCGAAGGTGTGGCCGCCAGCGATCAGCGCCACCGTCTCCTCGTCGTTCATCGCCATGCGGGCGAAGGTCTCGCGGATGTCGCGCGCCGCTGCCAGCGGATCGGGATTGCCGTTGGGCCCTTCGGGATTGACGTAGATCAGGCCCATCTGCACGGCGGCGAGCGGGTTCTCCAGGTTGCGGTCGCCGCTGTAGCGCTTGTCGTCGAGCCAGACGTTCTCGCTGCCCCAGTACACGTCCTCTTCGGGCTCCCACACGTCCTCGCGGCCGCCGGCAAAGCCGAAGGTCTTGAAGCCCATCGATTCCAGGGCGCAATTGCCGGTCAGGATCATCAGATCGGCCCAGGAGATCCGGTTGCCGTATTTGCGCTTGATCGGCCAGAGCAGGCGGCGGGCCTTGTCGAGATTGACGTTGTCGGGCCAGGAGTTGAGCGGGGCGAAGCGCTGCTGGCCCGCGCCCGCGCCACCACGCCCGTCGCCGGTGCGGTAGGTGCCGGCGCTGTGCCAGGCCATGCGGATGAACAGCGGGCCGTAATGGCCGAAATCGGCCGGCCACCACTCCTGCGAATCCGTCATCAGCGCGAACAGGTCCCGCTTCACCGCCGCAAGGTCCAGCTTCTTGAATTCCTGCGCATAGTCGAACGCCTTGCCCATCGGATTGGACAGGCTCGAATGCTGGTGCAGGATCTTCAGATTCAGCTGGTTCGGCCACCAGTCACGGTTCGAGCGAACCTCAAAACCGGGACGCGATCCATGCGCTACCGGGCACTTGCCG
>NZ_JAXOUF010000063.1:0-2094 GCF_034424805.1 Labrys sedimenti
GCCGAGCCGACCGCAGCCGACGTTGCCCGCAAGGCCGACATCATCATCACCATGGTGCCCGACACCCCGGACGTGGAGACCGTGCTGTTCGGCAAGAACGGCGTCGCCGAGGGCCTCTCCGCCGGCAAGCTCGTCATCGACATGAGCTCGATCTCCCCCGTGGAGACCAAGAAATTCGCCAAGCGCATCAACGAACTCGGCTGCGACTATCTCGACGCGCCGGTCTCGGGCGGCGAGGTCGGCGCCAAGGCCGCCTCCCTCACCATCATGGTCGGTGGCCCCGAGGCCGCCTTCGAGCGCGCCAGGCCGCTGTTCGAGAAGATGGGCAAGAACATCACGCTGGTCGGCGGCAATGGCGACGGCCAGACCACCAAGGTCGCCAACCAGATCATCGTCGCCCTCAATATCGAGGCCGTCGGCGAGGCCCTGCTGTTCGCTTCCAAGGCGGGTGCCGACCCGGCCAAGGTACGCCAGGCCCTGATGGGCGGCTTTGCCGCCTCCCGCATCCTGGAAGTGCATGGCGAGCGCATGGTCAAGCGCACCTTCGATCCGGGCTTCAGGATTTCCCTGCACCAGAAGGACCTCAATCTGGCGCTGGATGGCGCCCGCATCCTGGGCATCGCTTTGCCCAATACGGCGACGGCGCAGGAACTCTTCAACACCTGCGCCTCCCATGGCGGCAAGGACTGGGATCATTCCGCCATGGTGCGGGCCCTCGAACTGATGGCGAACCACGCCGTCACCACCACGACCAGCTGAAACGAAGACCCGCAAGGCGGGCTGCAGAAGGGGAGCGACATCATGAAGATCTGCATCTATGGCGCCGGCGCGATCGGCGGCTACATGGCGGTGATGCTGCAGCGGGCGGGCGCCGAAGTCTCGGTCATCGCCCGGGGAGAGCATTTGAAAGCCATGCAGGTCCGCGGCCTCAAACTGCTCGTCGATGGGCAGGAACTGACGGCCTCGCTCACGGCAACGCAGAACCCGGCCGATCTCGGCCCGCAGGACTATGTGATCGTCGCCCTCAAGGCGCACCAGGCCTGGGAATCGGCGGAAGCGCTCAAGCCGCTACTCGGCCGCGACACTGCCGTCGTCACTGCCCAGAACGGTGTGCCCTGGTGGTACTTCTACGGCCTGCCGACCGCCCTTGCCGACACCCGCCTCGCCAGCGTCGATCCGGGCAATCGGCAGTGGCAGGCCATAGGCCCCGAACGGGTGATCGGCTGCACGGTCTATCCGGCCACCGAGATCACCGAGCCCGGCGTGGTCAGGCACATCTACGGCAACCAGTTCGGCCTCGGCGAGCCCAACCGCACGGAGAGCCTGCGCGTGGCTAGGCTCGCCGAAGCAATGACGGCCGGCGGCCTGAAGCCCCGACTCTACGAGGACATCCGCGACGACATCTGGCTGAAGCTCTGGGGCAATCTGTGCTTCAACCCGATCTCCGCCCTCACCCATGCCACGCTCGACGTGATCGCGACCGAACCGGGCACCCGGGCGCTGGCCCGTGCCATGATGGTGGAGGCCGAGCAGATCGGCCTTAAGCTTGGCGCGCGCTTCCGGGTCGGCGTCGACCGACGCATCGACGGCGCGGCCGGCGTCGGCGCCCATCGCACTTCGATGCTGCAGGATCTCGACAAGGGACGGGCACTGGAGATCGACGCCCTGCTCACCGCCGTCCAGGAAATGGGGCGCATCGCGGAAATCCAGACACCGCATATCGATGCGGTGCTCGCTCTGGTCCAGCAGATGGCACGGGTGAAGGGGCTCTATCCTACCTTCCCTCAGGAGGCAGCGCCGGCTCCGCTGCGCGCCGTCGGCCAAGCCTGACTCATGAAAGCTGACCTGTCGGAACGGACATCATCATGAAGATCGGTATTCCCTCGGAAACGGAGCCAGGCGAGCCCCGTGTCGGCGCCTCGCCGGACACGGTGAAGAAGCTGATAGCGCTGGGCGCGACGGTGACGGTCGCGAGCGGTGCGGGCCTGGCGTCCGGGATCACGGATGAGGATTACGTGCAGGCCGGCGCGACGATCGCGCCCTCCAATGCCGAGGCGCTGGCGGGTGCGGCTGTTGTCCTGAAGGTACGCCGCC
>NZ_JAXOUF010000064.1:0-1994 GCF_034424805.1 Labrys sedimenti
GTACGGGAATATTAACCCGTTTCCCATCGACTACGCCTTTCAGCCTCGCCTTAGGGACCGACTCACCCTGCGTCGATTAACGTTGCGCAGGAACCCTTGGTCTTTCGGCGTGCGAGTTTTTCACTCGCATTGTCGTTACTCATGTCAGCATTCGCACTTCTGATACCTCCAGCAAGCTTCTCAACTCACCTTCACAGGCTTACAGAACGCTCCTCTACCGCATCACTTACGTGATACCCGTAGCTTCGGTGTATGGTTTGAGCCCCGTTACATCTTCCGCGCAGGCCGACTCGACTAGTGAGCTATTACGCTTTCTTTAAAGGGTGGCTGCTTCTAAGCCAACCTCCTAGCTGTCTAAGCCTTCCCACATCGTTTCCCACTTAACCATAACTTTGGGACCTTAGCTGACGGTCTGGGTTGTTTCCCTTTTCACGACGGACGTTAGCACCCGCCGTGTGTCTCCCATGCTCGGCACTTGTAGGTATTCGGAGTTTGCATCGGTTTGGTAAGTCGGGATGACCCCCTAGCCGAAACAGTGCTCTACCCCCTACAGTGATACATGAGGCGCTACCTAAATAGCTTTCGAGGAGAACCAGCTATCTCCGAGCTTGATTAGCCTTTCACTCCGATCCACAAGTCATCCCCTGCCTTTTCAACGGAAGTGGGTTCGGTCCTCCAGTCAGTGTTACCTAACCTTCAACCTGCTCATGGATAGATCGCCCGGTTTCGGGTCTATTCCCAGCGACTAGACGCCCTATTAAGACTCGCTTTCGCTACGCCTCCCCTATTCGGTTAAGCTCGCCACTGAAAATAAGTCGCTGACCCATTATACAAAAGGTACGCAGTCACCTAACAAAGTAGGCTCCCACTGCTTGTACGCATACGGTTTCAGGTTCTATTTCACTCCCCTCTCCGGGGTTCTTTTCGCCTTTCCCTCACGGTACTGGTTCACTATCGGTCAGTCAGGAGTATTTAGCCTTGGAGGATGGTCCCCCCATATTCAGACAGGGTTTCTCGTGCCCCGTCCTACTCGATTTCATTGATAAGAGCGTTTCGCGTACAGGGCTATCACCCACTATGGCCGCACTTTCCAGAGCGTTCCGCTACTCTCAAATCAACTTAAGGGCTGGTCCCCGTTCGCTCGCCACTACTAAGGGAATCTCGGTTGATTTCTTTTCCTCAGGGTACTTAGATGTTTCAGTTCCCCTGGTTCGCCTCTTAACCCTATGGATTCAGGTTAAGATACCTAGCTTATGCTAGGTGGGTTCCCCCATTCAGAGATCTCCGGGTCACAGGTCATTTGCCACCTCACCGAAGCTTATCGCAGGCTATCACGTCTTTCATCGCCTCTGACTGCCAAGGCATCCACCGTATGCGCTTCTTCACTTGACCATATAACCCCAAGCAATCTCGCTGACGTCACAAGGACGCTACCGATCTGCAAAGCGTTAGATGAGTGAAGACGACATTTCGCCGAAAACTTGCGCTTGAGTTCGCAAGATTTTACCTTGACGACATCGACTGCCAGTGAAAACAGTCAATGTGTCTACTTCTATCACTTTCCCAATTTTTTAAAGAACAGTTCTGATCAAAGACCAGAAGTCAGGATTCGCCAAGCGAACACTCACTTCTGAGCTTTTCAAGCAATCGTGTTATCGACCAGGTGGAGATGGTGGAGCCAAGGAGGATCGAACTCCTGACCTCCTGCGTGCAAGGCAGGCGCTCTCCCAGCTGAGCTATGGCCCCATAACAAAATTGGTGGGTCTGGGCAGATTCGAACTGCCGACCTCACCCTTATCAGGGGTGCGCTCTAACCAACTGAGCTACAGACCCAATCGTCTTACCTTGAGTCTATCTAACTCAATTGCTCTTCTATCAGTGAATCAAGCAATTCGTGTGGGAGCTTGTCAGCAAGCTGACATCTTCGATTAAGGAGGTGATCCAGCCGCAGGTTCCCCTACGGCTACCTTGTTACGACTTCACCCCAGTCATGA
>NZ_JAXOUF010000065.1:0-1947 GCF_034424805.1 Labrys sedimenti
GTGGTGAAGTCGCAGATCCATGCGGGCGGTCGCGGCAAGGGCAAGTTCAAGGAACTGCCTGCCGACGCCAAGGGCGGCGTGCGGCTGGCCAAGTCGATCGAGGACGTGCGCGCCAATGCCAGCGAGATGCTGGGCAACACGCTGGTGACGGTGCAGACCGGGCCGGCGGGCAAGCAGGTCAACCGCCTCTATATCGAGGACGGTTCCGACATCGAGAAGGAGTTCTACCTCTCGGTGCTGGTCGACCGCGAGACCAGCCGGGTCGCCTTCGTGGTCTCCACCGAAGGCGGCATGGACATCGAGAAGGTGGCGCATGAGACGCCTGAGAAGATCGTGACCTTCTCGGTCGATCCGGCCACCGGGGTGATGAACCATCACGGCCTGGCGGTGGCCAAGGCGCTCGGGCTCTCGGGAGACCTGGCCAAGCAGGCGGTTGCGCTCACCACCAGGCTCTACACCGCCTTCGTGGCCAAGGACATGGCGCTGCTGGAGATCAATCCCCTGATCGTCACCAAGGGCGGCGAGCTCAAATGCCTGGACGCCAAGATGGGCTTTGATTCCAATGCCCTCTACCGCCATCCCGACATCGTGGCGCTGCGCGACGAGAGCGAGGAGGACCCCAAGGAGATCGAGGCCTCGCGCTATGATCTCAACTACATCGCGCTCGACGGCTCGATCGGCTGCATGGTGAACGGGGCGGGCCTGGCCATGGCCACGCTCGACATCATCAAGCTCTATGGCGAGGAGCCGGCCAACTTCCTGGACGTGGGGGGCGGCGCCACCAAGGAGAAGGTGACGGCGGCCTTCAAGATCATCACCGCCGATCCGAAGGTGAAGGGCATCCTGGTCAACATCTTCGGCGGCATCATGAAGTGCGACATCATCGCCGAGGGCGTGATCGCCGCGGTGCAGGAAGTCGGCCTGAAGATCCCGCTGGTGGTGCGCCTGGAAGGCACCAATGTCGAACTGGGCAAGCAGATCATCCGCGAGTCCGGCCTGAACGTGATCGCCGCCGACGACCTCGACGACGCCGCCCAGAAGATTGTCAAAGCCGTGCGGGAAGCCAAGTAATGTCGATCCTGATCAACAAGCAAACGCGCGTCATCTGCCAGGGCTTCACCGGCAAGAACGGCACCTTCCATTCCGAGCAGGCGCTCAAATATGGCACGCAGCTGGTGGGAGGCACCTCGCCGGGCAAGGGCGGCTCGCAGCATCTGGGCCTGCCGGTGTTCGACACCGTGGCCGAGGCGCGCCATGTCACCAAGGCCGATGCCAGCGTGATCTACGTGCCGCCGCCGGGTGCGGCGGATGCGATCTGCGAGGCGATCGACGCGGAAATCCCGCTGATCGTGTGCATCACCGAGGGCATTCCGGTCGCCGACATGATCAAGGTGAAGCGCTCGCTGTCGGGTTCGAAGTCGCGGCTGATCGGGCCGAACTGCCCGGGCGTGATGACGGCGGACGAGTGCAAGATCGGCATCATGCCGGGCAACATCTTCAAGAAGGGCTCGGTCGGCATCGTGTCGCGTTCGGGCACGCTGACCTATGAGGCGGTGTTCCAGACCACCAATGAGGGGCTGGGGCAGACCACGGCGGTGGGCATCGGCGGCGACCCGGTCAAGGGCACCGAGTTCATCGACGTGCTGGAGATGTTCCTGGCCGATCCCGACACCCATTCGATCGTGATGATCGGGGAGATCGGCGGCTCGGCCGAGGAGGATGCTGCGCAGTTCCTGGCCGACGAGGCCAGGCGCGGGCGCGCCAAGCCCACCGTCGGCTTCGTGGCCGGCCGCACCGCCCCGCCCGGACGGCGCATGGGCCATGCCGGCGCCATCATCTCCGGCGGCAAGGGCGACGCCGGCTCCAAGATCGCCGCTCTCGAAGCCGCAGGCGTCAGGGTCTCTCCCTCCCCCGCACGCCTCGGTACCACGCTCACCGAACTGCTGA
>NZ_JAXOUF010000066.1:0-1899 GCF_034424805.1 Labrys sedimenti
CCACCTTCCTCCAGTTTGTCACTGGCAGTCTCCTTTGAGTTCCCGACCGAATCGCTGGCAACAAAGGATAAGGGTTGCGCTCGTTGCGGGACTTAACCCAACATTTCACAACACGAGCTGACGACAGCCATGCAGCACCTGTCTCTAAGTTCCCGAAGGCACAAGCTCATCTCTGAGCTCTTCTTAGGATGTCAAGAGTAGGTAAGGTTCTTCGCGTTGCATCGAATTAAACCACATGCTCCACCGCTTGTGCGGGCCCCCGTCAATTCATTTGAGTTTTAACCTTGCGGCCGTACTCCCCAGGCGGTCAACTTAATGCGTTAGCTGCGCCACTAAGATCTCAAGGATCCCAACGGCTAGTTGACATCGTTTACGGCGTGGACTACCAGGGTATCTAATCCTGTTTGCTCCCCACGCTTTCGCACCTCAGTGTCAGTATTAGTCCAGGTGGTCGCCTTCGCCACTGGTGTTCCTTCCTATATCTACGCATTTCACCGCTACACAGGAAATTCCACCACCCTCTACCATACTCTAGTCAGTCAGTTTTGAATGCAGTTCCCAGGTTGAGCCCGGGCATTTCACATCCAACTTAACAAACCACCTACGCGCGCTTTACGCCCAGTAATTCCGATTAACGCTTGCACCCTCTGTATTACCGCGGCTGCTGGCACAGAGTTAGCCGGTGCTTATTCTGTCGGTAACGTCAAAATTGCAGAGTATTAATCTACAACCCTTCCTCCCAACTTAAAGTGCTTTACAATCCGAAGACCTTCTTCACACACGCGGCATGGCTGGATCAGGCTTTCGCCCATTGTCCAATATTCCCCACTGCTGCCTCCCGTAGGAGTCTGGACCGTGTCTCAGTTCCAGTGTGACTGATCATCCTCTCAGACCAGTTACGGATCGTCGCCTTGGTAGGCCTTTACCCTACCAACTAGCTAATCCGACCTAGGCTCATCTAATAGCGTGAGGTCCGAAGATCCCCCACTTTCTCCCGTAGGACGTATGCGGTATTAGCGTTCCTTTCGAAACGTTGTCCCCCACTACTAGGCAGATTCCTAGGCATTACTCACCCGTCCGCCGCTGAATCGAGGAGCAAGCTCCTCTCATCCGCTCGACTTGCATGTGTTAGGCCTGCCGCCAGCGTTCAATCTGAGCCATGATCAAACTCTTCAGTTCAAACATCTTTGGGTTTTTAAGAAACCCTAAACTTGGCTCAGCAATCGTTGGTTACATCTTTGATTTCTCGCGGAGTAACTTGTGATGCTGATAATCTTGTTGACTATCAGTCTGACTCCACAAGCACCCACACGAATTGCTTGATTCAGTTGTTAAAGAGCGGTTGGTTAAGATCTTTCGTCTCAACCGAGGCGCGCATTCTACAGCAGCCTCATTTGCTGTCAAGTGGTTATTTTCAGAAGTTTTCGAAGATTTCTTCAACAACTTCAACCACTTGCGCTTGCGATCTCTCGTAAGCGGGAGGCGAATTCTACAGCGTTACACGCTGCTGTCAACACCTCTTTTTCAACTTCCTTTTGGCTTCGATGAACTGAAGCAACTTGCTGTCGAGAACTGCGTAACTCATTGTTTACCAAGGAGTTTTCCGTTTCGACTGCGCCGGAAGTGGGGCGAATTATAGACAGATATAATTCGCCGTCAACTCTTAATTTTGCTTTTCTATCAATAAGTTAGCTTCGGTTAAAAAACAGCCGGCATCCACTGCGCGTCTATATAGAAGGGAAGTTCAAATAACGCCCGCCTCCTTCAGTGCGGCCACATGAGCAGCTCCCAACCCCAAAACCCCCTGCAGCACCTCAAGCGTATGCTCCCCCAATAGAGGAGGCGCACTCCGGTACTCCACAGGCGTCTTGGATAAGCGTATCGGGCTCGCAACCTGGG
>NZ_JAXOUF010000067.1:0-1801 GCF_034424805.1 Labrys sedimenti
GAAGGCAGCGGGGAATGTGGCAGAAGCCGCAGAGCGTGAAGAGCGCTTCATGCCAAAAGGCGAAAGCCGAAACGGCATTTCATACAGGTCAAGCTGATAAGAGCGCAGGGTGGATGCCTTGGCACTAAGAGCCGAAGAAAGACGTGATAAGCTGCGAAAAGCTGCGTTAAGGGGCAAATACCCGTTATAGGCGCAGATATCCGAATGGGGCAACCCACCTTGCAAAAGGTATCACGGCTATGTCCGTGAAGCGAACCCGGTGAACTGAAACATCTTAGTAGCCGGAGGAAAAGAAAACAAAAGTGATTCCGCAAGTAGCGGCGAGCGAACGCGGAGGAGCCCAAACCACGGTTGTGGCAACGCAACACGTGGGGTTGTAGGATCTTCAACGAACTTTTTAGACAGAGTTAGCCGAACGCCCCTGGAAAGGGCGGCCGTAGCGGGTGACAGCCCCGTAGGCGACAACTTTGTTTTAAGAGGAGAAGACACCTGAGTAGCGCAGGACACGAGAAATCCGGCGTGAATCAGCGGGGACCATCCCGTAAGGCTAAACACTAGCGAGAGACCGATAGCGAACAAGTACTGTGAAGGAAAGGTGAAAAGAACCTCGAACAGAGGAGTGAAATAGACCCTGAAATTATGTGCCTACAAGCGGTCGGAGCCACTTTGTGTGGTGACGGCGTGCCTTTTGCATAATGAACCTACGAGTCACCCGTTCTGGCGAGGCTAAGTTCTGGAAGAAGGACGGAGCCGGAGCGAAAGCGAGTCGGAACACGGCGTTTTCTAGTCAGAGCGGGTGGACGCGAAACCAAGTGATCTACCCTTGGGCAGGATGAAGGCGGGGTAACACCCGCTGGAGGTCCGCACCGGTAAGCGTTGAAAAGCTTTCGGATGACCTGAGGGTAGGAGTGAAAGGCCAATCAAACTTGGAGATAGCTCGTACTCCCCGAAATGCATTTAGGTGCAGCCTCGGGTACAGTACCGTGGAGGTAGAGCGACCGATTGGATGAGAGGGCTTCGCCGCCTATCAAGTCCTGACGAACTCCGAATGCCACGGCACGATCCCCGGGAGTGAGGGCGCGGGTGCTAAGGTCCGCGTCCGAGAGAGGAACAACTCAGACCATCGACTAAGGCCCCCAAATCCGGGCTAAGTTGAAGACCATAACGAGGTGGGATTGCCTAGACAGCTAGGATGTTGGCTTGGAAGCAGCCATTCATTTGAAGAGTGCGTAACAGCTCACTAGTCGAGTGATCCCGCATGGATAATAATCGGGCATAAGTCCGGTGCCGAAGTCGTGGAATATTTAGCAATAGATATTGGTAGGGGAGCATTCCGGTAGTCGCAGAAGAAGGCATGCGAGTGCCTTTGGAGATCCCGGAAAAGCAAATGTAGGTATAAGTAACGATAAGGAGGGCGAGAAACCCTCCCGCCGTAAGACCCAGGATTTCTGATCAACGCTAATCGGATCAGAGTAAGTCGGGACCTAAGCAGGAGCCTTTGGGCGTATGCGATGGACAAAGGGTAAATAATCCCTTACCCGGCGATGGGAGCGAAGCGGGGACGGAGAAGCGAAAATCCCGCGCACTGACGGAATAGTGCGTTAAACCGCAAAGGTGATGATCAGGGCAGTAAAGTACACCCTGAGAGCTGAAGCGGGACAGTACCGAGCGCCTTCGGGCAATCGGATAGCGGATGGCAGCCTGCTCCCGAGAAAAGCCGCTAAGCGCCAAAGACCCATTGCCGGCCCGTACCGTAAACGGACACACGTGGTCGGGTAGAATATACCAAGGCGCTCGAGAG
>NZ_JAXOUF010000068.1:0-1783 GCF_034424805.1 Labrys sedimenti
GGCACTAGAAGGCGAAGAAGGACGCGACGAACTGCGAAACTCTGCGGGAAGTTGTAAGTAAACAGAACCGCAGGAATCCGAATGGGCAAACCCACATACTAGGAGAGTATGTATACAGCAATGGAGGCGAGACCACCCGAATTGAAATATCTTAGTAGGGTGAGGAAAAGAAAGCAAAAGCGATTCCGAGAGTAGTGACGAGCGAAATTGGAGGAACCACTATACCAACAAATTTCGTATGATAGATGAATGTTTTTGGGAAAGACAAGCGAAGAAGGTGAAACTCCTGTAATCGAAATCATAGGGAGTGGGGTATAGAAGAAGTACGGCGGGACACGAGAAATCCTGTTGGAACGAATAATGAGGACCACCTCAGAAGGTTAAATACTAGCTAGTGACCGATAGAGACCCAGTACCGTGAGGGAAAGGTGAAAAGAACCCCGAACAGGGGAGTGAAATAGAACCTGAAACCATGCGCTTACAACCGGTCGGAGCAGCTACGTGCTGTGACGGCGTGCCTATTGAATAATGAGCCTACGAGTTACTAATCACTGGCGAGGTTAAGTGCTGTTAAGCACGGAGCCGAAGCGAAAGCGAGTCTGAATAGGGCGGCTAGTCAGTGGTTGTAGACGCGAAACCTTGCGATCTACCCTTGAGCAGGATGAAGGTTGGGTAACACCAACTGGAGGTCCGAACGAATAAGCGTTGAAAAGCTTCTCGATGACTTGAGGGTAGGGGTGAAAGGCTAATCAAGCTGGGAAATAGCTCGTACTCCCCGAAATGCCTTTAGGGGCAGCGTTGTAATTGAGAGTCTACTGGAGGTAGAGCTACTGATTGGATGCGGGGGCTTCACCGCCTACCAAATCCTGACAAACTCCGAATGCCAGTAGTATGATTTACAGCAGTGAGCGACCGGGTGCTAATGTCCGGTTACGAGAGTGGAACAACACAGACCAGCAACTAAGGTCCCAAAGAATATGCTAAGTTGATCTAACGATGTTTTGTTGCAGAGACAGCTAGGATGTTAGCTTGGAAGCAGCTATTCATTCAAAGAGTGCGTAACAGCTCACTAGTCGAGCGACAGAGCGTGGATAATAAACGGGCATCAAGCATATCACCGAAGTTCTGGACACGAGAGTGTGGTAGGGGAGCATTCCATTCAGCGTCGAAGTCGGTCCGTGAGGGCTGGTGGAGCGTATGGAAAAGCAAATGTAGGCATGAGTAACGATAATGCGGGAGAGTAACCCGCACACCGTAAGACCAAGGTTTCCTGATCAACGCTAATCGGATCAGGGTTAGTCGGGTCCTAAGGGTAAGCCGAAAGGTGATCTCGATGGATAATCGGTTAATATTCCGATACTGACATGTACCTCGATGGAGAGACGAAGGAACGTAAGTAGCGCGTCCTGACGGAATAGGACGTTAAAGGATTTAGGTATAGGCACAGATTAAGAGTTAGTGCTTGCTGATGTCCGACAGTACAGAGAGCCTACGGGCAATTTGATAGTCTACCCAAGTCGACTTCCGAGAAAATCTTCTAAGTTTAAGTGCATGTCACCCGTACCGTAAACCGACACAGGTGGTCGAGGAGAGTATCCTAAGGTGCTCGAGTGAATCACGGTTAAGGAACTAGGCAAATTAACCCCGTAACTTTGGGAAAAGGGGTCCCTACGCGAGTAGGGCGCAGCGAAGAGGTCCAGGCGACTGTTTATCAAAAACACAGGGCTCTGCAAATTCGAAAGAAGACGTATAGGGCCTGACACCTGCCCGGTGCCGGAAGGTT
>NZ_JAXOUF010000069.1:0-1776 GCF_034424805.1 Labrys sedimenti
CTGCGCCCAACGTCGCCGTAGGGACCCTTTATCCCGAAGTTACAGGGTCAGTTTGCCTAGTTCCTTAACCGTGAATCACTCAAGCGCCTTAGTATATTCAACCCGACTACGTGTGTCCGTTTGCGGTACGGGTACCTGAAGGATTAAGTTTAGCGGATTTTCTTGGGAGTATGTTTACACGCACTATTACCGTTTCCCGAAGGAATTGGTATACTATCAGGTTCGACTCTCTTTGTGGATTTGCCTGCAAAGATCAACATCTACACCCTTCAACGGACTATTCCGTCAGTCCGCGGCGTTGTCACGACTCCGTCTCCACGTCACTCCGTCAGGTAGTACAGGAATATTAACCTGTTCTGCCATCGGCATCACCGTTCGGCTGAGCCTTAGGACCCGACTAACCCTGATCCGATTAGCGTTGATCAGGAAACCTTAGTCTTTCGGCGAGGGGGTTTCCCACCCCCTTTATCGTTACTTATACCTACATTTGCTTTTCCACACGCTCCAGCAGGGCTCACGCCCAACCTTCGACGCAGAGTGGAATGCTCCCCTACCGATGATTTCTCATCCCAAAGCTTCGGTAGAATGCTTATGCCCGATTATTATCCACGCCAAACTCCTCGACTAGTGAGCTGTTACGCACTCTTTAAATGAATGGCTGCTTCCAAGCCAACATCCTAGCTGTCTTAGCAATCTGACTTCGTTAGTTCAACTTAGCATTCATTTCGGGACCTTAGCTGTTGGTCCGGATTGTTCTCCTTTAGGACATGGACCTTAGCACCCATGCCCTCACTCCTGACATAGAACTGGCACGCATTCGGAGTTTGTCAAGACTTGATAGGCGGTGAAGCCCTCGCATCTTATCAGTCGCTCTACCTCATGCCAGTATAAGTCAAGGCTGCACCTAAATGCATTTCGGGGAGTACGAGCTATCTCCAAGTTTGATTAGCCTTTCACCCCCACCCTCAGGTCATCCGGAAGCTTTTCAACGCTTATCGGTTCGGTCCTCCAGACAGTGTTACCTGTCCTTCAACCTGCCCAAGGGTAGATCACTTGGTTTCGCGTCTACTCCTTCCGACTATACGCCCTGTTCAGACTCGCTTTCGCTTCGGATACGGATCTGAAATCCTTAACCTCGCCGGAAAAAGTAACTCGTAGGTTCATTATGCAAAAGGCACGCCGTCACACTTAAAGTGCTCCGACCGCTTGTAGGCACATGGTTTCAGGAACTATTTCACTCTTCTGTTCGAAGTGCTTTTCACCTTTCCTTCACAGTACTGGTTCACTATCGGTCTCTCGGGAGTATTTAGCCTTACCGGATGGTCCCGGCAGATTCACGCAGAATTCCTCGTGCTCCGCGCTACTCAGGATACCACTAGGCTTAAGCCGGCTTCGCGTACGCAGCTGTCATGCTCTATGGCTGTACTTTCCAGAACATTCCGCTCACCGACTGTCTTGCCAAAACGTGGTCCTACAACCCCACACATGCCGTAACACGGGTGGTTTGGGCTCTTCCCCGTTCGCTCGCCACTACTGGGGGAATCATTGTTTATTTTCTTTTCCTGCAGGTACTAAGATGTTTCAGTTCCCTGCGTTAGCCTCCCGCATTGCGGGATGGTACCTCTTCAAGGTACCGGGTTGTCCCATTCGGAAATCCGCGGATCAAAGGTCATTTGCACCTACCCGCAGCTTATCGCAGCTTATCACGTCCTTCATCGCCTCCGAGAGCCAAGGCATCCGCCATGTGCCCTTACTTACTTTTTGTCTTACCGCCCC
>NZ_JAXOUF010000070.1:0-1775 GCF_034424805.1 Labrys sedimenti
GGAGAGAAAGAGCAAATATCCGGAGATCCGCAGATATCCGAATGAGGGAACTCAGCGTATGGCAACATACGTTATCGCATACTGAATAAATAGGTATGACGAAGGGAACCCGGGGAACTGAAACATCTTAGTACCCGGAGGAAAAGAAAGTAAAAACGATTCCGTGAGTAGTGGCGAGCGAAAGCGGAGGAGCCCGAAGGGGCGGTAGAAATACCGCCCTGGTATCAGAAATCGAAGGAACATTAGCCGAAGACGGTTGGAAAGCCGTTCCAAAGAAAGTGACAGGCTTGTAGGCGAAAATGTTTCAAGAGGGATACAAAGAGTACGTCGGAACACGAGGAATTCTGACGGAACATGTGGGGACCATCCCATAAGGCTAAATACGACCATGTGACCGATAGCGAATAGTACCGTGAGGGAAAGGTGAAAAGAACCCCGGAAGGGGAGTGAAAGAGAACCTGAAACCGTGTGCCTACAAGTAGTCAGAGCACATTAAAGTGTAATGGCGTGCCTTTTGTAGAATGAACCGGCGAGTTACGTTATGGTGCAAGGTTAAGTCAGAAAAGACGGAGCCGGAGCGAAAGCGAGTCTGAATAGGGCGAAAGAGTATCATGACGTAGACCCGAAACCAAGTGACCTACCCATGACCAGGTTGAAGGCGTGGTAAAACACGCTGGAGGACCGAACCCACGTGAGTTAAAAATCGCGGGGATGAGTTGTGGGTAGCGGTGAAATTCCAAACGAACTTGGAGATAGCTGGTTCTCTCCGAAATAGCTTTAGGGCTAGCCTCGTGTGAATGATAATGGAGGTAGAGCGCTGTTTGGACTAGGGGCCCGTCAGGGGTTACTGAATCCAGATAAACTCCGAATGCCAGATATCAATGCACGGGAGTCAGACTGCGAGTGATAAGATCCGTAGTCGAAAGGGAAACAGCCCAGATCACCAGTTAAGGTCCCCAAATCTATGCTAAGTGGAAAAGGATGTGGAGTTGCGTAGACAACTAGGATGTTGGCTTAGAAGCAGCCACCATTTAAAGAGTGCGTAATAGCTCACTAGTCGAGTGACGCTGCGCCGAAAATGTACCGGGGCTAAGCATAGTACCGAAACTGTGGATGCATATATTATATGCGTGGTAGGAGAGCGTTCTAAGTGCGGCGAAGTTAGATCGAGAGGACTAATGGAGCGCTTAGAAGTGAGAATGCCGGTATGAGTAGCGAAAGATAGGTGAGAATCCTATCCGCCGAAAGACTAAGGTTTCCTGGGGCAGGCTCGTCCGCCCAGGGTAAGTCGGGACCTAAGGTAAGGCCGAGAGGCGTAGCCGATGGACAACAGGTAGAAATTCCTGTACTGAAATTGTTCGATATGAGCAAAGGAGGGACGCAGGAGGCTAATGACGCATGTTGCTGGAAATACATGTGCAAGCAGTAAGAAAAAAGATGAGTCAAATGCTTGTCTTTAGATTTCAAGCTGTGATGCGGAGCGAAATAAAAGTAGCGAAGGTCATGATGTCACACTGCCAAGAAAAGCTTCTAGCCAGAACAATTTTACCCGTACCGCAAACCGACACAGGTAGTCGAGTGGAGAACACTCAGGTGAGCGAGAGAACTCTCGTTAAGGAACTCGGCAAAATGACCCCGTAACTTCGGGAGAAGGGGTGCTGATAGTAAAATATCAGCCGCAGTGAATAGGCCCAAACAACTGTTTATCAAAAACACAGGTATCTGCAAAATCGTAAGATGACGTATAGGTGCTGACACCTGCCCGGTGCTGGAAG
>NZ_JAXOUF010000071.1:0-1741 GCF_034424805.1 Labrys sedimenti
TCGTCGGATCAGCTCCACCGATCCGGCGAACGGAGACCCGGGCGAAGCGAACACTTGACGCACCTCGACCAGACAACCCTTAGCAGCACCCGGGGGTGCAGTTCTATCGCACCCCCGGGGGATGCCTCCCGGCGAGGGGCTCTTGCTCTTGCTCTTTCGCTTTGTGTGGTTGCACTATCACAAGAAATTTAGGCAATAAAAAACCCGGAAACATCAGCTTGGCGGCGGTGGTTTCCGGGTTTCGGACTGCGAGGCCCGTGGTATGGATTCTACTACAAGTATTGCCCCTGCGTGTCAACCGCAGGCGAGCAGAAAGGTTGATGCCGGCTGTGAAGGGCGCGTGACCGGGGCCGAGGAACGAGGCTACGGTGGCGCGCCCCTTGGCAGTATAGGTAAATCCTCTGTCACGGCCCCGAAGGCTGCCAGAGCCCAGCGCTACCAGGCCCTCACCGTCGCCCGTGGCTGGCTCCGCCGTCTGGCGGTCAAGGACCCTACCAAGCCGTTTGGCTGGCGGGTTCACCTGACCGGCACCTGCCTGTACACCCGCGTCGGCATCCATGTGTCGCTGCACCAGTCGCAGGAGTTCGGCAGCGTGCATTACGGCGACCTGGCCACCTGTGGCAGCGTGTGGGCCTGCCCGCTGTGCGCGGCCAAGATTCAGGCACGTCGGCGCCCTGAGCTGGAAAAGCTCGTCGAGTGGGCGTACGCGCAGGGGTATCAAGTGCAAATGGTGACCTTCACCTTCCCGCACTACGGCTTTCAGCGCCTGGCGCAGCTGATCCCGAACCAGCGGAATGCCTTCAAGGCGATGCGTGAGAAGTCCGGCTATCGCAACATGATGAAGGACGTCGGCTATGTCGGCATGGTCCGGTCGCTGGAGGTCACCCACGGCGCGAACGGCTGGCACCCGCACACCCATGAGCTGTGGATCACGAAGGACCTTACCGAGGCCCGGCGCGGCCACTTCCAGGCGGCTGTCATCAAGCACTGGCGCAACGCCTGCATGAAGGCGGGTCTGCTGCTGGACGATCCGGCGACGGTGTTCGCCTTCGACCTGCACGCGGTCAATATCCAGTGGGATGTCAGTTCGAGTGACTACCTGGCGAAGCAGGACACGTCGCGCTCCTGGGGCATCGATGCCGAGTTGGCGTCGCAGTCGTCGAAGCAAGGGCGCGTCGCCGGCGTTCACCCGCATGAGTTTTTGGTGCGTCAGGCGGAGGGCGATCACGAGCGGTATCTGGAGTATGTCCAGGGCATGCACGGATCGCGTCAGCTCTTCTGGAGCCCTGGCCTCAAGGCCCTGGTGGGCGTCAATGAGGTCTCCGACGAAGAGCTGGCGAAGCGGCAGGACGACAAGGCGTACCTGCTGGGTTTCCTGTCAGCCGAACAGTGGCGGTTCGTTCGCGGCAACGATGCTCGCGCCGAGCTGCTCGACGCGGCCGAAAGCGGGGGTATGCAGGCGGTCCAGGCACTTCTCCTGGCCCTTGGATGCCCGAACGTGGAGTTCCCCGTTCACGGCGCTAATGAAGTTGGCCAAGTCGATTCCCTGGCGCTCGGCCCAGTCAATCAGCTCGATCAGTTGGTTTCTTGACGTCTGGTCCAGTTGCATTTCCATCCTTTGCACCGCTCCTTTGCAGCAAAAGCTCTATCGCTTCGCTGAGTGTGATTTCGTGATCGGTGGCGATTTTTCGTAGCTCTCGCCATACAGCAGGTTTTATGCCAATGGTTTTCAGCCTGTCTT
>NZ_JAXOUF010000072.1:0-1683 GCF_034424805.1 Labrys sedimenti
ACGCCATCGGCTGGTTTCAGTACCTGAGCAAGCACGCTGCCCGTGGCGTGAAGCATTACCAGCGCTCCGCCGAGAGCATCCCCCCTGCCTGGAAGCAGAAGACCGGCCGCATGTGGGGCCACACTGGCCAGTGGTCAGTCAAAGAGGCGGTGCGGATCAACCTGGAGGGAGCCGAAGGCGACGGTGGGTTCTACGCCTTCCGGCGCCTTGTCAGATCTTGGCGGCATGCCGATGCTCGCGCCGCTCACAATCGCCACCGAATCCGTCTGGCCCGCCGAATGCTGGCCTGTAATGCCCGCCCGTTGTCGGAGGTCCGCGGACTCTCGGAATGGGTCCCTGAGGGCATCCAGGAGGCGATGCTGGCCAACTTGGCGACGCGGGGGTATCGCGTCACCTGCTGATCCTGGTCGAGAGACCAAAAATCGCCGGCCGGAAGGGCTGCAACCCGACCGACCGGCTAACCACCAGAAGCCCGTAGGAGGCTCCAAATGGCTAATACCAATGCTACCCCCGTGACCACCCTGCTCGGAAAGCGTATCGAGCTCCTGGAGGCCTTCCAGGGCTCCACGAAGCACGTTACTGGCACCGTCCTCGCCGTTGTCGTTGCTGCTCCAGGTGCAGCGGTGTCGGAAGCTGTGCTCGTGGGCAAGGACTTCTACCACCTGGAGGACTGTCAGCTGCTCCGCGTCTGGTAGGTCCAGGGCCGCCACCCCGGCTCATCGGATCAGCTCCACCGATCCGGTGAACGGAGTGCCGGGCGAAGCGAACCCTTGACCCGCCTCGACTGAATACCCTGCCGCAAGGCCTCCGGGGGTGCATCTTCATCGCACCCCCGGGGGACGCCGCCCGGCGAGGGCTGCCCTTGGCAGTATAGGTAAATCCTCTTCTGCGGCCCCGGCTAACCACCCTGGTTGCCTGCTCGGCTGATGGTTGCTGCGATCGCTGGAGAAGCCCGGCGTGACCGGGGCCGAGGTACGAGGCTACGGTGGCGCGGGGCGCCGCCTTGATTAGTAGTTACATATCTGCCCGTGAGGGCTTTCCTGGGCGGTTGCCATCTGGCAATCTGCGATCTGCAGACATGAAAAAGCCCCGGCGGTGCGCCAACACCCCGAGGCCCTGACCAGCAATCCAGGTGCGAGCTAGATGCCAGTAGTTTCAGTATACCGACACGGGATGTCGTGTGGAGTCCCCCCCATGAAGAACGACCACCAGCGTGCCCTACGCGGCGACGTAGGCGGTTGGAGCGAGGGGGCAACCCGTCGCAACACTCGCTTCCTGTACTCGGTCCAGGAAGACCAGCTCGACGGCCATGGCTGGACGGCCACCCTCACCCTGAAACACTGCCCGCCCAGCGCCGAGGCCTGGCACCGGATACGCCGCGCATGGATCAAGCGCATGGAGCGTCTCGGGCTCGTCCGCCTCCATTGGGTGACCGAGTGGCAGAAGCGTGGCGTGCCGCACCTGCACTGCGCTCTGTGGTTCAGCGAGGAGGCCTACCAGAAGCACGGGATCGCCGAGTGCTACAAGGCCATGAACCTCTCCTGGCTCGCCGTGGCTTCCGAGTACGAGCCCAGATTCCTTTCCCAGTACTTCGCTCCGATCAATGACGCCATCGGCTGGTTTCAGTACCTGAGCAAGCACGCTGCCCGTGGCGTGAAGCATTACCAGCGCTCCGCCGAGAGC
>NZ_JAXOUF010000073.1:0-1675 GCF_034424805.1 Labrys sedimenti
TCCGGCAAACGCGAATACTTGCCAAGCTAAAAAATTCTCGCTGAATCAGCGGCTTGCGAGTTCTTCACGAACGACTAGAGTGGCCGAGCAGGATCTAGATGGCGCGCAGGTTACCCGTCGCCCTATAGATCATTGATGCCTTCGTGCGACGAAACGAATGAGTGCCATATTCCTCTGGACGCAGACCAATCGCGGTGACCCACTCATCTACCAAGCGAGCATACTGCCTTGTGCTCATGTGACGTGCGCGATCGATCCTGCTCGGAAAGGCATAGTCCTCAACCGTGCCGCCACGCCGTTCGAGCCAGGCCAGCAGACTCGCTCTCACGTCGCTGGTGATCTCGAACTGGACCGGCCGCCCCGTCTTCTGTTGAACGACAATCGCGCGAGTCCTGATCTCCGGTCCGGCGACCAGATCGCGGATCCTGATCTTGACCAAGTCGCAGCCGCGAAGCTTGCTATCGATCGCGAGATCGAAGAGGGCGCGGTCTCGGATGCGGTACTCGCGATCGAGGAAGAAGCGTACAGCCCCGACTTGTTTCTGTGTGAGCGGACGCTTGGTGCCGACCGCCTTTCCAGCGTTCCAAGCTGCTCGCTCGCGACTATCGTATTGGGAATGGCCCATGTGAGTTCTCCTCGGCCTTGATGGCCGGGTATGAAACGCACGGGTCACAACCGTTCGGGGGTCGAAAGCGGACAGTCCGCGATTGGGGACGTTCAACGAGAAGCGGACATACCGCTGATAGAAGCCTAGGGCCGGAAGTGGCCATAGCCGACATCTGGAAGGTCTGCTTCAGGGCAGTTTGCTGGGCCTGTCAATCGAGCAGCCTAGGGTGGCCCGCCGCTGACATTTAGAACGTCTGCTCCTGGCAATGCGATAACGCTAGGATCCCCCCCGAACGATCAGCCATGCGTAGCTCGGCTTGATCGCGACCACACACGCAGTCCCGATAGATGTGACCTGTTAGCGGGGCGGCTCGACCGCAACAGCCATGCCCGCTTAACACTTACGGTGCGTGCCCAACGGCTCGATAGCGCGTCCTTGTCGGTTCAAGTTATCTACAGACGCCCGTTGAAACATGGCACATTGAAGTTAAACTGACATCGAACTTGGGGGGCGTAATGTCAAGTGCTATGCAGGTGTGGAACCCAGATGACTGGGAGGTATTTGCCCTGGTATTACTTCAAGGCCGCCATGGCCCACTACATGTACAGAAAATTCCGGCGGCCCACAAAGGTGATTATGGAATAGACTATTATTCCACTAAGGACCTGGCCGCTTATCAATGCTATGCGGTAGAGGAGCCGGTTGATATTTCGACCAGAGCCGAACGTCAAAAGAAAAAGATTACAAAAGATCTTGGGAAACTTATCAAAAATCATGTCGAGGTCGGAAAACTGTTCCATGGAGAACCCATTCGGCACTGGGTACTGATAGCCCCACTTCACGACAGCAAAGAACTGAATCTTCATTGCGCGAAGAAAACCAAGGACCTGCGTGAGGCTGGCTGCGCTGCGCTGGATGCCATGGTTGAGGTGATCATTCAGGATCCGAGTGACTTTCCCAATGACGCTGTTGCGACGGGAATGTCGGCCCTCTCTAGATCACATACCCATAAATGGGATTCCCAAGGAAGCCGCGTTCTGATTCATTGATCTCGACTTTGGAGGTCGA
>NZ_JAXOUF010000074.1:0-1666 GCF_034424805.1 Labrys sedimenti
AAACTGCCCATCGACCAGAAAGCTCCAGCGGCCGACACGCATTTCCAGCGAGGCCATCATTGCGCCGTTGAGCTCCTTGAGCACGTCGCGGAAGCTCATATTGATGGCGGCCGCCGGAAGGGGCGGGAATGTCGCGCTCTTTCCGTTGATCGCTGTCGCCCAGAGATAGCTCGTGATGTAAAAGCTCGGGCCCGATTCGATGAGGGGAGGGGGCGGCGAGGGAGGCTGTGAGAAATCGGAAGCCCAAGCGGGCGTTAGCAACGATGCCGAAATCACCCCGATAGCGAGATAGCGCACTGTTTCCCCTTGGCATTTCACCGTCGCCGACACGCGCCCGAGAGCGGGACCGCCGCACGAAGGACGGCATGGCCGACGTTCGGGGAGGTGGTTCGTTAGCGCAAGCCGACACCCTCGTTCGGCCGTTCGTTTCGGACCGACAGATGGATCTTGTTCAGGCTATTTCGGACATCGGCCGATTGCCGGTCTTGCCATTTCACGCCAATCGCCAAAGTGTCTTGCGATTGGACGCACGCGCCAGGAACTGAAAGGACGCGTCGAAATGCGCTTTGCCCCGGGGATATTCTTCGTTCGAGCCGATGGCGAATCCCGCCAAATTCTGGCTAATGAGAAGTATCAATCTACCATTGCGGCGAGATCCGATGGCGAACATACCTTTGACGCGCTGCCAGTTTCTTCTGCCCTTCATCGGAATTCTTGACGACATTGGTGCACCGACCAGTTCGCTTCTGGAAAAATTCCGATTGCCGTCGTCTCTGGAGGACAAGAGCGATCTCTATATCCCGTTGCTTCCGACACTCCGTTTCGCGGAAACCGCGCAGAGAAGCCAGGATATCGAAGATCTCGGCTTTCTGGCCGCGCAACGGATCAGCTACTCCCACATGAGGGGAAAAACCCGTACCCTGATCGCTCACTCCCCCACGCTGCTCATGGCGCTGCGGCACGCCTGCAGATGGGCGCCGCGAGAGGATACGGTTCTGAGCATGTGGATCGAGTACGATGACGATCACGTGCGGGTTTGCAGCAGGCTCGCCAGGACGAATGGATTCCTGCATCTGGAGCATGCGCAGTGGATCCAGAATATCTTCGCCATCCATATCGTCCGGCAATTCGCCGGGCCTGACTGGATGCCGGCAACCATCGCCTTTGAAGCGCGCTACACGCCGGGGCCGGCGACACGGGCATTCTGGCCAAACGTGCGCTTCCTGTCAGGCCAGCAGGCCGCCTGGGTCAGCGTGCCGATCTCGTATCTCAGTCTTCCCGGTCGTCCGAGCGAATTGGGTCTTCCGCCGGACGATCATGACGACGGTCCTTCTGCCTATGATATCGTCGAGCTCCTCAAATTGATGTTACCGGCCTATCTCGACGAGGGAATCCCGGCTCTTGCTGTCGTTGCGGAGATGGCCGGCGTCAGCGCCCGGACCTTTCAACGCAAGCTCTCGCATCTGGGCCTTGCCTATTCGGATATACTCGACACCGTCAGATATGAGAACGCCAGTAAGCTGTTGCGCGATACTGAAGCCAAGATCATCGATGTTTCGTTTTCTTCCGGCTATACGGATCCCGCGCATTTCAGTAGAGCCTTCCGTCGAATTTCTGGCGTGACGCCTCGTCAGTTTCGGAAGCAATCGCGGCTAGGATAATCGCG
>NZ_JAXOUF010000075.1:0-1583 GCF_034424805.1 Labrys sedimenti
GGGGGAGAAACCCGGCCAGGAAAACCCTGGCCATCCATATGTGAATACATAGCATGTGGAGGGGAACCCGGGGAACTGAAACATCTAAGTACCCGGAGGAAAAGAAAGAAAAATCGATTTCCAGAGTAGCGGCGAGCGGAATGGAAAGAGCCTAAACCGGAGCGCGTGCGCTCCGGGGTTATGGACTGCATAAGTGTGCATGGAAGCCAGAAGAACGGTTTTGGGAAAGCCGGCCAGAGAGGGTGAAAGCCCCGTATTTGAAGGCGGAAGGCAGCGGCAGTATCCGGAGTACCACGGGACACGTGGAACCCTGTGGGAAGTAGGGAGGACCACCTCCCAAGGCTAAATACTACTTAGTGACCGATAGTGCATAGTACTGTGAAGGAAAGGTGAAAAGAACCCCGGGAGGGGAGTGAAAAAGAACCTGAAACCGTGTGCTTACAAGCAGACAGAGGACTACGGGCAACCAGTCTGATGTCGTACCTTTTGTAGAATGGGCCGGCGAGTTACGATTTGATGCGAGGTTAAGAGATAAAGTCTCGGAGCCGAAGCGAAAGCGAGTCTGAACAGGGCGAAAAGTTTGACGTCGTAGACCCGAAACCAGGTGACCTAACCATGAACAGGTTGAAGCAATGGTAAAACGTTGTGGAGGACCGAACCCACGCCTGTTGAAATAGTCGGGGATGATTTGTGGTTAGCGGAGAAATTCCAAACGAACCTGGATATAGCTGGTTCTCCTCGAAATAGCTTTAGGGCTAGCCTCAGTTTAGATTACCGAAGGTAGAGCACTAAATGGCCTAGGGGGCTTCACAGCTTACCGAAGCTTATTAAACTCCGAATGACGGATAATTGATGACTGGGAGTCAGACAGTGACAGAAAAGTGCCATTGTCAAAAGGGAAACAGCCCAGATCCACAGCTAAGGTCCCAAAGTATATGTTAAGTGGAAAAGGATGTGACGTTGTATAGACAACCGGGATGTTGGCTCAGAAGCAGCCACACATTAAAAGAGTGCGTAATAGCTCACCGGTCGAGTGACGTTGCGCCGAAAATTAACGGGGCTAAAACGTACCACCGAAGCTTGGGAATGTATGAATGTACATTGGTAGAGGAGCAATGCATACGGGCAGAAGCCATATCGGAAGAGGTGGTGGACTGTATGGAAGAGAGAATGCCGGCATAAGTAGCGAGAGCGGAGCGAGAAACTCCGCCGTCGAAAGTCTGAGGTTTCCTGGGGAAGGTTCGTCCGCCCAGGGTAAGTCGGGACCTAAGTCGAGGCCGAAAGGCGTAGATGATGGACAACGGGTTGAGATTCCCGTACTACCGAATAAGATAATGATGCAGTGACACGGAGAGATAGTGTGAGCGCGCGGATGGAAAAGCGCGTCCTCGAAGCAAGGCCGGCATGTAGTGAAGTACGCATGTCAAAAGGAGAAGCGAAGAGGGGAATGGACAAAGGAAAGGAAGCACATGAATCTGCACCGGCGAGAAAAGCTGCTAAATATTATGAGGTACCCGTACCGCAAACCGACACAGGTAGACGAGAAGAAAATTCTAAGACGAACGGGAGAACTCTTGTTAAGG
>NZ_JAXOUF010000076.1:0-1544 GCF_034424805.1 Labrys sedimenti
GTCTCCCGTGAAGTAGTCGCGTTCAGGAGGCTTTGCCATTGGCGGTGCGCGATAGCGAGCCGACGAGCGCGGCCATGATCAGGACGCAAAGCAGGCAGAGCCATTTGAGGATCAGGCTGAAGTTGTAGCCGGCGGCGGCGAGGACCGCGTTGGCGGCATCGCCCGAGGCGTGGGCAAGGAAGTTGCGACCCATACGGTGGTCGCTCTTGCAGTGGCCGATAACAGGTTCGATGGCGGCACGGCGCCGGAAGGCGCGTTTGATGGCATCGGTCAGGCCTCGCCTCATGCCGGCGACATAGACCTTGAAGCCCTTGTCCTTGGGCGCGTTGTGGCCACGATAGCCTGCATCGACGACGACTTTCTTGAGCTCGACGCCGATGCTGTTCTCGATCTGTGGGATGACGGTCGCCAAGGTATGGCCGTCATAGGGACAGCCCGGCAGCGCCTTGGCGTGGACGGCGAATTGGCCGCCTTTCGAGCGGTTGAGGGTGGTGGCGAGGCTCACCTTCACGCCGAACTCATAGGGTTTGTGGGCCTTGCCCTTGCCGATGCATTCGACCTACGGCGCATGCAAGGAATAGACCTTCTTGCCTCGTTCGCGCTGACGCTGGTCCTTGACGCGGCGGGCCAGCGAGAGCGGCAGGGCGAAGGCCTGCGCCAGCTCGGGACGATCAGCCAGCTTGCGGGTGAGATCACGGGTCACCGCGCCCAACATGGTGCGCAGGCGCTTGAGCGCCTTGTTGGCCCGCTTGAACTGTTTGGCATGCGCGTAGCGCTGGTGCTTGATCAGGGCGAACTTGCCGACCCGGGCATAGGATTGGCGCAGCTTCACGCCGTGCTTGTGCGCCAGCTTCACCAGGCGTTCGCGGGCCCGGTGCATCAATTTGGCATCGGTCGGGAAGGCGACCGCTTTGTCCTGCACGGTGGTGTCGATAATCACCGCGGTGAAGTCCGCCGGCTTGGCCGCTTCGAGCCGAACCGCCGTCGCCAGGCTCTCCTGCACCAAGGCCGCGAGCTTGTCCTCGCCCATGCGCTGGCGCCACCGTGTCAACGAGGAGCGGTCGAAAGGTAGGCGATGCTGGAAGAACTCCTCGCCGCAGAAGAATTGGTAGTAAGGGTTCTCGATCCAGCGCTCGCACAGCACTTCATCGGACAGGTTGTGGGTCGCCTTGAGGATGGCCAGCCCCGCCATCAACCGCGTCGGCAAGGGCGGCCGGCCCGGATCATCATCATAGACCGCGCCGAACCGCTGCTCCAGGAAGCTCCAGTCGATCGAGCGCGCCAGCTTCACCAGCGCATGATCCAGGTTCAGGATCTGGTCAAGCCGCGAGCGGAACAAGTCGTTCTGTCCGCTCTCTCGTCGCTCTTTAGGCCGCATCATCGACCCCGCCATCGCCTCGACAAGCCGATGGAATCACGCCTTGGACAACAATGCAAATTGCCGGAAATCACCGTCCACACCGACGAAATCCGGCAAACGCGAATACTTGCCAAGCTAAAAAATTCTCGCTGAATCAGCGGCTTGCGAGTTCTTCACGAACGAC
>NZ_JAXOUF010000077.1:0-1537 GCF_034424805.1 Labrys sedimenti
ATGAAAGTTCTCGTGCCCGTGAAGCGGGTGGTCGACTACAATGTGAAGATCCGCGTGAAGGCCGATGGGTCTGGTGTCGATCTCAACAATGTGAAGATGTCGATGAACCCGTTCGACGAGATCGGCGTGGAAGAGGCGCTGCGGCTGAAGGAAGCCGGCAAGGCGAGCGAGGTGGTGGTGGTTTCGATCGGTCCGGCCCAGGCGGCCGAGACGCTGCGCTCGGGCCTGGCCATGGGCGCGGACCGCGGCATCCTGGTCAAGACCGACGCCACCGTCGAGCCGTTGGCCGTCGCCAAGCTGCTCAAGGCCGTGATCGGCAATGAGAACCCGGGCCTGGTCATCCTCGGCAAGCAGGCGATCGACGACGACATGAACGCCACCGGCCAGATGCTGGCGGCGCTGCTGGGCTGGCCGCAGGGCACCTTCGCCTCCAAGCTCGAGGTCGGCAGCGACAAGATCGACGTCGTCAGGGAGGTCGATGGCGGCCTGCAGACGGTTGCGCTCAACCTGCCGGCGATCATCACCACGGACCTGCGCCTCAACGAGCCGCGCTACGCCTCGCTGCCCAACATCATGAAGGCCAAGAAGAAGCCGATCGACGAGACCAGCCCGGAGGCGCTCGGCGTCGACATCGCCCCGCGCCTGACCGTGGTGAAGACGGTGGAGCCGGCGGCCCGCCAGGCCGGCAAGAAGGTCGGCTCGGTGGCCGAGCTGGTCGACAAGCTCAAGAACGAAGCCGGCGTCATCTGAGCCGAGAAGGAAACCTCTATCATGACCACTCTTCTCATCGCCGAGATCGACGCGACCGGCCTCAAGGACGTCACCAACCGCGCCCTCACCGCCGCCAAGGAACTCGGCGCTCCGGTGCATGTGCTGGTGGCGGGCGCCAAGGCCCAGGCGGCTGCCGAGCAGGCTGCCAAGCTCCAGGGCGTCGACAAGGTGCTGGTGGCCGATGCCGCCTATGAGCACCGCCTGGCCGAACCGACGGCCGCTTTGATCGTCAGCCTGGCCGGCGGCTATGACGCCATCGTGGCGCCCTCGACCGCGGCCTGGAAGAACGTGCTGCCGCGCGTCGCCGCTTTGCTCGACGTCATGCAGATCTCCGACATCGTCAAGGTCGTCTCCGCTGACACCTTCGAGCGTCCGATCTATGCCGGCAATGCCATCCAGACCGTGACCTCGGCCGACGCCAAGAAGGTGATCACCGTGCGCACCGCCTCCTTCGCCGCCACCGGCGAGGGCGGGTCGGCGGCGGTGGAGCCGGCGGCGGCTGCCGCCGATCCCGGCCTCTCGACCTTCAAGGGCGAGGAGCTGGCCAAGTCCGACCGTCCGGAGCTGGCCTCGGCCAAGATCATCATCTCCGGCGGCCGGGCCATGGCCAACCGCGAGAACTTCGCCACCTATATCGAGCCGGTGGCCGACAAGCTCGGCGCCGCCATGGGCGCCTCGCGCGCCGCGGTCGATGCGGGCTATGCCCCCAACGACTGGCAGGTCGGCCAGACCGGCAAGGTGGTCGCCCCCGACCTCTACATCGCCG
>NZ_JAXOUF010000078.1:0-1518 GCF_034424805.1 Labrys sedimenti
GAGACAGCGGGGAGATCGTTACGCCATTCGTGCAGGTCGGAACTTACCCGACAAGGAATTTCGCTACCTTAGGACCGGTATAGTTACGGCCGCCGTTTACCGGGGCTTCGATCAAGAGCTTCGCTTGCGCTAACCCCATCAATTAACCTTCCGGCACCGGGCAGGCGTCACACCCTATACGTCCACTTTCGTGTTTGCAGAGTGCTGTGTTTTTAATAAACAGTCGCAGCCACCTATTCTCTGAGACCGTCTCACGCTCAAGGTGTCTCTCCTCTCACGCTACTGCGGCACACCTTCTTCCGAAGTTACGGTGTCAATTTGCCGAGTTCCTTCTCCCGAGTTCTCTCAAGCGCCTGAGCATATTCAGCTCGCCCACCAGTGTCGGTTTGCGGTACGGTCCTCTCAGACTGTAGCTTAGAGGTTTTTCCTGGAAGAGTTTCCAATCACTTCGCTCCCGTGAGAGCACCACTTCCGATCCGGACGATCCGTTGGCGGATTTGCCTGCCAACCGTCCTCGTCTAAGTACCGAGTAGTCCAACACTCGGATGACCTTAGCCTCTCCGTCACCCCTTCGCATCTGACAGCGGTCCGGGAATATTAACCCGGTTCCCATCGGCTACGCCTTTCGGCCTGACCTTAGGGGCCGACTCACCCTGCTCCGATGAACGTAGAGCAGGAAACCTTGGGCTTGCGGCGAGAGGGCTTTTCACCCTCTTTAACGTTACTCATGTCAGCATTCGCACTTCTGATATCTCCAGCAGACTTCTCAATCCGCCTTCTCAGACTTACAGAACGCTCCCCTACCACGCATGGATTTTTCCATGCATCCGCGGCTTCGGTTAGCAGCTTAGCCCCGTTACATCTTCCGCGCAGAAAGACTCGACCAGTGAGCTATTACGCTTTCTTTGAAGGATGGCTGCTTCTAAGCCAACTTTCTGGTTGTCACGGCCTTTCCACTTCGTTTTCCACTTAGCTGCTATTGGGGACCTTAGCCGGCGGTCTGGGTTGTTTCCCTTTTGAGTCCGGACGTTAGCACCCGGTGCTCTGTCTCCCGTGTATAGCTTCCAGGTATTCGGAGTTTGCCTTGGTTTGGTAAGACTACATGTCCCCCTAGCCAAAACAGTGCTCTACCCCCTGGAGCCTTCACACGAGGCACTACCTCAATAGTTTTCGGGGAGAACCAGCTATCTCCAGATTTGTTTGGCCTTTCACCCCTATCCACAGCTCATCCGCTAATTTTGCAACACTAGTCGGTTCGGTCCTCCAGTGTGTGTTACCACACCTTCAACCTGGCCATGGATAGCTCATCTGGTTTCGGGTCTACACCCTGCGACTTTTCGCTCTATTCGAACTCGCTTTCGCTTCGGCTTCCCTATTCGGTTAACCTCGCCACAGAATGTAAGTCGCTGACCCATTATGCAAAAGGTACGCAGTCACCTCAAAAAAAGGCTCCTACTGTTTGTATGCATGCGGTTTCAGGTTCTATTTCACTCCCCTCCCGGGGTCCTTTTCACCTTT
>NZ_JAXOUF010000079.1:0-1517 GCF_034424805.1 Labrys sedimenti
GGCCGTAACTATAACGGTCCTAAGGTAGCGAAATTCCTTGTCGGGTAAGTTCCGACCTGCACGAATGGCGTAACGATGGCGGCGCTGTCTCCACCCGAGACTCAGTGAAATTGAAATCGCTGTGAAGATGCAGTGTATCCGCGGCTAGACGGAAAGACCCCGTGAACCTTTACTATAGCTTTGCACTGGACTTTGAATTTGCTTGTGTAGGATAGGTGGGAGGCTTTGAAGCGTGGACGCCAGTCTGCGTGGAGCCATCCTTGAAATACCACCCTGGCAACTTTGAGGTTCTAACTCAGGTCCGTTATCCGGATCGAGGACAGTGTATGGTGGGCAGTTTGACTGGGGCGGTCTCCTCCTAAAGAGTAACGGAGGAGTACGAAGGTGCGCTCAGACCGGTCGGAAATCGGTCGCAGAGTATAAAGGCAAAAGCGCGCTTGACTGCGAGACAGACACGTCGAGCAGGTACGAAAGTAGGTCTTAGTGATCCGGTGGTTCTGTATGGAAGGGCCATCGCTCAACGGATAAAAGGTACTCCGGGGATAACAGGCTGATACCGCCCAAGAGTTCATATCGACGGCGGTGTTTGGCACCTCGATGTCGGCTCATCACATCCTGGGGCTGAAGCCGGTCCCAAGGGTATGGCTGTTCGCCATTTAAAGTGGTACGCGAGCTGGGTTTAGAACGTCGTGAGACAGTTCGGTCCCTATCTGCCGTGGACGTTTGAGATTTGAGAGGGGCTGCTCCTAGTACGAGAGGACCGGAGTGGACGAACCTCTGGTGTTCCGGTTGTCACGCCAGTGGCATTGCCGGGTAGCTATGTTCGGAATAGATAACCGCTGAAAGCATCTAAGCGGGAAACTAGCCTCAAGATGAGATCTCACTGGAACCTTGAGTTCCCTGAAGGGCCGTCGAAGACTACGACGTTGATAGGTTGGGTGTGTAAGCGCTGTGAGGCGTTGAGCTAACCAATACTAATTGCCCGTGAGGCTTGACCATATAACACCCAAACAATCTGACCGCGTGTCAGAGCGTGAGGAAGACGACGCCGAAAACGGGCGCGTGGGTTCGCAAGACCCCAAAGACGACACGTCTACTTCGATCACAGACCCAATTGGGCCAGCCAGGCAGCTCCATCGCCTGGCCAGCTCACCGAATTGCTTGACGAACATAGAGCATTGGAACCACCTGATCCCTTCCCGAACTCAGAAGTGAAACGATGCATCGCCGATGGTAGTGTGGGGCTTCCCCATGTGAGAGTAGGTCATCGTCAAGCGCCTAACACCCAGCACCCCCGCTCAGTTCAGTCTGACGGGGGTGTTGTCTTTGGGGCGGGACAAGTTTGGCTGAGGCAGGGCGCTGCTTTGATAGCCGATAGGCTGCGGAGTTGAGATTGCCCTCACCCTAGCCCTCTCCCGGGGGAGAGGGCCAGGCACCTTACAGCGACGTACGCGTCTTCTTCTCCGGATCGTCGAAGGTGATCGTGTGGGCGATGGCCGAGCACTGCACATTCTTGC
>NZ_JAXOUF010000080.1:0-1497 GCF_034424805.1 Labrys sedimenti
GGCCTTTTCGCCGAATTGTCCGCTGTAGGATACGCCGAGGCTGGCCGTGTGCGACAGCGCCACGCTGATGCCGGTGTCGACCACCAGGGCGTCGCGGGCGATTGGCGTGCCGCTGGCGTTGAAGACGGAGCCATTGGCCAAGGCGAGCGCAGCCGTCGGCCTGACATCGCCAAAGGCGTGGTGCCAGCCCAGGGTGGCCTGGAGGGTGGCGCTGGTGCCCTCGGTGAGATCGAAGCTGGTGGCCGCACGCAGCCCCAGGGTGGTGAAGCCCAGGTTGCTGGTCTCGCCCTGGCCGGTCAGAGCCGCGTCGCCGCCGGTCTCGCGGAAGCCGTCGGTGTGCAGGTTGAGATAGGCGGCGTTGACGAAGGGCTCGAGGCGGAAGGCCTGGGTATCGATGCGATAGCCGAGCTCGCCGAAGAGCTGGGCCGTGCCGGCGTCGTAGCTGGTGCTGAGCCTGTCGGCAAAGCCCGGCAGGGCCACGGTGCGGTCGCTGTCGATGTCGTGCCAAGTGTAGCTTGCGCCCAGCCGCAGGGCGAGGGCGTTCCACTGCCGGCCGGCATAGAGGCCGACATGGTAGTTGTCGGCGGTGCCGGAGGCGGCGCGGGCATCGACGTCGAAGCTGGAATGGCTGTAGCCGGCAAAGGCGCCCAGGCGCCAGTCCTGCAGGAACGAGCCCTGGACCAGGGTATCGAAGCCGATGAGGAAGCCGCCGGTGTCGTGATCGACCCGGGCGTCGCGACCGCCGCCGCCGAGATGGCCCCAGGAGCCGAAGCCCTGGGCCCAGAGGCCGGACAGGGCCGCCGGGGTGGCCGAGCCGAACGGCGCCGGCGCTGCCGCCGGCATGGTCCCGGCATAGGCGGTCGGGCCCGAGAGTGTTGCCGCCGGTGCGATGGCACCGAGATCGGCGGTGTAGAGCCGGTTCAGCACGGCATCGCGGATGAGGCCGCTATCCTGGACCAGCACGCTGCGGGCCGAGGCATGGATGTCGCCAGACAGGGTCGAGAAGGCCTGGCGGGCACTGGCAACATCCGGCGCCTTGGCGACGGCCTGATAGAGCGTGTTGCCGCTCGCCAGCGTCTCCACGCTGTCGGCCACGGCGCGCTGGCCCTCGCTGCTGGCGACCGAGGCGAAGCTGGTGTCGTTGCGCGTGACCTTCAGATAGACGTTGTTGGCATTCTGGGACAGGCCGAGATCGACGAAGGGGGCGTTGTCAACCACCTTGGCGAACTGGCCGGTGATGCCGCCATTGGCGGTGAGGATCCTGTAGGTCCGGCCGATCGTATAGCTGCCGGAAGCGGGGATGACCGAAACCGTGCCGCCGTTGAGGGTGGCGGTGCCGGTGGCGTGAATGAAGTCGGTCTGGCCCTCGGCATTGATGTTCACCTGGATGGTGCCGCCGTCATTGACGAAGTTGCGCACCGTCAGCGTGGTCGGGCCACCGGCCTGGAAGGCGATCTTGCCGGCATTCTTCACCGTGCCGGAGACGGTGGAATTGCC
>NZ_JAXOUF010000081.1:0-1433 GCF_034424805.1 Labrys sedimenti
TTATTCAAAAAGACGTTCCCGGGCTCATGGTATATTTCGGCATATATCTTAGGAATTTCATTGGCCTTTGTTATGCGAAAACAAGATAAATTATATTTGATAATCAGTGTATTTTGTTATTTATTATGTTGTTTAATGTCAAATTATCATGGGTTACTAACGTATGTTCCATATTCAGAGGATATAAATATTCTTTAAGTAGATGACAAAAATTTGAAAACATCGAATTTTGGGGTATAAGTCGGACGCATAAGTATGGTCGAAATCTCTTCAAATCCATATTTGACAAGCGACTTTGCCTTTCTTCCATGTTTCAGAATCCTTATCGGTTTAATATTTATATCTTTATGTTCACCAACGAGATACGCCCATACAAGAGCCATGCAGACCATCGCGACAAGTCTTGCGATGCGGTCCATATCACGCATATGGGTATCCTCGATGTTGAAGCCGGAAGATTTCATGGCTCTAAAGGCCGTTTCTATCTCCCATCGTTTTTTGTATGTCAAAATCGCCTCCTCGGGCCGATTGAAGCATATGAGAATCTGCAATTCCGGAACACCATCGGAGTTTTTGATCCGGCTGCCGGCAAGATAGACATACTCACCTTTGTGAAGAAAGAGCGTATGGAAGAATTTCTCCTGACCGACCTTCAAATCATTGAACAGCCACCATGCACGGATTCTTTCACCGGTGGAAGGCTTGACAATCCGGAAATTCTGACGTATTCGAATGTAATACCGTATGCGACGGCTGTTGAGCCATCCTGTCCATTCCTTTCCGATGAACTCGCGGTCTGCCACAAGGCAGTCGATGCATTCCGCTCCGAAAAGACGGATAAAACGTTCCATAATTTTCTTGCGTTCTTCCCAGTTGGAGTTGCCACGTTTCGGAAGAAGGCTGAATATCAAAGGGAAGGCAATCCCTTTATAGGTTATGCCCAACATAAGGATGTTTATATTGAACTCCCCGAACTTCCAGTTGGTCCGGTCCATGCTCAGCACAAGACCGGTCTTGACAGGAAGCAGCGAGAAAATCATACGGGCTATGATGTCAAGGTCAAGTACATACTTGGCAAAGAATCTTTGGAGCCGTCTGAGGTTGGAATCCTTGTCTACAGCCGTAGGCATCGCAGCAGCCAGTTTGTGGAGGCTGACAGTCTGCACCACACAGAGTGCATGGAGCAGCAACGCCATGAGTTTTATGCGTGCCAAATTCATACTTTGACCAAAGTGCTCTTGCATAATCGGGAGGATTTGGTTAACTTTGACCGAGTCCTTGAAATTAGTAGTTTTCATGAGAAAAAGCGTCCAAACTTTTCCTTTAAATTACTAATTTTCAGGGACTTTTACAAATAATAACTGATTAAAAATCAATCATATAACTGACAAAAATTAATTTTTGTCATCTACTAAAATACCGTATGAAACTTT
>NZ_JAXOUF010000082.1:0-1355 GCF_034424805.1 Labrys sedimenti
AGGAGGAACCCCGGGAGGGGAGTGAAAGAGAACCTGAAACCCTGTGCCTACAAACTGTGGGAGTGCCGCAAGAGCATAACCGCGTACTTTTTGTAGAACGGTCCGGCGAGCTGCGGATACAGGCAAGGTTAAGGGCTTAAAGCCCGGAGCCGCAGGGAAACCAAGCCTGAATAGGGCAGAACCGCGAAAGCGGAAAGAAGTCAGTATACGCAGGCCCGAAACCGGGTGACCTACCCATGTCCAGAATGAAGCTGCCGTAAAAGGCGGTGGAGGTTCGAACGCACATCCGTTGAAAAGGGTGGCGATGAGGTGTGGATAGGGGAGAAATTCCAATCGAACCCGGAGATAGCTGGTTCTCCCCGAAATAGCTTTAGGGCTAGCCTCGTAAAAGTCTCGCGGAGGTAGAGCACTGAATTTCCGAGGGGGCGTCAAAGCCTGCCAGAGAATATCAAACTCCGAATGCCGCAAAGATGATTTACGGGAGTCAGGCTGCATGAGATAAGTCGGGCAGCCAAAAGGGAAACAGCCCAGACCGCCGGCTAAGGCCCCAGAGTGCGTGTTAAGTGGAAAAGGATGTGGGATTTCAAAGACAACCAGGATGTTGGCTCAGAAGCAGCCACACATTCAAAGAGTGCGTAATAGCTCACTGGTCGAGAGGTCCCGCGCCGAAAATGTCCGGGGCTGAAACACACCACCGAAGCTTAGGAATTGCATTTATTTGTAATTGGTAGGGGAGCATTGCTGACCCACTGAAGCTGTACCGGCAAGGAGCAGTGGAGGGTCAGCAAGAGAGAATGCCGGAATGAGTAGCGAGAGAGAGGTGGGAATCCTCTCGGCCGAATATCCAAGGTTTCCAGGGTAAAGCTGATCTTCCCTGGGAAAGTCGGGGCCTAAGGAGAGGCCGCAAGGCGCATCCGATGGACAGCAGGTGAATATTCCTGCACCCCCATAGAGCAGAACTGCGGGGACGCGGCGGCAGAGTATGAGCCGGGAATGGAAAGACCGGTGGAAAGAGAAGGCTGGGCAAGGGAGAAATACCCTTGCAAAAAGGCAGACTCTGGACGGAGTGAAAAAGAAGTAACGAAGCATACAAAGCCGCTGCCGAGAAAAGCCGCTATCGTCTGTATGGGGCCCGTACCGTAGACCGACACAGGTGGATGAGGAGAGGATCCTAAGGCCGACGGGAGAAGCATTGTCAAGGAACTCGGCAAAATGGCCCCGTAACTTCGGGAGAAGGGGCGCCCATAGGAAACTGTGGGCCGCAGAGAAGAGGCTCAAGCAACTGTTTAGCAAAAACACAGGTCTATGCGAAGCCGCAAGGCGAAGTATCTGGGCTGACGCCTGCCCGGTGCTGG
>NZ_JAXOUF010000083.1:0-1398 GCF_034424805.1 Labrys sedimenti
CGGTCCTAAGGTAGCGAAATTCCTTGTCGGGTAAGTTCCGACCTGCACGAATGGCGTAACGATCTCCCCGCTGTCTCCAGCATAGACTCAGTGAAATTGAATTCCCCGTGAAGATGCGGGGTACCTGCGCTTAGACGGAAAGACCCCGTGCACCTTTACTATAACTTTACACTGGCATTCGTGCTTGCATGTGTAGGATAGGTGGTAGGCTATGAAGCAGGGGCGCCAGCCCTTGTGGAGCCACCCTTGAAATACCACCCTTACGATCATGGATGTCTAACCGCGACCCGTCATCCGGGCCCGGGACAGTGTATGGTGGGTAGTTTGACTGGGGCGGTCGCCTCCCAAAGAGTAACGGAGGCGTGCGACGGTGGGCTCAGACCGGTCGGAAATCGGTCGTCGAGTGCAATGGCATAAGCCCGCCTGACTGCGAGACTGACAAGTCGAGCAGAGACGAAAGTCGGCCATAGTGATCCGGTGGTCCGTTGTGGAACGGCCATCGCTCAACGAATAAAAGGTACGCCGGGGATAACAGGCTGATGATTCCCAAGAGTCCATATCGACGGAATCGTTTGGCACCTCGATGTCGACTCATCACATCCTGGGGCTGGAGAAGGTCCCAAGGGTTCGGCTGTTCGCCGATTAAAGTGGTACGTGAGTTGGGTTCAAAACGTCGTGAGACAGTTTGGTCCCTATCTGGCGTGGGCGTAGGAGAATTGAGAGGATCTGTCCTTAGTACGAGAGGACCGGGATGGACGTACCTCTGGTGGACCTGTTGTGGCGCCAGCCGCAGTGCAGGGTAGCTATGTACGGTCGGGATAACCGCTGAAGGCATCTAAGCGGGAAACCCACCTCAAGATGAGTTCTCCCTCGAAAGCCGTGGTAGACCACCACGTTGATAGGCCGGGTGTGGAAGCGGAGCGATCCGTGCAGCTTACCGGTACTAATAGCTTGATCGGCTTGATCGCTCTCATTTATCAATACTCACAACGCAGCCAACACGCTGCAGAATGTGAAACACACGAAAACAACCATCTTGTATGCTTCACGCGACAAACACTTCGTATTTGTCGCTGCGCATACTCTTGACGACTGCCAGGCGACGATCCTTCGGATCGCGCAGGAGTCGCAAGGGCTTCAACTTTGCTTCGCCGGCCTGGTGGCACTAGCGAGGAGCCTCAACCCGATCCCATCCCGAACTCGGCCGTTAAACTCCTCAGCGCCGATGGTACTATGTCTCAAGACCTGGGAGAGTAGGTCGTTGCCAGGCCTGCAAAGCAAACTTCTCAATAAACCATGACAAATAACTCAAATTCCTGCCGCGGGGTGGAGCAGCCCGGTAGCTCGTCAGGCTCATAACCTGAAGGCCGCAGGTTCAAATCCTGCCCCCGCAACCAA
>NZ_JAXOUF010000084.1:0-1334 GCF_034424805.1 Labrys sedimenti
GGTGGGAAGCACCCCGAGCAGGGGAGTGAAATAGACCCTGAAACCGTTCGTTTACAAGCGGTCGGAGCTCTCTATGGAGCGACGGCGTGCCTTTTGCATAATGAGCCTACGAGTTGCCTCCGTCCGGCGAGGTTAAGCGCTTAAGGCGCGTGAGCCGAAGCGAGAGCGAGTCTGAACAGGGCGTTCAGTCGGGCGGAGCAGACGCGAAACCTAGTGATCTACCCATGGCCAGGGTGAAGTCGCCGTAACAGGCGATGGAGGCCCGAACCGGTTTACGTTGAAAAGTGCTCGGATGAGCTGTGGGTAGGGGTGAAAGGCTAATCAAACTGGGAGATAGCTCGTACTCCCCGAAATGTCTTTAGGGACAGCCTCGTCTTAGCTTCACGGAGGTAGAGCTACTGATAGGATGCGAGGGCTTCATCGCCTATCAATTCCTGACAAACTCCGAATGCCGTGAAGTGTTGGACGGGAGTGAGTCGTCGGGTGCTAATGTCCGGCGGCGAGAGGGAAAGAGCCCAGACCTCCTGCTAAGGCCCCCAAGAGCGGTTTAAGTTGACAGAACGAGGTGACATCGCAGAGACAGCTAGGATGTTAGCTTGGAAGCAGCTATTCATTTAAAGAGTGCGTAACAGCTCACTAGTCGAGCGATGACGCGTGGATGATGAACGGGCATCAAGACCGCCGCCGAAGCAGAGGACTCTTTTTAAGAGTGGTAGGGGAGCATTCCGGTCGGCGCCGAAGGTGTGGCGTGAGCCATGCTGGAGCGTCCGGAAAAGAAAATGTAGGCATGAGTAACGACAACGCATGTATGACCATGCGCACCGCAAGCCCCAGGTTTCCTGGACAACGCCAGACGTACCAGGGTTAGTCGGGATCTAAGGATAACCCGAGAGGGGATTCCGATGACGATGCGGTTAATATTCCGCAACCCGCCGTGCAGGCGAGGACATGACCGAGTAGTGGCACTGCCGCCCCCTGACGGAATAGGGGGTTTAAGGACGTAGGGTGACTGAAATCCGAAAGTACGGAGATCCTTCGGGAGATCCGACAGCGCAGGTAATCAGACTCGCAAGAAAAGTGTCCGAGCGTCAAGCGCACGGGGGCCCGTACCGTAAACCGACACAGGTGGGCGAGGAGAGTATCCTAAGGTGCTCGAGTGAATCACGGCTAAGGAACTAGGCAAATTGACCCCGTAACTTCGGGATAAGGGGACCCCGCGAGGGGCGCAGAGAAATGGCCCAGGCGACTGTTTACCAAAAACACATGGCTATGCGAAATCGTAAGATGACGAATATGGCCTGACACCTGCCCGGTGCCGGAAGGTTAAGAGGGGG
>NZ_JAXOUF010000085.1:0-1288 GCF_034424805.1 Labrys sedimenti
CCTTTTAACCTTCCGGCACCGGGCAGGCGTCAGTCCGTATACGTCGTCTTGCGACTTCGCACAGACCTATGTTTTTAGTAAACAGTCGCCACCACCATTTCTCTGCGGCTCTCCCAGGCTCCAAAGGTGACTTCCTCACCCGGAAGAGCGCCCCTTCTTCCGAAGGTACGGGGTTATTTTGCCGAGTTCCTTGGCCAGAGTTCTCTCGAGCGCCTTGGATTATTCATCCCACCCACCTGAGTTGGTTTGCGGTACGGTCTGATTGTCCTATACTTAGAAGCTTTTCTTGGCAGCCTGGAATCAGTGACTTTGCGGATTGCTCCTTCGTCTCGCCTCTCGGCATTGGTTACGCGGATTTGCCTGCGTCTCCTGCCTACCGGCTTGCACCGGGTATTCCAACTCCCGGATCACCTATCCTCCTGCGTCCCTCCATCGCGCGAACAACCAGGTACGCGAATATTAACGCGTTTCCCATCAGCTACGCATCTCTGCCTCGCCTTAGGGGCCGACTAACCCTGGGAAGATTACCTTTACCCAGGAAACCTCGGGTTTACGGCGAACGGGTTTTTCACCCGTTTTATCGTTACTCATGTCAGCATAATCACTTCTCCACTGTCCACAATGCCTTCCGACACTGCTTCCGCCAGTGAAGAACGCTCCCCTACCACCTGCCTTTACGGCAAATTCAAAGCTTCGGCAGCATGCTTAGCCCCGTTACATTTTCGGCGCAACGTCATTGAACCAGTGAGCTATTACGCTTTCTTTAAACGATGGCTGCTTCTAAGCCAACGTCCTGGGTGTCTCTACAACGTCACCACCTTAACCACTGAGCATGCATTTGGAGGCCTTAGCTGTTGATCTGGGCTCTTACCCTCTCGGCAACGGACCTTAGCACCCGCTGCCTGACTCCTGCGGTATGTCTGAACGGCATTCTGAGTTTGATAGAGTTTGGTAATCTGGTAGGACCCCTAGCTCTGTCAGCGCTTTACCTCCGTCAGATAATCCGCAAGGCTATACCTCAATATATTTCGGGGAGAACCAGCTATCACCGGGTTTGATTGGCCTTTCACCCCTATCCACAAGTCATCCGGAACGTTTTCAGCCGTTGGCGGTTCGGTCCTCCACAAGGCTTTACCCTTGCTTCAACCTGCTCATGGATAGATCACCCGGTTTCGGGTCTGATCCGCACTACTCTCGCCCTATTCAGACTCGCTTTCGCTACGGCTTCACTTACGCTTAACCTCGCAGTACAGATCAACTCGCTGACTCATGTCCCTTCTCTCGTCCC
>NZ_JAXOUF010000086.1:0-1245 GCF_034424805.1 Labrys sedimenti
TACGAGATGGTGCTGTTCGACGGCGGCAACACCCATGGCGATCGCTGGAAGCATGTGTTCTTCCCGGCGCAGCGCCTGCATTACTTCATCTATGAGGACTTCTGACCTCGCTACCGCCCCTCGATAGTCGAGGGGCTTTTTTATCCAGCTTCTCAAGGGCAGCTTCCTGTCCTGGAGGTTCGCAAAAGGCTTAAATCATGATGAATCCGATGGCCGGTTGCAGATGAACTAGCGGTCACCAGTAGATCTTCCGCCGAACGCGGGGGTGTCAATCAGGATCTGTCACACCAGTACGACACCAGCGTTCCAACCCGCCCAGTTCCATCAACTAATTATCCCACAGTCTGAGTTGGCGCTCCGAAATAGGGGATGCGCAGATTCGCATTGATCGTCGTATCGCTATCTGCATCCGGGCAGGCTATCTCCATGTTCTGCTGACGTCGTCAGCAACATGCCACGCAACCACGGTCTTCCAGGTTGCGGCGCAGCACCTGCTGCGTGACCGGACCAGTTCGCACCGCATCCACTCGCGAACGACCATCAACCCACTGATGGTGGATGCATTTGACTTATCAACCCACCGCGGGGTTACGCACCTCTCCCCGCATGGTGGGATCGGTGTGTCTCCGCTTTCATCGTATGGAGATTCACCATGAACACCACATCCAATCAGGCCAAGTCCTACTTCGATCTGCACACCTCTGGCATCGGTTTCTTGCAACGGGCCCGTGAAGTTCACGTCGAAGATGCCGACCCCTATCTATCTGTTACGGTTGCGGCACTGGTCGGCCCCAAAGCCGACCCGGTTTACCGCTACTTCGACGTCAGGGTTTCCGGTGCCGAGGCCCAGGAACTGGTCAGCAAGTATATCGGCGTCGATGATCCCAAGCGGCGCCCCCTGGTTCGGTTTCGGATCGGGGACTCATGGCCGGATGCCTACATTCGTCCCAGAGGCGAACGCAAAGGCGAGGTCGCAGCATCGCTCAAGGGCCGCTTGCTGAAAGCTGAGATGATCGATCGAGTCGAACTGGCGAAGATCGAGCAGCATGAGCTGATTACCCGAGGTATTGGCTACCTGAGCCGTCCGATCGAAGTAAAGCCGAACGAGGGCGAGCCATTCCTGGCTTGCACCATCGCGGCGTTGACGGGCAAGGTCGATGCCAAGAAGCGGCGTTATCGCTACTTCGATACCGTTGTCACTACCGAGGATGCGCAAGACCTCGTCCGTCAGTACGCACAAGCTGT
>NZ_JAXOUF010000087.1:0-1243 GCF_034424805.1 Labrys sedimenti
GGACAGGGGAGGTACCGGGAGGGAAAGGTGAAAAGAACCCCCATGAGGGGAGTGCAAGAGATCCTGAAACCATGCGCCTACAAGCGGTCGGAGCATCATTGTGATGTGACGGCGTGCCTTTTGCATAATGAACCTACGAGTTGCCGTCACTGGCGAGGTTAATTGTGATGACACAAGCAGCCGCAGTGAAAGCGAGCCTGAAGAGGGCGTACAGTCAGTGGAGGCAGACGCGAAACCGAGTGATCTACACTTGGCCAGGATGAAGTCCCGGTAACACGGGATGGAGGTCCGCACCGATAAGCGTTGAAAAGCTTCCGGATGAGCCGAGTGTAGGAGTGAAAGGCCAATCAAACTCGGAGATAGCTCGTACTCCCCGAAAGGCATTTAGGTGCCGCGTCTGGCGTTCAGCATGAGAGGTAGAGCGACCGATAGGATGCGAGGGCTTCACCGCCTGTCAAGTCCTGACGAACTCCGAATGCTCATGCTCGGTAGCCATGCAGTAAGGGGACGGGTGCTAAGGTCCGTTCCCGAGAGGAGAAGAATCCAGACCGCCGTCTAAGGTCCCGAAGTTCTGTCTGAGTTAGTCTAACGAAGTCCCGTTGCAGTGACAGCCAGGATGTTGGCTTGGAAGCAGCCATTCATTCAAAGAGTGCGTAACAGCTCACTGGTCGAGGGTTCGGGCGTGGATAATAATCGGGTATAAGGCAGATACCGAAGGCGCGGGATAGCAATAATAAAAGTATCGGTAGGGGAGCATTCCGTCGGCGTCGAATGCAAGGGGTGACCCTTGCTGGAGCTTACGGAAAAGCAAATGTAGGTATAAGTAACGATTAGGAGGGCGAGAACCCCTCCCGCCGCAAGACCAAGGTTTCCCGGGCAATGTCATTCATCCCGGGGTTAGTCGGGTCCTAAGTCTCAGCCGAACGGCGAGGGCGATGGCAGAAACGGTCAACATTCCGTTACTGCCCCATGGAGCGATGTGGAGACGGAGCAGTGACACCGCCGCGGAGATACGGAATTCTCCGTTTAAGGGTGTAGGTTATGAGGTGTATAGGCAAATCCGTACGCTGAGCCGAACCTGAAAGTACTTCCCTCCCTTCGGGGCGGGGAGACAGCGCGGGTAATCAGACTCCCTAGAAAATCCGCTAAGCTTAATCTGTGGGGCACCCGTACCGCAAACGGACACACGTAGTCGGGTAGAACATACTAAGGCGTTGAGAGACTCATGGTTAAGGAACTAGGC
>NZ_JAXOUF010000088.1:0-1202 GCF_034424805.1 Labrys sedimenti
TTAAGCCTTTGAGCTTGCAGCGTAGATAGGCTGCCTCCTCCACACTCATCCCCAAGTCCGAACGGTATCTGGAGCCTCAAGAGCTCGTATTACGCAAGGTTGGACAGGATGACGTGATCATCAAGACACCTTCGTGGAGGAGATCTCATGGCAGTGGTAGTAGGCGTCGATATCGCCAAGCGCACCTTTGATCTGGCGATGCTGCAACCTAACGGCAAGCATCGAACCAAGGGCAAGCTGGCTAACGACAAGGCAGGCTTCGCGGTCTTTGCCGACTGGCTGCAGCGGCATGCCGAACCGGAGGCCTGGATCGTGATGGAAGCGACTGGCATCTACCACGAAGCACTTGCCGAGCACTTCCATGCCTTGGGCTATCGGATCGCCGTGCTCAACCCGGCGCAGGTTGCCCGCTATGCGCAAAGCCAGCTGCAACGCAGCAAGACAGACAAGCTCGATGCCAAGCTAATCGCCACCTTTGGCCAACTGCATCTGGATCGACTACGGGCCTGGCAACCTGAGCCTCTGCCCTTGCGCCAACTCCGCGCGCTGACCCGACGCCTGGAGGATCTGCAATCGCTGCGACAGATGGAGCTCAATCGGCTTGAGGTCAGCCCGGACAACGTCCAGGACTCAATCCGGGCAGTCCTGCAGCGGCTCGATGAACAGATTGCCTGGACGCTAGAACAGATCAAACGGCACATCGACGATGACCCGGACCTACGCGGCAAACGTGATCTGCTGGTGAGCATAGACGGTATCGCCGATAAGACCGCAGCCCTGATTCTAGCTGAGCTGGGCGATATCGGCCGCTTCACCCATGCTCGCGCCGTCACTGCCTTTGCGGGTCTGGATCCGCGCTTGCAGGAGTCTGGCACCTTTCACGGCCGTACCTGCATCTCGCGCACAGGATCAGCCCGTTTGCGCACCGCGCTGTACCTGCCTGCTGTCGTGGCGTTAACTCATAACCCAGCTATCAAAGCGCAAGCCGAACGCCTGAAAGCCAAGGGCAAGAAGGGAAAACAAACCGTCTGCGCAGCCATGCGCAAACTGCTGAGCATTGCCTATGGCGTGCTCAAATCGGGCAAGCCTTTCGATCCTGCCTTAGCAATTGCACACTGAGGTGGAAGACGGTATCTACGAATCGGCGCCCACGTCTCGCAGCTCGCCGGCGAAGCGCGCCAAGCGCTGGCGCAGGCGCTGGT
>NZ_JAXOUF010000089.1:0-1201 GCF_034424805.1 Labrys sedimenti
CTTTGTCCGCGCCTTTTCCGCCAGCTGGGCGGCTTCGGCGTCGAGTTGCAGCAGGCTCTTCTGGTCGACGTTGCGGATGACCGGGACCAGCAGGCCGTCCGGGGTGTCCACGGCGAAGCCGATGTGCACGTACTTCTTGCGGATCACCGCCTTGCCGCTGGGGGCCAGGGAGGCGTTGAAGTCCGGCAGTTCCTTGAGCACATGGGCGCAGGCCTTGAGCAGGAACGGCAGGATGGTCAGCTTGACGCCGGCCTTTTCCGCCACGGCTTTCTGGCCGACCCGGAAGGCCTCCAGATCGGTCACGTCGGACTGGTCGAACTGGGTCACGTGGGGCACGTTCAGCCAGCTGCGATGCAGGTTGTTGGCACCGACCTGCATGAGGCGCGTCATTGGCACCTCTTCGATCTCGCCGAACTTGCTGAAGTCCACGGTGGGGATCGGCGGGATGCCGGCACCACCGGTGGCGCCTGCAGCCGCGGCCGGAGCCGCCTTGCTCTTCTGCAGCTGATCCTTGACGTAGGCCTGGACGTCTTCCTTGAGGATGCGACCCTTGGGACCGGTCGGGGTGACCTCGCCCAGATCGACACCGAACTCGCGGGCGACCATGCGCACGGCCGGGCCGGCATGGACCTTCTTGACCTTGCCGGCGGCAGGGGCGCTGGCGGGAGCGGCGGCCTTGGCCGGCGCCTCGGCCTTCTTCTCGGCAGCCGGCGCGCTGGCGGTGTTGCCGGCAGCCGGCTTGGCCGCCTGCTTGGGCGCGGCACCGGCCACCTTCAGGGTCAGGATCAGATCGCCGGTCTTGGCCTGGTCGTTGACCTTGATGGCAACGCTTTCCACCACGCCCGCCTTGGGCGCCGGGATTTCCATGCTGGCCTTGTCGGATTCCAGGGTGATCAGCGTCTGCTCGGCGGCGATGGTGTCGCCGGGCTTGACCGCCACCTCGATGATGCTGGCCTTGCCGCTGGAGCCGATGTCGGGGACATGGATCTCCTGGGCTTCGCCTTCGCCGGCGGACGCCGAAGCGTCCTCGTCACCGGCCGGCGTCGGGGTTTCGCTTTCCTCGACCTGGGTCTGCTTGGACTCGGCCTTGGGTTCGGCGGCGGGTTCGCTGCCGGTGGCGGCGTCCTCGCCTTCCAGGTCGATCAGCAGATCACCGGTCTTGAGGGTGTCGCCGACCTTGATGTGCAGGGCGGCGATCTTG
>NZ_JAXOUF010000090.1:0-1189 GCF_034424805.1 Labrys sedimenti
GCCCTTGGGTGGAGGGCGTGACCATGGGCTCGGCGATCGGCTTGCGGGCAGATTATGACGGAGCGGCGTTGCGGCGATTGGCACGGACGTCGAGAAGTGCGAACCAAGCGCGGCGTCTGCTGGCCTTGGCCGAGATCTACGACGGCGGCAGCCGGACCGCGGCCGCGCGGATCGGCGGCGTGGGCTTGCAGATCGTGCGTGACTGGGTGGTTCGGTTCAATGACCGTGGCCCGGACGGCCTGCTGGATGGCAAGGCCGCCGGCCCTCGATCCCGGCTCAACGATGCCCAGCGTCAGGCGCTGGTCGAGATTGTGGAAAGTGGCCCGATCCCGGCGATCCATGGCGTCGTTCGCTGGCGGCTGATCGATCTGGTCCAATGGCTCCACGAAGAGTTCGCAGTGTCGCTCGATGAGACAACCGTCGGGCGCGAGCTGAAGAAGCTGGGATATGCCAAGCTCACGGCGCGGCCCCGCCACCATGCTCAGAACGAGCATGCGATGAAGGCGTTCAAAAAGGGGGCTTTGCCACTGAGTTGGCAAAGGTCAGGGCAGTCCTCCCGAAGGGCACGCCCATAGAGATATGGTTTCGCTGCGCGTCCTCCGGATCAGGACGAAGCGCGTGTCGGTCAGAAGAACAAGATCACTCGGCGCTGGGCACGACGCGGAACCCGACCGTCGGCGCCGAAGGATCAGAGAACCAAATCGGCCTACATCTTCGGCGCGATCTGCCCCGAACTGGGCAAGGGCACCGGCCTGGTCCTACCCTTCTGCAATACCCAAACCATGTCGCTGCATCTGGCCGACCCGGAGGGCAGCGCGGAGCAGCAAAATATCGTTGGCTGTTGCCCCTGGCGCTCACGCGGTCGTGCTGGTGGATCAGGCTGGTTGGCACACAACCAACAAGCTTGAGATGCCCGGCAACATCAGCATCATCGCGCTGCCTGCTAAATGTCCCGAGCTGAACCCGGCTTGCGCGAAGCGAAGGCGCTTCGCTGTCGCCCGAGGGGGCGAGAACATCTGGCAGTTCATGCGCGAAAACTGGCTCTCCAACCGCGTCTTCACATCCTACGACAATATCGTCGATCATTGCTGCGAGGCCTGGAACAAGCTCATCGACCAGCCTTGGCACATCATCACCATCGGACGTCGCAATTGGGCCCGTGGGTTCTAATCAGCGCAGGTTGGTATTA
>NZ_JAXOUF010000091.1:0-1184 GCF_034424805.1 Labrys sedimenti
CAATCCTATTTTTTGCGAAGCCTGTCACATAGCAGAGCCAGCGGCTTATTAACAGAAGACAATGCATATCGTTACCAAAAATTAAAACCAAATGGATTTTTTATTAACCAACAAATCGAAGTGGGGCAATAAAGTTTACCGCGATATTTCTATTTTACGATATTTTTATCGTACTGGAATTATCAAACAAGCTTAGTGGGACTGGATCTTGTTGGCCGAACATTGGATATCTACTAGATTTGATCTTGTGGATCATATAATGCTTTTAGTCGATTTCACTTGGTATGAAACTGCGAAGGTCATCGATGCCTGAATCGCCCCAGCTTTCCTAGACACTCTCCAAGCTCTGGAAATAGCGCTTTTCAAACTCCACTGGCGATAGCTGCATAGCGCTGCTGTGCCGGCGCTTGGGGGTATAGAACATCTAGATGTAAACGAACACATCACTGCGGGCTTCTTCGCGGGTTCCGTAGGTTTTCCGTCGGATGCGTTCCCGCTTCAGCAACTGGAAAAAGCTTTCCGCGACCGCGTTGTCGTGACAGTTACCGCGTCGACTCATGCTGCTGATCAGGTTGTTGGCCTTGAGGAAACTCTGCCAGTCCGAGCTGCTGAACTGGCTGCCCTGGTCGGAATGGATCATCACTTCCTGCTTGGGCTTGCGCCGCCACACTGCCATCAGCAACGCATCGATGGCCAGATCGCTGCACATCCGAGGCTTCATCGACCAGCCGATCACTTGGCGAGAAAACAGATCCAGCACCACCGCCAAGTACAACCAGCCCTCATACGTGCGGATGTAAGTGATGTCGGTGACCCAGACCTTGTTCGGTTCACTGATATTGAACTGCCGCTCCAGACGGTTGGGCGAGGCCACTGGCGGCTTGCCACCGTAGTACCCGGGGCGCCGGCGATAACCGGTCTGAGAGCGCAGCCCCTCTCTCCTCATCAGGCGAGCCACACGATGCCGGCCACAGGACTCGCCCAGCTCACGCAGGTCGTCGTGGATCTTGCGGTAGCCGTAGACCCCGCCGCTTTCCAACCAGGCATGCTTGATCAATCCGAGCAGACGCTGATCTTCCTTGGCACGCGCGGATTTCGGCTCGGCCAGCCAGGCGTAGTAACCGCTGGGATGCACCTGGAGGGTCTGGCAGAGACGCCGTACCGGGTACTCCACCGACAGTTTG
>NZ_JAXOUF010000092.1:0-1163 GCF_034424805.1 Labrys sedimenti
CCCCCGTTATATCTTCGGCGCAGAAACGCTAGACCAGTGAGCTGTTACGCTTTCTTTAAAGGATGGCTGCTTCTAAGCCAACCTCCTGGCTGTTTCTCCATTTCCACATCCTTTACCACTTAGTGTATATTTAGGGACCTTAGCTGACGGTCCGGGCTCTTACCCTCTCGACCACGGATCTTCTCACCCGTAGTCTCACTGCTGATATATTCTCTTCCGTATTCGGAGTTTGTATGGGTTCGGTAAGCGGTATGCCCCCTAGCCCAAACAGTGCTCTACCCCAGAAAATTAAATATCAACGCTGCACCTCAATGCATTTCGGGGAGAACCAGCTATCACCAGCCTTGATTGGTCTTTCGCCCCTATCCACAGGTCATCCAAATGGTTTTCAACCCAAACTGGTTCGGTCCTCCACAGCGTCTTACCGCTGCTTCAACCTGCCCATGGATAGATCGACTGGCTTCGGGTCTAACGCATGCAACTAATTCGCCCTATTCAGACTCGGTTTCCCTCCGGCTTCACCTATCGGCTTAACCTCGCTGCATACGATAACTCGTAGGCTCATTATGCAAAAGGCACGCCGTCACATATTAACATATGCTCCGACCGCTTGTAGGCACATAGTTTCAGGTTCTATTTCACTCCCTTAACAAGGGTTCTTTTCACCTTTCCCTCACGGTACTCGTTCACTATTGGTCGATGACTAGTATTTAGCCTTAGAGGGTGGTCCCTCCTGATTCCTGCAGGACCTCACGTTTCCCGCAGTACTCGGGTACAGATTTAATCTCTTGACCATTTCGATTACGGGGCTCTAACCCTCTATGGCCGGCCTTCCCATGCCGTTCTTCTATAGTCGCAAGTATTATAACACCTGCCCCACAACCCCAGCCTTATGACTGGTTTAGGCTCTTCCGTTTTCGCTCACCGCTACTCACGGAATCGAGTTTTCTTTCTTTTCCTTCAGGTACTGAGATGTTTCACTTCCCTGAGTTCGCTCCCTTACGGGTAGTGGAGGGTCGCTCCACTGGGTTGCCCCATTCGGATATCCACGACTGTAACGCCTGTTAACAGCTTATCGTGGCTTTTCGCAGTTTGCCGCGTCCTTCTTCGCCTGTCATCGCCTAGGCATCCTCTATGCGCCCTTAGTAGCTTGACCTCTCTCC
>NZ_JAXOUF010000093.1:0-1148 GCF_034424805.1 Labrys sedimenti
TGGATTGACTCCAACGTTTGGAACCCACGGTTTCTGGCGGCGATGATGGTATCCGGATCGGCGCGCCAGACGAAGGGTTTGGGCGTCTGGTTGTGTTCGGCGATGAAGCGATTGATGGTGGCCTGGAGGTCGACGAGGGAGCGGAACACGCCGCGTTTCAGACGCCGTTTGGCGAGTTTGGCGAAGAAGCCCTCGACCGCGTTGAGCCAGGAGGCCGAGGTCGGGGTGAAGTGGAACACCCAGCGCGGGTGGCGCTGGAGCCATTGCCGCACCTTCGGGTGCTTGTGGGCGGCGTAGTTGTCCATGATGGCGTGGACGATCTTGCCGGCCGGCACCGCCGCCTCGACGACGTTGAGGAAGCGGATGAACTCCTGATGCCGGTGGCGCTGCATGTGACGGCCGATCACGCTGCCGTCGAGGATGTTGAGAGCGGCGAACAGCGTCGTCGTGCCGTGGCGGACATAGTCGTGGGTCATGGTGCCGGCGCGTCCCGGCTTCATCGGCAAACCAGGCTGGGTGCGGTCGAGCGCCTGGATCTGGCTCTTCTCGTCGACCGACAGCACCACCGCATGGGCGGGGGGATCGACATAGAGCCCGACCACGTCATGCAGCTTGGCGACGAAGGCGGGATCGTTCGAGAGCTTGAAGGCGCGCCAGCGATGCGGCGCCAGCCCGTGCGCCTTCCAGATCTCCTGCACCGTCGAGACGGCGAGACCGCTGGCCTTCGCCATGGCCCGTGCCGTCCAGTGGGTCGCCTCGTGCGGCGGGTTGCTCTGGGTCAGGCGCACCACTTCGGCGACCCGACCAGACCCAATAGGGGCGCGGCCGGGCGGCCGCGTCTTGTCACGTAGGAGGCCATCCACGCCCTCGGCCATGAAGCGCTCCTGCCAGCGCCACACGGTCGTCTTGGAGACGCCTGCCGCCCGCATGATGGCGTTCGTGCCGGCGCCGTCCGCGGTGAGAAGCACGATCCGCGCCCGCCAGACATGCTTCTGCGCCCTGTTGCGGTCCGAGACGATCGCCTCTAGCCGGCGGCGATCCTCGGGGCTCACGCTGATGGAAATTCCTGTGCGCATTCCACACATTCGCACAGGCTTCGATGCACAGGAATCCCCCTCAGGACTCTTCTGTCCCGGTCAATCCACTAG
>NZ_JAXOUF010000094.1:0-1141 GCF_034424805.1 Labrys sedimenti
GGTTTCGTGGTTCGCAGCAAGATTGCGCCGAATACGGCCGAAAGGATGGAGCCCAGCAGCACGCCGATCTTGGTCTCGTCGAGCAAGTTCGGGGCATTGGCATAGGCAAGGCCGCCGATGAACAGGCTCATGGTGAAGCCGATGCCGCAGAGCAGCGCCACGCCATAGAGATGGCGCCAATTGGCATTGGCCGGCAATTCGGCCCAATTGGCTCGGATAGCGAGGGCCGCGAAGGCAAAGACGCCGATCTGCTTGCCGACGAACAGGCCGAGTGTGACGCCCAGCGTGACGGGGTCGACGAGATTGCCGAGCGACAGGCCGCCGAGCGCGACGCCGGCATTTGCGAAACCAAAGATCGGCACGATCAGATAAGTGACCCAGGGGTGGAGGCCGTGCTCGAGCTTGTGCAGCGGCGTATGGTCATGCTCATGCCCGCCCTCGCGGCGCAGCGGGATGGTGAAGGCAAGCGCCACGCCAGCTAGCGTGGCATGCACGCCGGACAGATAGGTCAGGACCCACAACACCACGCCGAGTGCCAGATAGGCCGGCAGGAAGGTGACGCCGCGTCGGTTCATGAGGGAAAGCACTACCAGGACGACGAACGCGCCGTTGAGCATCCAGATGTTCAGGGAGGCGGTATAGAACAGGGCAATGATCACCACCGCGCCGAGATCGTCGATGATGGCGAGAGCGGTGAGGAAGACTTTCAGCGAAGCCGGTACGCCTGGGCCGAGCAGGGCCAGCACGCCGAGGGCGAAGGCGATGTCGGTGGCCGAGGGAATGGCCCAGCCCTGCAGCGTGCCCTCCGTCCGCCAGTTGACCGCCACGAAGATCAGGGCCGGCACCACCATGCCGCCGACAGCGGCGATGCCCGGCAGGGCCCGGCGCGGCCAGCTCGACAACTGTCCGTCCAGCACCTCGCGCTTGATCTCCAGGCCGACCAGCAGGAAGAACAGCGCCATCAGCCCGTCATTGATCCAGTGCAGCAGGCTAAGACCACCGATATAGAGGTGGAGCGTATGGAAATAGGCTTCGCCGAGCGGGGAATTGGCCACGATCAGGGCGAGCGCCGCCACCGCCATCAGGATGATGCCGCCGGCAGCCTCGGTGGCGAGGAAGCTCCTGAGAAAGGATGGGCGGC
>NZ_JAXOUF010000095.1:0-1083 GCF_034424805.1 Labrys sedimenti
GCGACAATGGCCAGTCAGCAGTGGTCGAGCCTTCGGTGAGGATACGCACATACACTTTCGAACCCGGCGCGGCCTTGGCGATGTTGCGAAGGTCGGCTTCGGAGTCGGTGGAGAACAGACGCACGCCCTTCTCATAGAAGTAGCGGATGTCCTTGGATTTCTTGATGGTGTTGCCGTAGCTGATACGGTCGGCGCTGACGCCGCGGTCCATGACCTTGTCCAGCTCATAGATCGAGGCGATGTCGAAGCTCGAACCCTTGTCTTTCAACAGGTCGATGATCTCAACGGCCGGGTTGGCCTTGACGGCGTAATACACCTTGGCGAATTCGAAACCGGCGCGCAGGTCGTCGTAGGCCTGGCTGATCATCGCGGTGTCGATCACCACGAACGGGGTTTCTTGCTTGTCGGCGAACGCCTTCATTTTGTCAAAAGTGGCGCGCGCGAAATAATCTTCGACGTTGATCGACATGCTGGGAACTCCTAAGGGCAAACTAATTTGATCAATGGGTGCAAATGAACGTCCTCCGTATCCCCACTTTGGTTCGCCTACTTCCCAAGGCATGTCGCCGAAAGCAAAAAGGCCATGGGGTAAGCTGCCCTTGGCCTTGCTGTCTCGTCGTCAGTACTTGAGCCGGATGGATCGTTTCCAGCATGGACGTTCGGGCGCGAACTTTAGGGCCAGACGCCTCAGAGATCAATGTTAAATCCATGATCTTTACCGAACGGTGACGCCTGCGGACTCACCCCCCTCCTGCAACCGACCGGAGCGAGCGCCGAGATGTTCCTGGGGGGCGATGACAGGAGGTTTCCGCGCGGGGGATCAAGCGGTCGGATTGCGCAGCCATTGGGCTTTGACGGTGGCGCTAGGCGATCGCGGCCATGGCACCGTAGCGTGGAAAACGGCGCAGCCTTTTCCACTGAGACTTTCGGTGCCGACGTGTGCCCTCACCCCAACCCTCTCCCAGGGGGAGAGGGGGCCACACGCGCGACTCTGGACCAATCGAACTGGGGCTCATCGCCGTCCGTAGGTTGGGTTGAGCGCAGCGAAGCCCAACAGGCCCAACCCCAACGCCTTACCGGAAC
>NZ_JAXOUF010000096.1:0-1079 GCF_034424805.1 Labrys sedimenti
CCAGAACGAGGGCCAGCGCGGTACTTGCTTTCCAAAACACGACTTGAGTTTTCATGATTGAGTTCCTTGCACCTGGTACAACCTTGGTTGTTTCAAACCCTCGTTATTTGTTTGGATAACAATACCTGAATTCATAGAATAAGCGCAACGCTTGAAACGAGAGGCAGAGAGCCAGCCACCGGTAGAATCCAGGCTCTCACACCGAAGGATTCAAGCGCAGATGACTACGCATTACCGGCAGCTGACTCAGGGACAACGTTACCAGATTGAGGCTGGCTTGAGCGCCGCAGAGAGCCAGGCGAGCATTGCAAAGCGGGTCGGCGTGCATCCCTCGACGATCAGTCGCGAGGTTCGCCGCAACAGCACCCAGAATATCTACAAGGCTGTTTCTGCGGCCCATGAAAGTGATGCTCGTCGAGCGGGTGCGCGCAAGTTTTGCAAGCCGGCGACATGGCTCAGCCATCATCTCCCGGTGTGGCTCAAGCATGGCATGAGTCCGGAGCAGATCGCCCAGCGGTTGAAGCAGGAGCAGCCAAGCCGGGCGGTCAGCCATGAGTGGATTTATCGGTTCATTGCCGCCGAACAGCGCGCCGGTGGTGAGCTTTATACCTATCTGCGACATCGCCGAAAGCGCTACCGGAAACGCTATGGAAGCCACGATCGGCGCGGGCAGCTGCGTAATCGCGTGTCAATCAGTGAACGCCCAGCCGAGGTCGAAAGCCGCGAGCGCCTGGGGGACTGGGAGGGCGATACGGTACATGGACTGGGCGGTAACCTGGTGACCCTGGTTGATCGCAAAAGCGGCTATCTGAGCGCCTATCCGGTCAAGCGCAGAACGCGCCGGCAGGTAACGCGGGCGATCAATCTGATGCTTCAGGGCCATGCCGCTCACACGCTGACGCTGGATAACGGAAGGGAGTTTGCCGGGCATGAACGCATCGCGCTACGGAGCCAGTGCCAGGTCTTTTTTGCAGACCCCTAGTCATCCTGGCAACGTGGCACCAATGAAAACACCAACGGTCTGCTCCGCCAGTATTTCCCCAAGGGCAGCGACTTCAGCAAGCTGACCGTCGAAGCCG
>NZ_JAXOUF010000098.1:0-1051 GCF_034424805.1 Labrys sedimenti
GGAGAGCTCCGGACGGCATCTCAAGCAGGGGCGATAGCCCGCGGCCTCGGCGGCTGCGGCGCTGGGGTAGTAGCTGACGTTTTCCGGGCGTGGCGGTTGCGCCGGGCACACCGGCCGGCAATAGATGCCGGTGGTAAGCACCGCGGTGTAGAACAGGCCGTCGAAACGCGGGTCCCGCGCCAGGCGGGCGCGTTCGAAGGCGGGAATATCGGGGAAGGCGTTCATGGCGGCAGGTTAGCACCGCGGGGGAGGGGTGACTGGCCGTTTTCGGACGGGACCGCTGACGTAGAGAGCTATCGCGGCCATGGGCCGCTCCTACAAAAGCAGCACTGCCCTGTAGAAGCGGCCGCATCGGCGGACCGCCATGGCCGCGATACATCGATTAAACGACCGCAGCGGCGGACCGCCATGGCCGCGACACGTGCTCGACTACAGCGCCTTCCAGATCTCGGTGGCGTATTCGCGGATTGTGCGGTCGGAAGAGAACCAGCCCATGCTGGAGGTGTTGATCACCGCCGATTGCCACCACTTGTCCGGCTGCTGCCAGCGCATTTCCACCTGGCGCTGGGCGTCCCAGTAGGCGTCGAAGTCGGCGCAGACCAGGAAGCGGTCGTGCCAGGTCAGGACGTCGAGCAGGCTGTTGTAGCGGGCCGGATCCTCGGGCGAGAACTGGCCGCCGCGCAATCCGGCGAGCACCTGGGCCAGGCGTGGCGAATTCTCGATGATGTCCGAGGAGATGCCGCCGCTGCGCTGGCGCTCTTCCACCTCGGCCGCCTTGAGGCCAAAGATGAACATGTGCTCTTCCCCGATCAGTTCGCACATCTCCACGTTGGCGCCGTCCAGGGTGCCGATGGTGAGGGCACCGTTGAGGCCGAACTTCATGTTGCTGGTGCCGGACGCTTCGAAACCGGCGGTGGAAATCTGCTCCGACAAATCCGCTGCCGGAATGATGCTTTCCGCCAGGCTGACGTTGTAGTTGGGCAGGAAGACCACCTTGAGCAGATCACGGGTCAGGGGGTCGTTGTTGACCACCTTGGCCACGTCATTGGCC
>NZ_JAXOUF010000099.1:0-1044 GCF_034424805.1 Labrys sedimenti
GTCGCCTTCGAGGACGAAGTCGCCGAAGAAGCGCAAATCGAGGCCCCGTTGCGGTGCCTGGCTGAACAGTTTGCCCAGAGCCGGCAGGTTGTGTTCGTGGCCGATCACACAGAGCAAATCGTCGACTTCCAGCACCGTACTACCCGACGGATGGAGCAGTTGCTGGCCACGAAACAGCGCGGCGATGCGCGTGCCTTCGGGCATTTTCAGCTCGCGCAGGGCCGCGCCGATGCACCACTTCTCGGCGCCCAGGCGATAGATGAACAGCTCCCCCTCGCTGGTCGGATGGACCTGCAGGCCGGCACGGGAAAAGGGCGCCGGCTCCGGCGGGACCGTCACCTTGAGCAGCTTGGCCGCCAGCGGCAGGCTGGAGCCCTGTACCAGCAGCGATACCAGCACGATGAAAAAGGCCACATTGAAGAACAGCTGGGCCTGGGGCAGCCCGGCCATCATCGGGAATACCGCCAGAATGATGGGGACCGCGCCGCGCAGCCCGACCCAGGCGATAAAGGCCTTTTCCCGGTCATGGAAGGCGCGGAAGGGCAGGAGGCCGATGGCCACCGACAGCGGGCGGGCGACCAGGATCATCCACAGCGCCAGACCCAGGGCGGGCAGGGCGATGGGCAGCAGGTTGTGCGGCTCCACCAGCAGGCCCAGCACCAGGAACATGCCGATCTGGGCGAGCCAGGCCATGCCGTCGAGCATGTGCAGCATGCCGTGGCGGCTGCGAATCGGCCGGTTGCCCATCAGCAGGCCGGCGAGATAAACGGCAAGGATGCCGCTGCCATGCACGGTGTTGGTCAGGGCGAAGACCAGCAGGCCGCCACTGATGGCCAGCAGCGGATAGAGGCCGTCGGCGAGGTGGATGCGGTTGATCAGCTGCAGCAGCAGCCAGCCGCCGCCCAGGCCGATCACCCCGCCAATGGCGAATTCGCTGACGAAATGGCCGAGCAGACTCCAGCTGAAACCGCTCTCGCCGCTGGCGAGCATCTCGATCAGGGTGACGGTGAGAAAGACCGCCATAGGGTCGTTGCTGCCGGATTC
>NZ_JAXOUF010000100.1:0-1043 GCF_034424805.1 Labrys sedimenti
GCAGAGGGCCGGATCGGAAGCGTACTGGCGATAACCGCTGCGGTCGGTGGTGGCATAGGCCAGCAACTGCCCCTGCGGGCAGCGATAGCCGTTGCGTTCCGCCTCATAGATGAACTGGCTCTTGCGCATCATGCCAGGCTTGGGTGGATTGGGGGTACGATAGCCGGTCACGCCCAGGATCGCCCGATCCTCCAGCCCCTTGGCGATGCCGGCACTGGCATAGCCCGCATCCAGCCCCACCGCCGTCACCGGCAGGGCGAAGCGCTCGCGCTGGCGGTCGAGCCGGCCCAGATAGACGATGCTGTCATGCACGTTGCCGGGCGAGGCGAACGTATCGGTGATGATGCCGACCTTGCCGTCCACCGTGCGGTGATCGAGGTAGAAGAAGCCCCTGGGCTTGCCATCGCGCACCATGTAGCCGCTGTCCGGATCCACCCGCGAGACCTTGGTTTCCTTCACCTCGGGCTCACGCTCGCGCACCGGCAGAGGCTCCTGGCCGTGCGCCGCCCGCTCTGCCTCGACAGCCGCATCCAGCGCCTGCCAATAATCGGCCCGCGACTTGGCGACCTGGGCAAGGTCGAACTTCCTGGCGTTGGCATTCGCCTTCAGATGGGTGGAATCCGTGTACAGCACCCGGCCATCCACAAGCCCATGCCCGATCGCCTGCTCCACGATGGCATCGAAGATGGCTTGAGCCACATCCGTGTCGTTGTAGCGCCGACGACGGTTCTGCGACAGCGTCGAGGCGTCGAACACCGGCGCCATCAGCTTCAGCCCCAGGAACCAGCGATAGGCCACATTCACCTCGATCTCGCGCACCAACTGGCGCTCCGAGCGGATGCCGAACAGGTAGCCGATGAACAACGCCTTGAACATCAAGGTCGGGTCCAAGGGCGGGCGGCCATTGTCCGCGCTGTAAAGCCCGGATACCCGATCATGGATGAAGGAAAAGTCGATCACCGCATCGATCTTGCGCAGCAGATGATCTTTGGGAACAAGCGTATCGAGCGTCACCATCTCGATCGCTGTCTGCTCGGGGCCGG
>NZ_JAXOUF010000101.1:0-1033 GCF_034424805.1 Labrys sedimenti
AATTGCGCGCTTGGTTCTGGCTTGCTACGCAAAACGTCGACGATCTCCCGAAGGCCGCAGAGCCGATGTTGTCGATGTTCGAATGGTGGATCTGTCTGTCGATGCCCCCTGACGAAGTCGAGAAGATCGCTAGGTTCAGGGAACTCACTCCCGCACAAAAGGCGCTGATGCTCTCGGCTCGTAAGGAATCCGGGAAATTCACAGAAGGCGTGATCCTTTCCAAGAGCATGGAAGTGCTGTTCCGGGCGGTTCCACCCAGCCTCTACCTCGCACTCGCGCAAACCGAGCCCGAGGAGAAGGCCGAGCGCTACCAACTCATGCAGCAATTCGGCATTAGCGAGCTCGAAGCCGCGTTCAAGGTGTCCGAAAAAATTGACCGCGCCCGCGGCATCACACCACTAGCTTTCGACGACGTGTTGTCCTGACCGACGGAGCCTCACATGACTGCCCAACGATCTCTACCTCCCGCATCCCCCGAACGCATGTGGCACCGTCGTCGGCGTTTGCTGTCCGCAGTGATGACCCTGATCCTGCTTCTGTTGGCGTTGCTTGTCGTCACGCTGCGTGATGCCACCAGCCCGCCTACACCTTCTACCGTACAGCAGCATCTCGAAGGCCCACCCTGGCGCCACGGGGTGGCGAATGCGCGCTTCACCGTGGTGCTGTATGCCGACCTTGAGTGCCCTTACTGCCAAGCCTATTTTCCGGAACTGTATCGCTGGATCGACACCACCTCCGACGTCAACCTGCAATGGCATCACCTGCCATTGACCAAGCATGAGCCGGCCGCAAGCCGCCAGGCATCGCTTGCGGAATGCGTTGGCCAGGCTGGCGGGCATAAGGCGTTTTGGTCGGCCGTTCAGTGGATCTATACCTACACCCGCACTGGCGGTCAGGGCGTGTCTGACTTGGAGGCCTTTCCCGATGCATCCCAGGCCATCCACACCTGCCTGAGCAGTGGCGAGGCCATGAGCCTTGTACAAACACAGGCGCACGAAGCCATCACATCAGGCATCACAGCAACACCTTCGCT
>NZ_JAXOUF010000102.1:0-1030 GCF_034424805.1 Labrys sedimenti
CTGTTTGCTCCCCACGCTTTCGTGCCTCAACGTCAGATATAGTTTGGTAAGCTGCCTTCGCAATCGGTGTTCTGTATGATCTCTAAGCATTTCACCGCTACACCATACATTCCGCCTACCGCAACTACTCTCTAGTTCAACAGTATTAGAGGCAGTTCCGGAGTTAAGCCCCGGTATTTCACCTCTAACTTATCAAACCGCCTACGCACCCTTTAAACCCAATAAATCCGGATAACGCTTGGATCCTCCGTATTACCGCGGCTGCTGGCACGGAGTTAGCCGATCCTTATTCGTATTATACTTTCAGTCAGGTACACGTACCTGAGTTTACCCTAATACAAAAGCAGTTTACAACTCATAGAGCCGTCTTCCTGCACGCGGCATGGCTGGTTCAGACTTGCGTCCATTGACCAATATTCCTCACTGCTGCCTCCCGTAGGAGTTTGGTCCGTGTCTCAGTACCAATGTGGGGGGTTAACCTCTCAGTCCCCCTATGTATCGTCGCCTTGGTAAGCCGTTACCTTACCAACTAGCTAATACAACGCATGCCCATCCGTAACCACCAGAGTTTTCAACCCCAGAAGATGCCTTCCGAGATATTATGGGGTATTAGTACCAATTTCTCAGTGTTATCCCCCTGTTACGGGTAGGTTGCATACGCGTTACGCACCCGTGCGCCGGTCGCCGACAGCCGTATTGCTACGGCCTCGCTGCCCCTCGACTTGCATGTGTTAAGCCTGCCGCTAGCGTTCATCCTGAGCCAGGATCAAACTCTCCGCTGTTATATCTTGTTTATTTTATTTTTCACAAAATACTTTCGGCACGACCCGAAGGTCTCGCCTACGTTTGTTTGTCTTGACCCAAGCGTCTCTTTATTAAGTTGGAATCTTGACGGAAACTGTTCGTTTCCCTTATACTCTCAACTTGACTGTTTCCAGTCTCGCTGCTTGTCTTGGTAGCAAAATGTCATTGTTCGTTGCTCCGGGTTTCCGATTTTATGTTTTAGAACATCGTTTTTCCCGTTTGCCCC
>NZ_JAXOUF010000103.1:0-1023 GCF_034424805.1 Labrys sedimenti
CACCGGACGGTCGCTCAGGTCAACTTCAACGCAGACCTGCGGATGCTGACGCAGAAACAACGGCAACAGGCAACCCAGGTGCGCCATGGCGAACGACAAGGGTGCACTGAGGCGAATGGTGCCTCGGGGCTCGCTGTTCTGGCCAGCGATGCCCTGCTCCACTTGTTCCACCTCACCGAGCAGGCGCAAGGCCGACTCGTAGTAGCTCTGGCCCAGCGGCGTGACGTCCAGGCGCCGTGTGGAGCGGTTAAGCAAGCGCACGCCCAGGCGGTCTTCCAGTTGGATCAGGCGGCGGCTGACGAATTGCTTGGACAGCCCCAGCTTGTCGGCGGCGGCGGTGAAGCTGCCCTCGTTCAGGGTGGTGACGAACAGGCGCAGGTCTTCGAAGTTCATGGCGGCATCCAGGCAGCGGGAAGAGCCCTCGCGGGCGGTCGAGCGAGGGTCATTGTGCCAAATCGACGCCCCGCGAGCCGTGCCTTTGCGCGGCGACAGCCAATCGCCGCGCAAAAGAAAACCCCCTCGCCACCTTGCGGTGGGGAGGGGGCTCTGGCCTTCGCCGTCGCTTAGACGTTGAAGCGGAAGTGCATGACATCACCGTCCTTGACGATGTAGTCCTTGCCTTCCAGGCGCCACTTGCCGGCTTCCTTGGCGCCGTTCTCGCCCTTGAAGGCGATGAAGTCGTCATAGGCCACCACTTCGGCGCGGATGAAGCCCTTCTCGAAGTCGGTGTGGATGGCGGCGGCCGACTGGGGCGCGGTGGCGCCGACGCGGACGGTCCAGGCGCGGACTTCCTTCACCCCGGCGGTGAAGTAGGTCTGCAGGTTGAGCATTTCGTAGCCTGCGCGGATCACGCGGTTCAAGCCAGGCTCTTCCAGGCCCAGGGCCTCGAGGAACATGTCCTTTTCTTCGCCGTCATCGAGCTCGGCGATTTCCGCTTCGATCTTGTTGCACACCGGAACAACGATGGCGCCTTCTTCGTCGGCAATAGCCTTGACCACGTCGAGCAGCGGGTTGTTCTCGAAG
>NZ_JAXOUF010000104.1:0-1020 GCF_034424805.1 Labrys sedimenti
GCCAGTGGGCTTGCATGTGGTGGGCGCGCGGTTTGCCGATGAGCAGGTACTTAGGGTGTGTCACGCGTATGCACAGGCATTCCCCACAGCGCACTTGCACACACCGAAAATCCCGACCTGAAATACCTACAACTGTGGGAGCTGGCTTGCCTGCGATAGCGCTGGTTCAATCAGCACATTGGCCTCTGACACACCGCCGTCGCAGCTTCTACACAATTTTGTAGGTTGTAGCAGCCAACGGTAACCACGATGCGAAGCGAGCCGCTCTTGATCTTGATCTGCTTTTGATCTTAGGCGCCCCGTTAAACCACGCTGGCCGGAATTCGACAGGGATTTGGGGGGTAAACCGGCAGGGATGCCGGTTTAGCCGCCCCGCGCCATGGATGGCGCGTGGCGGCGGCCCCCCAAATCACTGGCGGATTACGGGCACACCGAGCCCAAGCGAGGTGCCGAGTGGTGGGGCAAGAGCGTTTTGCTTACTTTTGCGCTTTTCAAAAGTGAGCCGCCGTCAGGGCGGAACCCTAAGTAGCCTTAACCGCAGGAATGGATATGTACACGGTCCAACTGTGTTGACTGTCAGGCCGCCTTCGCAGGCAAGCCAGCTCCCACATTGAGATCTCGGCGCGTCAGTTAGATCAGCGCCGTCTGCAGGGCCGTCACGGGAGCAAGCTCCCTCGCCACAGGTCCCGCGTCGCCCCAAAGTTGTAGATAACTACGGCTATGGGGCGACGTGATCGATCAAACGCCTTTGGTCGACGGCAACAGTACCGTGAGGATGCCCACCAGCGGCAGGAACGAGCACAGCTTGTACACGTATTCGATGCCGTGATGATCAGCGAGCATCCCGAGCAGCGCCGCGCCGATCCCGCTGAAGCCGAACATCAGGCCGAAGAATATCCCGGCGATCATGCCCACATTGCCCGGCACCAGTTCCTGGGCAAACACCACGATGGCCGAGAACGCCGAGGCGATGATAAAGCCGATGACCACGCTGAGTACGGCGGTCCAGAACAGGTCGAC